>CAWHWL010000018.1:0-76972 GCA_963833045.1 Vulcanimicrobiota bacterium
TATGGTCCGGTCTCAAAATAGAGGTTCGTATGGAAGTCCTAATTGTTGTCTTGGTCACCGTCACCACGGCACCTGGCCGCTCACCGGATCAGACCCCGTAGCCGCGGCTAACTCCTGCCGCTGGGTCAGGACACCTTCCTGTCCTGACAGGAAGGTGTCCTGATGGTCAACATCGATCTGAGTAGCGTCGTACGGGACGGTCACGCCGTCGTCGGGTTGCGCGGGGAGTTTGACGTCAACGACGCCGCGGGCGTCACGGTAGCGCTCGCGGGGGTGGCGGCCGCCCACCCGGACATCATCATCGACCTGACGGGTCTGGACTTCATCGACTGCTGTGGCCTGTGGGCACTGACCGGCGGGAGCAAGCGAGCCGGCCGCGGTGCCTGCTGCTGGCCGCGCCCCAGCAGCTGGTGATCCGGGTTCTCGCCCTGACCGGTCTGGCCGATGCCTTCTCCGTCCACGCCAGCGTGGAACAGGCGGAGCTGGCCCAGGCCCGCCACCGTCCGGTGTGAGGCCGGACGGTGGGGGCGAGCGGACCGTCCAGGTATGGGAGTGGATCGCCGCTGCCCATGAGGGCGACGGCCCGGTGTCGGTCGCGGCCGTGGGCCGGGCGGCGGTCCAGCGGCTGGCGGTCGATGGCGCGAGCGTGACCGCGGTGGGCGGCCCGAGGCCCGCGAGCCGCTGAGCGCCACCGACGGGGTGAGCGCCCGGCTGGAGGAACTGCAGTTCACCCGGGCGAGGGACCCGGGCACCGGATTTCGCGCTCGGCACCCCGGAGCTGATCGCGGACCTGGCCCTGGCCGCGGGCCGCTGGCCCGTCTTCGCCCCGGCCGCGGTGGCCGCCGGGGCGCGGGCGCTGTTCGCGCTGCCGCTGCAGGCCGGGGCCATCCGGGTCGGGGTGCTGTCGCTGTACCGGCCCGGCCCGGCCCGCTGGCCGCCGGGGAACTGGCCGAGGCGCTGGTGCTGGCCGACATCGCCCTGCAGCTGGTGCTGGATGCCGCGGCCGGGGTGAGTGCCCGGCCGGGCTACCACCCGCTGGACGGGCTGTCCGACCGCCGGGCCGAGGTCACCAGGCCATCGGGATGATCTCCGTGCAGCTCGATGTCAGCCTGGAGGACGCCTCCGTGCGGCTCCGGGCGAGGCTTTCGCCAGCGGCCTGCCCTGGGCGAGATCGCCGATGACGTGGTCGGCCGGCGGTTGCGCTTCGACCCTGACCCGGATCCCGATCCCGAGCCGCGGCCGTGTCAGGCCGGCGGCGGCGCGGGCGGCAGGCCCCCCCGGAAGGTCTACTGTTACGGCTATGGCAGCGACCATGAGCGAACGGCTAGCCGAGACCTTCGTCGAGCTCGCCGACACGCTGGTGGCCGATTTTGACCTGCTGGAGTTCCTGCAGGCGCTGACCGAGCGGTGCGTGGAGCTGCTGGAGGTCGACGCGGCCGGGCTGCTGCTGGCCGGCGCCGACGGGTCGCTGCGGCTGGTGGCCGCCTCGGCCGAGGAGGCCCGGGTGGTCGAGCTGCTGCAGATCCAGCACGACGAGGGGCCGTGTCCCGACTCCTACCGCACCGGCTGGCCGTCATCGTCCCCGACATCCGCGTCCCCGAGGTGGCGGCCCGGTGGCCGCGGTTCGCGGCGGCGGCGGCCCAGGGCGGGCTGGTCGGCGTGCACGCCCTGCCGATGCGGCTGCGCGACGAGGTGATCGGGACGCTGAACCTGTTCAGCAGCGCGCCCGGCGGCCTGGAACCACTGGTGGCGGGCGCCGCCCGGGCGCTGGTCGATGTGGCCACCATCGGCATCCTGCAGGAGCGGGCCATCCGCGAGCGCGAGCTCGTGGCCGGGCAGCTCCAGGTCGCGCTGAACAGCCGCGTCGTCATCGAGCAGGCCAAGGGCATCCTGGCCGAGCGGCTGCGGGTCAGCCCGGACGAGGCCTTCCTCCTGATGCGCCGCTTCGCGCGCAATCACAATCGCCCGCTGACCGAGCTGGCGGGCGACGTTATCCACCGGACGGCCAGCATCGCCCCCTAGCCAGCAGCAGCTAGCCGCCTCCGGAGCGGCAACGGGCGGCGAGGCGGCCCGGGTCGGGCCAGTGCACGGCGGTGACCCAGCCGAGACGCTCGAAGCAGCGGATGACGGCCGCGGATAGGTCGACCTGATGGGGTCCGGTGCCATGCCGGGCGCACGTGGGGTCGGAGTGATGGCCGTTGTGCCAGCTCTCCCCGAACGAGATCAGCGCCAGCGGCCACAGGTTGGTGGCCCGGTCGTAGCGGCGGGTGGCGTAGGGGCGGCTGCCGATGACGTGGCACAGTGAATTGACGGACCAGGTGACGTGCTGCAGCAGGGCGACGCGGGCCAGCCCGGCCCACAGGAAGGCGCCCAGTGCGGTGCGCCAGCCGCCGATCAGCCAGCCTGCCGCGGCCGGCAGCAGCAGCGAGGCGGCGCACAGGGCGGGGAAAGCCGCCGCCACGGCCCGCATCGCCGGGTCGGCGATCAGGTCCGGGGCGTACCGGGCAGGCGGTGTCGGATCGTCCCGCAGCAGCCAGCCGACGTGGGCGTGGGCCAGACCCCGGAGCTGGGCGCCCACGCTGGTGCCGTACCGGTAGGGAGAGTGCGGATCACCGGGCCGGTCGGTGAAGGCATGGTGGCGGCGGTGGATGGCGACCCAGCCGATCACGTCCCCCTGGAAGGTCATCGATCCGGCGATGGCCAGCGCTATCCGCAGCGGCCTGGACGCGGTGAACGCGCGGTGGGTCAGCAGCCGGTGGAACCCGACGGTCACCCCGAGCCCGGTCAGCGCGTAGAAGCCGGCCGCCAGGAGGACGTCGGCCAGCCCCAGCCCGTGGCCCCAGGCCAGCCACACGGCCGCGGCCAGGCCGGCGAACGGCACGACCACGAACACGGTGGTGACCCCGGCCCGGACCCGGCTCGCGACGGTGGTGACCGGCGGCTCACTGTCGGGGAAGGATGTCGTGCCGTCGTAGGGGGCGGAACGCTGGGCGGGCGGGACGGCGGCGATGCTCATGACCCACTCCTCAGTCAGTAAAGAATTGACGGGTGGGTAGCCGGTCATACGGGAAAATCCGCATGGCGGGAGAAACAATTCGCCCCAGGCTGTTGTCCATTTCTGGGCCATCGCGCCGTCCAGCGCCTGGCTCGGGGCATTAAAAAACTCCGTCTTGCGCCGCTCACCTCAAATTTACGGAGCAACGGCCAAGGTCCGGAGCTGCTGTCAGATTACGCCTATATTGCAGCGTGTGTCCAGCAGCGAATATTGCCGGCCAATACAAGGCCAAAACTTTTACGCTGGGGCTCCGAAAGTGCATTTACATTTTCAGATCAGCTTTGCGGTGTCGGGGTGGGCGTGGGGCCGGTTGCCGTGGGCTGCGGTGCGGCGATGGGGGTGGCGGCCGCGTTGCTCAGCTCTTCCAGCCGGCGCCGTGACGGCAGCATGAGGATCGCCAGGATCGCGCCGAGCCCGAGCAGCGCGGCTGAGATCGTGAAGGCCAGCGTGTAGCCGTGGGTAGCCGCGGTCGCCAGCGCAAGCGCCTTCGGGCCGGTGTGGTGGGCGAGCAGGTAGCTGGTCGTGGCGCTGCCCGCGATGGTGCTGAGGATCGATACACCGATCGATCCGCCCACCTGCTGCATGGTGTTGACCAGCGCCGAGGCTACGCCCGAGTCCTCGCGCGGCACGCCGGCCTGGCGGTGTTGATGGCCGGGGCGAAGATCATGCCGAACCCCAGGCCCATGGCCAGCACCATCCGCTGGTACAAGAGTGGTTCGGCAGCCGCTATGGCGAGCCAACCGAGCCGCAGGTTTTCGGTTGGCCGGCCATCCATGCCGGCAACGACGTGCTGATCTCGGCGCCCACCGGTTCGGGAAAGACCCTGGCCGCCTTTTCCATTTGCCTGGATGACCTGGTGCGCCGCGCCGCCGCCGATGAACTGGGCGATCACACCCGCGTCGTCTACGTGTCGCCACTCAAAGCGCTGACCAACGACGTTCGCAAGAACCTGGAACTGCCGCTGGCCGAACTGCGCGCCTTAGCGCAAGAGCAAGGCTTACCGCTGGCCGAAATCCGCACCGCGGTGCGAACCGGCGATACCACCGCGTCCGAACGCGCCCGCATGCTCAGCAAACCGCCGCACGTGCTGGTGACGACGCCCGAGTCGCTCTTCATTTTGCTCACCGCCGAGAAGTCGCGCGCGCTGTTCGCCAACGTCACGACGATCATCGTCGATGAGATTCATGCGATGGCGCGCGACAAGCGCGGCTCGCATCTCGCGCTGTCGCTCGCGCGCCTCGATCGTATCGCGCAAACCAACGGCGGCAAGAAACCGCAGCGGATCGGCCTCTCGGCGACGGTACGCCCGCTCGAAGATGTGGCGCAATTTTTAAGCCCGGCCGCGCAGGTAATCGATGTCGGAAGCCGGCGCGCGATGACCATCGCGGTTGAAGTGCCGCGCGATGAACTCGGTCCGGTCGCGAGCGGCGAGCTGTGGGGCGAAACCTACGATCGCCTCGCCGAGTTGATCCGCGCCAACCGCACCACGCTGGTGTTCGTCGGCACGCGGCGTATGAGCGAGCGCGTCGCCTTTGCGTTGACCGAACGCCTGGGTGAGGGCCTGGTGCTGCCGCATCACGGAAGTCTGTCGCGCGAGAAGCGCTTCGAGGCCGAACATCGCCTCAAAGCGGGCGAGCTTCGCGCGGTCGTCGCAACCGCGTCGCTCGAACTGGGCATCGACATCGGATCGATCGATCTGGTCGTTCAACTCGGCTCGCCGCGCTCGATCTCGGTTGCGCTCCAGCGCATCGGCCGATCCGGTCACTGGATTGGCGCGCGTCCGCACGGCCGGCTGTTTCCCACCACCCGCGACGAGTTGCTCGAGTGCGCGGCGCTGGTACGCGCCATTCGCACCGGCGCAATGGACGCGATCGTGATTCCCGCAGCGCCGCTCGACATTCTCGCGCAGCAGATCGTCGCCGCGTGCGCGAGCGAAGAGTGGGGCGTCGAGGAGTTGTACGAAACCGTGCGATCGACGTACCCGTATCGCGCGCTGGAACGCAAAGACTTCGACGATGTGCGTCGACATGCTCGCCGACGGCGTCGCGACCTCGCGCGGACGCAGCGGCGCGTTCCTGCACTTCGATCGCGTCAACGGGCGGCTGCGCGGACGGCGCGGCGCGCGCATGGCGGCGATCACGTCGGGCGGCGCGATTCCGGATAACGCAAACTTCAATGTCATCGCCGAGCCCGACGGGCATCTGGTTGGAACGCTCGACGAAGATTTTGCGATCGAGAGCCTCGCGGGCGACATCTTCATGCTCGGGACAACCTCGTGGCGCATTCGCCGCATCGAACCCGGCGTCGTGCGCGTCGAAGATGCGCAGGGCGCACCGCCGACGGTGCCTTTTTGGAACGGTGAGGGCCTGGGCCGCACGATCGAACTCTCGCGCGAAGTCGCGGCCGTGCGTGCGGCGATCGACGAACGCGACGATGCGTCGGCGCGCGAGTTCTTGATCGAGCACTGCGGGCTCGACGACCCCGGAGCCGACCAGGCGGTCGCGTACGTGCGTGCCGGCAAAGCGATTCTCGGCGTCGTTCCGACCGATCGAACCATCGTAGCCGAGCGATTCTTCGATGAAGGCGGCGGAATGCAGCTCATCCTGCACACGCCGTTTGGCGCGCGCATCAATCGCGCGTGGGGCCTCGCGCTTCGTAAGCGCTTTTGCCGTTCGTTCAATTTGGAGCTTCAGGCGGCGGCGACCGACAACGGCATCGTGCTCTCGCTGACCGACCAGCACGCGTTTCCACTCGAGATCGTTTTCGAATACGTCAAGTCGGCGAGCGTCGAGTACGTCCTGACCCAGGCGATGTTGCCCGCGCCGATGTTTGCCGCGCGTTGGCGCTGGAACGCCATCCGCGCGCTCGCGATCCTGCGGATGCGCGGCGGAAAAAAAGTCCCGCCACAATTGCTGCGCATGCGCGCCGATGACTTGATCGCGTCGATCTTTCCCGACCAAGCGGCCTGCCCAGAGAATCTCACCGGGCCGATTCGCATCCCCGATCACGTGCTGGTGCGCGAAACGATCGACAATTGCTTGCACGAAGCCATGGACATCGACGGACTGTTGGGCGTGCTGCGCAGCCTCGAAGCCGGGGATATCCGCACGGTCGCCGTCGACACGCCCGAGCCGTCGCCGTTCTGCCACGAGATTCTCAACGCGAATCCGTATGCGTTTTTGGACGACGCGCCGCTCGAAGAGCGACGTGCGCGTGCCGTGCAGCTGCGACGGACGATCCGCGGCGACGTCGACGGCGCGGGCATTTTGAGCGCCGACGCGATCGCCGAGGTTGCCGAAGAGTCGTGGCCGGTCGTGCGCGACGCTGACGAATTGCACGACGCCTTGGCCACGCTCGTCGTGCTGCCGCCGGTTGCGGCATGGGCCGCATGGCACGAGGAACTCGTCACACAACGCCGCGCAACCACGCTCGTCTCGCCGGCCGGCACGTTCTGGACCAGCGCCGAGCGGCTCGCACTCGCGCAAGCGGCATATCCCGATGCGACACTCGATCCGCACATCGACGCGGTCACGCACGACACCGTCCCGGAAGAGCATGAGGCGGCCGTCGCAGAGATTCTGCGTGGCTGGCTCGAGTCAACCGGGCCGGTCACCAGTCTCGAACTGTCGCAGCGCTTCGGCGTCGATCTCCCAACGATCGAGAGTGCCCTCATCAGACTCGAGACCCAAGGCCAACTTCTGCGCGGACGTTTTCGCGCCGGCGAGACCGAAGAGTGGTGCAATCGCCGCGTGCTCGCGCGCATCCATCGCCGCACGCTCGGCACGCTGCGACGCGAGATCGAGCCCGTCTCGTCGATCGAATACGTTCGCTTTTTGCATCGCTGGCAGCACGTCGCAACGGGCACGCGTCTGCACGGCATCGACGGCACGCTGCAAGTCATTCGCCAACTCGAAGGCTACGAAATCCCCGCCGCCGCCTGGGAAGCGCAGATTCTGCCGTCACGCATCACCGGATACCGGCGCGAGTATCTCGATCAGTTGTGCTATTCGGGTGAAGTCATGTGGGGACGTCTCTGCGCGCATCCGGCGCTCGCCCGCACCGAAGAACCCAATCGCCGCATTCGCCCGACCAAGCTTGCGCCGATCTCGCTGTTCTCGCGCGAGAACGCCGAAGCCCTGATCGTTCGCAACGACGAAGGGACCTCCGGGCTTTCCTCCGCGGCGTGCGACGTGCTCGATGAAATTCGTCGCCGCGGCGCTCCGTTTTTCGCCGACATCGTGCGCGGCTCGAAACGCCTTGCAAGCGAAGTCGAGGATGCGCTCTGGCAGCTCATCGCGGCCGGGCTGGTCACCGCGGATGGATTCGATGCGCTGCGTTCGCTGATCGATGCCAAGCGTCGCCTCGGAGAAAAAGGATTGCGCGCGCGGCCTCGCTCGTCGAGCGGACGCTGGACGTTGCTCGACTCCGCGGCGCAAGGCATCGATCCGGAGTGGTTCGCGCGACGGTTGCTCGACCGTTGGGGCGTGCTGTTCCGCGACGTCGTTGCGCGCGAGACGCTCGCGCCGCGTTGGCGCGACTTGCTCGTCGCGCTGCGCCGGATGGAGGCGCGCGGCGAAATTCGCGGCGGCCGCTTCGTGCACGGATTCGTAGGCGAACAGTTTGCGCTTCCCGAGGCCATCGACGCGCTGCGCGCATCGCGCCGCAGCAACGACGACAGCGCGCTCACCGAGGTCAGCGCGTACGACCCACTGCATCTCACCGGCATCGTGCTCCCCGGCTCGCCGGCCGCAACCGAGATCAGAGTCGCAACGGCATTACCCCTCTAAATCCGGATCGTGTACCGCCTTAGGTGAAGCTGTTGCTCTTGCGCCAGTGCGACGGCGAGCTCCCGTAACGTAGCGCAAACGCGCGGCTAAATGCTGGGTTGGAGCCGTAACCGACGCGGGTAGCTATTTCTGCAATCGAAATCCCAGGATTACGAAGCAACTCGGTTGCTCGGTCGAGGCGCCACGCGTTCAGGTAAGCCATCGGTGTAGTGCCGACAAGCGATTGAAACCGGTTCGCGAGCGCCGTTCGAGACATCGGCGCCGTCTCAGCGAGTTTCGCAAGCGTCCAATCGACAGCAAAATTCTCGTGCATCGCGGCGAGGACTTTTCCAATCCGTTCGTCCACCGCTCCGGCAAGCCAGCCCCTTGTCGGCGCGCCTTCGCTCGCCCACGTGCGGAGAGTTCGAACGAACAAAAGATCGAGTAAGCGTGAAATCATCGACGCGGCACCCGCAAGCCCATTCATCGCTTCTTCCAGCATGAAGGCACAGCAGACGTCCACCCAAGGAAACGGCTTCCCGTCGATCGGCCTGAGTGTGATCGCTTTCGGCAATACGCTTAGAATGCGTTCGGCGACGATGGAGTCAAACTCAAATTCACCACGCAGATAATCGGCATCCGACCCAGAAATGGCGTCGCTGCCGCCGCCAAGCGACAGTAGCACATCACCGGCACTTAGGTGTTCCATCTTCGATCCACTAACCGAAATCTGCAAGGCGCCCCGGCGCACGATGTAGATGCAAGGCCCATCGCCTTTGAAGCGCGCCTTTTGTTTACCGGTCGAACCGGATTGCACGCAAGTGCCGCGCAGACGCAGCAGATCGAGAACCTGCGAGAGCGCATCTTGATGGATTGGGAAAATTGGCGCAGTGAACATGGCCCGAGACTCCTCAGCGTGTACGACAAGTACAATATTACGGTAAATTATTGATTTATGATACTGACTTGCATGATATACTTGCCAAAATCATTTCTTTGGGAGAGCGCATATGTCGAAGTCGGTGCTGTTCGTACACGGTGCTTGGGTAACGCCTGCGTGCTGGGAGCGATTCATATCGCTTTATACGGGGAGCGGCTATCGTTGCTTCGCGCCGGCATGGCCGTATCTCGATAGGCCCGTCGGCGAGCTTAAAGGACATGTCGATCCAAGGCTTGCTGATCAGACGATCGGCATGCTGGTTGAGCACTATGCGAAAAAAATTAGGGAATTACCGGAGCCGCCGATTCTCGTTGGTCATTCTTTTGGCGGCCTCATCGTGCAACTGTTACTCGACCGCGGTTTGGGGAGTTGCGGTGTCGCTATCGACTCGGGTCCCCCAAGCGGCGTTCTTCCAAGCTTTCCTGCGCTAAAGGCGGCGCTTCCGGTCTTGCTGACTTGGAATGGGTGGAGCACGCTTCACACCATGTCGTTTGAAGCCTTCGCTAAGACCTTTGCAAACACGCTACCAGCTTCAGAGATGCAGCAAACGTACGACGACCAGATCGTTCCGGCACCGGGCCGGATTTACTTTCAAGCCGCCATCGGCGTCGGAAACTCGTTGAATTTTTCGAATCCGGGGCGGCCGCCGTTACTACTCATTACGGGCGAGAAGGACGTTACCTCGACGCCTTCGATGGTGCGAGCCATGTACAAGAAACATCTGCGATCTCCGCAGCCGGTCGCCATCATGGAGTTTGCGGGGCGCAGCCATTGGATCATCGCGGAGCCCGGCTGGGAAGAAGTTGCGGAGAAGGCTATACGTTGGGTGGAGCAGCAGCTCGAGTAAATGTTCGATCACGTCGAACGAGAGGCACGCTGCCGAAATCGCACCTGACCGGCATCATTCTTCCGGGCGAGCCCCGCCAAGAGTTGAATTTACCCAATGTTGCAATCCTATAGGGGAGCGACCGACGTAAGCTAAAGCGTGTAGCAAACTCCGCATGTGAGGTGACTACCATGAGATTCTTCGCGACGTCCTTTTTATTCGGACTGCTGACTGCTCTTGCTACGATTGCTCCGGCGACATCTTCGGCTGAAGATTTGCTCTCGGGACAGGTCCAAATCGGCCATGCCCCCGTGCGGGGTGCGATTGTAACGCTCTGGTCGGCGGGTACGGGAGCGCCGATGAAACTCGACCAGACGCGATCCGATGCGAACGGTCGATTTCGAATCCGCAGCTTTTTTCACGGCGATCAGAAGAACTTCGATCTCTATCTGATTGCGAAGGGAGGCCGCCCTGGGCTGGTGCTGGCGACGGTCCTTGGAAATAGAGCGCCTTCCCGCGTCGTCATCAACGAGCTTACCACCGTCGCCTCCGCGTTCACCAACGCGCAATTTCTTCACGGCGATTCGATCTCCGGCAACGAACTCGGCCTTCAAATCGCCGCCGGAAATGTGCCGAATCTCGTGAACCCGTCGACGGGTACCTGGGGCAACGTGCTCTTGGATCCGCTGAACAGCACGCAGACGGCAACGCTCGCGACGCTGGACACGCTGGGTTCACTGATCACCGCGTATGCAACAACGGCGGACGATAGTTGGCGCAGCAGCTTCATGCAGTCTTCCGCAGACACGCTCCAAGCGATGGCGGGTATTGCGCGCGCATCGTGGAGTCGCCCAAAAGATCTGTTCGCGCTCTTCGACCAGGCGTATCCTCAACCCAAAGACGGCTCGCGTCGCGCCGCGCCGTTCGTTCCGTACCTCGCCTGGTCTCCGCCCGACTTCGCGCTGAGCCTGTGTTTTGCCGGCGGTGGAACCTATTCAGCCGGTCGCCTGATGTTCGACGCGAACGGAAATCTCTGGAGCGGTCAAAACTGGATGGCCGGGTCGCAATCGGGTGTCATACGCAGCATTGGCGGCGGCGTTCTCAAGATGGCGCCAAACGGAACGGCGCTCTCTCCACCGATCACCGGGTTCACCGGCATGGGTATCGACGGTGTTGGCTGGGGAACCGGCGTCACGCGCACCAACGTCTGGGCAACAAGTTTCGACGGCAAGATCTTGGTCATGGATTTCAACGGGCGCCCCGTAGCCAAAGAGAGCGACTTTCCGTTCAAGCAAAAGCTATTGGGCCTGATGGGCGTCGGTATCGCGACGAACGGCGATGTCTGGATCGCCGACGGCTCGCAGAACCAGCTGCTCTACTTTCCCAAAGGCGAAATTAAGAATGGCCGAATCGTCAAGGTCGCGGGTTTAAAATCGCCGTTCGATATCGTCATCGACAATCAGAATCGAGTATGGGTCAGCAACTCTCAGTCGTATACCGTCCTGCGTTTTCCGGCCGACGACCCTTCTAAGGTGGAAACCTTTAAGGTCGGAATCAGCGTGAGAGCGCTTGCGCTGGATACGCAAGGCAACGTCTGGGTCGCGAGCAATGCATCCTTAGACTTCCCCGTTCCGAACATCCCCGATGGCGCCTCGATCATGGAGCAGTTCCGTCTTCTGGGTGAAGCCGGGATGCGCTATCCCAAGCCAACCGGTATCGTGAGCATGATCCGTCCCGACGGCACGCAGCCCAGTCCCGAAGGCTTTACCGGAGGCGGAGCGATCAACATCCCGTGGGGCTTGAATATCGATGGCAACGGTGACGTGTGGATCGGGAACTTCAAAGGACGCAGCGTCGTGTTGATGGCCGGCGCAAGTCCAAACGGACACGCGGCCGGAACCAAGACGGGCGACGTCATCCACGTGTTCAGCGGCGGCAGTATGCAAATGATCACGGATGTGTCGATTGACCCTGCGGGCAACGTCTGGGCCGCGAACAATTGGAACGCTCCCGAAGGCGCGGGCGGGAATCCACCACCGTTTCCGGTTTCGACGTGGGGAGGCGGCTCCGGCATCACGGTCATCTACGGCGCCGCGGCGCCGGTAAAGTCACCGAGAATCGGCCCCGTGCGACCCTATTAGAAAATGCGCACGCTCATCGTCATCGCCGCAGTCTTCGAAGCAATCACCGGACTCGTCCTTATCATCGATCCGTCGTTGCTCGGCTGGCTTTTGCTTGGCACTGCCCTATCCGCGTCGGGAATCGCGGTTGGTCGGCTTGCGGGATGTGCGCTGCTCGCGCTGGGAGCGAGCGCGAGCCCGCGCGGCCTGCTTGCATACAACGTGCTTGCCGCAATCTTCTTCATCTGTTTGGGTTTGCGGGGGGAGCTGGTAGGAACGCTGCTGTGGCCGGCAGCCGCGGTTCACGCGTTCCTCGCGATCTTGCTCGGCCGCGTGGTCGTGTTGAGCCGCTAGCGAGCTGGGGCTTATACTGCGGCATTGTGCTGGGCAGCCTTTTGTGCTTAGCGACAGTATGCAGCATAGCCGTCACAGCAATTGCAGCGGCACCTATTCTAGACCCGCCATAAGACACGCGCGACCTACGGAACGCGCTCGCCGAACGCGAAGGCTAACCGCGTAGTTATTTCGACTCTCGCAGCCGGCTGAGAATCGTGCTACGTTCTCGTAGGCGAGGTACAACGCACATGGCCGACTATAAAGTCACGGTCAACGGGCCATTCGGCACGGCCGGCTACTGCCGCTGGTGCTACCACATCGAGGGCATCCCTCCGGTCACCATTCAGGGGAAGACGATCGGCATCAATCTGCCGCGCGACATTCCTATCGTCGACCCCGCGGATAGCGGCTATCCTTTTGGTGCGGCGGGCCTTCCCGCCGGAGTAGTCCTCACGCCGCCGCACAGAGGGAACCCGCCGACGCACAAACCGCGCACCGATAATGATCGCCAGGTGGTCAGCAGAAGCGTTCCAATGGGCCAAAACGCCATCGACATCTGTTTTCTTGTTCCCACCGTGAATGGCATCTGCGGCCATAACGCAACCACTTCGACCAAGCTCGAATACGACGACGGAACGAATTGGGTGCAGCTCGATTTCGTTGACGGCAACAAAAACGAATACCCACACGGTCACCAAAGGAACAGGATGACCAAGGAAATCGACGGGCCGCTTGCGGCGCCCGGCGGCTAAAACAAACCCTAGTGATCGACGAACTTCGAAGCCTCACCTAACGTCGGATCGAGCCGCAGGGCTTCGAGTGCATACTTGCGCTCCTCGTGCCCACCCGGCACCACCACGCGAACGATCGCATCGTGCGGATGGACTTCTTTGACCGTCCCCTCTTCATGGGTTCCGTTGATGTAGACGTGATCTCCGGGTTTGAGCATGGTCGATCTCCTTTTATCTATAATACACGCAAGATCACGTACGCCACTCATGAGGTGCGTCATGCCGGTACTCGCGGCCGTCCTTCTCGCCGCGCTCGCGGCTGTCGACTCCCCCAGCCCCGCACCAACGTCAACGCCCGCGCCGCGCCTGGGTTACATCCATCCGAAGGCGTCATATTCGATCTATCAGCCGGTGCTCGACCGGTACGCCGGCGACGTTCAACAGCAACTCGCGGCGGCAGAGCCCGTCACGATCGTCCCGGTCCCGTACGACATCAATTTCCCAGGTCTCAACGCGACCTTGTGCAAGTCGCTCCAGCTTTCGGGCTTTGTGCGGCCATGGCGGCACTGGCAAGTCGATTCTTCAACCGTGACGATTGACGCGAGGCTCTGGATCACGGATTGCTATGGAAATCTTTTCTACGCCCACACCAGCTCAAGTAGCGAGCCAAGGCACGAGAATATCCTGCCGCAGACGCAGCTCGACGAGGCGCAAGCGCGAGCGGTGGCCGCGTTCTTAAAAGACTTCGAAGCCTACCGCCAAACGCATGACATCACATGGAATCGGATGATGCAAACCGGGTCGATGAAGTGAAGAACGTTTTGATCACCGGCGCGGGCCGCGGAATTGGTGCTGCGACGGCTCGACTTGCGGCCGCCCAGGGCTATGGCGTGGCTGCCAACTACGTGCACAACGAGGCCGCGGTAAGGGCGCTCGTCGACGAGATCACCGCCGGCGGCGGCCGGGCGGTGGCAATTCTCGGCGACGTCGCTTCGGAACGCGACATTCTCGCGATGTTCGAAACGACCGAGCGCGAACTCGGCACCATCGACGCGCTCGTAACCTGCGCCGGCGTCAGCGGCGGCGTCTCGCGCGTCGAAGATGTGCGGGCTGAGGCCCTCGAGCGCGTTTTTGCCGTCAACGTGATCGGCACGATTCTGTGCGCGCGCGAAGCCGTGCGCCGCATGTCGACGCGTCGCGGCGGGTCCGGTGGTGCGATCGTCACGCTTTCTTCTGCCGCGGCTAAAATCGGCTCGGCCAACGAGTGGGTGCACTACGCCGCCACCAAGGGCGCGATCGATTCGTTCACGCTTGGGCTCGCGCGTGAAGTCGGTAATGAAGGCATTCGTGTCAACGCCGTGGCGCCGGGATTGATCGCGACCGAATTTCACGCAACCGCCGGCGCGCCCGAACGTCTCGAACGTCTACGCTCGACCGTGCCGATGTTGCGCGACGGTTCCGCCGAGGAAGTCGCCGACGCGATTCTGTGGTTGCTGTCGGATCACTCGTCATATATTACCGGCGCGGTCATCCCGGTCACCGGCGGCCGCTAACTCTGTCATCCCTCGACTAAACCTTAATTAGCCCTTGCATAATTAAAGGTTACTGTGCTATCCCTTAATTATGGCGCATAGAATTAAAGCTTCCTGGCCGGCGGCTCCCCGGCTCTCAGGCCTCTCCAATCGCGACCGGAAGGGCTGTAGCTACGAAGCCTACGTGCCTGATCCCCTCGTCGGGCGTCCCGTCGTGCTCGCCGGTCCCGAAGCCGCCGATGTCGCCGACGCGGAGCGCGCGATCCTCGAACTCGATCGCAGCGCGAAGGCCCTAGCCAATACCGAAGCGCTCGCGCGCCTGCTGCTCCGCGCCGAGTCGGTCAATTCTTCCAAGATCGAGGGCCTAGAAGTGAGTCCGCGTCGGCTGCTTCGCGCCGATGCTGCGCGCGCTCACGGCGAGGAACCGACCGACGTCACGGCAACCGAGGTCCTCGGAAATATCGACGCGATGAACTACGCGATAGATGCCATCAATCGCGGCAAAACGTTCTCGCTCGACTTGCTTCGCGAGGTTCATCGACGACTGCTCGCGTCGACGCCGCTCGTCAAGATCGGCGGCATAATCCGCACGACGCAAAATTGGATCGGGGGAAGCTCCTACAATCCGTGCTCTGCCAGCTACGTGCCGCCGCCGCCGGAACTAGTCCACGATCTGCTCATTGACCTGTGCGATTTCTGCAATGGCGACGAGTTGCCGGTCGTCGTGCAGGCTGCACTTGCGCATGCGCAGTTTGAAGCAATTCATCCATTTGCCGACGGCAACGGACGAGTCGGACGCGCGATCATTCACATGGTCTTTCGGCGCCGCCGCTTGACCGCGTCGATTACGCCGCCGGTCTCGCTCGTCCTCGCAACGATGTCTAAGGACTACGTCGCCGGGCTCAACGCCATGTGCTATCGTGGCGCGCCGACCTCGGCGCAGGCCGTCGAAGGCTTCAACCGCTGGATCGCGACCTTCGCGTCCGCCTGCTCCCGCGCGGTTGCGGACAGTTTCATCTTCGAACGCCGCATCGGTGACCTCCAAAAAAAGTGGCTACGCCGGCTGGGGCGCGTGCGCGCCGATTCCGCGGTGCTTCGTCTTCTCGAGGCACTCCCCGGTACGCCGATTGTGACTGCCTCCGAGGTGCGAGCGATGTTGGGCGTCTCGCTCCCTTCCGCTCTCCAAGCGATCGAACGACTCACGACCGCCGAGATTCTTCACCCGGCGACGGCGCGTCAACGGCGACAGGTTTTCGAGGCCCGCGAGATCATCAATCTGTTCACCAATCTCGAACGTCAGCTGGCCTCCCCAACCGGTGACACGTTCGTGGCGCACCCGGCCAGGCGCGTCCCCGCCAAACCTCGTATCCCTAAAAGATGAGCAGCGTACGGGTATTGGTCGGCACGCGCAAAGGCGCGTTCATCCTTGATTCGGACGGTAACCGGAATTCGTGGCGCGTGAGCGGCCCGCACTTTGCGGGTTGGGAGATCTATCATGCGAAGGGATCGCCGGTCGATCCCAATCGCCTCTACGCTTCGCAAAGCAGCAGTTGGTCGGGTCAGGTGATGCAGCGCTCCGACGACGGCGGCGCGACGTGGGAAACCGTGGGCAATCAGTTCGTGTACGACGGCGTGCCCGGCACGCATCAGTGGTACGACGGCACGCCGCATCCGTGGGAGTTCGCGCGCGTGTGGCATCTCGAACCCTCGCTGACCGAGCGCGAGACGGTGTACGCCGGTGTCGAAGACGCGGCGCTCTTTCGCTCGACCGACGGCGGGCAGAACTGGAGTGAACTCTCCGGCCTGCGCACGCATACGACGGGTTCATCCTGGCAACCCGGCGCGGGCGGCATGTGCCTGCACACGATTCTCCTCGACCCAAAAAATCCGCAACGCATCTTCACCGCGATCTCCGCGGCCGGAGCATTTCGTAGCGACGATGCCGGCGCCACCTGGCGCCCGATCAACCGCGGCCTGCGCTCAGCTCAGATTCCCGATCAAGACGCCGAGGTTGGTCACTGCGTGCATCGCATCGCGCTGCATCCTTCACGCCCCAACGTACTCTTCATGCAGAAACACTGGGACGTGATGCGCAGCGACGACGCGGGTGACTCGTGGCACGAAGTCAGCGGCAATTTGCCGTCCGATTTCGGCTTTCCGATCGATGTCCACGCGCACGAGCCCGACACGATTTACGTCGTGCCGATCAAGAGCGACGCCGAACACTTCCCGCCCGACGGAAAGCTGCGCGTTTACCGCAGCCGCACCGGCGGGAACGAGTGGGAGGCGCTCACCAACGGTTTGCCCCAGCGCGACTGCTACGTCGACGTGTATCGTGACGCGATGGCCGTCGATACGCTCGATTCATGCGGCATATACTTCGGGACGACCGGCGGCCAAGTATATTGTTCGCCTGACGGCGGGGATTCGTGGAACGCGATCGTGCGCGACCTTCCGGCGGTGCTCTCGGTCGAAGTCCAAACGCTGCCGTGATTCGGGTGGTGCTTCCGGCACATCTCAAGTCGCTCGCCCGTGTCAACGACGAAGTGCAGGTCGACATCGACGGCACGGTCACCATGAGCACCGTGGTCGCCGCCATCGAAGCGCGTTATCCGATGCTCGTCGGCACGATCCGCGATCATACAACGCACAAGCGCCGACCGTTCATTCGCTATTTCGCCTGCCAGCGCGACCTCTCGCACGATTCACCCGATGCGCCATTACCCGAACCGATTGCCAACGGCAGCGAACCGCTGCTGATCATCGGCGCCATGGCCGGCGGCTAGTGTCACCCTGAGCCTCCCATTTGTCACCCTGAGCTTGTCGAAGGGTCACATCGGTTCTTTGATGCCTACTTTGACCAACCACCAGTTCATCGGATACGCGGTGATGAAGCCCACGATCATCCCGATTTGCATCATGAACCAAAAGGCCGGCGTGTTCGGCATTGGAGCGGGATGGAACAGCACGACATTCATCAGCGCCATCCATCCGAAGAGTCCGATTTCGAACGCGGTGAGCGACAGCGTGTCGGCTTTGATCGCCGCCCAGATGCCCGGCCAGAACGACAGCCCTCGCATCGGCGCGATCGCGAAATACTGAAACACGATCCCGAACGTGTACGCGAGCGCATAGTCCCCAATGTATTCCGCCACAAGAACCGAACCGGCGACGCTCCAACCGGTGACGAAGATCACCGACTCGGCAACGATGTCGCCGAGGGTGCAGCCTGCACCGCAATGCGAGACATCCACAGCCACGCCCGCCGCGTACGGTTTCGCCGGCGCGTTGCCCCAGGCGCAGTACGCCCACACCGCGAGCGGCCCGGCATAGAGCGCGGTGATCGGCCAAACCCAATTCATAATTGCCATGCGTTGCGGTCGGCGCATCACGTCGATGATAATATATGCTGCACATGCGAACGCGATGACGAGGGAGGCGATCGCGAGCGCGTTGAGCCAAGGCGCGGTCAAGGCGCTACGTCGTTGGCTCGGGTGGCCGAAGCGGCTGCGTCATCCGTGGGTCGAGTGCAAGCACGATCTTGCCGCGCGCCTTACGACGTGCAAGCTCAATGTACGCCTCGCGCACCATGGCAAAGGGATAGATCGCGGTGAGCGGCATGATGACCTCACCCCAGGCGATCATGTTCGCGACCGACGCGAGCGTCGCGCTCGAAGCAGCCGCCGCCGACCCGTCCGTTCGCACGCCGTATTTTTGCGCGCCCGCGAAATCGATGATCGTGTTGATACGCTCGGGTGGAATCCGAAGCGTTACGGCAGCGAGCTCGACATAGCCGCCGCCGAAAAGGTCGATGAACGCATCGAGTCCTTTCGGTGCCGCGGCCTTGAGGCGCTGGGCGAGACCATCGCCGTACGCCACCTGTTCGACGCCGAGGGAAATGAGAAACTGCGCGTTAGCGTCGCTCGCGATGCCGATGACGCGAGCACCCGCACGTCGCGCAAGCTGAACTGCGAGCGATCCGACGCCGCCCGCCGCACCGCTGATCGCAACCACGTCGCCCGGCTTCAACCCCACCGCTCGCACGGCCGCGACCGCAGTCGTCGCAACCACGTTGAGGCTGCCGGCGCGGAACCAATCCAGCGACGGCGGCTTCGGAATGAGTTGCGACGGGCCGATCGCCACGTACTCGGCTTGGGCCGAACGTTGTTCGGACCTGCCCAGCACCTCGTCACCCGGTGCAAACTCCGTGACGCCCGCTCCGACCGCGTCGATGTGCCCCGCAAAATCGGAGCCTTGCCCAAAAGGAAAGTTCATCGGGAATATATCCTTGAGGAATCCTTCGCGAATCGAAATCTCGCCGGGGTTCGTGCCGGCGGCGACGACGCGTACAACGACCTCGCCTGCTTGCGGCGCGGGCTTCGCGACGTCCACGATTTTGAGTTGATCGACTCCGCCGTACGCGGAGAGCTGCACAATCTTCGGCATGTCAGCTACTTAAACAAAAAGGCCTCCAAGTCATGGAGGCCTCCGCGATTCCCGTGATGGGTCCGTCGCTAGGTTTGGGTCTCGTTGCCGAGTTGTGACTGCGCCCAATAGCTTGCAGCCACGTTACTGATCGATTGGGTGGTCGACGATGCCGTCGACGTTGGTATCGAGACGCCGAACGCGTCTTCGTCGCTGGTTGTACCCGAGGTACTGTTACTCGACGAACTCGAACTGCTCGACTGACCACCGTGATGATGGTGGCCGTGATGTTCCGATCGCAGCTGCGCAAGTTGTGACGGACTAAGCACCGATTCGATCTCGCTTTTGAGTTGCGACGACGAAACGGTACCGCTTTGCGCACTCTGTAGGAACTGGTTGATCTGAGTCTGTTGCGCTTGCGTGAGGTTGAGGTTCGACAGCGCTGCGGGCAACGACGACGTCGTCGATTGCGCCACGTTCGGGATACTCGGAATATAGGCTGCTGAGCCTATCCCCGAGGTTCCTGAGATATTCACTGATGTCTCCTTTGTGCGCACTTCGCGCACTATGTACATCGGCGGCAATGCTGTGAGCCGCATAAGTATTGGCTGGGAACCCCCAAACCTGAGAACCTGGCCTAGTCAAGGCTGGGCCAGGATAACGTTGGTATAGGTCTGCCGTCGCGCTGCGTTTTACGCGTGCTGAAATCCTGGACGGTTCCTTGGACCTGGACGGCCTTTCCGTCGTACGACTGGGCATTCGAAACAACGGCCGTCGGTGAAAGATCGTCCGCGCGCGCAATGGTCGGCGAGTTGACGATGGTGGCGAAGCAGATCGCACCAATGAGCAAAGACAGGTATTTCATAGACGCCAGTCTGCCAAAACAAACCGAGGACACACGGTGAACAGGGCCGTCCCTTTTTATCTCGAAGCCTTTTCACAACAATGACTCAGCGTTGTATTTCTATCCTCGTGCTTGCAGCGCTACTGCTTATTGCGCGGCCCGCTCCCGCGCTCGCGGATGACCTCGCTCTCGGCGTCGAAGTATTTGGCGGAAACGAAACACACATCGAGACCGGCAATAACGCGAGCGTCTATTATCCCGTCCCACTCGCCGTTCTTGACGCTCACGTCAATCGTTTCGAAATTACCGGAGAATGGCTTCCTCTGCCGTCGATTCCCATCTCGAACAATCCGAACGGAATCCACAGCATCACTTTGAACTACCTCGATGGTTCGGTGCGCTATTGGGTCGCGCCAAACCGATGGGCGCTCGGCATCGGCGAAACGCTTTGGAATCAGCAAACTGAATATCTCTACATGCCGGTAGCCTATGACGCATCTCGTGGCGCCGGCGCACGCTATGAACTCGTCAATAGCATTCCGCTGCGCACGGGAGTAGCGCTCCAAACCAGCGTGGCCGCGGCGCCGACAATTCACGCGATCCTGTCGTACACGTATGGCGCGCCTGGCTATTGGTCAGCGCCCATTTCCGAGCAGGAGGCGCAGGTCGACGTGCAAGTCGCTGTTGTGCAGTCGGTCAAGCGCTGGCGTCTGAAATATGGACTCCGCTACACGAATCTCACGGCAAAATTTCCGAATGGATCATTCGCGGACGCAAATCATATCGCAGGGCTGTTTGTGGCGGGCCTCTACGACATCCGGCCGTAAGCCCGTGTTTTCCACTATGGCTTCTCGCGCCGCTAACGCGCATAGTGGTACCGTGCAAAAGACGCGCGAGGGGATCGAAACCAAGCCCGAGGCTACTGGCCATGCTCTCAAGCATGGTTCTGCCAGCGTCGTCGTGCGCGATGGAAGTCTGCCTGAGGCGACCACGGAAGAAGCGGCAAAAGTCCTCGTCGAGCACCTCTTCGCCCAAAATAACATTACTATTCCGGGTATTTCGTACGCGGTTGGCTACAAACTGGCAGTGGGACCGACGGGCGGCGACATCGTCGATGTGTACCACTACGACAACAATTGCGTCGCGTTCGCCATCGCCGATATCTCGGGCAAAGGACCGCACGCCGCCGTCAACGCGGCGCTCATCAAGTTTGGCTTGCGCGCATATTCCTCCGAAGGGATGACGCCGGAGCGGGTCATCCGTGCGCTGGATCGGCTCTATCTCGAAAATAACGCTTTTGAAAAAACCGAATCGTTCGCGAGCGTCTTTTTCGGCATCGTCGACCCGACGCGTCGTTTGATGACCTATACGAACGCCGGGCACGAGCCCGTGCTGCTAATCGCCCCGAACGGTACGCCGACGGTCTTGGAGCCCACCGCCCCGGTCGTCGGCGTCTTGGACGATCAACATCATCTGTTCAAGCAGGCCTTCGTTGAAATTGCTCCCGGCACGCTGTTTGTCGGCGCCACCGACGGCGTGACCGAAGCGCGTGACAACAGCGGCGAGCTGTTCGGGATGCATCGATTCATCGACTGTGCCGTGACGTCGCGTACGTTGTCGGAGCCCGAAATCGTCCAAACGATTGTCGAAGCGGCGTTAGCGTTTTGCAACAGCGAGCGCCGCGACGACATCGCGATCGCCGCCGTCCGCTTCCTCTAGCGCTGCCCCTTGTCATCCCGAGCGTAGCGAAGCGTAGTCGAGGGACCGCCTCAACGCGTCGCCCCGAGAGTTGCACTGCCTCAAGAGTCGGCCATGGCTTGCGCACATTCATTTATTCGCCACGCGCTCCTCGGCCGAGCTGTGCAGCGATTGCTGGATGCTGAACCATTGGTTCTTCAATTCGGGCAACCGCCGTAGCGCCACCTCGAGATCGAGACGGCTCGCTAACAGATCCAAAAACGCAAGCAGATACGTAGATATAGCTTCAAGGGTTACATTTGGATCGGGAAGCCGACTGTCGAACCGAATCCCATCGGCGTCGATAACACTCCCGGCCGCTGCGAATGAACCGTGCGACAAGCGGCTGGAGAAGCGATAGTGAGAGGCATAGAATTGCGCGGTTTGCTCGTCATTCGCGTCGCGCAATATGCTTCGCACAGACGGTTCACGATAGGTTTTTGCACCAGGGACTCTTTCTTCAATCTGCTCACAGAGGCGCGAAAGTTCCTGATAGGACTCGGTGTGCGGGTCACAGCCCATATCATCCAGTAGGCGCTTCTCCTGAAAGGGGACAGCCCGCATCGCTAGCTCAGCCACGCTTGGATTTGACGTATAGTAGGCAGCTCGCACCCAGCATTCAAATATCTGACGCTCCTGAAGTCCCGCCTCGCGCCCTAAATTGTGCAAAATTAAAGTCAGCGCAGCGTCGGCCGCCCCATAGATCACAGCGGATATGTACAGGAGATAGTACTCGACGGCGTTGGGCAGACCATCTGGCTCAATTCGAAACGATCTACTGTCGCCCAAAGCATGGGCGATTAAACGGTAGAGACCCTGATTAAAATGGACTAGCTTACCGTTAGGGCGTTGGTCTAGGTCATACTTGCAAGAGAATTCATTCATCAGTTTCGGCCAAATACAAACCCATTATTGGCCGACTGCACGGCCCCGGCCAGCGTTAACTCTGGCTTGCCGGTCGATAGCGGCGCGAGATGGATTTCGCGGCAATCTTCACGGGTTAGTTTCCAGGAGAGAGTATGTACTAGCATCTGAGAGAAGGCGAGCTTTGGCACTTCCGTTCCTGGCGTCGAGAGAAGGTGGACCGCATTTTGGACTGCTTCTGGAGCGATTTGTATCGTCTTAAGCAATATGATCGCAGCACGATCGGGAATCATCCTCTCCTGTTCCCAGTGCTGGAGGGTTCGAAGGCGAAGTCCAAACGTTTGGCAGAAGGCACTTTGCGAAAGACCAAGTGACTCCCGAATCTCCTTTACCTTAGGCCGCAGATCGGCGCGCTCAAAGCGAAAGCCGCCATCCTCCATTCCTATCTCGGCGCGAGCTTCTGCGGCCAGCCGATTTGTCTCCTCGGAGTTCATCTTTCGAATCGCTTCGAGATCCGCTTTGGGCTGGCTATGTTGGGAACGCTTTTGCATACTCATTCTGCTCCTTGTCGTCAGACTTCCATGCCGCGACTATGCGACGACGCTTGCCTCGGACGACGTAGACAACTGAGAAGAGTATCCCCTCAATCGGCCCGATCGCCTTGTATCGCTCTTCGTCGTAATCGTGCCGATCATCGATACCTTCGATATAGTTGTCACTCAAGAAGAGCTGCGCAGCGAAGGCAAAGTTGAAGTGGCGGCGTCGCTCGGTCTCGTCGCTTTTGTCGATGTCCCATTCAAACTGGTCATCCGCGTAGTCGGGCACTCGCCTGATTATTATACCCGATCCGGGTATAGAGGTACAGTCTCTCTTCCATTCGTGCGTCTCAGGCTGGGCTTTACGGCTCAATCTAGCGCCCTAGGCTCATATCCGCTATAATGAGCGGGTATGTCCAGCGTAGCCCTGGCGCCGTCCGCCATCGATTTTGCGAGGTCCCCAGCGAAGCTCAAAGCGTTTTCGCCCACCGCGATCCGCGTCTTTAAGGATATCGCCAAGCACTGGGCGCTCGCGCCGATCGAGCAGCGCATTCTGCTCGGCGTGCTCCCGCAGTCGACCTACACCAAGTACATGCGCGATCCCGATTCGGCGCTGCTCTCCTACGACACGCTGCAGCGCATCTCGATGCTGCTGGGCATCTTCGAAGCGATCAACATTCTTCTTCCCGACGCGACGCTGGCCGACGACTGGATCAGCGCGCCCAACGCTCATCCCCTCTTCAAAGGAAAGAGCGCAAAAGAACTGCTGCTCGACGGCTCGTTCGAAAGCCTCGCCGCCGTGCGCGCTTACCTCGACGCGCAGCGCGGCTGGTAGATTTGCTCGCACGCTTCCGTAAGAAGCACACCTTCCGCGTGATCGCGCATCGCCGCAACGAAGAGCGCATCGCCGACCGCCTTCCCTCGGTCCAAGATCGCGCCACGCTCGATGAGATCGAAGCGATAACGAATCCGCGTCGAAAGTTCCCCGGCAGCGACAGCAGCGACATGGTCATCGCGTCGTTCGTTTACTCCGGCGCGAGCCGCTTCACCGACGGCAGCTACGGCGTGTATTACGCCGCTTTCGAACAGCGCACCGCGATCGCCGAATCGGCCTATCACACCGCGCGCTTTCTCGCCTACACCAACACACGGCCCACGCTGGTCTACAAACGCGTGCTCAGCGCCGACATCAAGGGGGCCTACGACGACATCCGCGCCACCCCGCCGACCGGCCCGATCTACGATCCCGATCCGGAACACTACGCCGCGGCGCAAGCCTACGCGATGGCGCTCTACGCAGCCGACGTCGTCGACGGCATCGTCTACTCGAGCGTGCGCGCGACGGGGGGCACCTGCATCGTGGCATTTCGCCCGCGGCTGATCTCGAACTGCATCACCGCCGGCTTCCTTGCTTTCAGTTACGACGGCACGCGCATCGACGATATGTTCGCTATCGAATCGCTCGCGAATTGACTAAAATATTCGCACTATGGAATTTACCGAGATCAACGGCACCGCGCTTCGCCCTTCGCGCATTGGGCTTGGCACCTGGGCGATCGGCGGGTGGATGTGGGGCGGCCCCGACGACGACGCCGCAATTGCAACGATCCACCGCGCGCTCGACGCGGGCATTACGCTCGTCGATACGGCGCCGGCCTACGGCCAGGGTCACTCCGAAGAAGTCGTCGGCCGCGCGCTTTTAGGCCGGCGCGATAAAGCGGTTATCGCCACCAAGGTCGGGCTCGAATGGGACGCGCAGGCCAACGTGCGCCGCAACGCGTCGGCCGCGCGAATCCAAAAAGAAATCACCGATTCGCTGCGCCGTCTGCAAACCGACTACGTCGACATCTATCAAGTGCACTGGCCCGACCCATCAACGCCGATGCAAGAAACCGCCGAGGCGATGCAGGCGCTGTTCGACGCCGGAAAGATCCGCGCGATCGGCGTGAGCAACTTTTCTCCCGCGCAGATGGACGAGTTTCGTCGCCATGCAACGCTTCACACGCTGCAGCCGCCCTACAATCTTTTCGAGCGCGGTGCCGAGCAGGACGTGCTGCCCTACGGCAGCGCGCACGGACTGACGTCGCTGACCTACGGCGCGCTGTGCCGCGGGCTGCTCAGCGGCAAGATGCGCGCTGACACGGTCTTTAGCGGCGACGATCTGCGCCGCAGCGATCCGAAATTCCAACAGCCGCGCTACGGTCAATACTTGCGTGCAGTCGACCGGCTCGACGCGCTCGCTCAAGCGAAATTCGGTAAGCACGTGATTCATTTAGCCCTACGGTGGGTGCTCGATCAACCCGCTGTCGGGAGTGCGCTATGGGGCGCGCGTCGCCCCGACCAAGTGGATCCGATCTCTGCGGTGTTCGACTTTTCGCTCGACGACGCAACCAAAGCCGAGATCGATACCATCGTCGCGCAAGAAGTGACGTCGCCGGTCGGCCCGGAGTTCATGGCGCCGCCGCAAACCGTCGCCGCCTCGTAATCAAACCTCTGTAACGGAATTTTTACCGGCCGTCCCTTGCTTTGACTCCACCGTAGTTGGGTAAACAACCGATAATAAAGGTGGGGACGAGGTAATCCAGATGGCTCGGTTTAGAGCAGTCGTGCTGCTCGTTGTTCTCTCGGCGCTTTCGACCACCGAAAGCTCCGCGCAAACCAAACCCGTGTGGCAAACGCCCGCCGACACGATTGCCGTTCTCAGCACCAGTGGCAATGCCGACTTCACTTATGCTTTGATTCGCGACGGCTCGATGCGAAACCACAATACCTACTGCGTCACCGTCGGCGCGCACATCGGCAAGCTGCGGGTCGCCTCGATCGGACCCAAGGGCGTCGTCCTCTCGAATGGCCGCTTGTTGCCGACCACCCTCGTCGCAACCGGGCAGGCGAATAGCGCTCCCTAACCCAATCAGCCATGGATGAGGGCATCTTTACAGGCCGCGGTTGTCGTTGCGTTGCTGTCGCTTGCACCGTTCCGCATCGCCTCAGCCGCAACTGAAGAGCTGCTCGCCTACCGCACCTCGCCTGCCGCCGACGGCAGCGTGCGCCTCGAACTGGACTTCGACGGACCCGCACCGCCTACGCAAATCATTCACTCGGTCCGTGACGATGCCAAGGTCGTCCTCGTCGGCGTCCAACGCGGCCCCGATCTTCCGGCAGCGATTGTGCCGGGCGGCACGCTCAGGAGCGGCACCATCTCGGCCTTCGCGCACATCGGTTTGCTCGTCGACCTATCGTTGACCAAAGACGTTCGCCCGCGTATCGAAACGCTCGGCAACCGGGTGATCGTGCACATTCCCGACGGCACGAGCGACGAAGAAGCGCACGTCGTCATCGCGCCGCAAGCGCAGGCCCAAGGCGTGACGATCGTTCGCCTGTCGTACGCCGACGTCAGCGAGATCGCGGGGCTGATCAAAGGCGGCGTCGTTGTTCCCTCGGTCGATCAGTTCACTGCGACGTCCCCCTTTGCGCCGCCGACGCCGCCGCCGAACAGTTCGTTTTCCAGTTCGTCGGGGGGCGGACAAGCAGCCAATCAGACACCAACGTACGTCACGATTCCGACCGGCTCGCTCATCCCGAAGGACACCGCGCAAGGCGTGTTCATCAACGACCACGTCTCGGTCGACCGGCGACTCAATGCCGTCATCTTGCGCGGCACACCCGACGAGATCGCGCCGTATAAGCGGATGATCGCGTTGGTCGATACGCCGCGGCGCAGCGTACTGCTCGAAACGCAGGTCGTCGAGTTGACGGAGACCGGAGCCTACGATTTAGGCATCAACTATTCGCCCAACGGATCCCTTGCGACCGCAACGTTCAGCGCGGGCAACACGCTGCCGGTTGGGACGGCCGCCGGCGGCACCACCGGCGCCACCACGCAGCCGCTCACCAGCGTTACGCTCGGCGCGCAATTGCAGGCCTTGCAACAAAAAGGGCAAGCCAAGATTCTCGCGCAGCCGCGCATTCTCGCCGCCGACAATCGCATCGCCGCCATCCTCTCGGGTGAAGCGGTGCCGATCTTCAACAACGTGCTCGTTCCCTCGGGCGGCACCACGCTGATTCAGCAGCAGATTCAATACATCAATGTCGGCGTCTCGTTGGAGATTCTGCCGCGCATCTCTGCCGACGGCAACGTCACGGTCGATGTGTTTTCAGAAGTATCGAACATCGTCTCGTACATCGGGACCACCCCGCAAATCGCCGTGCGTCAAGAACTCACCACCGCTTCCGCCGGCGACGGCCAGTCGATCTTGATGGGCGGCTTGATGCAAGACCAAGAGATCAAAACGCTTAGCAAGATTCCGGGAATCGGCGATCTGCCGATCATCGGCCCGCTCTTCCAGCAGACCATCAGTTCGAGTCAAAAAACGAACCTCTACCTCGTGATCACGCCGCACATCTTGACCAAGACGTCCACCGCGGACCGGCCGCCCACGACCCCACCCTGAATCACGGGTCGGACGACCACGTGATTAACGCGCCTCCGAACTGAGCATACTAGAGGAGGCGCCCAGGGGATGGTCGGAGGACCTTGTTGACCGAAACTACTGAGAATCGCGATCAAGCGCGATTGAACTTGCTCGTACGCGCGGGCGAAATCTTTCATCAATCGCTCGATGTGACCGAAACGCTCAATAACGTGGCCCGGCTCTCGGTCGAATCCTTCGCCGATATATGCTTGTTCGATCTCCTCGACGACCGCTCGGAACGGCTCTTCGTCACCGCGGCTGCGCATAACGACCCGCGAAAGGAAGAGGCGCTCGCCGGCGTGTCGAGCCTGCTGTACATCGAGGAGTTCGGGGTGCACCCGGTCGTGCAGGTCACGCAAACGGGTGAGCCCTTCTTCCTCGCGCACATCGACGACGCAACACTCGTCAGCCACGCCGCCTCGCGTCAACACGAGCAATACATGCGCCGGCTCAATTATCGCTCGAAGATCGTCGTCGCGGTGGTGGCCCAGAATCGTATCTTCGGCGCGCTGACCTTCGTGCGCACGCGCGAAGGTAATGAATTCGATCTCGGTGACCTCGCGTTTGCAGTCGAGCTCGGGCGACGCGCCGGACTTGCGGTTGCCAACGCCAAGCAATACCACCGCGAACAATATGTGGCCGAAACGCTCCAGCGCTCGTTTTTGCCGCGGCGCTTTCCGTCACGTCCGGGAATGGAGCTCAGCGCGCACTACCGGCCCGGTTCAACCGAAGCCGCCGTCGGCGGCGACTGGTACGACGCGTTCGAAAACGGTGCCGGCGAGATCGTCGTCACGATCGGCGACGTCACCGGTAAAGGCGTCGAAGCCGCGCGGTTGATGGTCCTCATGCGTCAAGCGATTCGCGTGGCCGCGCTCGATCACAGCGATCCGCGCAACATCGCCGACGTCTGCAATCGCTTGTTGCTCGCCGAAGACGAAGACCGTTTGGCGAGCGCCTTTATCGGCGTCATCGATCCCGACTCGGGCATGCTTCGGTATGTCTCGGCCGGTCACGCGCCGCCGATGCTGCGGCTTCCGAACGGCGACGTCCATCGTCTCGAGGATCCCTCGGCGCCGCTTGGCGCATTTTGGGACGTCGCTTTTGAACTCCACGAGCTGCGTTGCCCGCCGCGCAGTATGCTCGTCCTGTATACCGATGGCCTGGTGGAGGCTTCGCGCGATGCAGTCGCGGGCGAAGCCATGCTGCGGGGAGTGCTCTCGAGCGATGCCGTTCTTCACGCCGCCAGTCCGGCGGAGTTTGTCGAGCGCGCGATCGCCGGCCACGCGCCGCGCGATGACATCGCGATCATCGTCGTCAACTTCGCGCACGCGGCGATGCGCTGGCAGTTTGAAGCCGCTGATTCGCGTTCGGCGTACACGATGCGCGACGAATATTTTCGCAGCCTGCTGCGTTGGAGCGAAGCCGACGACGAGCAACTCTCGGTGTGCGGTCTGATCTTTGCCGAACTTATCGGCAACGCGGTGCGTCATGCGCCCGGGCCGTTGAGCGCGTCCCTCGAGGTTCGTGACGATTCCATCGTGCTCCACGTCATCGACGACGGGCCAGGATTCGACTTCAAGGCCGCGTTGCCGCGCAGCCTCTGGGCCGAATCGGGTCGCGGTCTGTATTTGATTCAACGTCTCGCGCGCGACGTCGTCGTCGAACGCCTTCCGGGTCGGGGCAGCCACGTCGCCGTCACACTTCCGGTGACGTACGACCACCGCGACCTGTTTCCGTCCAATCTCTATGTAACCCCATTGTCCCCATTTGCTACGCTTGTTCCGGATGAACAATGGCATTGAGCTACACGGAGCCCACGTCCGCCTTGAGCCGCTAAGCAAACACCATATCGCGGCGCTGGTCGAAGCGAGCTCCGGCGATCCTTCCTTCTACACGTGGAGCGCCGTGCCGCAAGGCGAGGAGCACGTTCGCGCGTACGTCGAGCAAGCGCTTTCACTCGCGGCATCGGGACGCGCGGTTCCCTTCGCGACCGTGCGCCAACGTGACGGTGTGGTGATCGGCAGCACACGTTTTTTCGATCTCGAACGATGGCCTTGGCCGCCGGAGCGCCGCGCGCGGAGCGACGCGGCCTACGATACATGTGAAATCGGTTACACGTGGCTAGCACCGGCAGCAATACGCACCGCGGCCAACACCGAGGCAAAGCTGCTGATGCTCACGCACGCGTTCGAAACGTGGGGCGTGCGCGCCGTTACCCTTCACACCGACGCGCGCAACGCGCGCTCGCGCGCCGCAATCGAGCGCGTTGGCGGCCAATTTGAAGGCATACTGCGCTCGCATCGTCTGGCCGTCGACTTCATTCCACGTGATTCGGCGCGCTATTCGATCCTGGAAAGCGAATGGCCGGCCGTCAAAGAGCGGCTCGCTCGTTTGCTCCCTTCGGCCTAGTCGATGATTACTTTGGCCCAACCGGTATGATCGAGACGTTTTGCGCCGAATACTGATGACATGACCAGTATCGAAGCTTCGCTCAGCCCCGCAGAACGCGACGTATTACAGAAGCTCCTTGACGGACTTCGCAATCAAGACATTGCGGCTCGGTTACGACTTTCCGACAAGACGGTAAAGAATCATATCTCGCACATCTTGCGCAAAACCGGAACCACGTCGCGTCTCGAGTTGACGATTAAAGTGTACAAGCAACGCGAACGCGCGTTGCGCCGTCGCCTCACCGCAGCCTAAAATAGGGGAGCGCCTGCCGCCCAGAAGGAATACGGGGCGCATGCGCTCGCGATTGGCCTGGGTTCTTTTTGCTCTTGGCGTCGTCGTTGCCGGCTGCGGTGGCGGCGCTACATCGAGCCTGGTTCCCTCCAGCGGAGGTAACGCCGGCTCGAGCGGCAACGCGCCTGCAAGCACGAAAACGACGCACGCCAACATCTCGCTCTACGTGCCGCCGGCAAACAAACAAGCCTCGTCGCGCAAGCCCTTCTACATTTCGCCGAACACGCAGTCCTTTGGCATCGTGGTTCTTCCGTATACCTCGCCGATGCCGTCGCCGCTGCCGACGACCAATATCCAGATCTTTCCCGTCACCACGCCAAGCCCGTGCGCGATTGCAAGCGGTGGCGGCGAAACGTGCAACTTCACCGTAACCGCACCGGTCGGCAACGATCTTTTTGTCGTCGCCGCTTTCGCAACCGCAGCGCCCAGCGGAAATACCACGCCGCTCTCCGCTTTCGTTTCCGGCGAAGTGACGGTGAGCTTGAGCCCCGCGCCCGGCGCAACGCCGCTCGCGTTTACGCTCGACGGGATCGTCTATACGGTCGCGGTGATGGTCGCGAGCCCCGATCCGGGAAACACGCCGAACACGCAAGTCTTTACCGTCGGCGTTCCGACATCGGCGCCGATCGGCGTCACCGCGTACGATTCAAGCGGCAATCTCATAATGAGCGACCCGACGACGCCGTATTATAATCCCATCGTCATCCAGGCCTCGCCCGCAAGCGATGGGCTCACGCTCTCGCTCATCGGTTCGTCGTCGTGCGGCAGTAGCGCATCGGGCGCAACCGCAACGCTCAACTGTGCGGGCGATCTCAGCAACGTGCAAGTTTCCTACGACGGCACGCCGCGACCCGATGCGAACGATCATCTCCTCGACAACTATTCGGTATCTTCGACCACCGCGCCGAACCCGACGCCGTCACCGGCCAACTACGTGCTCGCAAGCAACATCGAATCCTGGCAGCTCAATCCCGGAAACGACATCTATGAGGCCTACCTCGGCAGCTTGAGCAGTGGCGCGTTCTGGTACTTAGCGTATCTCGAGAGCGGGAACAACTGGATTACCGGCACCTTTGATCCCTCGACGGGAACCGCGAGCGCAGCGGCGCCGCTCCCCGTAGCTAGCGGCGTCCTCAGCGCGACAACGTCGTCGACGGGAAATCTCTGGATCGTCGACGCGTTTGGTTCAGGTCCTTCGACGATCGCGTGTTACACGTCGCCGTCGAGCGGTGGCTCGCAGATCGTCACCATCACGCCGCACGTCTCGAACGGCGATCCGGTTCGCGTCTCGGCGATCGCGATCGACAACACCGGCACGTTCTGGTACGTCGGGTACGACGACGACGCCGGCGGCATGTACGGCGGCTATTTCCCCGTGCCTTCGGGCTGCGCGGTACCCAATCCAAATCCGCCAACCCCGCAGTTTACACTCACCAACAACTCTCCGGCTGACTACTTCGCAGCGCTGACGCCGATACCGGGCGGCGGTGCGACGATGATCGCGGACGGCGAGTACGGTCACGGCGTGTGGGTAATGACGCCGACCGGACCAACCACCGTTTCGCCGGTCACGCCGGTACTCTCCTCAGCCGACGGTTACGGCATCGCGGTCGACGGCGCCGGCACGACATACGCCGGATTCGCCCAAGGCTCGACCGCCGATGTCGAAACGCTCGCGTCGGGCGGCGTAACGTTGAGCACGCTGCTCGATCTTCCGCCGAATCCCGCGACGAACGGAATCCCGAGCCCTATGCCCTCGGCTGCGCTCAACGCGTTTTCACCGAGCGGCGGCGCCGCCGACCGTCTGGAATACACCGACGTCGGCTATGAAGCGCTTGGCCTGATCGAATCGGTTCCGGCGTCGCCGATGCCGATACTCGTTTCGCTACCGAACTCGGCCTACGTGCTTCCGGCTGCGTACAACGCGCATGGCGGTGAGTACGTGCTCGATATGGATGCGAACTCGAATCTCAACATCGTTCGCGTGATGCCGACCAAGACGTGGTCGGTGCCGAATATCTCGCTCAACTCGGCCTGCCAATCGGCAGCGCTGCTCACGATTCTCGAGCGCGGCGATAGCGGACCATTCACCGTTTCGATTCCCGGAGGCGTGGTAACGGCCACGCAAGTGCCCGGCGCCGACCACGACTTTTGGCTCGCGGCTTCCGGCACGGTGTCGTTCACCGCGACGGTCACCGACGCGCATGGACGCACCGAATCGTTTAACGTCACATCGACGCCGAGCTACGTCACCTGCGGCGCGGCCCACCGGAGGATTCACTGATGCGGACCTTACTCACCGGTTCACTCTTTGCACTCGCGCTGCTCGTCGCCGCTTGCGGCGGCGGCGGAACGTCCAGCGTTATTCCGGGCGGCACGCATTCGGGCGGCGTCAGTGGGCCTTCATCCGTGAAAACCACCAACGCGGTGATCGTGCTGAAGATCCCGGCGCCTGGCCAGCAAGTCTCGCGCCGGCCGTTCTACCTTTCTTCCGGTACACAGGCACTCGGCGTGCTCGTCGTGCCGGCGACGTCGACCGAAACACCCACGCCCACGAATCTGACGATCTTTCCGGTGGCGACGCCGAGCCCGTGCGCGGCCGCAAGTGCCGGCGGCTACACCTGCACGCTCAACGTCACCGCGCCGATCGGCGTCGATAATTTCTTTGTCGGCGCGTTCGCTACCGCAAGTCCCAATGCCAACGCCGTTCCGCTCTCGGAATACATGGCGCTTGGTGTCACCGTCAGCGCTAGCCCCGCACCCAACGCAACGCCGCTCACCTTTACGCTCGACGGCGTCATATACAAAGTTGTGCTCACGGTGCCGAGCCCCGATCCCGGCAACACGCCCAACACGCAAGTCTTTCCGGCCGGCGTCGCCGTCTCGTCCGTGCCGCTGGGCGTCGCCGCCTATGATTCAAACAACACGCAGATTCTCACCAACGTTACGAACACGTTTGCCAATCCGATAGTGATTGCCGCTCCTTCACCGGCGGGCGACGGCGTCAGCCTCTCGCTCAACGGCGCGACGTGCAGCGGCACAGCCATCACCGGCGGCAACGTCTCGATCGCCTGCGCTGCCGATCTCAACAAGGTCGAATTTGCATATGACGGTACAACGCATCCCGATACGAACGACCACATCATCGACTCCTTCACCATTTCGACGTCGACACAACAAGTGAACCCGACACCTTCACCGGCCTACGTGGTGCTCTCGAGCAACGCGCTGAGTTGGCAGCTCCCCGTCAACGACTCGTCACTCTATCAGGGCCAGCTCGCGCTCAACGGTTCGGGCCAGTTCGTCTACATGGCGTCTGATGGCGACGGTGGTAACTACCTCGGTACCTTTGATCCGTCAACGCAAACAGTCGTAAACAGCGGCACGCTCAGCGATGTTGGCTACCCAGAGACCTTTGCACTCGATTCCACCGGCACGTTCTGGCTCGCCGATAGCGGCTATGGCGTTCTCGATTGCTGGCCGTCCGTTCCAAACGCGGTCTCCGGCACTCCGCCTCCCGTGAGCATCACCCCCTTCACGCCGGGCGGCGATTCCGTCTCTGTGACCGCAGTCGCAGTGGACGCATCCAACAACATTTGGTACGTCGGGTACGACTCGGGCAGTTGCGGCGAAGAGTGCGACGCGCGTCGTCGCTATCAGGCGAGTCCCATTCCGTCAAGCGATCCCTACTACAGTTACGCCGGATATGTTCCCGCGACCGCGTGCAACGATACGGTGAACACTGAGCCCACCGCATCCGTATTTTTGTCCGGGGATGGGGACTACGACTACCCGTTCGTCGCGCCGCTCAACAGCGCGAGCGGCAATGGTGTGTTTGTGACCTCCAACACAGAAAACGGCGCCTACGTCATAACCACGGCGAGCGGCGCGGTGAATCCGGTAATGTCGCAACTCGATGGCGGCGAAGGTCAGGGTTGGGGCGCTGCCGTTGACGGCGCGGGAACGGCCTACGCCGCATTCACTGGAAACTCAGTTGCCGATATCGAGACCATGTCGACAAGCGCCTCCGCCTTGAACACGCTGTTGGGCCTTCCGTCCACCTCGGGATCGCCCGCCCCGTATCTGGTAGACATCGACGCGTTCTCACCGACCGGCGCCGCAGCCGACCGGATCGATTATGCAGACCAGACCTTCGACACGCTCGGACTCGTCGAAGGCGTGCCGGCGTCGCCAATGCCGTTGCTCGCGCCGGTTCCCAACGGCGCCTACGCGCTATGGGCTACGCACAGCAGCAAGGGCGGAGAGTATATGCTCTACGTTGATTCTAGCGGGAATCTTGACGTCGGGCGCGTCATTCCAACGACTACGTGGTCGGTTCCTACCGCACAGTTCGAGTCAGCCTGCGGCGAGGTAGAAGGGCTGCTGGGCATCGTCGAGCGCGGCGATCGCGGTCCCTTTACGGTCACCTACAACACGACGCCAGCGTCAAACACTCTGCTGGCTGGGACCGACCATGATTATCTGACTCAGTTTAGCTCAGCGAGCAGCCTTAGCGTGCAAGTGCAAGATGCGGGCGGCCGCACCGAGAGCTATCCGATCAGTATCGTCACGATACCGGCCGAGTGCGGCGCCAGGCACCGCCCGCTCCACCGCGGCCCGCGGGTACGCGCCCGTTCCGTGGGTAAGAGGCTACCATGAGACAGCTCGCTCTTTTCGCACTCGCTCTTGCGCTCCTGACGCCGCTTGCTGCCGGAGCGCAAAACCTTGCCGCCAATGCGCCGCAACGTCAGGCCATCCAGGAATTGGAATATCTGCTCAATCAGCCCGGCGTCCCGCCCGCGCGCGCCGCACAGCTCCAGGCGCAGATCACGCAGCTCGAGACGCAGGCCAACGGTACCGAACTCCCGCCGCTCCCGGTCCCCATCTATGGAACGTGCGACGCCAACAACTCGCTCATCGCGTATCTCCAAGGTCAGCTCGCGACTAGCGATCTCGATTACCAGCAAACCGTGATCGATAACCGCGCCATCTACGATCTGCAGGTCAATCTCAAACAACGCGGCTGCTAACCTGCCACCTCTTCCACGAGTTTAGCGTTCGACTAGCCGAGCAATTTGGTCACGTATTTCGTCGAGCTGCGCATCCGTGACGTGCGCCGAAGTTGCGCGCGCCCGGCGCTTCGGAATCGTCTGCACATTCCACGAGAGCGCATAGCATCGTTTCTTGCAGTGGTTTTCTTTCGTAGGAGCGATTTCAAGCGATGCCTCTGAGATGCACATCGCGGCATCGCTCGTCATCGGCACCACCAAGAGATATCCGAACAACTTGATGAAACAGGTCGCCGCGCCCAATAACAATGGCCCGACGCTGCTTACTCGGTTCACCCGACTCAGGTAACGCGTCCCGCCAATCGACGACGACGATACTTCCGGGCGTCACCCTCGGAAGAACTCAGCAGGCTCGTCATTCCATTCGGGGTGCTTTTTCAAGTGCTCCATGACGCGTCGCGTGTCGGACGCGATTTGAGCAGCGCTCGCGTCGCCGTATGCTGTAATGGCACGTCGGATCACCTCGGTTTCCGAGGTTTTGCCCTCGCGTGCCAAGCGCTTCACGATTCGGTCCTGCTCTTCTTCAAGGTAAACCATCTTTTTTACCATATCGACATCATGACATAGTGATATATCGCTGTCAATGCTCGGAGCTAACCGCACGAACCGCTAGATACTGGTGGACAAAGGCAATCGCCATGCTGCCTTCGCCTACGCCGGCGGCGACGCGTTTGATTGAGTTGGCGCGCACGTCGCCGGCGGCGAAGATCCCGGGAACGCTTGTCTCGAGCAAATAGGGATCGCGAGTGAGCGGCCACCGCCCGTCTTGTCGCGCATCATGGCCCGTCACGATGTAGCCGCGCGCGTCCCGCGCGATGGTTTCCGGCAGCCACGACGTTTCCGCATCCGCGCCTATTAAGATGAAGGCTGCGTGCGCCGGCGCCGTCACGGTCTCGTTACTCTTGCGATCGGCAATCGAAATGGCTTCGAGATTGTCGTCGCCGTGCGCCCCGACAACCTCGGAATTACTCTGCACGCGCACGTTCGCTTTGGTCTTGAGTTGTTCGATCAGATAGTGCGACATGCTGCCGGCGAGTGAATCGCCGCGCACCAAGATCGTGACCGAGTTCGCGAAGTTCGCAAAATTCACCGCCGCTTGCCCCGCCGAGTTTCCGCCGCCGATGATGTAGATGTCGTTGCCTTGCACGTACCGCGCTTCGTCGGGCGCAACGCCGTAATAGACCCCGCGCCCGCGCAAACGATCCAGCGACGGCACGTCGAGCTGCCGCCACGACACGCCGGTTGCGAGGACGATCGTCTTTGCACACACGGCCTCGCCGCCATCGAGCGTGATCGCGTGTAACTCCGTGTCGATACGCTGCGCCATTCGTGTCACGATGATCTCGGCGCCCATGCGATTGGCTTGCTGCAACGCTCGGCTCGCAAGCTGGTCGCCCGATATGCCGAACGGAAAGCCGAGGTAGTTCTCGATGCGCGACGACGTGCCGGCCTGGCCGCCCGGTGCTTCCTGCTCGATCAATATTGTCGACAGGCCTTCGGACGCACCGTAGACCGCGGCGGCAAGGCCCGCGGGTCCCCCGCCGATGATTGCGACGTCGTACGTCGCATCGCGCGGGCGCACCGGCAGGCCGATCGCGACGGCCACGTCGCGAATCGAAGGATTGTTCAGAAGGTTTCCGTCGCGCAGACGAACGATCGGCGCGGCCGCCGGAGCGTCGGCGTCAATCCAGTCGAACGCGACCGAGTTGCGCTCTAAGAACGTGCGCAATTCGTACCCGTCCTCGTCCGCTTGACGCGCGATCACCGCGAGTGCCGGAGCGCTGGCCTCGGCGGCGATCTCTTCCAGACCTTCGACCCGATCCATGGCCGCGGTCTTCACGAATTCGAAGATGTCCGGAGCAGCCCCCGAGAGCACGCGAAATTCGCGAAGGTCGATGCGCATCACCCGCGCCCGTTCTTGCGCGCGAAAGCTCACCAGGAACGGGGTGTCGAGGATGACCGGTACTTCGCCGAATAATTCACCCGCGGGGCGTACGCCGATCACGCGTTCCGTACCGTCTACGAATTTCGTAGCCTCGATGTTTCCTTCGACCGCGACGAATATCGCGCGATGCGTTTCCCCCTCGTAGACCACATATTCACCGGGGAGCAGTCGGATATCAGCGCTCGTGCGCGTCAGGTAGTCGAGGGTTTTGTCGTCGAGCCGGGAGAACAGCGGAATGCTCCGTAGTTCATCTCGCGTAAACACGCGGAAAGGGTTTCTCCGCTATGAGGTACGATCCCGCAAACCCGCCGCTGCTCCAACCGAATGAGCCGCTGCCCGCAAAAGGCTTTGTCGTCACGACCTTGCTCATCGTGAAAAGCGTCGCGCGATCGCGCGACTACTACCACAAGGTCTTCGACGCGAAGGTGATCGACGAAGACGACCCCGCCACGCTACGCCTCGCCAATACGTGGCTACTCATCAATCGGGGCGGCGGTCCGACCGACGACAAACCAACCGTCACCGCCGCGCCGCCCGCAGATCCCGATCGCCTCAGCATCGCGCTGAACTTTCGCGTCGCCGACATCCACGAATGCTATAAACTTTGGAAGTCGCGCGGCGCGCACTTCCTCACCGAACCCAAAGTCCACAAAGATGACGGCGAAATCCGCTGCTACATCCGCGATCCCGATGGCTACCTCATCGAAGTCGGCCAGACCACCGGCTAAAATGATTCAGTACGGAGCCCATGACGAATCGGAAGAAAGAAACGACGCGGCTTGACGCGCGAAAGCGTCGTGGAACTGGAACAGCGAGCCGTGCCCTGAGTCCGGAAAGGTCATCAACACCGCATTCGGGAGATTGGCGCTGAGCCAATAGGAATTCCGTACGGGGATCATCTCGTCAAAAATGCCGTTGACGACCAGCGTTGGTTGTGTGATGCCCTTGAGATCGGCGAATCGCTCGCCGGTGTACTGCTCCCACTCACGAAAGGCAGCGATCTGCGCCTGCGCGACGGCCGGCCCCGAAGGCGTGTCACGATCGTCCTTGCGCTGCCCAAGCCGCTCAGCGAATTCCGCGCCGGCGGCCTGGCTGGAGGCCGTCGGCGCGAAAAAGATCTTCTGCAGCACGGCGTAGCCCGTTAGCGACGGATCGTTCAGGTACTTCGAGAGGCTTGGCTTCTCGAGATGCATGATATCTTCGCCGCCGCGCGGAGCCGTACCGACGAGGACCATCCGCCGAAACACCGCAGGAACGTCTTGCACCATCTGCTGGGCCACCATACCGCCAAGGGAAAAACCCAGCACATCGCACGTATCGAGTTTGAGCGCACCGAGAAATGCGCACGCATGTTGCGCCATCCCGGCGATGGTTTTTGGTACCGTGCCGCTCGAGCGTCCGATGCCGGCGTTATCGAAGAGAATCAGCTCTCGCTCGATCGCAAGCCGATCGGTTAGGGCCGGGTCCCAATTATCCAGCGTTCCGGTGAAGTGCTGCAACAGCAGCAATGGGTATCCACTGACTTTTCCAAAACGGCGATAGGCATACCGCTCGTTGTTGGCGTCGATGAACTGCGTCGGCGCGGTAATGTTGCTTGCGACTTGCATCACGGGAAGGAACCTCCGAACATCGGCAGACCGCTCTTGGATTCTTCCCGCGTAGCCTCGTCTTGAATGACATCCCAGTGTTCGGCGAGGACGCCGTTCTCCAGCCGAACGATGTCGACCACAATCCAGTTCGCCGGTTGTCCGATGCCCGAGTAGCGCCCGTGCACCATCACGATGTCGCCCTCCGCCAGCATCACGCCGGATTCATAGTGCTCTTCCGGGGGCGCGCTTCTGACCAAGTTGAATAGTCCGTCGCGACCCGGTGGGATGTGCGCGCTGTGTTGAATATAGTTCGGCGACCAGTAACGCTCTGCAGCGGCGTAGTCACGCTTGTTGAAGAGCGTGTCGAAAGCCTCGCGAACGATCGCCTTGTTCTTCTCTGACACGGTTCACCGGCTCGCCAGAACGGGCGCAGCTTTCGCCGCCGTCTCGATCAGTTTCGCAACCTCGTCGGGATGCGAGACCATCGCGACGTGACTCGACGCTACCTCAACGGTCGTGGCATTCATCCGCTTGGCAAATGCGCGCTCCGCGTCAGGCGGAATCGCCTGATCCTTCGTTGCGACCAGATACCACGAGGGCAGTGATTTCCAGGCCGGCACGCCCATCGCGGTTCCAAATGCCGACGCTGCCAGCGGCTGCTGCGTCGCATACATCACCTTGGCCTTGACCGGATCGACGTCGAACGCAAAGTGGCCAACATAGTCGTCCTCGGGAATCCACGCCATGCCCTGTTTGTCGATCATCAGGTGCGCGATCGCTGGTAGCGGCGGCCCAGGTGCCGCGCCGAGCGACTCACCTTGGTCGATGCCGAACGCCGCAATGTAGACCAGGCCGCACACATTGGGTGCGTCGGTCCCGAGTGCGGTCATGATCTGACCGCCGTAGGAATGGCCGGCGACGATCGTCGGACCGTTCTGCAGTGCGAGCACTTCGCGCAGCCGGGCGACGTCGTTTTCCAGCGAGGTCAGTGGGAACTGCGGCGCCGTGACGTTGTAGCCCGATTTCTGCAAGCGTTCGATGACGCCGCTCCAGCTCGAGCCGTCGGCCCAGGCGCCGTGAACGAGAACGGTGTTTGTCATAGGACGATTCTGTCACCACATTACGCGCTTCACCTCACCCGATTAGGTGAGACCTCGCGCTCATCCATTCAGGTGATTCGCCCGTGACCTGACGGTGCTTCCATTTGGAAATGAAGCAGCCGAAGAAAGCGAACGGCGTGGACGTCGCGCGTTCCTCTCCGCACGGCTGGTGCCGCGGCGGCGGCGACCACGGCAGCCGCGGCTGCTGCAACCGGAGTCAAGCCGCCGGCTTCGGCGCCACAGCGAAGCTGGCGCCTTCATCGCTGACGGAGTTCGCCGGAATCGAGATCGCTCAAAATTGGGATCCCCCTTACCACGTCAAGAATCTGGGTTCAGACTTCGTTGTCGAATGCTTGAGCGCGCTGGGTTACGAGTACGTCGCGGCTGTTCCGGCACCACGTTCAGCGGCTTTCAGGAATCGGTCCTCAACCATCCGACCGGCGGGAAGCCCGAGTGGTTAACGGTGACGCACGAAGAGATTTCAGCGGCGGTCGCGCACGGTTATGCGAAGGCCTCGGGCAAGCCAATGGCGTTTGCGGTGCATGGCGTCGTCGGGGTGCAACACGCTTCGATGGGTGTCTACAATGCATACGCCGATCGCGTTCCGATGCTGCTGATTACCGGAAACTACGCCGACGGCACCCTTCGCATTCCCCCACGAGACTGGTACCACAACGCGACAGATGGCCTTGCAATGCTCGTGGGTACCTCAAATACGATGACCAACCCGGCTCGCTGCAAGATTTTGCGAAGCGCTTGGGCGGGCCCATGGGTTGGCGATGACGCCGCCGATGGGGCCGGTAGCGCTCGTCTTCGATCAAAATTTGCAGGACACGACGACGAGCGGTGCGCCGATGATGAAGCCGTTCGTCCCGGTTCGTCCGGCGGCAGCGGATGCAAATGCCGTCACGGATATTGCTCGGTTGTTAGTCGAGGCGAAGAATCCCGTGATCGTCGTGGACCGCGCGGCACGCACGCCGGCGGGGGTTGATCTGTTGATAAAGTTAGCAGAAACGCTCAAGCGCCGGTCCTTGATCTCCTCGGCCGCATGAACTTTCCGAGCAACCACTACTTATGGGCGCGCCCGTCGATCGTGGCGCAGGCGGATGTGTTGCTCGCGCTCGATGTCGGCGATCTTTTCTCGGTCGTCGGTCCGTATCCGATCGCGTGATCCACGAAACGAAGATTCGCATCGGCAGCAGCGTCAAGGTCATCTCGATCGATGCAGAGCTGAATGTCCCCGAAGGAAACTACCAGACCAAACAGCGCTTTTACCAGCCCGATCTTCCTGTTGCAGGTGATTCGGAGGCGACACTGCCGAGCTTGATGAGGCGGTACAGCGGACCATGTCACAAGCGCGACGCAACCAGAACGCTGATCGGGCTGACAAGTTCAAAAACGCGTTCGCGGCTCGGCGCGCCGCCGACGACGGCGCGGCGATGGTAGGTTGGGACGCGAGTCCAATTAGCGTTCCACGATTGGTCATGGAGCTTTGGAACGAAATAAAGGACATCGACTGGGCGCTCGTCTCGTGGTCGGCTTCAGAGCAACTGGCAACAACGGCTATGGGACTTCACGAAGCACCACCAAACATAGGTGGTTCTGGGGCTATCGGGATTGGTTACAACGGCTCTGCATCGGTCGGGGCGGCGCTTGCGCATCGCAGTGATGGGATCGTCGCGTGAGCATTCAAGGCGACGGTGATTTCATGATGCTTCTGGGATCGCATTGGTCAGCCGCGCACCATAAGCTTCCGCTCTAGACGCTCATTCACAACAACTGAGCCTATCACCAAGAAGAAATGGCTATTCAGGTCGAGACGCGCGCCGTAATCGGCATCCGAGCGGGCGGGAATCGGCACGACGCTCACGCGACCAAACATCGATTACGCGAAGATCGCAACTGGCCTTGGCGTCTATGGACAAGGTCCGATTAGCTCGCCCGGATATCGGCTCCGCAATCGCTCGAGCGCTCGTCGTCGTAAAGCGCGGTGAACTCGCGCTAATAGATGTCGTCTCGCAAGGCCGCTGACCATGGAATCAGGACGTTCGGTTTTACACGCCGCCGCACTCGGTTTCGCCGCGCCATCGGAACAGGCGCAGTGTTGGCTAAACCAGCGCACCCGTCGGCGACGCAACTGGGACAAGCGCTGTACATGCGCGTCGACTGCTATGAATGTCACGGCACGATGGGGCAAGGCAGCGCTCGCGCGACCCGGCGGTTGCCTCATGCTGGCGCCGAAGCCGATTCCTAGCCGGTTCTGGCGCAACTGCGACGGCTCAGAGATGAAATGCCGGCGTACAGCGTCTAGATTCTTCCGGATCAGGATGTGACCAACATTTACGCCTACCTCGTCGACCAGAGAGAAACAGCGCCGGCGACATTGAGCAGGAAGCGCTCCAGTTGCAAGCACGAATCTCGGCGAGACGGTCTACACTGCGAACTGCTCTTCGTGTCACGGTGCGGCAGGCGCAGGGCAACACGGCGCGTTCCCGCCGTTGGCGAATAACCCCGACGTGACGGGTACAGCTAACAAAGTCATCGCGATCGTCAACAACGGACTCAACGCAAAAATCACCGTGAACGGCGCCGAGTACCAAGGCACGATCCTTTGAAACAAGCGCTGACGACTGCGCAAGTCGCTGCGGTCATTACTTACATCCGGACCTCCTGGGGAAACCGGGGCACTCCCGTTACGACGGCTGATGTCAGCGCAGCGAAGTAGGCACCTTATGTGTCAATGAGATCTCGATTTTCATCGACCAAGTGCAAATGAGCCACTGCGAGTTGCTGCCGGGGCGTGATGGGCATCGCGGCGAGCCATAGAGTGATCGCTAATACGCCGCTAAAAAATCGCCTCCAATGCATCACATCAAAGTCGCTGGGCTCGCGCGCGAGCGCCTCTGAGAGTTCTGCAAGTGCTACCTCGGCGTAACTCGCAAGCCATGGATCGGCAGCTGTTGCTAGGTCAACACAATTTTGTATGCGCGCGTACAACGCGCGCTGGTCTACATCGAGCTCGAGCTGTCCCAAAATCATGGCGGTGCTTTCTTCGCCGGGCGGAGGATGAGCCGACGGAAGGAGACGACAGCGACGTTCGCGCACCACAGCGCGACGTCGGCGAACGCCATGACGGCTGACTGTTGGTACAAGAGCGCGGCGAGGACCTGGAGCGTCGCCGACGGATGTTGGCTCATCGCTTGACGAATAACCGGCCGAGCGAGGTTCACGGATGAAGCCAGACGCATGCCGAAAGCCGATGATCGAACAGCGTGCTGAGAGCAGCTCGGAAAACGACCCCGGCAAGACAAAGACGAAGTTCAACAGCGCGGTAGCAAACGGAACATAAATCGAGCGCACGTTGCTGACGAGTGAGCATAACGGAGTATAGGTGAGACCAAAGCTGAGTCCAACCAAGATATCGGGCCCGATAAACGTAGCGAACTCCGAGCTGCTGGTGACGACAAAGAACTACCACGAGAACGAGACTGCGCTCAAAACGAATACTGCAGACAAAACGAAGAGAGAATAAACACCTAGAGCTAACAGTGAGCTACCAAAAGGAGAGAAAACGAGCAGCGAAATCGCTCGTAGAGCAATGAAGACGCCGGCGAGATCAAGCGAGATGATAGCGCTCCCTAGAGATATCGCAGTAACTCCGACTGCGTAATGTAGAAACTCTACAACCATTAAAATATCACGAAGAGACAAATATAGAGATAGAGAAAAATAGATAGAGAAATAATTAGATAGAGAGATAGAAAGAGCTCTAAAGAGAGAAAAGAGATAGAGACGACAGACAGCAAGAGAGTGAAGAACGCGACTTCTTCAGCATTCAGCCAATCGCGCTGCTCACCTTATCCCATGATTACGCTAGCCATATAGAACAACGAACACCAACACCATAAATCTCACCATTGTCCTCGCGCAGGGCGTTCGCTTGCGCACCGAACGTCAACAGTACGACGGCCACCGCCGCCCCGAAAAGAGCTATGTAGAGGATGAGCGAGAAGTTGTAGATGACGATCGAGCTGGCAAGAGAGACGAAAAGAGATAGCGCAAAGAGACAACGCAGCAAAGCTGAGAAAGAAAAGCGGCGTCAAGCGCGGTGAAGATAGACAAAGCTAGATAAGAGAACGATGAGAAAGAAAACGCTACCAGAGAAACTGAGCAGATACGAAACAAGATCAGTTCTGAAAACGATGACTAAGAGAGAAGCAAAAAGCTGAAACAGAGAAGGACAAAAGAGAGAAAGCTAAATAAAGAATACGATAGGAGAGAAACAGGATGAACGACCAAAGCAATATAAAGAAATAGAACGCTGCGTTATACGAAACTGCTACGAGGGGTGCCTGATCGCCGGAGATCGCGAGGTCGCCTCCCAAAACGGCAAGAAGTAGAAGGAAGCCGTTGCCGTCGAGAAAGAAAAAAGAGAAAAAGAGAGAGCGCAGAAAGAAGAAAGAAGAAAGGGTAGAGACGGTGAAAAGATAGGCTACTGGTAGGGCGCGCTCCACGACGTTCCGTTGAGAAGTCCACGAGCGTCAAGTGGCATTTGGCGTCGGGGTCGACTACGCTGATAGCGTAAAGTGGCGAGTGATCTGCACCGTGGTCCCCGCGTCGAACTCGAAGATGGCGGGAGAATGCGGCGGGCCGTGGTAGACGCCAGCACGGGTAAAGCTTGATGACCTTGGCGCTGTGGTTCCCAGCGTGATCATAAGAAGAAGGAAAGGGAAAAAAAGAGAGAGAAGAAAGAGAAAGAGATAAAGGAAAAAAAAAAGAAGAAAGAGATAAAAAGGAAAGGGGAGAGATAGTTTTAGGAGAAAGAGAGAGAGGATGAGAAAAAGGAGAGAAGAAAGAAAGAGGTAAAAGGAAGGACTATAAAGTGCATAGAGAGATACGACTAGAACGAACCTACATCACCCAAACGAGTGACGCGCGCCACGCATTCTGATGTTATCGTAGTACAAGGCAGAACAGCGAACCGCCGTCATCACCGGTTCCATCCGGCTTTGGCCGTGTCACGCAGCTGCCCCGCCCAGGGTGGCGCGTCTTCGCGATCATGCGCAGCACGGAGAACGCCAACGCCGAGGCTGCCGAGGCGCTTCGCTCGCTACTCGAAGCGTCGTGGAACTCGTTGTGACACCACACGTAGGTCGATGCTGCCGCGACGACGATCCTTGCTATCGCGGTGCCGGACTCTCGTCAACAACGCCGGCGCTGCGTACTACGGCCTGCTCGAACATTTACGCCCGCCTCGTAGAGCAGCATACGCGATCTATGTCGTCGCTCCACTTGCGTCTACCGCGCGTTTCTGCCCGCGATGCGCGAGCGCCGCTCAGGGCTTCGACACTTTTCGACAGTCGTTGATCGCATCACGACACCGCTCGGCTTTCACGCTACAACGAAGTGAGCTCTCGACGCGCCGCCGAGCCGAGTGCGCTCGAACTTGCGCCGCTGCGAAACGGCGTTGCAATCGTTCAGCCGGGCGCGTTTCCAACTGGAAACAGCTCCAAGAGCAAGCGGCCCGATGACCTTTCGCGAGCGACAGCCTACGGCCCGGAATCACAGCAGATGGCCAAGAAATTGTCCGGCGGTCTCGCCGCGGCAGCGCAAGACCGGGACCCCGCGGATGTCGCGCGCGCGATCCTGCGTTTGGCAAATCTGCCAAACGATCAACGACACTGCGAACGACGTGGCGAGAATGCGATCGAGAGGCGATAACGGTAGCGCCCGGGTCAAGCCAGAAAGCCTATCTCGCCGCACTCGGCATCTGACCCTCGCACGACGCGAGAAGACGTTTCAGTAAATCACTAAGGAGCTCGCGCTCCTTTTGCGTAAACGGTCCAGCAACTCGCGCACGAATTCGACATTGAGGTCGACATCGCGATGAGCCAGCTCGCGTCGGTGGCGTGTGGTTGACCAAGACCCCGACGGCTATCGGTGGGAACTCTTCGTCCGTTAGCCCAAGGGGAACGCGATCCGATAGTCATCGCGCTCGAAGAGTCGACGGAAACGTCGCTTCGACACGCAAGTCGCGCGTAAGCCGTCGCCGCCGGCGCGCAGCAGCGAGATGATCAGATCCGAAGTTTCTTGCGTGAGTCCGAGGGCGGCCAACAACGCCTCGCGCCGCCGAATGAACGCGCTGGTGAGGCGAATGAGCCGCCCATTTACTGCGATGCAGAGTGGATCGACGTCGGGGCGTACTCGTGCCAGCGCCGAAGCCAACCCTCGGGTTTCGATGATTCAGCCATTTACCACTTGATAATTGACTTAGTTCAGCCTACGATAACATGACTCGGCATGAGGGCCCAGATTCCCGATCTCGTCCCTACCGCGGCGCCGCTCCGAGGGCGACTACCCGAACTGGAGCGAGCGCGCGATGTGCTGGAAGAAACAGCGCGAACCGGGGAGGCGTCCGCGATTCTGATTTCCGGTTCGCCGGGAATCGGCAAGAGCGCCGTGCTCGATCGAATCGTTCAAAGCGCGCAACGCCGGGGCTTTGCGATTGGACGCAACAAAGCCGATGAGGCCGATCAGATCGCACCGATGGCGCTGCTGTTACTCGCCTTGCGGTACGGATCAAATCCGCTCGTTTCCCGTCAGGCATTTAGCGATCTCGCGCCGTTGCGCGATCAACCGCTTTGGCTCATCGACGAGCTGATGGCCATTCTCGAAGAGCGCTCGATGACGACGCCGGTGCTCATCGCGCTCGACGACATCCAATGGGCCGATCGCCTGACACTCTCATGCCTCCGATTGATGCCGCTGCGACTTGCAGGCTCGCCTATCGTGTGGGTACTCTCGGTACGCGCCGGCGACCGATCGTTGGTCGAAGCTCGCGAAACTCTAACGCGCGATCTCGTACGCGTCGAAGAGCTCGCTTTGGGGCCACTCGATGAGCGGAGCATCGAGGAGATCGCGAACTTTCAGCTTGGCGCGCCGCCGGACGCGCAGACACGGAACCTGCTCAAGAACGCAGGCGGCAATCCGTTCCTCGCGGTACAGTTGTTGTATGGCCCCGCGCGACTTCGCGCAAGCGTACAGCAACGTGTCGAAGCTTTGGGACCAAACACGGTGGCACTGGTTCGATTCGCCGCCGTTTTAGGTCGCCCGTTTTCCATCGCTGACGCGGTGACCGTCCTCGAAGACGCTTCTTCTAAAGAGATGCTCGACGCGCTCGATGCCGCCGTACGAGGCGGTATTTTCGTCGAGAGTGAAACGGCGATCGCGTTCAAGCACGACCTGCTACGTCAAGCAATATACGAAGAGACACCGCCATCGCAGCGTCTGGCGCTGCACCGCGCGATCGCCGCGCACCTTCTGGAAACCGCTGGCCCGGTCGACGCGACCTCGCATGTCTTGGCGAGTGCGAGCATCGCCGACCGTGGTGCAGCCGATGTCGTTACGCGCGCGGCGACGGCGGTGCTTTCAGCGACGCCGGCGGTCGCTGCCGAACTGGTGATGAAGGCCTTCGCCTTGATTCTTCCGTCCGATCCGCACTGGCTCGATGTTGGTCTCACGGCGCTTTCGATTCTTGTTCAAGCGCGGCGCCTCCGCGAGGCCGTTGCGCTCGCGGATCGGCTGCTTGCCGAAGAACCCAGCAATGCCTTGCGCGCCGAGATCCAAAGCCATGCGGCACGCGCGCTGTGGGAGATGGGCTACGCGAAACAAATCGTCGCGCGCACCGACGCGACGCTCGCCCTCGACGGTCTATCCGGCTCGGCGCGTTCCAACTTGCTTGCACTTCGCGCGATCGGATTAGCCCGCGCCGGAAGCTACGAAACGGCGATAACGGCGGGACAAGTTGCGCTCGAAGCGAGCCGTCTCGAAGGCAATGCCGAGGCAAAGTCGCTCGCCCTGCGCGCCCTGGCTGACGCATCGACCAATGACGGGCGTTACGTGGATGCACTGAGCTACGTTCGAGAAGTCGACTCCGCCGAAGATAACGTCCGCACGATCTGCCAGGAAGTAATGCTGCTTCAACAGCTCGATCGCTACGACAAGGGTCGCGCGTTGCTCGCGCGCGGCTACGCTCTCGCTGAGGGAAGCGCCCCCGTTTCAGACCTCGTACTCGCGCAGCTATGGCTCGAGTACACCACGGCAAATTTTCACGACGCCGAAGCCTTGGCGCTGACGCTGGTTCGCGAGTGTGATGAAGTTCACGAAAAAACGTACGAGGTAGAAGGCCGCCTACTGCTCGCGCGGCTGGCACAAGTGCGCGGCGACTATGCGGCCGCACATCGCCACCTCGATCTCGCCGCCGAAGACAAGACGACGTCCGATGACACGCGCCGGATGCTACGATTGGTCGCCAACGCTTGGCTGTGCGAAGCCGAAGAGGATCTGCCGGGCGCGCTCGCGTGCGTGCGTGAAGTCGTCCATTCCGAACGCGGCGTGCGTCACCGGTGGCGCTGGCAGAGCGGCTGGCTCGCATTAGCGGCGCGTTGCGCTGCCAGAAGCGGCGACCGCGAGCTCGGTCGCGAACTCGCGGCTTCGGCGACTGCGCTCGGTGAACGGAATCCGAATGTTGCTTCGATCGTCGGACTCGGCCACTACGCGCGCGGGCTTGTGCTTTCGGATCTCGCGGCGCTCGAGCAAGCGATGGAGACGTTTCAAGCGAGTCCCCGACCAACGATGCTCGCCGATGCGCAGGCAGATTACGGACGCGAACTCTTGCGTCGCGGTCAGCGTCGTCTTGGCGTAACCGCGCTACGCCAGGCGCTTCGACGATTTGAAGCAGTGGGTGCCTTCAGCGATGCGGAACGAGCGCAGCGCTCGCTGCTCGCGGCCGGCGTCCGGCGTCGAAAACCACCTGCGCCGAAAGCCGTCGAGGGGTGGGAGTCGCTGACGCCGACGGAGCGACGCGTTGCGCGCCTCATCGCTGAGGGCCACACGAACCGGTCGGCCGCCAAGGAGCTTGCCCTTTCGCCGAACACCATCTCGACGCACTTGCGCTCCGTGTTTGGGAAACTCGCGGTGAATTCACGCGTCCAACTGGCCCGAGCGATGATACCTCACCTATTTGGGTGATACGCCTTCCGGCTCGGAGTGATAGCGTGGCGCCATGGCGCCGGGCCAATTTTGGGAAGACATCGTTCGAAACAGAACGGCCGAGGAGTTTGCTGCCGCGTTCACGCCGACGGCAACGCTCGAGACGGCCGTCACCAACATGCCGATCCAAGGTGCCGGCGCGATCCGCGTCTTCATGCTCACCATCGCGGCCTTGTACGAGCGCCTCACATTTACTAACGAGGTGCGCGCGGATGGCACCATCTTTCTCGAGTGGGAGGGCGTCGCGTTCGGCGAGCCCGTCGCCGGCATCACCGCATTTCATCACAATGCTGCCGGCGAATTCGAGGCAATTCGCCTGCAACACCGGCGGCTCTGTACGATCGTGCGCTTTGCGCGCACGCTCGCAAAGAAGCTGGACGGTCAATTCCCCGCCGACCTCTTCGCGCTAGATTGAGGAACATACCATGCCCATGATCGACGTCACCGCCGCAGCGGGAACATTCAAAAAGAAACACGACCTCGCCCAGGCCCTGGCCGAATGCATGATGCGCTGGGAGAAAGTCCCGCCCATTGCGTTGTTCAAGGACAACACCGCGGCGTTCATTCACGATCTTCCGGCCGACGCACTCTCGAATGCGGCGGGCGCCTCGAACTACGTTCGTGTCAATGTGCTCACGCCGGCCGGCGTTCTCGATCGCGACAAGAAACTCGGCGTGGTCAAAGAGATGACCGATATCGTCGCTGCCGCCGCGGGCGATTCAACCCTCGTGGAACGCACCTGGGTGCTGATCTCTGAAGCGCCCGACGGCGGTTGGGGCATCGACGGGCACGCTTACACCAACGCCGAGATCGGCGAACGCGCCCGCAAAGACCTCGGGAAGTAACCGTTTGTCCGGGGATTCTTGGCAAGCGTCGTCAAAATGTCTTTGATGTTTAAATTTTTATTTGGCGCCTTTTTTGCTTTCTTTGCCGTGGTGGGGCTCTGCGCCGTTGCAGATGCTGTCCAAGCTGGGATCAACTTCAGGAATGCGTCGACGAACTGCGCCTGGATCACGATATATGGAAGGGCAAGCAACATTGGGCCCTGGTCGATCGTGAGCGGCGACCGCCCAAGGAACGTAAAGCCCGGAGAATACTTCCCGTTCAGATTCACCGCACGGAACCAGATCAAAGTTCGAGCGGAAGTTTACAGATCGGGTTGCAATCACCCGCTCGCGGCCGATTTCGAGCGGAACTTTGGAAACGTCGGCGGTATGGGCGTCGTGCTGAAAAACAACGGGAGCGGCTTTAGCTTAAGTCCCGGCTACTGAGGAACCGATACCGTAGCGATGGGCATCAATAGCACGGGTCGGGTTCAAGGCTTCGGTACGCCCGCGCAGAGCCAGGGGCGCACGCCATCGGCAACCGTTTCCGAGACCGTCCTCGAGCCCTTGGCGAACGTCCTTACGCCGTCCGATCTCGCAATGATCAGTGCCGCCACCGGCGCACAGTTCCAATCGACGCCGCAAGGGCTGCAGATGGTGCAGTGGTACAGTCCCGGCGTTCCGATCAATGGCGACGACTACATGAACGCGCTATCGGTGGTAAAGGACGATTTGAAAAAGCACGGCGACCTCGCGTCGACGACGGCCGCAAGCGCGCTCGCGCTCGGCGAAGCGGAGTTCCGATACGCAAAGAACTTCACCAAGGCAATCATCTCGACGCGCGTCGCAATCGGTCCGGGCAAACCAATAACGCCGCAGATGGTGATCGATGCGTCGAAGCAAGCAAACACCGGCGGCGCGACCGTCCCCGAAGCTTACGTCGCCAACGCGATCGGATACCTCAACGGCATCGCACTAGCATAAACTGCGCGACGCGCTCGACAACCGCCGCATCCTTAAGGATGCGCATGTGTCCCAGCCCATCGACGGTGAGAAACTCGCTCCCGCGCCAAGCAGCGGCAACTCTGCGCGCGGCTTCGATCTTGCAGGTGCGGTCATCTTCTGAGTGGACGATCAATGCCGGAATGTCGAACGCGGACACCGTCTCCGGGAGAACCAGCGAGGCTGTGTCCACGCCGCGCGCTCGAAGCGTATCGATGAGGCGTTCCGCGTCGACGCCTTCTTCTTGCGCGAACCAGCGCACGTAACGCTCCCAACGCTCCGGTGTTGCGATGAGCGCGACACGCTGCACGCGCAAGCCGGCGCGCATCGCGATCGCAATCGCGGGGCAGCCGCCTGAATGTCCGATCGCGCCGGCCAATGGTCCGAGGTGCGCTCCGAGCTGCGCGACCGCCGCACCGGAATCGAGCGGCGACGCCGTTATGCCCCCGCTTTCGCCATGCGCTGGAAGGTCGACACTGACCACGCGCGCGCCCTGCGCCAGCAGTGGCGCGACGAATGCGTCCATCTGCGCGTGCGACCCTTCCCACCCGTGCACCAAGAGCACCGCAGGTCCCGAGCCGCTCGTCCAATACGCAATCGAACCCTGCGGGGTATCGAGCGTTTCGCGCGACTCCCACGGCACGGTCGACGTTGCCGGTTCGCCGCGCTCCGGCGTGAGTAACGCCTCCGCGATGCGCTCAAACTCCGTCATCACTTTTCGAACCTACGTGAGCTGCTTTTCCATGAAGTAACTCGCCTTGATTGCGTCATGCGGCAGCGACGCGTATGGTTCGAAGGCGCGGCACGGCGCGAAGCCGTGACGGCGATAGAAGCCGATGGCAGCGGGTTGATGCACGCCGGTCTCCAGCCGCACGACGCGTAGTCCCGCATTGCGCGCTTCGTTTTCCAGGCGTTCGATGATCGCATCGGCTACGCCATCGCCGCGAGCGGCAGCGCGCACGTACATGCGCTTGAGCTCTGCGAAATCGCTGAAAAAAGCGACGCCGCCGCATCCGACGGCTTGCCCCTCCTTGCGCGCGATGAAAAACCGCACCGGCGGCTCGAAGATCGCTTCGATCGTGAGCCCGTGGCGCTGCTCGGGCGCATAGCTCCCGGCAAGCTCCGCATCGAGTTCACCGATCAAGGCACGCACGTCGTCGGTAGGCCTATGAACCTGTTCAATATTCATGGTCATCCGCGTTTTCTTCGAACGCAGCCGATCGGCCCTTTGGCCTGCTCAACGACTCTTGCCAAAATGACCAGTTCTAGTCATAATATAGTCATGAGACAGGTTGGAATCGCCGAATTGAAAGCGCGGCTGAGCGAGTATCTGCGCGCGGTTCGCAGGGGTGAGACCATATCCGTGTTGGATCGCGATACGCCCATTGCGCGTATCGTCCCGGCGAGCGAACGGATCGGTCTGCACGTCCGCCGACCCGCGGCGAGCGCCCCTGCGCTCAATCGGGTGGCGTTGCCGGGCAAGCCGTTGAAACTGAGCGTTGAGATTGTTGACCTCCTGCTCGAAGAGCGCCAGGGACCGCGTTGATCGCGTATATCGACGCTTCGGTGCTGCTGCGCGTTGCACTCGAACAGCCCAACGCGCTGACCGAGTGGCCTCAAATCGAGCGCGGTGTGTCAAGTGCTCTTCTGAGCACCGAGTGCTTGCGTACGCTCGACCGTCTCCGTCTGCGTACCGATTTAGACGATGCTGAGATAGCGCTGCGCCGCTCGACGATTCTCAATCTCGTTGCATCGATTGAGCTCGTCGACGTGGACGCCACTGTTCTGCAACGCGCCGCGCAGCCGATGCCGACCCAGCTCGGCACATTGGATGCAATCCACTTGGCGACCGCACTTCTTTGGAACGAGACGAAGGGAACGCGCCTGGCCGTAGCAACGCACGACAGCGCACTGGGCATAGCGGCACGCGCACACGGCATGGCCGTCATCGGCACCTAGAAATGCACAGTTTTTGTAGCTAGACCCCTCCGCGCGCATTGGCTACGTTGACCCCATGTCGAAAGATGTCGTCTTTAATCGCCGCGGCTTTGTCAGTACCGCGGCAGCCGCCGCTGTTGCCGGTCCACTCGGTCTCTCGGGTTTTGGAGAAAGGCCCACCATGAATGAAGTTGCACAAGCGCCCACCAGCAATGCCACGATTCGTCCCTTTCATGTGAAGTTTTCGGACGCGCAGATCGACGACATGCGTAAGCGCATCAAGGCGACGCGATGGCCCGACCGCGAAACCGTCAACGATAACTCGCAGGGCGTGCCGCTGGAAATGCTCCAAGGGCTTGCGACCTATTGGGCGACCGATTACGACTGGCGCAAGTGTGAGGCCCGACTCAACGCGCTGCCGATGTTCATCACCACGATCGATGGGCTCGACATTCAATTCATTCACGTGAAATCCAAACATGCGAACGCGCTACCCATGATCGTGACGCACGGTTGGCCCGGATCGATCATCGAACAGCTAAAGATCATCGAGCCGCTGACCGATCCGACGGCCCATGGCGCAAGCGCCTCGGATGCGTTCCACGTCGTCATTCCCTCGATTCCGGGTTATGGATTTTCAGGAAAGCCGACGCTGCCCACGTGGAAGACCGAGACGACCGCGCACGCCTGGGCCGTGCTGATGCAACGCCTCGGTTACACGCGTTACGTTGCGCAAGGCGGCGACCTCGGTTCGGTCGTGACGACGCTCATGGGAAAACAAGCTCCACCCGGATTGCTGGCGATCAACACCAGTTTGCCGGCCGCCGTGCCACTGGCGATCGCCAAGTCGATCAACTGCGGCGACCCCGCGCCGGCCGGCCTTTCCGCCGACGAGGCGCACGCATACGCGCAACTGCAACTGCTCTACGGAAAGCAATTCGCGTATTCCGCCTTCCAGCATACACGGCCGCAAACGCTCTACGGAATAGCGGATTCGCCCGTGGGCCTCGCGGCTTGGCTTCTCGACCACGGCGACGGCTACAACCAGCCGGCGGCGGCCGTTATCTCCGCTCTGGCCGGACATACGGTCGACGGACACAGCGCCGGTGCGCTAACGCGCGACGACGTGCTCGACAACATCACGCTGTACTGGTTAACCAATACCGGGGTTTCCGCAGCGCGCTCCTATTGGTTGAACAGCACCAGCCCGTTAAACGCCGCCAACCTCTCGTTCCCGACGGCCGCAATCGTCTTCCCGGGTGAGATCTACCTCGCGCCGCGCAGTTGGACGCAGCAAGCGTTTCACAAACTGATCTATTACAGCCGCGCGAGCGCAGGTGGCCACTTCGCCGCGTGGGAACAGCCGCAGGTCTTTTCGCAAGAAGTTCGCGCCGGTTTTCGATCACTGCGAAATACATGACCGCGCGCGACGTTGTAGGACCCGCGCCGGTCGAGCCGCTTGCCGTCGAAGAGCCGGCCGCCAAAATCATCATCGACCCGCCGCTCGCGGATTCGCTCAAAACCGGGCGCGTCGTGATTCAGTACTACGCGCAGAACGTGCACATTCGGCCGGTTTACGGCGAGGCCGCCGTCAAGGTGTCACCGCGCATCGGCCACATTCACGTCTTCGTCGACGATGCGACGTGGCGTTGGCTTGACGCGAGCGGGGAACCGCTCACGATCAACGGCCTTTCACCCGGACCGCACAAGGTGCGTATCTTGCTGGTCAACGCCAATCATCAACCGCTCGACGAAGGCACGGTCCAATTCATCGTCCCGTAGCGCTCTTGTCATCCCGAGCGTAGTGGGTGAACGCTGCGCGTTCACCCGCGTAGTCGAGGGACCACGGTAATCTATTGCGACGCCGCAGTAGCAGGCTTATCGTGCTCCGCTATGCGATAGTTAAGACTGTGTACGACCTGATTCTCTCACATCCGCACGGCGAGCTGTTCGCTAGCCCTCTTCGACTTTTGCGAGAGCCTTGCGAACGAAAGCTGCGACTCCGCACGATCCGTTCACGCTCTTGTTAGGGACCTTGCGGTAGACGAGTTCGTAGAGTGAAATCTCAAGCGCTTCGGAAATGCGTACAACCGTTAAAAGGTGCGAGTACGGCGCGGCCTTCGCTTCTATCCTATAGACGGCGGTGTGCTAGAGTCCGGCGGCTTCGGCAAGTTGTTACGGCGTAAAGCCGGCGCGCTCGCGAGCAAGCTTGAGAAGAGTAGAGAAAGAAGTGGTGGACACGGGCATGTGTATCGATGGGTCACGCCCGATCTCTTCCGAGCTCAGGGGCTCAACACGCCTATCAGAAGACGATGATGCGGACTACATGGATGCTGCGATAGCGGCGACTAGATCGCGGAAATTCAGATCGGATGAACTACTCGCTCAACGCTCTCAACCGAGTTATCGTTGTGGCGGCCAAACCGGGACTTTCGAATCTGGCACGCCTTCGCCTACCGTGCATGCTGACGAAACGTCGCACTATGAATTGCGCGACGAACTGACCATGGAGAGCTCGAACATGTGCAATCGGGTTAGCATCGCTCACAATCGACTGACCAGCTAGAAAGTAAGTCGGCCACCTCGCATTTTTGCATTTTTTTGCGAGGCGTGGTTACTTTTTGTCTGTCAACCTGGAGCGTCCAAAATGTCTGTCACCATTATTAAGTCTGCACCAGGACGGCTCGACTTGCTCGAGACGGTCCTCGATGCCGTAGCGGTGCAGCCAGAGCTTGAGCGACTGTTGCTGTTGCGGATACTCTCTTCGTAGTACGCTCATCGCGTAGGTTCCGGGGAGCCGCTAAGACAAGCCGCATCCGAAACCGCGACGTATCTCGACGCGCTGGAGCGTATGAGCGACGTTCGACTAGAGGGCCTGTCGCTCGAGGGCATAAGAACGCTTCACGAGATTTCGCGGGGGCGAACCGAGCAGACGCAATTTAGAAGAACGTCGGTTGCGATGCGAGCAAACCTTCCGGGCGCGCGCCTTCGCTTGACGGGGTCGACGCCGGATTCGGTGCCGCCGCGACTCGAGGAACTCCTCTCGAGTATCGTCCGGAATCACTGGCTCGGCCGATTCGAGAAGATAGCCTTCACCTACTTCGAGTTGATCCGTACACACCCGTTCAAAGACGGGAACGGACGGCTTTGTCGCCTGCTGCTGACGACATTCCTCAAGAACGAGTTCACGTCGAGGATGCGGATCGGAATCACGCATCTCATCCGTACGAATTTTCGCCGGTACAACACGATTTTGCGTAACCAGGACGCGAACGTATACGCTCAATGGCTGAGCTACCTCGGCGGCATGGTCACGGCCGAACTCCACGCGTCTGATCGTTTCGTCGCCATATTTCAGTCTCTCGATTCGTCCGATCGGCGAGAGATTTTGAAGCTAGCAGAGGAGGCTTTCGAGCGTGTGCGCCTCGGCGACATTTCCGCATTCTCCTTAGCGCCTGACCGAACTTTGAGAAAACGCATTACGAGTCTCTATTCAAGCATCGTGTCATAGCCGCCTTACCGGGGAAGGAGTCAACGTCGCATGAGCACGCAGGGCGTTAATAATATACCGAGCGCCGACGTTCCACAGATTCTTACGCAAGGAGCGGGAACGTCAGCACCCATTCAGGATTACGGCGAAAATGGAGCGGCGGTACCAGAACGTTCGCTCACGGCGTTGTTCAACCAGAGCGGCCAATACGTCGGCTCCTACGGACTCGATCCGAGCACCGGCGCCTTGCAGCATGGGACGCGAACGGCAACGAGACAAGCTTTCAAGCTTTCGCCGCTGAACATGAGCTCGCCAATGGCGCGACGCCGTTCGGAGTCGACGGTGGCAACCCCGTTCTCTACAATTCGTCCGGGCAGGTTATCGGTCTTGCCATTGCCGGCTATGCAATCGATACTCCTGATACTGCGCAAAACACAACGGCTCCGGTAGATGGCCTTACAACCGTTTATGACGAGAGCGGGCAGAACGAGATTGGAAGTTTTGGCTATAGTGAAGTCGACGGCGATTTGGAGATCGACGGAGGCTCGGCTGATAGCGGGCTCGAGTCTGTAGGATTCACACCCGGGCAGATCGCTGAGTTTGACCAGTCGCTTCAGGCAAACGGCGGCTGGGATCCCACGAACGCAACTGACAGCGCAGTCTATGAGGCCCTAGCTGAGACTACTTTTGCGCAGCACACGTACAGCCAGGGCACTGTAGTCGTCGGTGTGTACGATGCGCAGGGAAGTTACGTTGGCGAATTAGGAGAGAACGGCGGCAGTTGGAGCCTTTCGGACCAGGACGGGGTTACGGATGCTGCGTCGGTAGTGACCGCTGTTTTTCAGAGCGACGGAATCACGACTGCGGATTCTGGCATCGCGGCTTCTCAGGTCAGTACGCAAGAAGTTCCCGACAGCCCGTCCGACTATCTAAACCTTCGTCAGATAAATTCTGCGCTTGCTGCGTATACTTTGGCCCAAGGTGCTAGCAGCCACTCTCAAACGCGGTCGACGTCTACGATTCTAGCGGAAATTATTACGGCAACATCGGTCTAGATGCCGCGACAAGTGAGCTTGCCATTGAAAGCTCTGGCGGCGGCGTTCTTGATGTGAATGCTCCGTTACTTGCGCAATACGGCTTGTCGAGCTCTGCGATAACCGCCGCGCAGCAGCTATGGGGCAGTGGGAATTTAACACAGAGCCAAGCCGCTACGCTCGGATCCGCAGCTTCCGCGCTCGACGATCTGGTGGAGGCATTTGACACAAATCCGTTCGAGAATCTGACGCCCGCGCAGGTAGCTGCGTATACTGTCCAACAGCTTGGAAGCTTTTCCCCCGCGCAGGTTCAAGGCTTAAACGCAGCCGATATCGAGGCCCTTTCTACGGCCCAGGTTAAGGCGCTACAGGCGGTTGGTCTAACTCCAGCGGCGATATCCGCGCTAAGTGCGATGGAGGTCGAAGCGATATCTCCCGCGCAGCTCTACTATTTCAACACCCAGCAGATACAAGCTCTCGGGACATCCGTCGCAGATCTGAGCATTGCGCAGTTCAGTTCGCTACAAGCCAACGCCCTAACGCCGCAGCAATTGGCGGTCTCGACGCCGGCGCAACTAGCGGCGCTGTCAGCACTGCAAGTCTCAGGATTAGATGCAACCCAGCTAAACTCGCTGGACGCGCAGCAGCTCCAGGCGCTGAACGTAGCCGACGTCTCATGGCGTACGATCGCCGGTCTTTCAGGCCCAGCATTCGAGGCTCTAACACCGACGCAGATCGCGTCGCTAGGGGCGAATTCCGGGCTCGGTTCGGGCATCCAATACTTCTCGACGGCTCAACTCCAAGCTATTGCTCCGGGCGTCTTCGCGACGCTCTCAATGGGTGCCGCGGCAAGCTTGCCCACGAGCCAGTTGAAGGCGCTCACGCCAGCGCAGCTTTCGCAATTACCCGACGTCGATGTCGACCAGTTGTCTGCCCAGCAGATCAACGCTTTATCGGTGCCGCAGATCCAGTCGCTGAACATGCAGTTCTACTGGCAGTTCGCTAATTTGTCGCCAACCACGGTTGCGGCTTTCACCTATAATCAGGTTTCATCTTTCGCACTGTGGGAGTTTCAGCAGCTCGCGGCAGGGAGCCTAATACAAGACCTTACGCCTTCGAGCATCAACGTCGAGGCGATCGGCGCGTATATATGCTGGTTGACTCCGCAGCAGATCAGTGCTCTCTCCCCTACGCAGATTTCGCAGCTAAGCAGCGATCAGCTTTGGGAGTCATTGAATGCGAGCCAGTTTGCAGCCCTCACCCCGGGTCAAATTCAAGCCATAACGACCTCGCAAATTGCGGGCGGCGGCTGGGCACTCCCAGATAATATAACGGCATCGCAGGTAGCGCAGCTCACGCCAAACCAAGTGTCGGCATTAACAACCGGTGAGCTGCAGATGATGAGTTCGGCGCAAATCGGCGCACTTACACCCACGCAGACCTCGGCGCTTACCGGCGCTCAGATCTCGGCGTTGAGTGCCACGCAACTCCAGGCCCTTTCGTCGACGCAACTTCAGGCGCTCTCCGGTTCGCAGTTAAACGCAATGAGCGGCACGCAAATTGCGGCATTTTCGGGACAGCAGTTCTCGTCATTTACCGGGGCGCAGCTTGCATCTCTCAGCAATGCGCAAATGAATTCGCTGACGACAGGCGAGCTCGCCGCAATGACGGTGCCACAGGCGGCCTCCCTGAATAGGGAGCAGATCGCTTCGATAAATCGAAATGCGCTCGATGATCTTACCGCGCAGCAGATAGCCGATGGCGCTCCGCCGATAATGCTCGAGCCCATGCCACCGACGCAGAGCCCCAACTCGCCGAATTCGCCCCCGCCGGCTCCGGACGGCTACACCTATCAAGGCTCCTGGTTCGATGCGAGCGGAAATTCTGTTTATGATTATTGGAATAACCAGACTTCCACGGCGCTAGACTATACGTACGACTCGTCAGGCAATCTACTCAACGCGACGTGGAACACTAATAATGTCGATGGCTCTACGTCACAGTCGTCGCTTCAATATTACGCCGGCGGTGCGTGGAGTATCATAAACACGAACACGTCGAATTCCGACGCGCAGTTTGCTTCGTACTCGCCGGGCCAAGGATATCAAGTCGGCTATTCCAGCGGCAACACTTCGACGATTAACTACTTTGACTCGAACGGAAACGGCCTCGAGACGCTGACAATAACATCATCCAGTAACATCACCGAGAGCATTTTGTCGGGTGTTGAATGGGGAGCTGAAAATAACGACGCGATTTCGAGCAGCTCCGGGGGCGGGGGCCTTGGGAGCCTTGGCATTGGCACCCTCCTCGGCGCCCTTACGAGCCAATCATCTGTGACGATCACAGTCAACGGCCCAGGAGGCACAGGCGAAGTCAGCGCCACCTCCCCGTCATGGGTCGGTACGAATCTTACCGGCGTAGATTACGAGGGTGGAATTTCGTATGCGGACGGCTCGCTCATGTCGATATCGACGAGCGATAGCGGCATAACAGATGTCAACTATTACGACGGCTCTCAGGACACGTCTTTTGACGTCCAGCTTAATCAGAATACTATGACAACGTCGGTCACTGCGATTGAATCTGACGGCACGCAATGGTCGTTGAATTCGGGAAACTGGACGTACACTGGATCTAACTCTGACCCAGATGGCGAATTTCCGCCATCGGGCGCAGCACATCCGGTTCTTCCCCCCGCGTTGGGCGGCTCAGACGACGGCGATGACAGCACCGATGACGGAGGCTCAGGTGACAGCGCGGGTTCTGGCGACGATGGGTCAGGCGGCGCGGCAGGCCAAGCGCTGGGGCAATTAGTTGACGCGCTATAGGAAGTCAGTCCTTTAGGGGGCGAGGATCACTAGAGCGCGGACCATCGTTGTAGGGTTATCCGGTCAACGATCAAGCCGGACTTCATGATTTCCCAGATCAAGTTCAAGTCGGTATCTGAGCAGCACCGCAGAGCCGATCTGCGCACGGTGCGTGGGGTCGAGCGTGGCGTCAAGTGGGGCGTAACAGGTCGGCGTTAGCCCAACCGCTACCGGGCCAATGATAAGCGACTCCACGGTCGACAAATGCGCATCGCATGCCGGGTACCGTCGATCACCGGACGTTAACGGGCTCGATGCAAGCACTAGCGATCCATCTAGTCCGGTATCGAGTGTGGCTTGATTGACCAGCACAGACCCGACGCGAATGTTTGCCACAGCAGTATGCTCCCACGTGTCAACAGGGACACAGTATTCGTCGCACGGTGGAGCACCTACGGGCCGCTTAGCTATCGTCATTGTCCTTTTTGCGACGTGCACGACGAAGCTCGCGAGAAAATCATAACCGCATGCCGCGTAATCGCCGGGGGAACGCGGACCAACGATTACCACTGCCGACCGGAGCTCGGCGGGCCCAACAGTAATGTCGGCCCGGCCATATGAGGCGGCGAACACACTCGCCGGCCCGTTGACGGGAGCGAGGGCGATCCGCTGGATGTTGGCTTTCGCGGCCAAGGAAAGCGGAAGAACAATCCCACCTGTTCCACTGTCCAGGATGCACAGGCTCGTGACTCCGTTCACGGAGATTGGGATCATCGGACGGTTACCATAGGGAACGAACGCCTGGCTCCACGATGCCCCCATCGGCAGCCATTGCCAATCCGGCTGCGCGTTTGGCGGCGGGTCGATGCGAGGATCAGCGACTTGCACGCCGGTGCTGCGAAAATTCCGACCATCGAGCACCCAATTCGTGGTGATTTTTACGTTTCCGACCGAGGAATATTTCAGCGCACGGAAGAGATGATTTTCGGTTCCGTGAATGATGGCTTCCCACATCAGGCCATTTCCCGCGATGCGGAGATCCACCGGCCAGCCGCCCGGGACGACGACACGGGTCGTCATCGGTGACTGCGCGACGGGCCGATCAAAGGCAATTCTGCCCGTGATAAGAGCCTCCACTGTGCGAAGGTCCTTGAGGTGGATACCGTCGTCTCGCGAAACTGCGCCGTTCTCGTCGGTCTCCTCGGCGTAGTCTTGATTGTGATAGGTTGTCCTCGTGATGACTTGAGCCGCTTTCGACGTTCCGATAAGCAATGAGGAAGTGGCGCCAATCGTATAAGCGACGTTGTAATAGGAGTCTGCCAGCACAAGCGTTACTGTGGGTATCCGATCGGCCGATGCGGCTCCGAGGAAGGTTCTATATTTTGTGAAGTTATCGCTCGATGGTGCGGACGATTGCTGCGCGATAAGGCCTGCAGTCGTTAACATGATAATTACGGCTGCCGAAATAATGTGCCCGAGCGCGGACTTCGTATCCATGATAGATATCTGGTTTGGCGAAGCTCACTTCACGCCTGCCTGCTCGCCTTGACGAATCGTAGGAAAAGTTCGGAATACCCACAGCCTTATCGGTTGAACAACGTCAGCGGGGTTTGCAGCGAGGAGGTGCAAGAAACCATTAAAGCACGTGTTCCCGATCCGGTTGCGGAGATTTCCAGACATGCGTTTCAAAGACAATCTCGGCGCTGTCTGCGTTGTGTGGGCGACGCCGATCCTACTGGCCCTACTAGTCGCGTTCTTATTCGCAAAAGGCGCGGGAGCTGCCGAACCCCAAGGGTATTACACACCGCCCCCGGGTTGGCTCGCCCTGACTGTGCCAGGTGTAACAGCTCAGGTGCATGTAAACTGGGTGCGTGGCAAGACGGACTTACACTACGTTCCTAGTAGTTATGGCGACCGGAGTCTCGCCGATGTCGAGTCGCGTTTGACGCGGATGCACGTTCCTTCCAATTGGAAGCTCGTTGAATCCCGGATCAATCCGGCGAAGGGCTGCGCGTCAAAAAACGCGTGGTGGATCCGGCGAAAGCGAAATACGGACGGATCGATGTATTGTTTGTCAACGCGGGTGTCGCGAAGTTTACGCCGATCGAAGCGGTCGACGAAGCGTTCTTTGACGCACAGTTCGACGTCAATGTGCGCGGCGCGTATTTCACCATCAAGCACGCGGTCCCGATCATCGCGGACGGCGGCTCAATCATCCTCACCGGTTCGACCGCTGCAACCGGCGGTGCGCCGGGACGAAGCGTCTACGGCGCCACCAAAGCCGCGCTTCGCGCGTTTGGCCGCAACCTCGCCGCTGAACTCGCACCGCGAAAGATCCGTGTGAACACCCTGAGCCCCGGGCCAATCGAAACGCCGATCTTTGGGAAGCTCGGCCTGACGCGCGAGGGGATGGCCGAGTTCGAGAAGACCATAAGGGGAGCTTCCCCGCTCGGCCGTATCGGCCAGACTGAAGAAATCGCAACGGCCGCGTTGTTCCTGGCTACGGACGCGTCGTCGTACGTCACCGGCGCCGACCTTCCGGTCGACGGCGGCCTGGCCCAAGTCTAGATTGAATATCGTGGTGCGAGAGCGCCGCTTGTGCCGGCGCGCCCGCATGCACGGTAACCACGAACCCGCCCGGTCCGATCAGCGAACTCGCGTGATGTCCTGCACCCAGTTTGTCTCCCACGTCTTGCCCCCGTCTGGCGAGTCCGCTTGCTCCCAGTGGCCTGACGTCGGAGTGATGTTGGACCAGATGAAGCGCGCCCGAACTCGCTTTCCCTTGACCATATCATCCCCATAGAAAGTGCCCACGCCATTGTGGAAACTCCCGATCATGGGCGGGTCCAATGGTGCCGATGGTGTCCTGCTGTCGAGCCACCAGATTGACCACTGCTGAGTCTTCGCGTCGAGGGACCGCAGTGCGACTCCGCGATAGGGTGCGCCCGGAACGTTGAGCACTGTGTCGTCGAAATTGCTGTAACCCCCCATAAGCGGTTGATTAAACAACGTGCCTTCGAATTCAATCCACTCATGATTATTGGCGAGTCGCTGCTTAAGCTTTCGATGATGGGCCTTCCATCGGCCAACTAGGAAGTCGAAGGCGTGAAGACCGGGGACTGCACTCTCTGCCTGACTCATCCCGGGGCCCGACCCCTGGTGCGATTGTGCGGCCAACTGTCCAGGCACTGCCAGACACAATAGCAGCGCGATCATGACTGAGCGGTGACGAATACTCACGATACTCCTTTATAGTTGCGGCAGTGGCCAATTCTCAATAAGACGGCTGCAACGCGGCAATCGTGACGATCGATCCGCTTCTTGCCAGAAACCGTGACCTGCTCGATTAACGTCCAGTCGATGGATCGCTCACCCGGAATCGCCAACCTTGAGTACGACGCGCCCTTGTGCCGTCCGATCGAGCACCGACTCCATCGCGGTCTTAAATTGCTCTAGCGGAAAAACCGCTCCCACGTGCGGATTAAGTTTGCCTTGCGCGATCCACGCGAAAATCTGCTCGTCGGCCGCGATGCTCGCGTCGCGATTGCGCTCGGCCCACGCGCCCCAAAAGACACCGACGATCGAATAGTTCTTGAGCAACAAAAGGTTCATGGGGACCGACGGGATCTCGCCGCTTGCAAACCCGATCGGCAGCATGCGGCCGCCCCAGGCCATGAGTCGCGTCATGGTCGTGAACACATCGCCGCCGACAACGTCGAAAAAGACGTCCACGCCCTTCCCGCCGGTCACGGCCTTGATGCGTTCGCGCAAATCCTCATGAGCGTAGTCGATGACTTCTTCCGCGCCGTATTCACGGACAATGCCGGCCTTGTCTTGCGAACTCACGCCGGCGATGACCCGCGCTCCGAGACTGCGTGCTAGATCCACGGCTGCAAGTCCAACGCCGCCTGCGGCGCCCGACACAAACACGGTCTCCCCGGCCACAAGCTTGGCGCGTTCGACGAACGCATAGTGTGCGGTGCCATACCCGTGTCGCACGGTCGTTCCCGTGACGAAGTCGACACTTGCCGGAAGTTGCACCGCCGAGAGTTGCGAGGCGATCATCTGCGGCGAATACGCTCCGGTCCAATTACTGCAGGCGACGCGGTCTCCGAGTTTAAAACGCGTGACGCCTTCGCCCACGGCGGCAACGACGCCGGCAGCATCTGTGCCCGGAACGAACGGCGTCTGCGGCCGTAACTGATATTTCCCGGCCACCAAAAGACAGTCCATGAAATTTACGGCTGCGGCATGGACCTGCACGAGTATTTCACCCGCACCGGGCTTTGGATCGGGCATCGCCCCGAACTCCAAATCCTCGACTCCGCTAAACGATCGGCACATAACGGCATCCATAGCCGCCACCTTTCGCGGCATTTAGATTGATTCCGGTCGGCGCGGGGAACAGGTGATCTGTGGACACCTCAACTCAGCCCGACACCGTGCTGCGCGTTCGCGTTGGCTGCACGCTCGCGTTCGAGTTCGAGTATCCGACTCCAGCCGTCTTCCTCGTCCGTCCCGAAGACGGTGGACGCCATCAGGTGATTCGCGAGCAATGGGCAACGCAACCCGACGCCACCTATCACGACTACACCGATCTGTTCGGCAACGCGTGCCGGCGCCTGACCCTGCCGCAAGGCGACGTCTCGTTATACTACGACGCGGTCGTGGAGACGTCCGCAGAGCTCGACGCCGTCGATTGGGACGTGGAGCAACATCTCGTACAGGATTTGCCCGACGACGTGCTCGTCTACACCTTACCGAGCCGCTACTGCCTCTCCGACGTCTTGGCCGACCGCGCGGTGCAGCTTTTCGGATCGGCCCCGCGAGGACGCGGCTGCGTGCAGGCGATCTGCGACTATGTGAACGCCCACGTCGAGTTCGTCGCCGGGGCAAGCTCGCCGTTCACGACGGCGGTCGACGTGCTCGAAAGCGGGCGCGGCGTGTGCCGCGACTACGCGCACTTGGCGATCACGTTTTGCCGGGCGATGAATATTCCGGCGCGCTACGCCTTTGGGTATCTCCCCGACCTCGACGTGCCTCCGCCCTATCCCACGATGGACTTTTGCGCCTGGTTCGAAGCGTATTTGGGTGGGATGTGGTGGACGTTCGACCCGCGCAACAACGAGCCGCGCAAGGGGCGCATTCGCGTCGCGCTGGGGCGCGACGCGCTGGACGTGGCCATGCTCACGACCTATGGCCCCTCAAAATTCAATACTATGAGCGTCTGGGCCGATGAAGTAATCAATGGCGGAACACCGGCTGGATAGGGTGGAGATCGAGCATGTCACGTTCCTCGACGAGAGCACCGTCGATTGGACCTCCGTCAGCGAAGTTACCTACATTGTTCACCAGCACATCCGCTACCAATATCCCGGGCCGATTGCCGACCTGCGACAACGCCTGATGATCTCTCCGCGGGACGGTCACGGCGGTCAGCGCCGAATCGTGCAGCGGCTCGATGTTTTTCCGCAGTTGCCCGCCCAAACACACCACGACGCCTTCGGGAACGCCGTCATCGCGATGGCCGTTCCGCAGCTCGATAGCGGTATCGATTTTGAATACTGGGCGCTCGTCGAACGCGAGGCCTGGGTTAGCGAACATCGTGAGACGCACGGCGTGTTGAAAATCCCGAGCCTGATTCGCGAGAGTGTGCTCACTCGCGCCGACGCGAATCTGCGTGAAGCGGCCGAGCACCTGCGCGCGGCGCATCGAGATCCGCTTGAGCTTGCTCACGCGATCAATCACTTCGTGTTCACGCACATGACCTACGCGTTCGGCGTGACCGACGTTCACACGACGGCTGCCGCGGCCTTCATGCTCGGCAAAGGTGTCTGCCAGGATTACGCGCACGTGATGCTCGCGCTCGCGCGCCAGTGCGGCCTCGCGGCGCGATATGTCTCGGGCCATCTCCTGGGTGAGGGCGGCACGCACGCGTGGGTGGAGATCATGCTCCCCGATGGCGACGACGCGCGAGTCATCGCGTTTGATCCGACGCACGATCGCGTCGTGACGATGAAGTACATCGTGGTTGCCGTCGGGCGCGACTATGCCGACGTCGCACCGACGTCAGGCGTCTTCGTCGCGCCGTTCGCCGGCGAACTCACGGTGCGCAAACGCGTCGGCGTGACCGAGGTCCGCTACGCCGCCTAGCGAAGGCACGTTCTATGAGTACGGCGCGCGATGGAGTGTACTTTCGGGCCTGCAACCTGTGCGAGGCAATCTGCGGCCTGAAGATCACGGTTGCGAATGGGGCGATCACCGATTTGCGCGGCGACCCGGACGATCCACTTTCGCGCGGTGCGATCTGCCCGAAGGCAACCGCACTGATCGACTTGCATGCCGATCCGAATCGCTTGCGTGTGCCGCATCGCCGCGTCGGCGACCGATTTGAGCCGATCGCTTGGGATGAAGCCTTCGATCACGTCGCCTCGCGTCTGCGCGACATCGAAGATCGACTGGGCGGGGACTCGATCGCGACGTACCTCGGCAACCCTACCGTGCACAACAGCGGCTCGCTGCTGAGCTCAAGTGGCTTCCTTCGGTTACTGCGCACGCGCAACCGCTTCAGCGCAACCAGCGTCGACCAGTTGCCCCACCACGTCGCGGCGACGCATATGTTCGGCCACCCGATGCTCCTGCCGGTGCCCGACGTCGATCGCACCGATTTCTTTTTGATCATGGGCGCGAACCCGCTGGTCAGCAACGGCAGTATCATGACCGCGCCCGGTATGCGCGAGCGCTTGCGAGCGATTGGAGACCGGGGCGGCCGCGTCGTCGTCATCGATCCTCGACGCAACGAAACGGCCAAAGCCGCGCACGAGCATCATTTCGTGCGACCAGGAGCGGACGCGTTCGTGCTGCTCGCGCTGATCCATGTCATCTTCGAAGAGCGCCGCGAACGTCTGGGACGACTCGCCGAACATTACGACGGCCTCACGCGATTGCGCGACATCGCTGCGCGATTTTCTCCGGAGCGCGTCGCCGCGCACACCGGCATCGCCGCCGAAACGCTGCGTTCGCTGGCGCGCGCATTCAGCGCTGCGCCCCGCGCGGTCGCCTACGGGCGCGTCGGGCTCTCCACGCAAGCCTTCGGCGGCCTCTGTCAGTGGCTGGTCAACGTGCTCAATGCCGTCACCGGCAATCTCGACGAACCCGGTGGCGCAATGTGGCCTGCACCGGCATACGACATGTTGGCGGGCAGCAAGCCCGGCGACGTTCACGAGGGACGTTGGCATTCGCGCGTGCGCAACTACCCGGAATTCAACGGCGAGCTGCCGGTAGTCACACTGCTCCATGAGATCGAAACGCCGGGCGAAGGCCAGATCCGTGCACTCGTGACCGTCGCCGGCAATCCCGTGCTCTCAACGCCGAACGGCGCGCGTCTCGCGCAAGCGCTCGCGCGGCTCGACTTCATGGTCTCGATCGATCCCTACATCAATGAAACGACGCGCCACGCTCACGTGATCCTTCCGCCGGCGACCGGACTCGAAACCGATCACTACGACGTCGTCTTCCATCATTTCGCGGTACGAAACACCGCACGCATGAACCGCGCCCTCTTTGAGATCGACCCGACGCAGCGGTACGACTGGCAGATCTTTAGCGAACTGGCACGCCGTCTGCGCGGCAAGCGCCTCACCCATCCGAACCAGCGCCTCGAGGCCGGCTTGCAAAAGGGCCCACGCGCAACCAGTATCGACGCGCTGCTTTCGCATCCGCACGGCATCGATTACGGCCCGATGGAGCCATGCATGCCGCAGCGGCTGCTTACCGCGAACCAACGCATCGATCTGGTTCCGGAAGCTTTTGGAGCCGACGTCAACCGGCTCGACGCGCAGCTCGACGGGCCGCAACCCGAATTCGTTTTGATCGGACGCCGCTCGCTGCGAACGAACAATTCATGGATGAACGACCTCAAGCGCTTGAACCGCGGCGCAGACCCCTGCGTGCTTCTCATGAACGATGAAGACGCGCGCGACCACGGCGTCGAGAGTGGTGCACAGGTCGAGCTCTCGACCCAAACGGGCAGCATCGGCGTGACGGTCGAGCCGACGCCGGACCTGATGCGCGGCGTCGTGTGCTTGCCGCACGGCTTCGCGCGCGCAAACTATAACGAAATCATTGGGGACGACGTTGACGAGCTGACCGGCAATGCTGCCCTCAACGGCGTCCCCGTCCGCATTACTGCGCTCTTGTCATCCCGAGCGTAGCGCGAAGCGCCCTTTGTCATCCCGAGCGTAGCGAACGAAGTGAGCGTAGTCGAGGGACCGCGCTAACCTACTGCAGCGCGGCGGTAGCGTTCTTCACCGCCGTCGTCATGCGATCGACAGCCTTCGTCTTCATCTCCTTATCTTTGCCCGAAAATGACGATCTCGGGGAAACTGGTGAAGACGCGATCGATCGTGTGATAGGCGGATTGCTGCAGCAACCCTTCGGGCATATAGAACGCGTCGCGTGAGGCTTGCTCCTTCACGGCAAGCCGCGTCATCGTCGCCGTGTCGCCCGCCGCTTCGGCCTTTTGCATGGCCACGTCGGTTGCGTGCGCCGCAGCTTGATAGGCGACGAGCGCATCGCGCAATTCGCTCAGCGTCACTTTGCCGTCGGTCGCCTCAAACGCGGCGAGTTGGATCGGCATCAGATCCTTGAGCAACTGGGTCGGGATCTCTTCGATGCGTAAGGGCGAAACGTCGGCGTTAGCCGCGCGCATCGCTTGAATGCCGGTGACCTGCGCGGTGACGACGGCTTCTTGCATCCCCGGATCGTAGGTGCGCAGGCCGTCGAGGTTGTCTTCGGCGGTGTGATGCGCTCCGAAGGCGCCGTAGTACCCGTTCGACGTGCTCGGAACGCCGAGCATGTAGGCAAAGTTCTGATGGTCGGATCCGCCGCCCATCGGGTTGAGCAGCGGCGACGTGCGCTGATCGCGCTTGCCGAGCATCTGCGAACTGTTGACCTGCGGCACGACGTCGCAGATCTGTTGCATGAAGGCAAAGAGCCCGGGCGAGGCACTCACCACGAACGGATCGCCGGTGGTCAACTGATCGGTGTTGATATATTGAAAGATCTTGGTGCGCAGGCCGGGACCGTTTTGATAGATCCACGCAGCCGAACCGAACAACCCGAGTTCGTGACCGTCCCACGACGCGAACTCAATCGTCCGTTTGGGCTTCCAGCCGGTCTTGGCCAGCTTCGCAAAGGCATCGGCATCTTGCAGCAGAACGGTCGTGCCGCTGCCCGGATCGATCGCGCCGAAGGTCATTGCGTCGCGGTGGCTGCCAATCATCACGATCGAATCGGGGTTGGTCGAGCCCTTCATCTCCCCGAAGACGAGCCAAATCGTTTTGAGCTTACGCTCGAACTTGGTGTGCACGCGCGCGACCTCGTTGCCGCCGAAGTGCTGCGTGAATTCGAACATCGGGTGCCACGACTGCGGAACCGCTTTGCCGGTCATGCCCGCAAGCAGCGCGCGCGCGGTGCTCTGCGTGATGCTCAGCTCCGGCATCGTGGAATGCGGAATCTGGTTCCAGGACTTGTGGGCTGCGCCCATCACCGGCGCGTGGCCGTCCATCGTCGGATCCCCCGGCGGAAACTGCATGAAGCTGCGCGGTGACATACCGCTCATGCGTTCGGCCATGTTGGTGTTCTTGAAGTTGCCGCCCGGCCACATCACGCCCCCGCCGTAACCTTGCGTCGCCGGATCCATGAATTCAAGGATCGCAACCGCGCCGCGCTTGTGCAACTCGTTGTACGCGTTGTAGTGCGGGTCCAACGCGCGAATGCCGCCGCCGCCCGGCGCGCTTAAACGCACGATCACAATCGCGCCTTTCAAGTGCACGTGCTGTGCATCGAGTTCGGCAAAATCGTCCTTCGATGCGGCATTCACGTAGACGACGGGTCCCGTCACCGTGCCGTCGCCGGATTCTTCGAGGAACGGTTGACCCGCGAGTTGCTCCCAATGGTTCGGGTGTCCCGGCGTGCCCTCGAGCAGCGAGAAGTCGCGCGTCTGCGGCGAGATCAAAGTCAAGCTCTGCTCGAGCGGACCGGTGAACTCGACTTGATACTTTTGAATGCGCGTCGCGAATCCGTCGCCCGCGAGCCGCTTCTGCACGTAAAGCGCCGTCGCATAATCGGCGGCTGACCCGGCGCGGTGCGGCAGCGACGAAATGTGTCGCTCGATATCCATGGCGTTGGCCGCGCTGGGCACTGCCATCAATTGCCGCTCGTACGAAAACTCCGTGGCCACCGCAGGGCCGGCGGCCCAGCCGACCAGGGCCGAATCCGAGCTCACCGTCGGCGTCGGTGCTGCTGCAGTCGCCAAAACAGCGCAAAGTGCGCCAGAAAAAATGCGGGCGTAATTCATTCGATAGCGTTACCGCACTAGGTCCTATGGCCCCTTTGTCACTCCGAGCGTAGCGAAGCGTAGTCGAGGGACCGAACTCATTTGTCACCCTGAGGTGCGAGCGTAGCGAGCCTCGAAGGGCATTGCATGATCGCGCTTTTGCTCGGCCTCTGCCTCGGGTTCGTTTCGGGTCTGCGCACATTTACGCCGCTGGCTGCGGTGTTGATCCGGCGCGGAAGCGTTTGGGGAATTGTGCTGGCAATAGCCGCCGTCGGCGAATACGTGGTGGACCTGCTGCCGAACACCCCGCCGCGCACGGGGCCGGTTGGATTCACCGCTCGCGTCATCAGCGGTGATTGGTGGGCTGGTTAATCGCAACGCTGCACGGTGGCGCAGCAATTCCCGGCGCTGTTGCGGGGATCATCGGCGCGGTGATCGGGACCTACCTTGGTTACGCTGCGCGTCGAGAGGCAATCAAACGTATCGGCGCCTACCCCGCCGCAATAATCGGGGACCTCATTGCGATCGCACTTGCAGCCTTGATCGTAACGCGCTAGATATACAATACGTAAGCGAAACGGAGGCTCTGCGACATGCCGCTCCTCTTCTTTCGCTCATCGTCGCCTACAGACGCGTCAGCGCCATCGAGCCAACCGCCGCGTCTCGCGCTCGTTCTCGGCAAAGCGAATCAGCCGGTCATGCAGCCAAGCTTCGAACGATTCTCAAACGACGCAGCGACGCGATTCGCAGACCGGTTTTCGGTGAGCGCCGTGCCCATTCCAGGCAACGAGCGGCCGCAAATAGCAAATCCTGCGCTCTGCAATTCCCTCGGCGTCGTGGGATTTCTCGTTCCCGCGCGGCATTGGCATACCACCTCAACGGCGGTCACCGCGACTGCGCGCCTGGTTATCTTTGACTGCGCCGGCGATCGCCTCTTCGACGACTCAGCCGAATTTTCCGAACCGCGCAATCAAGCCGTGATCCCGCAGGAGCAGATCGAGTCGGCCGCATCGGGTGCGACTGCCGTGCTTTTAGCAAAAGTCTCGCAGTTCGTGAACAGCCATCAGGCACTGTGGTCGCGCTTCCTCGCTACCGGGTCCATCGCAACGCGCTGAAAAGCGGCTGCGGCATCGTGGGCGCGCTTTTCGATTTCGCGCGGACTTGGGGGCTTCGCGACACCGAGCAACAACTCACGTGCAAATCGCCGAAGAGCAGCGCAGCGAAGAGCCGCGGCAAGTTCGGGTGGACTACCCTCGAGCAACCCCGACTTCTTCGCTTGGGCCATGACGCTGCGCAACGCGGCGCGCCGGGTCTCGCGCGCAATGGAATCGAGCGTCTCGGCAACCTCGGGCGCGCGCGGCGCTTCGGCGATGGCCAATCGAAATGCCGCAATAACCGTCGGGTCGCTGGCCTCGCGTACGAGCTGAGCTCCAAAGGAAACCAGCACCTGCTCGAGCGTGCTGCGATCGCGTACGATCGGCAACTCCGCCGGCATATGAAACCGCGTTGCACGTGCACGAATGCACGCAATCAACATCTCTTCCTTGTCGCCAACCAGCGCGTAAAGCTCGCGCTTTGAGACGTGCGCCCGTGCGGCAATCTCGGCGGTGCTCGTTGCCGCATAGCCGCCATCGGTGAAGGCGGCAAAAGCAGCCTTGAGGATGCGCTCACGAACCGCATCGTCGCCCATCTCGCCCTCCCTTGACAGGCGTTGGTACCACGCAGTACCATGAATCCCCTGCTCGGTACCGTGCGGTACCGCGAAAGGAACGCCTCATGCCGCCGCAAGTCATCTTCCTGACGCAACTCGTCTTGGGCTACGTCGCGTGCCTGCTGCTCATCGGCACCTACGTGATGCCGAAGCTCACGTCGATGGATCGCATCGACGCGCTCCGCGCGATCGCCACTTTCCACAGCTTCCGAATCTTTGGACTGATCTTCATTCTGCCGGGCGTGGTGGGAGCGAATTTGCCTGCAACCTTCGCGACGGGTGCGGCGTACGGCGATTTTGCAACCGGCGTGCTCGCCCTCCTCGCGCTGCTCACGCTACGGATGCGCGCGCTCTTCTGGTTCTTCATGGTCGCGTTTAATCTGGTGGGCGCGGCCGACATTCTGCTCGACTACTATCATGGCATCCAAAGCGGTCTTCCGAACGTCGCGGGACAGTTAGGCGTCGGATATGCGATCGTGATCCTCTATGTGCCCGCCCTGATGATCACGCATGTCATCGCGTTCTACGTACTGACGCGCCCCTCTACTCGCGCGGCTTGGGCGACGGCGGAATCACCGCTTTGAGCTTGAGCTGAAGGTTCAATACCGCCGCTTTATGCGCGGGATCCTCGGGCGCGGCGTGTACGGCGCTGAGCTGTTGGACGTCGGTTGAACTCAGTGCGGGCGGTGCGCTCAACGTCGCGAGTGTGACGGTTCCGTGACTGATGACGACTGCACGCGCAGGCGAGGCGGGCGCGTTCGCTTTAATCAAAGCCTCGACTTTGCTGCGCGTGCTGGGATCGGTAATTCTAGCCAGAATGTCGTCGGGCTCGTTGGGTTCCTCCCAGTCCTGCGTTTGGGTGACCGCGATGTGCGCTGTTTTTACTTGTGCTTTCTTTTGGGATTGTTTTGGTATCGTATAAGTCGAGAGCACGGTCAGCACGCCGTCTTCAGCAGTCCCCGCCTGGGGAAGGCCCACGCCGACCGAAATCGTCTGGAGTTGACCCATTGGCTTTCCGCTTTCGGAATTGGTTCCACAGATAGATTTCGGGCAGTTGGGGCCAAACGTCAATTGGTTCACACTGCCGCGGATGTTCGGCGGTCCGACGTTGTTACCAACGGTCCAATAGTCCGAGTGTGCCGCGACCTGCAACAGATTGCCGGGGACAAATAGACTGACTCCGATGACCGGCAGCGTAAGGTACCAACTTCCGTTGCGGCCTGCCCACGTGAATTCTTGCGATCCGCAACCACCCTCGTTGCCGGAATTGCGAATGAAATACTGCCAGGTCGATTGCACCGTCTCGGTCGTTTTCGTTTTCGACGAGATCTGCTCGTTGGTCAAGATCGACAACGCGAGCACGGGGTGAATCTCGGTCCAACCTCCGTGGTGTACGCCATCGACGCCGAGCACTCCGGAGGCTACTGCGAGATCTCCGTTGATGTTGCTGCCGATCTGGCCCGGCTGCCAAAACGGATCCCCAAAATTGTTGATGGTTTCCGTCGAGTCGAACTCGAGGCCCAGCGAAGATTCGCCTGAGGTAAGCGCCTCGGTTACCGGAAGAAACGGATCGAGACGCATGTTGATGTCGTTGTCGTTGGGCCAACTCCCCGACGCGCCTTCCCACTCGATGTATCCGATCTGGGTCACCGTGTCCCAATTGAGGTGACCGGGGAACGGATCTCCGCCGCACTCGCCAAAAGCGGCGAAGGTAGCATCTTGCGGGTTCCATTCCGTTGGTTGGTTCGTGCATGCCGAATTCGGTGGATAGTATCCACCCGGGCCGCAGATATTGGCGAAATTCGGTGATGGGTTGCCCTTCGAGTTGCTCTCCTGATACGACCAAATCGGATTGATCGGAAACCCGTTGGCGTCGACATCTTGGCTCGAGCGCCACTCGAGATCGAACGGTGCCTTACCCGAAGAATATCCCGAAAAAGTCAGGGCATCGGCAGCGCGCGGCAAAAGGCCGGCGACAAGTGCGAAAACAATGACGATGAGAATGGGCTTCGACATCACAGGTCCCCTCCCGCAAGGACACCGCAACTATACTCCGCCGCGACGCGGCCCACAATCGGCCCGATGCTAAAAGACTACTCGGCAACATCCAAGCGCTCGGTGGCGACATGCCGGCATGGTTTGGCGCCACGGCGCCCCACTAAGGATTTTGACTCTGATAGTATTGGATCGCGGCTATCAGCCCCGGTCCGATAGCGCTCCAACCGTTATAACCGCAGTTGGTCCCGAAAAACGCCGTCATGCATTCACTTTGATCGGGAGAGATGGCGATAGCGATTACCGTGTTCGCTGAACCCGCGACACCGTCGGAAGCCGTAAATGTCGTCCCTCCGGACTTACCGAGAATGGTCCAACCCGTTGTCGAATCGGGAAGCAGAATCCAATCCCAATTTGACGGCCAGGGACCGAGGGAGGTGTAGAAATTCGTGCTATCCTGCTGCGACAAGGGAGGCTCGGGTGTTCCCGACCAGCTCGCAACGGTGCTGTCGCACGAATAGACGGCATAGAGCCAGTCGGTGAGTTGCGAACCAGAACCAAAGAAGCAGCCGGCTCCGCTTGCGTGCCCAGTATAGTCGCACGCTTCGACACCTGTGCCGAAATTCGGGGCTGCAGCATAATAGATCGTTTGCGGCGTCAGCGCGCTGGTGCGTATCGACGAGAACCGCGGGTCGATGAACAGCCGCGCGATTGCGTACTCATCGTAGGCCATACCGGTGCAACCGGCAATAACGGCGCTGAGCACCGTGTAGTTATTGTTGTTGTACCCGCCGGCCGGGTTTGGGGTGTCGAGGGTTAATCCTACGGCATAGGGCCAGATGTTGAACGTGCACGTTCCGCCTGCAGGCTCGCTGTACGCGGCGGATGGAATTTCATCGAAAATGCTCGGGCTCAACGTGTCGAAGTGGATCGTCGTTTCGTGCGTCACAAACTGCTTGAGCGTGAACGCTTCGGGTGGAACAGCGGCCGGAGGAGGCAAGTCGGGACCGTGGTGCCCGCCCGGCGGCAGCGGATACGGATAGGGTGTCGGGAGCGCAGGGACGAGTGCATCGGCCGTGGATCTGAGCTTGGCGCCGATGAGCGACATAAACAGCGTTTCATATGTCGGAGCCGGTACGTTGGCAGAAATTTGTTGGAGCAAGCCGATGAAACCCGGTTGTGCCGGAACAGGAGTCGGAAGCGTCACGCGGCCATCGGCAAAATCTCTGATGAAGAGGCCGAGCCAGGGCGTCAATTCAAGGAGCGTCTGCAGCCCGGCTGCTAGGAATTGACGCGCTATCGGGCGATCTGCAAGCGCAGGTTGCAACCAGATTGGAAACTCGACCGTACTGGTCGTGCCCGATTGTGTATTTGTAAAAGCGATCGGCGACGCCGGCGCGTTTCGGCCGGCGCGTAGGCCTACCTCCAACGTCAACCAATCCTCGATCATTGCCAGGAGCGCTGCGTGACAGATCTCCTTCGAGCAGCTCGCAAGGTGAATGCTCGAATCGTGCGACATCGGAAGGCCGGGTACTTCGATGCCGTGCAGTCCCGTCTGCGGCATTCTCGCCCAGCCCTCAACGACGTCGGCATAGATTTGGCCGTTCAGCCGAATCGTGAATACATACCCCGCAAACGGTCCGGTGGGATTGACGGCGTTTGCAACCGCCAGCGTAGCTCCAGGTGTACCCGACATGTCTACACCTCCCCGATGCAGGCGCATTGTACGTATCCCCCACCTAAACCCTTGATCCGTTTGGACCAGGACGCATGGCACACACGATTGCGCGCAGAAAAACCACCGAGTGCGCAGATTGCTTAAGAGGTTTCTCGGCCTTTTACTTACGTTGGCCGTTACCGGGTGCGCTGGCGGGAGCGTCGCCGTCTCCACGCTATCGCCGCTTCACGACGTGTACGAGGCGACCAACGTTGCACTCCCGGACGGCTCCGGAAGCGGATCGATCGTATTCGCGTTCTCCGAAAACGGAACCGCCGGATCACCCGTTTCCGGGGAAATCGTACTGGTAGCTGCGTCGCACATGTCGCGTTTGCCGCTTCAGAGCGGTGTTGTAACTCGAGCGGGTTCGTCGGGGACGATTCAAGGCATAACATTGAACCCCGAGACGAATCGGACGACGTCTTTGAGCGGCTCCCTTTCTTCGTCGACGTATACGTATTCGCTGAGCGGTTCAACCACGACGAACGGTACGGCCGCCCGCGTGTCGTCCTACATTGACAATGACGAGGCGTTTGTGCCGCCGTCGGGATTCCTCGGGACGTTTGCCTACATTCCTTTGAACACGTCATGCGTGAGCCAAACCATATACGATACGATTAGCGGTGCGCAATCTGACGGAAGCGGACTGTGGCGGCCGCAGGGAGCAGTCAACATCGGCGCTGCGCCAAGCCCTCCCTATAGCACGAACGACGGCGTTTGGGACGGCGGGAGTGTCTTCGCGCTCGTCGACCTGGGCGGCGGAGTGATCGATCCGTTAAGCCCGACACTCTCCCTTACGCTTGCAGGGACGAGCGACACCGTGGCGCAGTTTGGGACAACGCCCTGCGTAACGCCGGTCACGCCGCCTCTACCCTGAAAGGATATCTATGCGATCTGCTCTTCTTGTGCTGCTTTTTGCAGCGATGACGATGCTGGCGCCGGCGCCCGCTTACGCTGACGCCACCAGCGACATCGGGGCCATGTCGCAAGCCTTCACTGCCGTGCACTCGTTCCACGCCGACATCACGACGACGAGAGGCGTGATGAGCATGGACGTGGTCAAGCCCGACAAATTCCACATGACGATGAACGGCATGATGCAAGTCATCAGTATAGGCACCGACATGTGGGCGAACATGAACGGCTCGTGGCAGCATATGTCGATGCCCGCCGGGATGATGCAGCGCCCGATGGATATGGCGCGCAATGCCGGGATGTCAGCGCAGGGCCCAAGCGATTACACCATCACCGATCTCGGTCCGGCGATGCTCGCCGGTGCGCCGACGCATCGATATCACATGGTGGGAAAGACCGGCGACACCGTCGACATCTGGGTTTCGAACAATCTTCCGCTTCAGGTGCAGGCAACGGGGAAGAACGGGACCGCGACGATCAAGTACTCAGAGTGGAACAGCGTCCCCGACATCACGCC
>CAWHWL010000019.1:0-56049 GCA_963833045.1 Vulcanimicrobiota bacterium
CGAGTCGAGAGCTGCGTCGCTCGAACCTCAAGCTTAAAGCGCTCGTTCGGATATATCGGCGTGCCTTTTTCGAAAAGGCGCCGGCCCTTGATCGCTTCGGGGTCGAGATCGTTGACACGATCGACGCGAATGAGGCCGTAATACTTCTCGCTCTCTTTGGGGCGGCGTACTTGGCCTTCGACCATGTCGCCGCGGCGCAGCTCGAAGCGCCGAATTTGCGACTGGCTCACGTAGATATCGTCGTTGCCGATGATATAACCGCCGCGTCGCAAGAAGCCGTATCCCTCGGGAAGGACGTCGAGGATCCCGCTAGCCATCTCCATGCCCGAGCGCTGTTGCTGGGTGGCGAGGATCGCGGCGATGATCTCGTCTTTCTTCATGGTCGTCGGATTGCCGAGCGCGATTTCATTTTGCTCGGCGATCTCGACCAGTTCAGCCTTCTTCTTATCTTCGAGATCGGCTGCGGTCAAAAGCGGCGGCCCAGTTTCCGCTTGAGGAAACTGTTCGTTGTGTTGTTGAAATTGCGGGTTGAACCCGTGGCGGCGGCGCGAACGGCGGCGACGTCCGCCACCCTGCTGCCCATTGTTATTGTTGTTGGGGCGATGTTCCGTTTGCAGAGGAGTGTTCTCTCTCGTAGAGTCGTACGCATGAACAACGCGACGCTGTCACGGGCGAGGCTGCCACGCGAGCGTCGAGTCCGAGGTACGGGGGGGATTAAACGACCACACTATACCACAAGTGCCTCGAGGAAGCTGCAATGTTCCCCGCCTCATCGTCGGCTCGACCACGCGCTCTCGCACGAAGCGTCCTCTCCTCCTCGAGCCAGCCCGGATTCCGCTCCCGTAGTCTTAAGGCGATAGGCTTTTAGGGCCGCTCAGGTAGGGATTGCCGCGTTCGTAAAACCTCAGGAGCCGGCGCGCGGCCGAGCTCACGCCGATTCTGCGGCTGCGCCGAATCGCTCCCACAGGCCGGTCGGGCGGATGAAGTTGCAACGTCGAATTGGTCAGAAGATTGCAGCCATCGAGCGTCCGATCGATCTCCAGCGCTTGGGACAGGCGCCCAGGCCCGCTGCAAAGGAGGCGCGGATCCTCTAGCCCACGGCGTTCACGCATCAGCGCGATGCCCTCGAGCGGTTCGAGAGCACGAATCAGCACCGCTGCCCCCTGTCCATCGGCCTCACTCGAAACGTTGACGCACCAGTACCGCCCGTAAATACGGTAGACGTAGGCGTGAAACGGTGCGCCGAACATCGTGCGATTGCGGGGACGTACGCCGCGAAAAGCGTGCGATGCCGGATCGCCGATGAGGTAGGCTTCGGTTTCAATGATGCGGCCCGCAGAGGTCCCGGCCGGGCCTAGGCGCACGAGCCGCCACCCGATGAGCGCCCGCGCCAGTGCTTGCGTCTCCTTCGGCAACTCTGGAAGAGCCGACGGTCTACGCGGCGCTATGCAGTACCAATTCCGCGCGAGCGCGCGCCTCGAGATCGTCATCGCCTCCGGTGCAGACCGCGTACGCGGCGAAACGGTTCAGCGCGCAACGCAAGCGCACGTACGGCAATACTAACGGCGGCGGCACATTGCGATGCTCGTTGCAATCGGCAACCAGCTCGCCGTCGGCGACTCCAAACGACGCGCGCTCGAGGCCGCGTTCCCGCAGCATCGCGGCGACCGCGGTCAACGCCGCGTAGCCAATCTCGCGACCTCCCAGACCCTCGAAGCGCGCGACGCGGAAGGCGACCCGCACAAGCCGCTCTCCCGCCCGCGTCGTCAGGCGAGCGTAGGCGACTCCCTCCCCGAGCCGGTCGGCGGCGAACCCTAGCTGTACCTGCACCATACCCTTATGATACCGAACGTATGTTCGTCTCGTCAACCGGGTGTGGCTCCAGCAAGCTCTGATAGAGATCGATCATCGCGTCGACCTGCCGAACCGCCGAGAAGCGGCTCGCCGCCGATTTCGCGCGACGGGCTGCCGCGGCGTCCGGCGCCGCGGGGATCTCGCGTAGGGCGTGAGCGAAGGCACCGCGATCCGGCGCGACGATGCGCGCGGCATCGCCCAGCACCTCGCGATTGGGTTGCGTGTCCGCGGCGATGACGAGCGCTCCGGCGGCCAGTGCCTCGGCTTGAACCAGTCCCTGCGTTTCCGTCGTGCTCGGAAAAACGAACGCATCCGCGCTGGCGTAAAGATCCGGAAGCTCTTCGCTCGCGACGACCCCGAGAAATACGACACGGTCGGCAATGCGCAGGTCGAGCGCGAGCCGCTCGAGCTCGTCGCGCTGTGGTCCATCGCCGGCGATCACGAGCACCAGCGACGGATCGTTCGCTTCGGCGAGGGCGCGCAGGAGCACGTCGACGTTCTTTTCGCGCGCTAGGCGCGAGACAAACAAGACCAGGCGACCGTCGGCCCGCACGCCTAGACGGCGGCGCAAACGATCGTCGCGCACTCCCGCGCCGAAACGCTCGACGTCGATACCCGAGGGAACAACATCGATGCGCGCCTCGACCCCCAGGTCGCGAAGATGCCGCGCGACGGCCGGCGTCGGCACGACGACCGCATCCACTAAATTGCAGAATGTCCGCGTCAACTGGCCCGCCGCAAAACGCGTCGCATTCGGCTCGAACGGTACGTAGTGGGCGTACGCTTCGAGCTGCGTGTGATACGTGTACACGATCGGCATGCCGTAACGGCGCGCGTACCGCAGCCCGGCCCAGCCGGTTACAAAAAGCGAGTGCACGTGGATCAATCCGAGTCGCTTGATGATGTTGTTGACGTTGCGCCGCCCCACCAGCGGCAGGGTGAGGCGATATGGGGCCGCCGTCGGCAGCGGTAGCGACGGCAGCCGGAACACGGCGCCGTCGCTCTGTGTTCCGCCCGGCATGCTCGGCGCAAAACAGTAGACCTCGTGTCCGCGCGAACGCAAACCCTGAGCCAAGGTGTCGACCGACGTCACCACACCGTTGACTACCGGCCGGTAGATCTCGGTAAAAAAGCCGAGGCGCAGATGGGTCATGGCGTTACCTTCGCCGATGGCCTTGGGGTCCGCTCTAAAAAGAGGGCACTCCTGCCGATTTCCGACATAAGGCATATTCCCGGCTCGGAATGGGCATGGTATAGTGCCGGGGTCACTGGTCGCCCGTCCAACAGGCGGCCATCGCGTGGATCATCATTGCCGGCTCCCCCTTTGCGAGCCTTGATCCGCCACCAACGGCGTTTCTCTAACTACCAGGGACCATCTCCCCACATCTGTGGGGCGCTATCGCCGATTTTTTACCTACTGTTGGTTCAACTTGCGGGCATTCGTTCGCCACTGCGGGTGCGCGGTGTGCCGGTGCCGGAGTTGGGACAGAAAGGACCTCGGTCTTGATAGGACGCGGCCCCCTACGGCGTAGCCACGTGCTTGCCGTCAGCGTCTTGACCGCCGGCCTCGTATGGGCCGGATTTGTCACCTACCCGTCACCGGCGTATGCCGGTAATGCGTCGATCGCTACGAACGTCGCGCACGTGGTGATCTTCACCGCGCAAGGTTCGACGACCGAGCAGCCGACCAATGCGACGACGGTTGGCGCATTCTTGCGCGAACATGGTATCGGCGTCGGTGCGAACGACTACATTTCTCCGTCGGTTGATACGCCGCTTTCCGACCGCATGTCGATCGAGTATCGTCCAGCGGTATCCGTCACAATCGTTTCCGGTAAACGTCGAAACACGGTTATCACGAGCGCGCCAAACGTTGCAGCGCTGCTGCAATCGCAAAACATTCGGCTCGGAAGATACGACAGCGTCACGCCCACCCTTACGGACTCGGTTCCTATCGACGGCACCGTGCGCATCGACCACTTCTTGACGTGGCAACGCGTCGAACATCGTATTATTGCGATGCCGACGATCAAGCGCGTCAACGTCTCGCTAAAGCCGGGAGCGGCGCGACTCGTGAACAGAGGACAGCCGGGAATGCTCGACGTTCTCGTATCGTTCACGCAGCGCAACAACGGCGACGTGAAGGCTCGAGTGATCGGCTCGCGCGTCGTGCGCAAAGCGCATGCGCGCCTGGTTGACGTCGGTGCAGCCGACTCGATGCAGATGGTCGCAACTGCGTACACGCCATATTGCTCCGGCTGCAGCGGCATCACCGCAAGTGGCCGGCCAGCCGGACACGGCATCGTGGCGGTCGATCCGCGGGTGATCCCACTTGGTACACGCCTGTACATTCCCGGATACGGCTACGCAATCGCCGGCGACACCGGCGGCGCAATTGTTGGCTATCGCATCGATCTCGGTTACACTTCATATCGTGATGCGATGCAATTCGGGCGCCGGGCGGTGACGGTATACCGTCTGAAGTAAATCCGCGCGTTTTACTCTCGCAGTGGGGCGCACGTCCGAAGAAGAAGTTCGGGCAGAACTTCCTAATAGACCCGGGCGCTTCGCGCCGGATCGCGCAAGTTGCGTGCCAGGACGCGCCGGCCGGCGCGCGCTTGATCGAAATCGGCGCGGGTACCGGTACGCTCACCCTCGCGCTGCTAGAAGCGGGAGCGAACGTCACCGCTCTCGAGATCGATCCGCAGCTGGTGAGCATCCTTGGTAATCGCGCGGACCTCGCGCGCGCAACCGTGGTGCTCGCCGACGCGATGACGTACGATTACGCCGCCTTCGCCCGTGGCGGCGCTTGGCGCGTTGCCGGCAACCTCCCTTACAACATCGCGACCCCGCTCTTGCTCCAACTTATCGAGATGGATGAGGGACCCGAAACGATCGTCGCGATGATTCAAAAAGACGTCGCGGACCGCATCGGCGCAAAGCCCGGCACCGCTGCCTACGGCAGTCTATCGATCGCGGTGCAATATGCGATGACCGTCGAACGCGCATTCACGCTCGGGCCTCGCGCATTCTATCCACCTCCCAAGGTCGACTCCTCGGTGATCCGCCTGGTACGCCACGCAGAGCCCGCCGTGCAGCCGCGCGACCTCGAACTTTTTCGGAAGGTCGTGCGCGGCGCGTTCGCGTACCGGCGCAAGACGCTCGCAAATAGTCTGGCGCTCGCGCTGCACATCGAACGCGATGTCGTCGCCCGCGCCATTTCCGCGAGTGGTCTGCCTGCGGAGTCACGTGGTGAACAACTCGATCTCCAAGCGTTTTGTCGACTGGCCGACGTCCTGGCCGAGCGGTAGCTTCCGCGCCTTCCCGACGGCGCTGTTGTTCGTCGTCGTCGTTTTTCCGATGCTCGCGTTCGGCATCTATCAGGTGTCCCTGTCGGCGTCGTCGAGCATCGATCAAAGGCTGCTGGGCAATCCGCTGGTGGTCCTCGAATCGCTCGCACTCACGCTCGTCGCCGAAGGCGCACTGGCGCTCATTGTGCTCGCGTCGCTGCGCTGGGCCTCGCGACTCTCGCTGCGTGCGCTCGGCTATCGAATGCCGAGCGCGCGCGATCTCCTCGTCGCATTCCTGGGCTCGCTGGTCATGGCATTCGTGGCCAACGGTGGGGCTTCATTAATTCAAACGCTGCTCCACACGACGCAAGACCAGCAAGCGGTTGCGATGCTGCGCCAGCTACACGATCCGCGGCTGTTGATTGCCTTTGCCGTCTTCGCCTGCGTGCTCGCGCCGTTGATGGAAGAAACGATCTTCCGTGTTTTCCTTTTCAATGCAGTGCGGCGGTATCTGGGGTTCTGGCCTGGGGCACTCGTCAGCGGGCTATGCTTCGGCGTGGCGCACGGTGATCCGATCGCTTCCCTCCCGCTTGCGCTTGGCGGCGTGGTCCTCGCCTTTGTGTACTATCGCACAAACAACGCGTTTGCATCGATGGTCACCCACGGGTTGTTCAACTCGTACACCATCCTCGCGCTGATCTTTACACCCCAACTAGCGAAGTAGATTTTCCTCATGCGTGTTGCCGTCGACGCGTGGAATCTTGTCAACGATCGACGCGGCATGGGCCGCTATGTGAGGCGCGTTCTCAACGATTGGCGGAACGAAACGGATCTGGAAGTTACGCTCCTGGTTCGTAAAGCCGGCCATGCGGCGTTGCTCACGCGTGAATTTCCCTATCACGCGCGCACCGACATCAAAGGCAGCTACGACGTCGTGTGGTATCCGTGGAACGCGTTGCGCTTTGCCATCCGCGGCGCGCGCAGCGTCGTCCTCTTTCACGACGCTTTCGCCTTTTCGTATCCGCACGCAAATTGGGTGGGGCGGTACCGCGAGCAGGCACCGATTCGCCGCGCGCTTGCTCGCGCCGACCGCCGGTCGGCAAACTCCTCATGGACGGCGCAAGAGTTTGCTCGCATCTTCAACCTGACGGCCGAGTCGTTCAGTGTCATTCATCCGGTGCCCGACCCGTGGTGGCAGCCCGTCGCGCCCACGCAGCACACGCCCTATTTCCTCGTCGTCGCAGGGCCCGAAGAGCGCAAGAATCTCCCGACCCTGATACGCGCGTTCGCGCGTGCGTTCCCCGCGCGTGACTGCTCGCTGCTCATTGCCGGCAACGCACCTCGCGCGAACATCCATCCCGACGACACGGAGCTGCGCGCGCTCTACAGCGGCGCGCTCGGCGTCGCGGTGCCCTCAAGCGCCGAAGGTTACGGTTTGATGGCGGTTGAGGCGATGGCTTGCGGCGCGCCGGTGATCGCTAGCGACGCATCCGCGCTTCCCGAAGCATGTGACGGCGCAGCGACGCTTGTGCCGCCGTTCGACGTCAATGCCTGGGCGCTCGCCCTGCGGGCGATAGCTGACGATGCGACCATGCGCGCCGCCATGCGCGAGCGTTCGCTCGCGCGAGCCGCGCGCATCGATCGCAGCGCGCCGGCGCGACTTACACTCGCGTTGCTTCGACAATCGCTCGAAAGCGTTCGATGAATCGATGCGGCGAGAACGTTTCGGCGTGGGCGCGCAAGCGTCGAGGATCGTAGCCGCGCGGATCGAAGCCGCGCAGCACCGCCGCGAGCGACTCCGCGCTTGAATCATCGAAGAACGCGCCGGTCTCGCCTTCAATCACGGTTTCGCGAGCGCCGCCTGCTCGATATGCGATCGTCGGCCGCCCCGCGGCTGCCGCCTCGATCGGCACGAGCCCTAAATCTTCTTCCCCCGGCACGATCGCGGCGATTGCGTTGCCCAAGAGTGAATTAACGCCAACGTCATCCACGAAGCCAAGCAGGGTCGTCGTGCTCGATCGCGCGCGCTCGCGTAGTTGCGCCATCGCCGGCCCGTCGCCGGCTACGAGCAATTTGACCCCGGCAAGCTGCGCGGCGTCGATCGCAAGATCGATGCGCTTGTACGGCAAGAGTCTCGACGCGACGAAGAAATAATCGCCGGCGCCGCTACCGATGGTAAAGCGATCGACGTCAGCGGGTGAATGCAGCACGTCTGCGTCACGCGCATAGAATGTGCGGACCCGCTCTTGCACCGTGCGGCTGTTGGCCACGTAGCGCGTAGGCCTTTTCGCGGCCTCCAGATCCCAGCGCACGAGCCGGTTAATGATGGGTCGCGCGAGCCAGCTTGGGGTTCTGTCACCCTGAGCCTGTCGAAGGGCGCCGACGTACCGTTCGTAATCAAAGAGAAAGCGGCTGACCGTATGGATGAAGCAGACGTGCACGGCATCATCGCGTACGCGTACGCCTTTTGCCCAGGCGCTCGTCGAGCTCAGGATCAGGTCGTACTCGCGCAGATCGAACGACTCGAACGCCCGTGGATAGAGGGGCGCGAGATAGCGAAAGTTCCGGTTCGCGCCAGGAATCCGTGCAAGCAGGGAAGCGCGCACGCGTTCGCGCGGAATTAAGTCGCCGACCGCTGCTTCGTCATAGAGCGCGGTAAAGACCGGCGCCTCCGGCCACGCTCGCGCGATGTGGGCAAAGACGCGTTCCGCGCCTCCGCGCTGGTTTAAATAATCGTGAACCAGCGCAACGCGAATGGCTTAGGAATCTTCTCTCGGCAACACGAGAGCGATCGTTGGATTGCTCAAGTACTCACGCGCGACGCGCTGCAAGTCGCCGGCGCTCGTCTGCGAGATCGCATCGAGCGTACGTGAGAGGTAGTCGGGCTGCTGACCATTTTGGTCGTAGACCACGGCTAACCAAGCTCGCGCTTCGAGAGAGTTCGTGCTGCTGATAAAATCCCCGGAAGCCATCGCCTTGAAATCGTCGATCGACCCCTGGAGCTTCGTGGAGGCGAGGATGCTTGCAATCGAAAGCGCGGTCGAGAACGAGCGGTTCGGATTGCCGATGCCGCCGTTGACATATAGCACCAAGTTGGGCCGCGCGTTTTCGTATTGGTAAAGCGCGCCGACCGCACGTGACGCATAGGTCTCGGAAACGACGCCCGGCACGTCGGCCATGTCGGCAAGCGTGCGTTGCATGAAGGACGCGAGCACGAGCATTGGCCCGAAGTCTTTGCTGCCGACAAGCGGCGCGGGGTATTGTGCGATGAGCCACGGCGCAGAGATGTCGCGCTGCGCAACCAGTTGACGCGATGCGCCCGAGAGCTTGGGCAATTGTACGCTGACCGGCGCCGTAGTTCCGTCAGCCAGCGCCTGTCCGAAGCCCGCAAGCGTTCCGGCCGAAAGTGCGTCGATACGACCGGCCGCGCTCACATACGATCCGCCGCGGCGGTAGAACGTGGTGTAGAACGCTTTGGTATCATCGGGGCCGAGTTGCGCGAGCGCAGCCGGCAATCCGAATTCAGGCAGGCCCGCATTGGCGGAGCCGGCCAGCGTGGAACTGAGCATGTCCAGTCCGACTTGCAGCGCGACTTGCTCGTTTTCCGCAATGCGCGTGGTCAGTTTGCTGCGCGCGGCGCGCACTGTCGCTGCGTTAAAAGCCGGCGCGGCGAGCGCGGAGCGGGCAAGTGCAAGCACTCGATCTGCATCCTCGGGAAGCGATTCGATCTCAAAGCGCACGTCGCCGGGATCGACCGTAAATGAAATCGAGCCGCCGGCAGCGGCGATTGCATCACTCAGCGCGACGCCGTTCACCGGCGTGCCAACGATCGTCTGCGCGGTTAGCGCAGCCAGGCCGTTCTGCGCCAGCGATTGCCGGTCGAGCCCGGCGCGCACGACATAGACCACGTGCAATAAGGGTGCAGCCGAATCTTGCTGCGTGATCAAGGTCACGCCGCTGGTACGCGTGACGATAGGAGCGGCGCTCGCAGCGGGTGCAAGCGGCGGCGCCGCGACCAAGAGCACGAACGTAGCGATGGCTGCGATGCGGAGTTTCACGAGGTCGGTTCCTTCGAGGCTGTCGTGATCAAACGCACGACCACCGGATGGGCGAGATATTTTTTGACGACTGACGCCACGAACTGCGGATCGAGCGAGCGCGCCGCCTTCCAGTACGTGCTCGACTCATTGCTGGGTGCGTACGCGGCGTTGCCTTCGGACGAATACCAGCCCAGATTATCGGCCTGTTGCGACGGCAATTGCGCATCGGAAGCGAGATGATACAAAAACGCTTCGCGCGCAGCGGCGAACGATGCACCGTCGAGCGGTTCGGTGAGCTTTGCGATGGCAGAAAGCACTTGCGCCTCCACGTCGGCCGGCTTGCTGCCACCGATCGTGACCAGCATGACGCCAGGATCGTGAAGCGTGATGAACTGCCCATTCACATAGGCGTCTCCGGTCGGATCCAGCGCCTTACTAATCGTGCCGGTTTCGTCGCGGAAGAGATAATCGGCCACAAAATCCAGTGCGGTCGCTGCGCGCTCGTCCGCGATCGGCGGTCCGGTCCACGCAAGCCCCTCGCCCGAAACGGCCGCGTTGATCGTGCGGTCGGCCGGAGCAGGCGCAAGCGCCGAAGCGATGGGCGAATCGGGCGTGCCCGGTGTGCCCGACGTCACCGCGCTAAACAGGGTTGCATCGACGTTGCCGGCGAGCGCAAAGGTCGCATTCGCCGAACGAAAGGCCCGCTTCGAAAACGCGCGGACTTGCTCGAGCGTAATGCCTTTGAGGTCGGCAAGATTAGCGGGGATCGGCGCAAAGTGCGCCGGGCCGGATGCAAAGAGCTGCGCAAAGAGCGCGTCGTGCAAGAGATCGTCGGGCGAATAGTGTTCTTGCGCCGAGAGCACCGCGACGTCGGTGCGCGCGATCTTGAGCGCATCGTCATCGATTGCCGGCGCGAAATAGGCTGCGCTCATCGCCGCAACGACGCGGCGCGCCGCAGTCGCCGGAACGCTTGCGCTAATATCGACCAGATCCGGATAGACGTTGATCGCCACACGGCCGCCGGTCCCACGAATCAAACTGACCAGAGACTTCCCGCTTTCGAGTGTTACCGCGGCAGCCGCGGTCGCGGCCAGACGCGCGATACCCGGCGACTCGCCGTCGTAACCGGCACCCGGAGCGCGGAACCATAGGTCGATCGCTGCTGAAGCCAGCGTTGTGTCGCGATATATCGTGTAGCTGCCGCCACGGGGCAGCGTGCCGGCCGAGGGCTCTCCGGCTGCAGACGCGGCAAGCGGCGCAAGCATAACTGCCAGCGCCGCTGCGGCCAAGGCCTGCCGGCGCATTACGCCGGCTCCGGTCGAATCGTTGGCGGGACGCGCGCAGGTTTCTCGCGCGCAACGTCCTCAGACGGGCGCTCCGTCGGGCCGGGGTCGACCGCAACCACGGTTCCACCCTTGTCGTTGCGATCGTAGGGCTTGTTTTCGAGGATCGCCCGCACTTCTTCAGCGTCGACCGTCTCGTATTCGAGCAGCGATTTGACCATACGCTCGACTTTATCCCAGTTTTCTGTGAGCAGCGTGCGACCGCGCTCATAGCAACTCTCGATGATGCGGCGAACCTCGCCGTCGATCTTGCTCGCGACCTCTTCGGAGTAGTTCCGCTCCTCGCCGAAGTCACGTCCCAGGAAGACCTGATGGTTGCCACGCCCGAATTGAATCGGACCCAGCTCGCTCATCCCGTACTGCGTCACCATCCGGCGCGCAAGTTCAGTGGCCTTTTGGAAGTCGTTGCTCGCGCCCGTGGTCACGTCGCCGAATTGGATCTCTTCGGAAAGGCGGCCACCCAGTGCCATCGTGATCTGCGCGAGAAGCTCTTCGCGCGTCATCTGATGGCGATCGTCCTCGGGCAGCGACCACGTAATACCCAGCGCCATGCCGCGCGGAATGATGGTCACCTTGTGCACGGGATCGGCTTTGTCGAGCATGCCACCCAGAATCGCGTGGCCCGACTCGTGATAGGCAGTATTCTCTTTTTCTTTCGCGCTCATCACCGTCGACTTGCGTTCCGGGCCGACCATCACGCGATCGATCGCCTCATCGCAATCGTTCATCTCGATGATGTTCTTGTTTTTGCGTGCCGCGAGCAGCGCCGCCTCGTTGAGCAAGTTCTCGAGATCCGCGCCGGAAAATCCAGGCGTACGTTTGGCCAACGTCTCGAGCGAAACTTCTTTTGAGAGCGGTTTGTTACGCGCATGCACTTCGAGGATCTTCTCGCGGCCGCGGAAGTCCGCACGATCGACGACGATCTGGCGATCAAAGCGGCCCGGGCGCAGTAGCGCCGGATCGAGAACGTCGGGACGGTTGGTCGCTGCGATCAAGATCACGCCGGTGTTCTGATCGAAGCCGTCCATTTCCACGAGCAGTTGATTCAACGTCTGCTCGCGCTCGTCGTGTCCACCACCTAAGCCGGCGCCACGTTGACGTCCGACCGCATCGATCTCATCGATGAAGACGATGCACGGCGCTGATTTCTTGGCTTGATCGAAGAGATCGCGCACGCGCGACGCACCGACACCGACGAACATTTCGACGAAGTCCGAACCCGAGATCGAGAAGAACGGGACCCCGGCCTCGCCCGCGATGGCACGCGCAAGCAGCGTTTTGCCGGATCCGGGCGGCCCGAGCAGCAGCACGCCCTTAGGAATGCGCGCGCCCAGGGCCTGATATTTCTTGGGGTATTTCAAAAAGTCGACGATCTCGCCGAGCTCCTCTTTGGCCTCGTCGACGCCCGCGACGTCCGCGAAGGTCACCTTGGGACGGTTCTCGCTCATCATTTTCGCGCGCGAGCGCCCGAACGAAAGCGCCTGACTCCCACCGCTCTGCGCCTGGCGCAGTATAAAGAAGAACAACGCGGCGATCAACAGCAGTGGTGCGATACTGACGAGGCTCGAGACCAGACCGCTGTTGGTCGGTTGTTCGAAGCCGTACTCACCGTCTTTGATGTGCCGCGAAAGCTGTTGCGAGAACGAGCTGTCGGTGTTGGGCAGCGTGACCGTATATTTGGTCCCGTTGCTGAGATCGCCGGACGCTTCGAGCCCGACCGCGTGGAACGAGCGAACCTCGTTTGCTTCGAGCTTCTGATAAAACACGCCGTAGTCGAGGCGCTGGACGCCCTCTCCCGGCTGCATCAGCTTCTCCACAACGAAGAAGACAATCAATACGGCGGCGACGATAAGGACGATGGAACGGAGGTGCTTGCTCACTTATTTTGCTTTCGGACCCGGGTGCGTCGATAGATTAAACCACGTTTCCCGGGCGATCGTTTCCTTAGACGGATCCGCTCTCACACAGGCTTAACCGTCGGTAAAGACCTCGGGCCGAAGCTGCGCCAGGAACGGCAGGTTCCGGAACAATTCCTGGTAGTCGAGGCCGTAACCTACGACGAACGCGTCGGGCGCCCGCAGTCCCACGTATTCGACCGCCACCTCGACGAGCCGGTGATACGGCTTGTCGAAGAGGACGCAGGCGCGCAGACTCGCCGGGTTTCGCTCTCCCAGTAACGCGCGCAGGTACTCCAGCGTGAGCCCGTTGTCGATGATGTCCTCGACGATGACCACGTGCCGATCGGTCACCGGATCGGTCAGATCCTTGAGAAGACGCACCTCTCCTGAGGATCTGCTGGCATTCCCGTAACTCGAGACGCACATATAGTCGACGCCGATTTCGCTGGGGCCGTCTGGAATGGCTGAAATGGCGCGAGCCAGATCGGCTGCGACATAAAGCGCACCTTTGAGCACGCCCACCAGCGTCAGCGGCACGCGGCGGTGATCGGCGACGATCTCGCTGGCCAACCGCTCGATTGCCGCGGCAATCTCCCCGCGAGAAAAGAGCGTGCGCGCGATCGCGGCGTCATAGGCCTGCATCGGCTTGATCACCGCTCACCCGCACGCACGATCACCCCATGCTCGATCTGCAACTCGACGCCTTTCTTCATATGAAAGCGGCCCGAACCGCCACGCTCGATTGCGCGAACCGCGGCTTCGACGTGCACGAAATCGACATCTTGGAGGCCTTCTTGCGCGGCGAGCGCCGCGCGCACCTCGCGCCGCAGATCGGCGCGCTGCGTTCCGGCCAACTCTTGCGCCAGTAACTCGGCCGTGCGAGCGACCGCGCCGTCCAGGCCTGGAAAGAGCGGCCGCAGCGCCTCGAGCGCGGCACGTAATGCGTTGCGCCGCAGTCCCCGATCGGCGTTGGTCGGATCGACCGCATACGGCAACGCGTGCACGTGGCAAAGTCCGCGTAAGTCGTCGGCAGCGATGCCCAGCAAGGGACGAGCCAAATCGACGCCGGGCACCAGCGTACGGCGCGCGCGCATCCCGGCGAGGCCATCGGGACCCGCACCACGCAGCAGCGCGAGCAATACTGTTTCGCTTTGATCCTCTTGATGATGCGCCGTGGCAACGACGTTTGCGCCGGCCGCGAGCGCAATCTCCGCGAGCGCCGCGTATCGCGCTTGACGCAGCGCGGCTTCGTCATGACGATCGCCATCAAGGGCTGCGACGCGAACGGCTAGCCCAAACGTTGCGCCGATGCGTAGAACCACGCACTCATCCTGCCACGCCGATTCGCGCGTGCCGTGGTTAACGTGCGCTAGCGTGAGCTCGAGCTCCATGGGCTTGCGCAGCGACGCGAGCGCGTGAACCAGTGCGACCGAGTCGGCGCCACCGCTACAAGCAATTGCGACCCGGTCGCGTGCACGAATCACACCATCGCGCTCGATGCTCTGTTCGATCGACGCCTCGGGCTTAGCGCCGCGCATGACGTGCGAGTTCGCGCTCGACTTCACGCTTGGCCACATCCTCGCGCTTGTCCCAGAACTTCTTGCCGCGCGCGACGCCGAGCTGCACCTTCACCTTGCCGCGCGTGAAATACATACGCAGGGGCACGATGGTCAATCCTTTCTCCTTCACCCGCGACTGGAGATCGGCAATCTGCTCTTTGTGCAGCAGCAGTTTTCGCGGCCGATTGGGATCGACGTTCGAAAAGCTTCCCTGTTTGTAGGGCGGGATGTGCATGCTCATGAGCCACGCCTCACCGTCGCGAAAGCGCGCGTAGGCTTCGTTTAAACTCACGCCGCCGGCGCGAATGGCTTTGACCTCGGTGCCGGTAAGCGCGAGACCCGCTTCGAGCGAGTCGAGAATGTGATACTCGTGGCGCGCGCGCCGGTTGTCTATCGCAGGCTCGTTGTGTTTTTTGGCTTGCTCTTTAACCGCGATGCGAGACTGTTTGGACTTGGCCATTACTCCGTCTGCTGTCCACGTCCCACGCGGTAATCATCGACCGCATCGAGCGGGCCCATGGAGACGAATCTTCCTTCGGCGTCGGCGAGCAGCATGCCCGATGCATCACTCACCTTTGCTTCCAGGCCCAGTACGTTGCGGCGTTGCCACGACACGCGCCCGGTAATGGCGATCAGCGCTCCGATCGGCACAGGCTTGCGAAAACGTACGCTCATACTCGCGGTGACGCCGCGATGTCCGGCCGCGCCCGCGGCGTGGGCCATCGCTTCGTCTAAGAGCGACATGGCGATGCCGCCATGCGCCACGGACTTCCACCCTTGGAACTCCGGCGCGAGCGTGGTTTCCGCACGCACGCCCTCGCCGTCGGCATCGAAGTGCAGGCGCAGACCAATCGGGTTCTCCGGCCCGCACGCAAAACAGTACCCGTCGTCGACCGGTACACTCACCGCCCCGACTCCAATCGCATCGCGAGGTACTCGGGGAGGTGCGCCTCGTGGATCTTATCTTGGACTTCGCGGATCGGATAAGGATATCGTACCCACTCGACTTTGCGGCTTTGCGGGTCGTAGAAAACGAACGAGGCTTCGGGGTTGAGATCGCGCGGCTGCCCGATGCTTCCGACGTCAACGATGTAGCGCCGTCCCTCTTCGAGCCGCAGCTCGCCGCCGTGCTGCATGTGACGATGCCCGACGGTTCCGTCGGGCTGCGAAACCCAGTACTCGGCAATGTGCGTATGCCCGATAAAGACGAGCGGTGCATCGGTGAGCGCAAACGCTTTGGACGCGGTGCGTTTGTCCAAGATGTATTCAAAATAATTGACCGGCGCGCCGTGCACCATCAAGAAGTCCGGATAGCGAATTTCGTATGAAAGACTGTTGAGCCATGCGCGGCTCTCGTCGTTGAGCACCTTCTGCGTCCAGGCAATCGCCGCACGCGCCGCATCGTTAAAATATTCGACGCCGAAATTTTCCAGCGCAGCGAGGTCATGATTGCCTAGCACCGCATGTTGCAGGCGGGTGCGAAGCAAGGCGATGCACTCGTTGGGGTTGGGACCGTAGCCGACGATGTCGCCGAGGCACAGCACCTGATCCTCCGGCTCCATCAATGAAAACGCGCGCTCGAGCGACTCGATGTTCCCATGGACGTCGGAGATGATCGCGTATCTCACGCGGGCACGCTCGGAAATGCTGCCACGACGTCGCGGAAGGCGGCGGCAAACGCATCGCGCATCGGCGGAGTTCCCGCGCTGACGCGCACGTACCGATCGAGCGGCGGCAAGCCCGGTTTACGAATCCACACGCCGCGCACCAGCAATTCGTTCATCACCGCGGTCGCGCGCGATGCCTCGCCCAGGTCGATGCACACGAAATTTGTCGCCGATTCGATCGCGCCCAAACCAAGCTCGCGGGCAAGCGCGTAGTAATCCTCGCGCGCTTTTGCAACCGCGTCAACGACGTAGCGGCGGAACGGCTCGTCGTCCAGCGACGCGAGCGCTCCGATTTGCGCGTTGCGATTCACGCCGTAGTGCAGTCGAATCTTCTGGAGAATGCCGATGACCCGCTCGGAGGCAATCGCATAGCCAATCCGTGCGCCGGCGAGACCGTACGCTTTCGAGAAGGTGCGCGTGCGAATCAGCCGGTCCTCGACGTGCATCGGCAACAGGGCCGACTCGTCGACGAAGTCGGCGTAGGCCTCGTCGAGCAAAAAGACCGCGTCGCGCGGAATTGCCTCGAAGAAATGCTGCATCTCGTCCCGGCCGATGAACGTGCCGCTCGGATTGTCGGGATTCGAAAGGTAGATAACCGCCGCGTGCTCGCGCGCGGCAACCGTGGCTAGTTCGTCTAAGTCAAGCTGTCCGTCGGCGTGATAGTGCGCGTACACTAGACGCCCGCCGTACCCGTTGACGTGGTAGTTGAAGGTTGGATACGAACCGCGCGTGGTCAATGCGGCAGCACCGGGTGCAACAAATGCGCGAACCACGAGGCCCATCAAATCGTCGATACCCGCCCCGACCAGGACCTCTTCCACGCGGCAGCCGTGCTTACGCGCAAGCGCTACGCGCACATCGTACGATTCAGGGTCGCCGTACCACGACAAACGCTCGAGTTCCGATGACATCGCGGCGACGGCGCGCGGCGACGGACCGAATGCGCTTTCATTGGCTCCCAGACGAACGAGCGACGAATGTCCGGTCTCGCGCATGAGCTGCTCCGGGCCGACAAACGGCGTCATCGGCTCGATCGCATCGATCGCGGGCGCAGGGCGGATCACCAGCTTTTCCATACCTCCAAGAAACTAGACGAATCGCCGTACCGTCACAGGCGACCCCATCTCCAAGTCTTCGGCTTCTTCAGGGACGACTATGTATCCATCGGCTTGGGCCGTAAGGCTCACCAGCGAGGAGCGAACCGGCAATGGCCACGCCGTCCAACCATCCGGTTCCCCGTCAGCCATGCGTTCAAGCCGTACCGGAACGAACCACGTCCATCCCTTTCGGGTGTGAACCCGCGCCCCAAGACGCGCCGAGAAGGTGGCCACCGGCAGCGGGGCGCCCGCCAGCGCGGCGATGATCGGCGCAACCACCGCCTCTAAAATCACCAGAGCGGACGTTGGGTTGCCGGGTAAGCCGATAACCGGCTTGGATCCGACTGCGGCGAGCACGGTGGGCTTGCCGGGCTTGACCCGCAAACCATGCACGATGATGCCGGGCGGCCCAAGGGCGCCGATCGCGGCCGGCGTGCGATCCAGCTCGCCCACCGAGGAGCCCCCGGTGACGATCGCGGCATCGGCTTCGGAGAGCGCGCGGCGCAAGGCGCGCTCGAGTGCGCCGGGTACATCGGAAACCGTGGCTCCGTGAAACGGCTGCGCACCCATGCCTTGTAATGCGCCGGCAACCGCGTGGCGATTCGAGTCGCGGACCTGCCCTGGTGCAGGATGCATGCCGGGCGGCACGAGTTCGTCTCCGCTTGAAATCACCGCAATTCGCGGGCGGGGATAGACCGGCACCATGGTGATGCCGAGGGTCGCTAGGACGCCCATCTGCGGCCCACCGATGCGCGTCCCGGGAGCAAGCATCGGCGTCCCCGCCAGCATGTCGCCTCCGGCGGGATTCACATTGGCTCCGGGCTCGAGCGCGCTCTCGATCGCAACGTTTCCCCCGAGCAGACGGACCTCTTCGATCGGAACGACCGCGTCCGCGCCCTCGGGAACGACGCCTCCGGTGGGAATACGCAGCGCCTCACCAGCTTGCAACGGCACCGCCCACGGCCGGCCCATAGCGATCTCGCCCGCGATGACAAAAACGCCCGGCCCACGCGCCGTGTCGATCGCAAAACCGTCCATTGCCGAACGTGGAACGCTCGGATAATCCGCGTCGGCGATAATTTGCTCGGCCAGGATGCGACCGCACGCATCTTCGAGCCGGACGCGTTCGGGTGCGCGAGGCGCCACCGCCACGCGAGACAGGAATGCCGCAACCGCCTGCGCGGGCGACGAAAGATTTTCTTCTAAAAAGACGAAGCCGCGCTGTTCCATGCTCGATATCGCTCTTGTCCGACGCGATCCCGATCGCGTGCGCCGTTCGGCGCAACGTCGTGGGATCGACGCCTCGTTTGTGGACGAGGTTCTGCGTTTGGATGCACAGTACCGCTCCGAGCTGGCCGAGACCGAGCGGTCGAAAGCCGAAAAGAACGTCCTCTCCGCACAGATTGCCAAAGCCCCCGACAAGGCAGCGGCGGCTCGCGATCTACGTCCGCAACTCGATGCGATTTCGGCGTCGATCGCGCTGCACGACGAGCACGCCAAGGCTCTGGCTCCCGACACTGCGCAGTCCCCGCTGCGCATGCTGCTCGAAAACACGCCCAACGTGCTGGATGACTCGGTTCCCAGCGGCACCGACTCGAGCGCAAATGTCCTGGTACGCACGTGGGGCGCGCCGCGCCGATTCGATTTCACGCCAAAGCCGCACTATGAATTGGGTGAAACTCACGATATTCTCGATTTCGAGCGCGCGGCCAAACTCTCGGGCAGCCGCTTTTGCGTGCTCAAGGGCCAGGGCGCACGGCTGCAGCGCGGGCTTGCGCAGTTTTTCCTGGATCGCGCAACGTCACGCGGCTACGCGGAGATCTCACCGCCGATACTGGTGACGCGCGAAACGATGTGGAGCACCGGCCAACTGACCAAATTTTCCGACGCGATGTTCCAGGATCCCGACGCGGATCTCTTCATGATTCCAACGGCCGAGGTGCCGCTGACAGCGCTGCATTCGGGTGAGATTCTCGATGCAGCCGAGCTTCCGCTTCGGCTGACCGCGCACACGCCGTGTTTTCGCAAAGAGGCCGGCGCTGCAGGAAAGGACACGCGCGGGCTCATCCGGCAGCACCAGTTCGAAAAGGTCGAGCTCGTCTCGCTGACGACACCGGAGGATTCGTTCGAGATGCTCGAGCGAATGACGGCCGACGCCGAGGCGCTTTTGCAAGAACTCGAACTGCCGCATCGCACGATGCTCTTGTGCGCGGGCGACGTCGGCTTCAACAGCGCCAAGACCTACGACTTGGAGGTTTGGCTGCCCAGCGCGAACGACTATCGCGAAATCAGTTCCTGTTCAAATTGCACGGACTTTCAAGCGCGACGAGCGTCGATTCGGATGCGACGCGACGCCAAGGCTAAGCCCGAGCACGTCCACACGCTCAACGGTTCGGCGCTCGCCATCGGACGCACGCTGCTCGCGATCTTAGAGAACTTCCAGCAGGCAGATGGATCGATCGAGATTCCGCGCGCGCTAGTGCCCTACACCGGCTTTAAGCGCATCGGCTAGCGCGTCGACAACGGCCGAGCGCTGCGGCCGCTCGACGCCCGCCGGATAGTGCGCCTCGATGTACACGCGCGTCTGCTCCGGTCCCGCGTCTTCGAACGTCGCGCGCACGCGCTCTTGCTGTACGGTGCCGAAACCCGCTTCGATCACATGCGACGCCGGATCGTCGACGTAGATGTTTGCCCCGACGACGCGGACGAAGGCGTCGAGTGCACGCGCGTACGCAGCATCGATCCGCACCGGCACGACCACCTCACGATGCGCCCTCAGTCCAATCGCCGGCGGCGGCCGTTTGCGCAAACCGAGTGATTCGAGCAGATCACCGAAGAACGGCATCACCGCGCCATGATCCACGCCGCGATCAAGCCAAACACGCAGAGCGCGGTGAGGGCGCCGGCTGGAACGATGCTTTGCGGGCGACGGGTGAAGGCCAGCGTGTATGCGGCCTTCAGTAAGTTGTTCGACGACGCGGCAATCACAATGGCAACCGCTGCGGTTGCGACGCCGATGGTCGCCACGCCGCCCTGCGCAAGGCTCAGCACGAACGGGTCGATGTCGGTAAAGCCGACCACCGCGGCCAATGCCAGCACGCCGTGCGCACCCGCGTTTGCCTGCACCCATTTCGAGACCACCGATACTGTTATCAACAGGGCAGCGAAGATCGCCGCTGTTCCGAGGCGGAGCGGGTTCTTTGGCGCAACGTTGGGCGCTTTGACGCCGGCGCCGCGACGCGCGAAGATGAACGCGATTGTAATCGAAATTACGGCCAGGACGAGCATCGGAATGACAATCGAACGCGCAAGTGCGATATTAAAAATCGCGACGATGACCACCATACGAAGAAACATCATCGCGGTTGCGGCGACGATTCCGGCGGTGATCTCGGGGGTGACCCCCTCGTCGTGCGCCGTTCGTGCCAGCACGACCGTCGTTGCGGTGGAAGAGTACATGCCGCCAAGCGCCGCGGCAACGATTACACCGCTGCCCGGCAGCACATAGCGCTGCAGCAGGTAGCTCGCATACGAGAGCGTCGAAACCGCGACCACCGCAAGCCAGACGCTAAAGGGCGTGATCTGCGTGTACGGAATACGCGGCGCGCCATAAAGCAGCGGTAAGACGACGCCGACGAGCAGCAAGAATTGACCGAGCGTGACGGCTTCTTCTTTAGGTATGCGTGCGACGAGCGCGTGCAACCACGCACGCGACCCTACGAGCAGAACCGCGCCTACGACCAGCGCAAACGAAACCCACAGCGGTTGCGTCAGCGCAATCGGCCCGAGAACATAGGCGATCAAGACGCATGTCGGAACGATTAGTGGGCCGTCGGCGGGCTTGCGAGCCCCATCGAGCACGCTGCGAATGTAAAGAGCGATCCATGCGCCCAGCACAAACAGGCCCGCGATAAACGCGAGCGCAAAGTGGGGTTCAACGAGGTAAAGCGCAGCACCAGCGAACGAAACAAGGGGGAAAGTACGGATTCCGCCCGGCACCGGCGGATTCTCGTCACCGAAGAATTCCTCGAACGCAAATCCGAAAAAGAGCGAAAGCCCGAGGAGGACGGCGTAGTTCACATGCCGCGCCAGATTTCGCGCACGGTCGTGCTGCGATCAACGCTCTCGACGTCGCGGTACGTTGCGCCGGCGAGGTCCATCGACGGGTTGGTGACGCCGTACCAGAAGTGCTCGTTCTTGAAATGATGCCAGAGATGGTACTTCTTCACATACCGTCCAAACGGCGTGACCGGATTGAACGAAATGTGCGCCACGTAATGGACCCACTCGTAGTAAAACAGCGCGCACATGCTTCCGAATGCAAGGGAGAGCGCCACGGCCGGATCGCGGACGATCGCCAGAAAGATTCCGTAGTACACCAGCACCGTTGGGATCACGAACCACCACGGCAGAAAGAGCAGCTCAATCTTGGGCGGGTCGATGTGATGGTCGTAGTGCAGCTTATGCTGCAGTTTGAGAACGAACGGAATCTTCGAAGGCTGCGCATGAAAGAGAAACCGATGGGTCGTGTATTCGGAGACAAAAAAGACAGCCGCGCCGATCAGCGCTCCTACGAGCGAGAAGGGCACGGCGCCGATCGCGAATGCCGCAGCGGCAGCCGCGATGGCGACGGCCAAGATCGCGTTACTTCCATGCCGGAAGAACGAAGGGATCATCCAGCGTCCTTGATCATATCCAGCAAGCCTTGACGATCGAGGTAGCGGATGTGTCCCCGCTCGCGTTTGAGCAGTTCACGCTGCTCCAACTCCGCGATTGCACGCGCGGCAACCTCCTTGACCGTCCCGGCCGCGGCAGCGATTTGTGCCTGCGTCAGGTGCGGTAGGGGAAGGCGGGCCGGACTGAGGCCGCGCTCGGGAATCGCGTAGGGCACCAGCACGTGCGCGATGCGCGCGATGATCGGCATCGTCGCCTGCGTCGCGAGCGCCTGCATGTGATCCCGGCGACGCTGGGCATTCACACGACCCAACGCGAGCAGGAGCTGCGTCTCATGAGCGCCGCCCTCAAGAACGACGCGGCGCGGAACGCGCAGGTAGCGCGCGACCTTCGAGAGCGCGATAACGCGTCCGCTCGCGGGAGCCTCGTCGAAGAGTTCCAGCTCTCCGAAGAGTTCGTACGGAAAAATTTCCAGGAAAATGCGCGGGCGGCCGTTGCCGTTTCCGGTCGTGAGCGCCAGCACGCCTTCGAAGACGATCCCGAGATACGGCCACTCCGTGCCTTCGGTCACGATGGTCTGTCCCCGGCGAATCGTGTGCAAACTCGCGTGTGCGGCGAGTTCGCCGCGAAGGTCCTCGCTTGCACTAGCGAACACGGCGGTGCGCTTGATGATACCGGCCGGAGAGGGCGCGTCATTCTCGACCGCAACGCGAGTAAGTCGAATCGTCCACTCGCGCTCGCCCACGCGGCGATGATCCACCAGCACTTCGTGCGGCCGCGCCTGTTCCATACGAAAGGCGAGGCCGCGCGGTTCGTGATCGGTCACGATGCTTATCGATCCGCCGAGCGGCAGACGATCGAAGAGTTCGGTAATTTTTTCCGGGCGTTCCCATACGGGAAGAGTACGTAGATCAAGAGGCGCTACATCCATCATTTGGAACGCGCTTTCTCGTTAGCGGGTAGAACTACTGCCTGTCGGCGGCGACGACGGCGCTGCGGAGAGCGGAGCAAGCGCAACGGGGGTCTGGAGCGCCTTCCACAGTTTCTGCGGCCCCGCCGGCAACTTGTCCATGTGTTTAAGGAAGAGCGCGAGCGTCCAAACTTGCTGGTCGGAGAGCGAACGCGTGAACGCCGGCATACCGGTCATACGAATACCGTGCTTGATCTTCCAAAAGGTTTCGCCTTCGGGGTCATCCTCGACGCCGTGCTTGGCGAGCTGCGGCGCGTGCTGATAAAGACCGATCGCGATCGTGCTTGACCGCTCGCCCGGAACGCCGTGGCAAGCGGAGCAATTCGCATGGTAAAGTTTTATCGCGGCCACGTAGTTGGCATCCGTCGCGGCGATGCGGGTTGGGCTGCGTCGGCGCCTCGCGCGCAATCGTTGCCTTGAAGCGAGCGCGACGCGGCCCAGCGTTCCATACGCGACGGTTTCGCATCGGCATTGGCTGGAATCAGCAAACCCTGCGTGAGACCAACATATCCGGCCACGAGCGCGAAAACGATGGTAGCAAGAACGCCGAAGATGAATCCTTTGAGCACGTTTCTCTCCCTTAGGACGGGTATGGATTCGCAAATCAAAGCACAGTTCCCCGACGAACAATCCGCCGACGGCGAGTTCGTTCGCCAAGAGGATCACTTCCACGGCTTGGTGTCGGCGGATGGGCGCACTGGTTTCCCTGCAGTTGCCGGTCGATACCAGCTGTTTGTTTCACTTGCCTGCCCGTGGGCGCATCGCACGATCATCATGCGCAAGCTCAAGCGGCTCGAAGTCGGCGATCCCGATGACAGTCGTCGATCCGATTCGCGACGAACGCGGCTGGCGCTTCGGTACGCATTTCTTGAGCGAACTCTACGCAGCGAGCGATCCGACGTATCACGGACGAGTCACGGTGCCGGTGCTCTGGGATATGCAGACCAAACGGATCGTCAGCAACAACGACGACGACATCCTGCGGATGTTCGAAACCGAGTTCGACGCGATCGGCGATCCTGAACCGGACTTTTATCCGCTCGAGCATCGCACGGAGATCGATGCGCTCAACGCGGAGATTTTCCACGACCTCAACGACGGCGTCTATCAAGCCGGCTTTGCCACCAGCCAAGCCGCATACGAAGAAGCGGCGTACCGCGTCTTCGCCATGCTCGATCGTTTGGAAGAACGCCTTACGACGCGGCGCTTTCTCTTCGGCAAGAAAACGGTCGAGACCGATTGGCGCGCGTTCGTAACGCTGATTCGTTTCGATCCAGTCTACTATGGCCACTTCAAATGCAACCTTCGCCGGATCGTGGACTACCCCAATCTCTACGGCTACCTACGCGACCTCTACCAATATCCGGGCGTCGCGCAGACGGTCGATTTCGATCACATCAAGCGCCACTACTACTACACCCACGACGACATCAATCCGACCCGCATCGTGCCGATCGGGCCACTGCAATATCTCGAGATGCCCGCCCTTCGCGAACATCTCTAGGAGCCGCAGCCGATTGCGGCCCCTTCAATGGCTTGACGTGTCCGCGAAGAATCACGGCGACTATCGCTGCGCGAAGCGCGCGATAACGACGCCAAGCGCCGCTCCGCCGATGCCGAGCACAGCCGACGAGATCATATAAATGAAGGCAGGTATCATCCCTTCACCCAGCAGCGTGATCGCATCGAGCGAGAAGGTCGAGAACGTGGTATAACCGCCGAGCACCCCAGTCGCTAAAAGAATGCGGAGTAACGGCGTCATGCCGAGCGCGCGCGTCACGCCGAGTTCGGCAACGATCCCGATGCATAGGCTTCCCGTGACGTTAATGAAGAGCGTGCCATAAGGAAAGCCCGGGCCGAACCGCTGGACGAAGAACTGGCCCACCACGTAGCGCAACACACCGCCGATCGCGGCACCGACGGCAACCGCAACCACCGCCCGCCACTCGATCACGATGCGCCTCGCGAGATACGCATCAGTTCGAGATTTTCCAGCGTGATCAGCCCTTCGCTCATCATCGATCGGAGCGCGGGAAGAAACTCGAGAATCTTTGCCTCTTCCTCGATTACTTCGATCAGGATCGGTAAGTTGGTCGATTGATCGAATGTGCGCGCCGCGTGCACGGTCTTGTGGGTGCCGAAACCCTCGATACCTTTGAGCACCGTCGCGCCGGTAAACCCCGCTGATTTCAGCGCCTCGACGATGGCCATATAAAGGGGTTTACCGCCGTACCGATCGTCTTCGTCGACGAAGATGCGCAGCAGTTTCCCGGTCGTTGACTCCGGCACGTTCGGCTTATTTCCTTAACGGCTTCGCGTTTGTGTGTGCGATGACTGGGATATCAAAAAACTCCTGACCGTCTACGGAACGAATCAGGAGCCATCAGCCGGTATCGGCGGTTTAGCGGGGGCGCTCCATCCCCGTGGTCGCTACATTCTCAGGCCGTGGGGAAGGCCCTTCGCATACCAACCCGGCGGCGGGGCAGGTCCCCGCTTCGAGGCGTGAGAAGCACGCATAAAGACGTACCACCTCAGCGATGGAGCTCGCTTACCGCCCTCTCGGGCTGATGGCTCCTACTCACTACTTTTTTAGTATGGGAGCCGCTTTTCGTGGTAGCGATGACGCAGTCGATCGCCCTCAACGTCGTCCAACTCGCCTTCGTTCTGCTCCTCGCTGTCAATTTCCTTAGATAACTGGACCGCCCACGCTCATATTTCCACGCCGAATCAGACTGACTCGTCCCAACCTTTGCCAGCAGCTGTCAGACTGACCCGCGAATTTCCACGTTTGGTCGGACTGGCTTCTGAGCCCGGGTCGGTCGCAGCCGACTAGTCACAGGGCTATTCGCTTGGAAGCCGTGTTAAGGCGCCCGACCCGAGCCATGGGCTATACGCTGGGAAGCGATGTCAATTCAACGGCGAAGGGGGCGCAGAGCTTCGCCCGACCCGCCGCTCCCCGGGTCCTCGACGAGGTAACCCCACGCGAGAGTAGAGCCTTACCACGCCGAACGCGTCGCTAGTAAAACTTGGGCTTGAGACGGTCACGCTACTGTACCACGGGCGGAGGCTTTCGCAACCGTCCAAGCGCCGAGAAAATGAGGCCGCACGTGACTAACAATCCGCCGAGTGCGCCGCTCTGCGACATATGTGCCCAGATGACGCCTATTGCGATTGCGATAACAACGCATCCGCACAAAATCAGCAGATACCGTTGTGTCGATTTTGGTCGCTCGACCGAAAAAAGCCCGACAAGGTACGCAGCCGGCACTAGAAGCGGGAGGCCGGCTTTAGCGCAGAGCGCAACGCCAACGACCACAGCTAGCAGAGCTCCCGACGAGCGAAGGAACGCGCGCTCGTCGGGTGTCGGTGGATTCTCAGGACGGTGCATCACGTGTGCCGCAAACCTACGGTGGCGTCGTAAACCCGTCGATCACGAGCACAGGGCAATGCGCGTATCGGGCAATGCGATCGGATACGCTGCCTATAAGGAAGCGCGTCACGCCTGAGAGTCCGCGTCGACCAACGATGATGAGGTCGGCGCCAACTTTGCGAGCCGTGTCCACGATCGCCTCCGCAGGATGACCGCCTTCTACGACTAGGAGCTCTGCATTTACGCCGCGGCGCTTCCCCGATTCAATCAGTTCGGCTGCAGCGGTTTCGTAAAAGCGTCGCGCCTGCCGGCGTGAATCTTGACGCTCATCGTGGGTCTCCGCGTGTTCAGCGTGCCTGGCGACTGAGACGAGCTGCAACTTTGCGCCAAACTTCTCGGCGATGCCGACACCATATTCGAAGGCACGGCGCGCGTGGTCGGATCCATCCCAGGCGATGACGATGTGAGAGAACATAGAACACCTACCAATGCCGGATCGAGGGAAACAAAATTAACAGGAGGATCGTAAAGGCGAGAATGTAGGAAAGGTATGCCGCGATCACCCCAGATTGCGTTGCGCGAACCAACGCGCCAATTGCAAGGAACGGCGAGGCCAGCGCCCGGTAAAACGGCAGATCGAAATACGGGCGAATGTAACTTGTGTACGTCTTTACGTGGTCGTCGACGCGGATCTCACGAACGGTCCGGACCGCGGCATCGAGGATCACGCGCGTCGGATTCGCGTATCCCGTTCCGGTGTATTGCGTCCAGGAGCGGTACGGCTCACCCGAGGTCCATACCGCTGCTTCGCGCATCGGCGGTCGACCAAAGCAGCGCGCGAGAATCCAGAAAAACAGCGTGAACCCGATCAAGACGATGCCGAGGCCGCTCGGTGAGATCGACGAGAAGCCATCGAACGTTGGCTGTACTAGTGGATATGTGCCGATCATCGCGTTCGTCGCGGGTACGCCGGCAATCGCATCGATGCTCGGACCGATGAGATGGAGCAGGGGCGCCGCAAGCACGCCGATGGCAACGATCGCGACCGCACCGAGAGCAAGTCCGATTGCCCGCGGCGGTGAACCCGAGCTTTGGGTTTCGGGAGCATCGCTCCGTGCTGCGCCAAGCGCACCAATCCCGATAAGCTTCGTGAATGTGACCACAGCAATACCGGCGGCCACGCCGAGTGTCGCACCCGCAAGAGCAAAGGTCACCTCGCATGCAACATTCCCGGTGCGAAATGCCTGCATCAGTGCCTCAAGCACCAGCCATTCGCCAACAAAGCCTGCAAGCGGTGGCAGTGCTGCAAGTGACATGCCACAGAGCAAGATAACAACAGTGGTAAGCCGCATGTTGCGTGCAAGGCCGCCAAGTGCGTCGAGCCTCGCCGTGGCTTGACGATCAGCGATGCTACTAATTGCGAGGAATAGCGCGCTCTTCGCAACCGCGTGCGCCGCGATCTGAACGAACGCCGCTGCCAGCGCAAAGCCGGTCAGGAGCGGCTGGTGAAGTGCGCCACCAACTACGGCAACACCAAAGGCCACGAGGATGATGCCGCCATTCTCAATACTAGAGAACGCTGCGAGCTTTCGAATGTCGAGCTGCGCCGACGCCCAGGCAATGCCAAAGAACGCGGATATCGCCCCAATAATAATGGCGACGATTCCAAGCCATTGCGGCGGATTTGGAAATCCGACGATAAAGCGGGTAACGCCGTAGAAACCAACGTTGAGCGCTCCGCCAGCCATTAGTGCCGCGACGACTGAGGGCGCCGCACTGTAGCCGTACGGCAGCCACGCCTGCATTGGCAGCATGCCGAACTTCGCGCCGAAACCGATTAGCAACAAGATGAGCACGATGCCCACGGCCGGTGCCCCGATAATTGCTCCCGCACCAATGACGCGGGTCACCTCAAAGCTGCCCGCTGCGTGCGCAAGAAACAAGAGTGCGCCCACGATGCAGGCGCCGGCAATGTGCGTTACGGCGATCGTGATGTAAGCGGCTCTCGGAGAGTCGGAGTCGGTGCCTGAATAGGCGATGGCCCAATAGAATGTGAGGGCGAGCAACTCCCATGCGAAGATGAAGAGCAGCACGTCGTCGGCCGAGCAGGCGAGCAACGACGCGAAGAGGATCGCGCACGCACTGGCCGATGCGGTACGGCCTGTTCGCCGTTCATCCGAAGTTCGAGGTCCCAGTCCGTAGACGCCAACGATGAATGCGACAAGTCCGAGGATGCCGATGAAAAACGCCGTGGTCGAGTCGAGACGTAGGGCGATGTGCGTGTCGGGGCCGCCAAGCGACAGGCTTTGAGCGTTGAGACTGAGCCCATCGACCGCTGCGACGATCGACGCAGTGCCGGCGGCGCACAGGAACGCGAAACCACCGATGCGCCCGAGCGAACCGGGACCCACGACAGACACAAAGGTGCCGAAAATACACAAGGCTAGCGCGACAAGTAGCGGCGTCATCGATCGGCACCTCGCGCGAGGATGTGACCGAGTGCCACCCATAAGCCGTGCAGTATCGTTAGCGGCGAAGGCGGCGTGCCGGGGATCAGGACGTCGACGGGCAATACCGCGCCCACCGGTCCAACCACGTTCGGCTGCCCGCGAAAGATGCCGCCGGAGCAGGCGCTAGTTCCGAGGGCGATGACGACCTTTGGGTCAGGCATCGCGTTGTAGGTGCGTTGCAGCGGCTCGGCCATCGCCTTCGTCACCACGCCGGTTACGATAAGCACGTCGGCGTGACGCGGCGTCGCCGTCAGAAAGATACCGAGGCGATTAGCATCGTAGAACGGGTTGAAAATTGCCGCGAGTTCTTGCTCTTCAGAACCATCGCTTCCCGCATCGACGTGCCGCACATGCACGGATCGACCGAACGCACGTGCACGCTTTTTTAGTTCGTTGAAGGTTACGTCAGGTGTATCGGCGAGCATGGCAAGTTCGAAATGGGGTTGTGCTTGGAATACGTCAGGCGCAACGCGCGTGCACTCGCCGCACTGAAAACAGCGCAGTCGATCAACGCGGGTGAGGCCGTCATTGCGCGAAATAGCATTCGAAAGGCAAGACGCGGCGCCGGCTTCGCCTCTCTGGGCCGATGGCCGAACGACGTCGATCTCGCCGCGGTACCGCAAGGGCATCGCGTCATCGCCTTCGGGATATTTGGTGGTCAGGATGCCGCCGCGTAATCCGTAGCCAATCCAGCTCATCGGTCGACCTCCGCTTGCACGGCACCGAAGGAGTGCTCGATGAACGAGAAATCGGTGAAGATGTTCCCCGGCAGCGACGGGACAAAGAGGGGCCAGTTCGCGTAGGAGGCCGAGCGAATGGCAACCCGTGCGAGCGCACCCTCTGTGATCCGGACAAAATATAGGAGCTCACCCTGGGGCGACTCAACACGCGCGATCGCGGCACCGTCAACCACCGATGGCTGAACAAAGTGCGGCCCAGTTGGGTTGGCATCGAGCGCATTTCGGACAAGCTGGAACGACCGCTGAATCTCGGCTACCCGTACCAGTGCTCGTGAAACAGCGTCGCCGTTGTATTCGATTGCCTCTTCGGCGGCGAGAGGAGTGTAGAGGAAACCATCGCGCGTCCGCACGTCGCTTGACACACCGCTGCCGCGAGCAACCGGCCCCACCGCCCCATACCGTGCTATCAGATCCGATCCAAGACGGCCCGTTCCGATTAGGCGATCCATGAACGATTGCGTACGGATTAGGCGATCAACGGCGGAACGTGCGTGGTGTTCGGCAAGATCGAGATCCCGTGCGCATGTCTCTCGCAAGGGCTCAAGTACATCGCTGCGCGTTCCACCGACGCAGATCACGCCGCGAGCGAACCGATTGCCCGTCGCATCGCAGAGGAGCCGATGAATGCGTTCTTTCGCGGCAAAGACTTGAGCGGACCCGACCGAGAGTGACCCGTCCTCAGCGAGCTTGGCAAGGGAATCGAGATGCTGATGGATGCGCTCGAGCTCGACTAGAACGGCTCGTGTCGCCCGTGCGCGATCCGGCACCTCGATTCCCATTGCGCGTTCCGCCGCGCGCGCAAACGCGGCGGCGTGACTCGATGCCGTCGCGCCGGAGGCGTGTTCGGCGACGAAGGGAGCGAGTTCGATTGGGGAATTCACGAACCGCTCCTCGAGTCCACGATGTTTAAAGAACATCGACGGGTAGACGTCGATGAAGTCCTCGCCCCCGGTCTCAACAATCCATCGCGCAGATTCAACGATGCCGGAGCGAACAGGTCCGTACAAAACCGTCGAAACTTCCGATGACTCGACGTCGAGAAGTTGCTGTGCGGGAACGATTTTCGTGAGCGGACGGTGCTTGGGTAGTCCATCGAGCTTGATCCCGAAGCGCTCAGTGAGTTCGCGCTCGTACCAATCAGCTGCCGGAATGTGAGGAGTCAAGGCGCGCGCGGAGTCATACAGCGGGCCGGCGAGGTCGAGCAGCTGTCCGTCCTCTTCAACGACGTAATGGAGGATGGTTTCGGACTCCACGCGGTCGGCGAAGATCCACACAAGGCGCGCGCCGTCTTCGATCCGCCGCTCTGCCGCCGTTTGCAGGCTCGCTGGCGCTACAATCACGGGCGACCTCCAACGATATCGCTCGCGCGCTCGAGCAACACGGCCAAGTGTGCCGGGACGACGAGTCCCAATCCGAGAACGGCGATGAAGATCAGCAACATCGAGCCGATCGCGCCCATGTCGCGCTCGCCGTGCGACATGCCCTCGGGCATAGGCCCGACAGTCACGCCCATCGTCCAGCGCACAAGGCCGCAAAAAGCTACGAGCAGGAGTGCAAGCATCACGGCCGCGACCGGCCATGCGCTGCCTGAAAAACCGCCGGCGAGGATCATGAGCTCACTGCGGAAGGTGCCGAAGGGCGGCATTCCCGCGAGGGCAAGACCCGCCAGGGCGAAAAGCGTTCCGGAAATCGGCATCACGGCAACGCCGCCCGAGATACCGTCGATCTCGCGAGTGCCAAACCGTGCCGCAAGGCGGCCTGCTCCAAAGAATGCGAGCGCTTTGGTCGCAGAATGATTTACCACATGCAAGAGTGCTCCGATGACGGCGAAGCGCGCACCAAAAGCAAGACCGCAGGCGACTATGCCCATGTGCTCGATGCTCGAATAGGCCAGCATACGCTTGATATCGCGTTGACGAAGGAGAAAGAATGCCCCAACGAAGAGCGAGAGAAGTCCGACGATGAAGAACAGGTGTTGCGTCATGCTTGGGCCGAGCGCCGCGTTTGCAATGGACGCGAACCGCGTAATCACGTAAAGCGCATCGGAGAGCAGCACACCTGAGAGCATTGCACTGGTTGGTGTCGGGCCGGCGCCGTGCGCATCTGGCAGCCAGGTATGCATCGGTGCGAGTCCCATCTTCGTGCCGAAACCGATAAGGGCAAGAAGGAACGCGAGCCGCAGCGCGTCGCCATTGAGTTTACCGGCCATCGCGATATACGTCGCCCAATTTGGCGCATAGTGCGCCCCGAGCACGCCGGTTCCGGACGCATAGAGAACCACAACACCGACCAGGCCAATCGCCAGTCCACACGATGCGATGAGAATGTATTTCCAGGCGGCTTCGAGCGAGGCTTCCGTGCCTTGGAGGCGTACCAGCAGCGCCGCTAAGATAGTGGTCACCTCAAGGGCGACCCACAAGCCCGCCATGTTGGTCAGCAACGGCACCACCGCCTCAGCGCAGGCAAAGGCGTTCGTCAGAGCGAGAAACTCCCGGCGATAGCGCTCGTCACCGTCGGCGCCGATAGACTCGGCACGGACGTACCATGTTCCATAGATGCCGACGGTTCCGTACACGATCGCTACTGGAATGAGAAATAGCGACGACAGCGCATCGAGCGAAGAATGGCCGTCTGCGGTCGCTACGACAACTGCAAAGATGCACAGCGCCGTAGCGACGCCGGCGATGGCAGTGAGGCCGCTGCCGATGCGCGATGGCAGAACGAGCGAAAGGATCGCCGCGACGATGGGGATGGCGATGATCGCAATGATAGGTGCGCTCATCCTTTTAGCCTCTCGAACACGGTAACCGATGCGGCGGCTTGTCGTTCAACGAGTGCCCGAACGAGGACGGCGAAAACCACGACCGCGATGAGCACGTCGATCAATAGTAGAATGCCGATGACAAATGGCAGTCCTGGCGCAAGCGTTATGGTTCCAAAGAACAGGCCATCCTCGAGCGTAAGGAACGCTACGACTTGCGCAAGTGCGTTGGGCCGAAGAATCGCAACAAGGAACCCGATGAATACCATTGACAATGCCGTGGCTAGGTCGGCCTTCGGTAAGAACGCACCTTGATGCAGCGGTAGCTGCACCGACGTCAAGATTGAAATACCAATCAACGCACCCGCGATGAGCAGCGAGAGCAGGACGTTGATCCGCGCCGGAAGCTCGATACGCGCGGAGATGCCGCGCGCAAGCGACTGCATGTACCGCGGGAGAATGATGCCCTTGAAGAGCAGCGTCAGCGCTGCCAGCACGATAAGATCCCATCCGCCCTCCGTGATGCCGACGCCAAGACATATAGCTGCGACCAGCCATGCTTGAACGGCGTAGACGCGGATGAACTCGGAAATCACCACCGAGCGAAAGAGCTGGAGCTGGACGAGCAGCAGCAGCGCGGCGATCGTTCCCGCGAATGCTTCGGGAACGGTCAACTGGTGAAGTGTCATCCAAACCCCACGACAAAGGCGAAGACGGCAAGGATCGCAACAAGGAGTCCGGTCGCGATGAATTCGGTGATTTTATAGAGGCGGAGCTTCGCAAACGTCGTCTCGATCGCCACGATGACAACCCCTACGGCGAGCATCTTTGCGAAGAGGGTGATGACGGCGAAGGCAACGGAACCGATGGTTCCGGTCGAGGAAAGGCCCATCGGGAGAAGCAGGACGTTCAAGAACACTGTATAGAGCAAGAACTGCTTCATCGAGGAACCCCATTTGAAGAGGGCCATCCAGGGGCCGGAGTGCTCGAACCAGCGCGCATCGTCGATCATGCCGAACTCGATCGTTGCAGACGAACTCTCGATCGGAATGCGGCCCGTATCGACCAACATCATCATGAAGAATGCCGCGGTGGCAAGAACGTGTGCTGGGCGAAGCACATCGGCGGCCGAGTGCCGCAGCGCGGCATTCATCGCGTACGGGAGATCGGTTCCCGTAATAAAGGCGACAGAGAAAAAGACGAAGATCAGCGTCGGCTCGACAAGAATTCCGACCATTGTTGCGCGGCTACTCCCGATGTTCGCGTATTGTGATCCAGAATCGATGCCAGCCAGCGCTGTAGCAAAGCCTGCCAGCGCAAAGAGGAACGCACCGCCGAGGATGTCGCCGAATGTGGCGCCAGGCAACGGGTACGTTGTCAGGACGGGGATGAGCGTTGCGATCGTGGCGTACGAGGCGCATGCAACGTATGGCGCTGTCCGAAAGATCCACGATGCGGTGTCGGGCCGAAGCGCCTGCTTACGGAAGAATTTGAGGATATCGCGGTACGTCTGAAAAATCGAAGGCCCGCGCTTGCCGGCGACGATGGCCTCGGCGCGCGCGATACAACCCGTGAGCAGCGGCGAGAGGAGCAAGAGCGTCAACACTTGAGCTGCCTGCACCGCGAGCGGGTGTAAGATCAACAAATTCTCCTGACAATAAACGTAGCCGCATTGTCAGGAGTCATTGGCCCGGAGGCAGTTTGCAACTGCACCCTTGCGTTGCGGGCGAACTCCACCGCCCGCGAGGTCCCTTCTACCCATCACTGGGGCTTCCTGGGGAAGCGCGAGAGGAGCACGGCCGGGCTCTTCGAACGTCTTATATCAATAGGCGATGGAGCACCGCCTAAACCGCCGCCTTGCGGCTGATGGCTCCTATTCGAGATATGTGATCGAATGGGGGCTATTTTTACATCACTGCCGTTTCTCCGGCGGAGCATAAGACCATGAACAACGCCGACCACTACCGCGTGCGTGTTTCCGCAGCAGTGCTGCGCTTAGGGGACGAGTTGCTGGTCGTCCGAGAATCGCGGCTTGCCATCTCCGTGCTCAATCTCCCCGGCGGGGCGCCGCAGATTGGAGAAACCCTCGAGCACGCGGTAGCCCGCGAAGTTCTCGAGGAGACGGGCTATCGTGTGAATCCAACGGAGATCGCCTTCGTCGCCGAAAGGCGCGAAGATCGTTGGTCAACGTCGGTATTGGAGATCTGCTTCTACGCAGACATCATCTCGGAGGTCCGCGAGAAGCCGGTAGCTCACGATGGCGTGTTCGCTGCGGAGTGGCTGCCGCTTGATCACGCCGATGTTCGGCAATATATGCCACATGCGGACCTGTTCTCGGTGCGGAAGCGCGGCCGGTACATTGGAGTCGCCTCGCGCGAGACGGTTTCGTAAATAGCGATGGGTCGCCCGAGATCGGTCTGACTCAACATGCACTGGCGATGGGGCCCGCCACGAATGCCGCGCTACGCGGCTGATGGCTCCTGCTTCTTGATAAGTAGGAGAGTAGCCCATGACCACGTTGATTATCGCTGACATCCACGCAAACGCCGCCGCACTTGCCGCGCTTCCGGCAGCAGATCAGATTATCTGCGCCGGCGATATCGTTACCTTTGGTGTTGAACCGAACGAATGCATCGACTGGCTGCGCCGGCGCAGTGCAATGTGCATACGCGGCGAAGAGGACGATGCCGTCGCACACGGCGTCGCTCACGCTCTGCCGGAGCGCCTAACCGCTGCGGGGATCGAGAGTCGATCATGGACGCGCTCAGAGCTAACGCCCTCGAATCTGGCCTGGCTCACCAGCCTACCGCCCGAGATCCATGTAGCGATGGACGGATATCGCATTGGGGTGGTACACGCCTACCCTGGTGACTACAATCGCTACCTGCGGCCCACGGATGAGGAACTCGAACGGATGACGCGAGCGTTTCCGCTCGCCGACCTTGTCGTGTCCGCGCACACACATCGGCAGGGGAGCTGGCATTGCTGCGGTAGGCTTGTTGTGAATCCCGGCAGCGTCGGGCAGAATTCCCTGCACGGACACGCGAGTTACGTGCTATTCGAGCGCGGCAAGATCGCTTTTGGCGCCTCTCGCTACGACGTAGGAGTGACGGTCGAGAGCATTCGTCACTCTTCGCTTCCTCATAGCGTGCAAGACGCATGTATTCGCGAGCTAACGGAGGGCAGCTTACGCCCCTCGAGTCGGTTGCCGTGGCCCGTTCATCAAGTACCGGCGTGAAAAGCGGCGTGGCACTGTTCGCGCTTTTCTCTTGGCTTGGGCTGCGAAGAGGTGTGGACGCGAAGCCGACGAGCGTAGTGCCGAACGATGCTGAGGCGCTCCAGCGAGAATGCGCGGACTTAGCGACTCGCCTCGCGGAGAAGGAAGGCCTACTTCGCCAACGCGGCGAGGCTCTCTACGAGTTACAGCAGCACTACGCTTCGGAACACTTCGAGCTTCAGAGGTGCATGCGTGATCTGAAGATCGAGCGTATGCGCAACGCCGGCGCGTTCGGCGCGCTGTCCACGACGATGGAGCGCGCTCGCGTACTTCAGGCGCGAATCGCAAAGCTCAAGGATCGTTTGCGACAGCATGAGCTGGTCGAGGACGAACATTTCGATACCGAGCCCATTCGGATTGAACAGCCCCGAATAGATGACGAGTCCTAGAGATATGGATCTTCGGCAATACGAGCAGATAAAGTTCGCCCTCGCCGAGATTGTGCGCTCCGCGGCGACGCTGGCGCGGCCGCAGGCTGCCGATACCGACCCATCGATTCCCGATGTCTTTGTGCGCCTAGCGGAAGACCGCTTCAATCTGGTTGTCGTCGGACGATTCAATCGGGGAAAGACATCTCTGATGAATGCGCTGTTGTCGACACGCCGCCTCCCGGTGGGCATTGTTCCTCTTACGTCCGTGATCACGACAGTGTCGTACGGAAGCGAAGAGGTCGCGACGCTTGAGTATCATGGGCGATCAATACCGGACCGTGTCCCGATCGATGCGCTCGCAGACTATATTACGGAAGAGGGGAACCCCGGTAACGCTCGGGGCATCAGAACAGCGCAGGTGCAACTGCCTTCCGAATTATTGCGCCGTGGCTTTTACTTCATCGATACGCCGGGAATCGGGTCAGCCGTCGTTGAGAACACGCGCACGACGCACCAATTTCTCCCCGAGGCTGACGCCGTGTTGCTCGTTACGAGCTTTGAGAGCCCCTTGTCCGAAGACGAGATAGAAGTTATTAAGACCATACAATCATATGGGCGCCGCCTGTTCTTCATCGTCAACAAGAAAGACCTTGCCACGAGCGACGAGCGCGTCCGGGTGATGGAATATGTGCAGAATGTGCTTCGCGCGATGGACGTTCCCAATCCGGAGGTCTTTCAAGTGAGTGCGAGCGGAGGCTATGCAGACGGCATTCCGGAGTTTGCGGACTATCTCGCCAACTTCTTGATCGAGCAGAAGCACAGCGAGTTTTTGCGCGTGATGTGCGAGCGCATCGCAACCATTCTGATAAGGATCGCGCACACTGAAGAGGAACGCGCGAATCTGAACAACATTGCGAGGAGCATAGGGGCAGGGCGCGCCGGGGGGCAGGGGCCAACAGCGGCTCTTCAATCGAAGTTCTCCAGATGCCATATCTGCGAGATTTCAACGCACGCTGTTGTGGCGTTTTTGAGCACCTACCAACATGAGCTCGTTGCGTCAAGCGCGGCGCGCGAGGAGCTCGCCGAGCGTGGAGGATTCTGCGGGACACATGCGTGGCAGTATGATCTCTTAGCCGGATCGCGTGGGGCGTGCATCGCGATGGCTTCTGTTTTGGGACGCGTCGCATCGGGTATTCAAAGCGCGCTGGGACCCGATGACCGGCCACTCGCAGAGCGGATTGACCCGTTCGTCGCGTCAAAGGCGCGATGCCCAGCATGCCTCCTGCTCGGGCGCGTTGAGGATGCTGCTATCGATGACGCGGCGCGCGGCGCGCATGATGATACCGCCGCGGCGCGCGCTTCCTATTGCCTCCGCCACTTTCAGGGTATAGTTGCCGTCGCAGACCCCAGGGACGCCCTCCGGCTTGCGGTATCCCAGGCCGATGCCATGGAACACGCGGCGGACGACATGCGTCGCTATATCCTTAAGTTTGATGCGACCCGACGCGCTCTCATGGATCCCGAGGAGCGCAACGCAGACCAGCGCGGCCTCACGATTCTTGCTGGCAGTCGCGGGATCAACGGTATCGCGAGCAACTTATGAGCTTTTGCAGCATCTTGTTCCTCGGCGAGGACATGCCGCGTACCGAGCCGAGCGAGGACCCGTCGTTCTTTGAGGACCTCAACCTCGATCAGGTGGCTGACGCGCTTCTTGCGGGTCGCGAGACCTATAATCTGCGCCCGTTCTTTCGAATGCCCTTACAAGACGTCGATTCGGTCGTGTACCGGCACGAGATATTTCGGGATCTTGAGCAAGGACCGGTATTTGAGGCGATCGCGACCTTTGCGGAGTCCATGCGGATCATTCGGGATGCGCTCGACGCGACAGCGAAGCTTTACTACACGCACGAGCGCGAACGCTGGGTCGTCGATGCCTCGAGTCGCTACTGCCAAGCGGTGACAAACCTCTCGAGCGAACTTAACCGACTGCCGCTCGCGTCGCGCGGGTTGCTGGCGCTGCGCACCTTCCTGGCAGATTACCAGAAGTCTAGTGAATTTCGCGGGCTCGTGGCCGACATCGATCAGATACGCGAAAAGCTCGCGGCGATCAGCTACGCGGTGCTTATCGACGGCAATCGGCTTACCGTGCGCGATCCACAAAATGAGGGCGACCTTGTCGCCGCCATTCACGAGACATTTGCCCGCTTTAGGTACGGGGCGCCAAAGAGCTATCTGCTAAAATTTTCGGATCGGCTCGGGATGAATGGCATCGAGGCAAAGGTCCTTGAGTTCGTCGCGCGTCTTCACCCCGATGTCTTCGGTGAGCTCGATCGATTCGCAGAGCAACATTCGGAATTCATCCATCCCATCGTCAGGCAATTCAACCGCGAAGTCCAATTCTATCTTGCCTATATCGAGTATGCACGAATCTTTGAGGCGGCCGGCCTACCAATGTGCTATCCGGACGTTCGCATCGATAACAAGACTGTTCATGCGGATGATGCGTTCGACGTTGCTCTAGCACGACGCCTCATTGAGGCAGGCGAAGACGTTGTATGCAACAGTTTCGAGCTTCATGGCAATGAGCGCGTCTTTGTCGTCTCCGGACCGAATCAGGGCGGCAAGACCACGTTTGCTCGGACGTTTGGGCAATTGCACTATCTTGCGGCGCTCGGATGCCAAGTCGCTGGACGCGGAGCGGCCGCGCACCTCTTTGGTGCGATCTTCACGCATTTCGAGCGACAAGAAGATCCGATGGCTCTGCGGGGCAAGCTAGAAGACGATGTCATTCGCATTCATGAAATCCTTGAGCAGGCGACGCCCAACAGCGTGATCATCCTGAACGAGATCTTCGCCTCCACGACCGCTCGAGATGCCAGTGTGCTCGGGCGCCAGGTACTTGATCGTGTCCTCGAGCTCGATGCCTTGTGTGTGTGCGTGACATTCATCGACGAGCTATCGACGCTGAGTGAGAAAACCGTCAGCATGGTGAGTCTCGTCAATCCGGCTAATCTTGACGTTCGCACGTACAAGCTTGCTAGACGGCCCGCCGATGGCCTAGCCTATGCTGTCTCTCTTGCCGAGAAGTATTCGCTCACCTACGGGCAGCTTCGAGCACGCCTAAGCGGGGATAGAGCATGAAGACGTTCCTCTTGTATCGAGATCGAGACGTCGATTGGGAACAGCCGTTGCCGGCGAATGCCGACGATCTGGCGGCTGACCTTGGTCTTGCGGCGCTCATTCAGGCAATGGCCGCCGGCGATAAGATCATTGCCCCGATCGCAACGAAGGTCGTGCTTTGGAGCTTGGCCGATGTGAATAGCATTCTGTATCGCCAGGCCGTATTACGAGATTGTCTAGCGCAGCGAGACATCGTTCGGGACATCTATAAGCTTGCCGGCGAAGCGATCGAGAACGAGAGTCGAAATTTTTGGGGTATCAGAACGCGACAGGCGGGCTCAATTCTGCGCCGGGCACGCGACGTGCTACTAATGTTTTTCGAAATTCTTCGTAAGCTTCGAGGGATCGCAGATGAGCATGGTAGCTTCTTTGAATCTGAGGGCTTTTCTCGATTCTTCGCGATGCTCCGGAACGAGCTGGACGACGCATACCTCAACGAGGTATACCGTCAGTTGCGCGCCGTCGAGTTCCGTGGCGGAATGTTGATGACGGCACGACTTGGGCAGGGAAACCATGGCTCGGAGTACGTCTTGCGAGATTTCGATCGGCCCCCGCAGAATTGGTTTACGCGATTGTTCGCTCCACGGGAGCCGGGCTTTACTTTCGAGCTGCATCCGCGGGACGAGAGCGGTGCACGCGCGTTGTCGGAGCTTGGCGATCGAGGCGTCAACCTTGTGGCTGATGCGCTAGCGCAGTCGGCAGATCATATTCTCGCGTTCTTTAATGCGCTGCGAGACGAACTTGCCTTCTACGTGGGCTGCATCAATCTCCATGAACAGCTTAACGCAAAAGAGGAGCCGCTCTGCTTTCCCGTTCCGCAGGCCGTTGACGCGCGGATCTACCGCGTGTGCGGGCTCTATGATCCGAGCTTAGCGCTTTCGATGCCGCAGCGGGTTGTCGGGAATGAGGCCTACGCGACGGGGAAGTTGATGATCATCATCACCGGGGCTAATCAGGGCGGCAAGTCGACATTTCTTCGAAGTGTTGGTACTGCGCAGTTGATGATGGCGTGCGGAATGTTCGTCCCGGCCGATACCTTCAATGCAAGCCTGTGCAATGGACTGTTTACGCATTACAAGCGCGAGGAAGACGCGGAAATGGAGAGTGGAAAGTTCGACGAAGAACTCCGTCGGATGAATGGGCTTGCCGGTCATCTTTCGCTCGGCACGCTGCTGTTGTTTAATGAATCGTTCGCCGCGACCAACGATCGTGAGGGATCCGAGATTGCTCGGCAGATCGTGGAGGCCTTGGTGGACAGCGGTGTGCGGGTCGCCTTCGTAACGCATCTCTACGAATTTGCCCACCGGGTGTGGACCGAGCGTCCAGGGGAGGCGCTGTTTTTGCGGGCTGATCGCCGCGAGGATGGTCAGCGAACCTTCCGGCTTCGGGAAGGCGAGCCGTTGCCGACAAGCTACGGCGAAGACGTCTACCGGCGGGTATTTGGAGCGGAGCTTGCTCGCTCTGGCCCCCAGCCGCATGCTTAGACGGTGAGCAATAGCTATAGCCTGGCTATAAGTATTGTATAATTGCTAAGTAGACGGGCCTTAGAAAAGGCACTATACTTATAGTGTGGCTATAACTGATGGAAATAAGTTAAGAACCCTCTTCAAGCACCTCTTCCCTGGCGCTCCCTTGACGACTGAGGAACTAGGTGACCTTGGCATATCGCCCATCCTTGCGGCGCACTATGTCCGTGCCGGCTGGCTGAGCCATCTTGGCCGTGGCGTCTATGCCAAGGCCGGAGACGAGCTAGCCCTTAGGCCGAGTCTCCTCGTCCTCCAGCACAAAGTCCAGGGTCTCCATGTCGGCGGCAAATCTGCCCTTGATTGGTACGGTGTCCGCCACTATGTGGCACAGCAACCCACGCTACATCTCTACGGATGGTCCGGTTCATCTGCACGCCTGCCAACGTGGTTCACAGAGCGCTTCCCTGTAGAGTTCCACCGCAAGCGCCTCTTCCAAGAAACGCCGGAACACTTACTCTACGTCACACCCTTCGAAAAACGCGCTGCGGAGCCCGATACCTCTGAGCCAGAGCGTGCCGTACTCGAACTGCTCAGTGAGGTCGGACAACGTCAACCACTTCAAGAAGCGCGTGAGTTACTTGAGGGTGCGCACACGTTGCGCGCGAGCGTTCTTCGGGAGTTGTTGCAGCACTGCACCAGCGTAAAGACCGTGCGGCTATGCTTACAGCTCGGCAACGAACTGGCTCTGCCATGGGCAACCAAACTTAATCCAGTGGAGCTACCAACAGGTAGTAGTCGTGATTGGGTAACGCGCACGCCCGAAGGTGTGCTCACGCTTAAGCCATGAATCAGACATATCTCGATACCGCGCGCTTGCTTACGCAAGTTGCGCCTCTTGTCTTCACTGACGACACCTTCGCACTCAAGGGCGGCACGGCAATCAATCTCTTCGTGCGCGATATGCCGCGCTTGTCCGTTGATCTGGATCTTGTCTTTCAGGACTACAACGCCACTCGCGACGAAGCACTCGCGCGAATCAAGGAGTCACTTGCGCAAGCGTCCACACGCCTCGCACAACGCGGTTTTCGAATACAAACCGGCGGCAAGGAAGGCCAAGAGACCAAATTGTTCGTGCGGCGCGATAACCTTATCGTAAAGGTCGAGGCAAACTACGTGATGCGCGGAACCGTCGCACCGGTGCGCATGGCTTCCCTTACTTCGGCCGCCCAGGCCGCGCTCTTGGCGGAAATTGAGATCCCCGTGGTTTCGCTCGCGGACATGTACGGCAGCAAGCTTGTTGCCGCGTTGGATCGACAGCACCCCCGCGATCTCTTTGACGTTATGCAGCTCTTCGAACACGAGGGCATCACGCCCGAGATTCGTCGGGCCTTTGTCGTCTACTTGGCGAGCCACGACCGACCAACCCATGAAGTCCTCAACCCGCGTCTTCACGATATCACTCAGGAGTTCCAGACAGCCTTCCAAGGCATGACGACTGATCCCGTACAGCTCAACGAGCTTCTCGTCGCGCGGGAGCGAATGATCTCGACCCTCCAACACAGTCTCGATAGTAACGAACGGCAGTTTCTCCTATCCCTGGTCAACAATGATCCGGACTGGGGCCTACTGGAAATCCCGCACTTGGAGAAACTCCCCGGTATTCAATGGAAGTTACAAAATCTCGCGCATTTGCGAGATGTGAACGCTGAGAAGTACGCAGACCAGTACGCGAGTCTCGCAAGGATACTCGCGTAGCATCAGAGCGACCCGATCAAACGCCGCGGTGCTTCGAGGAACCTCCGATCGGCAGTTTGGCCACCGCACAATCATAGGGGCTTGCGCGGGTGTGATATATATGCGGTAGGAGGTGTTGGTTAATTCCATCACCGGGCCGCGTGAATAGAAGGGGGAATCGCGTAAGTCGATCCGGTTCGGCGTGACCGCCCGGCTTTTTGCAAATCGCTAATGAGGAGGTAAGCCCATGGCTTACAACCGCACATGCCGATTCTGCGGAAAACCGCTTGCCCCAAACCGACGCGTTTCGCACTGCCCCAATTGCACGCCGAAAAAGCGCGCGGCAAAGAAGGGTGGACGCGGCCGCGGCAAGGGTGGCCGGCGAGCTTCTGGTGGCTCAGGCCTTTCGGAGTGGATGAAGCGCCGAAAGAGAGTCCGCAAGGCGTCGCGCAAAACGTCCCGCAGAACGTATCGGCGAATCTCGCGTCGCGGCTAGATGCACGTTCGGGGAGACCGGCCTTTACGTCGGTCTCCTTAACGCGTATCTGGTGTTTTGCGCCTTTGTCATATCTGCCGCGACGAGCTGCCGCTGGCGAAGCGCGGCTGCGCAAAGCAACGGCAACCGGGATGGAAGGGTGGTATCCACTGGTTTGTGCGCGGCCGGATGCCCCATGCTGAACGGCATGCGGGACAAGCCTCAGCGTATCCGGATACCTCGTAGCCCGATGGACTGCGATCCTTCGCAACAAGATCCGCGTGCGCGAGCATGAGCAACCAATGAGCGATGATCTCCGCTAGATGTAGGTCACCACGTATTTGGTCTACGGGCGCAACGGGTTCGAGTTGGTAGGAGCCACTAGGAAGTGCACGGCAGAGGCCGTTCGCGCTCAGTTCTGCGAGCGCGCGCTTCAGTTTGGTGCCCGGCAGGCCTACTGCCGAAGGCGCAAAGACGAACGTTGACGCGTGCACGAGTGAGCCGATTCGGGTTCGCGCAACGCGTGCGGCGAGCGTGAGGGATTGCCATCGTTTGTCGTTCCACGTCCTGGAGTCCTCAAAGACGAAGTCCCACAAATGCGGTCGAGAGGTGAGCGATTCCAGGTAGTTACGATATTCTTGCAGCGGCCGATACCAGAGGTTGTCGCCCAAGAGCATTGCGGCGACATCCTGGTACGTAAAGGGCAGCTCTACGCTTCGCGTGAGGATCGCACGGCGCTCCTGGTCATTCGGGCACAACATTGCGATAGTTGTGGAAAGCCGGCTACGGGAACGCCGCAACAATTGCATCCAACCTACGTTCGTCGCGTTCCATATCTTGCAAATGCGCGTCTGTCTCCGGATCGTCGCCCGACTCGCTTGCACGATCGAAGGCGTCTTCGATGATGCGACGGGCAGTAGCTAGCCGCTCCCGAACCAGCCCGACGTTCGCCAGGCGCCACTCCAAAAGATAGCGTGTTGCCGCTGCGCGAACGCGCCCCTTCGAGCGGTCGAGAAGTTCAGTGACGCGAGCCCGATAGCGCTTGCGCAGTGCGTGTGCGCGAAGGGGGCCCGGAAGCGCACTCAACAGGCCGCCGGTCACAAGCTCGAGCCCGGTTGTCGGGGTTGGCGCACTCATTCGGGTAGCTGCTTCGCGCGTACCAAACTCGGCGCGATCGCCCTCTGTATCTTCGTACGATTCCAAGCCGAGTGCCTCGTTCGCAGCCTGCGAAAAGCGCTCTTCAAGCTCGGTAACAAGCTTGAACGCCGAAGCATGGCGCTTCTCGATCCGTTTCGCAAGCGCTGACGAAACTTGGCCGGCCCACTCGGCTTCGAATGCGGCGACGCTCTCAAAGATTGCCTGCTCTCCGTTGCTGGGGCCTAGGTCGACGAAACGGTCAAGGTCTGCGTGAAGCGCAGTCGCTGCGGCTTCGAGGAGATCGTCAAGCAGCACGTCGACCGAGATAAGTTCCTCTGCGGGAAACGACTCGATTGCGCGGATGAGGATTTGACCACGCTCGTCCACGTCGTCCGCGATCCGCGCAAAGAGATCGCGCGCCTGTGCGCGCTCCTCGCTCGGGAGCAACGCGGCTGCCCGCCGTAATTCGAGGCTGCGACGAAGCTGTGCGACCGCGCGCCGGACACGCCGAGCGCGGGACCTGCGTGCGAGGACGCCTCCACTTTCAGCTACGCCCGCTTCGACGGCGTCGCGAAAAGCATCGATGCGTGCGTCACGGAGCCTTGCATCGACGGGAAACAACAGAACCGGTTCGTGGAGTGCAGCCTCGACCGTGTTTCGGGTAAAGGTCATGACTTCACCCTCAGCATCTTCGGCAAGGTCGATTTTCGCGAGGACCACGATCACACGGTCGGCGAGATCGCGTACGTGCCGAAGGAAAGCTATTTCCTCACTCGTTAGCGGCGGTTCCGGACCGGTGACAAAGATGCCGAGGTCAACGCGTTCAGTCGCGGCTCTAGCCGTTTGCGTGTTGTGCTCGAAGGTAGAGCCAATGCCGGGCGTATCGATCAAGATAATCTCGCGTAGCATCGCAAGCGGTAGTGTTACGTCGACTTGTGCAACACCGCGCTCGTTCTTTGGATTGCGCTCCTCGGTAACGAAGGTTGCCAATTCGCGAAGGTCGGCTGGCTCCGCATGGCCGTCAAGATAGTGCACCGTCGCGCCGCGCTCGCCGAACGCGATTCGGGTCATCACGCCTGTGAGCGGCAGCCGCCCCGTCGGCAGGAGGTTCTCGGCCAATAGCGCGTTGATCAGGGAGCTTTTCCCACGTTTGAACTGACCGAGGACGACAACCGAGGCGACATTGTGTTTTGCCTGCTCCACGATCGAGGCCACGTCAGCGCGCAAGAGGTTATCGCCATAGATTTCTGCCAGAGATGCCAGGGAATCGAGATGCCTTTTTGTATCGTTGCGCAATGTCTCGATCGTCACGTGCGCATCTCGTGCTCGATTTCGAGCAGGCGATTGTATTTTTCGACCCGTTCGCTGCGCGCCGGTGCCCCTGCCTTGATGTAGTCGCTGCTGATGCCGACCGCAAGATCACTGATAAAGGTGTCGCAGGTTTCGCCCGATCGGTGAGATACGACGGTCTTGTACCCGGCGCGCACTGCCACGCGCCAGGCATCGATCGTTTCGCTCACGGTCCCGATCTGATTCGGCTTAAGAAGCACGGCGTTCGCAATGCCGTCGTAGACGGCACGCTGTATGCGGGCGGCATCGGTGACGAAGATATCGTCCCCAACGAGCGTGACGTGGCTTCCAAGTCGGCGCGTAAGCTGATCCCAGCCTTTGACGTCGTCTTCATGCAGTGGGTCTTCGAGGATGATGATAGAGGTCTGCTCGACGAGGTGACACCACCAATCGCACATCTGATCGGTCGACAATCGTAGGCCGACTTCAGGCGAGTAGGTTCCGTCCTGGTTGCGAAAGCTGTTCGCCGCTGCATCAATCGCAAGAGACACCTGCTGTCCTACTCGATAGCCGCTGCGCTCGATGGCCTTGCATAGCAGCGAGATTGCGTTCCGGACCTCGTTGCCGTTGAAAACAAATCCACCCTCGTCGCCGACACTTGTGGGCATGCCGGCTTCCGCGAAGCACAATCGTAGCTCGGCGTACACCTCCGCTCCGCAACGAACGCGATCTCGCATCGTCGAAAAGCCATGTGGGACGATCATGAACTCCTGGATTTGCAGGCCACCTTCTGCATGAGCGCCACCGTTGATCACGTTGAAGAGCGGAATGGGCAGAAGGCTTGAAGGGTTTTGTGCGAGGGTCTTCCACAGTGGGTGGGCGTTGCAGATTGCCAACGCTCGCCAAACGGACATTGAGACGGCGACGATCGCGTTCGCTCCGAGACGCGAGCGATTCGGGGTTCCATCGAGCTCGACGAGCATGCGGTCGATGATGGTCGGATCGCCTGCGCGCTGTCCGCGCAGAAGCGCTGAAATAGGACCGCGCACGTTGTCAATGGCATTCTGCACGCCGCGGCCACCGAAAGCCGCTCCACCATCACGAAGTTCGATGCTCTCGCGTGCTCCCGTTGATCTCCCCGAGGGCGCGCTTGCGACGCCGAGTGACCCGTCAGCTAAGCGCGTAAAAACTCGAACCGTAGGCGACCCACGAGAGTCGAGGATTTCCAACGCATCAATCGATTCGATTGTTGGTCCGAGCGCGTCGCTTCGCACGTTAGGCTCTCGCCCGTGCTCTAGGTTGAACCGGAGCGAACAGCGCGAGATCGATGCGCGTCTTTACAATGCCCATGCGCTCGGATCCGTGCGCGAGCACGCGGTCTCGCGACGCGGCTAAAGTGCGGCGTACTTCGTCACGGACCAACCGGTGAAGCTCATCTACCCAAGCTCGTACCTCCGAAGCGTGCTCGGGACCAGCCGGGATTCGAAGATCCTCGATCGTGACGCGCTGAATCGCGAACATTTTTGGCAAGCGTCGCTTGGCTCGCAATACGCGCATCACCGCGATCGCTTCAATGATGGCGATCTCAGCATCGGTAATTTCGCGAGCATAGATCTTAAACCGCGCACGCGCCCGCAGACCAATGTTCGCACACACGAAGCGTCCGAACCCTAAGCCGATTCGATCGAAGACATCGCGACCAAGATTCGTTGCGAGATCGCGTTCTAGCCCTGTGCCTTGCCCGGCAAGAGCCGCGATCGCTTCGCGCTCGACAACCCTTAGCGGATGGACGAAAAATTCCTCAAGTCGTGCATCGTCTTCGGCGCAGCCGGCAATCAGACGCGCGCGTGCAGCCTTTTCGACCCTTCGGAGATTTGTGAAGAGCTCTTCGAGGCGATGAGGTGTGTGAGGCATCAAAAAACTCCTGACCGTCACAACAGTGGTCAGGAGCCATCAGCCGGCGGCGCCGGCGGTTCGCGGGGGTGCTCCATCCCCGTTTGAAGACAGATTCTCGCCCTCGAAGTGTGCGCCCTTCGTCTACCACGTGGAGGGTGGCCATCGCTCGACGATCTCCTCGAAGCGCCCAAATGCACGGCAAAGTCGCTGCCGGGAAGCCAGATAGCGCTGCAGCTCGCTCCCTGTCTTTGCATAGGTAATGTCGGCCTGTAGTGCCGCCTCGAAGTCGGATCGATCATCGCCGAGAACGACGGTGGGGTGCCCCTCGTCGCGCGCGCTGTCAACGAAACCCCTCTTGTCGATCCCGGCAAGGCTGTCATCGCGAAAATGAATCCGCCAGCCATCATTTCTAATTTCGACGCTGTTACCAATCACCGGCAAATTCACACCGCGCCGAGCAAGATAGCGCGTAACCAATTCCTCAACGCCCGATGTCAGCACAAGTAGCGCAACGCCCGCGCCGGCACAGGCACGCGCAAACTCCGGAAATGAGTCATCGAAGTGGATTCCGGCCTCGAGCCGCCGCTCGGCTTCGTCTTGGTCAAAGGACAGGGCGCGTGCGCGCCGCGCGATGTCGCTGCGATATTCGCGCTCCAGCGGCAGCGAAGTGCTATCTGGGTAGCTGCCCGTTGTCGACGCGAGATAGTCAAGCATGTCGCGATCGACGATAGTTCCGTTAAAGTCGCAAAAGGCGACCGTCCGTGCGCCGCTGATACGGGCTCCTTCGTATCAACTCACGCGTGCGCGCGTCCCGATTTTGGCTCGCGGCTCAAGCGAAGATAATCGGCCGCCTCAACCGTGACGAGACCTTCGCCTACGAGTTGTTCAAGATCGGGCAAAATCTGATCGATCTTGTCCTTGTCGTCGACAACTTCAATCAGAATTGGAAGATTCGGAAGCCACGAAAATACCCGTGCAATGTGAATTTGATCGTGCTGGCCATACCCTTCGATGCCGCGAAAGACCGTGGCGCCGGCGATATGCTTGGTGCGGAGGAGTTCAACGACGGCCGTGTACATGGGTTGAAGACCGTGGCGATCGGCTTCGTCGACGAAGATCCGAAGCAGCTGTCCTTTTTTGAACTCGAGCATTCATCACCTCATGCTGCAAGCGCAGCGCAAAATTAACCCCATGATACAGGCCGTCGTCTGAATTGTCATCCATCCGCGTGTTCTTTCCGGCGCGCCGCTTGGTAAACGCAAGACGCGGCAACGACGCCCGGGAGGTCCTTTTCCTACGGCATCAGAAGAGGCTGACAACGGTCCACACAGCGATGGAGCTCGCTTAACGCCCGTGCCAGGGCTGATGGCTCCTACTCAAATCACTCTGAGTATGGGAGCTGTTGTGGTAGCGCCAAAACCTCCCCGGGTTCCGTAGGTCGCGATCGATGATTCAGTCGATTGGGCTTAACATTCTGCAAGTCGCGTTTGTCTTGCTGCTCTCCCCGCTCTTTGCCGGCATTCTCGCGCGCGCAAAGGAACTCGTGCAGTCGAAGCAAGGCCCAAGCATTCTGCAGCCGTACCGCGATCTCCGCAAACTGTTTTCGAAGGATGAGCGTATATCCGAAGAAAGCGGCTGGATCTTTCGAACGGCGCCGTTGTTCATATTCATCGTCCCGCTCATTGTGACGTTACTGATTCCGGTGTTGACCGATTTCCCGTTATTGTTCGCCTTTGCAGGCGACATGGTGGGCGTAGGCTTTATCCTCGCGATTTCGGGAATGTTCTTCACGCTTGCGGCGATTGATGGGGGGAACCCCTATGGGGCGATGGGAGCAAGCCGGACACGCATGGTTGGATTCCTGGCGGAGCCGGTCATTATTATCGTCCTGTTCACAGTCTCGTTCGTCGCCAACTCGACGATCCCGTATATCGTGCAGCAACATTGGGTTCATCCGCTCGCGAACTTCTTCGCGCCTTCACACGTACTGCTCTTAATCGCGTTCTTCATGGTGCTTCTTGCGGAAACCGGGCGGCTACCGGTTGACAATCCGACCGGACATTTCGAGCTGGCAATGATTGACGAGTCGAAGGCGCTGGAGTTTTCTGGACGCGGCGCAGCACTTGTCAAGTGGGGCGGCTATATGAAGTTCGTCGTTCTTGGGATCGTGTTCCTCAACGTACTAACGACGCCATGGGGGCTCGCCGCCAGCGCGGCTCTGCCGGATATCGGATTGGCGGTCCTACTCGTGGCGCTAAAGATGCTAATTCTTGTCGGGATCATAGTTGCCGTGGAGTCATCCTACGCGAAGCTACGTCTCTTCCGAATTTCAGAGTTTTTGACCGCAGCGTTCGTCGTATCGGTAACAGCAATGGTTACGGAGATTCTGCACCTGTGACAAACGTGTTTGTGGAGCTGAACGCGCTCGTCCTTGGGTTATTCATTATCAGCACCATTGCGATGACCGTAACGCGGCAGATCGGCGCATGCATGCTCATTTTTGTCGTGCAATCGCTCTTGCTCGCAGCGTCGGCATTCCTCCTGGGTGCCGACCCGTTTTCCTGGCATCTCTTTGCCCTTGGCTGTGTCACCGTTCTCTCGAAGGCGATCATTATTCCGTGGCTCTTGCGGGTGCTAACGCCGCGTGGCAACTACTACCGCCGTGAGCTTTCGCAGGCGCTTGATATCCCGATAACACTCCTGATCGCGCTTGCGCTGACATTCGCAGGCTATGCATTTGCGCAACATGTCGTGCGGGCGGCGCCGAATCTCTCGGCCGGCAACATTGCGATGGGCTTTGCGGCGCTCCTCGTCGGTCTGCTACTGCTGGCCGTTCGCACAGAGGCAGTCCCACAGCTGCTTGGGATCCTCGCAATGGAGAACGCTGCGTTCCTAGCTGGCATTGCGATCGCGCCGGATTTTCCGCTTATCGCCGAACTTGCAATCGCGTTCGATGTGCCTCTCCTAGCGTTCATTGTTGCGCTACTTACGCGTATTGCGTACCGCCAAATGGGAACGACCGAGGTCGGGACCTTTGCCTCGCTGCGGGAGGTCCCGTGACGATTGTCCTGATTCCCTGCGTTGCATTGCTCGCGGCGATCTGGAACGCGATTCCGCGTAGCGCGCGTATCGCGCCGGCTATTACGCTGGCCGCATCACTAATCGCCCTAGTCGTCGCGGTGCGCCTCCTGCTGAAATTGCAATTTGGCGCGGCAGTTGCTGTCGCTCCGGGATGGGTGGAAGTCGACGCTCTTGGCGCGTTACTCTTAGTCCTAATCGCCTTTGTGTATTTCACGGCCGGGCTTTTTTCATGGGGTTACCTGGCCGTCGAAAAGCACGACGAGCGGCGCACGCGCCTCTACCACGCGAACTTCAACCTGTTCGCGTTCTCGATGCTGTGTATTCCGTTGCTGAGCGAGCTTGGACTTGTGTGGATTTTCGTCGAGCTAACGACGCTGCTATCGGTTCTGCTCGTGAGCTACGCGATGAACGCACAAGCGGTCGAAGCCGCGTGGAAATATATGGTGCTCACGCTCCTTGGCGCGACGATCGCGGTCCTCGGTATCCTGATGCTATTCTGGGCATTGCACGCCACCGGAAGTACAGACTTCACCTGGAGTGGGCTGCGCATTGCGGCACCGCACATGAATCATGCGCTGTTGAGCACCGCTTTCGTGCTTTTGCTCGTCGGGTACGGCGCCAAAATCGGCCTTGTGCCGCTTCATACGTGGTTACCCGACGCGCACAGCCAAGCGCCGTCCCCGGTATGCGCCATGCTCTCGGGCATCGAGACGAGCGCGGTCCTCTACGTATTGTTGCGGTTGCGAGATGTCTTTGCGGCAGACGGTTCCCTGCACGTGAATTTGTGGTTTGCCGTGGTGGGGCTAATCTCCGTTGGCGTTGCGGCCTTGCTGATCGTCCAGGCGCACGACTACAAACGGCTGTTTGCGTTTTCCACGGTCGAGCACATGGGAATTATCTTAACTGCGGCGAGCTTCTTTACGCCAATTGGCGACGTTGCGACGCTGTGGCAGATGCTTGCTCATACGATAACGAAGTCGTTTTGCTTCTACGCCGCTGGCGCCACGCTTATTGTCACGGGAACCCGCGACATTGCCGACGTGCGCGGATTACTTGGTATGAGTCGTGTCGCGAGCGCAGGTATGTTGCTTGGCGGTCTAGCGATCGGCGGCGCGCCCCCGATGGCTGTCTTCCCAAGTGAACTCGCAATTCTTCGCGCCGCGCTCGAGGCGCATGGTTACGCGGTCGCGGTGTTGCTAGCCATATTCATCGTCATTGCCTTTTTTGGCGTCATGTGGCACGTGACATTGATGCTTGCGGGCACGCCGAGCCAAGAGATTCCGCGCAATGTTCCGATATCGTGCCGGCTCACGCTGTTTCTCGGTGCAATTCCGGTGTTCGTGTTTGGCGTATGGTTGCCGACCGGGCTCGGGAATGCACTTGAGAGTGCGGCGAAGATCTTGGGGGCATAACGCGATGATCGCCAACGCTTTAAATGACCTTCGCACGATCTGGCCCGATATCGAATGGCGCCTCAAAGATCAGATGATTGCTGCGGACGTCGAACTGCGGTATCTGCGTGCGATGATGAAGTATTTCAGCGCGCAACAATGGCGGATTGGAACGATCGTTGCGCGCGAAAACGGGCGCGGCCTGGACGTACGCTACTGCCTTTACGCAACGCAGCATCCCGGCTGGGTCGAACTGCGAGTCGCGCCGGACGCGATCGATCGAACATTGCCAAGCCTCACGAATGTCACGATTGCGGCAGACTGGTTCGAACGCGAGATTGAGGACCTTTTTTCAATTCGTTTCACCGAGCATCCGCGTCTGGGCGATTTTGTACTACACAACGAGCAGTGGGCCGAAAACCTCGGGTTGATGCGTCCGAGGGTTCAATCGAACGAGAATATCTCCGAGCAGCACCGTGAGTGGCATCCGAAGCGAGTGCTCGAGGAACAGGGAGCCTTTGTGATGCCGGTTGGTCCGGTGTACTCAGGCGACGCCGAATCCGCGCTCTTCTTGCTCGAGACGGTGGGTGAGGATGTTGTCCGTGCGGTACCCCGGCTTTTCTACAAATATCGCGCTATTGAGAAAATCGCCGAAGGTCGGACCGCTCAAGACGTACTGCTACTTGCCGAGCGCTGTAACGGGACGTCGGCTATCGGAAACGGCGTCGCGTATTGTCAGGCGGTCGAACGTGCATTGGGTATTCCGGTGCCGCCGCGGGCCCAGTCGCTGCGGGCATTTTTCGCAGAACTCGAACGGCTGCGTCACCATATGACCTCGGTTCGCGAGATCTGCGCGTCGACGGCACTCCAAGTTGCAGAGAGTCAAGCACTCTGGATGGAAGAACAACTGCTGCGAATCTGCGGTGAGGTTGCCGGGCACCGCTACCTCTTTGGTGTGCTCGCACTTGGCGGCCTGATGACCGACTACGACCGCCAGACGTTGGAAGACGCAATCGAGCAGGCCGATCGTGTGCTCGGCAAGGTTGAACCCTTGCGCAAGGCGTTGGAGAATGCGAGTAGCTTCCTTGATCGCATTGAGCAAGTTGGCATCGTCTCGGACGAGTCCGCGCGCATCTTTGAGATTGTGGGCCCATTTGCCCGCGCGAGCGGCGTAGCCGCCGACATGCGTGTCGTGCAGCCCTATGGCGCCTATCCGTACATTGCGTTCGACGTACCCGTCGAAGCGGAAGGCGACGGCTACGCGCGCCTGCGCGTCCTCTTTTCGGAAATGGCGCAATCGCTGCGGATCATGCGCACGGTGGTCGCCGAGCTTCCACACGGATCCGTGGCGAGCGATCTCACTGTACGTGCAGGCGAGGCTCTTGGCTGGAGCGAGGCACCGCGCGGAGCGTCTGTTCAATGGGTAGAGTGCGACGCACAAGGCGTCGTCGTCCGGTACCGCCTTACGCCTCCTTCGTTCAGAAACTGGCACGGTTTTCACGTCGCAACTGAAGACTTTGCGTTTCAGGACTTCCCGATCGTTCTTGCCACGTTGGATCTTTCGGTTGCGGAGAACGACCGATGAAGAATTGGTTTATCCGCGGAGTTACTGCCGGCATTTGGACCGAGCCGCTTCCGGACGGCAGCGTCTCGAGCTCGCTCTCTCCGGGGCTTCCGACCACGACTGAGTACGCAAGTGCGGAACGCGCGCAAGAAGTGGCGGCGCGCTGTCCCACCGATGCTATCCAGACGATCGGCGCTACCGCGCGCGTGGACGACGATCGCTGCGTGCTGTGTATGCGGTGCAAAGGACGGGACGCACAGAACTGGCGACGTGACGTTACTTGGGCGCATAGAGCTGACGCGAACTCGCAAGAGCCTCTACCGGGTGCTTTCGCACGTTCACTTCATGTCCGAATCATTGACGCCGGCGACTGTGGATCGTGCCTGAACGAGCTCGCGCAGACGAATGGGCCATCGTATAATTTGCATCGGTTGGGGATCTTCGTCACGCCAACCCCACGGCAGGCTGATGTCTTGCTTGTCGTTGGACCGGGAACTCGCCAGATGCGCGACGCGCTGGTCGCGGCTTACAACGCAATGCCGGAGCCTAAACGCGTCGTAGCGGTCGGGGTCTGCGCGACGAGCGGCGGCATCTTCGGGCCATCACTGATGTCGTCGGCCGGGATTGGCGAGATTATCCCAGTTGATCTGGTGGTCCCGGGGTGCCCACCTCCGCCACATGCCATCATTGATGCCTTACGACTCGTCTGCGGACAGATCAAGCGAGCACCAGACGCATGAATACGCTTGCGCTCGTTCTGACATTGTGGGCGATCACTGTTTGCATCATCGGCGCAAACGTCGCGTTTCAGAGCACTGAGCGGTGGGCCTCGCGCGTCTTGGTCGTGACGGGCTGTCTCGCATCGACGCTTTCATTCATTGGTGGAGCGCTCTGTCTCTATGCCGGCCCAAGCGGCGATGCCGTGCTGTGGACCCTTCCGGTCCTTGGACCGATTTCTATCGGGACGACAACGATTGGCTCGTGGTTTACCTGCATCGCCTCACTCGTGTACATCCCAACATCCCTGTTCTCGTATCGATACCTAGAACGCTACGCAGCGGCATATTCGCTACGAGCGTTCACCGTTTGGTATTGCGCTTTGCTTGCCGCGATTATTGGGCTGTTCATCTGTCGCGATGTGACGTCGTTCTTTATCGATTGGGAGGTCATCGCGATCGCAAGCGCCCTACTCGTTGCGTTTGAGTGGCGCGAAGTTAGCCACGCGCGCGCGGCCTTTGCGATGCTGGGCATGAGCGAAGCCGGGACCGTGGCGGCGATTCTGGCGATGCTCCTTGCGCGACCAGGATCACTCTCCTTTGCGGGCCCCCCGGCAATGCTTTCAGGGGGGATATCGTGGGCGGTCTTTCTCCTCGCATTCTTTGGCTTTGGCGTCAAGGCCGGACTCTTGCCAATCAACTCGTGGTTGCCGCGGGCCCACCCGCTTGCGCCAGGAAACGTGTCGGCTCTCCTCTCCGGCGTCATTTTGAACGTGGGCGTGTACGGTATCGTCCTGGTGAACATGGTCTTGGCACCGTCACACCAGCCTGCGCAGGGACTCGTGGTGATGATCGTCGGTGCGATTTCAGCGATCGTCGGCATTCTCTACGCGACGATCGTCGACGACATGAAGGCGATGCTCGCTTTCAGTTCGATCGAAAATATCGGCATTGTGATTACCGCCCTTGGGGCAGCCTTTGTATTTACCTCGGTCGGGATGCCGTTTTTTGCCGGTATCGGCTTTGCCGCCGGCATGTACCATCTAGCAAACCACTCGGCGTACAAGGGGCTGCTATTCCTTGGTGCAGCGACCGTTGATGCAAAGATGGGGACACGCTCGATGGATGCGCTCGGGGGTCTTATCCGCGTCCTTCCGGTCACGGCGGCCTTGTTCTTTATCGGGGTCTTTGCGATCGCCGCGATACCGCCGCTGAACGGATTCGTCAGCGAGTGGTTGACGTTTCAGGTCTTGCTTCGCAGTGCTGAGCTTGGGTCGATCACGTATCGAGTAATCTTTGCGCTCTGCGGCGCGACCCTTGCGCTAACCGCAGCCCTTACTGTTACGTGTTTTGTGAAGGCGTTCGGCATGTCGTTTCTCGGCTGGCAGCGGACCGATCGCCCGAAGCCGGCAGAAGCGCCGCGTAGCATGCTAGTCGGGATGGCGCTGCTCGCGCTCGAATGCGTCTTGCTCGGCGCGCTGCCCACGTACGTGTTACCAATCATTGGACGCGCCTCCGTCGCGGCGTTCGGTGCGGATGTAGTGACAGGAACACTCGTTCCGCCATTCTTCCGGCCGGAGTCAGGGCCGAGTCCGCTGCCCGCCGATTTCCTTGCAACGTTTCACGCACTTGGGGCGCAAATCGGCTCATGGCTTCCTGGCCGTGGACTCGTCGTCATGCTTCGTGGGGGGAGCGCCAATCCCGTGGTGTTTGCAATGTCGACGACCTATCTGTGGGTGATTATCGGTGTCCTTGCGCTTGTTACATATGCAGTCGTGCGCTTTGCGACCCGCGCGCGCCGTGCGCAACGCTCGAAAACGTGGGCTGGCGGTCTGACGCGGGTCTTGCCCGAGATGACGTACACGGCTACCGGATTCTCGAATCCCGTCCGCGTCATTTTCGAGGCCGTGTTCGACCCGACGGAGGTCGAAAATACGCGCGAGACGATCCATGACCATTTCCGCGCGGCGATCCGGAGAGCGCGAGAGGATATATTTCTGTCGGATCGGTTCATTAGCGAGCCGATAGCCAACCTCGTTCGCCGCGCCGCTACCATGTTGGCTCGGATTCACCATGGCCGCCTTTCGGCGTACGTCGGTTACGCATTGGCGACGCTTCTCGTCGCTCTTGCGATTGTCGGTGTGGGACAGCCGTGAGCGCGCGGTGCGATAGGTTTGTGGTGGGGCGCCTTCGATGCTGCCGCGCCACGTAAGATCCGGCGATGTTCAGACAAGTCGTCGGACGGAGCGCTCGCGCGGGGTTTTGACGGATAGAAGTGGGTTGTCGACAGCCTGCTCCATGATCACGTCAATGCTCCAACCCCCGCGCGGGCGCTCCGATCGCCCTCCCGGATTCTACGGCCCCGCTTCCAGCTAACCATAAGCAACCGCGGCGGCGGTCCATCGTTGCGGCCGACAACCGGCCGCGGCCTCGTCTTTTCGACCCGGGATTGGTCACAAACAGCAGCCCCTCCCAGGTCGTATCTGTCTTATCTAAGGAAGTGGGCCGTGCTGGCTATCGCATGGGCGGCGCTCTGTTACATACACTAAAGTATGCGTTATCACGAGTGCCATCGGGTCCGATTCCCGGGTTGGCGCCAAAAATTTGGGGGGCCCGAGCGGTCGGTCAGTCCGGCTCGAATGGAAAAATCCGACTAGGTTTGGCAAAGTCCGAAATTGGGTGGCGATTGACACTCTCG
>CAWHWL010000020.1:0-690085 GCA_963833045.1 Vulcanimicrobiota bacterium
GACTGGAAACTGATTTGCGCCCAAACTTCTGGAGTTGCTGCCGTGCCGAAAACGCGAGCGGCTGAGCACAGAAGGAAGGCGCATTTGCCCCTGTAATGCGAGCTACCGCAGCAGTAGCGCCAACGGGAATCGAACTTTTTGATAGGGTGTCAAGCCGTGTTTTCTCGTCCCGTCCCCGCGCGGTTCGTGTCATGCTGTGTCGCCAGGGCCCGCGCTGTGTTCCTAGGTAGGTAGACATTTGGGTAGACGCCGAGAGATCGATGACCTGCGATACCTAGGAGCGTGCAAAAAGCAGCAACGGCGCCATATCATGCTTGTCGGCGGCCTGTAGAGCCTCGACGTACCGCGCCCGGGTCTCCCCGACATTGACCAGGTTTGCCTGCCCCCAAGTAAAGGGCGGCTGACCGAGCTGACGGGCGAGAAGATCGCCAACGAGACGCGAAAAGCGCCCGTTCCCGTTGGGAAAAGGATGAATGGCGACAAGGCGGTGACTAAATCGCACCGCGATTTCGTCGGATGGATACGTGGCATGCTCGACCCAGAATCGCGCATCGTCGATGGCTTGCTGCACCTCCGTGGCGATCCGATAGGCCTCGACGCCAATATTACGCTCGGTCGTACGATATTGCCCCGCCCAACGCCATACGTCGCCGAACATCCGTTGGTGCAGTTCGCCAAGAAAACTCCGATCGAGGATCTCGCGCTTGCGCGCAGCAGCCCAGCGTAGCGCCGCGCCGATGTTGATCTGTTCGGCTTCATTCAACTCGTGTCGCAATGTGACGTAGGAGGGGATGAGCGCTTCGCGCTCTTCGGCGGTGAGAGGCGTGTTCGCGTCATCATCACGAGCGAACAGAGGATCAGGCATGATGCGCACGCTCCTCATCCCACAGGCCACGTAACGAGCCGGAAAGGATTAGGTCGATCGTGCGCTGCTGTTCGGCGTCGAGATCGGATTTAAGGAGCGCCTGATTTTCAAGGCGCATGCTGTGATCGAGGCGCGCAACGTCCTTCCGCGCTTTTTGCATCGCGCGATCGCGCAGTATCTCGTCGAGCGGTTCGATCGGCACGAAGGCATAGACAAAGGCACAGTTCATCGCCACGGCGGCCTGCCGCAGCGTTTTCAATGTGGTCGCGCCGGTGATTTCAGCTTCTTCGATGACCGGGATACGCGATGGCCCAACGCCCATGCGAGTGGCTAGTTGGCGGGCGGTCATGCCGAGCGACTCCCGAATTGCTTTGATCCAGCCTTTTGGGGGAGCGACAAGCATCATCTCCCGGAGGGGCGCAAGGCGGCGTTCCAATTGCTTACGGGCAAGGGCAGCTTGGTTGGCGTTCATATATATATGTTCTTTCTACCTATAAAATATCATATATACATGAACAAATCAATATGGAAAAGCCCGGTATTTATGGACATTTCCTCGTGGGTCGACGGGGCCCTCTGTCTAAACGGCCGCAAAACTTCTGTCCCGGTTCACGCCGACAAGACGCTGCGGCGCGGTCTTTTGGCATCGATCCTCAAGGACGCTCGCCTCAGCCCCGAAGAATTTCGAAACCTGGGCCTCAGTTCGTGTAAAAACGCGAGGACACCATGAACGCTATTGAAGCTCGGAAACAGAGACAGGCCGCGACGGGGAGGTCGCTCTCGAGGCGCCTCCGCGAAGATACGGAGATCGCTGATCGCATCGACGCGCACCTGGATAAACTTCGTCTCGAGCAGTTGTCCATCGACATTAAGCGAGCGCAAAAGTGACGCGAGCGCGGAAGAAGTCCGCCGGTGGGGCGGGAATGCGATGCGGCATATGCGGGAGAGCGGAGGCCCTAACGAAAGCGCCGTGCTGCGGAAACCCGATCGGTGATGGCTACACGAAAAAAAGTTGCTTCATCAAGCATATGCGCTTCACGCTCTGCGGATATCATCACAACGAAGGCCATTTCGGTGACTGGCAGACGTGCTCCGATTGCCGCACTTCATTCGAAACCGAAATGTACGTTTGGTACGGAACGAACGAATACAACTTCGAACGGCTCAGTAACCCGCCGGAATACGAGCCTGCGCTCTGCGCCCGGTGCCGGACACGCATCTCGCTAGCTCACGACGCGCACACGCGAATGCCGAATGGCGAGCGCCTCTGCGGCTCTTGCCCCACCTTGGGCGGCGGCCTGCGCTAGAACCGAATACGCTACCGTTAGGTAGACATTTAGGTAGACGCTCGAAAAAACAAGCTAAAAACACCCGTAAAAACGGGTGTTTTGGTAGCGCCAACGGGAATCGAACCCGTTCGACGGATTGCCTGCCACCATGGCCGTTTGCGCGATCCGCTAGCGGACAGTACCGAGAAGAGGCACCCAAACGGCGAGAGCGTCACCGTTAACCCTCGGTAATGCCCCTTGACCGGCCGGCCCTACTGCTGCTAAGGTAGCCAAACCATGATCTCGATGTTCGTTTCGACGACCACGACGACCACCACCACCACGACCACTGTCGTTCGGTGCAGGTTGACGTAGGCTAAAACACGAGATCAAGGACAGCTTACGAAGCCCCGCACCGATTGGTGCGGGGCTTCTTGCATTGTCAGGAGCCATCATGCGCGTGGAATGCAGCGACTGCGGCGCGGTCGCCGACCCCCTTCAGATCTGCCGGTGCGGCGGGTTGCCCGAGTTCGAGCTCGAGCCGCTCCGGCTCGACCCGGTCGGGCTGCGCCGCCTCGTGCGCGAGCGTCGCGCCTCCTACGAACCGCTCTTCGCCTCGGGCGTCTGGCGCTGGCGCGAACTGCTGCCCGCGATCCCGGCCGAATCGATCGTGTCGCTGGCCGAAGGCAACGTCCCGCTCTACGATTCCGCGCCGGGCGCGCGCTACGCCGGCGTCGATCGCCTGGCCTATCTGCACCTCGGCATGAACCCGACCGGCTCGTTCAAGGATCTGGGCATGACGGTTGCGATCTCGGCCGCCAAAGCCAGCGGCGCATGCGCGGTCGTCTGTGCGAGCACCGGCAACACCGCCTCGTCGATGGCGGCGTATGCCGCGCGCGCCGGGCTCGACGCCTACGCAATCGTGCCGCGTGGCCGCGTCAGCGATGCCAAGCTCGCGCAGATGCGCGAATACGGCGCGCAGTTGATCGAAGTCGACGGCTCGTTCGACGACGCGTTCGCCTCGTTGAATCTCGCGCCCGACGCAGCGGTGGTGAATTCAGTCAACGCCTATCGCATCGAAGGTCAAAAGTGTGCGGCCTTCGCGATCCTCGAAGCGCGCGGCTGGAACGTACCCGACTGGATCGTGTTGCCCGGCGGCAACCTCGGCAACATCTCGGCGATTTCCAAAGGCCTGCGCGAAGCGTTGCAACTCGGTTTGATCGATAAGCTCCCGCGCCTCGCATTGGTGCGCGCCGAACGCGGCGTCGACACGACCGCTAGCGCGATTGCCGTCGGCAATCCGAAATCGCGCAACCGCGCTTCGCGCGCACTCGATCGTTTCAACGGCATCGAACTGTGCGTCAGCGACGACGCGATTCTCGATGCCAAGGCCCACATCGGTCGCGAAGGTATCGGGTGTGAACCGGCCTCGGCGGCATCGCTTGCCGGCGCGCGTGTCCTGCGCGAATCCGGTGCGATTGCCGCCGATGCCGACGTCGTCGCGATTCTCACCGGCCACATCCTCAAAGACGCCCGCGTGAGCAGCTATGCCGTTGCGTGACCGGTTCGTCGTCAGCGTTCCCGCCACGAGCGCCAATCTTGGGCCCGGCTTCGATTGCGTCGGCCTCGCGCTCGATCTGCGCGCCCGCGCGATGGTCGAACCGGCGCACCGCTTCGCGCTCGAATTCAGCGGCCCCGAGCAACCCACGCAGATCGGGTTCGAACGCATGCTCATCCACGCGATGCACACGATCAGCAGCGAACTGCCGCGCGTGCGCGTGCACCTCAATAACGCGATTCCGCTGGGCAAGGGCCTGGGCTCCAGCGCCGCCGCAAGTGCACTTGGCATCTCGATCGCCGCGCGCGCCCATGGCCTCGAACTCTCGCGCGACGACATCGCGCATCGTGTCTGCGAACTCGAAGGCCATCCCGATAACGCGCTGCCCGCCGTTTATGGCGGCATCGTGATCGCCACATCGTCACGCGCCAGCATCAAGCTCCCCGCGCCGCGCGATCTGCAGGCGATCGTCGTCGTGCCCGAGTTCGATCTTGCGACCGAACGCGCGCGCGCACTACTGCCGATCCAGTACGATCGCCGCGACGTCGTCTTCAACATTCAGCGCGCGGCGCTGCTCGGCGCGGCGCTGGCCTCGGGCTCCTGGAACGTGCTGCGCGAAGCGATGAACGACCGTTTCCACCAGCCCTACCGCGGCGCGGTCGTGCCGGGACTGGCCGAGGCGCTGCGCGTCGATTCGCCCGAACTGATCGGGATCGCCCTCTCGGGCGCGGGGCCCAGCGTGCTGGCCATCGTGCGCGATCGCGCCGCGTGGCGCCCGATCGCCGCCCGCATCGCCGCTTGCTTCGAAGCCGCCGGCATCGCTGCCCGAAGTTACCGCCTGCCCTTCGCCGCGCGGGGTCTCGTTTCGCGCCGGCACTTGACGGAGCGCAAAGCGGCATGATAGCCTACCCGAAATGTTCGCGCCCACCATGATGACCTGTTCCATGTGCATTATTCAGATGAATAAGGCGGGGACAGTCATTGGGAGCACCGTGTAAAGCACGGAATCGAGAAGCAACTCCAACGACGCCTCCGCCGACACGACGGGGGCGTCGTTCTTTCTTCCTCGGACTTACTCGGAGCTCAAAGGGAAACCATCATGGACTGTACGGTTGGAATCGGATTACTCGGATGCGGCACGGTCGGCGCGTCGGTCGCGCAGCGTCTGCTCTCCGAGCGCGACGCGATCGAGCGGCGCAGCGGCGTGCGCTACAAACTCCAGGCGATCGCCATCGCCAATCCGTTAAAAGCCCGCCCGGCCGAAATCGATCCGGCGCTCTTCACGAAGAACGCGCGCGCCGTCATCGACGATCCGCGCGTCGATCTGATCGTCGAAGCGATCGGCGGCACGCACGACGCTTCCGAGCTGCTCGAATACGCGCTCGAACGCGGGCGCACGGTCGTGACCGCCAACAAAGATCTCATCGCGACGCAAGGTCCGCGCCTCTTTGCCCTGGCCCATTCGCGCGGTGCGCGGTTGCGCTACGAAGCCGCCGCCTGCGGGGCGATTCCGGTGATCCGCGTGCTCGACGACGCGCTCGCCGGCGACAACGTTCACGCCTTCGGCGGCGTGGTCAACGGCACGTGCACCTACATTCTCTCGCAGATGGAACGCGGCGAAGACTACGACGTCGCGCTGCGCCGCGCACAAGAACTGGGCTTTGCCGAAGTCGATCCGACCAGCGACGTCGAGGGCCTCGACGCGGCGCACAAACTCGCGCTGCTCATGCAGCTCGCGTTTCAAATGGCGGTGATCTCGCCGCGCTTACGCCGCAGCGGCATTAGCGGGGTGAGCAAACGCGACGTGGCCCGCGCGCAAATGCTCGGCTATCGCATTCGCCTGGTCGCCGCCGCCACGCGCAACGGCAACGTTGCCAGCGGCGAAGTCGCCCCGGTGCTCGTACCGCAAGCCCATCCGTTCGCGCAGGCCAGCGGTCCCGAAAACGTCGTGCGCGTCGTCTCGCGCGATGCGGGTGCGCTGCTGCTCTCCGGCACCGGCGCCGGCGGGTTTCCCACCGCCTCGGCGGTGCTCGGCGACGTGGTCACGGCGCTGCGCGACATTGCCAATCAGCGCGCGGTGCACTACCCCGCGCTCGAACCGGCCCTCGATATCGCACCGCTCTTCGCGAACCTTGCGCGCCATCCCGAACTCCCACGCTATCCGGTGTGGGATGACTCACTCCTCGAAGCTCCGGTCTCGCAGGTTGAAACTGCGCTGTTATGACCGGGAAAGAGAAGATCTCCGCACATGAGTGCAACCCTCGAACAAGCCCCAACTCCGCATTTTGACACGCTCGCCATTCACGGCGGGCATAGCGGCGACCCGGCGACGCACGCGCGCGCCGTTCCGATTTATCAAACCACCTCGTATCTCTTCGACTCGACCGAACACGCGGGCAAACTCTTTGCGCTCCAAGAGTTCGGCAACATCTACACCCGCATCAACAATCCCACGACCGACGTGCTCGAGCAGCGCGTGGCCGCACTCGAAGGCGGCGCCGCCGCGCTTGCAGTGGCAAGCGGTCAAGCCGCGGTCGTCTATTCGATTCTGAATATCGCGCGCAGCGGCGACCACATCGTGAGCTCGACCTCGCTCTACGGCGGCACCTACAACGCCTTTGCGCATACGCTCAAGCGTTTTGGCGTCGACGTCTCGCTGGTCGACTTCAACGATCCGTCCGCTGTCGCGAATGCGATCCGCCCGAATACCAAAGCGATCTTCGCCGAGACGATCGGCAATCCGAAGATCGACGTGCTCGACGTCGAGAAGTATCGCGGCGATCGCGCACGAGCACGGCTTGCCGCTGGTGGTCGACAACACCTTACCGACGCCGTATCTTCTTCGCCCGATCGACTTCGGGGCGGACATCGTCGTGCACTCGGCAACCAAGTTCATCGGCGGCCACGGCACCGCGATCGGCGGCGTGATCGTCGACGGCGGAAAATTCGACTGGGGCAACAACCCGCGCTTCGCGGCCGACTTCGTCGATCCCGATCCGTCGTATCACGGCTTGCAGTACGCGCCGGTCTTCGGCAATATCGCCTACATCTTAAAGGCGCGCGTGCAGCTGCTCCGCGACGTGGGCGCCGCGCTCTCCCCGTTCAACGCCTGGCTCTTGCTCCAAGGCCTCGAAACGCTGGGCCTGCGCGTCGAGCGCCATAGCACTAACGCCCTCGCGGTCGCGGAGTTTCTCGAAGCGCACCCGAAGGTGGCAAGCGTGCAATATCCCGGCCTTCCCGGCGATCCGGCCTACGCGCGTGCCAAGAAGTACCTCAACGGTGGCTTCGGTGCGATCCTCACCTTCCGCGTTAGGGGCGATGCGAGCGAGGCGCGGCGCGTCATCGACCGCCTCAAGCTCTTCTCGTTGTTGGCGAACGTCGGCGATGCGAAGTCGCTGGTGATTCATCCGGCCAGCACCACGCACCAGCAGCTCACCGACGAAGAGCGGTTGCAAAGCGGCGTGGATGAATCGACGATTCGTCTCTCAGTCGGCATCGAGGACAAACGCGATATCATCGCTGACCTCGCCCAGGCTTTGTCATCCTGAGCTTGTCGAAGGACGTGACCGAACAAACCATCGACATCGGCGCGCTGGAACTGGACTGCGGGGTGACGCTCCCCGCGGTCCAGCAGCGCGTCACGCTCGACGGCGCCGCTCCGTTGCCCGACGGTTCGAACGTCGTGTTCGCTGCGCATGCACTCACCGGTTCGAGCCGTGTCGCCGAATGGTGGCCCGACATCGTCGGTGAAGGCGCGTTGTTCGATCGGCGCCACTGGTGCGTCATCGGCATCAACGTCCTCGGCGGCAGCTATGGCTCTACCCGACCGGAACAGCGTGTTAGCGTGCGCGATATGGTCCGGGCGCAACAAGTCGTCTTCGACCGGCTCGAGATCCCACGTCTCGCGGTCGTCATCGGCGGTTCGCTGGGCGGCATGCAGGCGCTGCAGTGGGCAATGGATGCACCCGAGCGTGTCGCACACGCGATCATCATCGGTGCAAGCGATCATCATACGGCGATGGGCATCGCGCTCAACGCGGTGCAGCGCGAAGCGATTGCGCTCGATCCGGTGCGCGGCGTTGCACTCGCGCGCAAAATCGCGATGCTGAGTTACAAAAGCGAGGATCTCTTGCGCGAGCGGCACGACCGCAAAGCCGATCGCAAGGGTCGCGCGCAGTTCGACGTTGAGGGCTATCTCGACCATCAAGGCGAGAAGTTCATCGAACGCATGGACGGCGCAACCTTTACGCTGCTCACCCACGCGATGGATAGCTTCGACCTTCGCAATCGCCCCGCGCCGGAGGGCGTCGATCTTACCTTCGTTGGCATTTCATCCGACTGGCTCTTTCGCCCGCAAGAGATTCGCGCCGCGGCAAAGCGTTTGCACGCGCGCTATCTCGAACTGGAAAGCAATCACGGCCACGACGCGTTCCTCGCCGAACCCGACCACCTCCGCACCCTCCTCGTCCCCGTCGTCGCATCGCCCACCTTGTCATCCCGAGCGTAGAACGGGTAACGCGAAGCGTTACCCATCGTAGTCGAGGGACCGCCAACTAAGAAAGCGACGGCGGAATCGTAGCCGACACCGCCGCCCGAGTTGTCACCTCGCCGATATTATACCGCGTAATTCCACATGCTTCCAGCCATTCAAGAAAAGCGACCCACCTGTCACAGGTGGGTCTAGGCCGGGTGGAGCACGCGGGGGTCGAACCTGCATCTCACGAGGTGACAACTCGGCGCTCTACCTTTGAGCTAGTGCCCCGCGGCCTAACTCAATAATCCCGTGTGCGCGTGCCACACGTATGGCCTTCGACCACGCGCGCCTATTGGCCCATTAGCATGTGAGACAGCCAGCGTCCATGAAACGGAAGCCATTCGCTCTTCCGTCCTCCCGCTCACCAGTGGCCCGCGCTTCGATCGCCCTCGGTGCGCTACTGATCAAAGAAGCCCGGTTTGCTTTGCCCAACTTCGATGATGTAACCGTCAGGATCGCGGATATAGCATCGCGTCTCGCCATACTTCTCTTTCGGTTCGGTGAGGAACGTCGCTCCGCGACTTCGCCACAGGTCGTAGCACGCCGCAATATCGGCGACGCGAAGATTCATGAAGCTGTTGATCACGTTGGGGTCGGGCGTCTTGAGCGTTACGCCCGGTTTGTCCGGCGTCGGCCCACCGCCCGGATTGAAGATGAGCCACGTGTTCGCAATTTGCACGTAGGCCGGATCGTCGGGCCCTTGCAGGCTTCTGCGCGTGACTTTTGCTCCGAAGACCGTTTGGTAGAATCGAACCGATCGCTCGATGTCGGTGACGGTGAGAAAAAGCGCGGCGGTAAACCCCTGTTGGGGCGGCATGTGATAGTCCGTCTGCTCGACCTGGACTTCATCCATACTTGAACCCGGGTTTGCTTTGCCCGACTTCGATGATGTAGCCGTCGGGATCGCGGATGTAGCAGCGCGTCTCGCCGTACTTGTCGAGCGGTTCGGTGAGAAACGTTGCTCCCCGACTCTTCCAGAGCTTGTAGCATGCTTGAATGTCGGCGACGCGGATATTCATGAAACTACTGAACTCGTTGGGGTCGGGCGGGGTTCGCAGCGTCACGGTCGGCTTGTCCGGGGTTGGACCGCCGCCAACGTTGAGAATCAACCACGTGTTGGCGATCTTGATGTACGGCGGTGCGTCCCCGTCGCCCATGCTCACAATTTCTCCACCGAAGACCGTTTTGTAGAATTCTGCGGACCGCTTGAGGTCGGTCACGGTGAGAAAATGCGCGATGGTAATCCCCTCGACCGGCGGCATCTGATAGTTCTTCTGATCGACTTGTACTTCGTCCATGCCCCAATCGTAGCACTACGATTGACGAGCACAATAGTCACTCAAAGTGTGCTATTTTGGAGCTTATGGGCCGAGAGCATGGCACCCCGTCGATCCGGCCGCTTCGCAGGCGCGACTTGCCCAGCGACACCATTAAGCTTGCCCGCTTCCTGGTCGGGAAAATGTTGGTGCACGATCTTCGCGGACAGCGAACCAGCGGCCGCATCGTCGAGACCGAAGCCTATCCGGTCGGCGACGCTGCAGGGCATGCGTTTGGCGGAAAAACGAAAAGAAACGCGTCGCTCTATCTAGCGCGCGGTCACGCCTACGTGTATTTTGTTTATGGAATGTATTATTGTATGAACGTTTCGAGCGAACGAGCCGGCGTTGGTGCCGGCGTTCTGATTCGCGCGCTGGAGCCGATCGACGGAATCGACCATATGAAAGAGCGCCGTAAGTCTTCGTCACTGCGCGATCTCGCGCGCGGCCCAGGACGTCTCACGCTCGCGATGGCGATCGATTTGCATTATGACGGGCTGGATCTGTGCACCGATGCCGGACTGTGGCTTGGCGTGTCCGATGCCGAATATCACGGCGTCGTGTCGGCGACGACGCGAATCGGCCTCAGCCGCGAGCAACACCAGCCGTGGCGCTTCTACGAGCGCGGCAGCACGTTCGTCAGCGGCCCACGCTAGCGCCCTAGCCTAGGAGTTTTCTTGATGCCAAACCTCTGTCATTCAACCGTCAAGGTCGGCCCCACGAACGTCTTCTATCGTGAAGCTGGGACGCAAGGACAACCGGTGCTGTTGCTGCTCCACGGCTTTGCAAATTCATCGCACTATTTCCGCCACCTGATGCCCAAACTCGCCGATCGATTTCACCTGATTGCACCCGATCTGCCGTCGTTTGGATTTACGACGATCGACGCGGGAGCGGACTATCACTATACGTTCGCCGGTCTGACCGCGACGATGCAAGGTTTTGTAGACGCGCTTTCGCTGCGGCACTCTGCGATGTACGTGTTCGATTACGGCGCACCCGTCGGCTTCAATCTGGCGGTCGCGAACCCCGAGCGCATCACCGCGATCGTCTCGCAGAACGGCAATGCCTACGAGGAAGGCTTGGGCGCTGGCCCGTGGGCGCCGTTGCGTGCGTATTGGAAGCAGCCGTCAGCAGCCATTCGTGAGAGCATCAAAGAGCGTATGTCGTTCGACGGCGTCCGCGCGTCGTATTTTCAAGGCGTGAGCGATCCCACGAGGATCGAGCCCGAGGCGTATTGGCTGGATGCAGCGCTGCTTGCGCGCCCGGGGATGATGGATCTTCAGGCCGACCTCAAGCTCGACTACAACTCGAATATCGCGCGCTATCCGCTATATCAGCAGTACCTGCGAACGCACCGGCCGCCGTTGCTCGCCATGTGGGGAAAGAACGACACCTTCTTCATCCCGCCCGGCGCCGAGGCGTTCAAACGCGACGTGCCCGATGCGGATGTCCGATTTTTAGACACCGGCCACTTTGCGCTCGAAACCAACGTCGATGACCTTGTTTCGGCAATCCTGGAGTGAAAGCGCGTAACACACGCTTCACGACGTTGGCCGCCGTGAGCATCGTCCTTACGTTGGAGGTCCGGAAAGGCAGTGACACTGCTTTGGGCCGCGCCGACGGCAAGGCCACGTACACGGTCTTCCCCGATCCGCCGATACCGGATTCCGTACCAGATTTTCCACACGGCCTCGCGTCGAACACGGTGCGGCCGTCGACCGAATCGACGCCGATGACCTCCTGATCGGCGGATCGTGACTGGTAGACGACCGAAGGCAAGGGCCGGTTCGGTACGTGCCTTGTGCCGCTGAAGACCGAAGAAAAACTACGGCGTAAGGCCTTGTGCATGGCGATGCCGGCCGTCGACGGGATCACGTGCACGACACGCGATAAAACGCCAAGCAATTCGCTGACAACCGAGATCAGTGTAACGCATTCACCGGCGCAACGGGTAGCACCCGCGAGCGTGAGTTTCATTTGATTCCTTTAGCCCACAAACTTGGGCACTCACTATATCGAGGGTCCGCGCGGGAGAGTGGCGTGCGTAGGCCTTCGCAACCGCATGCTAGTGCCTCTAGGCCATGGTGCGATTTATAGTCCATTCGGCCTAGGTTCTTGCGTCTGTGCGGCTTCCAGCAGCCTTTTGCTATCGAAGGAGTTTTATTACAAATGAGCCTCAACTTCACTCGACGCGGTGACCTGCTAGGAATGCTGATGGTCACCACAATCGCGTCCGCCGTCCGGCCGAGAGCATAGAGCCGAAGCCTAAGGCGACTACGGCGCAGTATACCGCCCAGGAACAGTCCAACCTCATCGCCGGCATTAACTTCGAGCGACAAGCTCATATCTAACGGCGGGACGCTCAAGAGCTCGCTGATGCCCGAAACTCCCGCTTCGACTGACGGTGATTAGCGATAGATCTTCTCGCCGTTGGCGGAGCCCAAAGAAAGCTGCTGGTAGCATTCATGAAGATCATCCCACAAGGCATGCGCGGGAACGTCTACATCGTAACTCCGTCTGGGAGCGTCGTTGCGAACCAAACGTCACTGGACGGCGGGATGCATTTCATGACCCCCAGCGTAAGCCGCACAATCCCATCGATTAATCGACAGAGCAGCAATGTACGGCCGATGTCATATCCACCGACGGGCGGAGCGGATGGCGCGTTTATCAGATGGTACTCGCAACAGGGAGAACTATTACATACACGGCGTCTCCGTCGACGCGAATCGGGCCGCTGCTGCGACCTGCATATGCATTCGATGTCAGAAGCACATTGTTGATAACGGACTTGCGCAGAATTTTGTCGGCGGGTATGGACCGCAGTGGGAGAATGCATTCGTTCGTCTTGCCAGCGGTGGCGGGTCGTAGTCGGGTTACGTAATGATAACGAAACTACAACTGCGGAATCCCGATGGGCATCATGTACGGAACGCTTGCGGCGGGCGGAACCTATGGCGAGGGCTATTCCTTCCTCGGGGTAGGAGGGGCAGCATATGATCGACGCAGATGTCGCTTCGACCCTTCAACAGTTTGGATCGCTCCGGCTTGGACATTCTACCCCACGCCGTCGTCGCTCCAGACCGGGGTCGTCGCTTGGGGCAGCGACACGACCAACTGCGCACAATGTTCGGTAGCTCGGATGTTCACACTTGCTCAGAACCGCTCCGCAGAGTCGGCTGCTGCGACGTCGAAGGTGATGAAGTGGTCCCGGCAATCTGATTAGCCCGTGCGACACATTGAATCTCTTCATTTGGGCTGGTCGTGTAGACGACCGGCGGTGGCGGGTTCACGTCAAGGGGATGTCCCACGCGTTGATCAACGTCGAGTCGAGGGAATCAACACAAACGCGAGCGGGTATACAACAGACACGGCCGAGGTGGGACAGTTCGCCAGTCCTCTTCCCGGGCGCCTTCGTACGAATGTACGACCGATGCAGATGGATATTGTGCCGTCGCGGGGGCGGCAGTCGCGGCCGGCTCGTGCAACCTAGGAACTGTAGGTGGCAAGCCAATTACAGGCCATATCACAAAGACGCCTTACCAAATATTCAAGATGGTTAAGCTGTTGGAATTGCAGGAAACGGCGACGGAAACAAACACCCAATGTTCGACGCCCTCTGTCACCTGGTCTCCAGCGAACCCTGCAACGACGTATTCCGATTCCTCGCTACCGTAAGCAGCAATAGAGTGTGTCCGTAATGCAATTGAAGGTGCACGATGGTTCGATTTGGTCCTAATGGCACTGAGATACGGGCACTACTAACAGCTCTGCTATTGCTCGCTGCGGGATGTACGCGTGTGCGAGTCCTCAGTCGTACAAGGGAATGAGTGTCACCGCAATTCCACAGCCGATCAATGCGTCAGGAGTTATCGGTGACGCCGCCTCCCGGGCCCAGCCGCAGCACCGATTGAACCTTGAGGTTTCACGATCTCGAAACTATCGTAAGCTCCCGCTACTATTTGCCCTCGTACATGGGATTAAGACGCCGATAGTTGTCTATATCGATCGCCCGCTGCTGGGCGTACCATCGTTGCGCCGGAATACACCGCCGATAAAAACGCGTACGGCGGAGTCACGAGCATCGTTCCGTTTCTGACGTCCGGACCGCGCGCCGTCCACAAAAACTTGTGATTAAACGAGATCGCTCGGCGGGGTCACCACGATGGGTCGTATTCACTCACCGTCGGATGGGGCGCATCGCCGGAAATGAGAAAGTCGTCGCCGGCTGCCCACGCTGCGACCGTGTCGGACACGCGCCACAGGTGCGCTCCCGTTCCCGCGTCGACGACGTCCACGCTTCCGTCGGTCGCTTCGTACGCGATGCGGCCGCCCGCAAATGCGGGGCTCGCGCCGGTGCCCGCGCACCAGCGTTGTTTCCCGGTTGTTGCCGCAAAGCCGCACACGCGACCGTGCGAAACGAAAGCAACGATCGACGGTGCGATCGCCAGCGGCGCGCTGCCAGGGCGCGACCACAATTCCGTGCGAACGACGTGCGCACTCACTGGAGCGCGCTCGCGTACCTCGGGCAGCGTGTACGACGCTTCGCCTCGCGCTGACGCGCACAAAGGCTGTGTGAGCACCGCCACCAGCGCGAAGACCAGGACGGCGCGGGTCACGGGACGATCGCGTAAATGCCGAGTGCGCCGACGCCTTGGTGCGTAGCAATCGTGAGCGAGGCTTCGCGCGTGTACTCTTGTGCCGGCGCATGGCCCAGCTTGGCTTGGAACATCTTCTTGAGTGCGACCGCCGCGTCTTCGGCTTGCGTGTGACCGAACGACACGCGCACGTTGGGCGCGTGTTCGATCGCACGCACGACCGCCTCGACCATCAACTCGCAGGTCTTGTCGAACGAGAAGCTCTGGCCTGCGGGCACGATCACGCCCTCTTCATTAAACTTGAGCACCAGCCGCACGTTGGTCAACGAGCCGAGCGCGACCACCGCTGCAGGCAACCGGCCACTGCGCCCGAGCGTGGCAACATCGTGCATTGCGAAATACGCCGCGCTCTTGACTGCCTTCGGATCCACGCGCTTGGCGATCTCCGCGAGGGGCGTACCCTTCTTGGCAAGCTCCAACGCGTAGAGCGCGAGCAGCGTCTCGGCGCCCGCCGAACCGAGCGAATCGACCACGTGCACGTGGGCGCCGAACTCTTTTGCTGCGGCGAGCGCGTTCGCATAGCTCTGCGAGATCTTCGAAGACAGCACGATCGCCACGACGTCGTTCCCGGCTCCGCTCGCTCGAGCGAAAACCTCCTGAAATTGCGCCTGAGACGGCGATTCGGTCTTAGGAATCTCACCCGCCGCAACCCGGGTAAAGAACGTAGCGCGATCGATGTCGATGCCGTCGCGGAAGCGGTCCTCTCCAAGCAAGATCGAAACCGGCACAATCTCGATGCCTAGACTCGTCGCCTCGGCACGCGAGAGATCGGTACCACTATCGGTGACAACCGTTACACCCATGGTCTTAGCTCCATAACTTGAGCAGCCGACCCTTGGTCGGGCACAACTGTCCTAGACGGCCGCCGCCGCGCGCGCTCCGCTCCGGCTATTCTAAAATGCATGCGTACAGTAGGTTGCCTCGCAGTCGTTCTCTTTTGCCTCGCCACGACAATCCCATCCCTCGCCACGGGAACTTTTCGCGTTCAGGAGAGCGGCGGCACCGAGCGCGTCTATAAGGACGTTTCGATCAACATCGTCCACCAAACGCTGCGCGTGACCTCTGCCGACGGCCAAGCCACGTTCGTGATCAATCACGCAGCCTGTGCCTACGATGGCTATCTCGAGCGCTGCACGCCGATCAAGATGAGCCTCGAACGAGGCAGCACCATCCGATCGATCGATTTTACCGGCGGAACGATCTACATCAATCCAACCCGCCATACGCAACAACTTTCGCACTCCTCGACCCAGTTGCCGCCGCACGGCATTCTGCTCTCCATCCGCGCGACCAACGGCACCTTCGTGTCGATGAGCGGGACGATCGACGGACTCGTGCGATAGTGACCCCGGAAAAACTCGCGGTCGTCGTCTTTCTTGCCTGTTTCATGTTGCTTGCGGGCTTGCAATGCGACTTTGCCGAGCTGCGCGAAGCCTTCCAAAGTCCTATGCGGTTGCTGCGAATCTTCGCTGCGAATTTTGTTGTCGTTCCGATCCTCGGCGTGATCGTTGTCCGGTTGTTTCAACTCGATACCTATGTGGCCACCGGCATTCTGCTCATGGCGATCTCCCCGGGCGTACCGTTTCTTCCGCTCATCGCGGGGACAAAGAAGGGCGGAAGCGCCGGCCTTGCAACCGGCCTGGCCGTGATTTTGCCCGCCGTCTCAATCATCACCGTTCCCATCACCGCGCCACTCGTGCTCCCCGCCGACGCGCAGGCACATATCACGTTCGCGTCATTCATCGTCAGCCTGCTGCTGTTCCAATTGCTGCCCCTCGTTGTCGGACTTTTCATCCGCGCACGCTCCGACAAAGTCGCACCGATGCTCACCAAGCTCGTTGTGGCCGTGCTCGTCGTCGCGGGGATCGCGGTGCTGTTCTTCCTCGTTCCGCAAATGGGCAAAGCCTTCGCAGCCGTCTACGGATCGCGCGGCCTCATGGCCTCGCTACTCATCATTGTGCTCTGCGCCTTCGTCGGTTGGCTGCTCGGCGGAAAGACCGCGGAGTACCGGGTTACGCTCTCCATTTCCACGATCATGCGCAATGTCGGTCTTGCAACACTCATCGCGACAGAGAACTTCCACGACACGGTCGCAGGCGCGGTCGTGCTGGCCTATTTCGTGATGCAATTCATCTTTGCGAACCTTATCGGCATGTACTATAAACGAAGAGAGGCCAAATGACCCCGTTGATCTTCAGTCCACAATTCGGATTGCTCACCCTTGGCACGCTCGGGATCATCGATCTCATCGCGGCCACGACCAATGCGTTCAACGGCACGCTGCTGGCGCGCGCGTCCAGTCACTACAAGCACTTCACCATTATCGGCGTCGCGTTGCTCGGACTCGCGGGCGGCATTGGCGGCGGAACGCTGCGCGATATTCTGCTCAACGAAGTCCCGGCCCCACTCGTGAACCCGTGGTACCTTTTCTTTTGCATCGCCGCAATTATTCTCGCGCTGTTCATCGCCTACAACGCAGGGGAAAAATTTCGCGCGGGACTCCTCTCGTACATGACCGCGTTTACGTTGCCGTGGTACGCGATCGTCGGCGCCGACAAGACGATGACGCACCACCTGGGCTACGGCGCGGCGATTCTTATCGGCGTCATCGGCACCACCGGCGGGCGCTGGATCATCGATGTCTCCTGTATGCGGATCCCAAAGCAACTAGTGCGCGGCGGGTTCTTCGTCTTCACCGCGGCCGCCACGGCGCTGCTCTACGTCATCCTGCGCTTCACGCTCGGCATCGACATCGTTATTTCGACTGCCATTGCCGTGCTGTGCGGGTTCGCCTTCCGGATGCTCTCGCTACACCTGGGCTGGGAAGAATGGGAGCCGTCAGAACCCGCCGAGCTACGATAATCCGTGGCGGAAGATCTCGACGCCGACAAAAATGAAAAACACGCCGAGCGCAACGTCGACGTAGCGGCGGTAACGCGCTAAGTGCGCGACGTTGGGCGCCACGGACATAATGGCCGTCGCCAGAACCCCAAAGACGAGCGCGTAGACAAGGCCGACACCGCTTGCACGCAGCGCGCCCAGTAACGCAAAGAGCGGCACGTACATCGCGACGTTGTCCATTCCGGTCGCAAAGACGATCGCCGCGATCGACGCCGATCGCGCATTCGCGGTCTGCTTTCCAAACGCGGTGATGACTTTGCCCAGGCCGATCGCCGCGGGTACGATTCCAAGCCAGGCCACGTTGCCGGCCGAAATCGTATCCACCGCAAACGACGCGATAAGGCAAGCGATTACCAAAAGTGCGAATGCGATCGACGCTTCCGCGCTCGCGCGCCGCCAGAGTGCAGGCGAACCGGTTGCCGCCTCAGCGGCCAAGCAGCTAAAGCCGTCGATATTCGTGAGGAGAAAGGCCATAACGATGACGAGCATGCGGAAGTCCATGCTACCTGCAAGACCCTCAGCGCGGCCGTTGTTGTCCTAGACACGCACCGATCTTGATCCCGGTTATCGCCTATGCTCCAAGTCCAGGACAACCTGGTCAGGTGTGTTATGAGTGGAGCCCTAGCAGCCTACGACGGCCTTCTACCGACGCTCAGTATTAAGACTGTAGCGCAGATGGCCAATCTCTCGATCGACACGATTCGCGCGTGGGAAAAGCGTTATCGGGCCGTCGTTCCGCAGCGTGCCCAGGGCGGCCGCCGCCAGTTCAGCCGGGGCGATGTCGAACGGCTCGTGCTTCTGCGTGAGATCGTGTCCGCCGGTACCGCAATTTCCCGTGTTGCCCACTGTTCGACCGTCGAATTGCGCGGCATGGTGCGGATGGCCGTGGATCGCGGCGAGTCCGATGACGCCGACGTCGTGCGTCTCCTGCGGGTCATCCGTAGCCACGATGTTTCCCAGCTGTGCGACGAATTGCTCAAGGTCGCGATGGTGCGCAGCGCCGCGGAGTTCGGCGACGACATTCTGGCTGCCGTGCTCGCCGAACTCGAACGCCACGCCGAAGCACGTCATACCGGCGAACTTCTGTTGGCAAGCGCGCTCGTTTCCATCTCGTCGAAGTTGTTCGATCGATGTCCCGGTGCGCGCGGCCCGAACGTCATTTCGCTGACCTTTCCGGGCGAAGCGCACGCGATCCCCGCGCTGCTTGCGGCGCTCGTCGCGTCCGAGAACGGCTTTTGCGGAATGTACGCGGGCACGCAGATCGAGCCCGCCGATGTTGAGACGCTCGCGCTCGACTTAGAAGCCGTCGGGATCGTGATCTACTCCGCCGTCGAGTCGTTCGAACACATGCAAGCCGCGCTGCGCCTCGTTGAAAAACTGCCGCGAACGCGGGTAGTGATAACGGGGCGAGGTAGTCTCCTCGCCCCGCCGGGTGTTGGGGCTGCAAACTCGCTGCGCGCCCTCGCGCAGGAGTTCAAGCGGGAATACTAGCCGCGGCTACTCCATCGCCGTCGCGTAGAAGCTTCCGTCGCGCCAGTACCCGTAGGCAATGATCTGACGGCCGACCGCCACGCGACCGCTGGTCTCGCGGTTGAGCGCCGGCTGGTCGTTGATCACAAGGGTACGGTCAGCCATTTGTACCGTTACGAGATGCCCTCGCACGATCGTGATGGTGCCCGCGACGCGCGCGCGGCGCGGACCGACGGTGTAACCCGGGCAATGGCCGTTGGGCGTCCACACGCCGCTCACCCATGTGCCGCAGATCGGATCGCCGTATTGCTTGTTCGGACCGAACGCCGACGTGTCGTTGATGTCCGCGTTCGGATCGTTGTCAACGGTGGTGGTCGTCGTGGTCGTGGTTTGTTGGGTCTGCTGCACGGGCTGCGTTTGCGCAAACGCGGGCGCTGCGAGTGCCGCCCCAAGTGCTAGCGATAGAATCGTTGCTGTGATTTCTCGTTTCATACTCGCGTTCTACCCACTTATACACCGTAAACCAGCCTAGCGCTCGTAGAGCCAGCGCTTAATTGCTGTTTCAACGAGAATATGCTCGATTGGATGCAATCGCGTTAAGGTTGCGTCTTCATCTTCTCCGGCGATCACGTGCAGCGGTTTGCGTGCCAGCACGCGGCCACGATCGGCTTGTGTCGTCACCTCGTGCACGCTTGCTCCCACCCAGCTGCTTCCATCCGCAAGTGCGTCGCGCACCGCGCGCGGACCGCGATAGGCCGGAATGACCGTTCCGTCCGGCATGCCGACAAGATCTCGCGACGGATCGAGCGGCAAGAACGACGGATGCACGTTGAGCATTTCCGGAAACGCATCGACGAACGCCGGCTCGAGTAGATGCATCCATCCGAGCAGCAATACGAGTTGCGGTTCGAACTGCGCGACCGCATCGCGCAAGAGCGCATCGTATTGCGCGCGCGATTGGTCGCTGCGCTGCCAGGGCAGCACGATCGCCGGGATGCCCGCAGCCTTGGCCCGTTCGATTGCATAGGCGCCGGGCTTGTTGCTGATCAGCGCCGCGAGATCCAGCGGCAGGCCGCGCGCGACGCGATCGATCACCGCTTGAAAGTTCGTCCCGCTTCCCGACGCAAGGACGACGGTGCGAATCGGAACCGGCGTAAAGCTGCGCGGATCGTAGCGTTCGACGACGCGTGCGCCCGCGTGCCGCTCGTAGTACGGCACCAAACCTTCCGACGTCGCAGCGATCAGCGCGCGTGTGTATCCGCGCGCTCGCAGCCCACACAACGCAACGTGCAACAGCAACGAACCCAAACCCTTATGTTCAACACCAAAGGGTCCAAAGATGCCGACGCCCGGTTCGCGCGCGATTCCGCGCAGCCACGCATAGCGTAGGCCCGTGGGATCGAACGCCGCGAAGCCCGCGGGTTTTCCGTCCCGCATCGCAAGCGCGCACTGCGCCACGGCGACTTCGCTGCTCCACGCGCCGCCGAAGACCTCATCGATCCACGCCAGCACCGGATCGCTTGCCCCGCCCGCAACGTCGAGGGCGTATCCCGCGCGTTCAATCCGTTCGCGCGCATCGCCGTCTCCCGCAAAACGTTCGTCGAGATCGACGAGGAGATTAACGAGCTTCGTGGATGACAACTTGCGGCTCGCTGCCCTCGCGCGCTTCGATCCAACCGACGACCTTCGCGCCCGGCGCCGCCGCCGTGGCTTTGGCTGCGTCGATGAACGGCAGGATCAACGTGTAGCCGACGCCCATGTTCAGCGTGCGATACTTTTCCTCGTAGGTCAGATTGCCGCGACGCACGAGCTCTTGCATGATCGGGGGCACGCTCCAACGCGACGCCTCGAAGATGGCTTTCACGCCGTCGGGCAGCGTGCGCGGGACGTTCTCGAGCAGCCCGCCACCGGTAATATGCGACATCGTCTTGACCTGCGCGACTTTTTGAATCGCGCGCACGTCATCGTAGTACGAGGGGTGCGCTGCCAGCAGCGCATCGGCAAACGTCGTTCCGTTGAACGGCTTGGTCCACTCGTCCCGCGGAATCAACGCGCGCGCGAGGGAGTAGCCGTTGGTGTGCAGTCCGATCGAAGGTAGACCGATGATCGCATCGCCCGGCTCAACGCTCTGCGGCTTTGGAACCTCGTTCACATCGACGATCCCGACGATCGTTCCAGCTAAATCGAAATGTCCCGGCGCATAGAGTCCCGGCATCTCGGCGGTTTCACCGCCGAGCAGCGCGCAGTTGTGGGCGCGACAGGCTTGCGCACAACCCTCGACCACGTCGGCAGCAACCGCCGGGTCCAATTTTCCGGTCGCAAAATAGTCCAGAAAGAACATCGGCGTCGCGTTCACCACGAGAATGTCGTTGACGCAGTGATTGACCAGATCGCGCCCCACACCGTCGTAGCGTTGCAGCTCGGCGGCGATGAGAATCTTTGTGCCCACACCGTCGGCCGACGCGACCAGCGCGCGATCGCCTCCGCCGGGCAAGCGAAAAATGCCGCCGAAGCCGCCGATCGCGTCGAGCTGATCCGGATGCCGCCATGCGCCCAGGACCTGCTGATACCGCGCGACCGCCTCGTTGCCCGAGGCAATATCGACGCCAGCGCGCGCGTAGGCGTCTTTTGTGCGACTTTGGTCGCTCATCGAGCCCCCGCCGCAGGGCCAAAGCTGCGCACCGGCCGAATTGTGGTCCAAACGATAGCCATTCGGCGGTCATACTTCACCCAATCGAAAGGTAGCCCATGCAAGTTCTCATTGCGCAAGATGCGCCGGTCTCCGTGCGCACGGGTGCCCTAGTCGTGCCCGTCTTCACGAACGGCGAATTGAGCGGGGCTGCAAAAGCCGTCGACACGGCGCTGGGCGGCGCGATTACCGATGTGCTTTCATCCGAAGAGATCAAAGGTAAACTCGCCGAGTGCGCGCTGGTGCACGCCGGCAATCAACCGTTTCACCGCGTGCTGATCGTCGGATTAGGCGAACGCGACAAGTTTGAAGCAACACATCTCGCGCGTTACGCGGGCGCAGCCGTGCGTTATCTCGGACGCCGCAATGTCGACGCGATCGCTCTTGCGCTGCCCGATGAAGCCAAAGGCAACGAAACAGCCTGCGCGTCATTTGTCGCCGAGGGCGCGGTCAGCGGCACCTTCGAAACGACAATCTACCAAGAGAAGCCCGAGAAACGGATGGCGGTCGAATCGGCAACGATTCTTGCTAACGGCTTCGATAGCAACGCGGTCAAGGCGGGCGTCGAACGCGGCACGATCCTGGGTGAAGCGGTAAACTTCGCGCGCCGCCTTGCGATCACGCCGGCTAACGAGATGACGCCGACGATTCTTGCCGATGAGGCAAAAAAGGGCGCACAAGCCGCCGGGATCGAGATCGAAGTCTTCGACGAAGAACGCATTCGTAAGGAAGGCATGGGTTCGTTTCTCTCGGTCGCGCAAGGCAGCGTGCAACCGCCGAAGTTTATCGTCATGCGCTACAACGGCGACCCGGGCAGCAAAGAACTACTGGCCCTCGTCGGCAAGGGCATCACGTTCGATACCGGCGGCATCTCGCTCAAGCCCCCCGAGCGCATGGAAGAGATGAAGTACGATATGTCCGGCGGCGCAGCGGTCATCGCGACGATGGCTGCCCTCGGCAAACTCAAGCCCAAACTCAATGTCGTCGGCTTGGTTCCCGCAACGGAAAATATGCCCGGTGGCAAGGCGACGAAGCCCGGCGACATCGTCAAAGCCATGAACGGCAAGACGATCGAAGTGATCAACACCGATGCGGAAGGCCGGTTGATTCTGGCCGACGCACTGGTCTATGCCAACAAACTCGGCGCAACCAAGATTATCGACGCCGCGACGCTGACCGGCGCGTGCGTGATCGCGCTCGGTCATGCCGCCAGCGCTGCGGTCGGCACCAACGACGCGTTCACCAACGAGTTTCTCGCGGCCGCGAAACCAACCGGCGAACGGTATTGGCAGATGCCGCTCTACGATGAATATGCCAGCGCCATGAAGAGCGACATCGCCGATCTCAAAAACACCGGCGGCCGTCCAGCCGGCACGTTAACCGCAGCCGCGTTTCTCAAAGCCTTCGTCGACGAGACGCCGTGGCTGCACCTCGATATCGCCGGCACCGCGTATCTCGATAACGAGTCGGCCTGGCAAGCCAAGGGCCCAACCGGCACCCCGGTGCGTGCGTTTGTTTCAATGGTCGAAACGCTCGCCGGCTCACCCGTGATTCACTCGAACGGACACGTTACGGTGTCATCCCGAGCGTAGTCGAGGGACGCATCTCACCTTTCCGCGCCTATTTCGTCGCTCGTCAGAGCGGCTGGTTTGCCGAAGGCATTGCCACCACCGCGATTGCCTGGCAAATCTACGCTATCCGTCATCAGGCCCTCGATCTTGGACTCGTGGGCCTGATCGGTTTTCTTCCCCAATTGCTGCTGGCGGTGCCGGCGGGTCTGATCGCCGATCGCCTCGACCGCCGCGCGGTCGTCATCATCACGAGCATCGGGGCCTTGGTCGGCTCGCTGCTCTTCTTCGTGCTTGCACTACAACACTCACAGTCGATTGCGGACTATTTCGGTGCGCTGCTGCTGTATTCAACCGCCGATGCGCTCGGTGTCCCCGCCATGCGCGCGATGCTGCCGTCGCTCGTGAGCGGCGAGCGCTACTTGCGCGCCACCGCGCTGATCTCGTCCGTCTCGCAATTCGGAACTATCGCCGGGCCCGCGGTCGCGGGTGTGTTGATCGCCTTTTCAGCCGCATCCGCATTTGCGGTCGCGGTAGTGCTGCAACTCGTCGCCATCGTGGCCTTCTTCTTTCTCGAGTCGCGCGTGCCGGAGGAACCGCATGTAGAGTCACTCTGGCAATCTTCCGTCGGCGGATTTCGCTTCGTCATCGATCGCAAGATCATCCTTGGGGCGATCTCACTCGATCTCTTCGCTGTGCTCTTCGGCGGCGCAACCGCGCTCCTACCAATCTATGCCACGCAGATACTCCACGTTGGTGCAACCGGCTACGGGATGCTGCGCGCTGCGCCCGCGATCGGCGCCGCCGTGGTCGGCCTCTGGCTGATTCGTCATCCCATCCAGCGCAACGGCGGTCGCTGGCTCTTCTGGTGCATCGCGGGATTTGGCGTTGCGACGATCGTCTTCGGGCTCTCGCGCAACATGCCGCTCTCGCTGGTAGCGCTGGCGGGAACCGGCGGCTTCGATATGGTCAGCGTGGTGATCCGCATTGCGCTCACCCAGCTCGGTGTTCCCGAGCTAATGCGCGGACGCGTCTCGGCGTTTGAAAACATCTTCATCGGCGCATCGAATCAACTCGGCACGTTTGAATCCGGCGCGGTCGCGGCGTGGCTCGGCGCCGTTCCGTCCGTCGTGCTCGGCGGCTGCGCAACGATCGCCGTCGTCGTGTTGTGGGTCGGCCTCTTCCCCGCCCTTCGCAAATTCGACTATTTAGACTTGTCATCCCGAGCGTAGCGAAGCGTAGTCGAGGGAGCGTTACCTATTTGTGCAGCGCGAAGGCCGCAAGCGCAGCCAGCAGGACTGCCGTTTGCCCGAGCATCCAGCCGATGATTGTTTTTAGATTCGAATCAGTCTTCTGCTCGAGCCGCTCGAAACGCGAATCAACCTGAGCGAAGCGAGTATCGACGCGCTGCTCGAAGCTCTCGATCCGATGGTCAATCCCGTTCAGTCGATCGGCGATCTGAAGATAGGCACCCTCCAGACGCGCCATCTGTATTTCCAAGGGCTGTGCGCTCAAAGCGGTCTCCTTCTCGCCATCCTATCCCACCCAAAGCGCCGATAACAAGGGGCCCTCAAGGGACGGCCGCAGAAGCACGAACGGCTATGGCACAGACCCGCCAACTCAAAGACGACGCTCGCCCATACGAGCCGGCCAAGGGTCCGGCACTACGACGCGTCACCGCCGGTGCAATCAAACGGCGCAAAGGCACAACCGTCGTTCCGATGATCACCGCCTACGATGCGCCGTTCGGGCGTTACGCCGAAGAGGCGGGCATCGATTGGATTCTCGTCGGGGATAGTCTCGGCAACGTGGTCCTCGGCTTCGACGAAACGACGCCGGTGACGATGGACGACATGGTGCATCACACCGCCGCCGTTGTGCGCGGAACGTCGCGCGCGCACATCATCGCCGACATGCCCTTCGGCTCGTACCAAGTCAGCGACGAAGAGGCGCTGCGTAACGCGATTCGCCTGGTCAAAGAGGGCGGCGCTATGTCGGTCAAACTCGAAGGCGGCAGCAACGAAGCCGCGCGCATTCGTGCGATCGCGCGCGCCGGCATTCCCGTCGTCGGACACATCGGAATCACTCCGCAAACGGCCGGCCTTGGTCCGGGCTATCGTATGCGCACGCATCGCGATCGGCTGATGGAAGATGCGCTCGCGGTCGAAGCCGCCGGCGCCTACGCGATCGTGCTCGAAGTCGTCGATTTCGAGATCGCGCGCGAACTCACGGAAAAACTTTCGATCCTAACGGTCGGCATCGGCGCGGGCCCGCACTGCGATTCGCAGGTGCTGGTCATGCACGATGTGCTCGGCATGTACCCACACTCGCCGCCGTTCGTCAAACGCTTTGCCGAAGTCGGCATCGACATCACGAACGCCCTGCGCGAATATGCAAGCGCGGTGAAGGAAGGCGACTTCCCCGCCAAGTGAACGGTCCGCAGTTCGACGACGCGTTTCGCGCGCGGCTGCACGACCTCTTCCGGTGGCGCCGCGACGTGCGTCATTTTCGCGGCGATCCTGTTTCAAACGAGACGATCGAGGCATTGGTCCGTGAAACCGCGCTTTCGCCCTCGGTCGGCTTTTCGCAGCCCTGGCGTTTCGTGCGCGTCGATGCGCCGCAGCGGCGCCAAGCGGTCACCGCGTCGTTCGAACGGGCCAACGCCGACGCGCTCGCCGGGTACTCGGGCGATGATGCGCTGAAATACGCGACGCTCAAACTCTCGGGATTGCGCAACGCGCCCGTGCACCTCGCGGTGTTTTGCGATGCGTCGACCACGACGGGCAAAGGCCTTGGCCGCGCGACGATGCCCGAGATGCTCGCCTATTCCGCAGCTAATGCCGTGTACACATTTTGGCTGGCGGCGCGCGCACGCGGGATCGGCGCCGGCTGGGTGTCGATTCTCGATCCGGAAACGGTAACGCAGACGCTCGAGGTTCCGCCCGAATGGAAACTCATCGCCTATCTGTGCGTCGGGTATCCGGCCGATGAAGCCGACTCACCCGAACTCGAACGCGCCGGCTGGGAATCCCGCGACGAACGCGCGACGACCGTGTACGAGCGCTAGCATGAACCGGCGTGCATTTGCCGCAGGCGTCGGAGCCTCGGTTGCCGGGAGTATGCTCGGCGCTTGTTCACCGGCAACGCCGCGCGCACTTCCGGGTGAGCCACCACGCCTCTCCTATGATGATTCGGTGCGCGCGATTCGCGCCGTTATCGCCCACGATGCAGCCGATACAACCCTTATTCACGACGCTTTGCCGCGGCTCTACGCGCATGGCGCACCGGTCGAAAACGCCGTTATCCTCTTCCACGGTTTCACGAATTGCCCGCAACAGTTCGACGTGCTCGCGCGACAGTTTTATGCGCGGGGCTGCAACGTCTACGTGCCGCGTATCCCGCGCCACGGCCAGAGCGACCGTCTCACGACAACGCTTGCTGACCTGACGATCGAAGAGTTGGGAAAGAGCACGCTCGACGCGTTTGCATATGCGCGGGGCCTTGGCCGCCGCGTGAGTTCAGTCGGTTTATCGCTTGGCGGGTCGATGTCGCTGTGGCTGGCTCAAGCGATGCCGATCGATCTCGCCGTCGCCGTATCGCCGTTTCTCATGCCGATCGGGATTCCGCGCGGCGTTGGAACCGTGGCGATGCACACACTCTACACGATCCCGAGCATGTACTGGTGGTGGGATCCGCGCGTAAAACAAAACTGTCTGCCCACCTATGCCTACCCCGGATATCCGACGCACGGCCTTGCTGAAGTGACCTTTTTCGGCGACAGGCTCTTCGCGTACTCCGGCGGCAAGCCACTGGGGAAGGCTTGCATCCTCGTGACCAACGCGAACGAGAGCGCGGTGAACAACTCGGTTTCGCGCGACCTGCTCGCGCAATGGAAAAGCAGCGGTGCAGACGTCTCCGAGATCGTGTTGAGCGGACTCGGTCCGCCGCGACACGATATCATCGATCCGACCACTTTTCCCCAAGGCGTACACCTGGTCTACCCGCGGCTTATCGAGATGGTTCTTGGCTAACCACCTAGACATCAGCCAGACTACGATATGCCTGCAGCACGTCGCGACGTGTGACGATGCCGAGCAGATGTCCGTCGTTCGGATCTACCACCGGTAAGAGCGGCACCGGCGCATCGGCCATCAGCGTGGCCGCACGCTCCACCGTGTCATCGGCGTGCAGCACGTGGGTCATCGGTTGCACCAAGCTCGAGATGCGCTCCCGCCCGCGACCTTCGGCGACGGCGCGCGCCAAATCGGCCGACGTCACGATGCCGATGAAGCGCCGCCCACTGCAGACCGGAACGGCCAGCTCTCCCGCCTCTCCCTCGCGCAGCGCAACGCTTGCGATCTCGTCGTTCAACTGCGCGACCACCGGTGGATCGCGCCGTATCGTGTCAATGTTAACGCGGCTGAGAAAGCGCGGTCGCCGGACGCGTTGCCAGTCGATGCCGCGTCGAATCAATTTCATCTCATACACCGTCGAGCCGAGCATGCGACGCCCAAGCACGGTTGCGATAACCACGCACACCATGAGCGGCAATATGATCCGGTAATCGTTTGACATCTCGAAGACGATGATAATCGCCGTCATCGGCGCTTCGGATGCCGCTGCAAAAAGCGCGGCCATGCCAACGAGGCCATACGCAGCGCCCGGCGCCGTCCACAGCGGGAAGAGCTGATGCACGATGCGTCCAAACGCATCGCCCACAAATGCGCCGGTAAATAACGAGGGCGCAAAGACGCCGCCCGATCCGCCCGAGCCCAGCGTGAGCGACGTCGCGAGCGGCTTCGCGATTGCGAGCGCGAGCGCGCGATCGGCACCGACGTGTTGATCGAGCACCTGCTGCATCGACACGTAGCCCACGCCGAAGATCTGCGGAATCCAGATGCCGATCACCCCGACCAGGCCGAAGCCGATGCCGCCTTTGACCCATGCAGGAATCTTGAATTCTTCGAAGCGGTCTTCGAAGAAATACAGCATGCGCACGAACCCCGTGGCCCACACCGCAGCGATCACGCCCAACAGCGCATAGAAGAACAACTCGTAGGGAGAAACGAGTTCGAATCCCCCCGCCGAAAACGACGCATGATCGCCGAAGTACGCGCGCCCTATCACGGCCGAAATCACCGAGGAAACCACGATCGCGGCAAACGAACGCGGCGCGAACTCTCCGAGAATGACTTCGGCGGCGAAGAACACGCCGCCGATCGGAGCATTGAACGTCGCCGAGATACCCGCTGCGGCACCGCACGCAACCAGTGTTCGCACGATGGGTGCCGGCGCGCGCACCACTTGTCCAAGGACCGAGCCGATGGTCGAGCCGATTTGCACGATCGGCCCTTCGCGCCCGCAGCTTCCGCCAAAGCCGATCGAGGTCGCCGAAGCCAGCGCTTTGATGGCGATCACGCGCGGGCGCATCTTTCCGCCCCGTAGGGCCACGGCTTCCATCACTTCGGGCACGCCATGTCCTTTGGCTTCGGGGGCAAACGTCGACGCGATCCAGGCAGCGATGATGCCGCCCAGCGCGAGCTGCACCACGATTGCAAACACGCCGATGACTTTGCCCAGCGAGGCGCCGATGATGTTGAAAGCGAGGAACGTTTCGCCGGTGATGAGCGCGCGAAAGGCGACGGCGCCGAAGCCGCCACCGAGGCCGACGATGACCGCGGTCACCATCAAAAAGGTCGTCTGGGATACAGTTACGCGTCCGACGCGCAGTTGGGATCGCCCGTCTTTGAGGACGTACTCGATCACTCGGGAAGCGTTATCCGACCATAGCCCGCGCATCGTGCGCGGCGGGGACATTCGGATACACGCCGGTCAAACAGCCCAGGCACATCTCGTCGCGATTGCGTCCGGTCGCCGTCACGAGGCCGTCAAGCGAGAGAAAGCCCAGCGAATCGGCACCGGTCTTCTCGCGAATCTCTTCGATCGTATAGTTGGCCGCGATCAATTCATCGTAGGTCGCCATGTCGACGCCAAGGTAACAGGGGTGCTTGATCGGCGGCGAGGTGATGCGCAAGTGCACTTCTTTTGCACCCGCATCGCGCAACAACTTGACGATGCGCGGCGTCGTCGTTCCGCGCACGATCGAGTCGTCGACCACGACCACGCGTTGTCCGCGCAGATTTTCGACGATCGGATTGAACTTCAATTGCACGCCGCGCGAACGCAGGCCCTGATCCGGACTGATGAACGTTCGCCCGATGTAGCGGTTCTTGATCATGCCTTCAATATACGGCAGGCCGCTTTCGTCGGCGTAACCGATGCCGCCGGGCACCGCGGAGTCCGGGATAGCCATCACCACATCGGCGTCGACCGGATGCTCTTTGGCGAGCGCCCGGCCCATCGCGTCCCGTGCCATGTAAATCTGGCGGCCGTTGAGCACGGAATCGGGGCGCGCAAAGTAGATGTATTCGAACATGCACAGCGCCGGATGCGCGCTTTCGTTCACCACGATGGTGGATTCGATGCCCTCAGGCGTGATGCGGATGACTTCGCCGGGCTCGATTTCGCGCAGATACCTTGCGCCGATGGTCGTCATAGCCACCGACTCCGATGCGACGGCGTAGCCGCCTTCATCAAAGACGCCCAGGCACAGCGGACGCACGCCCCACGGATCGCGGAACGCATAGAGTTCATCTTTGGTGCAGAGCACGATCGAATACGCGCCGCGCGCGACCGACAACACGTGCTTGATCCGATCCAGCATCGTGCCGGGAGCCTCGACGATCGTCTTCGCCATCACTTCGGAATCCGAGGTGGCTTGTAACGTGGTGCTGGGCGAGAGCGATTCGCGCAACTCGTCGGTATTGGTGAGGTTGCCGTTGTGCGCAAAGGCGAAATCGCCGATCTCGGTTGATTCCAGCAACGGCTGCGCGTTGACCACGATCGAGGATCCGGTGGTCGAGTAGCGCGTGTGGCCGACGGAAATGTATCCGGTCAGCTCGGCGAGCGACTCCTCGTCGAAGATCGCACCGATCAGCCCCATGTCTTTGTGCGAGCGAATCGTGCCGCCGTCGGCGGCAGCGATACCGGCGGACTCTTGTCCCCGGTGCTGAAGGGCGTAAAGCCCAAAGTACGCCAGGCGTGCCGCTTCACGCCCCGGCGCCAGTATCCCCGTAATCCCGCACATGGTTGAGCCTAGCTATTCGCTACGACGGCTGCCCCCACCCATGATCGACAGCAAAGCCAGAAAGATGTTGATCGAGTCCAGGTAGATCGAGACGGCTATCTGCACCGGAGTCAGCCCGTCGCCGCCGGCACGAATGCGAGCAAAGTCGACAAGCACGATCGCGGTAAAGATGACCAGGATCGCCCACGAGTAGATCGTCGGCGAGAGGAAGTGCACGAAGAGCGAGATGATCCCGACGACCACCAAGGCGAGCAACGCACCGAAGATGATCCCGGAGAAACGTCGCAGATCCAGGCCCGTCGCATACACGATCGCTCCAAGTGCGAACATCCCCAGACCCGTCGTGAGCGCCGCATTGAACACGACCGCGCTGCCCGCGACGTGCAGGTAGTAGGTCACGATCGGCGAGATAAAGATGCCTTCGAGAAACGCGAACAGATAAAAGATCGCAAGCGAAAGCGCACCGTTGGCCTTGGTCGCATTCATCACGAAGAGCAAAATGAACGACCCGAAGAACGCGATCCAGCTTGGACCGGTTCCGACATTTGGAAAGAGGTAGACGGCAAGCGCGCTGATGCACCAGCCGAGCGCGGTGATCCCAAGCACTTGCGCAAGCAGCGATTGAGGCTTGACCGCAACGGCGGAGCCGTACGGTGCCGGTTGATATCGATAAGCCATGGCTCTTGTAGATAACCCCCTTGCGCCCTCGGGGTTACACCGAAGGCCTGCTACCCCTTGAATCGAACATATGTTCGTATTATACTCCAGGGAACATGCGCGGAGTAGAGGTCGTCGAGCAGCAAGCCAAGAGCATCATCAACAAGGTGGCCGGCATGCCGTTCAGCTGGTCCATCAACCCGTATCGGGGCTGCTACCACCAGTGCCGCTTCTGCTACGCCCGCCGGACCCACACGTATCTCGAAGAGGACGGGGTCAACGCTTGGGGCTCCAAGATCTACGTGAAGGTCAACGCCGCCGCCGTCGTGCGCACCGAGCTCGCCAAACGCAGCTGGAAGCGCGAGACGGTGGCAATCGGAACGGTGACCGATCCGTATCAGCCGCTCGAGGGGCGCTACCGGATTACCCGCGGCATCCTCGAGGCGATGCGCGACTATCAGTCACCCGCAAATCTGATCACCCGCTCGCCGCTGGTCGTGCGCGACATCGACGTGCTGCAAGACCTCGCGCGCGCCGCCGGCACGCATATCTCGATCAGCATCTCCACCCTCGATACGCAACTCGCGCGCGAAATCGAACCCACCGTCGCGCCGCCGCACCAGCGCCTACGCGCGGTGCGGATGCTCGCCGACGCCGGCATCGCCGTCAGCGTCGCGCTCGCGCCAGTCCTTCCGCATATCACCGATTCGCCCGAGTCGATCGAAGCGGTCGTACGCGCCGCCCGCGAGGCCGGCGCCGCGAAGGTGTGGCACAACACGCTCTATTTGCACGACATCACCCGCGATTCGTTCTTCGCCTATCTGCGCGAATATAAACCCGAGCTCATCGCGCAATATGCGCACGAGTATCGCGGGACCTACGCCCCGCGCGCGATCGCCGATCGCGTCAGTGCGAACGTCCACGAGGCGACCTCACGCAATCCAGCGCGCGCAACCGTCCCCCGCATCCAAAGCGCGGCTGCCGTCCAACTCTCGCTGATTTAGCTCTTGTCACCGCTTGAGCGTAGCTTCTTCTTGTCACCCTGAGCGTAGCTTTCTTTTGTCACCCTGAGCGTGGGCGCGAAGCGCCGTAGTCGAAGGGCCGCGTCTAACGCGATGCGTGCAGCTTCCGCTGATCTAGCGTCGAAGTCGCGTTCATGGGACTTCGATCGTGCTTGTCGACGCTTCGCTGCTACATGCTGCGGGGAGTGCTATTGTGTGCGGCGGGCTGCGCCGGTTCCAACCCGCCGCCACTTCTCGTGGCTGCGGTCAAGACGGCCCATCATGGTGTATGCCCTCCCGCTTCGCGCCACGTTTTCGGGGCGCGAGCAGCAAGGTTGTTTTCGCAGCCGATACCCTACCGTCCATACCATTGCGGGGGACATACGGAGGCCGATCTGTTGCAAGGCGGCTGCGGCCGGCACGAGTTTGGGAATAACACAGTCTTCATCACGCTGGATCGAACTCGCTCGGTACGGTTCGTGCAAGACGGCTACACCGAAGACGCTCACGTTCGGACGTTCGGTGAAGCGTGGGACGACAAGCTTCATCGTGCCATCATGTTTTTCGCCGTTCGTGACTTTCCGCGTCCTCCGCTCCCGCCGGGCGGCCAGCGATTCGTCTATCGGGGACCGCCGTTCTACGGCCTATTCGGTATTGAGGGTGATCCGCTCGGTATTGCGCAAAGTGAATGTCCAGAACGCTGATGGATCAGCTTTGCTAATCCTGGTAGGCCGAAAGGCCTAGGCCCAGCGGAACCGCCCAGTCTAGAGCGAATGCACTGCGCCGACGTGGTACATGCTGTCTTACTCGCCGCACTAATCGACCTCGATGCGCCGCCGTCCGCCATGACGGCGACGACCGCGCATCTTTCCGACGTTCTAAAGTCTCACGACGCAGCCGTAGGTCATCGGCCGGCTGGAGCGCCTGATAACAGCATCGAAGACTGGACGTTCGTTGGCGACGGCCAGCACGGCACGGAGCACGTGCAGCGGGCCGGTACCGACTATGCCTCGCAGATCACCCGGGGACCGTTCACGGAATCGTACGGGCAATTTGACGGCGCGCGCTGGCATCGCGACTATAACGGTTTTACGTCCACGACCTTCAGCGAGGAATACGAGACGTTCTTGCCGCTGCGCGTCCTCGCGCTTCTCGAAGATCCGAAGAACGATGTCAGCTTGAAAGGCGAGACGACGGATCCTTCGGCTGAGTACGTGATCGAAGTCAAGCGACCGCAACACCGCCATCCCGACTGGGTGTTCGTCGACAAGGCCACCTACCTGATCGACCGCGTCGAGATTGCCTCGGGAAAACGCCGGCTCGTCAGTACCTATAGCGATTACCGTTCGACCGACGGCTTACGAGAGCCGTGGCATATCCACGACGCTGACGGCCGCGCGCAACTCGACTACGATTGGCAACGCACCCGATTGTCCCATCCCGCGACGATGAGTTTCTCACTTTTTGCGCCGCCGGCAAGCGCGCCGACGATCGCCCTTGGGTTTGCCGCCGATACCGCGCTGCCGGTAAAGATGTATTACGGTCAATTCATTGTCCGTCTATCCGTCCAAGGGCGCGGCCTGGATTTCCTGATCGACTCGGCATCCGCTACCAGCTACATCGATCGCGACGTTGCCCAAGAGCTCAGCCTGCCCACCTACGACGCGCTCACGCAGCTCAACGACGGAACTCCGCTGGACTACATGACGCGCCTAGACGCCGCGACGGTAGGGCCGCTGCTCTTCCGTAACTTCGTGCTAGAAAGTACCCAGTACGATTATCAAGTCAGCGATGAAACGAAGGTTGTCGGTGTGCTCGGTTACGACTTTCTGGCTGGCGTCGTCTTGCACATGAATTACCAAGACGGCACCGCCGAATTGATTCCCAGAGATCGTTTTGCCGGTGCAACACCCGTTGCGGGCGCTTACCAAATTCCAATCGTGATGGACGACGGGCGGCCGATGGTGCCGATGGGAATCGGTGAAGACGTATCGCAGCGGGCAGTGCTCGATACAGCGATGCCCTTCACGATCGTAACCGGGCCGTACATCGACAAGCACGGCTCGGATTTTACCGACTTGCCGCATCAGGACCATAAAAGCGCGATCGTTCCCTTCGCGGACGATAGCTCGTACGGCACGGCCGCAAGTGTGTGGTTGACCCAAGTCTCCCACCTGCGCTTTGGTCCGGCAGACTACCAAAAATACATCGTCGTGGCCACGAACTTCCCATTTGGTGGGAGCGATGACGACGCCGATGCTATCGTGGGAATCCCCTACCTTGCGTTTTTCGACGTGTACCTCGACTACGCAAATCAACGCGTGCTGCTAAAGCCGAATGCCAGCTTTTTCAAGATCTTTCATCCGGCCAAGTAGCGCGGTTTTTTCCGTCGCGCTCTTGGCCGTTACGGCGGTTAGTCCGCAAGACGACGGAACCCGCCCACCGAGCGCCCTGCAGCCCACCACGATGACCCTCGCGACGCTCCACGCAAACTACCTTCGCGCGCTCGGCGCGCCGCTGCCCACTTCGGTCATCGAAACCTGGAGCGTCACGCGCGATGGGCTTACCGGCACGCTCGTCGTGACCGTGCGCGGCGACGACAAACGCGAAGACGAGCAGCTCGGCGCCGAGCTCCACACTGCCGACGGTGTCGTGGGCGGCCGCTCTTGGCAGCAAAATGAGAACGGAGAAATCACGTACCCCACGGGCGTCCACCGTCGCGCTGAAATCGATGCCGCGGCGCTGCGATCGGGTGCCCCCGGCGTCGCACTCCTGGGAATGCTCGCCGAAGAACCAGCAAGGTACGTCGTTCGCGTCGACCCCCCGGGCGGCAGGCTCGAGTACGTCTACTTCGATTCGTCAACGTTTCTCATCGATCAGATCGATGAAGCCTTGGAGGGAACGCGTGTCATCTTCACGTTCGACGGCTATCGCAACGTCGGTGGTCGCATGGTGGCCGGACACGTGCATACGATCGTTGCGCGAACCGGGATAGAGGGTGACCGCGTGTTGCGGAGCTCCGAGGTCGATAGTCCCCCGCATGACGACGCGCTTGCGATGCCGACGCCGGCCAGCCCCTTGAGCGCCGCGCACTTTCCGGTCGAGCTTCCTGCACGCATTCTTTCCGACCGGATCATCCTCAAGACGCGCATCAAAAACCGCCCGGTCAATTTGCAGCTCGATTCAGGGGCGAGCGCCATCGCGATCGATACCGGCGTTATCGACGCACTGGGCATCCCGAAGATCGGGGCAAGCAAAGGAACCATGGCCGGCACCTATAGCGTGAGTCAGGCGATCGTCCCCGAACTGCAGATCGGCGACGTGTCGCTGCACAATGTCGCGGTGTATGCGATTCCCTTCGTGGAACTCGCGGACGAGCACACTCCTGTTGCCGGATTGATCGGATTCGATTTTCTCAACACTGCTGTGTTTAAAATCGACTACGTGAAAGGGACCGTAACTGCTCTCGATCCGGCGACATTTACGCCGCCGAGCGGAGCATTTGAGCAGGACATCGCCCTCGATGACAATGTGCCTATGCTCAGTGCCACCATCGGTAACGCCACAGGCAAAACGTTCGTACTGGACACGGGAGCCGATCGCAGTGCGATCTACTCACCCTTTCGCCTTGCCCATCCGGACGCCGTCGCCGATCAGGGGCTCGGCACGCGCCTGCGCGACGCGTTTCCCTTCGAGACTCAGTTCACGGGAGTCGGCGGTCAGGTAACGTATCATCCGGTGCAAGTGCGGCCGTTCACATTCGGCGGCGTAACCTTTTCGAGTTGGCTCTTCGATGCTACCTATAACGCGGCATCGTTTGAGGGCGAAGATAACGACGGGCTCATCGGTCAGGACGTTCTCCGCTATTTTGACCTCTATCTCGACTACCCGCACAGCCGCATCTACTTCGTGCCGAACAGCCGGTACGTGGATCGCTTCGGGTAAACGCCGCCCCATCTCCGGCGCTACTTCACGTTTGCGACATCCGCTGCGGCAACCGCCGGCGCTTTGTTCCCCCAGGTGGATCGAATGTAGGTCAGCACCGCGGCGATGTCAGCGTTGGATAGTTTCGGTGACCAGGCCGGCATCGCGGCTTTGCCGTGCTTCACGATGGTGATGATCGCGGTAGGGTCGGTAGCGAGCACATCCTTATTGCCCGCAAGAGCAGGAAACGCGCCCGCGGTTCCCTTTCCGGTTGCGCCATGACAGGCCGAACAATTGGTTGTATAGATCGACTCGCCGCTGGGCGCAGTGACGCTCACGACGGTGTTGTTGCGCGTCTGCGCGTAATTCTCGATCTTATTCTGCGAACCGACGAGCGGCGTGATCCACTGCACCGACCAGAGCCAAGTCGGGCGTCCGTACGGCGCGCTGCTGCTCCCCGCCATCGGCACCTGCAGGCGCAAGAAGATATACGGCAGTTCGGGGATCTCGTAGGCTGCGCCGACGCTGTAGTAGTGGCCGACGCCGCCGATGCCGTTGTTGCTATACTCCTGTTGTGCGTTGACCTGGCCGTAACCGTTAAACATCGGCTCGACGAGATCGAGGCCTTCGTCCTCACTGTTTCGCCCGACTGGCGTGCCGCTCGGCGGCAAGACGCCGGGGTTGCTGTCGCGGTAACTCTGATAGAAGCCGTACAATCCCGGAACGCCTCTGCCCACCGAGTTCGGATCAACCTCGAAATACGGCGAATACATATTGTAGTAGTCCGTCGCCGGCGGTGCGCCGACGGAGTTCGGCGGTCCATGGAGGCCGTAGGTGCCGACCGCTCCGTACGCACCGAATTCCCACGGTTTGCTGGGCGGTGCATCCGCGAGCTTCCATTGGAACGTGCGATCCGCACCCGGTCCGCTCAAGAATGGATTCGTGCTGGCGGTAAGCGGATTGTCGGTGCCGTAGCGCATCGCGACCTCGGCGTCGAGCGCGCTTCTTTCGTAATCGAAACGCGCACCGAACCGCTCATTGGTCAGGTTGTAGCCGTGTTCGCCGACGAAAAGATGGCGCTCGTGGTACGAGAACCCGTACGATCCGGGGTTTGCTAAAAACGCGGGGACCGGGCCCGGATACGCGTTCCCGACTTGCAGGTGGCCGTATCCGTTGAACAGGTTATTGTAGGCAACCCACATCAACTCGGGACCGTTATTCCAGCTCGACGGCTGATCGCCGCTGTAGAGCCCGTTCTCGATCCGGTAGGTGAAATCTTGACCGAGAAATCCGGCAACGGTCAATTCCATGTTGCCGATCGTCACTTTTTTACTGGGCTGCTTCGAGTCGTCGCCGCCCAGGCTGTTACCGGCAATCTGCTCCTCGATGAAAATCGGGAGAATGCCCTTCATCGCCTTGGCGGTGATCGGTGCGTAAAACGTTCGCTGCAGAAATCGCCCATACGAATTGAGCTGCGGCGGCAGTGTGTGGCACGTCTGGCATTTCGAACCGGTGGCTTGGGCGAAGAGCGGATATGCCTCGGCGCGCTGATGCGTCGCCGGGTCAAACACCAGCAACGTGCCGAAGATGGCGACGCCGGCGACGATAGCCGAAGTGTACCTCACCAGACGAACCTAGCGCGCGCGAGACGCTCCGTCAATCCGAGTTTTTAGGGATTGTCTAGCGCGCGAACACGAGCAGAATCAACGTCACGAATGTCGCGGTGTGGAGGATCAGGTGGGGTGTGTTCGGGGTGACGCGCGTGCGCGCCGGCCGAGCGCGAACCGGAATGAGAAACGGAATCCACCACGCCTGCAATTGCCCAAGAAAGAGCGCGCCGTAGCTGATCCAGAGCCACGCGTAGAGCCAACCGGGATATGGCGTGTAGCGAAAGAACGCACTGCACACCAGACCGAAGGCAAAGGGCAGCGTCTGTACCACCGTCACCGTCACCATGTGCCGCAGCGTATTCTGCGCGCGAATGTCCATGGCAAGGAGAGCGACCTGCAGACCCTGCAGCGCGAGCAACAGATCCCGCACGACCACGCCGTTCATCAGAACGATGCGATGTCGGTGCGAAACGTGAGATCCTTGGTCCCGATGCGGTCGGCGAGTGCGCGCACGGCTTGATAGGCGCGTGCGCGCGCGGCCGCGAGATCGTCGCCTAGCGCGCTCACGGTAAGGACGCGTCCACCGCTGCTGCGCACGGTGCCGCCATCGAGGGAACTCGCGCCCCAGAACGCCTGCACGCCGTCGCCCAACGCAACGTCGGGACTGAGTCCCACAAGCGGCGTGCTCGTGCGCGGATACCCGCTGGTCGCAAGCACGACGCCGACGCACTGTTGCGCCGAGAGCGATGAGAGGCTCAAATCCATCGCGCCGTCCGCGCACGATTTCAACAGACCGGCGAAGTCGCCACTGATGCGCGGCATCAATACCTGCGTTTCGGGATCGCCGAAGCGGGCGTTGAATTCGATCACCGACGGGCCGTCCTTGGTCCACATCAGCCCGCAATACAGCACGCCGATGTACTGCTCGCCCTCGGCGAGCAAGCCGCGCAGCGCGGGTGCGAGAATCGTTTCGCGCACGCGGTCGAAGAGGTCGTCGGGAAAGTCGTGCGGCGGCGAGTAGGCGCCCATGCCGCCGGTGTTTGGGCCCGTGTCGCCGTCGCCCGCGCGTTTGTAGTCGCACGCCGCGGCCAGCGGCACCATGGCGCGCCCATCGGCCAGTGCAAAGACGCTCACTTCGCGGCCTTCGAGCCGCTCTTCGAGCAACACGTCGCTGCCGCCGCCGGGAATCTTGTTCTTACCGTACCAGTCGGCGAGGACCGCACGCGCTTCACCGACCGTGTCGCACACGACCACGCCTTTGCCCGCGGCGAGTCCGTCGGCTTTGACCACCACACCGCCGCCGCTCCAATCCTCGAGCGCGATAGTGGCCGCTTGGAGCGAATGCACGATCGCCGCCTTTGCCGTCGGGACGCCGTGACGCTGCATGAAGCGTTTGGAAAAGGTCTTGCTCGATTCGAGCCGGCCGCCCGAACGATTCGGACCGAAGACCGGCACGCCCGCATCGCGCAGCCGATCCCCGACGCCAGCGGCAATCGCTGATTCCGGGCCAAGCACCACCAGATCGATCTTTTCGGCGAGCACGCGCTCGAGAATCGATTTGCCGTCGGTTGCGGAAATCTCCCAATTCTGCGCGCGCGAGGCGGTGCCGGCGTTGCCGGGCGCAACAAAGAGCGCCTCGCACGACGGCGACTGCGCGAGCTTCCACGACAGCGCATCTTCGCGCGCGCCGTTGCCTACGACGAGGATGCGCATCAGAGATAGCCCAGCGGATCGACGTACGTCATCGTCGGATTCAAGCGCACGAATTCGCGCAGCAGATACTCGTGGCCCTGGCCCATCATCACGACGACGCGATCGCCGGGACGCACAACGCTGACGATATTCGAGAAAATATACGTATTGCGTGCGTACCATTGCGCCACGTAAGTAGCGCCGGCATTATCCGCGTCGCGCCCCATCCCCGCCATCACGCTACTCCATGAGGCGTTCGCCCGGATTGCGCCATCGGTATTCAGATAACGCAGCAGATCCAAGTAGGTTCCATCTCGTTCGATCTGGTCATCGCGCGCGTTGTACGCGTCAAATACAGGGTCGGGGACGTCCATGAAGTGTGCCTTCAGGAAAGCATAGATGCGCTTGCCGCTCGCCCTGTTGTCATCGATCAGCGCAGGCCCATCGGTATCGATCGGATAGATCGTGCTATCGCCGGCGCGCGCCGCGAGGCGAAAGCCGAACTGGTATACCTCGTCGGCCCGGAGTACAAACCGCCCGGCAAGATACTGCCGATAACGTTCGGCATAGACGGGGTCGCCAAACGGCGCCTCGATGAGAACCTTCGTGGGATGAAACCGCGCAAGCCGTTCGACCACTGCGGCAATCTCCGCCTGACGTTTGGGCGAAAGCGGGCTATCCACAAAGACGCTGTTGTGAACGTCGCGCCTTGCCACCAGATGAGCCACACCAACCACCATGACCTTGGCGGTCTGCGCGGGCGCCGAGCTCGCGACCAGAGCCGCGAACATGAATGCTGCTATTCCCATTCAACCGTAGCCGGCGGCTTGGAGGTGATGTCGTACGCGACGCGATTGACGCCTTGGACTTCGTTGACGATACGCGTCGAGATGCGTTCGAGCAACTCGTGCGGCAGACGCGCCCAGTCGGCGGTCATCCCGTCTTCGCTGGTGATCGCGCGCACCGCGACGAGGTTGGCGTAGGTGCGCCCGTCGCCCATCACGCCCACGCTGCGCACCGGGGTAAGCACGGCAAAGTACTGCCACGGATGCGGATCCAGGCCCTTGGCGCCGTCGATCTCTTCGCGCACGATCGCGTCGGCGTCGCGCACGATGTCTAAACGATCCGGCGTGATGTCGCCGATGATTCGCACCGCGAGGCCCGGCCCGGGGAAGGGCTGGCGCTGCACGATGTGCTCGGGAAGCCCCAGCACGCGTCCAAGCGCGCGCACTTCATCCTTGAACAACGCGCGCAGCGGTTCGATCAGCGAAAAATCCATCTCCTCGGGCAGGCCGCCGACGTTGTGATGCGATTTGATCTTGTGCCCGGCCTTGCTATCCGGCGTCTTGGATTCGATCACGTCGGGATAGAGCGTCCCTTGCACGAGATATTTCACGCCGGGAATTTTTTTGGCTTCTTCTTCGAACACGGCGATAAACTCGTGCCCGATGATGATGCGCTTGCGTTCGGGGTCTTCGACGCCGGCAAGCTTGGTCAAAAAGCGTTCGCGCGCGTCAATCGCGATCACCGAAAGATGCATGACGTCGCGAAACGCCGCCAGCACCGACGGCGCTTCCCCTTTACGCAGCAAACCATGATCGACGAAGATGCAGGTGAGCTGCTCGCCGATAGCGCGCGAGACCAGCGTTGCGGCGACCGCCGAATCGACCCCGCCCGAAAGCGCGCAGATGACCTTGTCGCTCCCGACCTTGGCGCGAATCTCTTCGATGGCGCGGTCGACGAACGACTCCATCTTCCAGTCGTCGGCCAGGCCCGCAATCCGGTGCAAGAAGTTGGCCAGAATCGTCGTTCCGGCTTGCGTGTGCACCACTTCGGGGTGAAATTGCACGGCGTAGATTTTGCGCTGCGCATCGCCCATCGCGGCGACATTGCAGCGCGGCGTCGATCCGAGCGCTTCGAAACCGCGCGGAAGTTTGACCACCGAATCACCGTGCGACATCCACACGCGCGACTGCTCGGGCACGCCCTGCCAGAACGGCGATTCGCGATGCGCGATCGTCAGCGTGGCCGGCCCGTATTCAGCGTGATCGAGCTTGACCAGTTCCGCGCCGAGATCGCGCGCAACGAGCTGCATTCCGTAGCAAATGCCCAACAGCGGCAACCCGCTCTGCAAAATCGCCGGATCGAGACTGGGCGCGCCGTCGACCAGCGTACTCTCCGGACCGCCCGAAAGAATGATCGCCGCAGGATCGCGCGGCGAAAGCTTCGACCACGCGACATCGTACGGCACGATCTCGCAGTACACACCGAGTTCGCGTGTCCGGCGCGCGATGAGCTGGCTATACTGCGCGCCGAAGTCGAGGATAAAGACCGTGGGGGGCATCGAGCGCCCATTCGTCTCGAAGTAGCGGGTCCCTAGCCTACCGCGCCCCCCTGCCGCTCCCTATTTGGCCGCCGCTTGGGCAGCCTTGATCACCGCATCATAGTTGGGCTCGTGGCTGATGTCCGGCACCATCTCGACATAAGTCAGTTTCTTGTCTTTGCCGATGATGAAGATCGAGCGCATTAACAACGAATTCTCTTTGATCCGCACGCCGTAGGCATAGCCGAAGCTATGATCCCGGTAGTCGGATAGGTTTTCCAGCGTGACGCCTTCGGCACCGCACCAGCGCACCATGGCAAAGGGCAGATCGAGGCTCACGATGTACGGCTTTACGCCTTCGGGCAATTCGCCCAGACGTTTGTTGAACGTGCGCGATTCAATTGCGCACGTCGGCGTATCGAGCGACGGCACCACGATCAGGAGTGCCGCCCGTTTGCCGTGATCGGTGAGATCGTCGAGCGTCAGGACCGACATATTGGTCGCGGTGAGGTGCACCTCCGGAGCCTGGTCACCGGCTTTGAGTTCTGGGCCAAGCAGCGTAAGCGGGTTACCGCGTGCGGTGACCACGCCGGTACGTTCGATAGTTTGTGTTGCCATTTCTACCTCCGAAGGCGATTACGTGAGAGACTGGTACAATGCATCGTCATTCGCATACCGGCGCCAAGCAGCCGCACATCTTCTCCCATGAAAAAGCCGATTGGCTGGACGAGCCGCAGCGCGAAGGATGGCTACCCACCCCGACGCTCCTCGACCTGCTCGAGGTTGCGCCGGGAATGCGAGTTTTGGATTTTGGTGCCGGAACCGGTCGCTATGCCGTGGCGCTCGCGGAGCAGTACACGCAGACCCGCGTGGTCGCGTTCGACATCCAGCCCGAGTTCCTCGCAATCATTGCCCAGCGGATCGCCGAGCGGAATCTTGCAAACATTCGCGCCACCGATCGAATCGAGGGACGATTCGACCGAATTTTTGCCTTAAACGTTCTGCACGAGATCGGTGACGACGATCTAATGGTGATACGCAAGGCGCTAAGGCCTGGCGCCTTTGCCCTGTTCGTGGATTGGGACGCGACGATCGACCGCCCCACCGGACCACCGCGCGAATACGCGCACGCGCCGGGTGAAGCGCGCGAGCGCCTGCGCGCCGCCGGCTTCGCCGGCACAAAACAAATAGAGGAGCCGAAGCTCCCCTATCATTTTGTTGTCCGGGCTAGTTCGTTAAAAAACTAGCGGTATGACGGACGCGATTGGAAACAATCGCGGCAGTACACCGGCTTGTCGCCGCGCGGTTGGAACGGCACTTCGGCCACGCCGCCGCACTGGCTGCAAGTTGCGCGGAACATCTCGCGTTGGCCACCGCCACCGCCGTTTCCGCCGCCGCCGGTACGACCCGCACCGCCACGACCACCGCCGGCTGCCTTACGGGCGGCACGACAATCGGGGCAACGGTTCGGCTTGTTGGCAAAGCCCTTCATGGCGAAGAACTCTTGCTCGCCGGCAGAAAACGTGAACTGGCGCGAACAATCAACGCAGTTCAAAAATTCATCTTGATACATGGATAAACGAGGACTCCTTGGACTTATTGGTAGCTATTTGTTCTCGGAATCGACTCGTTTAGCCCAATCAATGGGAACCAGACCGCGAAACCTAGACGAGCCCAGCCTACCATGTCTGGGCTAAAATCACAACCTTCCCTGCGGCAAGTGTCGCAGGCACCGAGCGAGAAGAGGCCCGGCAATGGAAGCACACGATCGGCTCACCACCGCCGAGCTATTGGCCTTGCTCGAGATCCCGACCGACGGCCGGATCCTGGCCTTTGGGTCCTCCAGCGCGGTTCACGCGCTCGAGATCGCGGCGGCGCGGCCTGACGTCTTGATCGTGGTCTGCGATATCGAGTCGGAAACCACCACCGAGGTCTCCGAACGTGCCGTCGCTGAGCGGCTCGAGAACCTGGTCGTGGGTGATACGCCCGCCGGCCCCTTGGTCGACCGCGCGCTGTGCATCGACAGCCTTGACACGATCCAGCCCGCGCATCTGGTCACCATTCGCACCGCGATGCTCCCCGGCGGATATGCCGTGTTCGTTGAGTCAACCGAGCCGCCCGCCGAACCGCTCACCGAAAAACTCCACGGCGTGGGCTACGCCGTCGCCGACTCACTCGACGGTGCGCTTGCCGGCTCAACCGTCATCCGAGCTAGGTAAGTATCTCCTCGAGCCGATCGGCATCTCTTGCCATGACCAGCTCCATCGCAATGCGCTCGCCCACCGACACGTCGCGCCCCCAGCGATAGGCGGAGTACGGCGTGTAACGCGTGCCGGGCGAACCCGGAATACGCAGCGAGACGTCGTAGCACACGAATGCTTTGGGCGGTCCGGCAACGATGATGCATTGCAGCGCAAACGGCCCGATGATTCCCGGCGCGTTGGCTTCGCGCGCCGCGGCGACAAATCGTTCACCCATCTCGAACGCCGCTTCAAGGGTCGATTCGGTCAGCGTTGCCGCGATGTGTCCGGCTTCTTCTAAGCGCATCGGGACGTCGCGCAACGCATCGAAGACCGCCGGCGGCACGTTGCGAAAGCCTTCGAGATTAGTCTGACGGCGCGTGTCGGTCCCCATCAACTCGAGCTCACCCAGCAGCGGCGAATAAAAGAAATTTAGATTGATCGACGGGCCGAGGAGATATTCCTCGATGACCGCGTCGCGCAGGCCCTCGCGCGTAAGCATCCCGTCGGCAATGAGCTGTTTGCTGGTCTTACGATACTCCTTGGGCGACGAGACGAGAAAAAACGCACGCTCGAAACTGATCTTGGCGTGCGGTGCTTTCACCATCACCAAGCGATCGATCTCATCCGGCGACGAAAATTGACGCGGATAGCGGATGCCGGCGCGCTGCATCAGCGCGTATTGATTGCCCGCTTCGTCGCGTTCTTCCGCGCGCAACAGGTAGCGATTCCCGAAAAATGGGACGCGCATGCCACGTTCGATCTGGTCGTAGCTGAACTTCTGATGCAGGTAGACTTCGAACGAACGGTTGGCGACGAAGATCGCGCTGCGTTCCAGCAGCGCCTGCTGCACGTTTTCGTCCAGGAGATCGGTAAACGTATCCAGCTCGATCGTCTCGTCGACGCAGCCGCGCGCGACCGGCGTCTCGCGCCGGGCAAAGTGCTCGGTGTAGGTGCGTTCACGCCCCTTCGCGGTGACGATCAGATTGCGCAAACCCTGCGCGCGCGCGCCATATGCTACGTCGAGCGCCGAATGGCTTCCGATCGAGGTCAGGGTGAGACGCGTCCGATCGTACGATTTGAGGACCGCGGCGAGATTCTCCACGAATCGCCCGGTTAATCTTCGATGACGAGCTTTTCCTCCATCTGCCGCATCACCAGCGTACCGTAGATGACCACCGCCACCAGACCAACGATCGTCACCGTCAGCGCGCTTGCGAGCGCGATCGGTCCGGGCGACGCGTCAAAGATCGAGATCCCGCCTTGACGAGGCGGGAGGCCCGGCAAAAGGTACGGATAGAGCGTGACCGCCGCTTGCACCAAGAGCGAAGCCAGGAACACCGACGATGCCGCAAACGCGCCTTGCTCGCGTTTGTTCAGCGAAAGGAACAACAACGCGACGAGCGACGCGAGCGACAGCAGCGGAATGAGGTCGATCCACGAGAAGCCGATCCCACGTTCGGCCAACGTTGCCGCGGAAACTGCGACGTAGAGGACGAGCACTGCGGGCCACAAGACGCGGCACCAATCGCCGCGCGCGCTCCGTGGCCGTACCTTCCGTGCGCATGACCAAAAACGCCGTGCCGTGAAGCGCCAGCGCGTCACGGCAAAGATGCCCACGAGCAATGAGTACGGATTGAGCAGCTCGTCGAACGTCCCCTCAAAATACCCGTCGGGTCCCAGCGGCACGCCATGTAGCAGATTGCCCAAAGCCACGCCGAAGAGCAGAATTAAGAGCGTGCTGGATACGGCAAAGCACGCGTCCCAGAACTGGTGCCAGATCTCGCTTGGGAAGTGCGAACGCAGCTCCATCGCAATGCCGCGAAACATTAACATCCACAGCACCACGATGAAGGGCAGATAGAATCCCGAGAACGACGACGCGTAGGCTTTGGGAAAGAGCGCAAAGAGCGCTGCGCCCCCGGCGATGAGCCACACCTCGTTTCCGTTCCAGAACGGGCCGATGCTGCGCATCGAACCTTCGCGCTGGCGATCGCTGCGCGCAACCAGCGGCGTGATCGTCGCAACGCCGAGGTCGTAGCCGTCAAGCAACACGTAGACGGTTATCATGAACGCGATGAGGACAAATGCCGCGATGCTCATGCCGGACCGTGCGCGATCTCACGCAGCGTGAGATACAAAAAGAGAAACCCGAGCAAGAAGTACATTCCGATGAAGCCGATCAGCGTGAAGATGATTTCGCCGCCGGCCACGGTCGGCGAAACCGCGCTCGCCGTTCGCATCAAGCCGTAGATGACCCAGGGTTGACGCCCAACCTCGGTTGTCACCCATCCGGCTTCGTTGGCGATGTACGGGAAGGGCATCACGAGCAGCAAGAGCCAGAGCAGGAGAGGCGTTCGAAAAAGCCGTTGTCGCCAAAGGAACAACGCGCAAAGCCCGGCGACGCCGGTGAAGATCGTGCCCAGGCCGACCATGACGTGGTAGGCGTAGTAAGTCAAATCCACCGGCGGCCACAGCTCGGTCGCGTAGGCGGCCAATCCTTTGACGTTTGCCGTGAAATTGCCGTAGGCGAGAAAGCTCAGCATGTCGGGCACGAAGATCGGGTCGATCAAGGTCTTGGTGTGCGAATCGGGCATGCCGATGATTGCCAGCGGGGCATCATGCGTCGATTTAAAAAGGCCTTCCATTGCGGCGAGTTTGATCGGCTGGTATTTGGTCACTTCGTCGCCGTTGCGATCGCCGGTCGGAAAGACCGCAAGCACGGCGAAGACCAACGCCACGATCACGCCGGTCATCAACGAAACGTTGCGCCAAGACCGTCTCGCGGTTCGAGAGCAGGTAGTACGCGCCGACACCCGCCACGACGAAGCTCCCGGCAACCATTGCGCCGCACAACACGTGCACGTATTGCCACCAGGCAAAGGACGAGAGCAGCATTGCCGGCAAGCTCGCGAGTTCGATCTTGCCGATTGACGCGATCGTGTAGCCGACTGGGTGCTGCATCCATGCATCCGTCACGACGATGAAAAAGCCCGAGAGCCACGAGCCCGCCCATACCGCAACGGCGGACGTCGAATAAAGCCACGGCGCCACACGGTCTTTGCCCCACAGCAGGACGCCGAGGAAGATCGACTCGAGAAAGAATGCGTACGTACCTTCCATCGCCAGCGGCTGACCGATGACCGAGCCTGCCTCCGCCGAGAACGCCGCCCAATTCGTCCCGAACTGGAATTCCATCGGAATGCCGGTTACGACACCAACCGCGAAGTTGACGCGCAAAGATCCGCGTCCAAAAGGTCGCCGCCCGCGCGGCGTCGCGGTCGCCTCGAGCCGCCTCAATAGTGTACATCGCCACGAACGGCGCCAGCCCGATCGTCGTAATCGGGAACAGATAATGGAACATGATGGTGAACGCGAACTGCAGCCGGTCGGCCGTCACAACATCCATACGCGCTATTCTAGTACATGGGAGCAGGCTCGGTCGATGCCCAGGGTGACACAAGCGCGCGAGCGGACTATGATAGTCCCTACCATGAAGCTTCGCTCGCTATTTGTCCTAGCGGCGCTCTCGCTGGTAGCCATAACCGGGTGCTCCAAGCCGCAGGAGCAGCCCTCGCCCGCCCCGGTCGCCACGTCGGTGGCGAAGGAGGCGACGCTCGCGCCAACCGAGCTGCTGCCTGGCACGATTGCGCCGTTCCAGAACGTCGCAATCACCTCGTCGCTGGTTGAACCGACGCTCACGGTCAACGTCAACGAAGGCGATATCGTCCACCGCGGCCAGGTTCTCGCCGTGCTCAACACCGACGATCTGCAAGCGGACTACCGGCAGTACATGGCTTCGGCGCAAGGCAGCGGCGCAACGACCACGCAAGACGTCTATACCGCGACGCAAACGATAACGACGGCTGGGCAGACCTTGCTCTCCGCGCGCGCAATGCTTCGCCAAGCGCAGCAGACGCTGGCAAACGATTCGTACAACCTCAAGATCGACGAATCGCTGTTGCAAAACGGCTACGTTTCGCAGCAATCGGTCACCGCGCAGCGGACGCTGGTCGCAAACGATCAGCAGGCGGTCCGTTCGGACCAAGCATCGCTTACCAGTGCAGTTGCTGCGCGTACGGCGGCCGGCACGATGAACAAGGGCGTGCCGGCCTCGATGATCCAGGCCCAGGAGGCGACGCAACAGGAGGCCTACGCGCAAGCCGCTCAGTATCGCGCGCAGATCGTGCGTGGAACGATTGTTTCGCCGATCAACGGGATCGTCGTCAATCGCTACCTCAACCCGGGCGAATACCCCGGAACGCGGCAGCTCTTTACCATTCAGCAACTCAATCCGGTGTATGCGGTCTTCGACGCGTCCGATGCGCAACTTGTCGGCGTCGAGAAAGGCGCAACGGTGACGTTCACGACCACCGATGCACCCAATCACAAGTACCAAGCGAGAGTCGTCGCCATACTCGGCCAGGTCGAGCCGGGTTCAACTAGTTTCGTCGTTAAAGCAGTCTTGCCGAACCCGACGTACACGCTAACCTCCGGCATGACGATCGCGGGGACCGTCGCGCTGGCGCCGGTGCGCGGGATTAGCATTCCGGTTACCGCCTTTCTCGACGATTCGCATTCGTCGGTGATGGTGGTCGCAGCCGACGGCACGGTCCACACGACGCCTGTCCGTCAAATCGGGGCAGCGACGCAAACCGCCGCCGTCGTCATCGGTCTTTCGGCCGGAACACCGGTCATCGCGAATGGCCAGCTTGGTCTTACCGACGGTCAGAAAGTCGCCGTGCACTAGCATGGGCCTGACGAAAGTCTTTCTCGAGCGCCCGACGTTAGCTTTCGTCTTAATCGCGCTGATCTCAATCGCCGGGTTCATGTCGTATCGCTCGCTCGTGCAACAGCAGTTTCCAAACGTCGTTCAGCCGACGATCACCGTCACAGCGAACTATTCGGGTGCGCCGGCAACCGTGATGCGCGACGATGTCGTCATACCGATCGAGAACCAACTCGCCGGTGCGCTCGACCTGTACCGGATCAACTCCGTCGTGCAAAGCGGTACGGCGCGAATCAGCGCCGTCTTCACGATCACGTCCGACGCGTCGACCGATCTTGCCAACACGCTCAAAGCGGTGCAAGCCGCTTCGTCGCAGTTGCCCAAAGAAATGCTCGCGCCGACGGTTCAAATCAACGATCCGAGCGAGTCCACCGTCGTCACGCTCGAGGCCTCCTCGGCGACGTTGCCGCTCTCGCAGCTCTCGATGTTGGTGATCAACCGGATCGGTCCGGCCATTCAGCAGGTTCCGGGTGTCTCGCTCGTCAGTGAAAACGGAACCGTTACGCCGGCCTTCGAGGTCGTGGTCAATCCGTATCGTCTGGCGGCCGCAAACCTTACGCTCAACGACGTCTACAATGTCGTAAGCGCGGATAACCAGCGCTTGCCCGGCGGCTACGTGTATAGCAGCAACCGTTCAACGCAGGTCGACATCCGCGGCGACGTTCAAACACCGCAGTCGATCGCATACCTGTTGATCGCCCCGCCAAGCGGTGCGGCCGCGCTGCCCGGAATCACGCCGCCCGTCGGCACGGTCAATCCCTGGACGGTCGGCAATAGCGCGCACCGCATCGGCGACGTCGCATCCGTCGTCAATGGAAACGAGCCCCGTCTGCAAATTGCCGAGATCAACGGACAATCGGCGGTCCTTCTCTCGGTGCAAAAAACCGACCAGGCGAGTGAAGTCAACGCCTCAAACGCGGTGATCGCCGCGTTGCCCAGACTCGAACGCGAGTTTCCCGCCGTCTCTTTCAACGTCATCAACGTGGAGTCGCGCTTTACCGAGCAGCAGATATCCGGCGTCGAGCATACCCTCATGGAGGGGATCATCCTCACCGGTATCGTGATGCTCTTCTTCTTGGGCAATTATCGCGCGGCCATCGTCGTTCTGATTGCGATTCCTACGTCGCTCTGCGTCGCGCTCTTCGTAATGAAGTTGCTCAACCTGACGCTGGACATCGTTTCACTTCTGGCGATGACGCTGGTCATCGGCATCCTCGTTGACGACTCCACGGTCACGCTCGAGAATATCACGCGCCACTATAATCTCGGAGAAGATCCGTTCGATGCCGCGCTCAAGGGCCGCAGCGAGATCGGCATGGCCGCGATCGTCATCACGTTCGTCGACGTGGTGGTCTTCCTTCCGATCGCGTTCATGCCCGGACAGGTCGGACGGTTTCTCCAAGAGTTCGGCATCGTCGTCACCATTGCAACGCTTACCTCGCTCTTCGTCTCGTTTACCATCACGCCCACGCTCGCCGGCCTCTGGGCGCTCGAGTCGACGTGGAAGCCTTGGCACGTTATTCGCGTCTTTCAAACGGCGATTGAGCGCATTACCGACTGGTACGCCACCCACGTCTTACGCTGGGGCCTCTCGCATGGTTGGCTTGTACTCGGTGTCTGCGTCGTGTCGTTCGTCGGCTCCGTCGCTCTGGTTCCGCTGGGCTTTATCGGCGAAGAGTTCATTCCGCCCGAAGACCGGGGCGAGATTTTCTTGCAGATCGTGTACCCGACCGGCACGCCGCTGAACACCACGCAAGTCGGGGCGCTTGCAGCCGAACATGTCGTGGATCAGAGTTCGGATCTCTTCGCCGACGCGACCGTCGCCGGAGCATACGCGGCTCCCTTCGGAGGTTTCGTCTCGCAAATTAATGTAGCGCAAGTCCACGCGTTCCTCAAAGACAACCGCAAGCACCCGACGTCTTATTGGGTAAATTATTGGCGGTCGACGGTCCCGAAACTGGTGCCGGGGGCGACCGTGACTGTTGTACCGGTCACCAACATCAATGGTGGAAACTCTCAGCCATTTGACATGGTGGTTAGCGACATCACGGGCGGTGATCCGACCCCGTATGCAATAAAACTCTACCAGGTGTTGCTCGGGACACCGGGCGCGACCGACGTCAACAGCACGGCTTCAGCGCTTGCCCCGGAGATCGAACTCGAGTTCAATCGCGCGCGCGCGCGTTCGCTCGACGTCGACATCGGTCAAGCCTCGATTGCCGCCGAAGCCGCCTTCGGAGGCGCGATCGCCACGTCGTTCGAGCTGCCCACCGGCGAAGAGCAAGTGCAGATCATCTATCCGATCAGCGCCCAGCATCAAGTGTCGCAGCTCCTCAACATCCCGGTCCGCACCACCGACGGCAACATCGTGCACATGGGGGACTTTACGCACATTACGGAAGATCCACAGCCTCCCCTCATTATACGCATCGATCTCAACAATGCCGTGCATCTCCTGGCAAATCCGAGTTCGAGCACGTCGCTCGGACAGCTCACCAATGCGTTCCTCGCGCGCGCCAAGGCCGTGCATCTTCCGAGCAACATCACGCTGACCGCGGCGCCGCTGGGTCAAGGTGACTTCATGAACCAGCTGCTGGCGGGAATAGGCGCGGGGCTGATTCTCTCGGTCGTTCTCGTCTTCTTACTGATGGTCGCGCTATACAACAGTTACATGTCGCCGTTCATCATCATGTTCTCCGTTCCGGTTGCGGCAGTCGGCGGAATCCTCGCGCTCTTTTTCACTCACGAGACGTTGAACATGTTCTCGTTGATCGGCACGATACTACTAGTCGGCATCGCGACCAAGAACGGTATTCTGCTGGTTGATTATGCAAATACGCTGCGTAAACGCGGCGAGTCGAAGCTGGTGGCGATTCAGGAAAGCGCGCGCACACGCTTCCGTCCGATCCTCATGACCAGCCTTTCGGTCATCGCCGGCAACATTCCACTTGCGCTTGCGCTCGAACCCGGATCGAGCGTACGCAGCAGCCTCGGCGTCGTCGTGTGCGGCGGCGCGTTTAGTTCGTTGGTGTTGACGCTCGTCTTGGTTCCCGTCATGTACATGTGGCTGGCTCCGGAGAAATTACCGGTGGAACACCACGGCCAGGACAACGGCGTCGCCCAACCCAGCTCAAACGCTTCGACACCCGTGCATCAGTAAAGGAGCTGCCGTGTTCCGCTTCCCGCTGACCAAGCGACCGAACATTGCTCGGGAACCGTTTAGCCCGCAGTCGCTGGCGAAAGCGTCGCGGCTGCGCGGCGCCACCGTTACCGAGAGCGTCTGCCCGTACTGTGCCGTCGGCTGCGGACAGCTCATCTTCAGCAAGAGCGGCAAGATCATCGACATTGAAGGCGACCCCGACAGTCCGATCAGCGGCGGTCATCTCTGTCCCAAAGGCGCCAACGCCTACCAGCTCGCCGTCAATTCGCATCGCGTCACGCAAGTGCTCTACCGCGCGCCAAACTCCGATCACTGGGAGACGCGCACGATGGACTGGGCCCTGGACGAGATCGCCAAGCGCGTAAAGGCGACGCGCGACGCCGATTTCACCGCGCGCGACGAACGCGGGCGCTTACTCAACTCCGTGCGCAGCATCGGCACGTTGGGCGGCGCAACGATCGACAACGAAGAGAACTACCTCATCAAGAAGTTGTTCTGCGGCGGCTTGGGGGTCGTCTCGATCGAGAATCAAGCCCGAATATGACATAGCGCGTCGGTGCCCGGTCTGGGCGCCTCGTTCGGTCGCGGTGCCGCTACCAACTCTCAGCAAGACATGGCCAACAGCGATTGCATTTTATTCATGGGATCGAATATGGCCGAGGCTCAGCCGGTGGGTTTCCGCTGGTCGATGAAGGCCAAAGAAAAAGGCGCCACCCTGATCCACGTCGATCCGCGTTTCACGCGTATGTCGGCAATGTGCGATCTGTACGTCGGCATCCGGTCGGGCAGCGACATCGCGTTCCTCGGCGGCCTGGTGAATTACGTACTAAACAACGATCGGTGGTTTCACGAGTACGTGCTGGCCTACACCAATGCGTCGACGATCATCGAAGAAGGCTTCGAGGATACCGAAGATCTGGAGGGGCTGTTTAGCGGCTTCGACCAGCAAGACCATGCCTACGATCCAAACACGGGCGATTGGAGCTACGAGCAGTCCGCGAACGGCGCAAGCGGGCAGGCCGGTCGCGAACCGGCGACGGAGGCGAAGGCCGAAAAAGGCCGCTTTGGGCTCCACGGCCACGGCCTCGACGGCAACTCCGACCCGGCGCCGTACAAACGTGCGACCGGCGCTGAGTACGACCCGACGCTGCAGCATCCGCGCTGCGTTATGCAGATTTTGCGCCGGCATTTTGCGCGCTACACCCCGGAGGTCGTTTCAGAAGTTTGCGGCTGTAAACCCGAGGAGTTTCTGCGCGTCGCGGAATTGCTTTGCGCGAATTCCGGGCGCGAGCGTACGACCGGCATCGCCTATGCGTTGGGCTGGACACAACATACGACGGGTGTGCAGACGATACGGACCGCGGGCATCCTGCAACTGCTGCTCGGCAACGTGGGGCGGCCGGGCGGCGGCATCATGGCGCTGCGCGGCCACTCGACGATCCAGGGAGCGACCGATGTCTCGACGCTGTATGACACGCTGCCCGGTTATCTCCCAACACCGCATGCCTACGATGATACGCACGAAACGTTGGGCTCGTACATCGCGCACGAAGGTATGCAAACCGGCTACTGGGCGAACTTCAGCAAGTTCATCGTCAGTCTGCTCAAAGCGTGGTACGGCGACGCGGCCACCAAAGAAAATGACTACGGATTTTCCTGGGTCCCGCGCGTGGAGAACGACTACTCGATGCTTGCCTATTTCGATCGCATGTCAAAGGGCGGCGTCAAAGGGTACTTTTTAACTGGTATGAATCCGGCCGGCGGCGGACCCAACGCCGGTTTACACCGCGCCGGTCTGCGCAATCTCGAGTGGCTCGTGGTCCTCGACTGGTTTGAAACCGAGAGCGCCACGTTTTGGAAGAATGATCCCAACGGCCCACCGTCCTCGGAGGTCGGGACCGAAGTCTTCTTCATTCCGGCAGCGGCAGCTCCGGAAAAAGAAGGCAGCTTAACCAATACACAGCGACTGCTTCAATGGCACAACAAAGCCGTCGATCCGGCCGGCGATTCGCGTTCCGACGCGTGGTTTCTCTACAACTTGGGCAAGCGCCTCAAGAAGCTCTACGCCGGTTCCACCGATCCCAAGGATCAGGCACTGTTGAACCTCACGTGGGATTACGACTTCGACGAGCAGCCGCGTCTGCCCGATGGTACGCTCAGCCGCATCGAAGGTGAGCCGGATCTCGAGAAGATCCTCATGGAGATGAACGGTCACCGCTTGGACGAAACCGACCCGGCCACGGGGCGGCCTCGTCTCGTCAAGGGCTATGCGGAGCTCAAGGACGACGGCACAACCGCGTCCGGCTGTTGGGTCTACAGCGGCGTCTTTCCCGAACCCGGCCGCAACCGCGCGAACGAACGCATCATTACCGGCGATGCGTGGCAACCCGAGTGGGGCTTCGCGTGGCCAAACAACGTGCGCATTATGTACAACCGCGCCTCGGCTGATCTAAGGGCGCCCTTGGTTGGAGCGCAAGAAACTCATTTGGTGGGATGCGGAAAAGAAAAACTGGGTGGGATTCGACACCCCGGACTTCGAGGTGGGAAAACCGCCTGATTACGTGCCGCCGCAAGACGCTGTCGGTATGGCGGCCATCGCCGGCACGTCGCCCTTCATCACGAAGTCCGATGGACTGGGCTGGCTCTTCTCGCCCAACGTCAAAGACGGGCCGCTGCCGACGCACTACGAGCCGGTCGAGTCGCCGTTCGGCAACCTGCTCTATCCCAAGCACACCTTCAACCCAACGGTGCGTCTCTTCCCCGGGCCGCTCAACCACCTCGCCCTTGCGCCGGAAGCCGAATATCCGGTGATCGTGACGACGTTCCGTCTTACCGAGCATTATCTGAGCGGACCGATGAGCCGTTTCAATAGTTGGCTCAACGAATTGCAGCCAGAGATGTTTGCGGAGTTGAGTTACGAGCTGGCCGCCGAGCGCGGCATCGTTCACGGCGGGTGGATGACGATCGCAACGCCGCGCGGTCAAATCGAGGCGCGTGCGATGGTAACGCGACGCCTGCGGCCCTTCGCCGTGGAAGGACGCGTGGTTCACCAGATCGGCCTGCCCTTCCACTGGGCGTTCGCCGGCGAGATCGTCGGCGGCAACGCCAACGATTTAACCTCGATTTTGGCCGACCCAAACGTGAGCATGCACGAGGTCAAGGCGTTCGTCTGCCAAGTTCACGCAGGCCGTCTCAACGGCAAGACTCCGCAACCAACGGTACCCGCAGCACCGTGGCCAACGCTCGAACCGATCCCGAATACACCGGCCAGCGCTCAACCTGAGGGGAGAATCGGACATGACAAGTAGAGAGAAAGAGCTGTCCTCGCTACCGCAGAGCAGCGACCCGCCGCGCACGGAAATGGTGGATTTGGTGGAGCGCCTGGTCTATCCGTTTCAACACGGCGAACCGCCGCCGTCGCACGCAGCAACGGGGTTTTTCACCGACACGACCGTGTGCATCGGCTGCAAGGCATGCGAGGTTGCGTGCAAACAGTGGAATCAATTGCCCTCGGATGGATTCAACTGGTCGGGCAACAGCTACGACAACACGACCGAATTGTCGGCGACAACCTGGCGCCACGTGAAGTTCATCGAGCAATTCGCCTTAGAAACGTCCGGCGAGCAAGGCGAAAACCGCTGGCTCATGCAGAGCGACCACTGCAAGCATTGCACTGCCGCCCCGTGCCATCAAGCCTGCCCAACCGGCGCCATCGTCTACAACGAATTCGAAAACGTCTACATTCAGGCCGACATCTGCAACGGCTGCTCGTCGTGTATCGCGGCGTGTCCCTTCGGCGTCATCACGCGCAGCACCATGGGTGGTCATTCGCACAAGTGCACGCTGTGTTACGACCGCCAGCGCGACGGCCTCGTCCCGGCCTGCGCGAAGGCATGTCCGACCGAATCGATCCAGTACGGCCCGATCGACGAATTGCGCGAACGAGCGCGCAAACGGGTGGAGGAACTCCAAAAACGCGGCGAATCGCACGCCTACCTGTACGGCGATGCAGCGACCGACACGTATTCCCAGATGCATTCGTTTTATCTGCTGCTCGATCGCCCGTCGGTGTACGGCCTGCCGGATAATCCGTACAATCCATGGCTGAACATGATGGGCGATTACGCTCGTTCCGTCGCGGGAGGCGTAGCCGCCATCGCCGTCTTGCTCGCCGTTGTCCTTCTCGTATGAACGGCTACGAGAACACGCCGATCACGAAAGTGCCGTCTTGGGGCGGCACCATCGCTATCGACGCCCTGATGAACGGGATGGCGACCGGACTCTTCATGGTCGCCGCGGTTTGCGAATTTGCCGCGCCGGCGAACTTCAGCGCGGCAGCGAAAGTGGCGTACCCGGTCGCGCTCGTGCTCTTGCTGCTCGACCTGGGGTTTCTCGTTTCGGACCTCGGCGATCCGCTGCGTTTCCACCACATGCTTCGCGTCTTCAAACCGGGCTCGCCCATGTCGTTAGGTACGTGGTGTCTGACGATCTTCTCGCTCCCGCTTACGGTTGCGGCTCTGCTCAGCGTATTGGCTATTTTTTGGATCGACTTTGAGTGGGCTCGCATCGCTGCGGTGATACTTGGACTGCTGCCCGCGTTCGGTTCTGCGGCCTACAAGGGCGTTTTGCTCAGTACGAACTCGCAACCGGGTTGGAAAGACGCGCGCTGGATGGGCGCCTATCTCACCAATTCGGCCATTCTGATCGGCTGCGCCGAGTTGCTGCTCTTATCTGCACTTATGAGTCAAACACAGGCGATCGCCATCCTGCGCATCGCTTTCATCGTGCTGCTCGTGCTCAACCTGATTCCGTTGGGGCTTTTGTATGCAAATCTGCGGCCCGCCTACGTGCGAATCTACACGTTCACACAAGAGTGTCTGGGCGCCGGTTTGATCTTTATTGCCGGGACGCTGATCCCACTCGGTCTGTTGACTCTAAGCGGGAGTCTTGCGTCCATCGTTGTTTCGGTGATTTTTCTCTTGTTTGGCAGTTGGGCCATCCGCTACGTGTACGTGAAGATACCGCACACGCCGGCTAGGTCTTTGTCTACGGAAAGAGTTGATTCAGCGCCGGCACCATAGCTTCTTTGGATGCCTCGACAATGGCGGCGCTAAAATCGTGTTTGGGCGCCTTTTTTATAATGTCTTGACCGGATCCGTAGCCTACCGACGCGCCGTTACACGCGAGCAAGTTTAATCGAACTCGTGCTCCCGAACTGCCGCTAAAAGGGATCTGCACAAGACTCAGTCTCGGAACGATGATGCCCTGCACGCTGTTCGAGGCGCACAACTGCTCTGCTGATGCAAACGTCGTGAGGTGATCGATTGGCGTTCCAAGTGTCACATCCAAATTGCGCAGCTTCATTTGGGCAAGAAGCGCAGTCGTTACGGCTGGGGCGTTGGGGTCGGCCAGGCCCGGTTGCTCAACCGGAACCAAGAGAAATTTTGACGTAAACGTTGGTGTCGGCGCGGGAGCTGGAGTCAACGGTGCGTTTTGCGAACCAAGGTCGATTGGCGAAGCGACATATTCTTGAACCGCGTTTTGCATGGCGCTTTGGAACGCTGCTTCCGGCGCGCTCAGTTGTGGGTTCGCGGCGCCCGGGCTCACCGGCGTCAACACGCCGGTCGAACTCTTGTCGCCGGTCGTAAGCGCACTATGCCGCACGGCACCCCGGCAATCGACGAGGTCGAGCCGGAACTCGACATGCCACTCATACGTGACGGTGCTGGCGACAACAAAGTACGATAACCTGCCCGTCGACTCGACTCGGCCCTCTGGGATCAGGATCCCGTCTGCGTGGTTCTCGGCGCAAATCCGTCCGGCGCGCAACCGCATCGAGATGGTCGATTGGGTCGACACTGATTGCCTTGATACCGGCGGCCGCAAGGTCGGAGAGCAGCATCTGCGTCGGCATAAAGCTGCCGGTCTCCACCGTCTCCTGATACGGAATCAGAACGAGGGTTGGTTTGCCCACCCCAAGCAACGCGCAAGCACACAACGCAACGATGAATCGCTGAACCCGCATGCAGTCTGATTAGGCTCCGGCGGGTGTAAGCACCTTTCGCGCTTCGGGCGAGTCCTGGTATTCAACCGTAAGAATCGAACGTATGTGGGCTGCAGCGGCCTTCGCGTCGTCGGAGTTCATACGCTGCAGTGTCGTCAGGCAGCTCAAAAGCAGCATCGGCATGTCTCGATCGCGCGGATACACCTTGTGCATGTCGTCGATCGACTGCGCTACGAGCACCGTTTGCGCGGCCTCGCGGTTCCCGTAGTTGTAGTCGAGCATGAAGTTGATGTGCTTGAGCTCGTTCTCGATGCCGAGAATCGAGTAGCCCATCTGCCCGAAGTACTCGTCCGCAGGCGCAAGCGTCGTAAGATACTTATCATGCGGCACCGCCGTAACGCTGGCGATGATCAGCGGCGAGGTTAAATTCTTGAGCCGCTCCGTGATGGTATTTGCGTTCGTGCGATCACCCTGGGTAAAATCGCCCGTGGTGCCGGCTTGCGCGAGTTCCACCGCGCGCACGAACTCAGGACCCCACGTCGTGGGCAGATGCGCCAGCGGAAAATCCGGCTGCGCGGCTTTTTGAAAGGCTAGCGAACGCCAGGAACGGTCGCCGGTGAGCACCCACGCGCGCCAGTTGGCTTCGACGGTTTGCAACCGCGTATCGACGTCGGCTGGATAGGTTGCGGCGTTGGCTTGCGCGTCCTCGTCGGCGAGACGCGCGAGGTTCTGCGGATTCTCTTCGGAGTTCACGCGATCGAGCAGTCCGTTCGCGTCAGCGACCAGCGTCGGATCGCTGCTATTGCGGCTCACCCAGACGGCCGCTTCGCGAACGTACCACACGGCCGCGTCGTGGTTGATCAACGGATTGTAGTGCAGACCCGCGCCGATTTGCACGGTCAGGGTCTCGAGCTCGCGCAGCGCCGGATCGTCGGGCCGCTGCAGCGAGTAGGCGCGTCCCGCGTTGAAGATCGTCGAGAGATAGACTTCCTGATCGACGAAATCCCACTGCGCGGCCGACGCCTTGTCGTAGGCGGCCTTCATCTGGGCGTAGAGTACGCCGGGATCGGCTTCCAGGGTCGCGCGCGCCGCAGGCGTCAGCACTGCGATGACCGCGACCATCGCGCACCCCGGAAGAATCGTCCTAAAGAACCGAACCATCATCTAAGACCAAACGCAAATTGTTGGTCAAAAGTGCGTTCTTGATCTCCCGAGCGATGCGCCGGCCGGTCGACATCGGTTCGGAGTAGTTGAGATACGAATACGGCGATCCGTCGATGAACAGGTTGGTTCCCGCGACGATTCGCGCCGAGATTTCCATGCAGTAAAAGTGCATATCCGGTGTAATGATCGACTCAATGCAGAAGGCGCCGAAAAGGCCCTTGGGCCCGGCAATTTCCTTGCTCACTCGTACCACGTTTTCGCCCATGCGTAACGCTTCGGCAAGCATCGATTCCCGCAAGCTGACCGGCTGGTTCCCGACCACGACGTAGGACGGGCTCACGTCCATGCCTTCCTGTGCTGCCGCCGGAATGCGGCCCAGCGAATCGACGTTGGTCTCGTAGCGCCGGTCCATCGACATGATTTCGAGACGGTCTTCGAGCGGCGAATAGAAATAGTGGATGTAAAGCGGGACGCCGATGATGTACTCCTGGATCGTGTACGCCTTCTTGAGCTCCTTGGAGCGCTTCTCGAAGTCGTGCGCGTCGCGGATAAACATGTAACCTTTGCCGCCGCCGGCACCGTAGAGCTTGACGATCACCGGACGATCGATTTCGGCTCCGGTTTTGAATTGGCGGGGCATCGTGATGTCGGCGCGGGTGAGCCACTCGCGCTGCAATTCGCGGCTGGCTTCCCAATCCAGAACCGCCTTGTTGCCGAAATACGGAATCGTCATCTGCTTGTGTTCGTCCAGCGACAGATATGCCACGAACGAACCGTGCGGCACGATGATCACTTTGCGCCGCTCCAGCTCGCCGACCAATTTGGGAAACTCCGAGTAACTATCGACCGTCATGACCTCGTCGATGAAGGCGAACGAACGGTACAGCCGCTCGGTTTGACGGCTCGCGACCGCGAGCGTGCGAAAGCCCTCGTCGTGCGCGCCTTTGAGAATCTGCAGCGCCGAGTGGGAGCCGAGCGTCGCGATCGTATACGGTCGATTCATTTCCAGAAAATTGCCCTTTCGATGGCGGGATTTAAGAGGAGGCGCTCTGCGGCCTGCGCGACCACGTCGGCACTCGCGGGTACGCCGGATGCGCTGAAGAGGCGCCAGCCGACGGGCCGGTCGGCATCGTCTTGTACGATCCACACCTCTCCGGGCCGCGGGGCGTCGTCATCCAGCACGGTGACGCGATGCTTGTTGGGATTGTAGAGTGATTCGTCGCTCTCGACCTGCGCGATCAACACGGGCGGCTCGGGCGCGACGGAGAAGCGCACGATCTCCGAGCGTTCGACGCGGTCGACGTCGACGCCAAGCCGCCGCAACGTAACCAGCGCGGTGTACGCGGCGTTGTCGGGTATCTTGAGGTTGATGGCGACGGCGCGGCGGCTCATGAGCGTCGAACCGCCTCGACGAAACTGCGAAAGAACACCGCTCCGCCCGACGGCGCAAGGATCGCATCGCCGCGACGCCGGTCGGGATGATTGAAGGTCCACGCATCGCGCTCGGGGTGCGGCATGAGCGCGAGCACGTTCCCGTCGCGATTGACCAATCCGGCAACGCCGAGCGCGGATTGGTTGGGGCTGGCGGAATCGTCGACGCTGCCGTCTTCGTGCGCGTAGACGAACGCGACATGATTGCCGTCTTCCAGTTCGCGCAAATGCTCGGCACTCGCTGCGAGCCGGCCCTCACCGTTTGCCGTCCACGATGGAATCACCGCCTCGCGCGGGAGCACCGCCGTGATCGGCGAGCGCGCCGGATCGATCGTGAGCTTCACGTGCACGTGCGTACATACGAAGTGGGGCACCGGTCCGTTGCGGGTGAACGCCGCGGTAGGACGGCGAATCTTGCCGGTCCCCGGAACCAGACCCGCTTCGAGCAAGATTTGTGCGCCGTTGCAGATTCCAAGCACGAGCTTCCCCTTCTGCGCTCCGGCGATCACGTGATCCATCGACACATCGTGCGCGGCGATGGCGCCGGCACGAATGCGATCCTCGTAGGCAAAGCCCCCGGGCAACACGTACGCATCGAAGGCCGGGAGCTGTTGCGCCTGGCTCCAATGCACGAGGTGCGCATCGCCACCGCAATCGCGCAGCAATCGCGCCGTCTCGTCTTCTGAGTTCGTGCCGGGAAAGACCAGCACCGCGATGCGTTTGCTCACGGATAGACCTCGCGTAGCGGCGCGCGCCAGATGTCGTGCAACCGATGAAGATCGAAGGCCTGATCGTCGACGACGAAGATCGGGCTATCGATCGTCACCCCGATCTCGTACACGCCGCTCACGTCGTCGGCCAGGCCCTCGAACGTTTCCACGTCATCGGCTGCGACCTCCACGACAAAGCCGCCGGATTCGCCGAAGTATGCCTCGAGATCGCCGGCACCGCCATGCGTCCACTGCCACGCATCGTCGATCTGTGCACCGACGTGCGCCCGTCCCTTGCGCATCGTTGCGAAAGCCATTTCACAAAGCGCCACGATCAGGCCGCCGTTGCCGATGGTGTGCGCCGAGCGCAGCAGTCGCGCCTGCGCGGCTTCGTACATCAGATCGTGTTGCGCGAGGATCGTATCGTACTCGATGCGCGGGAGATGCGCCTCGCTTCGCCCTAACACGTCGAGCAGCACGGAACCGCCCAGCGCCGCTTGCGGTGCACCGATGAGATATAACACCGAACCGGCTTGCTTGAGCGGCATTGTCACCACCGTGTCGATATCGCTGAAAGCTCCGACGCACGAAACGATCGGCGAGGCCGGAATCGCCCGTCCGTTTGCGGATTCGTTATAGAGGCTGACATTGCCCGAAACGAACGGCGTGCCGAAGCGCTCTGAGGCACGAGCCAGTCCCTCGATTGCCGCAACCAATTCGTTGTAGTGATCGATCTTGCGCGGATTGCCGAAATTCAAGCAATCCGTGAGCCCGATCGCGCGCGCGCCGGTCGCCACCACCTTGCGCACCGCTTCGTACACCGCGTGCTCGGCGGCGAGGCGCACGCCGATGTGACTGTACCGTGGATTGCCCGCGACGGCGAGCGCGACGCCGAGCGGACTGCCCGGTACCGGCGCGATCACGCCCGCGCCCGCCGCGCCGCGCGGAATCACCGTGCGTCCGCGAACCACGGCATCGTAGTGGCGATAGAGCGGCTCGCGCGAGCAGACATCCGGGTGTGCGAGCACGCGCTCGATCAATTCGTCGAGTTGCACTCCGGTGACCAAGGGCCGCTCGCTGCTCGGCTCGGGCGCCGGAATCTCCGCAAACGGCAAATCGTCGCGAATCGATCCGGTAAGAAATTCGATCTCGACGTCCATGACGGTCTTGCCATGATAACGCTGCACGTAACGCTTCTCGGCCGTGACCGTACCGATCTTGGTGGCGCGCGCGTTGTACGCGATCTCGGGCAGCGTGAATTCGTCGTTGTAGATGCGCAACAGCTCGGGCGTTACCGCCGGCGGCACCACCCAAAGCAGTCGCTCTTGCGTTTCGCCGACGGCAATCACCTCGGGCCGCATGCCTTCAATCGCGACATTCACCGCGTCGAGATCGATCCGCGCGCCATATCCGCCGGCCGAGACGATCTCCGCCGAACAGCCCATGATGCCGCCGGCACCAAGATCCTTGAACCCGACGGTCAAACCTTGCGCGTGCAAGAATGAGAACACGCGATAACTTGCGCGCATGATCACGCTCTTGAGGAACGGATCGGGGACTTGCACCGCGCCCTTGTTTGAATCTTCATCTTGTGCGTCGAGCGTGAGCGACGAGAACGAAGCACCGCCGAAGCCGCTCGGGTCGGTCGCCTTGCCCACGAGCACGATGTCCCATCCGTCGGCGCCGGGCGGCGCATACGAATGGATGACCTGCGATTCCTTGACGATGCCCATCGCCACGACGTTGACCAGACAATTGTCGTCGAAGCGCTCGTCGAAATACAGATCGCCGGCGATATTCGGCACGCCGATCGCGTTGCCGTAGGCGCTGATGCCGTCGACGACGCCTTGCGCGACGTAACGCTGATGCGAGTGCGCGTCCTCGATTCGTCCGAAGCGCAACGGATCGGCGACCGCGATCACCTGCGCGCCCATGCAGAGCACGTCGCGCACGATTCCGCCGATGCCGGTTGCCGCGCCTTCGAAGGGCACCACCTGCGAGGGATGGTTGTGCGACTCATGCGCGATGACGATGCCGTAGCGCTCGCCGTTCCATTCACCCAAGTGCAGAATGCCCGAATCTTCGGCCGGCCCCAGCACGACCGCGCTTCCTGACGTCGGCAGCCGCTTGAGCAGATGACGGCTCGATTTATAGCTGCAGTGCTCGCTCCACTGCGCGTCAAACGCGTGCAGCTCCACGGGCGACGGCTCTCGTCCGAGCCGTTCGCGAATGCGCGTCAGTTCGTCAGGGCGCAGTTGCATTCGATTGCTGCTGCAGCCCGGCGTCCGCGTGCAGCACGGCGGAGCGCGCGTTGGCTTGCATCAAGAGCGTGCGACCGTAGAGCACCGTGTCGTCGAGCGCGAGGAGCTTCGAGCACTGGAGCGCGAGTGCCGCGCTGTCGCCGGTCCATCCGATGACCGGCGCCGACGATGCTGCATCCAGCATCGCGCGCAACGTATCGTCTCCGACCGCGACGAAGAACAAGCGCGCAAAGGTCGCTTCGAGCTGTTGCACGACTTGGAGCACGAAGCCCGGCGTCCGCGTCGGACTCGCGACGTGACGAATCGTCGGCAGGCCAAGCGATTGCAGTGTCGCCGCGACGGCATTGAGCGCTTCGCTGCGTTCCGGCGCGTCGGCGATGATCGCCGCCATTCCCGGACGCATCACCGGAAACGTTCCGACCAGATCGGCGACTTCTTCATACGCCGCTTTGACGGTCGCAAGTGCCGCGTCATCGACGCTTTCCAAATTTCGATAGAGTTGCTTGTCGAGCATCCGGTCTTCGCGGCCTTGCGGCCAAATGCGCCACGAGTCGTTGTCGATCACGTCGGCAATAACCAGTTGTCCCTTTTCATTTCCGGCCGTCAAACGCCCAAACTCGATCTTGAGGTCGACCAGCAGCACATCCCGCCGGCGCCACGCATGCGAGAGAATATCGAAGGTAAGACGCGCCAGTTCGCTCATCGCTCCGACTTCCGCCGGCGTGGCGATTCCGCGCGCGACGATCTCGTCCGGCGCGATCTGCGGGTCATGATTCGCGTCGTCCTTGACGAAGAACTCGATCACGCGTGGGACCAGCAACATGCCGCGCGTCACGCCCGGATTGCGCCGCACGAACGATCCGGCGGCGACACCACGCACCACGACTTCGAGCGGCAACATATTGCAACGCCGCACGAGCATCTCGTTGTTGTCGTCGTCTTCGCCGCCGCTGATGTAGTGGGTCGGCAGCCCGCACAGGTTAAGCAACCGGAACACGCGCGCGGTCGTCTGCGCAGCAAGCCGGCCCTTCCCCGCGATCACACTGCGCCGCGCACCATCACCGGCCGAAATTTGATCGGTCTGCGCAACCACGAGCTGATCCGGATGCCCCGGATTCTCATAGAGAATCTTGGTCTTGCCCGACGCAATCTCCACGCCCTTATTCATGCTCTTGTCATCCCGAGCCTAGCATCTTCCCTTGTCATCCCGAGCGTAGCGAAGCGTAGTCGAGGGACCGCACAACCCTGTTGTTGCCGAGCGAAGGCTCGAAGTTTTGCGCCATTCGCAGGATGCGAACTTCCTTTGGACGTGGCGCAAAACTCGCGCAGCAGGAGCGGCGCACGATGCGCCGCGAGGAGCGTCTTCGCGGGCTGCAACAGGGTTGCGCCGGTCCCTCGACTACGATGAGTAACGCTTCGCGTTACTCGATCTACGCTCGGGATGACAACGCTCATACCTCTACCTTTTTCTGCTTAGGAAACGCAGGTGTTGCGTCGATGCGGTCGGCCAGCGCGCGCGCGCGTTGCGGCGCGGTGCCGACGTGTTTGCCCGGATCGAGCAGCCGGCGAATCTCGGCGGGGTCGAGCAGCGCGGTCAGCGTCGCGTCGCCGGCGAGCGTTTGCGCCAGCGGATTGTCTTGGCCTTGCGCAAGCGCGGCCCACGCTTCCATCGCCGCTTCGCGGATGCGTTCGTGCAACACTTGGCGATCGCCGCCGGCGCGTGCCGCCTCCATCATCACCGCTTCGGTTCCGGCAAAGGGTCCGTAGACGCGCAGATTGTGCGCGATCCGGCGTTCCTCGACGCGCAGGCCGTCGATCACTTTGCGCGCGAGGGTCACGATCTCGTCCGCGCACAGAATCGCTTCGGGAAGAATCGTGCGGCGGTTGGCGCTGTCGTCGAGGGTGCGCTCCAGATAATTCGTCGAGGCATTTTGCCACGCGACGTCGCTGTAACTCACCAGCAGCCGCGCCAGCGAATCGATGCGCTCGCACAGAATGGGATTGCGCTTGAAGGGCATTGCCGAACTGCCGACTTGCGAGCGTCCGAAGGGCTCGGCGAGTTCACCGAATTCGGGGCTGCTGAGGATGCGCACATCGGCGGCAAATTTTGAAAGCGACGCGCCCAGGCCCGCAAGTCCGGAGAGCAGCAAGTAGTCGAGCTTGCGCGGATACGTCTGCGTGCTTATGTCGCGTGCGCGCAAACCGAACTGCTCGAGAACGTGCTCTTCGAACAATCCCGAGGTGCCTTGGTGATCGACCAGCTGCTCGTACGAAGCTGCCGTCCCGACCGCGCCGCGCAGACCTTTCGTGGTGAGCTGGTCGAAGACGAAGCGCAGATTGGTGTCGTCGATCAGGCAATCTTGGGCGTACACGCCAAGGCGATAGCCCAGCGTCGTCGGCTCGGCGGGCTGCAAATGGGTGAACCCCATGCAGACCACATCGGCGTACTGTCGCGTCTTGGCCGCAAAGCTGCGCAGCAAGCCGTGAAGATTCGCGCCGACCGCGGCCAGGCCCAACCGCAGCCGATAGGTCTCGACCGTATCCTCGATGTCCATCGAGGTCGCCCCAAGATGCAGTTTCCCGCCGCCGATTGTTGCTTGCGAGGCAAAGACGCGGATCTCGGCCATCAGATCGTGGTGAATCTCCCGCTCGATCGCCAACGCCGCTTCGATATCGATCTCGTGCGCGTGCGCGCGCAAGTCGGCGACTTCGGCGTCGGTGATCAGCCCGGCGCGCGCTTGCGCCTGCGCGAGCGCAACCCATACCGCACGCCAGAGTTTGCGCCGTTCTTCCTCAGAAAAGAGCGCGCGTAGCTCGGCGCTGCCGTATCTCCAAGAGAACGGCGAGACGTACGTAGTATGATCCATGGGACGAAGGCGATCTTCGCCTCCGCCTAGAGCGCTGCCTCGTCGCCTTTGGTCGTAACGTCGGGAGGCGCGGCGCGGCGCGCAAAGTCGCCCAGCTCGACGGTGACGTGGTCGGGCGTTCCCGCGTCGATCGCGCGCAACGCCGCCGCGCGGCCCGCCTCATCCACGAAGTGCCGCAGCTGCTCGCCGGTCATCCCCGCGGTTCGCGCTTCGAGGTCGTCGAGCGCTGCGGAAAGGTCGAACGCCAGCGGCTTGCCGTCGAGCAGCGTATGCAAAGCATCGCGGCGCGCCTGCGGCGTCAATTCGGTCAAATCCACGAATTCGGGGAACCGGCTGCGCAGCTCGGGGTCGATCGTCGCCGCGTCGACCGTCTCGCCGACGATAAAGACCGGCTCCTTGCGCTCGGAAAGCCGATCGATCGTCACCGCGAGATGTGCGATCGACCCGGGATCTCCGTACGCCGGGATCTCCACCACGACGATCGCATGGGCGCTTGCTCGCGCCCGGACCAGCGCTTCGTCGAGCGCGTCGATGTTGGCTGGAATCACCGGCAAGCCGGTCTGATCCGCCAGGTTCTTGATGGCACTCATGCGTGCGTCGGCCGAAGGGCCGGCGATGAGCACCGCCCGCGGGACGGTGATGCCCTGGGACTCCATCGTCGCCACGTGGGCGAACATCGCGGCGAGCATACGCGTGCGCTTTTGCACGGGCTCGGGCAAATCGGAGTCGATGGCATCGCCCGGGATCTGCGCCACCGCCTCGGCGGCCTCGGTGTCGATCGGAACCGTTGCGGCTTCCGCTCCGAATGCAGGCGGCACCAGATCGACCACCGCGCCGAAGCGCGCCAAGATGCCCTCATCGAGGCCCTCCTGCGAGTTCGCGCCGGCGATCACCCAGACGTCGTTGCGGCCTTCGAGCTCTCCCCACTCGGTCCAGAGTGCCTGCACGACTTCCTTGCGCATCGCTTCGTACGCAGCCGACCCGGTGGTGGTAAAGAACCGTTCGGCTTCATCAATAAAGATGATGGAGCGCGCGCGTTTGGCGGTTGCGAAGATGCGCGAGACCGTTGCCGCGCCCTGACCGACGTACCCGATCTTGATCTGCGAGAACGAAAGGTGCAGCAGCGTGGCGGCCGCCGCGCGCGAAATCGCCTGCATGACGTCGGTGAGATCGATGCGCTCGCTGCTCTGGATGAAGAGCCCGCGCCGAACCGCCGGATCACCCAGCCGAAAGAGAATGATCTGACGCATCAATTGGTTGCGAACGGTCGACGGCAGGGCCAGACCCTTGACGATCGCTGCCGTGGCGTCGTATTCACGCAGCTCTTCTTCCATCCGCCGCACGCGTTCGTCGACGTCCTTGCGCGCGCCCGAGTGCGAGACGATCTCGCGAAACTCCGTGGCTTGCGTCGCGACTTGCGGCAAATGGCGCTCGAGCGCACGCTGGAAAAACACACCGTACGACCGAATGAACGGATTTTCGAGATCGGCGTGGACGAGCGTCGGCTTCCTGTCCGGAAAGCGCGTGAGGAGCACGTTGCCGCGCCGTTCGTCGATCACCTCAACGAAGGTTTCGTCCAGCGCTTCTTTCTCTCGCACGCCCGGGATCTTCCACGCGCGATCTTCGAGCAGGCCGTCAATCGGACCGTCGTAGCCGATCAGCGGATGATTCAGACCGGCTTCATATCGCGTGAACGCGACGAAGCGAACGTCTTTGCCGTCGCTGCCGAGATACGACGCGCGCGCTTTTTTGATCGGGGCGAGGCACTGTTCGCGCGCGATGAAGTAGCCGACTAGCGCAAGTCCGAGGTAGAGCGCGATTGCCAGAAGCAGGCCGCTGGCTTGGAGCCCATAGATAAGGCCGGCTGCAACGAGCACAAAGCCGGCAACGGCAAAAATCTGATAGGGCCCCGTCCACCCCAGCAGCAAGGCTTGGGAGATGGTGTCGCGTTCGCGCATGCGTTGCTGTTGACCGTAAACGTCGCGCCACGCCGCGCTGACCATCGTGTCGAGCGAGGCTCGAATGGCAGCAAGACGCTCCCGGTCGGCGGCGATTTGCCGATCGAGATCGTCGCGTTCGGCGCGTACGCGCTCGACGTCATCCTTTAGCCATTGCTTCGGGTCGACATCGGGCGAGTCGGTCGGGGGCGGGTCGACGACGTCCATAACCAAAGTATCGGCAGTTAGCGCCGACTCAAGCCCGAGAGTTCCGCGGTGATGCGTTCGACCAGCGTACGGTGATCGTCGGGGTCGCTCCCGGCCGCACCGGTGACAATCGATTCGACGCCGTGAACCGCCCGCTCGTACGCGATGCGTGCGCGCCGCTCGCCGACCCTCCCGGCGATCGGCCGCAGGATGCGCTCGCGCCACTTGGCTCGTGCCGGAAGCTCGCCGCCGGGCCGGGCCAACTCCCAGAGCAGGCCGCATTCCGTCGCCAGGGCCGAGAGCAGCGGAATCGCCGCACCGCGCGGATCGTTTGCAAAGAACTCGTGGGCGATGCCCAGCGCTTCGCCGACGTGTCCCTCAACCAGGGCGCTCGCGTAGCGGTACGCCTTGGGATCTTCGATCGAAAGCGACTCGCCTTCGAGGTCTTTGTAGGTGATTTTCTTGCCCGCGAGCGCGAGTTTTTCGAGATCGTTGCGCACGCTCGCCAGGTCGGCTTCGCTGCGGGCAAGTTCGCTGCGCACCCGCGGCTCCGCGCTCGCGCCGAGCGCAGCCAACACTTCGTCAACGAAACGGGCCCGCGTTTCTTCGTTCGCGGTCGTATCGATGCGCAGCGCGGCGCGACCGGCCTGCGCGCCGAGCGGCTGCGGGCGCTGCGAGCGCGGCGAGAGCAGATCGAGCACGACCAGCGTATTGCCGTCGGGAACCGATTCCATGACTTCGAAGAGATCGCGGCGCGGTTGCGCGCGCAAGGTCTGCGCGTCGCTGACCACGACCACGCGCCGATCGGCAAGAAACGGCATGGCCGACACCGCTTCGCGCGCGCGCCCCGCGTCGTTCCACTCCGATGCCGCGATGCGCTCGAGATTGAGCTCCCGCATGTCGGGCGGTAGCACGCGGTCCAGCAGGACCTCGAGCGCGCGCTCGGCCAAAGCACGCTCAGTGCCTTCGATGATAACGAGATTGCCGATCTTCGGCGCTTTATCAATGAAGTCGTAATATTTCACGAAACGAAGGCGCTCGCATTGGGGCGCAGTTCCAGCGCGGGAATCGTCTCGTGATACGGCGCGCGAATGACGCCGTATTCCGTCACGAAAGCCGTGACGAGATGTCCGGGCGTGACGTCGAATGCGGGATTGAAAACCTGCGCGCCGGCCGGCGCGACCGTCGTGCCGCCAAACGCGGTCACTTCGCTTGCGCCACGCTCTTCGATATGGATCGACGCACCCGATTCGATGCTGAAATCGAACGTCGAGCGCGGCGCGGCGACGTAGAACGGAATTCCATGGTGCGCGGCGAGAATCGCCAGACCATACGTGCCGATTTTGTTTGCCGTATCGCCGTTGCGCGCGATGCGATCCGCGCCGACGATCACGAGATCGATGTTCTTGCGAGCCATCGCGAGTGCGGCCGCACCGTCGACTTGCAGCGTCGCGTCGACGCCGGCTTGCGCGAGCTCGAAGTAGGTCAATCGCGCGCCTTGCAAGAGCGGGCGCGTCTCGTCGACGAAGACGTGCGGATGCTTTCCGGCGCGCTGCGCCGCGATGATGACGCCGAGCGCGGTCCCGCCGCCGGCGGTTGCGATGGGCCCGGTGTTGCAGTGCGTGAGAATCTGGGCGCCCTTGGGGATCAGCTCGAGACCAGCATCGGCGATGGCCGCGTCCATGGCGAGCTGCTCGCGGTGAATGGCGCGCGCTTCGGCGCCCATGTCGCTCGAGGCGAGCACGCGATCGACCGCCCATGCGAGGTTAACGGCCGTCGGGCGCGCATCGCGGATGCGACGCGCAGCAGCGTGAAATTCTTCGTCGCTGGCCATGGCGTCGCGCAACATCGCGACACCGTATGCTCCGAACACGCCGATGGCCGGAGCGCCGCGCACGGCCAGTGTTTTGATCGCCTCTTCGATGTCGTCAACGGTACGCGCCCGTTTTCGCTCGAGTGCGTGCGGGATCAGTCGCTGATCTATATAGGTCAACGCCTCGCCGTCGAATGCGACGGCCGAGAGTTCATCGGGAGCGGGGGTGGCCATGGTGGGAATCCTTTCGGGATTCCCAGGCTTCAAACCCCGGCCGGAACTTGGGCGGTGTAACAGGTGCGGCAGTAGACCGGCCGATCGCCGCGCGGGCGAAACGGTACGGTCGTGTTCACGCCGCACGAGGCACAAACGGCCTCAAAACTCGGACGAGCTCCAGACGGAGCGGGCGCGTGTTCGCCGTTCTGCGTTCTGCGCGCCTGTCGGCATTCGCGGCAACGCTGGGGTTGATTCTGAAAACCTTTTTCGGCAAAGAACTGCTGCTCGCGAGCGGTAAAAACGAACTGGTTCCCACAGTCCTTACACGTGATCATCTTGTCTTCCACAGGGTCGGAGCCTCCGGAGCATTCAACCGTTAAGGCCAGGTAAAGTGCTACTTTTGTAAGGCGGCTCCCTTCCGTCCCAGGCAGCCAACTGAGCGGTAGGCCCTTTGGCCTGCCCCCGGGCCCTTCTACGAGCGGAAACCAGCCCGCGGAAGCTTGGTCGGAATGTTGACTAGGGTCGCTGCAGCCATCGCCGCTTCGTAGCCTTTGTCGCCCCGCGCGGGATCGGCGCGTTCTTGCGCCTGCGCCAGATTCTCGGTGGTGAGCACGCCAAAGCCGATCGGCACCGCGGTCGCGAGCTGCACGTCCATGATGCCGCGCGCGCACTCGCCCGCCACGAAATCGAAATGCGGCGTATCGCCGCGAATCACCACGCCAAGGGCCACAATGCCGTCGTAGCGATCGGCTTCGATCAACTTGCGGCACGCCAGCGGTATTTCGAAACAGCCCGGAACCTCGACCACCTCGATGTTGTCACGCGACACGCCGCAATCGGCGAGCGCGCGTTGCGCGCCGTCGATCAACCAATCGGTTAGCTCACGATAAAAGCGCGCGGCGACGATGGCAAAACGGCGACCCGCGCTCTGCGGCGCGGGCTGCGGTTTTCCGTTCGATCCGCCGTCGGATTTCACGACGCGACCGTTTCGTCGAACATGTGACCGAGTTTGGCGCGTTTGGTCGCCATGTAGCGCTTGTTGTGGACGGTCGGCGCGGTCTGCATCGCGACGCGGCCGACGATCTTGATACCGTAGCCTTCCAGCCCAAAGATCTTCCGCGGATTATTGGTGATAAGACGCAATTCTTTGATGCCGAGGTCGGCGAGGATCTGCGAGCCGATGCCGTAGTCGCGTTTGTCGACGGGCAGCCCGAGCGCGAGGTTGGCCTCGACCGTGTCCGCGCCGTGATCTTGCAGCTCGTAGGCGCGCAGCTTGTTGGCCAAACCAATGCCGCGGCCTTCTTGGCGCAGATATAGGAAAACGCCGCGCCCTTCTTTGGCGATCATTTCCATCGCGCCGTCGCGCTGCGCCGCGCAGTCGCAACGAATTGAGTGCAGTGCATCGCCGGTCAGACATTCGGAGTGCACGCGCACGAGCACGTCCTTGCCGCTGCTAATGTCGCCCATCACCAGGGCGACATGGGTATTTCCGTCGATGGTGGTTTCGTATGCAACGCCCTTCCAGTCTCCGGTCGTGGTTGGTAGATTGAATTCGGCGACGCGTTTGACGAGTTTTTCGGTACGCATACGGTAAGCGATGAGATCCTTCACAGTGATGAGCCGAAGGTTGTGCCGATCGGCATACACCCGTAACCCGTCGAGGCGCTCCATCGTTCCGTCCTCAGCCATGATTTCGCAGATCACGCCCGCGGGATAGAGTCCGGCCATCCGCGCGAGATCGACCGAGGCCTCGGTTTGCCCCGCGCGCACCAGCACACCGCCCGCTCGCGCGCGCAGCGGAAAGGTGTGGCCCGGTCGTAAGAAATCCGCCGGCACGGCGTCAGGCTCGAGCAGTTTCTTGATCGTCGCCGCGCGATCGTGCGCTGAAATCCCAGTGGTCGTGACACCACGCGCTTCAACCGAAACGGTGAACGCGGTTTCATGCACGGCGGTATTGTCACGCACCATCTGCGGAATCTGCAATTCATCCAAACGCAATCCCAGCAACGGAACGCAAATCAATCCGCCGGCTTCTTTGCGCATGAAGTTGATCGCGTCGGGCGTCACCTTCTCAGCGGCCATCACCAAGTCGCCTTCGTTCTCGCGATCCTCGTCATCGAGAACGACAACCATCTTGCCGGCGCGGATGTCCTCGATCGCATCCGGGATCGAATCGAACGGCGAGCTGCGCTCGACCGGCGCGGGAGCCAGCTCGGGCAGCACGGCGGTCAAGCGCTGCAAGGTCCGGTAGGACGGCTCCCGGCGTCCGGCCCGCAACAGGGACACCGCCGACTCGGTTACTCCCGCCTTGAGCGCAAGCTCGGACGCCGAGAGACCGGCGGCCTCAAGCGCGGCGTTGAGGGTCGTGGCAAATTCGCTCATAGGCCTCAACCCTAGGCCCGGACTTGACAAATGTCAAGCCACCCTTGTCACCCTGTCACCCTGAGGTGCGGGCGCAGCGAGCCTCGAAGGGCCGCTTGAGAAACCTAACCGCTTGGGTTATAATCGGAAAGTGCCAACGATCGTCGAGGTTAATGGTTACGCAGTTCGCATTTTCACTAGAGATCATGGCAACCGGCACGTTCATGTCTTTCACGATGGTTCGCTGATGAAAGTCTGGTTATCGCCGCCGACCTTCGATTCACATAAAGGGCGTAGGCCCCGCAAGGCAGAGATCGCCGAGGCGCTAAGCATCGTTAAGGAGCATCAAAAAACGTGCCTCGCAAAATGGGAAGACCTATATGGGTAAGACACAAGAAACAACGCTGACTAGAGTCGGCTACACACCGAGCCGCGACATTGTCTCACTGCATCTATCGAGCGGAGCACGAGTCGAGATCCCACGTGGCTTGATCAAAGAGTTGCGCGGGCTGAACGCTACGGAATTGCGAGCGCTCAAGCCGGATAACGCAGGCATGACGCTATCGCAACGCGCCCTTGACATCGATGTCTATGTGCCCGGGTTGCTAGCCGATACGCTAGCGCTAAATGCGAGCGCAATGCTTGGTCAAAAAGGCGGAGCTAAGAAGTCACCCGCCAAACGGCGAGCTTCGCAAGAGAACGGTAAGCGCGGCGGCCGACCTAAGAAGCCGCGCGTCCCGGCATAACACCGTCGCTAGCCAACTGTGGACTCGGCGCTCGAGTCTCGGCCTGCGCGTCGATCAGCGCGCTTCAGTTCGTCGAGTCTAGGCTTCTCGGGCTCGATATGGCTTCTTCCATAACTTCCTCGACCTCTTCTGCCTTCTTCTTGCCGGCGCGAATCACGCGACCAGCAAGTTCTCGAAGCGCTGCATTGCCTGGTCGCCGTTGTCTTTTTCGTCGTTCATGGTTGATTCTTGAAATCCACGGCTTTTGCGGATTCAATAGCGATCATGTCACGCAACTTAACGGCAATCATTTTCAGGCCGTCGATCATCTTTTTTATTTGCTGTGACGTTTCGATCGAAGATGTCAACTTTTCGTCCGTGAGGTTGGCGCCCATGAGATTGTGCTGCGCCTGCACTTCAGTCTTAACCCGGATAATTTTTGGCCGCAGGGCTCCGAATTCTTCATCGTTGGCCTCTCTCGCACGCATAAATTCAAGAACAACGTCCGTGAGCCCCGCAGTGCTAGCGCCGCGTGACGGCATCCGCGCGTCCATTTTTTCGCAGGCGGCTTCCAAGATTGGAATTAGGTCGTCCACGCGCACAAGACTGACTACCAGGTTCGTGACGCCTGCCCATTTCAGTCGGTCGCGCAACGCCTCATCACGCTGCTGTTCGATGGCCTGTAGGACTGAACGCATATTCCCGAGTTCATGATCCTTAATCTGGCGAGCAGTATCACGTTCCCGTTCGGCTTGCTCTCGTTTTCGTATTTCTTCGTCAAGTCTCATTAGCAGCGAGGTGTTGGATCCGCTTTCCCTCGCGTGCTCCGGCTGCGTCGCCTCTTTTTCATCTCGATAAAACCAACGATGCGCGCTCGGGAAAAATGCGAATGCGACGAACACCGCAACGGCCAATGCCATGACCCACAACGGAACTACGACCGGTACTAGCATGGCCCTGACCCGTGATGCCCTTTAGGCGGATGGGTGACTGCCTGGTACTCTCCCCAGCCCCACGAGAGAATCGACAAGCCGATAAATGTGCCGAGAGAATTAACAAGCCCGGTCCTGAAATCGCCTTTAAAAGTGCCAGCCATACGGACCCCTTCGCGTCCAAGGCCTCCCGGCCTCGGGCGTTGCCTGGCCTACCGCTCAGGAGCTTGGCCTAACACTTGTCCGGCCCTCAGGTGAGTGAGGTATATCATCCGGACAAATGGGTACGCGTATCCGAAGTCGCGGTTCATCGAAGACCGGTTTTCGGGAGAAGCCTGCGCCCGGCACCGAGCGTAGATCTTCGAGCGGATCCCCGCCGGCACGTTTTACGATTTCGGCAAGCAAGTCTTTCCAGAATTGCTGACCGACGGGCTGCGATTCTACGGCTACGACGCGGGCGAGGCGTATTGGTGCGATATCGGCACGCCGAACGAATACCGGCGCGCCAGCGCCGACGTCATCAACGGTGTCTTCAGTACTCCAGACACGCGCGCGAACGGCGCCGACCCCACGGCGCGCATTGCCGCTGGCGCAGCGATCGATCGTAATGTCTGGATCGGCGCGCACGCAAGCATCGGTGAGAACGTGCGCATCATCGGGCCATCGGTAATCGGCGACGGCACCGTCGTTGAAGATGGCGCGATTATCGAAGCCAGCATCGTCTGGGAAGCAAGCACGATCGGCGCCGGCGCGCAGCTTCGCAATGCAATCGTTGGCAAGGATACGCCGATCGATTCCGGGAGCGAAATCAGCGACGATATCGTCGCCGTCGCGACGGTCTAGTATCCTGCAAATGGGTTGCGAATCTAGGATACCCTGACCCCTTCATTTAGGCTTAGGATAATTGCGATACCTAAGCCGCACGAGGGGATGACCTTGGCCTACTTTACCGACGATTCATTGCTCCCGGAGAACATGGCGCCGCTGATAATCACGGCGGCCCCATATGCGGCACCCTGGATGCCGCAAGATGCCCCTCCCGGATACATCCCGGTGTCGTGGGATGAGCAAGTACAGGCTGCCGTCGACTGCTTCAATGCCGGCGCAAGGATACTGCACATCCACGTGCGCGACCCCAAGACCGGTCACATCTCCCGAAACTTCGACGAATACGGGTACTTGATCGGCCTTTTGCGTAAGGCCGTCCCGGACATGATTCTGCAGTTGGGCGGATCAATCTCGTTTACGCCGGATGCGGGTAAGTCGACCAGCACCTTTGCCGATGTCGATCAGCGGCATCGTATGGCACTGATTACGCCGAAGCCCGATCAAATCACCGTCAGCGTTGGAACGTCGTTATACGATCTTACCGCGTTGCACCCGCTCGACGATTCCTGGGGTGGCTCGCATCTCGATACGCCCGAAGGCTTGCACGCGATGGTCAACCTCGTCGGCGACGCGACGCCCGACTTCTACTTGCAAGAGATTAAGGTTTGCGTGGACAACGGGATCCAGCCGTACTTTGCACTTGGTCAAATTTCCGGCCTTGAACTCGTCGAGCGCCTTATTCGACGGGGCTATTACAAGGGCCCGATGAGTGGGTTCTTTAGCACGGGTGGCGGCGGCATTTGCGGCGCGAATCCCTTCGATCTGATGGAGCTGGTGCGCCGCACGCCGCAAGGATCGTGCTGGACGTATCAGACCACATTCCGCTTGACCTTTGCGATTTCGATGATGATGATCGCGCTTGGACAACATACGCGCGCAGGGCTTGAAGATAACCTCTTCAACGTGAAAAAAGGCGAGCGTATGACCAGCGTCCAGATGATCGAGAAGCAGGTGAGCATGGCGAATGAGATCGGACGTCCGATTGCTACACCCGAAGAGGCGCGCCAGATGCAAAAGATCGGCGTCAGCTACAAGACCACCGAAGAAACGCTTGCGAATCTCGGCCTGCCGCCAAACCGCGAAGCAGGTCAGGTCGGTTTCTTGGTCCTCAATACCGACGGGAAGCTCAAAGAGCGCGTTCATGCCGGTTCCGACGGGCATCCGCTCGCATAATGGCGGCTGTAGAGCAGGGCACGACCGGCCCCTGGGAACCTTCTGCGCTCGATACGCTACGAGAGTGGGACCCGAAGTGGGCGCAGACGTGTTTCGCCATGAGTACCGACCCGTGGACCGACGGCGTGCTCCCGCGCAAAGAAGTCGAATTAATCGGGCTTGCGGTCAACGCTGCGTGCACCAACCTCAATACGGAAGGAACGCGGCGGCGCATCCGAGGCGCGCTGGATGCGGGCGCAAGTCGCGAAGAAATCTTAATGGTGGTGAAGATGGCTTCGCTGTTGTCTATTCACACATGCAGTCTTGGCGCACCGATCCTCATCGAAGAAGCCAAATCTGCCGGTGTGACGTCGAAAGCGAAAACCGCCACGACGCCGACGTGCGACCGAATGCGCGCTGCCGGGCAGTGGAACACTGCGTGGGATCCATTCTACGAGATCGACCCGAAATGGACCGAGGAATTCATTGCGAGCGGCGCCCCCGTCTACGGCGGCACCGTGTTTACTCCAAAGTTGGCAGAACTGCTCAGCATCGCATTTGATGCATCGGTCACGCACATGTATGCGCCGGGTACGCGCCGTCACATCGCCAACGCGCTAAAGCTTGGAGCGACGGTGGAAGAGATCATGGAAGTGCTCAAGGTTTGTGTCGTCGAAGGGATTGAGGCGTCCAATCTCGCGATACCCATTCTCGAAAAAGAGCTCGCTCGAGGGTAGATAGACTCGCCCTTCGGTGGGATGGAAGGCGTGGATGTTCCACGCCTTTCTCGACGCGATTTTCCCGCCGCAGTGCGCCGGTTGCAATGCCCTCGGCGTAGGACTCTGCGAACGCTGCTTTTCCTCGGACGAACCGCCATTGCTGCGCGTGTTGCCGACGCTGCGCGTGTATGCGCTGGGTGATTACCGTGGCGCGCTGCGCCGTGCGGTACTTGCGCTCAAAGACGGGCGGCGTGACGTCGCGCAGGCGCTCGGCGAACGCGTGGCGGCAATGATCTCGGCACGGATGCTGCTGGTTCCGGTCCGCACGACGCGGGCGCGCCGTCGCGTACGGGGGATCGACGGCGTCGAATACGTCGCGCGCGTCGCCGGGCGCCGCACCGGTGCGACCGTCGATTGCGCGATCGAGCCGATTCGGGGCGATGCGCAGCGCGGGCGCTCGCGTTCGCAACGCCGCGCGGCCCGCAACCGCTTTTGGTGTGACGGCGGACTGGTCGCCGGGCGCAGCGTGACATTGCTCGACGACGTGTGCACGACCGGCACGACGCTGGAGGACTGCGCCGCGGCGTTACGCTCGGTGGGCGCGATCGTCTCGCAAGCATTAGTGGTCGCGGTCGCGAACGACGAGTCGTCATGTTCAGTGGACTCATCGGGTATCGCGGAACCGTCATAAGCAGCGAACCGGGCCCCGACGGCGGCGCAACGCTGGTGGTGCGCGCCGACGGCGTGGGCGACGAAGCGCCGGCGGTCAAAGCCGGTTACTTCACCGTTACCGTCAGCGTGTTGCCGTTATCTCAATGCATCTTGCATGCCGTGCTGTCGTTTCGGCTGAAGTCCGCGTGCCAGGTCGTACTCGACGGACCACCCGGCTCCGCCACACGTCATCGGTTGAAGCTTGTGAGGTAGAAATCGGCGCGCGCGAGCGGTGCGATCAGTTTTTTATAACGGTTCCGTTGCGTTCGCCGACGTTTCATCCTCCTGAGCAGATGAGTCATCCTGGCGAAGCCGAAAGGGACGGTCATGCGGAAATTCATCGCGTTGTGCGCGCTCGCGCTCGTGTTCGCCACGGTTACCTTGCCCGCGCGCACGCCGGCGGCAACCGCGGGGAGCGCGTGGGTCATCGGGAGTCTGGTACACGCGTCATCTACCAACGTCAAAGTGATCGACTATAAGATCGGGAAAGAGCTAAGCTTTCTCTTACCCCCTAACTTCAATCAAATATTCTCAGCCGACGGCAGAACGCAATATCAATTGTCAGCCCTGCGGCGCGACGAGATGGTCAAGGTCTACTACGATCCAAAAAACCTCGGCCCGCGCTACGCCGAACGCATCGAAGTCCTCAATGGCAGGCAGAGCGAAAACCAGAAACCGTGAGACGATAGCAAGCGTCAACACTTGAGCACGCGAATGTGGCCGGTCTCGTCGGCAAAACGCGCAATGCGTGCATCCCGCGTTGCCAGACGCGCACCATACGCCGCCGCCGTGGCGATCAGAAGCCGATCGGCGGGATCGCTTCCAATGCTATCGGGCAGCATCGTCGAGGCCGCGGCAATCGCCGGCGTGAGAATCGCCGTGACTACCCCTGGTCGCGAAAATAGCGTGCGCACATAATCATCCAGCGGCGCAGATACCGAGAAGCGCCGCTTGCGAACCAGGATCCCGACTTCCCACGCGGAGATCGGCGAAAGGAGTAGCTCGCTGTTTTTCGCTGCTTCGTCGATAATCGATCCGAGTTTTTTTGGAACGAGGCCTTGAGCGCTCCAGATCGCGATATGCGTATCAAGTAAAATTGGACTCATCGGCCTCCCACTCTTCACCCGTGGGACTCACGATGTCGCCGAGGACTTCGGACATTCCCTTCATCGATCCAACGAAACCGCCGGATGCCGAACGCGCGGGCACAAGACGCGCTACCGGCCTACGATGTTTGGTGATCACGATCTCAACGCCGAGACGTTCAACTTCGTCCATCAACTCAAGGCAGCGCGCCTTAAAATCGCTGGCACCAATCTCGCGCGTCTTGAGCATGAGCAGCGAAACGCCTGCGCGTCTGACCTGCGAGGTCTTCTTCTTTCTGGTCATATTTAATGACCATTATAGGGGACGTCGAGGCAGGCCGACAAGGCACGGGAGCAAGCAGGCGTTCCCCGAAGACCTGAGTCATTATGTTCATCTCGCTTGGTCTTGCGACGGCGGTGCTGATCGCTGCGGCTCACCCTTCGCCCACGCCGAAGCCGCAAACGCTGCGCACCTTCGTGGTGCAGATGCTCAAGGATGCGCCGGTCGACTTTAGCAACATCCAGGGCGCGCGAAAAAGCAGCGAATCGTATCAAACCCAGTACAACATACTCGCGAAGTTCGCCTCGACGTGCGTGAAGTGCACGATCACCGACGAGTTCGCGTGGACGGGGCACGCCGAGAATTGGTCGCTCCAGCAACGCTGGAACACCCACAAGATGACCCCGGCGCAAGTTCAAAGCTATCTTACCGCGCAGCTCACACCCGCGCTGTCGGGATACACATTGGTGAAAAGCGGAAGCGGGGATTATCCAACGCTTACCTGGCGGAGCCCACGAGGCTTCTGGGTTTCAGTCGAAACGTTCAACGGCGGGTTCGAACCGCGCATCGGACACGACCTCGACAAGCCCGTGCACGTGCTCAAAGCGCCCACCTTGGCGGATCTTCAAGCGCTACGCAATGCAATCGCGAACTTTATTTCGCTCGGTATCGGACCGGCGTCGAATAACTTCGAATCGCTGCGCGGCACCGGAAAGAAAGATATCCTCGGCGACATGGCCTATCCGCTGAATGTCTCGTTCGGAGCGAGCCTCACCGATTGCACCGTCAACGACGGGAGCGTCAATTCAATCGGCATCCCGGATTTCTCGCCCAAGTGGACGATGCAGTGCAATACGCTTCCGATGGTCGGCACCAAGGACCAGATTCAGCCGCTGATCCACGATGCCATGGCGGCTGCGCTTCCCGCCGGCTTCTCGGTCACGACCGGCAAGTATCTTGGCATCGACGATTATCGCTGGGATAACACCAGCACGTCAGTTGCCGCGGACATCGATTCGTTCGCGGGGTTCACGCTACCGAACGGACTGGTCGCCTACGGCGTCGGCATCATTCACTTCTTACCGGCAGCGGCAAGCACGTAGCGCGGTTAGAAGCTTAGACGGCCCTCATCACGCGCACGGAATAACGCTGCGCAATCGTGTCCGCCGTGACGAAGACGAGACCCTCGACCTGTGCTTGCGCGATCATGATTCGATCGAACGGATCGTTATGATGGCTTGGGAGCGAGGAGACAGCTAATGCGTGTTCGAGAGAAATTGGTAGTGCTTTGAATCCAAGACTCGCGATGCGCGCCGGAACATACGCCGCCGGTTGAAGCGGCAGTTCGAGTTTGCCGAGGCTGTGTTTGATGACGACCTCCCATGCAACGGCCGCCGAGACGTAGACCTCGCTGGATGGGTCTTCGATGGCGTCCCGAGCCGAAGCCGACAGCGCGCCGGGATCGCTTGCAGCCCACAAAAATGCGTGCGTATCGAGAAGCAAACTCGGTTCCAACGTTACTTCCCCTCGAAAAGGGCAGCTATCGCTGCGTTCGGGGCGTCGAAGTCATCCGCAATGCGAACCAAGCCGCGGTCAAGGCCAAGCATCCGGCGCGGCGGCGCAGTGAACGGAACGATCTTCGCTGCCGGCGTGCCGTCGATCGCGATGACGATCTCGCGCTCGGCTCCGCTGCGAATCTCACGCACCAACGAAGAAAGCGTGGTCTTGGCCTCGTGCATATTCACGATCTTCATGGCGCTTAGTTTATCAATGTTAGCTAACTTAGTCAAGGCGGCTTAGTCTTCCGTCGATCGCAGCGTGCACATAGCGCGCGAGCGGATCGACTTCGATATTCACGCGCGAACCGCTCGGCCGTGAGCCGAGCGTCGTTCGCGCTAGCGTTTCCGGGATCAAGGCGATCTCGAACCACTCGTCGGCCACCGCGGCAACGGTAAGGCTCACGCCGTCGATCGCGATGAACGCTTTTTCCACGATCATCGGCCCAAGCGCCGCTGGCCGCTCGATGCGCACGCGCTCGCCCTGACCTTCCGCTGCCCGCGTAATTACGGCAGCCGTCGCATCGACGTGACCGTAGACGAAGTGGCCGCCCATACGATCGCCGACGCGCAGCGAGTATTCCAGATTCACCGCATCGCCGGCAGCCAAGTCGCCGAGCGTACTGCGCGCGAGCGTTTCGGGAACCACGTCAAACCAGACACGGTCGCCGTCAATACGCGTCGCCGTTAGGCACACGCCGTCGATGGCAATCGAATCCTTGACCTGCGGCGCTTCGTGCTGCACGCCTTCTGCCTGAATCGCGAGCGTGACGCCGCCGTCCGGGGCGGCTGCGTTGCTTACGACGCTTCCACGATAGCCGATGAGTCCACTGAACATTCGGACTCGTCGTTCGCGACGGCGACCACCAATGCTTGCGAGACCACCGCGCCCGCCGCTCGCAGCGCCGCGGCGCAATCCTCGAGCGTCGTTCCCGTGGTGCACACGTCGTCGACCAGCGTCACGCTGCGTCCGCGCACCAGGCCCGCGTCACACCAAAAACGTCCGCGCGCTGCGCGACGCTGGTCTCGCGAGCGACCACGCTGCGCATCGCCGCCAAGCGGCTCGAGCGCGCACAGCACCGTTGCGCCCGTCCGCCGCGCCGCAACGCGAGCGACGTATTCCACGCCGTCGATCCCGCGCACGCGCCGCCGCGCGGCGGTTGTCCGTATGGGAACCAGCAGCATCGGCGCCGAGACCATCGCTGCCAAACGTTCGCCGAGGTTTTGCGCAACGTCACGGCGTCCGTCCTTGAGCGCCAGCACGGCCCGGCGCAACCCGCCGCGGTACGCGCCCAGCGCGTAGACCCGCAGCGTCGGCAACGCTCGGAGCAGCGGCGGTTCGTCGAGCGGAAGGCAACGCTCGCATAAACCGCTCCCGACTGCAGCGCAATTCGCACACGCAGGCGGAAAGAACGCGTCCAAAATCGCATGCAACATCCACGTCTTCGATCCCCCCGAAGCGTGGGTTTGTCTAGACCGCCGCGACGGCGACGATGTCGCCGTTCATCTCACTCCCGGCTTGGACGCGCGTCTCCTTTCCGATGATCGCGCCGTGCAAGTGGGCTCCGGCGCCGATCGTGCTCTCTTCCCAGACGATGCTTGCTTCAACGATCGCGCCGTCTTCGACGACCGTTCCGTCGCCGATTACCGATGGCCCGACGATGCGCACGCGCTCACCGATGCGGGCGCGCGCGCCGATCCACACATTGGGATCGATTGCGGCGCTGGGCGAAACGCGTGCGCTCGGATCCGTGCCGTTAGCGCGCGTGTCCGGAATGCGGAACGCCCCGTTGACGACGTCGGCGCTGGCGCGGCGGTATTCGCCGGGCGTACCGATATCGCACCAATACGCACCGCCCGCGTCGTAACCGTAGAACGGTAAGCCGTCGCGCAGCAGTTCTGGAAACACCTGCTTGCCGAAATCGTAAAACGTATCGGCGGGGATGCGCTCGAAGATACGCGACGAGAACACGTAGATGCCGGTGTTCACCGCTTTGCTGCGCTCGGTTCCCGGCGCGGGCTTTTCTTGAAAGCCCGTAATGCGCCCGTCGGGATCCGTAACCACGACACCGTATTGATCCACCTCGTCGCGCGTTACGAGGCCGATCGTCGCAACGGCGTGCTTCGTTTCATGCATCGCGACGATACGATCGAGCGGGAGATCGGTCAGGTCGTCACAGCCGACGACGACGAACGTCTCGTTTCCGAAAAACTGCTGCATCGGCTTGAGCGCGCCGGCGCTGCCCATCAGGGTCGCTTCGTGCAAATACTCCAAGCGAACGCCAAAGGCCGATCCGTCGCCCAGCGTACTCGTGATGGCGTCGGCGAGATAGTGCACGTTGATCGCGATCTCGTCGTATCCAAACGACTTGAGATATTTGATAAGGTGAATCGCGTTGGGCACGCCGGCGACCGGGACGAGGGGCTTGGGAACCGTCTTGGTGAGCGGGTAGAGGCGCGTCGAGAGCCCGCCGGCCAAGAGCATCGCCTTCACGTGTCGTTGATACCTTTCTGTCTTCGCACACCCAGCCGGTCGAGCGCAACCAGCCATATAAAGTAGGGAAGCGCGAGTTGACGGCGCACGCGTTGCGGTTCACGGATCAAACGGTAGAGCCACTCCACCCCGAGTTGGCGCCAAATCATCGGCGCGCGTTTCACGCGACCGCTGATCACGTCGAACGAGCCGCCGATCCCAATTCCCGCGCCGCATCCGGTCGCGCGCAGATTTCGTGACAACCACATCTCTTGCCGCGGCGAACCCAGACCGACAAAGACGATGCGCGCGCCGCTGTTTCGAATCGCATCGACAATCGCCGGTTCCTCTTCGCTGGTGAAAAACCCGTTGCGCGTGCCGGCGACGATCAACCCCGGAAAGCTGCACTCGAGAATTGCTGCGGCGTCAGCGGCAACGCCTTCGGCGCCGCCAAACAGGTACACCGGCAGCCCTTCCGTCGCAGCGCGTTGGCAAAGCCGTTCCATCAGATCGACGCCGGTGACGCGCTCTTGCAGCTTTGCGCCACGACGACGCGCGACGGCGAGTACGCCGATCGTGTCGCAAAGCGAGAGTGCGCTCGCATTCACGACCGCGCGAAAGGCAGCGTCACGCTGGGCATAGACGACCATCTCGGTGCCGAGGGTCACGACTTGTGCGGCGGCGCCGTCGCTTGCGTAGCGCAGGATAGCGTCGGTCGCTTCGTCCTGATCGAGCAGGTCGAGGCGACATCCCAGAATATCGATCGAATCCAAGGTCAGCGCACTACGCGGTCGTCAGGTACGACGCGATGAGCGGGCGCAAACGGTCGACCAGCGCGGACGGAAGTTGATCTAGCGGCGGACGGCAGCGTCCCACTTTGAAGCCGAGCTCACCCATCGCCCACTTTATTGCAATCGGACTGGTCACCGTAAAGAGCGCGTCGGTGAGATCCAGCAGACCGTTGTGAATCGCGGCCGCGGCTTTGACGTCGCCGCGATCGAAGGCATCAACCATCGTGCGGTACTCGCGCGAACAGAGATGCGAGGTCACGCCGACCACGCCGTCGGCGCCGACGGCGAGCGACGGTAGAAACAGATAGTCGTCGCCCGACCATACGATAAAACCGGCCGGCCGGTCGCGCACGATGGTCGCAATCTGCTCGAGGTCGCCGCTTGATTCTTTCACTCCGATGATATTGCCGTGCCGCCGATTGAGTTCGAGCAGTGTTGCCGGCAGCATGTTCGCCGCGGTGCGGCCCGGGATGTTATAGACGATGATCGGCAACGTCGTCGCGTCGGCAACCGCGCCGAAGAATTCGAGCATGCCGCCTTGGGTCGGCTTCACGTACGGCGGAACGACCACGAGCAGTGCATCGGCGCCCGCATCCTGCGCCTCTTTGCCGCCACGAATTGTCGAGCGCACGTCGTTTGTGCCGACATTCGCAATCATCGTCGCATCGCGCCCGATCGCCGTCTTGACCGCCGCGAAGAGTTTACGCCGCTCGTCGGGATCGAGCGTCCCGCCTTCACCGGTCGTGCCCGCGACCACCAGCCCGTCATTGCCCCGATCCACGAGCCAGGCCGCAATGCGCGCGGCTTCCTTACTGTCGAGATTGCCTTGGCCGTCGAACGGCGTGATCATCGCCGTCAGTATGCGTCCCAATCGACTCATGACTCATCTCCCGTCGCAAGGTGGAATTGATCGTGCACGGCAGCTTCGGCCCGCGTCACGTCGGCCTCCGGCACTAAGATGGAAATCGTGATGTTGCTGTCCGTGCAGTGAATGATCTCGACGTCGGCATGGCTGAGTGCAAGCACGCACTGATGCACGACGCCGGGCAGGTAGCGCATGCCGGTGCCGACCACCGAGATCTTGGCGCAACGCTCGCGCACGCGCACGGCGAGGTTGAGATCGCCGAGCAGCGCGCGCACCTCGTTGCCGCGGTCGCCGTCGACCACGAACGCGACACCGGCTTGATTGATCGTAACTTGATCGATTGAAATCTCGGCTTCGGCCATGCGCCGGAACATCTCGAGTTCAGTCTGCATGCGGTGCGACGCATTTTCGATGTCGCCGCGGATCACCCGAATCCAGGTCACGCGGCCCGAGGCGGTCACGCCGGTCACCGGCCGTTCGGAATCGTATCCCGCGTCGACGATCGTGCCGAGATCGGTATGCAAGCCCTTGATCGAATAGCGCGTGCCGGTGTATTCGGCAAAACCGGCGGCCTTGTGATGCATAACCTTGGCGCCGTGTTGCGAGAGTTCGTGCATCTCTTCGAGCGAAGCGCGACCGATCACGTGGGCGGTCGGAACCCGACGCGGATCGGCGGTCATCGCTCCGCTGACGTCGGTGTAGATGTCGACGCGATCGGCGCCCAGCGCGTGCCCAATCGCGATCGCGGTGAGATCGGTGCCCCCGCGGCCCAGGGTTGTGACCGTGCCGTCTTCGGTCGTGCCTTGAAAGCCCGCGATCACGGGCACCGCGCCGCGCTCGAGCAGCGCGCTCACCGCATGCGGCTCGACGCGCAGAATCTTGGCGTCGCTGTGCGCGCCGTCGGTCACGATGCCGGCCTGCGCGCCGGTCATCGCTTGCGCCTCGACGTTCATGGCACGCAGTTCTTCGGCGAAGACCGCCGCTGCAATCAATTCCCCACAAGCCAGGAGCATATCCGAGTTCGCGCTGCCGGTGTTGCCGCCGATGAGGCCGAGCAGCGTGTCGGTCGCGTAGGGCGACGGTGCGCGGCCCATCGCCGAAACGACCGCAACCGGTGCATATCCGGCTTCACGCGCGTCGAGAATCCGCGCGAACGCTGCTTCGCGCTGCTCGCGCGTCGCAACCGACGTGCCGCCGAATTTGAGGACTGCGACACGCGCGATGGCGCTCGTCATGTCCCCAAACCTCGTTCCAACAGGAGTTCGAGAATTTGTACGGCGTTGGTGGCGGCGCCTTTGCGCAGCTGATCGCCGGCGCACCACAGGACGAAGTGCCGGTTCGAATGCTCGTACTCGCGACGCAACCGTGCGACGTGCACGAGATCCGTGCCTTCGACGTCACGCGGCGTGACGATGCCGTCGGGGTGATACACCACGCCGGATGCCTGCGCGAGCGCCGCGCCGAGCGCCTCGATGCTCGTGTCGCGATCGGTCTCAATCCACACCGCCTCCGAATGCGCGGTGCGTACCGGAACGCGCACCGTGGTTGCACTCACGAAGAGTTCGGGAAGGCCGAGCATCTTGCGCGTCTCTTCGGCAACCTTGCGCTCTTCGCCGGTATAGCCCGAAGCGTCGAACGAGCCGATCTGCGGAATGACGTTGCGCGCGAGCGGACGCGGAAAGGCCGAGGGCTGCGGTTCGTCCTCCCCGCTTGCGATCGCGCGTTCGCCGGCGAGCAGTTCGTCGAGCCCCGCGCGGCCGGCGCCGCTCGCCGATTGGTAGGTCGCCACGCGCACGCTGCGCAAGCCGGCGGCGTCGCGAATCGGCGCAAGCGCGGTGCACAAGATGATGGCGGTGCAGTTGGCGACGGGGAAGAGCCGGTGTTCGGGCGCGACATCTCCGGGATTGACCTCGGGAATGACCAGCGGCACGCCGGTGCGCATGCGAAACGTCGAACTGTTGTCGATGACGTAGGTTCCATGCTCGACCAGCGCAGGTGCATAGGTTTCGCTTGCATCCTCGCCACTCGCAAAGAAGACCACGTCGAAATCCCGCAAGCGTTCGGGCGTGGTCGCCTCGATACCGTCGCGCGCGCGCGAGGCAAAACGCCCCAGCGTATCCACCGGCACCTTGCGCTCTTCGAGGACACGCAGGATCGTCTCGCCGACGACGCCGGTCGCGCCGACGATCGCGACTTTAAGCATCGAGCCCCACCTGCAAGCCACGCACGCCCATGACCGCGTGCACCGCCGCGAGCATGCCCGGAACGAACGACTCGCGCGAGAACGAATCATGGCGAATCGTCAGCAACTCGCCGTCGGTTCCAAAAAGCACCTCTTGATGGGCGAGCAGTCCGCGCATGCGTACGCTGTGAATTGGTGTTTGCTCGGGGCCGCCGCCTTCCGCAACGCGCTCGGCGGTGAGTTTGGCGGTCCCCGACGGCGCGTCGATCTTGCGATCGTGATGCAGTTCGATGATCTCGACACTTGGGAAATGGCGCGCGGCCTCTTGCGCAAAGCGCATCATCAAGATCGCACCGATCGAAAAGTTGGGCACGATCATCGCGCCGAGATTGCGTTGGAGCGCCATGGCTTCCAACGCGCGCCGATCCTCGTCGCTCCAACCGCTCGCGCCAACCACCGGTCGAACGCCGTGCGCGAGCGCGCTCATCGAGATTGGGACGCTATCGGGCTGCGTCGTGAGATCCAAGAGCACGTCGGGCTTACCGACGCGTAAGAGTTCCTCGAAATCGGTCACGATCTGCTCGTCGGGCTCGCGCGTGCGCGCCAAGCCGCCGGCGTAGGTAACGTCGGTGGCTAGTTTGAGTGCGGTACACGCGACTCGGCCCATTCTCCCGAGTGCGCCCGCCACAGCAACGCGCAGCATCGGCGATTCCTCGGCGGGCTAGAGCTTCTCTAAAGGGGCGTACTTCAACATGAGCATCTTCTGCCCAACGTTGGGGAAGTCAATCGTCACCAAGCCGTCGCCACCCGCGCCGACCAAGCCGCGAATCGTTCCCTCGCCCCATTTCGGATGACGGACCTTATCGCCGTCGCAAAGGTTCATCGACATGCCTGCGCCGGCCGATTCGTGAATCGCGACTTCGCGCCAACGGCCACCCGACGGACGCGGAAGCACGACGCTGTCGCTTTCGAGCACGTCCAGACCCGGCATCTCTTCGATGAAGCGCGACTTCGGATAGGCGTAGGTGTTGCCGAACAGTGCGCGGCGCTGCGCATACGAAAGGAAGAGCCGATCCATCGCGCGGGTCACGCCGACGTAGGCGAGGCGGCGCTCTTCTTCCAGCTCGGTCACATCGGTGAGCGCGCGGCTGTGCGGGAAGACGCCCTCCTCGAGTCCGGTGAGGAAGACGTGCGGGAATTCCAGACCCTTGGCCCCGTGCATCGTCATCAACGTAACGTACGACGTATCCGGGTCCAGCGCGTCGAGATCGCTGATCAATGCCACGTTGGTAAGGAAACCCGAGAGTGTCGCTTCGGCATCGCCGCCTTCGTACTCGCGCGCAACCCCGATGAGTTCTTGCAGATTTTCGACCCGCGCCCGCGCGTCATGCGTCTCTTCGGCTTGCAGCTCGCGTACGTAGCCGGAGTCTTCCATGACGCTCACGAGCAGATCGGCGACGCTCATATCCTCGGCCCGCCCGCGGAAGTTGCGAATCAATTCGGCAAAGCGCTCCAGCTCCTTGAGCTTCTTAGGAACGGCTTCGCGCAGCAACTCGCTATCGAAAATCGCTTCGCCGACCGAAAGGCCCTTGGCGTTCGCGGCCTGGACGAGTGCCGCTAACGTCTGTTGTCCGATGCCGCGGCGCGGCACGTTGACGATGCGCTTGAAGGCCAGCGCGTCGGCCGGATTGACGATGTAACGCAGATACGCGATGACGTCCTTGATCTCGGCTCGGGCGTAGAAGCCCACGCCGCCGACCACGCGATACGGAATGCCGTCAGCAATGAGCGCCTCTTCGAAGACGCGCGATTGGGCGTTGGTGCGGTAGAGCACCAAGAAGTCTTTGTAAGCCGCGCCGTCGCGGACCATCTGTTTGATCTTCTCGGTGGTGTAGCGCGCTTCGTCACGCTCTGTCGCCGCGGAGTAGACGGTGATCGCCTCGCCCTCGGCCCGGCTCGTGAACAACTTTTTGGTCGCGCGCGTCTTGTTGTTGGCGACCAGCGCGTTAGCCGCGTCGAGAATACGCTGCGTCGAGCGGTAGTTCTCTTCGAGCTTGAAGACTTTAGCGCCGGGGAAGTCCTCTTCGAAGCGCAGGATCATGCGATAGTCGCTGCCGCGCCACGAATAGATCGACTGATCGTCGTCGCCGACGACCGTGATGTTTTTGTGCTTGGCGCCGAGCATCGCGATCAGACGGTACTGCGCGATGTTGACGTCCTGGTACTCGTCGACCAGGATGTATTCAAATTTGTTTTGGTACTTCTCGCGCACGTTTTCATCGCGCTCGAGCAGATCGATCGTGCGAACGATCAGGTCGTCGAAATCGAGGCTGTTCGATTCGCGCAGACGGCGCTCGTACTCGGTGTAGACGTTGGCCATCCGTTCGCCGAGAAACGACGTTTGCGATTCGTGATACTTGTCGGGCCAGATCAGAGAGTTCTTCGCCTTGCTGATTTCGTGCAAACACGTGCCCGGGGCAAGTTGACGCTCATCGTAGTCGAGATCGTCGAGAATATCTTTGACGAGCTGGCGCTGGTCGGCGTCGTCGATGATGGCAAAGCTCGGCGAGATGCCGGCCTTGCTGCCGTCGCGGCGCAAGATGCGCACGCACATCGCATGGAACGTGCCGACCCACAGATCGCGTGCCACCGCACCGACCATGCGCTCGAGGCGCGTCTTCATCTCGCCGGCGGCCTTGTTGGTAAAGGTCACGGCGAAGATGCGATCCGGAGCAATTTTCTTGCGCCCGAGCAGCAATGCGATGCGGTGCGTGAGCACGCGCGTCTTGCCGCTTCCGGCACCGGCGAATATCAAAACGGGACCGTCGGTATGTTCGACGGCCTGTGTTTGTATATCGTTGAGAGCTTCAGTCTCCAGGATCATCATCCGGAGTATATTCGCCGGGAATAGGCAATTCTACTCTTGCGCGTGGACTGCCGCAAGGTACGCCAGCGTCGATTCCGCACCCATGTTCCGGTTCGGACCGTCCGCTTCCAGCCCATCATAGCATCCTCCGCCGTGCGCCATACCGACGGCCAGCAGATTTTTTCCGTCGTACCACGCCGCGGCGAGCGCGGCGGCGGCGCGGTGCGCGGGGTCACCGAATGCGTCAAAAGCCGCAAGCTCGGCATCGACCATCGATGCCGCTTCGAGGGGTTGCTGTGCAAAGCGGGCGCGCGGGCCGCCGCGCCGGAACCACCCGTCGTTGCCGATCGGCACGAAGACCCCGTCCTCGAAGACCGTGCGTTCCAAGAATGCCAGCGTCACCCGGCCGATCTCGAGTAGCCGGATATCGTCGAGTACGCTGCCGGCCCGAAGCATCGCTTCGGCAAGCCGAGCATTGTCGTAGGTCATCATGGGTTCGAACCATTCCCACGCATCGCTGCGCTCGCGCTCGTAGAGCGAAGCGAGCGACTGCGCGAGTTCACGCAGCGCGGCGGTACGCTCGGGGGTGGGCTCGGTATCGCAGGCGTGCGCAAGTCCCAGCATCGCGTAGGCTTGGGCGCGCGGGTGCTCGAGCCACGCGATGCAATTGAGGGAGCGGTCGAGCATCTGCGCGCAGACACGCCGCCACGATGCGCGCGGCGCGTTGCGCACCGCAAACCCGAGCGACCACATTGCGCGGCCGACGCTGTCTTTGGTTCCGACCTCGTCGAGCCACGCGCGCTCGTAACTCATGAAGTTGTGGAAACTGCCGTCGGGAAGCTGCGCGTGTTGCAGAAACGCGAGGTAGGTCGAGGCCAGTCGTAGCGTCTCGGCGTCTCGCGCCTCGTGCCCGAGGCGCATGAGCATGACGATCAACGCGCGCGACACGTCGTCGGTGCAATAGCCGGTTGAACGATCGGGAATGCTTTCGCGCGCGTGCTGGATGATCCCGACGTCGTCGGAGAGGGTCAGCACGTGATCGAGCGGAGGGAGCGAGCGAGCCATCCTCCCCCGGGTTCTACGCCGAGGTGACCAAAGGCATTTCGCCGGGGGGCTGCAGCTCGACAAAGAGCCGGCCATACTCGCGGGCGACGTGCGGCCAGGTCATCTGCCGCCCGAATCGGTAGGCGCGGCGCTCGGTCGCGCGGCGCAGCGACGGGTCATCGAGCAACGCGGTGACGTGATCGGCGATCGAGCGCGCGTCGCGGAACTCGCAGAGAAATCCGCGCCCATAGGCGAGCACTTCTTGCGCGTAGAGATACGGTGTCGAGACGATCGCTTTGCCGCAGCCGACCGCGTAAGCCAACGTGCCGCTGACGATCTGCACCGGATTGAGATATGGCGTGAGATAGATATCCGTGGCTTGCAGATACGAGACGAGCTCATCGAAGTCCAGGTATTTGTCGACGAGCTGGACGTTATATTGAAGCCCGTACGAACGCACGAGTTCTTGCAGCTCTTCGCGATACGACTCGCCTTCGCGGCGACGAACCACCGGGTGCGTCTCACCCAAGATGAGGTAGAGCACTTCGGGATGGCGCTTGACGACGTCGCGCATCGCTTCGATGGCGTATTCGAGGCCTTTGCCGCGGTTGATCAATCCAAAGGTGGAGACCACCATGCGCTGGCCGATGCCGAACGAGGCTTTGGCTGCGTCGGTTGTGGTGAACGGCACGTCGGGTACGCCGTGATGGATCACGCGCAAGCATTCCGGGTCGATGCCGTAGGCGCGCTCGAGCAGATCGCGTCCGGTTGCCGAGAGCGAAACAACGCGCGAGGCGCGCTCGCACAGCTCGCGGGTGACGCGCAGCATCACGTCGTCGGGTTCGGGCAGCACGGTGTGCATGGTCAGAACGACGGGTTTGGTGACTTCGTCGAGCAGGTCGACGAGCCACTCGCCGCGCTCGCCGCCGAAGAGGCCGTACTCGTGCTGGATATTGAGCAGATCAGCCGGGTGGCGGTCGATGAATCGGGCGATCTCTTTATAGGAGAAGCGGTTCTGTTCTTGGAGGCGTGCGACCACTTCGGGTGGATAGCGGCGCGCTTCTCCGCCGGGCTCGTCGATCGCGATCACGTCGGTGCGTGTGGCGAACGCGCCGTCGAACGAACTTTTCACGTCGTGCATGAACGTGGCGATCCCACATTCTCGCGGCGGATACGAACCCAGTAACAAGACCATCTAGGAAGCTCCTCCTGCCCTCTATCGTATGAAGGGCTTACCCCGTCGGCCGTTGCGCGTAAACCCGCTTGCCTAACGGGTGATGGGAGCCGAAGCGCCGACACGGCTGTCGCGCCCGAGTCGCTCGCCGGGAGCGACCACGGCATCGTGACCGATCACGCTGCCCGGTTCGATCCGGGCCCCGCGGCCGATTCTCGCACCGCTGGCAATAATCGCACCCTCGATCATCGCCTCGTCTCCTATTATAACCCCGTCCCAGAGCACACTGTCGCGGACAATCGCACCGGCACCGACAAAAGTATCAGCCCCCAGGACCAAGTTGGGACCGATTTCTGCCGTGCGGTCGACTTGCACACCAGCGTCAGCGTGGACCGGGAGATGAAGCTTTGCCACGTTGGCAAGGCTCGCGGCGCCCTCGCCGGTTGCGCCCGGTTCGACTGTTAACAGCGGCATGCGCCCGGCGAGGACGTCGCGGTGCGCATCGAGATACTGCTCGGGTTTGCCGAGATCGATCCAATAATCGTCGGTCGTGTAGGCGTACAAGCCCTTGCCGCTGGCGATGATCTGCGGAAACGTTTCGCGTTCGATCGACACATTACGCCCGGCTGGAATCATGTCGAGCACCTCGCGCTCGAAGAGATACGTGCCGGCGTTGATTTCGTTGGTCGGCGCGGTTTCGCGCGGCGGCTTCTCGACAAACGCAGAAATCAGGCCGTTACCATCGCGTACGACGCAGCCGAATGCAGATGGATCATCGACGCGAATCAGGTGCAAAAGACCGATACCGCCTTTGCGCTCGTGTTCCATCATCATTTTACGAAGGTCGAGGCTGGTGAGAACATCCCCATTTAGCACGACAAACGCGCCCTTAATGTACTGCTCGACGTTCTTGAGCGCGCCGGCGGTGCCGAGCGGCGTTTCCTCGATGACGTACGTGATCTTCATGCCGAGCGCCGAGCCGTCGCCGAAATAGTCGACGATCGCTTCGGGCATGTAGCCGGCAGGCAGAATCACGTCGCGAATGCCGGCCTGGCACAAACGCTCCAGCGTGCGCGCGAGAAACGGGACACCAACGATGGGCACCATTGGTTTCGGCGTTCCATAGGTGAGTGGACGAAGACGCGTTCCCTCACCGCCAACGAGCACGATAGCCTGCAACGACAACTCCCTTTCGAAAAATGGTGCGCACAGCATAAGTTCGACGCACCACAGGTTTTTCTATTTGCACCATTCTCAGGCCGCCGTAACATCCTGGAAACAACATACGAACATATGTTCGCTATAATAGGAGTATGTCGAAGAATCCGCTACGATTGGGCCGAGATCCAGCGATTCCACGACGAGGGCCATGGCTTCATCGAGTGCTCGCGCCGCTTCGCCGTCACCCACACCGCCGTTAAGGACGACCATCGCCTCGAGAACCTTAGGATGCTCTGCCCAAACTGTCACAGCCAAACCGATACATACGGAGCCCGAAATAAGGGGTACGCTGGACCTTGCAAGATCGGCCACAGCCGGTGTAGTATAACCGTCGCTGCCGCTCATTCCCGGGTGGTGTAACTGGTAAAACGTCGCGCTCTGAACCCGAAAGTCGAGGTTCGAGACCATGCCCGGGAGCCATGGCCCCATCGTCTAGAGGCCTAGGACGTTGCCCTCTCACGGCAGTAACACCGGTTCGAATCCGGTTGGGGCTAATTTTTTATCACCAAAGCAAAGCCCGCATCGTCATTGGTGCGGGTTTCTCGTGTTAGGAGTCAGGAATTCCCAAGGGCGATGATCTATCTCGATGAAGAGCGCGTTCGTTCGCTGCTGCGTTGGGACGCGCTCATCGATGCGATGGAGGCCGCACTTGCGGCCTTCTCGAGCGGGCGCGTTCAGCAGCCGGTGCGCGGCGTTCTCACCGTCGAGGAAAATAAACGCTACCTCGGCGTGATGCCTGCTGTCACCGATGACGTCATGGGCGCGAAGCTGGTCAGCTTTTACCCCGGTAACGAAGGGACGCCATTCCCCACCCACAACGGCGTGATTCTTCTTTTCGATACGCGCACGGGTGTGCCGCTCGCGGCGATGGACGGACGCCTGATCACCGAGATGCGCACCGCCGCGGTTTCTGCCGCTGCCACCAAATATCTCATGCCCGAACATAGCCGCGTCCTCGCGGTGCTCGGCAGCGGTGTGCAAGCGCATGCGCACGCGGAGGCACTCGCGCACGTCGTCGAGTTTGCGGAGATTCGCGTGTGGAGCCGCACGCCCGAACACGCGCGTCGATTCGCAAGCGAACATGGTGCGATCGCCATGGACGCGGAGCGAGCCGTTCGGGGCGCCGACGTCGTGGTGGTGGCGACCAGTTCGCAAGAGCCGGTGCTCCACGGCGCATGGCTCAAGGCGGGTGCGCACGTCAATGCGGTGGGTGCGAACCGGCCCACCTGGCGCGAACTCGACGACGACGCAATGACCAACACGCTGTTCGTCGACTCCCGCGCCTCCGCGGCCCAAGAATCAGGCGACGTGATTCTCTCGAAGGCCTCGGTCTACGCCGAGATCGGCGAGCTGTTTGCCGGCACCGTGGCCCCGCCACGTTCTGCGACGACCGTTTTCAAGTCGTTAGGCCTTGCGGTCGAGGATCTCGCCGCCGCAAAGCTCGTCTACGGCGCCGCACAACCCATTCACGGGTAACGCGGCGAGATCGTCGTCAGCTTCATTTCGATGTTGTCGTAGTTGTTCACGGTTAGCTGCGGGAAATGCGTGCGCACTTCATTGATGATCGCCGGCACCTTCTGCACGGGATCGTACGCGATGTTCGCTTTTTCGGTCGCCTTCCAATACCTGCCACCTTGCTGGTTCATCGTTCCCGTTTGGTGGATGAGAATCAGCGGCGGTGAAGAGTCGGCAATATGCCCTTTGTCGGTCAACGTAAACACACATTTCCACGTCGTCACCGCTCCGGCAGGTCCCGCAGCACCCGGTATGACCGCAGCGGTGATATTGGCGCCGTTCGTCCACGTGGATTTCGGACCACGGGCCAACCCTTTGAAATACGCATGACCTAAGAGCGGAAACACGGTGAGCTGCATCGGCGATATTCCGTTGGCCGGCTGTCCGCAGGTAACGCTGCCGGTCGGGTACACCTCGCACGTATTGGTCGCGCGCGGTCGCACGGTGTTCCACCAAAAGTCGGTTCCACTGATCATGAGGCCGCCGTCGGGGGCTCGCCCCATGATATCGATGGTCGTCGTCCCCGTGCCCTTTCCGCTATTTGTAGCCTTAGTATTGTAGCCGAATCGATAGACGAGATGGCGCAGCGGTGCAGGCGCTGTCGTCGGCGTTTGCGCGCTGAGGGCAAGCAGCAACGCCAGGCACAATCCGAGAGTCTTCATCCGGTGAGCGTACCACCATGCTTTTCCCATAGACTGTCCCATTCTTGCAACGCCGTTTTACGTGACTAATCCACAACGTCCTGGCCGGCGTAATAACGGTATCAGCAAAGGAGAAAAGCACATGAAACTTCCTTCCCTTACGCTCGGCATCTTCGCAGCCGCACTTACCGTTACCGCACCCGTTCAAGCACAATCGATGATGGGACCCGAGGTCGTAAAAGTCAATGGTTGCGCGGCACAACGCGCGACGTCCGGTCAGTCGTATATCGATTTCTTCGGAACGCACGTCACGATACAATCGAGCACGTCGCCGATGCTCATGATCGACTTCCAAAACAATTCGAACAAGCCCATCGAATCGATCGAGTTTGCCTATCTTCAAGGCACCAAAGTAAACGCTGTCGTTCGAGACGTCGGAACGTTCGCTCCGGGCGCCGTCATCATGCACGCATTTAGCTTCGACGACAAGGGCGCGTTCAACATGGATTCGGCAATGTCGTGCATCCCGCTGCGCGTACGCTACGCCGACGGAACCATGTGGAACAATCCTGCCGCTCCCCACCAATAGGCTAGCGGCCGATCTCGCTCATCGCGCGCTCGACCGGTACGCTCGAAATGCGGATGATTCCGGAGAAGGGCGTGCTCAACTCGGCAATGAGGAAGATCGCGGATGCAACCGCGGCTGCGGTGAGGACGAGCACGACCGCCGCAGCACGGTTGCTCGGCGCGAGCAATCCGTACAAGATGAAGATTACGCCCGTCCAGGCGATCTCCACGGCCAAAAGGGCCCCCGTCGCCGAACTCTTACCTTCCTGCGAGATCAAACGCACCGTCTTTCCTGCGTCGATCGCGGCCGTTAGCGCTCGCGCTTTCGCGAAACGCTGACTTTCGTTCGCCGGCGCAATAGCATCAATTTGCTCGTAGAGCGCATCGGCCCCCGGCGGCACTTGAACACGCTTTCCTGGAACCTCGTCCGGCCACGCGTGCTGGTACATTTCCTCCACAGTGTCGTAAAGCGTCGTGCGCGCGCTCTGGGAACCGCGACCGCTATGCGCAAGGGCTGTATCGAGAAAAATAATCTCCGAGCTGACTTCGGTTACTTGCCGCTCCTGCGCGTCAAACGCTGCCTTCGCCGATGAGAGTTGGAGGCTAAGCAAAAGCCCCACCATCGACGTCATGAGCGTGATGACGATCCTGATGAAATTTCTCGTGTCCGAACGCGCGTCGTCGGCCGAACGGCGTACCATGAAGCGTCCCAGGGCCACCCCGCAGAAGGCAAGGACCAGCGTGATCGCGGCCAGAGCGAACGGGAGCGGATTCACATGTTCAGCCAAGGATCTTCACCTGGTGAGCGTACCACCCCGCTTTCGCACAGGCGGTATCCCGAAATCACCGTATTTTACCGGGATGAAGCTCGCAAATAAAGTCGTCTGGATCACCGGTGCATCGAGCGGCATCGGCGAGGCGCTCGCTAACCGCATGGCTCGTGACGGCGCGCTAATCGCATTGTCAGCGCGTCGGCGAAGCGAACTCGAGCGGGTCAAAGCGGCACTCCCGGCGGGTACGCGCACCATGATCATCGCCGGCGACGTCACCGACTTTGCATCCATTCCCAGCTGGATCAAGCAGATCGAATCCGAATTGGGGCCGATCGACGTGCTCGTCAACAACGCCGGCGTCTCGCAGCGTTCGCTCGCGCGCGACACGACGATGGAGACCTATCGCTTCATCATGGAGGTCGACTTCTTCGCCCCGGTCGCGCTCACCCAAGCGGTCGTTCCGGGGATGGCCAAGCGCGGCAGCGGACAGATCGTTGTCACCTCGAGCGTTGCCGGTAAATACGGCACGCCTTTGCGCACGGGATATTCCGCGGCGAAGCACGCGCTGCACGGCTACTACGATTCACTGCGCGCGGAAGTCGCCAAGGACGGCGTCGTCGTCACCACGCTCGTTGTGGGTGCCGTTCATACCAACGTCTCGATCAACGCGCTCACCGGCGACGGCGCGGCGTACGGCATCATGGATGATTTGCAGGCGACCGGCATCGAGCCGCAACGCGCCGCGGAGCTGATGGTCGCCGGCATCATCGCCGGCGAACCCGAAGTGCTCGTCGCGGAAGGCGTGAGTCTCCAAGCCCTTGAGCTCTCGCGCCGGGATCCAAAAGCGCTGTACGCGATGCTCGCCTTGCGCGCAAGAGTTTAGTTGAAACGGGCTGCGATGATGGCGATGTCGTCTTGCGGCTTTCTTCCGCAAAACTCGAACGCTGACGCAAGCAAGTCATCGGCTTGCGCTTGAGCGGATCGGTCACGATTCGCCTCGATCCTCGTCATGAGGTCTTCTCGCTCGATGAACTCGCCCGCGGGCGATCGCGCCTCGGTGAGTCCATCGGTTCCGAGGATCAGCGTTGACGTGCCGGGTTGCAGATACACCGAGCGTTGGTGAAAGAGCTTTTGAGATTCCTCAAAGACGCCGATGATCGGAGCCGTCGGCGCCAGTGATATGGGCGGCTTGTCGCTCGTCATGAAAATGGCCGGGTCGTGCCCGGCGGACGCATACGTCATGATTTTTCGCTCGGGATCGATCACGCCCAAGAAGACGCTCACGAACGACTCGCGATCCGCGCGATCGAACGCGGCGCTCTCGAGATAGAGCACATTGAGGCAACGCAGCGCCTGCGCGGGCGTGAGCCCCGAAGAGACGTATGCGCGCAGGCCATACTTCACGAGCGCTGCCTGCGCTGCCGCTTTCATTCCCTTGCCCGAGATGTCGGCGATGGAAATCGCCGCCGAGCCGTTGTTGAACTGATAGACGTCGATGAGATCGCCGCCGACCCGCCCCTTATCGTCGGCCAGCACGTAAGCTGTGCCGATATCGACACCTGGAATTGCCAAAAAGTGCTGCTCGAAAAGATGCTCCACGAGAATCCGGGCAGCCGAGTCCGACGTCAATTCGAGCGGACCAAGCTCTCCGGCGATGCTCGAATGCCGCCGATCACCAAGGCGGCGGTCTGTGGGGGCGAGTCTATTATCCATGAATACCTTCCCCCCATCCTCTCACGCGCCGCCCGGATCAGATATCATGCATTCCACGATATCGCCAAACGGCCGTAGGCTCTACGATTGACGAGTATGGATAACTCCGCGAAAATGCGCTCGAAATTTGACTGGAGAGTCGGCGCGGCGCTTGCCGCGCTTCACGTTGGGGCGCTCCTGGCGTTTTTACCGATGTTCTTCACGCCGTCGGCCGTAATCGTGCTGTTCGTCCTCATCTATGCCACCAGCGGCCTCGGCATCTCGCTTGGATTTCATCGTCTCCTGACCCATCGAAGCTTGCGTCTTGCCAAGCCCATCGAATACGCGATCGCGTTCCTTGGAACGCTGGCATTGCAGGGCGGACCGATCAGTTGGGTCGGCACGCATCGGGTCCATCATGCGCACTCGGATCACGATGGCGATCCGCATAACGCGAATCTCGGCTTTTTCTGGTCCCACTTCGAATGGCTGCTGTATTCGAAAGCGCATTGTCGCGACCGCAACTCCGAATACAGCCGCGCCGTTACCGATTTAACCGCCGACCCCTACTACGTCTTTCTCGAAAACAACCAGTTGCAGCTGCAGGCCGCCCTGGCGCTGCTCTTGTTCGCGTTCGGCGGCTGGTCGTGGGTCATCTGGGGAATCTTCGTGCGAACCGTCGTCGTGTATCAGATTACGTGGCTGGTAAATAGCGCCAGCCACACGACCGGCTATCGCACATATCGCACGACCGATCGTTCGACCAACTGCTGGTGGCTCGCGCTCATCGGATGGGGCGAAGGATGGCACAACAACCATCACGCCTTCCCGTTCTCCGCGCGCCACGGACTGCAATGGTACGAATTCGACGTCACCTGGATCACGATCAAGTTTCTCTCGCTGGTGCGCCTCGCGAAAGATATCAAACTGCCCACGCCGGAGATGCGCCGCCGGCTCCGATTAACATAGCAAAGCTATCTTCCTCGGGTGCCGAACGTCGGCATGGATGACACTGCACGGCAGCGCCCTCGTGGTGTTGGCAATGGTCGCGAGCACATGCCCGGCAATGAGCCAAGAACTCGAGCCCCGGTCGTACTCGGCGTTAGCGACGTGAAGGCTTCTGTCACCACGGCCGCCGTGGGTTTTCAACACACATTCGCGTTAGTCGGCCACACTGCGAGCTGGGGCATAAAGATGCCGTATCTCGGCGCGAACATTTCCGGCGCCGTGTATGGTCAGTTCCAACAAGCATCGCGCTACGGATTTCCGGACCTGCAAGCGCGTTTCGGAATAGAGCTGCTGGGGCGAGCGCTTACGCCGAGCGAGTTCGCACGTCACACGCCCAGCACAACACTCGGAATGAGTCTCACCGTTTCCGCTCCGACCGGAACCTACGATCCGGCGCACCTGATCAACGTCGGCTCGAATCGCTGGGCGTTTAAGCCGGAGGTGGGGTTCGAACAGCCCATGGGAAAATGGTTCGCCGATCTCTCGGGTGGCGCGTGGATTTTGGCGCCAATACGAATTACTTGGAGGGTGGCGTCCTCCGGCAGGCGCCGCTTGCCATCTTTCAATTTCAGCCGGCTGTAACTTTCGTGCCGGCCAATGGCTGGCGCTCGATGCGAACTACTATTCCGGCGGTTCGACCAGTGTAAATGGAGCCACGGCAATCAACGAGCTGGCAAATTCGCGCTACGGCTTGACGTTTTCGCAGCCGTTTGGATCGCGCTTCTCGACGAAACTCTCGTGGTCGCGTTGGCTAAGCGGTCACTACGGGCAAGCTTGACGGCCACCCTGACCCTTCAATATCGCTGGTTCGATCGACAATGCAGCGCCTAAATTTCGTCGGTGCCGTAGATCAGCGCGGTCTTGGTTGAGCCTGCAAAAAGGTCGTCCCAAAGCGGTTTCTGGAGATCCTTGAAAAACTGATCCGCGGCTTCATGCGCTTTCTGCTGTTTGCTGACGTCGCCTTGCATGTGGTACGACCAGCCGAATTCCACAACGAGGACGTTAGAACTTGTCCGTCGCCGGGCGCGTCCACACGGCGAGGTCGGCGTAGAGCTAGGTGTTCTTCCCAAAGTTGTAAATGCCCAGACGCGCCCCAACCTCAAGGACACGCGCGCCGTTCACCGCCGACACCATCTTGGTACCATCGAGATTGAGCGCTTTGAGGCCCGGAAAGATCTCCATGATCTCCGAGAGCGGATGTTCGAACTTTGCTACCGGGTAGTAGCCGATCAAGTTATTCGAAAAGATGCTCTTGATCGTGCCCTGCTTGTTGCCCCGCAGAATCTCTTCCTTAAATTTCTTCTTTATGCTGATTTCCTTCATCGTGCTGTCGACGTTGAAGTCCGCCGATGCGCGAAAGTCGGGCGAGCGCAGTTTGAACGTCACCTCGTAGGTTTCATCCGGAAAGCCGCTCGACGCATCCCGGCGCAGCCGCAGAATGACGTGATTGTCCCGAAAGACGCAGTCCGGCGTATCAAAAAACTGCACGCCGCGCATCTCCGAATCGATCCGGTCGAACGGCTCGTAGCGCACACCGGCATCCGCCGCAATTTTCGTGAGTCGCTCGTTGAACGCGATAACGGCCTTTTTGGTTGGAAACAGCTCGGGCTTGAGCAAGAGTTTGAATTCGCGAGCGGTGATTGCGGCGGCCATGGTTGCTCCTTTATCGCAGTGCAACGGCTCCGACGATTGCTCCGCCGAGAATGAGCAGCGCCGGATTGACTTTGGTACGTATCGTTAAAGCAAAAACAGCAAGGCCCACCGCGGCCGTGACCCACCCGGTGATCGAACCTCTCCCAAAGGTGATGAGCCCGGCGACGGCCAGACCGATTGCCACCGGACCAAGGCCCTTTTGTATCGAGGCTCTCCAGGGCCAATTGGCGAGCTTATCCCACAAGCGGCCAACGCCGAACGTCAAGATCCCGGTGGGCACGAAGAACGCGAGCGCTGCGACGAACGCGCCGGCAAGACCGCTGACACGCTCGCCCATCGCCGCAACCATCATCATGTTCGGCCCCGGCGCCATTTGTCCGACGCTGTAAATGTGAATCACTTGCTGATCGGTTAGCCAGTGGTGCACGTCGACGACCAACGATTTCATTTCGGGAAATGCCGCCATCCCGCCGCCGATGGTCAGTAGCGAGAGATACGCAAAAACTCGCGCTATTGCAGGAATCTGATCCATTCGGAATCCTTTTCTGGCGGGTGATCCTTGGCGGGACGATGGATGAAAATCGAAAGCGCGCCGACCGCCAGAAGCACGACGGGCACCGAGAGCTTGAAATGATTCACGCCGAGAACGGCCGCGAGAATAATGAATGCGTCGTAGAAACCCTTGACCGATTTTTTGCCGATCTGAAACCACGTCGCCGCGATCAGCCCGACGGCAGCTGCGGCCACGCCCTTGAGCGCCGCGGTTACCAGTGGTCGATCGCCGTTTTCACCGTAGAGGATCCCGGCAACGGTCATGAAGATGAAACCGGGCAAGCACATCCCCAGCATCGCCAAGAACGAACCGATCGTTCCGCCGACGCGATCGCCCGCGAGGATCGACATGTTCGTGGCGTTGAGGCCGGGCAGCGTGTTGCTGATCGACATCAGCTCGAGGAAGCTGTTGTCGTCGAGCCATTTCTTCTTGGTCACCAGCGCATTGCGCAGATAGGCGACCACGCCGCCGCCGAAACTCGTCGCGCCGATAATCAGAAACGTCATGAAGATATCCGCCAGGGACACCTTTTTGCTTGGCGGCGCCGGCGTCGTCACGGACTCGGGCTTATGAAAACGGAAGGTGATACCGGTGCATTCGGAACGTAGTTCGCGAATGTAATCGTCCCGTCGACGCTGTAGTCGGGGAAGCGAGCGGCGATGTCGGATTTGGTGGGCAACGCAAAGCCGCTTACCGCGCCGTAGGTCTGCGCGAACCGCAGCGATCCGCCGTTGGTATACGACCATACGACTCGTTCGATCAGCGCGCTTTGATCGTTGACGGAGAGGATCAAACCCTTGACCCGGCTACCCGGCTTCTTCGGGACGAGCGAGTAACTGGATTCGGATCCGTCATCCGTGAGCGGCGTGACGGTGTACTGCTTCATCGCGCCTTCGTATGACGGCGTCGATGTGACGAGGTCCTTGAACTTGCTCAGCGATCCCGAGACATTCGCAAATTCGATCGACCGCTTCGGCTTGAGATAGTACACCGTGCCGTCAAAGCTCTTGTGCACCGGGATCACCACGTGCAGCGTTGCGTCGAGCTTTGCCGACGCGGTATACGATTTCAGAGTCGGATTCGGATCGGTGGCGCGGCGAAGTAAATCCAGTGACGCCGTTTGGGCACCCAGCGCTTCGCCCCGGGCGACAAGGACGCACATAGCAAGGAGAGCGACGGCAATCGGCACACGCACCTACTAGGCATAGCTCAATCCGCACGCCCGCGCACCGATGTGTCCAGGACTGACGTTCGCCGGAACAAAAGATGCGGCCGGAGATGGATGACGATATTGCCGCGTTCCACGCGATCAACCGGGAATGCGAAGCGCAGCTCTGGCCGGCGACCGAGTCCGAGCTGAGAACGATGATCGGCAGCGCCTATCGTGCGGTGATCACTGCGGACCGCCTCGGAATGCTGATCGCGTTCGATGAACGCGCGCCCTATGACAGCCCGAATTTTCGCTGGTTTGCGGAACGCTATCCGCGTTTCGTGTACGTCGATCGCGTGGCCGTCACACAAAGCGCGCGCGGCCGTGGTCTCGCTCGCCGCTTATACGAGGATCTTATGGCCGCAGCGCGCGCCGACGGACACAAGATTGTCTGCGCCGAGGTCTACTTCGATCCGCCCAATCCGCAGTCGGATGCGTTCCACGAAGCCATGGGATTTGTCGAAGTCGGACGCGCTCGCGTCGCCGATCGCGGCGGCAAAACCGTCCGCTATTTGGTCCGAGAATTGGAAGCGAAACTCTAATGCGATGGAGCAGCGCGCGTTAATCCAGGCGCAGAGTGCGCGTCCAAAACACGGTCAGCATTTCGGCCATCTTTTCAACGGTGGGCTTGTTGACCGCGAGAACCCACTCGGCAAGAATCGCGACCGCTGCGCTCCCGAGGCCGATGGAGATGAGGCGGCTGTCGAGATCGTGCAGAACGCCGGTCGGCTCGAGGAAATCCGTAGCACGGGTGAGCTGTTTGATCGAGCGCTCGCGCAGGTCGCGACGGTGTTGCTCCAGCTCGGGGCTGACGCCTAGACTCTCCAGCGCATAGATACGCGCCCGGCGCGGATCTTGCGTGAAATACGTGTAGTACGCACGATTCGACGCCAGCATGCGCTCGTACACCGGCTTGTCGGTCGAGCGCAACTTCTCGCGCACGATGTCATGCGCGTGTTCCGCGATGTCGTCGAGGATTGCCCGCAACAGCGCTTCGCGTGAAGGAAATTCCTCGTAGAAGTGACGCGCGGTCACGCCCGACGCCATGCAGATTGCCGGAATAGTCGTCTTCAAGAAGCCGATCGTTCCGAACAATTCCAAGCCGGCGACGAGCAAACGCGCGCGTCGCTCGGCGCGGCGTTGCGCATCCGAGAGCCCACCGTAACGGCGGCTCGGCTTCTCTACGAGTGCTTGGTCTACCACGTCCGACATATGGTCCTCTAGCGCAGGTTGGAAACAGTCATTCGACAAAACGGCTTGTCACATCCCCCGCCTAGGAACCGCACCGACATGAATTTGACCTTCAGCCCGGAGGAGCGGGCGTTTCGCGCTGAAGTGCGCGAGTTTATCGCCACGCACTTGCCCGAGGATATTCGGCGCAAGATGCAAGCCGGCGAGCACCTCGAGAAAGACGATTACTACCGCTGGCAGCGCCTGCTGTTCGAGCGCGGTTGGATCGCGCCGAACTGGCCCGCGAAGTACGGCGGCACTGGTTGGGATCCAATCCGCCGCCACATCTTTTCCGAGGAATTGTCCTACGGTTGGGCGCCGCGTTTGCTACCCTTCGGTTTGGCCATGGTCGCGCCGGTGATCATCAACTTCGGTAACGACGAGCAACGCGCGCGCTTTCTTCCGCGGATTCTCTCGGGCGAGGACTTCTGGTGCCAAGGTTACTCCGAGCCCGGCTCGGGCTCGGATCTTGCCTCGCTTTCAACCAAAGCCGAGCGCAAAGGTGATGTCTACGTCATCAACGGTACGAAAACGTGGATCACCGCCGCGCAGTGGGCAGATTGGATCTTCGTCCTCGCGCGCACGTCGCCGGTTGAGAAAAAACGCCAAGAAGGCATCTCGTTCATCTTGGTGGATATGCGCACGCCCGGTGTGAGCGTGCGTCCCATCACCACCATCGACGGCGGCCAAGAGATCAATGAAGTGCACTTGGAGAACGTCGAAGTGCCGGTGACCAACCTGGTTGGCGAAGAAGGCGGTGGTTGGACCTACGCCAAGTTTTTGCTCGAGCACGAGCGCACCGGTACCGCGGGCATCGCCGCGTGCCGGCAAATGCTCACGCAACTCGCCGAGCTGCGCGATCGCGAGGGTATCGCGGATCGCCGGTTCGACGAGCGTCTCGCTGAGATCGACATCGAATTAACCGCCGTTGCGTTCACGGAAATGCGCGTGTTGGCTGCGGAATCGGCCGGCACGCGGCCGGGTCCCGAATCCTCCATCCTCAAGCTCAAGGGCACCGAGATTCAACAAGCGCTTACCGAACTCGCGCTCGACGCGGGTGGTCCGTATAGCGACGTCGCGCTCGCGCGGCACTACTTTAATTTTCGCAAAGCCACCATCTATGCCGGCTCCAACGAGATCCAAAAGAACATCATCGCCAAGCAGATTCTGAAAGTATAAGACGATGGATTTCACGCTTACTCCCGAGCAAGTCTTGTTACGAGACAGTGTCGCGCGCTTTGCGACAAACGGTTCCTCGAACGGTGCACGGCGAGATCATTGGAAGCAGTTCGCTGAGCTGGGATGGCTGGGGATCGGCGCACCCGAAGACGTGGGCGGTTTCGGCAGCGCGACCGAAACGCTGCTGCTGATGGAACAGCTCGGCCGCGGACTCGTGGTCTCGCCGTTCGTCTCGCACGTCGTCCTCGCGGGAGCCGTGCTGGACGCAGCAAATCGCCGCGATCTCATCGAGGACGTCGTCGAGGGTCGTCGCCGCTTCGCGGTTGCGTACGAAGAACACGGCGCTCGTTACGACCCGGCAAACGTTGAAGTTCGCGCTGAGCGCGCTGCCGGCGGCTGGAAGCTGCGCGGCACGAAGGTCCGCGTGCTCGATGCGCAAGCGGCCGACACGTACATCGTCTCGGCCGTAACCGCCGGCGGCGTTTCACTTTTCATGGTTCCTGCGTCGGCAGCAAACGTCACGCGCACGCCCTATCCCGGTGAAGACGGGCACGACGTCGCAACGTTGCAGTTCGACGGCGTCACCCTCGACGAGGATGCGGTGATCGCGCCGCCCGGCAACGCGCTGTCTGCGCTGGAAGCCGGAGTCGACGCCGCCACGGCTGCACTTTGCGCGGAGGCGCTTGGTCTATGCGCCGTCATGCTTGAGACAACAGTCGAATACTTGAAAATGCGGCAGCAATTCGGCGTTCCGCTCAGTTCTTTCCAGGCATTGCAGCATCGCATGGCGGAAATGTATATCGAACTTGAGCTGATTCGCTCGATGGCTTACCATGCGGCGATGACGGTCGAGTCGCAATCCGACACGGTAGCGCGAAAGCGCGCTATCTCGGCGGCAAAGGCGCAAGTCGCGAAGTCCGGCCGATTTATCGGACAACAGGCGATTCAGCTTCACGGCGCGATCGGCATGAGCGAGGAATATAAGATCGGACACTACTTCAAGCGCATGACCTTCGTCGAACGCCTTTTTGGCGATCGTGATTATCACGTTCGGCGCTACCTCGCATGCTAACCTCAGAGCTGGCTGAGCAAGTCGTCAGCGGGCTTGCAACCGGCTCGATCATTGCCAGTATGGCGCTGGCGCTCGTGCTTATCTATCGTTCGATGAACGTCATCAATTTCGCGCAAGGTGAGATGGCGATGTTTACGACGTTCATCGCGTTTACGCTGATCGGTCGCGGCGTGCCGATCTGGATCTCCTTCGCGCTTACGGTGCTCATCGCGTTTGTGGGCGGCGTTGCAATCGAACGCATCGTAATCCGCCCCATCGAGCGCGCGTCGCCGCTGACGATCGTGATCGTATCGCTGGGATTATTGATCTCGATCAACGGCCTCGCGGGGTGGATCTGGGGCTACGACGTGCACGCGTTTCCGAGTCCGTTCCCACAGACGACCCTTCGGTTAGGTCCGGTCGTGCTCTCCGCGCAGGATCTCGGCGTGATCGTCACGTGTCTCGGCATGCTCGCCGTGCTGTGGTTTTTCTTCGGGCGCACGCGCCTGGGACTCGCGATGCGCGCTGCGGCGCTCTATCCTGCGGAGAGTCGCGTGCTGGGCATCCGGGTAGGATGGATGCTCGCGCTCGGATGGGGGCTCGCCGCGGTGGTCGGCGCCATCTCCGGGGTTATGATCGCGCCGATCGTCTTTCTCGAACCGAACATGATGACGGGATTGGTCGTCTACGCTTTTGCGGCTGCGGTGCTCGGCGGCATCGATAGTCCGGTCGGTGCGGTGGTGGGCGGATTGATCCTTGGCGTGGCGCTCAACCTGATGGGAACCTACGTCTCGTTTATCGGCACAGACCTGCGATTGCCGGCGGCGTTCCTCATCATCGTGCTCGTGCTCGTCGTACGGCCGAGCGGATTTTTTGGGAAGCAGAGCGTGACCCGCGTATGAACCCGCAAGCGCGTCGTCTCGTTCCCGTCATCGCGGCCGTCGTGCTGTTTGCCGCGCTGCCGTTCGTCATTCCGTCGTTTCTCACGTTTCAATTTGCGTTTGCCGGCGCCTACGTGTGCGCGATTTTGGGGTTGACGGTTTTGACCGGGACGAACGGGCAAATCTCGCTCGGCCAGGGTGCATTCATGGCTGCCGGCGGATACACGCTGGCAATCCTCGTGCATAGCGCGGGATGGCCGCCGGAATTCGCGATCCCGGTCGCGGCCATCGTTGCCTTCGTCTTAGGCGGTATCGTCGGGCTGATTGCATTGCGCCTCACCGGCGCATATCTTGCGCTTGCAACATTTGCCCTTGCCGTTTCCGTGTCGCCGTTGATCAAGCGCTTCGGCTGGATCACCGGCGGCGCCCAAGGCGTGACGCTGCCCTTCTCGCGCGATTCGAGAGTGCTCTATGCGGAGTCATGGGGAATCGCCGCGTTGCTGCTGCTCATCACGTGGTTCATGCTGCGTGGGCGCATCGGGCGCAGCTTGCGCGCGCTTCGCGACAACGAGATCGCGGCGGCCTCGTTCGGAATCAATCCGGTACCCTACAAAACGTTCGCATTTGCCCTCAGCGCAGCGTACGCCGGTATCGCGGGAGCGCTGGTCGCGACCGCCACCGCGTATGTCAGTCCCGACACCTTCGGATTGCAACTCTCGCTCACGCTGATCATCGGCGTCGTGATCGGCGGTCTTGACTCACTGTGGGGTGCCGTCATCGGCGGCTTAGTAGTCGAGTTTTTGCCCCTGGCTGCACAGTCTATCAACGTCGCCGCCACATCGCTCATCTACGGTATCGCACTCATCCTCGTCATGATCCTGATGCCCGGCGGGATTGCCGGCGCACTTCGCACGCTTAGTAGGAGGTAACCATGCACTTTTCTCGTCGTCTCGGCGTGCTCGCGATCGCTTCGGCATTGATCGCGGGATACTTTATCGGTACCCCTCGTCTCGCGCTCGGCGACGCGCCAGGCGTTACCAGCACGCAGATTCTACTCGGAGGCACGCATCCGTTTAGCGGCCCCGCCGCGGCCTATGGAACGATTTCCCAAGGCATCCAAGCATACTTCGCCTACGTTAACGATCGCGGCGGCGTCAACGGCCGGAAGATCGTCTATAAAGACGTCGACGACGGCTACAATCCGGCACAGACCGTTCAGCTCGTCAAGCAGCTCGCTGAACAAGATCAGGTTTTCGCCTTCTTCAATACGCTCGGGACGGCGCCGAATGTCGCGATTCAGCCGTATCTGAATCAAAATAAGATCCCGCAGCTCTTCATCGCGACGGGAGCGACGCAGTTTGGACTCGAGGGAACCAAATATCCGTACACGCTGCTCTTCAATCCCGACTATCAATCGGAAGCGCAGATCTTCGCCAAAGACCTCATTGCGCACAACAAAAACGCCAAGGTGGCAATCATCTATCAAAACGACGACTTTGGCCAGGATTACGTCACCGGGTTCCAACGGGCCATCGCAGGCAAGGGACCTACCGTCGTGAAGACCGCGTCCTACGAAGTGACCGATGCCGACGTCGGCTCGCAGATGCAAGCGCTCAAAGCGAGCGGTGCCGACACGCTGCTGATCGCCGCAACGCCGAAGTTCGCGGTGCAATCGATGGTCATAAAAGCCAAGCTCGGTTGGAATCCCGTCACGTACCTCACCGACGTATCGGCGGCGCAATTCCTCATGCAGGCTGCGACCAAGGCCGGCGGTGCCGGAGCAACCAACGGTATCATCACAGCTGAATACGTGCTCGATCCGACCAACCGGGGCATGGCGGGGCGCCGGGTATGAAGCTGTACCGCGAAATTCTAGCGAAGTACGGTGGGAAAGCGACCCCAACAACGCCTTCGTGATCTACGGCATGGCTGCCGCGTACACGATGGTCGACGCGCTCCAGCACGCGGGCAAAAACCCGACACGCGAGTCGCTGATGAACGCGGCGCTGCACCTTCACGAGAAGAACCCGTTCTTCATCGACGGCGTCACGCTGAGCACATCGCCGACCGATCGCTTCCCGATTCGCCAAGAGCAGCTCGGAAAGTATCTAAACGGACTGTTCGTGCCTTACGGCTTCGTGATCGACGCGCGAAAATAGGTGCTCCTATCGGTTCGTAACCTGACCCTTCGGTTCGGCGGCGTTACCGCGCTTTCCGACGTCTCGTTCGACGTCGAGCGCGGTGAGGTCGCCGGACTGATCGGTCCGAACGGCGCCGGTAAAACGACCTGCTTCAACTGCATCACGCGGCTCTACGATCCCGACTCGGGCCAGATCAGCGTGAACGGCGAGGATGTGCTACGTTTGCCGGCGCATGCAATAGCGAAAAAGAGAGTTGCACGCACGTTTCAAAACGTCGCGCTTTTCGATCGCCTTAGCGTGCTCGACAACGTCATGATCGGGGCGACCGGTGCCGCGTCGACGGAGGCGGAGTCGCGCGAACTCGCGCACGCGGCGCTTGCATATATGGAGCTTGAACCAATTGCCGAGACGTACGTTGCCTCGCTCCCGTTCCCCACGCGCAAAGCGGTCGAACTTGCGCGCGCGATTGCCGGAAAGCCGCGATTGCTGTTGCTTGATGAGCCGGCTTCGGGCCTGCGGCATGAAGACGTCGACGGGCTCGGGCGTCGGATCGCAAAACTTGCCGCTGATTGGGAAATGACCGTGCTGATGGTCGAACACCACATGGCTCTGGTGATGCAGCTCTGCACGCACATCGTGGTGCTCGATTCGGGCCGTCTGTTAGCCGATGGAACGCCGCAGGACGTGCAGAACAATCCCGCCGTGATCGAGGCGTATCTGGGAACGGCCGGCTGACATGGCATTACTCGACGCGACCGCGCTGCACGCGCGCTACGGCGAAAATGACGTGCTGCACGGTATCGATCTACGTGTGGAACCGGGCGAGATCGTCGCGCTGCTTGGCGCCAACGGCGCGGGAAAAACGACGACGTTTCGTGCGCTAACCGGCGCGGTCAAAACGAACGGTGAAGTCCGTTTCGACGGTTCGGCGTTCACCGGCGCGCCGGAGGATGCAGCACGCCTCGGCATCGCGCACGTTCCGGAGGGGCGCGGAACCCTGTCGTCACTCACCGTTGCAGAGAACCTGAAGCTCGGTGCATATACGCGTCGCCGTCGCGAGGAGGAGCGCGCGACCTACGATCGCGTGCTTGCGTACTTTCCGCGGCTACGCGAACGCAGCGCTCAAGCTGCGGGAACGCTCTCCGGCGGCGAGCAACAGATGCTTGCAATCGCGCGCGCGCTGATGATGCAACCGCGACTGCTCCTGCTCGATGAGCCTTCGCTCGGGCTTGCGCCGAAGATCGTGCGCGAGATCTTCGATCTGCTGGTGCAGATCAATACTCGCGACGGCGTTGCGATCTTGGTTGCAGAGCAAAACGCGAAGCTCGTGCTTTCCGTGTCGTCGCGCGCCTACGTGCTCGAAACCGGTCGCGTCGCCGTCGAAGGCCGCAGCGCCGATCTCGTTGACGACGAGCGCATTCGGCGCTCCTACCTCGGCTATTAGGCGCGCGTTGCCGACGGCTTTGGGCCACATGGACTACCGACGGGGCTTGGATTCGCCGGACCTGGGGTATTAACTTAGCCCTCTTCACCAAGACCTAACAGCCCATCCGGCCCCTTGCGGGGGGTCCGCCGTGCGGGCTGAACGAAGGGCCCAACCGATGGCGCAGGTCGAGGCTCGAGGGGCTACAGCGGTGCGTATGCCCTCCGACGTGCGCGGCCTCGCCGCGTACGCGCTTTGGATCCTTGTCATCGCCGTCGCCTACGTCTTCTTCGCGTACATCGGCTTTTCGATGGCATTCGGCGTCAAACAAATTACCGCCATTTGGCCGCCGACCGGCATTGCGGTTGCCGCGCTCCTCCTCGGCGGTAAACGCATGTGGCCCGGGGTCTTTCTGGGCGCGTTCATCGCAAATTTCACGAAAGACGAGTCCGCAATCACCGCGCTCGCGATCGCGGCCGGAAATACGCTCGGCCCGGTGCTTGGCGCATATCTTCTGCGCCGTTTCAATTTCGATCGCAGCTTCGCACGCGTACGCGACGTCGTCGTCTTCGTCGCGTTCGGCTCGATCCTCGCGATGACGGTGACGGCGACCAACGGCACGCTGCAGCTCGCGCTCGCCCACGTGTTTCCGTGGTCGTCGTACGGACCGTTGTGGCTCCTGTGGTGGATCGGTGACGCATCCGGCGTGCTGCTCTTCGCGCCGCTCATCCTTACCTGGAGCGACGTCCGCCGTAACGGAATCCTCGCCGGCGATGCGACGCCCATCGAAATCCTGATTGCGGTGCCGCTCACGTTCGCGTGCGCGTTTCTCGAATTTTTCTCGCGCCTGCCGATGGCGTTTCCGCTCTATCCGTTCGTCGTCTGGGCAGCGCTCCGGACCGGCGCGCGCGTCATGACGGCGCTGATGGTTGCCATTACGTGGGTCGCGCTCTGGGCGACGGTCCACAATTTTGGTCCGTTCACCGTGCTGTCGCTCAATGGGCGCATGATCGCCTTCGTCGTCTTCACCGCCGTGCTGGCTATCACCGGTCTCGTCCTGAGCGCAATGACCGCCGAGCGACGCTTTGCGCTCGTGCAAATGCAGGCGGCGGAACGTCGCTTCAAAGTTTTGGCTGAAACCCTTCCGCAAATGGTGTGGACGGCCGATCCCTCCGGAACGATCGACTGGCTCAACCAGCGCTGGCACGAGTTCACCGGCTCCGGTGATCTCTCGCTTGGGATCGCCGATTGGGAACAACTGATCGCTGCCGGAAAACGGTTCGAACGCGAGCTGCTTCTTTGCCGGGACGACGGCGTGTCACGCTGGTTCCTCATGCGAGGCGAGCCGATGCGCGACAATCGCGGGAACATCGTTCGCTGGTATGGTACGCACACCGATATCGACGACCAACGCCGCGCATTCGAGCGCACGGCCCGCATCGCAACCACGTTGCAATCCGCGTTCCTGCCGCAGTCGCTTCCCGAGCATCCCTACATGCGCTTCGATGCGCTCTATCTTACCGCGGGTCAGGAGGTGCTGATCGGTGGCGACTGGTACGATGCGTTCGCCCTTCCCGATGGGCGCATCGTAATTTCGATCGGCGACGTTACCGGCCACGGACTCAATGCCGCGGTTAGTGCCGGACGTATTCGGCAGAGCATCGTCGCAACCGCGATCGACAAGACCGACCCGGCCGAGATCCTCACCAAAGTGAACCGCTTGCTGCAGTTGCACGATCCCACCGTTGCAACCGCACTCGTCGCGCTCATCGACCGCGACGCGCGCACGCTGCACTACGCAAGTGCGGGTCACCCCTCCCCGATCCTCGCGGGTCCCAATACGCGCGCGCACCAACTGCCGTATGGTTCGCTTCCGCTCGGCGTCGCCGGCAACACCGAATATCGCAGCCATACCGCCGCACTAGAACCCGAGAGCATCGTGGTTTTTTACACCGACGGCATTACCGAGTTCTCGCGCGAAATCGAGGCCACCGAGCGCGCGCTTCGCACTGCGATCAACGCGCTTGTCACCAAGCCTTCTCCGCGACCAGCTGAAGCGATTCGCCAGGCCGTCCTCGGCAATGAAGCTCCGGGCGACGACGCCGTGCTCGTGGTCGTGCGCGTGACCCCGACCACCGGTCCGATCACCGGGGACGAGATCAATTTGCGCCAAAGCTGGAGCTTCCACTCCAGCCACGCCTACTCGGCACACAGCGCACGACACGAGGTAATGCAGTTCATCGAACGCCTCGCCGGAGCGGATGCGGATCTCTTCACCGCCGAGCTTATCGTCGGCGAGATCTTGGCCAACACCGTCGAGCACGCGCCGGGTCTGGTAAACATGGAGGTCGACTGGTCCGACGCAGCGCCGGTCGTCACCGTTGTCGACACGGGCCCCGGTCTCGAGAAATTCGTCGCGCTCCTTCCCGACGACGAGCTCACTGAAGACGGTCGCGGTCTGTTCTTAGTCAAGACCTTGGCCAACGAGGTTCGCGTCGAATCGGATCAGGGTTACGGCACGAAGATGACGGTCGTGCTGCCGATCGCTCGCGCTTAGTTTTCCCTACCTTTTCACCCTCAGCGTAGGTTTGGCTGCATGCTTCTGACGCTGTGAGTCCAATATTGCTGCGATGTGAGCCCTTCATTTCGGCTTCGACTCGCATCAGCGGTTAAGGCGACCGTCGACGGTTTCCCGAAACCCGTGCGCGTTACGGTTATCGATCTTTCGATTGGCGGCTGCCGTTTGAGGTCCGCGAGCATCCTCTTGACGGGTTCCGAGATCCGGTTCAACCTGCCGGCCTGCGGAAGGAATATCCCTATCGTCGGAAAGATCCGCCACAACTCCGGAAGCTCGGCGGATTCTCTCGAATACGGCGTAGAGTTTGCAAAGCTTGCGCCCGACGATAGTAAGTTGTTGGGCCGTTTTCTCGAAGAGGAACGTTTGAAGACCTCAGCCGCCGATAGCGCGATTCGCGTCGAAACCGAGTTCAACGTGACATGTTCGATGCCCGGGACAAAGGATGAGATTAATGCACTCGCACTCGATTTGAGTCGCGGCGGCATGCGCCTCGCATTCGAGAAGCGCATTGTCGAGGGCAGCACGTTGAGCATGCGGTTCTTGTTACCGAACGGCGAGGCGGGGCGCCCTTTGCAGTTGCGTGGAAAAGTCGTGCATGCGACGCAGCAATTTCGCGAATTCCACCACAGCGTCGTATTCGTCGATATCTCGCCGGCGGTTGGCGACGAAATCGAGCGGCTCGTTCGCGCCTTGCGACTGAACCAACGCTAATAGCGGCGAAGTCGCCGAGACCGTGGCACCCAAGACGTGGCGGAAGCCGCGTTTGCTGTTGCTGTCACGTTGTCGAACTGCGGGGGTTAAAATGCAGCGTTGGTCCATGTTAGCCGCATTACTGTCGGCCACAGTGATTATGTCGGCTTGCTCGTCAACCCAGTCGGCACTTCCGAACATTACCGCTGCGAGTGGCGCGAATAGCCCGTACCTGGCGCAGTCTAGCGCAGCTCAACGCGGGGGCGGTGGAAAGCACGCCTACGATAGCTGCGACGGCACCACGTGCAGTGTAACAAATCCCGGTGGAGACTCCTCAGGGGGTGGAACCGACAGCCAGGGCTCAGGGCCAGTATCCGGCGGCCTCTGCCACGCATACGAGATGAAGGATGGCGTCGCCCTGTTGCAGCCACCAATGACATGCCGAGCCACTTCCTCGAGGCGCTTGACCAAAGCCCGCTGCAACTCAAGCGACTCCCGGGCAGGCTGCCAGAAGGCCTTCGCGTCGTGGACTGCAGCGCAGATGAAATGAAGACGCGGCTACGTTAAGATCAACGATTCCTTGTCGCACGCCCGCAATACGGCGCTCGCATGGCGATAGAAGAACGATCGCTCGAGCCTAAACGCCGAGAAACTCGAGCAGCTCGCGCTCGCGGCTGCGCACTTCCTGGCTTCCCAGCGTCTGCGTGACCTGACCGTGCACGACGATGTGATGACGATCCGCGACTTCCGCGGCGAAGCGTACGTTTTGCTCGACCAGCAGCACCGAGAGCCCTGCGGCTTTCATCTCGAGAATCACTTCGCCGATGCGCTCGACCAGCACCGGCGCGAGTCCCTCGGTCGGCTCGTCGAGCAGGATCGTCTTGGCTCCGCAGCGCAGCGCGCGCGCGATCGCCAGCATTTGCTGCTCGCCGCCCGAGAGCGTCGTTCCAACCGCCGACGCCCGCTCGCGCAGATTGGGAAACGTCTCGAAGATCTGTTCTTCGCTCCAGCCTCCCGGCGCAATTGCCGGCGCGAAGAGCAGGTTCTCGCGCACGCTCAGCGTCGAGAAAATCCCCCGCTCTTCGGGAACGTAGGCGATGCCACGGTGTGCGATGCGATCCGAGGAGAGCCCCGAAATCGTAACGCCGTCCAACTCGATGGTTCCCGAACGCGGCTCGACGATGCCCATGATCGCGCGCAGCGTCGTCGTTTTTCCGGCGCCGTTTCTTCCGATCAAGGTCGCCACTTCGCCGTCGCGCACGTCGAACGACATACCGTGAAGGATGTGCGCCTCATCGTAATACGCGTTGACGTCACGCAATTGCAACATAGCTTTAGTGTTTGGCTCCGCCGAGATAGGCTTCGATCACGCGTTCGTCGGCGCGCACCTCATCGTAGCGGCCTTCGGCCAGAACCTTGCCGCGCGCAAGGACCGTGACCCGATCGCAAAGATGCTCGACGACGCGCAGATTGTGCTCCACCAGCACGACGGTCCGGGCGCGCGCGATCTCGCGGATCAGCGCGATCGTTCGCTCGATGTCCTCGGCCCCCATGCCCGCCGTCGGTTCATCCAGCAGCAACACCGACGGTTCTTGCGAAACGGCAATCGCCAACTCCAGCGCGCGCTTTTTTCCATACGCGAGGTTGGCGGCAGGCGTGTCGCTCTCGCTCTCGATTCCGACCGCTGCCAGCATGCGTTGGGCGGGCTCGTCGAAGACCGCGGCGGCACGCGCCGGTTCGAGCAGCCTCCATGAAAGATTCGATCGCGACTGAAGCGCGATTTTGACGTTCTCGAGCGCGCTTGAATGCGGAAAGATGCTGCTGATTTGAAAGCTTCGCACCACGCCCATGCGCGCAATCGATGCGGCGTCGAGTTTGGTCGTGTCGGCGCTCCTGATCGTCACCTGCCCGGAAGTCGCCCGGACGAAACCCGAAAGCACGCCGAGCAACGTGCTCTTTCCGGCACCGTTGGGGCCGATCACGGCGTGAATCGACCCTTCACGCACGCCGAAGCTCAGTCCGTCGAGCGCGCGAAACCCCGAAAACGATTTGACGATGTCGAGCGCGCGAATCAGCGGCTGCGAAGTTGCCGGCATTGCATCTTACCTAACCACGAGGGATCGGGTCGCCGCAATACCCCCGAAAAGGTGTATTCGCAAGCGCGCTGACCCTGCCAGACTCATGTACGGAGGTAACTCGCATTGAGGTTGGCGGGGAAAGTCGCCCTGATCACCGGTGCCGCAAGCGGCATCGGGCTTGAGATTGCGCGCACGATGGCACGCGAGGGGGCGGCGGTAGCGATCGCCGATATCTCGCTCGACGGCGCCCAAGCCGCTGCCGCGCGCATCGAACTCGAGGGTGGCCGCGCCATTGCCGTGGATATGGACGTGACCGATGAAGCGCAGGTCTCGTCCGGCGTGAACCGTACCGCCGCCGCGTACGGCGGCCTCGACATCGTCGTCAGCAATGCCGGCGTCCAATATATTGCTCCCATTCACGAGCTCGCGTACGAGGATTGGCGACGCGTCGTGAGCATCCACCTCGATGCGGCATTCCTCGTCACCAGGGCAGCCCTGCAGCATATGTACGCACGGCACAAGGGCGGCTCGATCATCTACATGGGATCGGTACATTCTAAGGAAGCCTCGCCGCTCAAGGCGCCCTACGTGGCGGCCAAACACGGGTTGCTCGGGCTCGCGCGGACGGTCGCGAAGGAGGGTGCGCCCTTCGGGGTGCGCTCGAACGTCGTCTGCCCGGGCTTTGTGCGGACGCCGCTGGTCGAGCGCCAAATCCCCGAACAAGCAGCGGCCCTCGGCATTTCCGAGGCCGACGTGATCAAGAACGTGATGCTCAAGGAAACCGTCGATGGCGAGTTCACCACGACGGTAGACGTAGCAGAGACGACGGTATTCTTAGCAGCCTTTCCTAGTAATGCATTGACCGGGCAGTCGATTGTGGTCAGTCACGGTTGGTTCATGCAGTAATAACTTAATACGATCCTTAGGGTGTAGATAGGAAAACGCGTTTGTGGGATAATACACCTTAACCAAGGGGGCCGGAAGCACAAGCGCTCGGCCACCTTTCCTAATGACGATAATTGATTGGAGGCACAATGAATCGCACTACGCAAGTTGCGATGGCTAGCCTCGTGCTAGCTGCGCTCGCGTTCCTTACACCGAGCGTCGCGTCCGCCGCTCAGAAGTGGGACCTCAATATTACCCCGGTCTACTTTTTGGACAACACGGGCGACTCAGGCGCCCCGCCGCCGCCCGGCACGATTCCGTTCTATTGCCCGAACGGCGGTCCCGCGTGTCCGGCCGGCTCGCCGATCAGAACGCAAAACCTGCGTCTGGACTACTCCCTGACGTACTTTTTGACGCCGCGGTGGAATCTGCAATACGCCCACAGCAACTTCGACTTCTCGCTCGGGCGCATTCTTTCGATCACGCCCCTCTCTATCCTGACGGGCAGCATCAACGACCGCACCGACAAGGGTTCGCTCAACTACGCCGCCGGCCACGGTCTCTCGCTCAGCGCGTACTACAGCAGCACCCAGCGCGTCCAGATCGAAGCGACCAGCGGTCTCGGATCGCCGTGTTATTTCAACTCAGAGCAATGCATCGGCAACACGTCCAACCCGGCGAGCATCAACTCGAATCTCTGGGGCCTGGGCGCAGCGTACACCTTCGGACCGCACGTGGCGTACCAACCGCCGATGTTCAAGGTTGGCTTCGACATCAACTACTATCCGCGTCCAGCTAGCGGCAACTGCGCATCCGCGAACCCGCAGCCCGCATGCGGCAGTGGCGGCATCAACGGTTACGTCGGAAGCGGCGCGGTCTATCCCTGGTCGATCACCGTGTTCCCGTTCTCGGATTTGCATCTGTTGAAACCGGGCACGATCCCGTTCTTCGGATACTCGGACTCCAGCGTGTGGTTCCATGCCGAGAACACACCGGAAACCTACAACGTCGTCGATGCGGGCCTCGTCCAGATTCTCCCGCACGGCCTCTCGCTGAGCTACACCTACTTCAAGCTCAACGGGCGCCAGTCGAGCGACACGATTCCGCCGCCGGACACGATCCGCTCGGCAACCAGCATCTTCAAACTGAGCTACGATCTCCACTTCTAAATAAAGAAGCGGATATGAAAGAGGCCCCGATCTTCGGATCGAGGCCTCTTTTTTTACTTTACTTGTCATCCCGAGCGTAGCGACACTGAGCTTGTCGAAGTGGAGCGCAGTCGAGGGAACGACGCAACCAGTTGTTGCTAAGCGAAGGCTCGAAGTTTTGCGCCATTCGCAGGATGCGAACTTCCTTTAAACGTGGCGCAAAACTCGCGCAGCAGGAGCGTCACACGAGGTGGCGCGAGGAGCGTCTTCGCGGGCAACAACAGGTTGCGTCGGTCCTTCGACTACAACAGGCCGGCTTCTCGGGCTCGAGAGATTGCTTCGACGCGGTTGCGCGCGTCGAGCTTCTGCATCAGATTGCGCAGATACGCCTTCACTGTATTCGGGCTCAGGTTCATCGCTTCAGCGATCTCGTGATTCGTCTCACCGATCGCCACGCGCCGCAACACGTCATATTCTCTGCGCCCAACCATCGTACGCGCGCGATTGGGAAGTGAATACTGAACTCCGGCAACCTCTTCGCCCCGCATCGCGCCCACGATGACCGCGGCAAGATCGGTGCGCGCCGCATCCTTCGCAACGATTCCGCACGCGCCGGCTTCGAGCGCGGCGCAGACCGCTGGATGATCGGGATACGCCGTAAAGATCACGATGCGCGCGTCGGGCACGGCACGACGCAGCATCCCGATCAGTTCGGGAGCGAGCATGTCGGGAAGCCGCAGATCGCACAGGATGACGTCCGGCGCGGCCGACTCGACGAGTTCGAGGGCGGCCTTGCCGCTCGAGGCGTAGCCGACGAGTTCGATCCGCCGGTTCGACGACGCCAGCAACGCAACACCGTCGCGAACGACGGGATGATCGTCGATGACGAGAAGGCGAATCGGCGCGAGCACGCTCGACGTCTTCAACTTCGCACCCACACGCGGAAGGTCGTGCCGCCGTCGGGATTGTCGGTGAGCAACAGGCTGCCGCCGACACTCGCAAGCGCGTGCTCGATGGCGTCGAGTCCAAAGCCGTGGTCGCCTTCGTCGTTGTGCATCACTTCGCCGCCGGTCCCGACGCCGTCGTCCGTAATAGCCAGCGTCACGCCGTTAGCCTGCGTCCCGACCGTCACCACGACGCTGCTCGCTTGCGCGTGCTTCTCAATGTTGAGCAAGCCTTCCTTAGCCGCTGCGATGAGCACGCGAACGGCCGAATCGCCCAGGCGTGGCAGCACGTCGAGCATCACCAGATTGGCTTTGATGGCCGTTCGCACTTCGAAATGATGGATCGCGGCCTGAAGCGCCGAGCCGAGTGCGAGCTGGTCGGCTGGGGTCGCGAGCGCGCGCAACGAATCGCGCAGCATCGTTGCGGCTTCCTTGGCCTGACTCTCGATCGTGTGCAGTCGCGCGCGCAGATCGCCGTCGTGCACGGTATCGTTGACGCTGCGAACGCCCGCCGTAATGGCAAAGAGCATCGCGCCGACGGTGTCGTGGAGGTCGAGCGCCATCCGCTGGCGCTCCTCCTGGATCGCGGCAGCAGAGCGCCGCTGCGCTTGCGCCGCGACGTTGAGCGCTTGGGCCGTGCGTTCGGCAACCGTTTCGATGATCCGTGCAGCGCCGTCACCGAAGGTCGTACCGGCGCGCGAGCCGCCCATGAGCACACCTTCGACGGTGCCGTCGTACTGAATCGGCGTGCCGATGATGCCCTGCAGGCGTTCGGCGACGATCGTGCGATCGTAGTGATGCGTGATAATCGGCGAGGCGAGGTACTCGTCGACAGCTACAGTCCGTCCAAGTGCGAAGACCTTGCCTCCGAGTCCGTGCCCGCGCTGGAGTACCATATCTTGGATCTGGGAGAGCATATGCGAACCATAGCGAATAACGACGGTATCTTCATCCGTTCGCTCGGCAAACCAAGCACAATTGAAACCAACCTCTTCCGTTAGAATGCGTGTCGCCTCGTGCAGGATCGCGTCCCGGTCGAGAACCGAGACCAATCGAGCGACTTCACGTTCCAAATGAGCGAGTTCGTCCGCTGCCAACCGTATCCGGGAGCGGAATCCGTGTGTAACTCGGTCCATTAAGCTTTCATGCGGCTTCGCCCGGCTAAAACTATGTCCTTTTGGGTGTAATCGGGGTGCCGCTAGGTTTGCGATACTCAAGTGCAGCGTGCGCCGCACTCGGCGCAGAAGAGAGGACTTTGCTTATGATTTCGCATCGCATCACGCGGGCCGCAGCGTGCTGCGCGCTCGTGCTTGCGCTTGGAGGCGCAAACCTTGCGCCGGTCGCTGCCGCCAATGAGCCGGTCAATGTCGGGATCATCAACTCGACGAGCGGACCGCTCGGCGCATACGGGCTGGAATATGACGAGGGCTTCAAGGCCGGCCTCGCCTACGCGACGCACGGCACCGGAGAAGTCAACGGTCATAAGATCGTCGTTTCCTACAACGACGACGCCGGGGACGGTGCCAAAGCCGTTGCGACGGCTAAAGACCTGATCGGCCAGGGCACGAAGATCATTGCCGGTACGGTTTGGTCGGGCATTGCCCTGCAGATGGCGCCGCTCGCACAAGAGAACAAGATTCTCTACGTTTCCGGGCCGGCTGCCGTCGACGGTGTCAGCGGCTCCAACCGGAACACGTTCCGTTCGGGGCGCCAAACGTATCAGGACGTCCTATCGGTCGGTACGGTGCTCGGCACCAATCTGCGCGGCAAGTCGGTGCTCGTATTGGCGCAAGACTCGGCATTCGGTCAAGCGAACGTCGCGGCCGCCCGCGCGGTACTCGGTGCGGAAGGCGCGACCGTGAACGGACTGCTCGTTCCGCTCTCGGCGAACGACTTCTCGCCGTTTGCGCAAAAGGTAATCGACGCGAAGCCCGACCTGCTCTTCGTCGCGTGGGCCGGCGCCACCGGCGGCGCGCTCTTCAAGTCGCTCGAAGACAGCGGTGCCGCAAACCAAACGAAGATCGTGACCGGACTTCCGCAGATCGCGACCTACCCGTATTTCGGCGACGACGCGTCGAAGATATTCTTCCTCTCGCTGTACGTCTATCAGTGCTGCCACAATCCGGCCAACGATTTCTTGATCGACTATTTGAAGAAGCAAGGAAAGGTCCCCGATCTCTTCGATGCCGACGGTTTCGTTGCGGCGGAAATGATCGTGCACGCGGTGCAAGCCAGCGGCGATCAGGATGTGAACAAAATGATCTCCTCGCTCGAAGGCTGGAAGTTCATGGCGCCCAAGGGAGAGCAACAGATCCGCACCGCAGATCATGCAATGTTGCAACCGATGTTCATCGTGAAGCTGGTCGGCACCGGGAAGGACGCTCACCCGGTCGTGCTGCGCACGCTCACACCGCAAACGGTGGCGCCGCCGGTTCATCCGTTCCACTAACGGGCGATACGGGTTGCAATCCCCTCCGGCAATCGAGACGCAGGGGTTGACGCTGCGCATCGGTTCGGTTCCGATCGTCGACGAGGTCTCGCTCTCCGTTCCGGAGGGCGAGTTTCTCGTTGTGATCGGCCCCAACGGCGCCGGTAAGACGACGCTCCTAAACCTGCTCTCGGGCGTGGCACAGCCGAGCTCGGGCCGGGTGCGTTTGTGCGGCCGGGACGTAACGCGTGCGCCGAGTTACGCGCGAGCGCGGCTGGGGCTCGGGCGCACCTTTCAAACATCGAGCATCTTTGCCAACTTGCGCGTGCTCGAAAACGTTCAAATCGCGGCGCAGTCGCATTTAGGCGGATCCGGCGAGGTATGGCGCCGCGCCGCCCGCGATACAGCTGCAATCGAGCGCGCGCATGCAGCGCTGCGCGAAGTGGGACTGCAGGAGCGTGCCGGAACTCCCGCCGGTTCGCTCTCGCACGGCGAGAAACGCAAACTCGACCTCGCGATTCTGATCGCGACCGAGTCGAAGGTGGTGCTGCTCGACGAGCCGACCGCGGGCATGGCCGTCGAGGACGTGCCGGAGATCGTCGCCTTGCTCCGGCGCATGCATCGCGAACGCGGTTCGACCGTTGTGATGGTTGAGCATCGCCTCGATTTGATCGAAGGTCTGGCGGATCGCATGGCGGTGATGCATCACGGAGCTCTGCTCGCGATCGACACGCCGGAGCGGGTGATCGCCAACGAAGTCGTGCAGTCGGCGTATCTCGGAGATCCGTTGTGAGCGGATTGCTCGAACTGCAGGATCTCAACGTGTGGATCGGCGAGTCGCACGTCCTTCACGGTGTTTCTTGCGAGGTCGAAGAGGGAGGAGTTACCGCACTGCTCGGCCGTAACGGCGCAGGAAAGACGACCACGCTCAAAGGCATTCTCGGGATGCTGCCCAGCACCGGCGGCGTGCGTCTGGGCGGTCTGCCGATCGGCCGGATGCGTACGGATCGCATCGTCAAGCTCGGCGTTGCGTATGTTCCCGAGGATCGCGAGATCTTCTCTGAGTTGACCGTCGAGGAGAATCTGCGCTTGGCCGAACGCGGCGCGGAGCAGCTGCAGTACGACGTCGTGTACGAACTCTTCCCTGAGATGAAGACGCGGGCGCGGCAACGTGCCGGCACCCTCTCGGGAGGACAGCAGCAGATGCTTGCGATCGCGCGCGTTCTGCTCAATCGCGACAACCGCATCCTTCTGGTCGATGAACCGACTAAGGGTCTCTCGCCGCTCATGGTGCGCAATGTCGTCGACGCGCTCGAACGGGCCGCTTCGCTCGTCACCATGCTTCTGGTCGAACAGAATCTTCCCGTCGCGAACCGCCTGGCGAAACGCGCGGTCGTCCTCGATCAAGGGCGGGTTGGTTATCGCGGCACGGTCGCCGAATTGATGTCAGACCCTGACCTCGCGCGGACGCATTTGGGCTTGGCGAAGGGGCACACGTAGATGAGCACCGTAGCGTTGCTGGTCATCACGGGCCTGGGCCTAGGGAGCCTTTATTTTTTGGTCGCCTCGGGACTCTCGCTGATCTGGGGACTCATGCGCGTACTCAACTTCGCGCACGGAGCAATTTTCACGGTCGCCGCGTACGCGGGTTGGGTGGTCGCGTCAAATGCCGGCGGCGATGCCGGTTTCGCGTGGACCGCAGGCTTAGTGGCAGCGCTGTTTTGCGGCGGCGCGATCGCGTTTTTGCTCGAGGTGCTGCTGATCCGTCCGCTCTACGCGCGGCCGATCGGCCAAGTATTGGTTACGGTCGGTGCGGCGCTCGCGCTGGTCGCGCTGATGATCGGCATCTTCGGGGGAACGGCGGTGCAGCTCAATACACCGAACTGGATGTCGAACAATACGGTGATTCTCGGCGCGTCGATTCCGAACACGCGCTTGCTTTTGATCGCCGTCGCGCTGGTCGTCCTCGCGCTGCTTCTCTTTTTCTTGCAGCGTACGCGGTACGGACTCATCGTGCGCGCGGGCGTAGAGAACCGCTCGATGGTACAGGCGCTCGGTATCGACGTGGGGCGCGCGTTTACGATCGTATTCACCATTGGCGGGATTGCCGCGGGCTTGGCCGGATATCTCGCCGCTACGTACTTCGGTTTTGTCGATCCCGAACGCGGAACGTCAATGCTGATTTTCGCGTTCATCGTTGTCGTCGTCGGGCGGTTGGGCTCGATGAGCGGGACCGCAATCGCAGCCGCCGGCGTTGCGCTCCTGCAACAGTTCCTCAACTTTTACGCCGCTCCGGGCGTGGGCGATTTTTCGGTGGTGTTGCTGCTTGCAGTCGCCCTGTTGCTGCGTCCACAAGGTGCGTACGGATCGTGAGGCCATTCGCGCGGACGACGCTCGTTCTTGCGCTGATCGCGGTGCTCGCGCTCGTGCCGTTCATCGGCGTTCCGTTGCCGCCGATCTTCGGCGAAGCCTTGCGCTCGCCGGGTTCGATGACGCTCTTGGCCGGGTGCTTCATCTTCGGCGCGCTGGCGCTCTCATACGACCTCATTTTCGGCTACACCGGGTTGCTCTCGTTCGGACATGCGCTGTACTTTGCGATCGGGGTGTACGGAACGGCGATCGCGCTCACGCGCTGGCACTGGGGTCTCGCCGGCGCGATCGCGTTCGTGATCGTTCTCGCCATCGTCCTCCCGGCGATCATCGGGGCTGTGTGTTTGCGTACGAAGGGCATTGCGTTTGCAATGGTGACGTTAGCCTTCGCGCAAGCCGGTTCTATCGTCGTCATGCAAAATCCGTACAACCTGACCGGCGGCGAGGAAGGCCTGGCGCTCGCAGCGAGCGTCCTCCCGGCGGCCTTCTCCGGGGTGGCGAACACCCGTAATCTCTATTGGCTAGCGCTGGCGCTGCTGGTCTTGACCTACGCGGCCGCGGCATGGCTGATCTCGTCACGCCCCGGCCGCGTGTGGCAGGCGATTCGCGAGAACGAACAGCGCGCGGCGACCATCGGGCTCAATCCATATCTCTTCAAGCTCGGCGCGTTCGTCTGTTCCGCGCTGTTGGCCTCGCTCGCCGGAATCGTCTACGTTTTCCTCGAAGGCGGAGCGGCCCCGGACGTGACGACAGCGAATTTCACCCTGACCTTGCTCGTTATGGTGGTACTGGGCGGGGTCGGCACACTATGGGGTGCCGTGCTCGGCGGCATCGTTTATGAGTATTTGGATTTCCGCCTCGTCGTGCTTTCGAGCGCGAGCGGAATACAATCGCTTCCACCGGTGCTGCGCGTCCCGCTCTCGCAGCCGCTCTTCATCCTCGGGGTCCTATTCGTTCTGCTCGTCCTTTTCGTTCCGGGAGGCCTCGCGGGAGCCATCCGCCGACTCGCTTCCTCAAAAAAACGCACTATTCTAGGGGGACAATAAGATTATGCGTACCACACGTTTGTTGTTCGGTATCTGCGCGATCGCGGTGCTTCTGTCGGGGGTATACCCCGCTGCGCCCGCAACCGCTGCCGATACCGCGCCGATTCATATTGCGGTCATCACCGATATGAGCGGCGTCTACGCCTCGATCTCGGGGCAAGGCGCCGTCGAAGCTACGAAAATGGCGGTCGAAGATTTTGGCGGCAAGGTCCTCGGACGTCAGATCATCGTTGACACCGTCGATCACCAAAACTCCGGGCCGACCGCCGAGGCCAAGGCTCGCGAAGAATTCGACAACGGGGCCGAGCTCGCGGTCGATTTGACCAACTCTGCGACAGCGCTCGCGGTCGCGGCCGTCGCCAAAGACAAACACAAGATTGCGATCGTCAGCGGCGCCGGCACGTCGGCGCTGACCGGCGCGAACTGCAACAAGTACACCTACCACTATGCCTACGATACCTACGCGTTGGCGCACAGCGAAGGCGTCGCGGTCGCGAAAACGGGATTGAAGACCTGGTACGGCATCGTGCCCGACTACGCGTTCGGCAAATCGATGCTGGCCGATTTCACCGACGCCATCGCACCGTTCGGCGCGACCTTCGTTCATGCCGACACGATGCCGCTTGGCACCACGGACTTCTCGTCCTACATGCTCGCGGCAAAGAACGCGCATCCGCAGGTCCTCGCCCTGCTCAACGCCGGTGCCGATACCGTCAATAGCATGAAAGCCGCCAAAGAATTCGGACTCGATAAGCAGATGAAGATCGTCGTTGGCCTCTTCTTCCTGCCGCAGGTCGACACCGATCCCGCACTCTGGGCGGGCGCGAAAGTCGCCGACTCCTGGTACTGGAATCAAAGCCCCGAAGCGCGCAAATGGGCCGACCGCTATTCGGCGCGGATGAACGGTGCGCGGCCGGGTTCGATTCAAGCCGCCGATTATTCGTCCACGATGCAGTGGCTTAAGGCGGTCAAAGCAGTCGGCTCGGTCGACGCCGATAAAGTCGTCGCCTATCTCGACGGGCACAAGTTCAGCGACTTCTACGCCCAGAACGCCGAATTCCGGGCGCGCGACCACCGCGTCGTCCACGACATGTACGTCTACGACATCCTGCCGCAGTCGCAAGTCAAAGAAAAAGACGCGTGGTACAAGCTCGTCGACACGGTTCCCGGCAGCCAGGCCTTCCGCCCGGCGGCACAATCAACGTGCGACAAGACCTGGTAACCGGGTGTCACTAAACTGAAATGAGCCCGGACTACATCGCGTCCCAGCTCTTCAACGGCCTGGCAAGCGGCGCGTTCTACGCGCTGCTTGCCCTAGGCCTCTCGGTGATCTTCGGCACGCTGCGCATCATCAATTTCGCACATGGGGCGATGTACATGCTCGGTGCGTTCGCAACGTACTACGGCGCGCAGCTGCTGCATTTGAATTTTTTCGCCGCGCTCATCCTCGCGCCGCTCGCCGTCGCACTGCTCGGTATGCTCTTCGAGGCGCTCTTGCTGCGCCGGTTGCAGGGCGCGGATCCCGTCTACGGTCTGCTCTTTACCTTCGCGGCGACGCTCGTGGTCGTCAACCTGGTGCGCCTGTTTGCCGGCGCGATGGGTTCGCCGTACAACATTCCCGACGCGCTTTCCGGCGCGACGAATCTCGGATTCACGCTCTATCCGACCTATAAGTTGTTCGTGATCGTCGTATCGGTGATCGTGTGCGGACTGATCTGGTGGTTCGTCGAACGCAGCATGACCGGCGCGCGGATACGCGCCGCAACCGAGAATCCCGTGCTGGTGCGTGCGCTCGGCATCAACACGCGCCGCTTGGTGACGCTAACCTTCGGTTTGGGCGTTGCGGTCGCCGCGCTCGCGGGCGTGCTGGCCGCGCCGACCACCAACGTCGCGCCGTCGATGGGCGACGACATCATCATCTACACGTTTGCGATCGTCGTTATCGGCGGACTCGGCTCGATCACCGGCTCGATTCTGATGGGGTTTGCGCTGGGCGTGCTGCAGACGCTCGGCGCGGTCTACTATCCACCGATTGCGACGACGCTGATCTTCATCGTGATGGTCGCGGTGATCGCGCTACGGCCCAGCGGCCTCTTTGGAAGGACGGAGCTGAGTTGATGGACCGGCGCCTGTGGATGCTCCTCGGGATCGTCGGCCTGGTCGCGCTCGCATTGCCCAAACTGATCTACCCGATCGTGGCCATCGACATTCTGTGCTTTGCGCTCTTTGCCGTCGCGCTCGATCTCCTCTTCGGTTTTGCCGGACTGCTCTCGTTCGGACAAGCGATGTTTTGGGGCGGCTCCGGCTACGTGGTGGCGATCCTCGTGCAGAACCTGCACCTTGACGGCGCCGTTGCGCTAGGAGCCGGGGTGGTATACGCGGCGGTCCTGGCGACGCTGGTCGGTGCCCTCGTCGTGCGGCGTAGCGGCATCTATTTCGCGATGATTACGCTTGCGATCGCGCAGATCGAATATTTCGTCGCCGTTCAACTCAAAGATCTCACCGGCGGCGAGAACGGCCTGCCGATGGATACGCGCGGAACCTTCTTCGGCGTGCACCTCTCAAACGATACGGCGTTTTATTTTGTCACGCTCGCAATCGTAGCGCTGTGTGTATGGGCCGTCATCCGCGTCGTGGGGTCACCCTTCGGCACGGTGCTCCGCGCGATTCGCCAGAACGAAACGCGCACGATTGCACTGGGCTATCGGGTGAACCGCTTCAAGCTCGCGACGTTCGTAATTTCGGGTGTTCTCTGCGGACTCGCCGGCGGGCTGTACGCGCTGGGCAATCGGCTCGCCGGACTCGAGATGATCGATTGGCATACCTCGGGTGCCGTCGTGATGATGGCGATCCTCGGCGGCAGCGGAACGATCGTTGGGCCGATCATCGGAGCAGGCATCTATCAAATCATCGAATATTTCGTTTCGAAAACGGCGATTGGTCAGGAGACCGACCTCGTACTGGGGCTGGTGTTTGCCGTTTGCATACTCGCGTTTCGGCAAGGGATCGTAGGAGGAGTACTTTTAATACCATGGCGCAAGACTTCGACCTAGAACTGCTGCGCGGACGCCTGCGCGCGCGTCGCTTCGGGAGCGGCCCCGGCGTGCCGGCGCTCTGCATTCCCGGTCTCTCGTCCAATTCGCGCGTGTTTACCCGGCTCGGCGAGCAGTTCGCGCGCAACGGTCGTACGCTGATTGCGTTCGATTTGCGCGGCCGCGGTTGGAGCGACATCACCGAAAAGGGAACCTATGGCTGGGAGAACCATGCGCGCGACATCCTCGAAGCCGCGCAAGCTATGGGCATCGACCAGTTCGATTACGTCGGACATTCCATGGGCGCATTTATCGGAATGACGGCCACCTCGATCGATCGCGGGAAACACATCCGCCGTTTGGTCCTCATCGACGGGCTCGGCGTACCGTCGCAGACGGCGCTGAACGCAATCATCGCCGGACTTGCGCGCCTCAAAGGCACGTTCGCGACCGCCGACGAGTACATCGCCGCCGTGCGCGACGCGGGCCTGGCAGCTCCGTGGAACGACCTGTGGGAGCAGCATTACCGCTACGATTTGATTACCGAGAACGGGAACGTGCGTCCACGCACCGACGCAGCGGCGGTCGGCGAAGACGTCGTCTACGGCTCGACGCAAGATCCGCGCGCGGTCTGGCCGCTGCTCACGATTCCCACGCTCCTGTTGCGGGCGACCGTGCCGCTGGGCGGCCCCGACGGTTTCGTCGTGACGCAAGCGGACTATGACGAATTCCTCGCGGCGGTGCCCAGCGCCACGGGCCTCGAGATTCCGGCGAATCATTTCGGCATCATGGCCGCGCAGGAAACGCTGGACGGCATCGAACGATTCCTACAATGACCATGGCCGAGGGTTTCTATCTTCCGCTATCATCCGGACGCATCCGCGTGGAACGCTTTGGACCGCCGTCGGCACGGCCGGTCATCTGCGTGCACGGCATCTCGTCGAACGCGCGCGTCTTCACACCGATTCGGGATACGCTTGTGGCGAAGGGCCGTCAAGTCATCGCGCCCGACTTGCGTGGCCGCGGCCTTAGCGAAAAGAGCGAGGCCGGCACGTACGGATGGTTGCGCCACGCCCGCGACATCTTCGAGATCGCAGAACGTTTGAAGCTGACCGAGTTCGATCTGGTCGGTCATTCGATGGGCGCTTTCGTCGGCATGAACGCCGTCGCGATCGACCAACGCAAGCAAATCGGCAAGATCGTGCTTATCGACGGGCTCGGCCTTCCCAGCGCCGGCGCCGCCGCCGCGCTCGCGCGAAACGCAACGCGTTTGAACTGGATCTACCGCAACGCGGACGACTACGTGACGGCCGTGCGAAGTTTGGGGCTGGCTTCGCCCTGGACCGATCATTGGGAACGGCACTATCGCTACGAGGTCGAACCGACCGAGCGCGGCGTGCGCGCGCGCACGAAACTCGGTGCGGTTCTCGAGGATGCGGCCTACGCCGCGACGCATTCGCCGAGCACCCTGTGGGGATCGCTTTGCATTCCCGTCCTGCTCTTGCGCGCGGCGCGTCCCCTCGCTGCTCCCAACGGATTTGTCGTCACGCGACACGACCTCTCCGCCTTTTTGCGCTCGACACCTGCGGCGATCGTACAAGAAATCGACGCCAATCACTTTGGAATCGTCATGCACGACGACGCACTCTCCGCGATCAGAGGGTTCTTATGCTAAGCACGATGCCGGATCGGCCACTCTCGATCCATGCGATCCTCGAACACGCCGCGCGCGCGCACCCGCATAAGGGCATCGTCTCGCGCGACGGGCCGGACATGGTTCGCCTCAACTACGCAGCCTTTGCCAAGCGCGTGTCCAAACTCGCGCATGCGCTCGGCGAACTCGGCGTGCGGCCCGGCGACCGCGTCGCGTCGTTTGCCTGGAACGGGCACCGCCACATGGAGTTGTATTACGCGGTGCCGATGATCGGCGCCGTGCTGCACACGGTAAACATTCGGCTCTTCCCCGATCAAGTCGCGTTCATTTTGGACCACGCCGACGATCGCGTCGTCTTTTTCGACGCTTCGCTGACCAAAGCGGTTCAAGCGGCTCGCGCGCTCCAGCCGCAGGTGCAGCGAGTCTTCGTCGCAATGGGCGCGCTAACCGAACCGTTCGAAGGCGCGCTCGACTATGAGACGCTCGTCGCAGCGAAACCCGAGCATTACGATTGGCCGCAGGTTGATGAGCGCTCGGCTGCGCTGTTGTGTTACACCTCGGCAACCACCGGCGATCCCAAGGGCGTGCTCTTCTCGCATCGTTCGACCTACCTGCACGCACTGGCCAGCGCTCTGCCCGATTTTTTGGGAGCGCGCGAACGCGATCGCATACTGCCGATCGTGCCGATGTTCCACGTCAACGCGTGGGGATTTCCATTCATCGCTCCGATGGTCGGCGCCGATCTGATCATGCCGATGGATCGTCTCGACGCGCCGGGCGTGATCGAACTGTGCAAGAGCGAACACGTGACGCTCTCCGCCGGCGTTCCAACGGTGTGGTTGGCCGTGCGCGATCTGCTGGTCGCCAACAACGATCGCCTGCCCGACCTCAAACGGGTCGTCATCGGCGGCTCCGCGATGCCGCGCTCGCTCTACGATTCCCTCGAACAGCTCGGTATCGAAGGCGTCCATGCTTGGGGAATGACCGAGATGTCGCCGATCGGCACGGTCAACGCGCCCGCGTCGGAGCTCGCACGCGACCCAAAGCGTCAGCACGAAGAACGCTACAAAGCCGGCCGCTTTGCGCCGATCGTCCAATGGCGATTGGTCGACGAGCATGGTAACGACGTGCCCGCCGACGGCGTTTCACGCGGCGAGCTGTTGGTACGCGGCTACGCAGTTACGACGAAGTATTACAACAACGACAGCGCGACCGCTTCGGCGTTTACGCCCGACGGCTGGTTCCACACCGGCGACGTCTGCACGGTCGACGAATACGGCTATCTCGACATCGTCGATCGCACCAAGGATTTCATCAAGTCGGGTGGCGAGTGGATCTCCTCGGTCGAGGTGGAGAACACGATCATGGGTCACGCAGCGGTGCGCGAAGCGTGCGTGTTCGGCCTTGCGCATCCCAAATGGCAGGAACGCCCAGTCGCGGCCGTCGTGCTGCGCGAGGGTCATCAGCTCGACGAAGACGCTCTGCGCGCGTGGCTCACGCAGCATCTCGCAAACTGGCAAATCCCGGACCGCGTGATCTTCGTCGAAGCGATACCTCGCACCGGCGTTGGAAAGTTTCTCAAGCGTGAACTGCGCGCGCAATATGCCGGGCTGCTCACCGCGCAAGCGCAGAAAGCATGAAGACCGCGATAACATCCCTCGCGCAGGTCGAAGCGATGCGCGGAACCCGCATCCAAAGCGACTGGTTGACGGTCACGCAAGACGAAATCGAGCAATTCGCCGACGTTACGCGCGATCGCCAGTGGATTCACGTCGATCGCGTACGCGCCGCCGCCGAATCTCCGTACGGAACGACGGTTGCCCACGGTTTTTTTACGCTGAGCCTGCTTCCCACGCTGATCTCGCAGAGCCTCACCTTTGGGTTTGCGATGGTGCTCAACTACGGATTCGATCGGATCCGTTTTATCGGACCCGTTCCGTCGGGCGCGCGCATCCGCGGCGTCTTCACCCTCGAGGACGTGCAACCGGCCGGCGCGGAAGCGGCGACGCTCACCTGGCATGCCGAGGTCGAAGTCGAAGGGGCCGGCCGGCCCGCTCTCGCCGCAACTTGGCTACAGCGCGCGTATTTCGCCTAGCCCGTAGACGTCGTGAGTATGAATCGGCCGGCCGACACCTCGATCACGCAGATCTTGCCGCTGAGTGTCGACCCGGGCCTGCGGCGCAGCTTCCGTTTTGGGTTGCTGCTCGAAGTGCTCGACCGGCTCGCCGAACAGACCGCGCTTGCTTACGTCGGGACGAATAGCGGTGTGAGTTTTGTAACCGCGGCGATCGATCAGATCCGCTTACGCGGAGCGCTGGACACCACCCGCGACTTGACCATGCTCTCGCGCGTCAACTACGTGGGTACGAGTTCGCTCGAAGTCGGCGTCCGGGTCGAGCAGCCCAATGACACGCACTTCGGTTCGTGCTATTTCACGATGGTCGCACAGCCGCGCGGGAGGGAACTGCTGCCGCTCCACTATCACGATGAGATCGACCGTCGCCGCAAGGCCGAAGCCATCCAACGCCGCGCGGCGTCCCCCGGCGCCGGCGAGGCGATCGCGCCGCCCACGCGTGAGGAGCAGGCGCTGCTCGCCGAATTGCACATGGCGCTGGAAGGGCGTGGCTTTGACGGGCGATTGGTTTGCGATTTGGTGTCGCGCGGCTACGAACGGCCCGATCTCGAACACGAGCGGGCTCCGGCAAGAATCTCGGGCGGTTTCGTGACCCATCGCGCCTATCTGCACGCGGCAACGTGCGCGGAGCTCATCGCGCCGGATAAGCCGCTTCTCGTGTCAGTCAATCGAATCAACTTCTTGCAACCGGTACGCGCCGGTGACACGCTGCATTTCACTTCGCGCGTTACCTATACGGGCGCGACGTCGATCTGCGTCGAGGTCGACATCGTGCGTGAAAGTAGCGACCATAGCACCGCGGCGTTGTGCAACACCTGCACGTTTACGTTTCGCAACGTCGACGCGGCGCTTGGCGGCCGCCCGGTTCCGAGCGTGTATCCGACGACCTATGCCGAAGATCTACGCTATCTTGCCGCTTACCGGCGGCGGGCTATTGCACGAAATGAACATCCGTTGGCGCCTGCGGCGGGGTCTTGATCGAGATAAACCGCAACGGCATCGACGACGTCTGAACCAAACCGGCATGGTTGGAGCCCATCGGGATGACGATCATCATCCCAGGTCGCAGCGGGACCTGCTCGTTGCCGAGCCATTCGGTTCCCGTGCCATCGAGGACGACTTGGATTTCATTCGCATCGGCGTGGAAGTGCTTGAACGCGGTCCCGGTTTGAAGCGCGAGCGTCATGCCGTCGGTGACAACCAGCGTCTTTGAACGCAGGTTTGGAAAGGTCGCCGATGGCGCGGGCATAGAGTCCGCCGTGATTGCCAGCAAATCGATCGCGGCCGGCTGCAGCTTTAACGTTGACGCCGGTGTAACTTGCGAACCCGATAAGAGATGGATGTCGGTCGGTGCCTGCGGCGGTGTCTTGAACGCCACCAAGCGCAACTTTCCGTCCGACGTATCGACGATGCCGGCGTGCGCGGTATCGCTCGGGATAACGATCAACATACCGGGGCGCAGCGGTACCTGACGATCGCCGAGCCACTCGGTGCCGCTCCCGCCGACGACCAATTGAATCTCGCTCGAGTCGGCATGATAGTGTTTGGGCGCACTGCCGATGGAGAGCGCGGCGGTCATGCCGTCGGTTGCTACCAGCAATTTCTGGTGCAGGTTGGGAAAGGCAGGCGACGTCGGCATCGCATCCGGCGTGATGGTCATGAGATCGATGGCCGCGGGCGCAAGCGGCGCGGCAGCGCCGATCGCAAGCACGACCGCCGCGACACCGATGAGACGTAGAGGGTGAATCATCATTGCATAAGCTCCTGTAAGCGAACTATCAGCCGCTCGCCTCGAGAATCCTCTGCAACGCGCCGCTCGGTCGCTATTTGCTGCGATTACGGGTACAAAATCGACATGAATACGCTCGCAAAAATCTTCTTCGGCACGGCGCTTGCCGTCGGAGTGATCTTATGGAGTGCCGCCGCCGGCGCGTCGCCCGCGGCGAGTGGCGCGAATCTCAGCCTTGCTTCGTCGCTGATCGCCAGCGGCGGTGGCCCCGGTAGCTATTCGACCGTGCGCGCGTTCAACGCGATGATCGGCCCGAATGCCGTGCTTGCGGATCAGCAGCAACTCGCGACGGCGTTCGGTCAAACCAATGCCGATCACTTCGTGCACATGTTCGACTACGCTATTGCCGACGCATGGCAACTTGCCGGAAAAGATAACGTGTCCATTCCTCCGCCCGCGCAAGCCGGCGGTCAGGCGCTGGCAACCCAACTGGTGCAAGCCGGTGTAACGGGCGGCGGAATTACGTTCGACAATGACACCTTCTTCACCCAACTCTTCGGCGCGAAGATCGGCGGCCAAGTGCAAGCCGATATCAATGCGAAATACGGCGCCGGCGCGTGGACGAACTTCAGCCGCATGTCGGATCAGTTCTTCCATAACATCGGCCAGACGGTCGGAATGAACGTTTAACTCCCCATGAAGCACGGGAGCGCGTGCGCCGCCCGGCGAAGGGCGCGCGCATGCGCCGCGTGCAGGTTCCCGGTCCTCTGGCACTTGCCGCTCTTGGCGTGGTGTTTGGCGACATCGGCACCAGTCCACTCTACACGCTGACCACCTGTTTCACGACAGCGAACGCCGCGCCGACACTCGAAAATACGCTCGGCATCATCTCGCTGCTCGCGTGGGCGCTAATCGTCGTCGTCTGCATTAAATACGTGACGGTGCTCATGCGAGTCGATCACGAAGGCGAGGGTGGCATCCTCGCCTTGCTCGCACTCGCGTCGCCTCCACGGCTCCTTGGAAAAATCCACGGCACGCGTTGGCTGATTCCCATCGTCGTCGTCGGCGCCGCGATGCTCATCGGCGACGGCATGATCACGCCGGCGATCTCGGTGATTTCGGCGGTGGAGGGATTGAACGTCGCGACCAGCGCTGCGCAGCCGTTCATCGTCCCGATCTCGGCCGGGGTACTCCTCGCGCTGTTTCTCATTCAGTATCGCGGAACACAGAGCGTCGGCTCGGTCTTCGGGCCCGTGATGCTGTTGTGGTTCATCGCGATTGCCTGGGCCGGCGCAGTCGCGATCGCTGCGCACCCGGCTATTATCGCGGCGATCAATCCGCTTCACGGGATTGCCTTTATCTTGCATCACGGCGTCTATGGCTTCTTGATTTTCGGCGGCGTGATTCTGGTTCTCACCGGCGCCGAAGCGCTTTACGCCGACCTTTCGCACTTCGGCCGCATACCCATCACGTGGGCTTGGTACACGGTCGTCTTTCCCGCGCTGCTGCTGAACTATTTCGGTCAGGGTGCGATTGTGTTGGGCAATCCCCAAGCGCTCGATTCGCCGTTTTATGCGCTGACCACGGGCTGGACGCTGATGCCCATGGTCTTTCTCGCGACGCTCGCAACGGTGATCGCTTCGCAAGCGCTGATTTCCGGCGCATTTACCCTGACCGAACAGGCCATCGCGATGAACCTGTGCCCGCGCATGAAAGTCGTTCATACCTCGCAGGCGCAGCGCGGCCAAGTCTACATTCCGTTCGTCAATGTCCTGCTTGCGGTCGTGTGTTTGATCTTGGTGTTTACCTTCCGCAGCAGCGCGCATCTAGCGGCGGCCTACGGTCTTGCCGTCGCGTGCACGATGCTCGCGACGTCGCTCGCCTTTTTCGTCGTCGCCACCACGGTGTTCAAATGGCGCAAGCGCTACGTCATTCCCGGCATAAGCCTCTTCGTGCTCATCGATACGATCTTCGTCACCTCGGGCTTGCCCAAGTTCTTGGACGGCGCGTGGGTACCGCTTGCGGTCAGCGCGGTCATCGCCTTCGTCTCGCTTACGTGGCTCAAAGGACGGCGGACGCTCGCGCGGGCGCTCGCCGCGGACCAGCAGCCGGTCGCCGAATTCATCGCGCAGCTGCACCCGCCGTCCGGCGCAACCATCGGACAAACCGTGATGCTGACCAACGATCCCAGCGGCATACCGTTCGTGCACACCCACCCGTGGCTTCCGCACTTTCTCAACGACAGGAAGATCGTGCTGCTGACGCTCGATCCCGCGTCGCGGCCCTACGTCGAACAGGCACGGCGCGTAACGATCGAGCAGCTTGCGCCGACGCTGTTCGTGCTTCGAGCGAGTTTTGGCTACATGGAAGACCTGTCGATCAAATACGTTCTGCGCGCGTGCAACAAACTCGACTTCAAGCTCGACGACGAACACACGACATTCTTCTTCTCCGCCCCGGCGATCACCGGACGTGCAAAGGACGGCATGCACCAAAGTCAGCGCGTGCTCTTTGCGTGGCTCTCGCGCGTCTCGCGTTCGCTCGTCGACGATCTCGAAATCCCGCCGGATCGGCGCGTCGGCATCGGCGTGGAAGTAGAGATTTAGCCGGGGGATTCTCGATCTAGGCACGAATCGTAGCCTTCCCCTGCACGGATTGGAGGAACACGTGTTTCCAGCCCAGTTCGATTACCAGCGGGCGCATTCGATCGATGAAGCTGTTAGTGCGCTTGCTAGCCACGGCGACGACGCCCGCGTCCTCGCGGGCGGACAAAGCTTGATTCCCGCTATGCGCTATCGGCTTGCCCGCCCTGCCGTCCTAATCGACATCAATCCCATCGAAGAACTCGCGTTTTTACGCGAAAGCAACGGGTTTTTGTGCATCGGCGCGGGTACGCGTGACTTTGCGCTCGAGGTCTCCCCGCTGATCGCTTCACGCTATCCGATGATCGCCGACACCTCGGCGGTCGTCGCCGATCCGGTCGTCCGCCAGATGGGCACCGTCGTCGGCAGCCTGTGCCACAACGATCCGGCCGGCGACTGGCCGGTCACGTCGCTTGCTGCGCGCGCCCAACTCGTGCTTCGTTCAAAAAGCGGCGAACGCACGGTGTCGATCGATGACTTTCTCGTCGATTCGTTTACGACCGCGGTCAAGGACGGCGAGATGGCAACCGAAGTTCGCTTCCCAACGCCCGACGATCGCACGCGCGGTGCGTACTACAAGATCGAGCGCAAGGTCGGCGATTTTGCCACAGCATCCGCCGCCACGCGCGTGACGCTCGCCGCTGACGGGACCATCGCGAGCGCGGGCATCGCAATCGGTGCCCTCGGCCCCAAAGCCCTGCGTGTGAGCGAAGCCGAGAAATTGCTCACCGGCGCGAAACCCACCAAGGACCTCATCGCCGCCGCCGCGCGCGAAGCCGAAAAGATCGCCGATCCAACGCCCGATAATCGCGGCAGCGTGCAGTTCAAGAAAGCAATGGCCGGCGTGCTGGTCGCGCGCTCGCTTGCAACCACGTTCGAACGCCTTGGCGTAAAGGGGCTCGCATGAAGATCAATGTTACGGTCAACGGAACCGCGTACGAGCGCGACGTCGAGCCGCGCCTGTTGCTGGCGTACTTCCTGCGCGAATCGCTCGGCCTTACCGGCACGCACGTCGGCTGCGACTCCTCGCATTGCGGATGCTGCGTCGTCGTGCTCGACGGCGACCGTGCGGTGAAATCGTGCAACATGTTCGCCGTGCAAGCCGACGGCCACGAGATCACGACGGTTGAAGGGCTCGAAGTGGGCGGCAAACTCCATCCTCTTCAGCAAGGTTTTTGGGATCAGCACGGTCTTCAATGCGGCTATTGCACGCCGGGCATGTTGATGACGTGCTCCGTCCTGCTCAAGCACAATCCCAAGCCGAGCGAAGCGGAGATCCGCGAAGGCATCTCCGGCAATTTATGCCGCTGTACCGGATATCAGAACATCGTCAAGGCCGTGCAGCAAGCCGCCGCGGCAGAGGAGCTGGTGCCGTCATGAGCACGACCGAAAAGCTTCCGGATCGCCACTCGATGGGTCAGTCGATGAAGCGCAAGGAAGATCCGCGCTTCATTCGCGGCAAGGGCCACTATCTCGACGACGTCGTGCTGCCGCACATGCTCTACCTTGCATTGGTGCACAGTCCGTATCCGCACGCGCGCATTACCAAGATCGACAAAACCGCCGCGCTGGCACTGCCCGGCGTCAAAGCGGTCATCACCGGCGAGGATCTGGTCGCAGCGAAACTTGGCTGGCTCCCAACCTTCCACGGCTTCGACAATCAGATGGTGCTGGCAATCGGCAAAGCGCTCTATCAGTATCAAGAGGTTGCCGGCGTGATCGCTACGTCGCGCGCCATCGCCGAAGACGGCGCCGAACTGGTCGACGTCACCTACGAGCCGCTCGATCCGGTTGTTGACCCGTATCAATCCAAGCTCGACAAGATCATCTTGCGCGATGACCGCGAGGCTAAGACCAACCACATTTATCATTGGGAAGTCGGTGAACGCGAAAAGACCGACGCTGCCATCGCCAAGTCCGACGTCATGATTAAGGAGCGCATCCTCTCCCCGCGCTGTCATCCCGCACCGCTCGAACCGTGCGGCTGCGTTTCCGACATGAACGGTGCGACCGGACGCTTGACGATCCACATGACCTCGCAAGCACCGCACGTGCACCGCACGGCGTTCTCGCTGGTTACCGGCATTCCGGAGGACAAGATCCACATAATCTCCTCCGACGTCGGCGGCGGCTTCGGCAACAAGGTGCCGGTCTATCCAGGCTACGTTGTCGCTACCGTCGCGTCGGTCATCTTGGGCGTACCGGTCAAGTGGGTCGAAACGCGCACCGAGAATCTCACCACGACCGGGTTTGCGCGCGATTACCACATGGACGTCGAAATCGGCGCAACCAAAGCGGGCAAAGTCACGGCACTCAAAGTTTCGACGACGGCTGACCACGGCGCGTTCGACGCCGCAGCCGACCCGCGCAAGTATCCGGCCGGCATGTTCGGCATCGTTACCGGCTCCTATGATTTTCCCACTGCATTTGCCGAGGTCGACGCGTACTTCACCAACAAAGCACCGGGCGGGATCGCCTATCGCTGCTCGTTCCGCGTGACCGAAGCTTCCTTCGCCATCGAGCGCGCGATGGACATTCTTGCGCACAAGCTCGGGGTCGATCCGGTGCAACTGCGCATGCAGAACTTCATCAAGAAAGAGCAGTTCCCGTATCCGTCGCCGCTGGGCTTCACCTACGACAGCGGCGACTACGCTGCGACCACGAAGAAGGCACTCGATATCATCGGCTACGATGCACTGCGCAAAGAGCAGGCCGAGAAGCGCAAACGCGGCGAGTTGATGGGCATCGGCGTCTCGACCTTCACCGAAATCGTCGGCGCGGGCCCGGGCAAACACTTCGACATTCTGGGTATCAAGATGTTCGATAGCGCCGAGATTCGTATCCATCCGACGGGCTCGGGCATCGTTCGCGCGGGGACGAAAAGTCAAGGTCAAGGACACGAGACGACCTGGGCGCAGATCGTCGCTGAAGAGCTCGGCCTCGATCCGCAAGAGTTGCTCGTCGAAGAAGGCGACACCGACACCGCGCCTTACGGTCTTGGCACCTACGCCAGCCGTAGTACGCCGGTTGCCGGCGCCGCGCTGGCGCTCGCTTCGCGCAAGATCCGCGAGAAGGCGCGCAAGATCGCCGCGCACATGATGGAGGCGTCCGAAGACGACGTCGAGTGGAAGGACTACAAGTTCTCTCTCAAAGGCGTGCCCGGCAAGAGCGTGACGATGAAGGAAGTCGCGTTCGCCGCGTACACCAATCCGGCGCCGGATTCCGAACCCGGTCTCGAAGCAACCTATTACTACGATCCGCCGAACCTCACGTTCCCCAACGGGACGTATATCGCCGTGGTCGACGTCGACGCCGGCACCGGTGAGACCAAGGTTCGCCGATTCCTCGCGGTCGACGATTGCGGAGTGGTGATCAACCCGATGATCGTCGAAGGCCAGATCCACGGTGGGCTCACCGAGGGCTTTGCCATGGCCTTCATGCAAGAGATCAAATTCGATGAAGGCGGGAATCACCTCAACACCAACTTCACCGACTATCTCGTGCCGACGGCGCTGGAAACGCCGCACTGGGAAACCGGCAGCACGGTGACGCCAAGCCCGCATCACCCGATCGGCGCCAAAGGCGTCGGCGAAAGCCCTAACGTCGGCTCACCGCAAGCCTTCGTCAACGCCGTCATCGACGCGCTCTCGCCGATGGGCATCACGCACATCGATATGCCGCTCACGCGCGAGAAGGTTTGGAGCGCGATTCAAGGAGCGCAAAAGAAGCCATGAACCTAGAGTGGAACGGGCAAGAACGCATCACCGCAAACAAAGCCACCGTCTGGGCGTTCATCAACGACCCGGGCAAAGTTGCTTCATGTTTGCCCGATCTGATCTCGTCGAACGTGAAGGACGCGCACAGCGTGGATGCGACGGTGAAAGTCGCGGTCGGTCCGGTACGCGGCAGCTTCAAGTTCGCGATCACGCTTGAGCCGCGCGCCGATGGCAATCACATGGATCTCAAGATCAGCGGCGGTGGCTTCGGCAGCGTCGTCGATCTGCTTGCCGGCGCCGATCTGACCGAGAATTCCGACGGCACGACGACGCTGGATTGGAAGGGCAACGCGTCGGTCAGCGGAACGGTCGCCACGATCGGCGGACGCGTGCTCGACGCGCAGGCGCATCGCGTGATCAGCACGACTTTCGAAAACGTGAAGAACCAGCTCAGCGGAGCGCCCGCGGGGTAACGTCATGACCTTACCACAGGAACCGTATGCGGTTGCAACCGTCGTCGTCCGGCGCTCCCCGGTCAGCGCGCACCTTGGCGATCGCGCCATCATTAGCGCCGATGGGAGGATGGACGGGTTCGTCGGCGGTTCGTGTTCGCGCGATATCGTGCGCCGGCAAGGTCTCGATGCAATCCGCACCGGCCGCGCGCGTCTGGTGCAGATTCGGCCCGAACCCGGCGATAGCGCGGACGCGAATGCCGAGACGGTCGTCGTGCCGATGGGGTGCGCTTCGGAGGGAGCGGTTGACGTGTATATCGAGCCGCATCTTCCGGCGCGAACGCTGCTGATCGTCGGCCACACGCCGGTCGCACAGGAACTCGCGCGGCTTGGAACCGTGCTCGACGCGTTTCGCGTGCAACGCGTGGTCGAAAGCGATGAGCTTGGCGATTTACCCGGCAATGAGTCCTCGGACGCGATCGCGGTCGAGTCGCTTGCCGGATACCTCGCGGCCCTAGGCGCGCAACGTTCGCGTTTGGTTGCGATCGTCGCATCGCAAGGCCACTACGACGAACGCGCGCTCTCAACGCTGCTCTCGGGCGAGCCGCAAGCCTTTGTCGGCTTGCTGGCGAGCCGCAAACGCGCGGCTTCCGTGTTCGGTGCGCTCGAGCAGGAGGGGATTGCGCGCGATGCGTTGGCGACCGTCCATAATCCCGTCGGCATCGATATTGGCGCGCGCACACCGAGCGAAGTCGCCGTTTCCATCCTCGCCGAGATCATCGCCGCATGCGTTCCGAACGCAGCAATCGATCGCGACGAGGGGCATCACTGCTGTCACACGTGAACGCCGATCGCTTACGCGAGGCATTCGCCGCGCGCGGTTACATTGCCGACGACGACTTTGCGACGACCTTCGAATTGATGCTCGCTCTGGGCAAGCCGCTCTTGATCGAAGGGCCGGCCGGAATCGGCAAGACCGAAAGCGCCAAAGTGCTTGCCGACGTTCTGGGCACGCAATTGATCCGGCTGCAATGCTATGAAGGACTCGATGCGGCCAGTGCCCTCTACGAGTGGAACTATCCTAAGCAACTTTTGCATCTGCGCATGACCGAACATGAGAACGGCTCCGTACAATCTCGCGAGGCGGAGATCTTTAGCGAATCGTTTCTCTTGCGGCGTCCGTTGCTCGAAGCGATCGTGCAAGAGCGTGCGCCCGTGCTCTTGATCGATGAGATCGATCGTGCCGACGAGGCTTTCGAGGCGTTTCTACTTGAAGTCCTAGGTGAGTTTCAGGTGACCATTCCCGAAGTCGGTACGATTCGCGCAAAGGAGCGTCCGGCCGTGATCGTGACGTCGAACCGTTCGCGGGATCTCTCCGACGCACTGCGCCGTCGCTGCCTCTACCTCTGCATCGACTATCCGCCGTTCGAGCGTGAGGTTGCAATTCTGCTCGCGCGTTTGCCCGAGATCAACGAGCGGCTCGCTACCCAGATCGCGCGTTTTATGGAGTGGATGCGCGAGCAGCCGTTTCAAAAGGTTCCCGGCACGGCTGAAAGTCTGGATTGGGCTCTCGCATTGGTGCGCTTGCACCGCGATGCGCTCGATGACCGGACGCTCGAAGCGACGATGGGCTGCATCTTGAAACTGCAGGAAGATTGGGAACTGCTCCGTTCGATGCACGCGCGCTACGCACACTTGCTCACGCCGGATCCAAACGCGCCGGTCGCGACCTCGCCGCCGGACCCAGACTACGGACTGGGCAGCGTTCAGGCACACTAGCGATGTCCGATCTCGCGAGTGCCACGCTCGAATTTTGCGGGATGCTGCGACGCGAACACGACTTCGCCATGGGTCGCGCCGAAATGCACGACGCGCTGCGCGCGACCGAGGCCGTCGGCGTGCGCGAGCGTGGACGGTTGCGTGCCGCTCTCCGCGCGGTATGTTGCTCCCGTCCCGACGAGATCGAGATCTTCGATCGCGCCTTCGACGCATTCTTCTCGAGTGGGCGCGCAGGCGCGCCGCAACCAAAGCATGCCCGGCGTTCACGCCCCGAGGCTGGCGATGAACCTCCGCCGGAGCGGCAATCCACGTTCACTCTCGAGGACGAAAGCCTCGCCCAACGCTGGCAATACCTGCGGGCGCGCTACAGTCCGATCGAAGGCGCATCTCCGCCGCCGCCGGTTCCGCTCGATGGATCGAACGACGCTGATGCACTGGTGCAACGCCTGATCTCACGCATTCGTCTGGGGCGTTCGCGTCGCTTACGGCCGCAGCCGCACGGACGTCATCTCGACCTGCGCCGCACCGTGCGCGCGAGTTTGCAGACCGGCGGTGAAATCGTTGCGCTGCGCCGCCGGGGATATCCGCTGCGTAATCCGCGTTTCGTCGTTCTGATCGACGCGAGCCGCTCGATGAGCGAATATGCGCCGGCGGCGCTGCAGGTTGCCCAGGCGCTCCTGCGACGCACGCGGCGCGCAAGCGCATTCGTCTTTAGCACGGCGCTGCGCGAAATTACGCGCGACTTGCGGCGAAACCGGCCGGTCACCAATACCGGCGAGGCCTGGGGCGGCGGCACGCGCATCGGCGCGAGCCTCAATGCCTTCGTGCGCAACTTTGGGTCGAGGCTCGACGATCATACCTACGTGATCCTGGTCAGCGATGGTCTCGATGTCGGCGATATTGCGCAGCTCGAGCACGCGATGCGCGAGATCGCGCGCCGCAGCGCGGCGATCGCGTGGGTCAATCCACACGCGGCCGAGCCGGGCTTTACCCCAACTTCGCAGGGCATGCAGACCGCGCTTCCTTATCTTGCCTCGCTGACCGCGTGGAGCGGGCTTGCCGATGCGTGAGGTCTTTGCTGCCGCCGCCGCATGGCTCGAAGAAGGCACGCCGCTTGCGTTCGCCACGTTGAGCGAACTGCGTGCCGCCAAGACCGCGCCGATCGGGACCACGATCGCCGTCAGCGGTGACGGACGCATCGCCGGCAATATCGGCGCGGGCTGCTACGAGAGCGAGATCATCGAAGCCGCGCAGCAAACGCTGGCCGATGGGGTCGTGCGCACCCTCGACGTCAACCTCGATAACGACGACGAGCTTGCCGGCGGGACCGCCTGCGGTGCCGTGATGCGGCTGCTGATCTGGCGCCCGCAAGCGGCATTCCTCGACGATGCGCGCGCTATTGCGAGCGGCGAGCGCGCGGTCACGCTACGCATCGGCGGCTTCGAGCACGTCATTCCCACGAAGCAGACGTTGGTTCTGGTCGGGGCCACGTCGCTGGCCGCCGATCTGGCGGCGATGGGTCGACGCATGGACTTCGCGGTGATCGTGGTCGATCCGCGCCCGGCGTTCGCAACCGTCCAGCGCGTGCCGGATGCGCACGTCATCGCGCGCGAATGGCCCGACGATTATCTCCCGCGCATTCTCTCGTCGCACACCGCAATCGTCGTGCTCTCACACGATCCCAAGTTCGATCTTCCCGCGCTGCGCTGCGCGCTGCGCTCGAACGCGCCATATATCGGGCTGCTGGGAAGCCGTCGCGCGCAAACCGCGCGGCGTGCGGCGCTGCGCGCCGAGGGCTTCGATGACGCGGCGCTCGAGCGCATTCATGGCCCGGTCGGCCTCGATATCGGCGGCGCCACGACCGCCGAAACGGCGATTTCCATTCTCGCGGAGATCGTGGCTACGCGCAGCGGCCGTCGCGGAACCCCGCTCCTCTCGGCAAATGGTGCAATCCACTGAAAGCCGCGCGCGACGCTGACTACGCGCTGATGCCGCTGCTCTTCGGCCTGACCTTCATCTCGGGTCTGGTCGACGCGGTCAGCTTTTTGCGTCTCGGCCACACCTTCGTCGCAAACATGACCGGCAATCTCGTCCTGCTCGGCTTTGCTATCGGAGGCGCGAACGGCATCTCGATCGTTGGTTCAATAATCGCAATTGGGTCGTTCATGATCGGCGGCATCATCGGCGGACGGCTCAACCGGCGCCACGGCGAGAACGGCGCACACCTGCTCTCGGTGACCACCTTCGTCAAGATATTTTTCATGTTGGGAGCAGCCGCGATCGCCTGGTTTTTCGGTTATGACGGTTTTATTGCTTACGTGCTGACCGCAGTGCTCGCTATCTCGATGGGCCTGCAAAACGCGGTGGTGCGCGGCATCGGCGTAGCCGATATCACGACGACCGTCGTGACGCAGACGATCATCGGCATCGCCATGGATTCGACGCTCGCCGGCGGAACCAACACGCGCGTTCGCCGCCGCATCACCGCCGTCGTGGTCATGTTTGCCGGCGCACTCATCGGCGCCGTGATCGTTCTGCGCTTAGGGATCCCCGCAGCGCTTGTCGCGGCCGCAGCCGCCCTGGCCATCGTCTCGGCCTGGGCATGGAAGCTCAAACAGACCGCAACCCTCGCGCAATAAACGCGGGTCGGGGCGAATATGGCACAAGATCAAATCGTTCGCTCCGCAAACGTCAAATGGGTCGGCGACGTAGCCAAGGGCCACGGCGATATCACGACCGCAAGCGGAAAAGTTTCCGCCTCGTATTCGTTCGGGACGCGCTTCTCGACCGACCCGGGCACGAATCCCGAAGAGCTGCTTGCCGCTTCGCACGCGGCGTGCTTCACGATGGCCACCAGCGCCGTGCTCACGCGCGCCGGCCATGCGCCGGTCTCGCTCGACACAACCGCAACGGTCTACCTCGAACGCGCGGGGGAGGGCTACAAGATTCCCAAGATCGAGCTGGCGATCACCGGCGTCGTGCCCGGCGTCTCGGCGGACGAATTCGCAACCTACGCAAAACAGGCGGAGGCATCGTGTCCGATCAGCAACGCGCTACGCGCGGTACCGATCAGCGTCGCGCCGACGCTCGCGTCCTAAATATTGGGCGCGTCCGCGCGCCCGATGAATTCCTCGAGCTGCACCGGCTTCTCACGGTGTACGAATCAGATCTGCCGGAACCGTTGCGTCACGGCTCGGTTCCCGAGATTTCCGCTCTCATGACGCTCTACGGCGCGCCCAACGCCGCGTTCCTCGCGCGACTCGACGACACCGCCATCGGCTGCGTGGTGTGCAAGCCGCAGGATACGTCGACGGCCGAGCTCGCGCGCTTGTACGTCGAACCGCACGCGCGTAAATCGGGCGCAGGCCGTGCGCTGGTCAACGCGGTGATCGATTTCGCTCGCGGCGCCGGATTCGAACGCTTGGTGCTCGATACTCACCGTGAATTGCTTCCGGCAGCCTGCCGGCTTTACAACTCGCTGGGATTTGCAGAATACCAGCCCGAGTGCGGCGGTGACGATGCGGTGTGCCCGACGTTTATGGAGTTGCGCCTTTAGATCGGGATTCGATGCCCCGCTTGATGTCGCGCAGAAACTCGCGCGCAGTCGCCTGCGCGATCTGAAATCCGATCAGTTCGTCGAAGACCTGGCCGGCAGCGCCGAGCGGCGGCGTATAGTGGCCTCGCAGCTCGATGGAACTTCGCGTTGGATCGTCCTCGCCCCAAGCGAGCAACGTGCCCTCGAAGCGCGGAAAGATCACGGTCCCCTCGGGTTCCCACGCGACGCGCACGACCTTGTTGAGATTGTCATCATCGCGCCCCTCGCGCGCTTCTATCCGAACTTCGCGCTCGAGCGAAAGCGTGCCGTCCATCGGCACGCGCAAGCGCATCCGGGTCAACCCGTCGGCGTCCTGCCGCACCGCGAAGAATGCGATCAGGCCGGCCTCGGTCTGTTCGACCGGGCACTCGACCATAGCACGCTCGCGAAGTTCCTTCATGGCGTGACGGTATCAGAGATCGAGGAACGACCAGGGAACCGGCGTTCTCAGATTATTCATAACGGGTGCGTAGGGTGGGGTTGTGGACGAAAACTTTCTGCAACTCGACGCCTACTGGCGGGCGGCAAACTACATCAGCGCCGGGCAGATCTACTTGCTCGACCGCAATCCGCTGCTGCGCCGATCCCTCACGCCGGAGGACATCAAGCCGCGCTTGCTCGGCCATTGGGGCACGACACCGGGGCTGAACTTCGTCTACGCGCACCTCAATCGCGCGATCGTGCAGCGCGACCTCGACGTCGTCTTCATGGCCGGCCCCGGCCACGGCGGCCCGGCGTTGCTCGCCAATAGTTACCTCGAAGGCACCTACAGCGAACTTTATCCCAACGTACCGCAAAACGCGACCGGACTTGCTCGGCTCTTCAAGCAGTTTTCGTTTCCCGGCGGCGTACCCAGCCACGCCTCCCCGACGACGCCCGGCTCGATCCATGAAGGCGGTGAACTTGGATACGTGCTTTCGCATGCGTTCGGAGCCGTCTTCGACAATCCGGATCTGCTCGTGTGCGCGGTCGTCGGCGACGGCGAGGCCGAGACCGGTCCGCTCGCGGCCGCGTGGCACTCGAACAAGTTTTTGAACCCCGAGCGCGACGGCGCGGTGCTGCCGGTGCTGCACCTCAACGGCTTCAAGATCTCCGGTCCTACCGTACTCGCGCGCATCCCCGACGACGAGTTGGTGTCGCTCTTCCAGGGCTACGGCTACGATCCGGTGATCGTCGAAGGCGACGAACCCGCGCTGATGCATCAGCTGATGGCAGCTGCGCTCGATCGCGCACTGAATCGCATTCGCTCGATTCAGCGCTGTGCGCGCATCCGCGGATTCCACAAGCGTGAAACCTGGCCGATGATCATCCTGCGCACGCCCAAAGGCTGGACGGGTCCCAAGGTCGTCGACGGCATTCCGGTCGAGGGCACGTTCCGCGCGCACCAAGTGCCGTTGCTCGAAGTGCGCGAGAAGCCCGAGCATCTCGCCATGCTCGAAGCCTGGATGCGCAGCTACCGCCCTGAAGAACTCTTCGACCGCGATGGTTGCCCGGTTGCGTATGTGCGCGACGCCGCGCCGCGCGGCACTCGCCGCATGAGCGCGAATCCGCACGCCAACGGCGGCGTACTGCTGCGCGACTTAGAAATGCCGGCGTTCGCCGACTACGCCGTGAACGTGCCGGCTCCCGGGGCCGTGCGCGCCGAAGCGACACGCGCGCTTGGACCGATGCTGCGCGACGTCATGCGTGAGAACAGCGATCGCTTTCGCGTGATGTGTCCGGACGAGACGACGTCCAATCGGCTCGAGGCACTCTTCGAGGTGACCAATCGCTGCTCGGTTGCGCAAATCGTCCCCGGCGACGATCACGTTGCGCCCGACGGCCACGTGATGGAAGTCTTGAGTGAACACCAGTGTGAAGGCTGGCTCGAAGGCTATCTGCTCACCGGGCGCCACGGCATCTTCCCTTGCTACGAAGCCTTCATTCATATCGTGGATTCGATGGTCAATCAGCACGCCAAATGGATCAAGATGGCGCGCGAGGTTCCCTGGCGCCGTCCAATCGCCTCATTGAATTATCTGCTCACCTCGCACGTGTGGCGCCAGGATCACAACGGCTTTAGCCATCAGGATCCCGGCTTCATCGACCACATCGTCAACAAGAAGGCCGATACCGTGCGCGTGTATCTGCCGCCGGACGCCAACACGCTGCTCTCGGTCGCCGATCATTGTCTGCGCAGCCGCGACTATATCAACGTCATCGTTGCCGGGAAGCAGCCCGAGTGGCAATGGCTCGATATGGAGGCCGCGATACGGCACTGCACGCAAGGCGCGAGCATCTGGGAGTGGGCATCCAGCGACAACGGCACGGAGCCGGATGTGGTGATGGCCTGCGCGGGCGACGTCCCGACGCTGGAAACACTGGCAGCGGTCGACTTCCTGCGCCGGCACGTTCCCGAACTACGCGTGCGCGTCGTCAACGTCGTGGACCTGATGGCGCTCGAGTCGCGCGATCAGCACCCGCACGGCTGGAGCGACGACGTTTTCAGCTCGCTTTTTAGCGAGAATGCACCGGTGATCTTCGCCTTCCACGGCTACCCGGCGTTGATCCATCGCCTGACCTACAAGCGACCCAATCACGACAACTTCCACGTTCACGGCTATCGAGAGGAAGGAACGACGACCACGCCGTTCGACATGACGGTACGCAACGAACTCGACCGCTTCCATCTGGCCGCCGACGCGATCGAGCGCGTTCCGCGCTTAGGCGATCGCGGCGCCCACGCGCAGCAGCTTCTCCGCAACAAGCTGGTCGAGCACCGCCGCTATATCGAACACTACGGTGAAGACATGCCGGAGATCCGCGACTGGTCCTGGCGTAGCGCCTCTTCGATGGCAGCGAGCAGTTCGCGCGGTTCAGCCGGTTTGGGCAGCGCACTCGCTACGCCGTAGATCTGCATGAAATCGCGCATCGCGTCATCGATTGTGCTCGCCGTATAAAGCGCAACGCGGAGCATTCGCGTCCGTTCGTCGGCACGCAGGGCGCGAAGGAACTGTGCTCCGCTCAATCCCGGAAGTGACAGGTCGGTGATAACGAGGTCGGGCAGATGCTCAACGGCAAGCTCGAGACCTCGCTCGCCGCTAGGAGCCTCGAGCGTGGTGTGACCGCCGTGCGCGAGCAGCGTGGCGACCAGCAGGCGCGCGTTGGGATCGTCATCAACGATCAGCACGCTCGCCATCAGTGACCCTCACGACCGATGAACGCCTCAACTTGCGCCACGAAAGTGCGCGGCTCGATCGGCTTGGTAATGTAGCCGTCAAAGCCGGCTTCGGCGATGCGTTCGCGATCGCCCGACATGGCAAGCGCGGTGACCGCGACGAGTGGAACCGAGGAAAGATGCGATGCACTCTTAAAGCGGCGCGCAAATTCGTACCCGTCAATGCCGGGCATCAGGATGTCGGTCAAGACGATCGCGAAGTCGCCCGAAAGCGCCGCTTGCAAACCCGCAAGCGCGTCGGTGTGTCCGTCCGCTTGATAACCGAAAGCTCGCAGCAGATACAACATCAGATCAAGGTTGACGGCGTTATCGTCGACGACGAGGACGCGCGACACGCGCTACCTCGCTCGTGGAAGCGTAAACGTAAAGGTGCTCCCCTTGCCGATTTCACTGGTTACGGTCAATTCACCGCCGAGCAGTATCGCAAGATTGCGGCACAGATAGAGGCCCAAGCCGGTCCCCTCGTAGCGGCGCGTACTCGAGCGATCCAGTTGCTCGAACGCTTTGAACAGTCGTTCCTGGTCATCGGGCTTGATGCCTATGCCGGTATCGCTCACGCTGAACGCGACGGCGGACTGCTCGTTGTGGATCGTTGCCCAAACGTCGATGCGCACCGAGCCCGATTCGGTATATTTGAGGGCGTTATTGGTAAGATTCAAGAGAATTTGCGAGAGCGCGCGCCGATCCGTCGTGATCGGGTCCCCGTCGTCCGTGACCTGCGTGGTGAATTCGAGCTGCTTCTCGATCGCAAGTGCGGCAAGCGAGGACGATACCTCGTTGACGATGTCCTTGGCCGAGATCGGCTCAAACGCGAGCTCGATTTTCCCTGATTCGATCCTTGCAAGGTCGAGAATGTCGTTGATGAGTGAGAGCAGGTGGCGCGCGCTCGACTGCACGATCCCAAGTTGCCGCTCTTGCTCAGGCGTCAGCGGCCCCGGCAGTTGCATCAGGAGCGTGCCGGTAAACCCGATGATCGCATTGAGCGGCGTGCGCAGTTCATGGCTCATCGAGGCCAGGAACGAATCCTTCGCCTGGTTCGCGGCTTCGAGCGCCGCGTTGAGCTCGCGCAGTTGGCGTTCGAGCGTTTTCCGTTCCGTAGAATCGCGGACCGAAGCCGACACGAACGTTCCTTCGCGCGTTGAGACCGGGCTCAGGCTGATCTCGACCGGGAACTCGGTGCCGTTCTTGCGCAGCCCGTTGAGCTCCATGCCGATGCCCATCGGGCGCACGTGCGGATCGGCGTAATAGCCCTTGCGCTCGCCCACGTGCCGGCCACGGTAGCGTGCCGGAATCAGCATCTCGATCGGATGCCCGATCAATTCTTCGCGATAGTAGCCGAAGAGACGTTCGGTCTGCGCGTTCACCAGCCGAATCTTGCCTTCGGCGTCGACGATGATCGTCGCATCGGGCGCGTACTCCAGCAAAGGGAAACGGCTCCCGGCGAGATCCGCAAGCGAGAACGTTACTTCACCCGCTGTTTGCGAAGGATCCATAGCTCTTTTCAACCGCGGTAGGGCTTCCCAGGCATGGTCGCGGAGTAGCCCCATCGTGGGAACAAAGAATCTGCGGCACGATCTGGGCAATCTCCTCGGGGTCGCGCTCGCCAACGTCGAGGGAATGATCGACGGCATCGTTCCGACGACCAACGAGCGGCTCGAGGTCATCGCCGAGTCATTGCGGCGTTCCGCAGCGCTGGTCGCGAGTCTGCGCAATGACGCCGAAGACTAGCCGGCGCGCAACGCGTGCAGCATGTGTCGCGCGATCATTAGGTTTTCGTCGGTGGGGATCACGAGCGTCGTGACGTCGGCAAGATAGCCGATCGCCGCAACGACACGCTCGCGGATAGGAACCGCGTGCTCACCGATGCCGCCGGTAAAGACCAGCGTATCGAGGCCACCGAGCACCGCGCTCATCGCGCCGAGCTGCTTGATCAATTGATACACGAAGAGGTCGACCGCGTTGCGCGCAGCGGAATCGGTGTCCGCCGCTTCGAGGAGCATGCGCATGTCGCCGCTCGAGCCCGAGACGCCGAGCAGTCCGCTGCGATGATAGAGCAGATCGGTCAACTTCTCGATGTCGTAGCGATCGTTACCGAGCAGTCGCAGGATGACGCCGGGATCGAGGTCGCCGGGACGCGTGCCCATCATCAATCCGCCAAGAGCGGTAAAGCCCATCGTGGTGTCGACCGGTTCGCCGTCGCGCAGTGCGCACAGACTTGCGCCTGAACCCAGATGCGCGATCACCGTTCGCCCCGAGTTCGCCGGCAGCTGCGAGGCGACGTACTCATACGAAAGCCCGTGAAAGCCGTAGCGCTGCAGCAACGGATCGAGATCGTTAGGCAGCGGGAGACGATGAGCAATCGCCGGTGAACGCCGGTGAAAGGCCGTGTCGAAGCAAAGCACGTTCGACGCCCGCGGTAACGCCCGCATCGCAGCGTACACCAGATCGAGCTCTGCACGCAGATGCAGCGGCTCCACGGCAACGAGCGTTTCGAGCTCTTTCATGACGGCGTCATCGGCGCGCACCGGCGATTCGTGGTGCGGCCCGCCGAAGACGATCCGATGCCCGACGGCATCGACGCCGTCCGAACCAACCTGCGCGAGGACCTGCGCCAAGAGGCGCTCGGCGTCGCCGCCGGCCGTCATCGTTCCCGAATGGGTGAGCTCGAGCTCGCTTTCGACTTCGCGGCGGTACACGGCAAATTTCAACGATGATGAACCGCCGTTGAGCGTTAGCACCTTCGAAGCTCGGCTCAGAACGCGCGCGCTCCCGTCGTAAACCGCATGTCGTCCCGCGTCTCGAGCGAGAAGCTGTCGCTATGCGACGGGACGGCATCGATGACGAACTGCATCTGTTCACCCCACTGTTTGAGCTGCTTGACGCCGATATAAAACGGCGTATCCTCGATCGTGCCGAGCAAGACGTCGTTCGCGCCTGTGTGGAAGTCGCCTCGCTTGTAGCACATCGGCGCACTGCCTTCGCAGCATCCGCCCGACTGATGGAAGATCAGCGGCCCATGCAACGCCCTCAGCCGCCGCACCAGGGCGACGGCTGAAGGCGTGAACACGATGCGTTCGGGCACTAGAACAGTCCCAGGGCCTTGTCGCTGTAGCTGACCAGCAAATTCTTGGTTTGCTGGTAGGCTTCGAGATCCGACCTATAGGTCTCGCGGCCGAACCCGGACTGCTTGTAGCCTCCGAACGCGGCGCCCGCCGGATAGAGGTGGTAGCAATTGGTCCACACGCGTCCGGCCTGAATCTCGCGTCCGACGCGATAGGCGTTGGTGCCGTTACGACTCCACACCCCGGCGCCCAAACCGTAGAGCGTGTCGTTGCCGATTTCGATCGCGTCATCGAGGTTCTTGAAGGCCGTCACCGAGAGCACCGGCCCAAAGATCTCCTCTTGGAAGATGCGCATCTTATTGTTGCCCGCAAAGACGGTCGGTTTGACGTAGTATCCGCCCTTGATATCGGCGGCCACCTCGGCTACGCCGCCGCCGGTGAGGCACGTTGCCCCTTCCTGTTTGCCGATGTCGATGTAGCGTAGGATCTTTTCGAGTTGATCCTTGGAGTTCTGCGCGCCCATCATCGTCGCGGGATCGAGTGGATTGCCGACCACGATCTTCTCGACGCGTTCGATCGCGCGTTCGATAAAGCGATCGTAGATCGACTCGTGGATCAGCGCGCGCGACGGGCACGTGCACACTTCGCCTTTGTTGAAAGCGAAGAGGGTAAAGCCCTCGAGCGCCTTGTCAAGGTACGCATCCTCGGCATCCATGACGTCGGCCAGGAAGATGTTGGGCGATTTTCCGCCCAGCTCCAGGGTCATCGGGATCAGGTTCTGCGACGCGTACTGCATGATCAACCGTCCGGTCGTCGTTTCACCGGTAAACGCCACCTTGGCGATACGCGGATTCGCGGCCAGTGCTTCGCCGATCTCCGAGCCTTTGCCGTTGACGACGTTCAAAACGCCCGGCGGCACGATGTCGGCGATCAATTGCATCAGCACCATCACGCTAAACGGCGTTTCCGAAGCCGGCTTGAGCACGACGCAGTTGCCGGCCGCAAGTGCCGGACAGAGCTTCCATGCCGCCATCAGCAGCGGGAAGTTCCACGGAATGATCTGCGCGACGACGCCGAGGGGTTCACGGAAGTGATAGGCCACGGTTTCATCGTCGAGCTGGGTGAGCGCGCCCTCTTCGGCTCGCAGGCACGCGGCAAAGTACCGGAAGTGGTCGGCTGCAAGCGGCACGTCGGCCGCGAGCGTTTCCCGAATGGGTTTGCCGTTGTCCATCGTCTCGACGCGAGCCAGCACCTGGAGGTTTTCGTCGATCCGATCCGCGATTGCGTTGAGCACCGCGGCACGCTGCGCCGGCGAGGTCTTTCCCCAGGCGCGCTTCGCCGCGTGAGCGGCGTCGAGCGCGAGTTCGATGTCCTTAGGACTCGAGCGCGCAAACTCGGCCAGCGGCAGACCGTTGATCGGGCTGGTATCGACGAAATACCGGCCCTCGACCGGCGGCACGAACGTGCCACCGATGAAGTTATCGTAACGCGTCTTGAGCAAATTGCGTTCGCGCACGAAGGCAATTGCATCTTGGAACAGATCGCGCGTTTGGGTTGCGGTAGTCACGAGAGTCTCCTTCGGTTTTCCGAAAACTAGAAAACTACTTGAAAAGAATGAGCGGTTTTAGAACGCCGTCGAGCTTACGATCCATGATGTCGAAGGCTTTGGGCATCTCGCTGAAATCGAAGGTGTGCGTCGTCATCTTGGTCGGATCGACCGTGCCTTGTTCGAGTAAGCGCAAAAGGCGCTTCATTCGCAAGCTGCCGCCCGGGCACAGGCCGGTGCGAATCGTCTTGTCGGCCATCCCGACGCCCCATGCGGTGCGCGGGATATCCACGTAGTCGCCCGATCCGTGATAGCCGACATTGGAGATCGTGCCGCCGGGTTTGGTTACGTCAACGCACCACTCAAAGGTCTGTTGCGAGCCCAGCGCTTCGATCGCCGTATCGACGCCGATGCCGCCGGTCTCCGCCAGGATCCGCGCGACCGGGTCTTCTTTCTTGAAATCAACGACGAGATGCGCGCCGTACTCTTTTGCGAGCTGCGCGCGCTTGGGATCGGTCTCAACGGCAATAATGAGTCCGGCACCGCGGAGCTTCGCACCGGCCGTGGCCATCAAACCAACCGGTCCTTGCGCGAAAATCGCGACCGTGCCGCCGATCGGAATGTCGCCGTGCTCGGCGCCCACGAAACCGGTCGAGAGCATGTCGGCGCAATACACGGCTGCTTCCGAGGTTACGCTGGGTGGAATGATCGCCATGTTGGCGTCGGCTTCGTTGACGTGAAAGTATTCGGCGAAGACGCCGTCCTTCACGTTGGCAAATTTCCAGCCCGCGAGGGCGCCGCCGGACTGCGAGGAATAGCCGTTCTGTGCTTCCTCAGAGCCCCAATCGGGCGTGATCGCGCCGACCACCACACGATCGCCGACTTTGAATTGCTTGACTTGTGAACCGACGGCGTGCACGATGCCGACGGCTTCGTGCCCGAGCGTCAAGCCTTCGCGCGGTCCGATGGCGCCACGTACGGTGTGCGAGTCCGAGGTGCAAATAAGCGCGTGCGTCGTCTTGATGATCGCGTCATTTGGTCCCGGCTGCGGAATAGGTTTTTCCAAGAAGCCGGTATGCTCGAGGCCGAGCATGCAAAAGGCCTTCATCGTCGCTACCGGCACTTGCGGCTGCGGCTTGGTTGTTTGCGTCTGAATCACTGCATATTCTCCTTAACAGAGCATCTACAGTGTAGGCGCGAGAAGGGGAAGAACGTGTGAGGCTCGTTCCCCGCTCCTTCACATTCAGAACGTGCGATTTATGTCTTGATGAACCACGACGCGACCATTCCGGCGGCGCTAAGCAGCATTAGCGCGAAGGCGAGCCATAACCACACCCGCGCCGCGCGCGAAACGACCTTGTCTTTGAGGGCGCGGCGATCGCTGGCAATGCGGATGATCGCATAGATGAGCGGGACCGCCGTGACGCCGTTGAACACCGCCGACCAGAACAAGGCCTTGATCGGATCGACATGAACGAGGCCCATGACCGTGCCGGCAACGATGCCGAGCACGATGATGCCGTAGAAGCCGCGCGCGCGCCACGGCTTGACGTTGAGCCCTTCGCGCAGCCCCAAGAGTTCCGAGAACATGTACCCCGACGAACCAGCGAGCACGGGCACCGCGAGTAAACCCGTCCCGACGATGCCCAGTGTGAAGAGCGCGTAGGCAAAGTTTCCCGCCAGGGGACGCAACGCTTGCGCAGCCTGTTGCGCCGTGGCGATGTTGGCCGAGCCGTGCGCTCCGATCGTCGACGCGGTGGTCACGATGATGAAAAACATCACCAGGTTCGAAAGTATCGCGCCGGTGTTGGCGTCGACGTAGATCTCGTTGAGCGTCCGTGGTTTGAGGCGAGTGTCCTTTTGGCGCGCTTGGTGCTCCTCGGCAGTCATCGACGTTTGCCAGAAGAACAGATAGGGCGTGATCGTGGTCCCCAGCGCCGCTGTGAGCGTGGTCAGCCACGCAGCATTCCAGCGAACCTGCGGAACGACGGTATTTAAGAGGACGGTCGGCCAGTGCGGATGGACGATGAAGGCGGTGACGACGTAGGCCAAGAGCGACGCGCAGAGCCACTTCATCACATCGGCAAACTGCCGGTAATTAAAAAATACCTCAACGACGATCACGATCGCGGCAAAAAGTATCAGCCACAGTTCCGCCGGTAGCTGCACGAGCAAATGCGCGGCCGCCGCCATCGCGTTGAGGTCGGCACCGATGTTGAACGTGTTGGCCAGTCCGACCAGGATCGCGAGCGACACCGCCAGCGGCCGCGGCATGCTCCGTGCGAGCGACCACATCAAACCGTTCCCGGTAACCAGGCCAATGCGCGCGCACGTGCCGTCGATCACCGCCATCATCGGCGTGGTGATGAGGGCCGTCCACAGCATCGAGAGCCCGGTCGAGGCGCCGGTGATCGAGTACGTCGCGATGCCCGACGGGTCGTCGTCGGCCGCACCCGTGATGAGTCCCGGGCCGAGGGTCTTAGCCCAATGCACGATCCGGTGCGGGACGTCGCGATCCGTCGCGGTACTCATTCCGTAGTTCTTCCCCTCAGCTTCCCATCGGCCAGGCATGATGGACGCATGGCACAACTATATCAGCGCCGTTACCTCAAGTGTCCGTACAACCGGGCACGCGACTTGCTCGCGCAATCGGTTACCAATGCACTGCAAAGCGGCGAAGGGCGCCTCCTGCACCTGACGCTTGCGTTTCCCCCAGTGCTCGGAGTAGAGATCGGCAAGGACGTTGTTGTCTCGGTCAAACCGGTACCGGACCCGATGCATTTCGACGAACCGTGGAATGTGCATTGGGAACCCGTTAGCGGCTTATACCCGGTTTTCGACGGAACCCTCACCATTCGCGCCGACGAATCGTACGCGAGCGCGATCTTGGAGCTATCCGGTGCCTATGAGCCGCCGCTCGGGCTTGCCGGAATGGCGTTCGACGCGGTTCTCGGCCAACGTATCGCCCACGAAACGGCACGCGAACTGTTGCGTAAACTAGCCGCAACGATCGAAAAGCAATATCAAGTGACGGAAAACGAAAAGACGGCCGCGACCTAGGCCTTGCGCATTTTGTAGCCGATGCCGTACACCGTGAGCACATAGGCCGGCTCATGCACGTTCGGCTCGATTTTGCGCCGCAAGTTGTTGATATGTCGATCCAGGGTCCGCTCGAAAATCGAACCGTCGTCGCTGAGTTTATCGAGCAGTTGCGAACGCGTTAGCGCGACCCCGGCGTTGACCGCCAACACCTCGAGGAGGCGAAACTCCGAGGGTGTCAACTGCGCGGGCCGGTTGCCGATGCGCACCTCGTGCGCTTCGCCGTCGATCTCTAAGTCCCCGATGCGAATAATCGAATGCGGACCGCGCGCTTCGCCACCGGTGCGCGTGCGGCGCAAGACCGCGCGCACGCGTGCGACCACTTCGCGCGGCGAGAACGGCTTGGTGACGTAGTCGTCGGCGCCGATCTCGAGCCCGACGATACGATCTACCTCTTCCGCTCGCGCCGTGACGACGATCGCCGGGATCCCTCGGTCGCGCACATCGCGCAGGATGTCGAGTCCGCTGCCGTCTGGGAGGGTGACGTCGAGCAACATCAGATCCGGCCGCGCTCCCGCCAGCGCCGCGCCGGCCTCGGCGACGGTCGTGCAAACCTGGGCAGCGAACCCCTCGGCCCGAAGATACTCCGCCAAAACTTCGCCGATCTGCGGCTCATCTTCGACGATCAAGATCGTGTCCGCCACGCGTCCTCCGAATGTTCCAGATTCTGAGAAGGCATCTTCCTCAAATGCGCGCGCGCGGCCCGCTACCTTGGTTGCATGAGTACTGAAGGCGGCCGCGGCGACACGCCGCTCCCCGGCACTTTGACGTTCGTCCTTGCCATGGGCGTGGCTTTCCTCATCGGATGGTTCGCCCTTTTCGTTCTTCTCGCGGAGCGCTGGTAAATGCGCATTCACCGCTACGAACGCTGGTGGATGGTCTTCGGCGTAACCATGCTGGTATTGTTCATGGCGACGATCTTTGTGGCGGCATTCGCCGATAATATCAATCCGCCGACCGGGTCTCAAACGATCGATCCGGCCAAAGTCAACACGACGCCGCCGTTCGATCATCCCGGACTTCACGACCTCGGCAACGGCCGGTACGAGGCCTACTACGTCGCGTCGGTCTTCATGTTCACGCCGCCCAACTTGCAGGTTCCCGTCGGAGCGAACGTGACGTTCTACGTCACCAGCTCCGATGTGGTCCACGGTTTCGAGATCGCGCAGACCGACGTCAACGCGATGGCGATCCCCGGATGGGTCAACAGCACGAGCCACACCTTCCGCACGCGCGGTACCTATCTTCTGGTGTGCAACGAGTACTGCGGCATCGGTCACCAAAATATGTACGGCACGATCGAGGTTAAATGATGCAGCCCGCCGCGTCTTCAAAGCCCGCCGAGAACCGCGTCGTTCTGGCCCACATCTACACCGCGACGATCGCGGTGTGCCTCGGCGCCGTCTTCGGCGTCTTGCAAGGTTTCTCGCGCGCCGGCGCGATCGACGCGCCCGCGTGGTTCGACTACTACCGAATGCTGACCGCGCACGGCGTGCTCATGGCCTTGGTGTTTACAACCTTTTTCATCACCGGTTTCACGCTCTTTGCCGCGTATCGGACGATCGCGCGCCCCGATCGCAAGCAAACCGTCGGGTGGATCGGGTGGTGGATGATGCTGCTCGGCACCGCGACCGCCGCCATCACGATTTTGAGCGGCAACGCAACCGTACTGTACACGTTTTACGCGCCGCTCAAAGCAAGCCCCGCGTTCTACCTTGGTGCGACGCTGCTCGTGCTCGGGACCTGGGTCGTCGCCTTCGAGATCTTCGAGAACGCCTACTACTATCGCCGGAATAATCCGGGACAGCCGCTACCGCTTCCGGTCTTCATGGCGTCAGCGACATTTCTTATGTGGATCATTGCCACGCTCGGCGTCGTCGCTGAGATGGCGTTGCTCATCCCGTGGTCGTTCGGCTGGACGCCCGGCATCAACGTCATGCTCACGCGCATGTTCTTCTGGTACTTCGGGCATCCGCTCGTGTATTTCTGGATCATGGGCGCATACATCATCTGGTATACCGTCATCCCCACGCGCTACGGCGGAAATATCTTCAGCGACGGCCTTGCACGCCTCACGTTCCTGATGCTGTTGGTCCTTTCAACGCCGGTCGGCATCCATCACGAGTTCACCGAGCCCGGCATTGCCTCGGCATGGAAGCTCTTGCACATGGTGATGACCTACGGCGTGGCGATCCCGTCGTTCCTCACCGCTTTTGCGATCTTCGCCTCGTTCGAATTGGCCGCGATCAAAGCGGGCAAACACGGCTTCGTTGCGACGGTCCGCTCGCTTCCGTGGAACGATCCGTTCTTCTCGGCCGCCGGATACGGTATGCTGCTTTTTATCCTCGGGGGATTCGGCGGCATGGTGAACGCCTCGTACAGCATGGACACCTTGGTGCACAACACGATTTGGATCGTCGGACATTTCCACGTCACCGTCGGGGGCCCCGTCGCGCTGACGTTCATCGGCGCAACGTACTGGCTGATCCCGCGGCTTACCGGACGCGAGCTCTGGGGCCGCGGCATCGCGCTGTGGCAAACGCGCTTGTGGTTCATCGGGATGTTGGTGATGTCGCTCTCGATGCACTACGCGGGGCTGCTCGGCGCACCGCGTCGCACCGCGTCCGTTGCCTATGCAGGCGCAACGGTTGCGCAGTCGTGGCAACCGGCGATGCTGCTCGCGGCGGCGGGCGGAGGGATCCTCTTTATCAGCATCTGCTTCTTCGCCGCGGTGGCCATCGGCACGCTGTTCCAAAACGAAAAGACCCACGACATGAACGCCGATTTCGCCGTGCCTGCACCGGGAAGCGAGCGCGCGCCGGCAATGTTCGAACATCTCTTCCGCTGGGGTGTGGTTGCGCTCGTATTAGCTGTGCTCGCCTACAGCGGCCCGTTCATCGAACTCTTTCACAGCAATGCGTTTCTCGCACCCGGCATGAGAACGTGGTAAATTAAAGGAGACCCATCATGTTCAACACCATCCTTGTCGCCGTTGACGCGTCCGACGCAGCCGGCGCCGCGCTCGGCCTCGCCCGTCGGCTTGCCAGAGAAGACGCGGCGAACCTGCTCTTGGTCAACGTCGTTGACGTTTCTAAGTATCTCCTCGTCTGCGGCTACGAAACGCCGTACCCGGTCGACACGATCCAGGTTATGCGCGACGCCGGTGCCGATATGCTCAGCGATGCCAAAACGCAGTGCGAGGCCGATGGCCTCATCGCGGAAACCATTGCCGCCGAAGGCGACTCATGCGAAGAAATCTTACGCATCGCCGACGACAACCGCGTCGGGCTGATTTGCATGGGCACGCACGGGCGCAAGGGGTTTGCCCATCTCTTTATCGGTAGCGTTGCCGAGGGCATCCTGCGCCGCGCGAACGTTCCGGTCATTGTGACGCGTCCGTCACAAATGCATGCACCAACGGTGAGCCGCGGCACGACTGCGGCGGTCACGACGGCGGCATAAGCGCCGTGCACGACGAGGAACGAGTCGTCCGGCAGGATACTTTTGCGCGCTGTCCATTCTCGGACGCAATCGAGCGGGCGCAAGCATTCCTCGCGCAGTCGGCGCAGCGCGGACGAATCGACGAATTGGTCGTCGGAAGCGCGGTCAGCGCGAGCGTCGTCGAGGATTACACCGACAGTGTCCGGCGCCACGAGGCGCTGGAGTTCCACTGGCGTCCGCGCTCGTCACTATTTCCCGCCGGCCGCGCGCTTTTGACCGTACGTCCTCACGCGCCGCAAGGTACGCAACTGCAATTCAGCATCGCGTATACGCCGCCATTCGGCGCGGCCGGTCGTCTATTCGACGCGTGCATCGGACGATACATCGCATGGATGACGACCGCGCTTCTGCTGCGCCGCCTGCGGCGCGAGGTCGAACGCCTATAGCCACCAATGCGCGCCGAGCGCCATATTGAACGTCGCCGCATACGTGCAGTACATCAGCCAGATCCCGGTTACCAGGTGGAAGAATCCCAGCGGCTTCGACGAGTGCACCACGCCGAACCGTTCCAATCCCTCGGAGATGTAGACCAGCACGAGACCGAGGAATATCAGCGCCACCGGAATGTCACCCGCCGTCCAAAAGACGAGCAGGCCCAAGAGCGAGATCAAGGTGAAGGCGATCGTCATCCACGCTTCGGGCGCGCCATCTCCGGCCACCAGGCGGCGTCCCCCGAGCGCGAACCAATGCACGCCGTAAGCTGTGAACGCAAGGCCGGCCATGTAGAGCGGCGCGCCCTTGAAGACTTGGAACCAGGTTAGCCCGACGAAGATGTACGTGCCGGCGACGAGCTGCATGAAGCCGGGCATCCACACGCCCCACAACCCCATGCTTCGATCGACCTCCGGTGTCGAACGCGGCCAGCCAAAAAACTCTTGGCCGCCGAAAATAAAATAGCCCGTGCCAAGCCCGAAAAAGCCAATCGCCAACGGCACGTACGCTGACGGCTGGAGTGCGAACATAGACATGGCGGAATTGTACCACCGGACCGTACCGCCTAAACCAGCCCCTCGGTCCCTAGGAAACGTGCAAGACCGCGGCTCCGCGAAGCTCGTCGTGCTTGAGCATCGAGAGGGCGCGATTGGCTTCGTCGAGCGCCATCGGCACGGTGAAGCTCTTGATCGGGATCTCGCCCGCGATGCGCAAAAATTCTTCGCCGTCGGCGCGCGTGTTTGCCGTGACGCTACGTAACTCTCGTTCGTAGAACAGCTCGCGCTCGTAGTTGAGCGAGGGGATGTCGGTGAGATAGATCCCAGCGATGGCGAGAATGCCGCCGCGATCGAGCGCACGCAGCGCCGGCGGTACCAGTTCACCTGCCGGCGCGAACATGATGCCCGCATCGAGTGGTTGCGGCGGCGTATCCGAAGCTTCACCGATCCAGTCCGCCCCGAGCTCGTTAGCCAGGTCCCGGTGAATCCCGGCGCGGCTCATCACGTAGACCGTGCACGTCCAATGCTTGAGTACCTGGAGCGCGAGGTGCGCCGAACCGCCGAAACCATACAGGCCCACCGTCATACCGGGGGCCACGCCGGCTCGTTTGATCGCGCGAAAACCGATGATTCCCGCACACAGCAGCGGGGATGCCGCTTCGTCGCCGATCGCGTCGGGAAGCGCGTAGGCGTAGGCCTCGCGTACGGTTGCGAACTCCGCGTAGCCGCCGTTGTGATCCCAGCCGGTGAAGCGCGCGTTCGGGCAGAGATTCTCACGCTTGCGGCTACAGAATTTACAAGTGCCGTCGGTTTCGCGAAGCCAGGCGATTCCGACACGATCGCCGAGTTTGAACCGAGCGCATGACGCGCCCATTTGCTCCACCACGCCGACGACTTCGTGACCGGGAACCATCGACGGATGCTTGGGCGGAAGGTCGCCTTCGGTCACGTGCAAGTCGGTGCGGCAGACGCCGCACGTGCGCACGCGCACGAGCAGTTCGTCGTCGGCCGGTACCGGTCGCTCGAGATCTCTGAGCACCAGCGGGTTGGTTTCGATCGGCGCGGGCCGCTCGAGTACCATGGCGCGCACGTTACGGCGGTCCGAGTTCTTCGAAGCGCTTGATCTCGTCGGCCGTAATCGGCGTGACTTTGGCGATCAGCTTTCCGGAGATCCAGCGCATCCAAATCTTCTGGCCTCCCGAGATATCGTACGAAGAGCCGTCGATCATCGCCACATGCACCGGCAGCGCCGGATCGGAAAGGCGATAGACATTCATGCGCACGCCGTCGAACGGATCGACTGCAATATCACCTTCGGTTCCGCGCACCCCGATCTGCCCGGTCGGCGTGGTGAAGGTGAAATCCGCGCGTGCTCCGCCCGGATGCACGACCCGAAAGCGCAGCTTGCCCTCAAAGACCACGAAGTGCGCGCGCGCAACATCCGTCTGCGAAAACGTGTCGAGTTTGAGCACACTATTGCTGGCCATGAGGATCTGCGACGAATCGGGTAAGTCGATCGCCGCCATCGACGCCGCGCCGGTGCGCGCCACGTCGTCATCCGCAAGTGCCGTCGAGGCCGTGGGCGCGAGCGAGATGGCGGGCGGCCCTGTGCCGGTCACCCAGCTCACGACGCCGTGGAGATTCTGCAGGACGCGATCGGCCGCCGCATCCGCGCGCAAGGCGAACGCGCTGAGTAGACAGAGGCCCATGATCCCCAGGTAATTCTTCATAGCCGCTCCAATCGGAGACGGGATGTGCGGACGCTTTACCCTAACTGACCCGTTACGCATCAGCGCACGGTATCCCCGGTATCGCTTCGAGGAATTCAGCGAGTATCGCCTTCCGCGCTTCAACATTGCCCCCACCCAGGCCGTGCTCGGCGTTCGTAACGATGGCAAGAACGAAGTGATTCCGCTGGAGTGGGGCATCGAAGGACGCATCAACGCGCGCGCTGAGACGGTCGCTTCGCATCCGCTGGCTTTTCGCTGCATTATTTTCGCCGACGGCTTCTATGAATGGCGCGGGCGTAAGCCGGTGTACTACACGATGAAGGACGAACGGGTCTTTGCCTTTGCCGGCATTTGGAATCCGGTCGCGCAAGGCCCGACGCCATGCGCGATCGTCACCTGTCCGCCCAACGAATTGGTTGCAGGCGTGCACGACCGCATGCCGGCCATTTTAAAGGATGATGAACTCGAGAAGTGGCTTGCATATGAAGATCTACCTCCGGCCGAGGCTCGCGCGCTCTTACGCCCGTACGATGCCGCTGCGATGGAGGCGCGCGACGCCTCAATGCGATTGAACGACGCGCGCTACGACGCACCCGACGTGCTCATCGACAACGACCCAGTCCAAGAGACATTGTTCTAACACTCTTGTCATCCCGAGCGTAGGCGCGCAGCGCCGTAGTCGAGGGACATCGACCATGCTGATATCGTTCGACCACGCACAAGAGGCCAACATCAGCTAAATTTTATTCGGACGTCGTCGGCGTATGTACCCGCGCGTCGGCGCTTGCCCGGCGCCGGTATTACCTCAATCAAGCCTGAGGCCTCCATCGGCTTCAGCGCCTCGCGCTTATAGTGGAAAAATGACGTCTCGGCGAGAACAAAAAGCCGTATATCCTGCATGCCGACCTCCTTGCCATGGAACCTGTCGCGCAGTTGGTCTTGAAGGCTGTCGTAGTTTGGTGACGGCTCGATTAGCATTGGTCCCTTAGCATGCGTGTAGTCGCTAAAAGAAAATGTCCCCGAGCTGTCGACGCGCCACATCGCCTCCTTCATGACCTCGAGCCCCTTATCGCTGTGTGTCCCAAAGAAGAGCAGGTAGTCGGTTTGGTTGCGCTGATTTTTCATCTCGAAGACCTGCACGTACTTGGCCCCGGCCGCCCGCAGACGCTGCTTGAATAGTTCAATCGTCGCATCTCTTCGCTTAGCGGACCCTGGAATATCTATCAGCCGGCGCCAAGACGCATCACCAAAGAAAGCATCGAGATGGCCTTCAAACTCAGGTGTTGTAAGAAAGCGATTGGCTTCCTCGTACATCAAATTGATAAGCACTTCTGTCTTTGGGTTTGAAAGTAGCCTCACGACGTGCTCGAAAGGGGTCCCGCTCACGCCGAACGGGTCGATGAATGCGAATGTGGGAGCGAGCTTCGCGTGGGCGGTCTCCAGCTGCTTCCAGATGTCGTCCATGGCCGTCGTATATTCCGAATGCACCACTGTCACGCCGATCCCCTGATATGCTACATCGCTCTCTCTAAGCGCGCGAATCTCGCTCTCCAGAAGATCGTGCCTGTCCGCGTGTGGCTCGACAAGGTACATCGCCAGTTGCTTTGCCTTTAGCGTTCCCCTCTCTACAAAATCTCTGGCCACCTTCAAAGCGATGATGGGGGAGCCATCTTCGCCGCCAAGGTACTTCCCGGGACCCGCAAAGCCATCAATGTATACGATGCGCGGATTGCGCGAAGCCATGATTGGAATCCAGCGAGTAAGGTACCGGCGAAGTATCTCGTGTTTTGCAACCGTATGAGGCTCAATTGGCCACAAAGGTTCTCTCGGCTTAGCCATTCGCAGCAGGGCGAGCGCGCTCGGTCAACTCTGGCATCTCATCCCACGTTCTTCCGTCCAGGGTTCTCCCATGTAAACGTTTACGCACGCCGCCCCACTGCTTGAAGAAGAATGGAACGCCGGTTGCCACGCATCGCTCCTTTATCTGCCGCACCCATTCAGGGTGCATGGGCCGAGCGCCGGGGCCGCTCTCGCCACCGACAATCACCCAGTGAATTCCGTCTAACGGTAGATTCCTGAGTGAGGCGAGCAACGGCTCGCAGGAAAGAAAGCGTACGTGGGCCCGCACCTGCTGTAAGAATTTTATTCGCCAATAGAATTCGGGCGATTCGACACTTACGCCCAGCCACACGTTTTCCGGCAGCGCGAGTTTGTGAGATAGGCGCTTTAGCCGCTCGGCGCGCTTCGTCAGTACCTGAAATTGATGCCACTTAGCGGCCTTCATTACGTTGAAGACCGCGATAATGTAGTCATCGGGGACAGACACGTGGAAGAGATCACTCATCGAATTCACAAAGATCATGCGCGGCGATGACCACTCTAGCGGCTGTACAAGCCTTTCGGGTCGAAGCTGCGGGTCAAAACCGCGCTCGTAGATGTGCCCTCTTGTCCCTCGCCAGCGCTCCGCGAAAGTCTCGGCGTAGCAGTGGTCACAACCTGGACTAACTTTCGTACACCCTGTTACGGGGTTCCAAGTGTCCGTGGTCCACTCGATGCTCGATTTCCCCATGTTAATTATATAGCGCATGCGCGTGCCACATGCCTGGCATGATCCTCGGCCCGACCGACGCGCTCACGTATTCTCGGGGCGATCGGCACTCCCTCGATACCTTCGCTACGCTTCGCTACGCTCGGGATGACAAGACTACACCCGTAGCGGCGACTCGGGAACGGGCGCCGGTTTGTGCACCAGCGTCTCGTCCTTGCGGTCTTCGGGTGCGAAGCGCAGGTACATGATCGGAATGAGCAGCAGCGTGAGCACGAGCGAACTGGAGAGACCGCCGATCACCACGATGCCCAGCGGACGTTCGGCTTGCGATCCCGGATCGAGCGCGAGCGCGAGCGGCAGCATGCCGGCGATCATTGCAAACGTCGTCATCACGATCGGACGGAACCGGTGGTGCGCGCTCTCGACGATTGCGTCGAGTTTGCTCATGCCACGATCGCGGAGTTGATTGGCAAAGTCGACGAGCAAGATACCGTTCTTCGCCACCAGGCCGACCAACATGATGCAGCCGATCAGCGAGAACAGGTTGAGCGTCTGCCGGGTAATCGCGAGCGCGCCAAGCGCGCCGACCACCGCGACCGGCACGGTGAACATTACGATGAACGGCGTCACGTAACCGTTGTAGAGCGCGACCATCAAAAGATAGACCAGCAAGATCGAGAGCAAGAGCGAGATGCTCATCTCGTACGTCGTATCGGTGACCTGTTCTTGATTGCCGCCGGCCACCGGTGCCACCGTGATGTCGGCCGGCAGGTGCAATGCGCGCAAGCGCCGCTCGTAATCGCGCGTGACGTTCGAGAGCGTCGCACCCGGCGTCACGTTCGCGCCGATCAGGACGACGTTACGGCGTTCCAGGCGAATGATCAACGGCGGCGCGGGAACGTCTTGCAGGTCGACGATGTCGCCGACCCGGATGATCGAGCCGTTGTTGGCACGGATCGGAATCGACGAGATGCCGGCCAGGTTGTCGAGATCCTTCTGCTCGTAGATCACCTGCACGTCTTTGAGGCCGTCAGGGCCGGTGAACTGCGTCGCCGTATAGCCGCCGTATGCGGCGCGCACCGCGGTCGAGGCCGTGCCGATGCTCGCGTCGAGTGCTCGCGCCGCATTGCGATTGAAGTTCACTTCGATCTGCGGCGATTCGAGCGCATTCGAGGTCGTGGCATCGATCACGCCCGGCGTCTTCTGTAATGCCGCGAATGCCTTCGATCGCGGCTTCCGTCGGATCGGCGGTCGCGCTTTCGATCACGTAGCCGATCGGCTGCGAAATACCGCCCGAGGGATCGGTCGAGGGCACGCCCGTCACTTGAGCGTCCGGCAGCGCATTTTGTATCCGGCTCGCGAGCTGCTGCGACCAATACTGAGTCGAGTTGTGCCGTCCGGTCTTCAAGAAGATGTGAATCTGGCCGACGGCGCCGTTGTTGATGTAGCCGGTTAGCGCGCCTTCGTAGGCGCCGGCGATCGACGTCTCGGATTGCAGATCCGGAACTTTGAGTACGATCTGCTCGGCCTGGCGCACGGCAGCCGTGACCGATGTGAGCGGCGTACCGGTGGGATAGTTGATGTTGATGAAGAGTTCGCCGCGGTCGACCGGCGGATAGTACTCAAAGCCGACGACGCCCAGCGGAATGAGCAGCAGCGCAACAACGAGACTTGCGAAGGAGACCCAGACAACCAGCGCGCGATTATCGAGCCCCCAGCTCAGTGCGGTTTGCGCGTACCAGATGCGCACGCCGTCAAACCACTCGGTGAACCGATCGACCACGCGCCACGGCCGCCAGCGTGAAAAGAGCGCCCAACGCCCCGAAAGCGCCGGGGTCACCGCAAACGAGACGAACAGCGAGGTGAGCGTCGCCACGGTTACGACCAAACCAAACTCGCGCAAAAACAAGCCGACGGAACCGGGTAAAAACGAGAGCGGAAGAAAGACAACCACGATCACCAGCGTGATGACGATTGTCGCGACGCCGATCTCGGAGATGCCGTTGATGGCCGCCTCTTTGGGCTGCTCTCCTTCCTCTTGGTGGCGCGAAATGTTCTCGAGCACGACGATGGAGTCGTCGACCAAGATACCGATCATCAACGTCATGCCCAGCAGCGAGACGGTGTCGAGCGTGAAACCCAACACGTTCATCACCGCGAGCGTCACTAAAAACGAGGCCGGGACGGCGATCATGACAACTACGGCTTTGCGCCACGAACGCAGGAAGAACAGCATCACCACCGCGGTGATGAGGATGCCTTCGATCAGCGTGCGCGTGACACCCGAGAGCAGATCCTCCGTGTAGGTCGACTGCACGTTGAGCACCGAGAACTTGATGTCGGGATACTGCTGTTGGAGCCGCGGAAGCTGCGCAATCACCGCATTTGAGGCCGTGACTTCACTCGAGCCGGCCGCTTTCTGCACGTCGAGCTCGATTGCCGGCGTCCCGTTGGTATACGCGTAGACGCGCTGCGTTTCAAAGGCGTCTTGGACGTTGGCGACGTCCGAGATGCGAAAGAGCCGCGAGGTGGCCGTCCACGGATAGACGCTCGACGAGCCCGACGTACTCGTCGCCGCCGTGGTCGAATTGCCGAGCAACAGGTTGCCCACGGTCGGCACGTCCTGCACGTCGCCGCGAATGTCTAGATTCGTCTCACGATTTGGCTCGTACACGATGCCGCCCGGTGCGCGCACGTTATTGTTCGCGATCGCGTTGATAACGTCGGTCAGCGTGAAGCCGGATGCCGAGATCTTCTGCGGATCGACGTTGACCTGAATCGAGGCGGTGACGTTGCCGTTTTCCTGAACGTACGAGACACCCGGAACTTGCTCGATCGACGGCACAATGTCGTTGGTAACGATCGCCGAGAGCTGGCCGAGCGAATCCGTCGTGGACGATGCGGCGAGGGAGACGACGACCGCTTCGGACGGATTGTAGATCGAGATCTGCGGGGTCGGCAGATCGTTGGGCAGTTGATGCAGCGAGTTCTGGACGCGGCCCTGCACTTGCACCAGATCCGTGTTTTCGTCGGAGGTCAACGAGAAGACGGCGACGATCGACGCCTGTCCCGGCTCGATTGAGGTTTCGACGTAGCTCAGGTCCGGCGCGCCGGCGATCTGGTCTTCGAGCGGGCGAACGATCGCGTCGCGCATCTCGGTGGTCGATGCGCCGTTGTAGGTGAGCAGTACTTGAATCGACGGGACGTCGTAGTTCGGCAGCTGCTGCTTGACCAAACGAAAGCCCGAGAGCGTGCCGGCGATGAGCACCAGCGCGAGGAAGACGGTAACCAGCGTCGGCCGTTCGACAAAGAGCCGCGTGAATCTCATGGTGCCTCCGCCTCCTTCGCGGGTCCAGTTGGTCCAAGCCACATGAAAATGACCGGAACCAATACAAGGGTTAAGACCAGCGAACTGATCAAGCCGCCGATGACCACGACGCCGAGCGCCTGACGCTGCGCGCCGCCGGGGTCGAGCGCAAGCGCAATCGGTGTCATGCCCGCGATCATGGCGCACGTCGTCATAATGATCGGACGGAAGCGCTCCTTGGCGCTTTCGATCATCGCGCTCACCCGATCCATGCCTTGTTCGACCATGTGACTGGCGAAGTCAACCAACAGAATACCGTTCTTCGTCGCCAGACCCACCAGCAGCACCGTCCCGATCAACGAATAGAGGTTCAGACTCTGGCGCGTGATCGCGAGCGCCAGCATCGCACCAACCGTTGCGACCGGCACAGCAAACATAATGATGAAGGGCAAGCGGTAGCTGTTATAGAGCGCAACCATCAATAAGTACACCAGCAGGAATGAGAGCAGCAGCCCTGCGCCCATGCCCACGACCGTGTCGGAAAGGTTCTGCTGATTTCCCCCGGCGTTCGGCTTCACCTGAACCGTATCGGGCAGTTTTAGCGCGGCAAGGTTCTTTAGGAATCGATTCTGCACGATCGAGAGCGCAACGCCCGGCGAGAGATTCGCTTGAACGTGCACGACGGTTTCGCGGTTGGTCCGAGTCATCAGCGCTTCGGACGGATCTTGCACGAGCTTGGCGATGTCGACCAGATGGATGATCGAACCATTACTCGCGCGCAGCGGTAGCGCGAGCAACGTCGCGATCGACGTCTGGAAGCTCCTCGGATAGAGCACCTGCACGTATTTGATGCCGTGCGAGGTCTGAATCTGCGCCGCCAGCGTGCCGCCGAATGCCGCCCGAATCGCGGAAGCCGCCGTACCGATGTTGATGTCGAACGCGCGCGCGCGGTCGCGATCGAAATCGATGTCGATCTGGGGCGCTAACTGCAACGCGGAGCTATTGACGTTGATCGCGCCCGGCGTCTCCTGTAGTGCCGCCAGGACTTGCGGTGCGTATTTTTCCGGCTGGTCGTCGGTCGACGTTACGAGATAATCGATCTGTTGCGAACTGCCCCCGCCGATTCCCGTAGCCGCGACCGATACGATTTTCGCTCCGGGCGCAATCTTCAGTGCCATTGCGCCAAACCGCTGCGCCCACGAGTCGGTCGTGCCCTTGTGGTTGTCTTGCAAGAACACGTGCACTTGTCCGACGCTGCCCTGATTGACCGTTCCGCCGAAGCCGCTTTGCGTCGCACCGGCGAGTGCCGTCTGCGATTGCACGGCGGGGATCTTTGCGAGTTCCTTCGTCATCTCGCCGATTTTTTCATTAACGAACGCGAGCGGCGTTCCGGTCGGATAGGTGAACTGGATGAAAACCTCGCCACGATCCACCGGCGGCATGAATTCGAACCCGATGATCCCGAGCGGAACGAGCAAGATCGCCCCGATCACCGCACAGAACGAGGCGATAACTACCAAGCGCGGCCGTTTGAGCGCCCACGGTAGTGCGTCGTGCGCGTACCATAGGCGCGTGCGTTCGAACAGGTCGGTGAAGCGATCGATCAGTTTCGGCGGCTTCCACTTGGAGAGCAGCGACCAATTGCCGGCCAGCGACGGTGTGACCGTGAATGAAATGAAGAGCGAGGTCAGCGTGGCGGTCACCACGACCAGCGCGAATTCCGAGAGAAAACGGCCGACCGTTCCCGGCAGAAACGCAATGGGCAAGAAGACCACGACGTCGACCAGCGTGATGACGATAGCCGCAGGACCGATCTGCGTGCGGCCTTTGATCGCCGCGTCCTTGGGGTCCTCACCGCTTGCATGATGGCGTTGAATATTCTCGAGTACGACAATTGAATCGTCGACGAGGATCCCGATGATCAATGTCATCGCGAGCAGCGAGACGGTGTCGACCGAAAAATTAAAGGCCCGCATGAGGGCGATCGTCACGCCGAGCGACGACGGAATGGCGATGAGCACGACGATCGCGTTGCGCCACGAGCGCAGAAAGAACAGCATTACGAGCGCGGTGATGAAGATCGCTTCGGAGAGCGTTCGCGCGACGCCGAAGATCTGGTCTTCCGTGTACGCGGCCTGATTGTTGAGAATCTGGAACTGGATCTGGGGGTATTGCTTCTCGATGCCCGGTAGTGCTTTGAGCACGTTGTCCGCGGCGACGACCTCGCTTGCGCCCGTCGCCTTTTGGACGCCGAGCGAAATCGTCGGAATCGTGCCGACGTAGCTATATTGGCGCTGCGGTTCAAAACCGTCGATGACATCAGCAATGTCCGAGATTCGCATCTGGCGCGGCGCGTAGGTCCACGGATTGACATTCGAAAGCGACGGCCCGGAATAGCCTCCGCCGCCCGTAGTCGCGTTGGTCACGGTGGTAGAACCGACCGTCGGATACTGCGTCGCGACGGACAACAGGTATGGCGCCGCCGGCGCCGTGGGCTGCGGTTGCGTCGACTGCACCGGAAGCGACAGATTCGGGGGCGGCGTGACCGCGGTGACGGTCGTACTATTCGACGTCGTCGCTGAGGATGAACTCGCCGGAGGCGGCGACGCGGTCGCCGCGGCCGCAAGCGCCGCACTGCTCGACGCGTTGCTCGCGGCCGTCGCTGACGTCACGCTCGAAGATCCCGCCGACGGCGCGCCGGGAACACCGGCTGCGACCGGCTCGTTGTAGCTGGCGTTTCCAAACGAGGTCGTGTACGAGGATGCTGCCGAGATCAGCAGGTTCTCGACCGACGATTCGGTGGTAAGGTCGCCGCGCACGTCGATCGTCGTTTCATGTCCCGGCAGATACGCAATCCCGCCGGGCTCACGGTTGTTGTTGTTTTGAATCGAACTGACAACGTCGCTGAGCGTGTAGCCTGCCGAGGTGAGCAAATTCGGATTGACCTGCACTTCGAACGCGGGCGTGACCGCGCCGTTGGCGTTGACGTTCGAGACCCCGTCAATTTGTTCGATCGCGGGTACGATGTCGTTGTTGACGATCGCCGACATCTGTCCGGGGCTGACCGCGCTCGAACTCAGGCCGATCGTCAGAACGGTCGCCTGCGCCGGATCGAAGGTTCCAACGGTCGGCGCGGGCATGTCGCTGGGCAGCTGCGATTGCGCGATCATGACACGGCGCTGGACCTGCACGAGGTCCGTCGTCTTGTTCGAGGAGAGATCGAAGGTGGCCGTGATCGACGCTTGGCCCTGCTGGACCGTCGTATTGATGTACGAGAGGTTCGGGGCGCCGGCGATTGCATCTTCGAGCGGACGCACGATCGCGTCGCGAATCTCGGTTGTCGATCCGCCCGGATAGCTCGCGCGCACACCGACGACCGGAAAATCAACGTTAGGAAATTGTTGCTGCGTGATCGTGAGCACGCCGAACGTGCCCACCACGGCAATGAGCGCAAGCATGACGAAGATGATCGTCGGCCGCTGGACGCAAAGCCGGGTGAGCCACATTACGGTTGCTGCTGGTACGCGTGACCGGGTGAGGCTGAAGCACCGGGCGAGGCTGAAGCGCCCGGCGAACCTGAAGCACCGCTGTTGACGACTTGCTGTCCCGAAGCAATCCCAAGCTGACCGTTCGATATCAGCTTCGTACCGTTGGAAATGCCGGTTACGATCGAGGTTTTGCCGTCACTGCCGAGCTCTTTGACGCTCTGCTGTTTCGCGTCGCCGTTTTCGTCGACGATCATGATCGTGGTGTGCGAGTCGTCGAGAAACGCGGCCGTCGGAATACCGGTCCCACTCACTTCGGGAAGCGCGATCGTGCCCGTGACGGCCATGCCCGACTGCAGCCGGTCTCCGGGGTTTGCGGCGATCACCTCGACGGTGAAATTGGTCGAACCGGGCGTCACCTGGCCGAGCACGGCGCTGACTCGGCCCTGGTACGTGGCGTTCGTGACGCCGGAAACCGCGAGATTCACCAGCGCACCGCGCTGAATTGTGAAGACGTTGGACGACGACGCGTTGAGCTCGGCGTACACCGGGTCCAGTTGTTGAACGGTGAAGATCGTGCGCGATCCCGGATACTCACCGGGATTGAGATTGCGATTGACCACGACGCCGTCAACCGGCGAAACGATCGTTGCTTTTACGATCGATGCCTCAATTTGATCGGCTTGCGCGTGCGCCGACTCGGCGTCGGCGATCGCCGACGCGACGGTCGCGGCCTGCAGACCCTGCGTGTTGTTGCCGTTCACCTGCGCGTTGAGGACCGCGGTATTGTACGTTTGCTGATCCTGCACGTAGGCGGCGTGTGCGGCTTCGAGCGCTGACTCCGAAACGTAACCGCTCTTATAGAGCGAGTTATCTTGATCGTAGACGAGCTTGGCGTTATTCATCGCTGCCTTCGCCGCCTCGACATTGTAGTTGCCCTGGCCGAGGTTGAGTTGCGCTTGATACTTGGTTTGCACGGCGCGCGCGTCGGCGGACGCTGCATTGCGCTCGTCGGCATTGTAGTTGGCAACCAGGTCGGTTGTATCCAGGATCGCGAGGACCTGACCCTTGTGCACATGATCGCCCTGAATGACGTTCACGACGTCAGTCGGTTCGCTGAGCGAACTCGAAATCGAGACATTCTGATACGGGGCGACGATGCCGGCGATTTGCGCGCTTGGTTTGACGGTCGCCGGCGCTGCCGTCGCCGTCGGAATAGCCGCTGCCGCGGCCGGTCCGCCGCGGTGGTGCCGCGTGCCGCCGCCGCAGCCGGCAATAGCGAACGCGAGTACCCCGATCGCGGCGTAGAGAATAGGCTTCTTCGAGCGGTAAAGCAGCATCGCCGCAAAGGCTACGCCACCAGGCAGAGCGATTCCTGAGAGGCCTTGCTCATTTGAACGATTTCTCAGCTTCATCGGGTACAGTGATACCGTTATGAAGAGCTGGGTCAAACAGGCCCTGCGTGCTATCCCCGCAGTGGCCGCTTCAATTGGTTTCCTGAGTTTGCCGACCGTTGGGCTCGCCCAACAGTCAATGCCAAGCTACGCCACGACCAAGGTCGAGACGATCAAGGGCACCGTTTCGAGCTTTAACGGCGCCTACACGATGTACGTCCGCGATGTGCGCGGCTACATAGACAACGTGACGCTGCACCAAGGCACGATCATCAATCCGACAGGGATCCGTCTGCAGCCGGGATATCCGGTGACGATCAGCGGGCGGACCAACGGCTCGACCTTTGAGGCCGACCAGATCGACACGCCCTATCGTATGGTCTCGTACGGTTACCCGTACTACGGCTACGGCTACGGCTATCCGTATTATCCGTATCCGGCCTACGGCCTGAGCCTCGGCTTTGGCTGGGGCTGGGGCGGCGGTTGGGGCTGGCGCGGCGGCTGGCATAGGTAGCAGGCGCCCGCCGTCAAACAGTCCTTGGATGTCGAACGCAACTACCACCCAGGACAAGCGTAAGGCAGAACGGCGCGGAGGCGATCGCCGGGTGTTGAACATCGCCGTGACCTCTGACCGACGTACTGGAATCGACCGCCGCGCACGCGAGCGGCGCGTTAACTAGCACCCAAAGCTAGCGAGACGCGAGTGAGCCTGGGCCGGCGCTCCTGTGCCGGCCAGAGTTTGCTTTTGCGCGGTCCAGGAGAATGCAAAGCCTAAGCCAATGGATACGATGCTTTGCATTTGGATCACCTATGAACGTCAAAGATCTACAGTACGCCCTTGCCCTCGAGCGCCGGCGCAGCTTCAGCCGGGCCGCCGAGGAGTGCGGCGTCGCCCAGCCGACGCTAAGCGCGCAGATTCGCAAGCTCGAAAGCGAACTCGGCGTGGAGCTGTTCGAGCGCGACGGGCGCACGCTGCGCGTCACGCCCGCGGGCGAGCTGATCCTCGAACAGGCGCGGGTCGTGCTCGACGCCGTCGCCCGCATCGAAGAAGTCGCCCAATCCCGTGCCGACCCGATGGTCGGACCGATTCGCCTGGGCGTCATTCCGACGCTGGCTCCCTACCTTTTGCCCGGCATCCTCGGACCGCTGCAAAAACAGCTTCCCGCAGCGCCACTGGTCGTGGTGGAAGACATGACGCATCGCCTGCTCGAGTCAATTCACGCCGGGCGGCTGGATGCGGCGCTCGTTGCCACCGACCACCGCGACGGGAACCTCTCGGAGATCGCCCTCTTCGACGAACCGTTCAGCTTGGCGCTTCCGCTCGACGATCCGCTTGCGCAGCAGGCAAGCATTCGTGTGGATGAACTCGATCCGGCCACGCTCATCTTACTCGCCGACGGACATTGCTTGTCAGACCAGGCGCTGGCGCTATGCGGCCAGGCGCGCGGCCGCCGGTTGCGCAGCGATCTCTCGGCAACCAGTCTCGAGACCGTGCTCAACCTCGTCGAGGCCGGCCTCGGGACCACGATCGTCCCGCTGCTCGCGCGCACGCATTTCGAAAGCCGCTTCGCGCGCATCGTCTTTCGGCCGCTCGAGGGCTTGCACTCAGCCCGCTTGATTCGCGTGATTCACCGTGCCTTCGTGCCGCGACGCCGGGCGATCGAGCGCCTCGCGGCAACGATCCGGGAGAGCGCGCTCGTAGGCGTTGCCGTCGAGAGCGTGTAAGATGAGTCCATGTCCGAAGTGAATCGGGATCTTTTCCCGACAACGAAGATCAACGTGCCCAACCTCGTTCCGCTGATGGAGCGTTTGCGCAACGAAGCCCTCAAGCGTTCGATCACGGTGCTGCACGTGCGCACCTCGGAAGAGGGCGAGTGGATCTGCTCGACGGCAGCGGCGCGTCTCACGCGCGAACGCGTGGAGTTGCTCGCTCCGCAAGACGGCAAAGTGATCGATCTCGTTGAACAGGCGATTCGCTCCAAGATTCCGATCGTCTTCGTCGGAGAGATCCGCCGCGAAGAGGACGCACGCGCGCTTCGCGCTGCGGCGACCTTGGGCATTCGCACCGTCGGATTCCTCGTTCGCGATTCGCGCAAGGAAGCCGACGACACCTTGAGCATCCTCGGCGGGTGGAGCAGCTTCGACGTGGCGCTACTCAGCGAAAACGTTTAAAGCTCGAGCACGCTCTCGTAGACTGCTACGCATTCACCACCGACCACGATCTGTTGCACGTACGTTCCTTCGACGCTGAAGCGCGCGTGTAATATCGACGGCCGTCCCATCGCATGGCCCTGATGCGCTACGAGCTCCGTGCGGCTCGGGTCGAGAAGGCGCCACCATCCAAGTGCCGCACACAGCGGTGCAATCGAACTGCCCGTTGCCGGATCCTCGCCGATTTTACTCGCCAGGTCGGGAAACATACGCGAATAGGCCTTGCCGCCTTGATAGCTCAGGATGAGCACGTTGCCTTCACCGATCGTTTCGTTGGTGGCTTTAACCAAATCGCCGCGATCGAGCATAACCCAGTCAACGTTCTGCTCGGTGTCGAGCAACACGATCAAAAACTCGACGCCACGCCCGCCGAAAACCTGCGGCGGCATCATGACGGTCGAGACGGGCAGCCCCAGGGCTTGCGCGACGGCCGCGCGATCGACCGCCGGGCTGAGCGCCTCAGCCGGCGGCGGTGTCATCCAAAGCATCTTGCCCTCGGTACGCACCGGAATAATGCCCGCTTCCATTTCAAACGCCAAGTCGGGCGTGCCGCGACCCGAGTGCTGCAACACGAACGCCGTTCCCAAGGTCGGATGGCCCGCGAATGGCAATTCCTTGCCGGGGGTGAAGATGCGCACGTGCTGCGTTGCACGCTCGTCCGACGGACGCGTCACGAACGTCGATTCGGAAAGGTTCATTTCGCGCGCGATTTTCTGCATGGTTTCGCCGTCGACGCCCTCGGCGTCGAGGAACACGGCGAGCGGGTTCCCGCCGAATCGGTGGGACGTGAAAACGTCCACATGATATAAAGGCATCTTCATGACCATTCCACTGTACCATGCCGTTGCGTCCGGTGCACCCGATCCCACCACCATTTTCACGCGGGCGCAAATGGTGTGGAGCGCGCGCGCGATACCCGCCTACGAGTCGTTCACGTTGTCGTGCAAAGACACGTTCCTCGCCGACAAGTGCCAAGCCGGGACGCAGGTCCAGTTTATCGTGCGATTACGTGATGGCCGCACCTTCGCGCAAACGATCGACGCAAACGGGCGCCCCGCAAGCGTGCTCTTACGTGGGGGTTATATCGTCGGGCCGGCGGGTGCGCCGTTCGGCTTCTATCGCCGTTCTCCGGTCCCCGGCGCAACGATCGCGCCACCGCCGCCGAATCTCGCGGAAGATCCGATTACGACCATTGCCACGGTTGCAGCAGTCGACCGCGCGTACGCGATTACGCTCGTCGCCACCGAGCTCGTCGGCGAACGCACGTGCTATCATCTGCGCTTACGTCCGCTGCGCGATCCGCAAAGCTATCCGTTACGCGATCTTTGGATCGATACGACGACCTACGACGTCGTGCGCTTGTCGTACGTCTGGCCCTATAACGGCACGACCGCCGACATCACCTACGACTTTGCACCGGTCGGCCCGCGAGCGATCTGGTCGATCGTGCACATCGAAGGCCAGGCCGTTTCGCATGGCCTCTTCACCACACACGTCGAGCGCGTCAGCGAGGACTTAGGGAACATCGCGTTCCCGGCGAGCGAACCCGACGCCGATTTCACCCCATAGCTGGGACGCGCTGCAAAATCTCGGGCCGAAGATCCGCTCGCGCGGGGAATCCGTTCACGGCCATAAATAAGTCAGCTTCTGCGAGCAAACAACGCAACACGTGGACGATCCCGTCGACGCCCCCGAGCGCGAGCCCGTAGGCGTAAGGGCGTCCGATGCCAACCGCGGTTGCGCCCATCGCTAAGGCCTTGATCGCGTCGACGCCGGTTCGGACGCCCGAATCGAAGAGCACCGGAATCTTGCCGGCCGCCTCAAGCACGGCCGGCAACATGTCGATTGCCGCGATGCCGCCGTTGGCTTGACGTCCACCGTGATTGGAGCAATAAATTCCGTCAACGCCGCCGTCGATCGCGCGGCGCACGTCCTCGGGATGACACACGCCCTTCACGAGCAACGGAAGTTTCGTCAACGAGCGCAGCCACGGCAGATCTTTCCAGGTCAACGGGTTCCCGAAGATCTTGGTCCACTGCATCGTCGCGGCCGCGAGGTCATCCTCAGGCGGCTTTGCAAGCATCGCGCGAAAGCGTTCGTCGGAAAAATAATTTTCAAGGCAGAGGCCGCGCAGCTGCGGGAAACTTCCCGATGCAAGATCGCGCGGGCGCCACCCCGGAATCCACGTGTCGAGGGTGACGACGATGCCTTTGAATCCGGCAGCTTCCGCACGCCGCACCAGACTCTGGGCGAGGTCGCGATCCGTCGGCGTATAGAGTTGAAAGAATCCCGGGGTGCCTCCGAAGTGCGCGGCAACATCTTCGAGCCGATCGACCATCAGGGTTGACGCGACCATCGGGACGCCCGTGCGCGCAGCGGCTTGCGCTGTCGCAATATCACCGTGGCCGTCCGGTGCGCACAAACCGATCACGCCGACGGGCGCCATGAACAGCGGCGTCGGAAGCTTGAGCCCAAAGAGGTCGATCGATAGATCTCGCTTGGTCGCCGCTCTGAACATTCGAGGCACAATACCCCAATGGTCGAACGCGCGTACGTTCGCGTCTTGCGTGCGTTCGTTCCCGCAGCCGCCCGCGACGTACGACGCAAGACTTGGCCCGAGTGCCGCAAGCGCCTTCGCTTCGAGTTCTTCGTAACGAATCGGCAAGGGTGGAAGATTCCCATGTAACGCCGCGAGGTAAATCTCAAATTGAAAATCGCCGAAATTGGTCACCAGCAGTTACCTCCTAGACGACCGCAGCAACCGTGACATCTGCGTTTTCCAACGCCGTACGAATCGCACGCGCGAACACCAGCGCATGCGGCCCGTCGCCGTGGAGGCAGATCGTCTCGCCCGCACCGCTGCGCGTGAGCGCCAGCGCTTGTGCGACCGCGGCGTCGACGTCATCGATCAACGCCCCCGACTGTCCGCGCGGAATCAGCGACCCGTCGGACCGATATCCACGATCGGCAAACACTTCGGCGACCGGCCGTAAGCCGAACGCATGGGCGCTTGCAATCTGCTCGCCGCCGGCCAGACCGACCACGGCAAGCTGCGCATCGATTTCGCGCACGGCGCGCGAGATTGCATCGGCGACCGCACGATCGCGCGCCGCGACGTTGTACAGCGCGCCGTGAGCTTTGACGTGATGCAACCGCGCATTATGGGCGCGGGCAACGGCGTCGAGGGCGCGGATCTGCGCGGTAACGTCGCCGAAAATTTCCTCGGGCGTGCGCGCCATGGCGGCGCGGCCAAAGTTCTCGCGGTCGGGATACGACGGATGCGCGCCGATCGCGACGCCGTGACGCACGACCGCGCGCACGGTGGCGTCCATCGTCTGCGCGTCCCCGGCATGCGCGCCGCAGGCGACGTTCGCCGACGTGACAATCGTCAGCAGCGCTTCGTCGTCGCCGCAGCCTTCACCGAGATCGGCGTTGAGATCGATGCGCGTCATCCGCCGTACTCGACGAAACGCACGGCGGCACCGATCGGCGCCTGCGCCAACATCCACACGTCGTCTTCGACTACGACACCAGCGAGTGGATATCCGCCGGTCGTCTGCGCATCGCTCATCAAGACGATCGGTTCACCCGACGGCGGGAGCTGAATGAAGCCGGGGAAGACCGCCCGCGAGGGCATCATCCCCATGTCGTGTGGCCTTGCGTCGCCTTTGAGGCGATAGCCCATGCGATTGCTGTCGTGCCCGATCGTCCAGGCGCGATCCCAGAGATGTTCCGCCAGGGGTTGCGCGATTGTGCGCAAGGCCAGATCGACGCGCGGCGGCGTGACCGGCGCGTGTAGCGCGGCGGCGTTTGCAGGCCCAAGTCCCAGACGATCGCCGGCGCGTAACGCGCGCCCCTCAAAGCCACCCATCGCGGCCATGAGATCGGTGGTGCGCGACCCAAGCACGAGCGGCACGTCGATACCACCGTCAATCGCGACGATCGTACGCATCCACGCGCGCGGACGTCGTAACACGAGCCGCGCTCCGGCTTGCGCCGCGTGCGCAGACCAGGCGGCAATTGGCTCGCCGTCGAGTTCGGCTGCGCAATCGGCTCCGGCGAGCGCAAAGCGCGCCGGCGCATCGAAGCGCAGGATGACATCGCCAAGCACGACTTCGATCGCAGCGGCATCCTTTGCGTTGCCCACGAGCTCGTTTGCGATGGCATAACTGCGCGAATCCATCGCGCCGCACCAGCCGACACCCTGGTGGCGTAAACCAAAACGCCCGCGATCGACGACCAAGCTCTGCAAGCCGGCACGCTCGACGACGATCGCGCGACCGCTCATACGGGAACGAACCGGACGCGGTCGCCCGGCTGCGCGAGCGCAGCGGGCTCGCGATCCGGATCGAACATGCGTTGCGTGGTGCGACCGATGACGTGCCAGCCGCCGGGCGAGTCGAAAGGATACACGGCGCTCTGTGTGCCGGCGATCGCTACCGATCCCGCTGGCACGCGTGTGCGCGGCTGGGCGCGCCGCGCAAGGTGCAGCCGTTCGTCGAGACCATCGAGGTACGCAAAGCCGGGGAGAAAGCCAACGAACGCAACCACGTATGAGCCGGCCGCGTGCAGCGCAATGACTCGCGTCTCGGGCAGGCCGCACGCCTGCGCGACCGCCTGCAGATCCGGTCCGTCGCCGCTTCCATAACGCACCGGAATCTCGATCGTGCGCTCGCTCACGTTTTCGCCGATCGTGTGTTCCCACGCGGATTCGAGTTCGCCGCGTAGCGTCTCATAGTCGACGGCGCGCCAATCGAACGCCAGCGTTAGATTTCCCGCACCCACCACGGCTTCGGCAATGTGCGGGCGGCCACGAGCCTCGCGAGCAAGCGCCCACAAACGCCGCTGCACGGCGATGCTTGCCGCCTCGCATTCGAGCACGATCGTGGATTGCCCAACGCGCCGAAAGTTAGGCGTTCTGAACCGTTGCATCAAAAAGCGCTTTGTGAGGCTTGTCTATTTTAAGGGATCGACGACCTGGAAATTGCTTTGGTGGGTACCTGTTTCATGGCTGGTATGCGCCACCTTCATTGGGTTCAGCCGTTGGCGGAAATAGTGTCTCTTGGTCTCGCTCTTGCTCTTGGCGCTTCTTCCTGGCCTCTTCAAATGTCTTGAGTTCCTTGATCGTGTTATGAAAGTGAGTCACCCCTTGAGCAAAGGCAAGACCCGGAAGAGATCGCCCCGCCGCATTGTTCGGGTAATAGGCGGAGATTGTTCCAACGATTCGGGGACTACCACCTCCGGTCGGAAGCGTGAATACCGGACCTCCGCTGACGCCGTTGATAGCGACACCGTCGATAAAGTAGGTCTCACTGGCATCGTCGTCAAGCCGACAGCTACTGATGTTCCCCGAGAAAAAGCACAGCGTATTAGGAGCCACAGAGGGATAGCCGAGCCACCCAACATCTGCGCCGACCTTCAATGTTCTATCGAATGGGAGCAGTGGCAGCAGTTTTTGTGGAAGCTCAAGCTCGGTCGGATCAAAAAGTATGACCGCTGAGTCGTTCTTGAAGTCGTTCAGGATTATTCTGCGGTCGTCTTTTACGAACATAATTTGCGAATCCTCGTGAATGATGCGAATCGGCTGCTGCCATTTATCAGCTTGAGAAATCACGTGAAAAGCAGTCGCGATGCCGCATAGCGATTTACTCTCATTGTATAGACATAAGAAGCCGCTTCCATGACCACCTGGGGTTTCGATCTTGACTAGATAGGGTCGAACTCTCGCGACGGCCTGAAACCACTTCATGTAGCCTCACTTGCCCCAAGCTTTGACGGTCTAACGGCTGGTTGCTTAAGGCTTCTCAAGGCGCGCAGCGCCGAAAGGCGCGGTGCTTCCGCGCCATAGCTCCGATTTGACTTGGCGATAGCTGTTGCCGCGGCAAGGGGCCACCCTGCAGTGCGGCACGCTGAACGATCATCTCGCCATAGTACCATATGTAGTATTGACTTGGTAGTACCACATATAGTACCATGGGGTCATGGGGCTGATCGAGTCGAAGCGCATCGAGCGACTGTACGACCAAGTTCTCAGGAACCGGACGAATTGCCGGTTCGAAGATATCGAGCGCCTTCTCACGGCACTCGGCTTCACGGTCCGCAAGACGAGCGGGTCGCATGTCGTCTTCAAGCGAGCAGACAAAACGATCAGTGTCCCAAGACGCCTCCCCGTAAAGGAGCACTACGTCGCCGAGGTCCTGCGCCTCACGATGGAACTGCTCGGGGGAAGCGGATGAGCATTGCTGGCGCTATTCTTTCCTAGCGCCAACTGAAAGGACACCACGCACATGGTCACGGCAGTCAAAATTCAAGAGGAGGTTAAATGCCGGCAGGCGCTCTCGTACACTCGGGAGATTGTCCGGAACAGCGACGGCACGTGGTTCGCTAGGATCGTCGAGTTTCCGGGATGCATGACTGAAGGAAAAACGGCAGAGGAAGCTCTGTCAAACTTAGAAGATGCGATGGCCTCATGGATCGAGGTCCGCCTCGAAGATAATGACCCGATTCCCGAGCCTGCTTCAACCGAAGCATACAGCGGAAAATTCGTTGTACGCGTACCAAAGGGGCTCCATCGCGAACTCGCACGCCGCGCGGAACTCGATGGCGTCAGCCTAAACCAATTTGTCTCGGTCGCACTTGCACGCACCGTAGGAGAAAAATCGGCCGCTTGAAATCCAAAGAAACCCTAACACAAGAAACTCCTCATTAGAGAAAAAAGAAGCCGCCTCGGTCAAGCCCAGGCGGCTTCCAAATTAAACGCTCTACGTCTGTTCCGATCGTCATGCGCGGTAGCCATAGGCAGCTCCGTCCGCTAAAGACCACAACCGCACACATTAACGAGGTCGTGTGAACGAGGTCATGTGCAAAGTGGTTTGCCGCCATCTTTGCCGCCTCGTTCACGCCCTATAAAGCCAGCTTTGCCGTCTAGAACTGGAGCGGGAGTCGTTAATTAGGAGCGCCGCGCCTCGTAAGGGCCCGTGGATTAGGTTCGATGCGCGAAGGTTTTCCAATTGTTTCCCACTTCCCATCAAACGAGTCTTGGAAGTGCACTTCCACGGTAGACAAGTCTATCTCATGAACCGTTCGGTCCAAGAAATAGGCGAAAAATACGTAGTCCCGACCTCGTCCTTTCTCAAAGAGAACACCGCGTGCTTTTTCTAGTCCGTCCTCTGGCCAGATGCTAGCTACGTCGTCTGCGTCCGCTGGGTTTGTCAGTTGAAATTGGTCCCCGATGTAAGAAAACTTCGCCTTGGTCGGAGCCCCGCACACTCGGGCCCAAATCTCGACCTCGTGGATCGTGCCGGGCGTTCCGTGGTTAGAGATGTACACGCGGCCCACTATCCAGGTGGAGTTTGCGGGGCCCGCACCCGTAAAGAACCCGACGCGCTTGAGATGCACGGAAAATTTGGGGCGCCCACGAGCGCCCTCTCTCCATGCTAGGAAAGACGCTGCGAAGATAGCGGCATAGAGCCAAATCCAGGTAAGCCAGGTCGGGGGCTTGCTTTCCAGCACGTTGATGACGACTAGTGCTGCTGTCATCGCGCCGCCCGTGACGAGCGGGATCCAGTGCTTAAGCACTGCCGAGAGCCAATCCAAAAAGTCCAATAGCCAGTCGGGGACTTCCATGTCTCCAGACCTTCGACGCCTGAACCGCGCTGCTTTTCTGAGAGGCTCCTTCGTCTATAGGCAAGATGGCTTATTTGAGCAAGGCCATCAGGAAGGCCATTCGCTATCCACAACCGGAAGCACCGCTCATGGATCCTCAGGAGCCGGTCGTTACCGAGATCGTCGTTGACGTTCCGGGCTGGCAGAGCGTCAAACCTCGTATCCCCGATACGCTGCAGCGCCGCAGACTCGAGGAGCAGCGCAGCGTGCGCGAGATCGTCTTCGGCGCACAAGACGGCATTCTTACGACGCTTGGCATCATTACCGGCGTCGGCGTTGCCGAAGGCGCGCGCTCCGCGGTCTTTATCAGCGGGTTTCTTGCGATGCTGGCGGGCGCGCTCTCGATGGCGGTCGGCGAATACTTGGGCGGCAGATCCGAGCGCGAGGTCGTGCAAGCGACGATCGCCATGGAAAAGGCCGAGATGGCCGCGGATCCGCAGGGCGAGTTCGCCGAGCAAGTCGCCTACTATAAGATGAAAGGCTTCTCGTCCGAAGAGGCCCAGATGATCGTACGCCGCCTCACCCAGCATCCCGACATCTACTTGTACGAGATGATGCGCGACGAGTTCGGCATCGATCCGCGGGTTGCCGAAGACGCCGATCTCCGCGCGCCGATCGCGATGGGTGGATCGTTTGCGGCGGGGTCCTTGATTCCGATTATTGCCTACATCGTGCCGCTCTCCATGACCGGCTCGACGGTTCTCGCGCTCGTGCTCGCGGTCTTGAGTCTTTTCGGCGTTGGATACTACGCCGCGCGCAACACCGATCGTAATCCGGTTTCGAAGGGCCTCGAAATCGTCGCCTTCGGCGTCGTCGTCTTCGTTCTGTCGTATCTGGCCGGCCACTACATTCCGCCCCTCTTCGGCCACGCGCCCGTCGCAGTGGGTGGGTAGTCGTTAAGGCAAGACGCCGTCGAACGACTCGCGCTGGTATGCATCAAGAAACGCCTGCAACTCTGCGACCCGCTGCGCACCCATGCGTTGCGCCGTTTTGGTGATCAGCTTCGGCGGGATGTCGTGAATGAAGGCGCGCAGCGCTTTTATTGCGTTTGCCGCGCTTGCCGCGGAGGCGCCGGTGAGTGAAATCATTCGCACCGCGCCGATTGCGCCCAAGAAGTCGAGCGAGTCGGCGTCATGCAAGACGATCGCGTTGGGGTCGCTGCCCGGATCGCTGTAGTACATGTGGCCGCGCATCGCAGCTTGCACGCTCGGAAACTTCGCCATCGGGAAGCCTGCGTCGCGCAAGATCGATTCGCTCTCGCGCGCCGCAACGTCGCCGTGTTCACCCTTAGCCTGATACGGCGCAAAGGCCGCCATGTCGTGCAGCATGCAGGCCGCGAAGAGCACGTCGGTGTCGATCGTGAGACCATCGCCTTTGGCAAGCTGGAGCGCGATTTGATAGTTGCGCTCGCCATGTTGCCAGCCCCAGGCCGGATGCGTGAACGATTTGCGCGCGAGATCGTAGACCGTCACTTTCCAAGGCGCATCGAGCGGAATTCCGCTGGCGGTTGTCGGACTTGCGCATACCGGGCTCGAGATCGCAAGCGCGAACACCGCGAAGGCGATCGAACAGACGAATGTTTTCATGGCTAGCGTCATTCAACGTATCCTTACCAGCGCATTTCGGATCGAACGCAACGGGGTCGAGCCGGTCTTTGCCGTGCGCTGCGGAATCGGCGTCGCGCTCGCACTCCTTGCCGGGTTTGCCGGCGGCACCCCGATCTATGCCGTCGCCGCCGGGATCGGCGCCTTCAGCGTGGGATTCGCGTCGCTGCAGGGTGTGTATCGCACGCGCGCCGCCACGATGCTCGGCATGGCGTTCGCGATGGCATTCTCGACGGCCGTCGCATCGCTCTGTTCACACTCGGCAGAACTCGCGATACTAGCGCTCGCGGTCTGGGGCTTTGGCTACGGGATGATCGCTGCGCTCGGCCCGGGCGCGTCGGCGATCGGGGTGAACGCAACCACCGCGCTGATCATCTTCGAACGTTATCCTTTACCGCTCCATGTTGCGGTAATGGTGGCAGTCGTCATGTTTGCCGGCGGCTTGCTGCAAACGCTGCTGCTGGTCATACTCTGGCCGATCGAGCGCTATCCGCAGGAACGGCACGCGCTCGCCGGCGCATATCGCGAGCTTGCCCAGTACGCGCAGGCCAGCGACGCGTCGACGCGCGTGCCCTCCACCACCGAACTCATCGCGGTGCGTAAGACGCTTGCCGATCCGCGGCCCTTCGGCCGTCCGCTGGTCCTCGCCGCGTTTCAGAGCCTGCTCGATGAAGCCGTTCGCATCCGCGCGTCGCTCGCGCTGCTCGCGACCGTGGGCGGCGACAAATACACGCGCCTTCGTCCGGTGATTGCGCAGGTGCTCGATGCAATCGCGCAGGCACTCGATGATGCGCACGCACCCGAGCAAACCGCGCTCTACGCCATCCTCAGCGCCGATACGAACGATCCCAACCTGCGCGCGCTCTACGGAGAACTTCGCGCCGCATGGCGATCCGCAAGCGTTCCGCTCGGCAGATTTGCGTTGCCCGAACTCCACTATCCGACAGACCTGCCGAGTTTGGAGAGCTCGCTGGCCGTGCTGCGCGACCATTTCCATCTCCGTTCGGCGTTCGGGCGGCACGCAGTTCGGCTGGCCATAACGCTCGCGGCGGCGGGCGTACTTGGCTATGTCCTGCCGGTTCAGCGCGGTTACTGGATCACCCTGACCGCCGTTCTCGTCTTGCGCCCCGACTTTACGACGACGCTCTCGCGCGGCGTTGCGCGCATCGCCGGAACGATTGTCGGCGTCGTCGCTGCAACGGCGATCGTCCTCGCCGTCCCGGATACACCGCACATCACGCTGGCACTAGCGATCTTCTTTGCCGCGATCAGTTATGCCGCGTTCCAACTCAATTATGGCATCTTCAGTCTCACCGTCACCGCATACGTTGTCTTCCTGCTGGCGCTCTTGGGAACGCCTGAAGCAACCGCCGTGCAGAACCGCTTGGAAGCGACGGTCATCGGCGGTCTGCTCGCGATTGGATCCTATCTCATCTGGCCAACTTGGGAGTCGCCGCGAACGGTCGCAAACCTGCGCGCACTCATAAACGGGTCGCTCGATTACACGCGTCTCCTATTTAACGGATTGATCGATCCGAGCGCCCGCGATCTTCCGAAGATACTGGCAGTGCGCACGAAGCTCTGGGCCGTGCGCGCAACAGCAGAGGAATCGCTCGAGCGCATGCTGAGCGAACCCGGGGGCACACACGAAATCGATTCGGACACCGCACTGGGCCTCATGGCCGCGTCCGAGCGTCTCAGCCTCGCCAACACCGCGCTGTCGAGTCTCTATCAAGATCCGCACACGCCGGCCTTTGCCGCACTTGCACCGCTCGCCACCGCGCTAGCGAATGCATCGATCGATCGGGCCGACGGATTACAAGATGCCTATGCGAAGGTCGCCGAGGCGCTCGCCGCCGACACCAGCGCGGTTACGCAAGGGCTGCTCGTAGCGTGTGATCGCATCGTCGACAGCACCAACACGATCGTCGAACTGTGGAATCGCGCGAACACGGCGGGCTAACACCCGTTGCCGAGCTGGATGAGGACCAATCGGTTGTCTTGGAAGTAAAAATTCTGGAACTGTCCGCACTCGCTGTGCGTCTTCGAGAGTTGATTGCGCGGGGGCCAGGTCGTGTACGCAAGCACGGAGACGCCGGCATGCTGCGGAACGATTTTTGCCTTCGCATTGCCGTAGACGCCCATCACGTCGGCCGGCGACATGCCCAAGCGAATACCACGCGCCGTCTTTAGCCCTGAGAGGTCGCCGTCGACGACGGTCTTCGGCGGCGGCGATGCGTACGCTAAGACGGTTTCGCCCCACGAACAACAGCCCGTCCGATAGAACGCGAGGTGGTGCGCACGATCGTAGGTCACGTACGCCTTCTGCAAGGAGTTCGAAAAAACCGCGAGCGTTCCAGCGTGAGCACGCGAGAAGGTGTCGCGTTGTGTAATGCGCGTCGCGCCGTCCCAGAAGTCGCTCGGATACCCGAACGAGGGCAGCCATTTCCCGGTCGCCTCGCTGCATGCAGCGTGAAAGTATTGCGCGCAGAACGGCGGAGAGGCAGCCGGTGTGGGCGATGCGAGCGCGGCGGCGAGTAGCAATGCAAGCACAAGAGTCCGTTCGACAGGCCCGCGCTGGTACACTGCGAATTTAGCCGCACTGTGCCTGAATATGTGTACTCCATGTTTCGTGTCGGCAAGACGGTGCCGCCAAAGCGTCAGATTCTCAAAGATATTTCGCTGAGCTTTTTCCCGGGTGCGAAGATCGGGATTCTCGGCCTCAACGGCGCGGGAAAGTCCTCGCTGCTGCGCATCATGGCGGGCGTCGACACCGAATTCGACGGCGACGCCACGCCCGCGGCGAATCTGACGATCGGCTATTTAGAGCAAGAGCCCAAACTCGATCCGGAGATGACCGTGCGCGAAGCCGTTGAGCAAGGCTTGGGCGAACTCATCGCCGCGCGCAAGCGGCTCGAAGAACTCTACGCCGAATACGGTAATCCCGAGGCTGATTTCGACAATCTTGCCGAAGAGCAGTCCAAGCTCGAAGCCGTGCTGCAAGCAGCGGGCGACGATCTGGATCAACAGCTCGAGATTGCCGCCGACGCGTTACGTCTGCCGCCCTGGGATGCAAAGATCGCCCCGCTCTCGGGCGGCGAGAAGCGCCGGGTCGCGCTCTGCCGTTTGCTTCTCTCGAAACCGGATATGCTGCTGCTCGACGAACCGACCAACCACCTCGACGCGGAAAGCGTCGAGTGGCTCGAGCAATTTCTGCAGCGCTTTCCGGGTACCGTCGTCGCGGTCACACACGATCGCTACTTCCTCGATAACGCCGCCGAGTGGATTCTCGAACTGGATCGCGGACGCGGGATCCCGTGGAAGGGCAATTACACGTCGTGGCTCGATCAGAAACAAGAGCGTCTCGCCGGCGAGGAAGCAGCGGAGTCTGCGCGTCAGAAGGCGCTCAAACGTGAACTCGAATGGGTGCGTCAGAACGCGAAGGGGCGCCAGTCCAAGAGCAAGAGCCGCATCACGCGCTTCGAGGAGATGTCGAGTTACGACTATCAGAAGCGCAACGAGACGCAAGAGATTTTCATCCCCGTCGCCGAGCGCTTGGGCGAAAAGGTCATCGAGCTCAAGCACGTCCGCAAAGGCTACGGCGACAAACTCTTGATGGATGACGTCAGCTTCGTCATTCCGCCCGGAGCGATCGTCGGTATCATCGGACCCAACGGTGCGGGCAAGTCGACCCTGTTTCGGATGATTGCCGGAAAAGAGCAACCGGATGCGGGTGAAATTGCAATCGGCCCCAGTGTGAAGCTTGCACTGGTCGACCAGAGCCGTGACGTCCTCGACAACAGCAAGACCGCGTGGGAAGACGTTAGCGGTGGCCTCGATCTCTTGCAGGTCGGCCGCTTCGAGATGAATTCACGCGCATATCTCGGCCGCTTCAACTTCAAAGGCGGCGATCAGCAAAAGAATGTCGGTCAACTCTCCGGCGGAGAACGCGGCCGCCTGCACCTTGCCAAGACGCTCCTTACCGGCGCAAACGTATTGCTGCTCGACGAGCCGTCAAACGACCTCGACGTCGAAACGCTGCGCGCGCTCGAGGACGCCTTGGGGGAGTTTGCCGGCACGGTGCTCGTGACAAGTCACGATCGCTGGTTCCTCGATCGCATCGCGACGCACATCCTCGCCTTTGAAGGCGACAGTCGCGTGGTCTTTTTCGAGGGCAACTATCACGACTACGAAGCCGACAAGATCAAACGACTGGGCGAGGAGGCCGCGCGTCCGAAGCGCATCCGCTACCGCCCATTAACGTTGAACTAGGCGTCACGTACGGCGAGGTAGATCGTGCGAAAGGCCTGCGCCGTCTCCTCGTCGTCCCAATCGCCGCTGTGGTTGTCCAGCATCGATGCCGTCAACTCTGCGGCGACCTTCTTCAACTCGATCTGCTCCTGTGTGGATAACATCACTTCTCCTCTTCCGACGAGAGTGTATACAGCCACCATCGGGATTGGTTTCGTCGAGCGCTTCGGTCGAAATAGACCACAGCGATGAGACCGTCGCCGGTCTCGAATTCGAACCAGTGCTTCTTGACGTACGTGTCGCCACGGTCATCCTTGGTTGAACGCCAAGCCTTGCGTAACGTGCGTACCTCGAGCCGCTTGCCGTCATAGGTGAACGCCGGCGGCAGCGACGGCTCGCCCTGTGCGAGCGCCGCCGCGTCGAGTGCGCCTTGAGGAACGATCGCCTTGCCGACGAAACCCATGCGCGAGGACGTTTGCATGCGCATCGGTATCGACCTTGGCGGAACGAAGATCGAAGTCGTCGCGCTCGCTCGCGACGGAAGCGAACGTCTGCGGCGGCGCGTACCGACGCCGCGCGGTGATTACACCGCTACGCTCGAGGCCATCGCGGGGCTTGTGCGCGAAGCGGAATCCGAACTCGGCGAGCGAGGAACGATCGGGCTCGGAACGCCCGGCGCACTTTCCAAGCAAACCGGCTGTATCAAGAACTCGAATAGCACGTGGTTGATCGACCGGCCGCTGCGCACCGACCTCGAAGGTGCGCTCGGAAGAGAGATCCGCATGAGCAACGATGCCAATTGTCTTGCGCTTTCCGAAGCGACCGACGGCGCCGCTCGCGGCGCACGCGTGGTGTTCTGCGCAATTCTCGGAACTGGTGTCGGGGGCGGCATCGCCGTCGATGGCTGCGTGCACGACGGGCCGAACGCAATCGCAGGCGAATGGGGGCATACGCCGCTGCCCTGGATGCGCGGTGATGAAGCGCCTGGGCCACTGTGCTACTGCGGACGCAACGGCTGCATCGAAACTTTTTTGTGCGGATCGGCGTTCGAACGCGAACCGTCGCCGGAACGCTATCTCGATCGACTCGCACGCGGGCTTGCGGTCGTTGCGGATATCCTTGACCCGGACGCGTTTGTGCTCGGCGGCGGCGTTTCAAACGTCGGCGAGATTTACACCCGCGTTCCCACGCTGATGCGTGAGTACGTTTTCTCCGACACCTTTGACACGCCGCTCCTACGTACCGCGCACGGCGACTCCAGTGGCGTTAGGGGCGCGGCGATGCTTTGGCCGGTTTCGGCGACGGTTTCGGCGAGGGTGTCGGCGACGGAAGTGCGTTAAAGCGTTTGCCCAATGCATCGAGCTGATCGTGATACTGCTGCATCAGCGCCGCTTGCACGGCGGTCGGTCCGTCGTAGGCAGTCCCGATGATGTGGCGCAGGTACGCGATTTGATCGATCACCTTGGCGGGCTGCTTGTAGCCCGCGTTCTCGCTGCCGTTTCCGTTGCGTAACTGATCTGCCAACGCAGCATATTTTCCGCCGTGGCCCTTTAACTTCGCAAGCCAGACTTCGCCGCGTTCCTGATCTTCGGCCAGCGATTCGAGCGCGTTATACTGCGCGTGCAACTGCGCGACGGTCGCGTCCGTCGTCGGATCCAGCCGCACCGTCAGCGGGACGCTCAGCGTAACGCCGCGCGCGCGCACGCGCACCGTGTACGCACCCGGTAGTACCTGCGGACCCTCGATCGCAAGCGGATAAAAGACATAGTAGGGGCGTGGATCTTGCTTGGCGTTCGGATAACCCGGCGCATCGGTTGCCAGATCCCACGCGACACGATTTACGCCGCCATCTGCCGTCCCCTCGAGATGGCGAACGATGTTCCCCGACGCGTCGAGAATCTCAATCGCGACCTTCTCCTTGACCGCCTTGTGCCCGCGCTTGGGTTTTGGTTTTGCGTGGGGGCGCAGATAATAGGAGATAACGGCGCCGTACGGTTTGTTCTCGGCGACGAAGGCATTTTGCCCGATATCATGATAGGGACGCGAGATATAGCGCCACGCATCCGCCGGCGCAAAGAGGGCAACCTCGCCCTGTACTGCGCGCGCAAGACCTTCGAGCGGACCCAGATCGTCGAGAATCGCAAATCCGCGGCCATGGGTTCCGGCGATCAAATCGTCGGCGTCGGGCTGAATCTGCAGATCGTAGACCGGCACGTGATTCATGCCGAAGCGCGCGTCATGCCAGTGCGCGCCGCGATCGAACGACATCCACACGCCGTCCTCGGTTCCCGCAAAGAGCAGGGATGGTGCGCGCGGATCCTCACGTACGACGTAGGCCCACAACGGCAAGCCGGCATCGATGCGCGTCCAGGTCGAACCGCCGTCACGTGTGGTAAAGATGTACGGATGCGAGTCGCCCAGGCGGTGCGCGTCGAACGTCACGTAGGCGACGTTTGCGTCAACCGGCGACGCCTCGATCGACGCCACGATGGCGTGCGCCGGAACACCTGCGATGTTCTTGCCGACGTCGTTCCACGTCGCGCCGTCGTCGACCGTCCGATCGACGTGCCCATCGTCGGTTCCCACCCAAAGATTGCCCGCGTGCGGTCCTTGCGCGATCGCAAAGATCGTGCAATACGTTTCGGCGTTGGTGTTGTCGTGCGTGATTGGCCCGCCGCTGGCGAGCAGCCACGACGGATCGCACGGCTGCGTGAGATCGGGGCTGATGATGCTCCATGACTGCCCGGCGTCACGCGAACGGAAGAGCACGTTGCCGCCGTAGTAGATGGTGCCCGGATCGCGTTGTGAGACCAGGAGCGGAGCGCTCCAGTTGAAGCGGTATTTTGGTCTGCCCGCGCCGGCGCCGAACGTGATCACCGGCTGTGGCGAAATGTAGCGCGCCTCGCCGTCGCGCAGATTGCGGCGCGTCACGTCGCCGAAGTGCGTGTCCTCATAAATGATGCTGGGGTCGCGAGGGTCGGGCAGCACGTACTGCCCGTCGCCCCAATCCGAAATGTTCTTCCACGATCCGCCGTCGACGCCGATCTCATTCCAAAGCGTGTTCGGCCCCCACCACACCTCATGATCCTGCATCCCGCCCATGACGTGGTATGGTACCGCGCGATCGTAGCCGACGCGATAAATCTGTGCGAACGGTATCGTGTTGACGAACGACCACGTCTTTCCATCATCGTTGCTAAAATCGAATCCCATGTCGCTGCCGAGCAGCACGCGCTTGGGATTGGTGGGATCGATCCACACGTCGTGGTTGTCGCCGCCGGCTTCGATGCCGTGGAAATGCTTACCGCCGTCGGTCGAACGTTTGAGCTCCCCGGAAATATTCCAAACGACGTTGGGCCGATCGGGATCGACCCGAATCTGGCTGAAGTAGAATGGCCGAAAGACCAGATCCTGATCGGCGTTGACGAGACGCCACTGCACGCCGCCGTCGTCTGAGCGATAGAGCATGCCCTTACGCGTCGGCACGATCGCATACACGACGTTCGGATGATGGGCACTGATCGATAGGCCGACGCGATTGATGGTGCCGCCGGGCAACCCGTCATGACGCGCCGGATCGGTCAGCTTGGTCCAGGTAAGCCCGCCGTCGGTCGAACGAAATAACCCGCTCCCCGGGCCACCGCCGCGAAAGGTCCACGGCCGGCGCAAATAATCAAAGGTTCCCGCGAGCGCAATACGCGGATCCGCGGGATCGAAGGCGACGTCGCTGCCGCCGGTCGTCGGGTTGACGTACAGTACGCGTTGCCAGGTCTTTCCGCCATCGCCGGTGCGATAGATGCCGCGCTCGCCGCCGGGTGAAAATTCGGGGCCCATGGCCGCAACGAGTGCGACATCGGGGTTGGTCGGATCGATCGCGATCTTGGCAACGTGCTGCGTTCCCGCGAGGCCCAGCAAGCGCCACGTCTTGCCGCCGTCGTTCGAACGGTAGACGCCGTCACCCAGCGCCGCGGTGTTGCGCGGGAACCCTTCACCCGTTCCAATATACACGATGCGCGAATTCGACGGCGCAACCGCGACCGCGCCGATCGAGGTCGAGCGGCCGCGGTCGAAAATTGCGTCGAACGTCATCCCGCCGTCGGTCGATTCGTACAGTCCTCCGGAAGAATGGCCGAGATAGATCGTGTTTGGATCGCCGGGCACGCCCGCAACCGCATCGAGCCTGCCACCCATAACCGCCGGACCAACGACGCGCCACTTGAGCGCGCCAAAGTCCGCCGGCGCAGGCGTTGCACTTGGCGCGATCTGTGCCGAGTACGCGGCATGTCGAACCGGCGATGCAGCGCAGCCGGAAATCACGATGCACATAAACACGGCAAGACGACGCAAATTCATGTGCGCCGCATTCGCACTCGGGTGCTCGCTCTCCTCAATCGTCGGGTTCGACAATGGCAAACGCGAGGACAACCCGCAGACCGCTGCCCGTGTTCACGAGCGTTACCGTGCCGTCAGAACGTTCGACGCCGCGTCGCACGATCGAAAGCCCGAGGCCCGTGCCCTCGGTGCCCACACTTGCATCGCCGCGAAAGAATCGGTCAAAGGCGTGCTCGATATCTTCTTCACTCATGCCGGGGCCGCGGTCCTCAACGCTGACCCAGGCGTGCGTGCCGTTATGTTCGACGGTGACGTTCACCGGACCCGACGGCGCGTATTTGAGGGCATTTTCGATCAGCGCGCTGAGCGCATCGATCACCTCGCTCGGATTTACGCGGGCGTAGGTTTCACCGTTCGTGCGCAGCTCGACACGATCGTATTCACCGTCGCGAAACGTCGCGACGACATTCTCTGCGAGTTGCTTGACGTCCACCGCGTAGACGGCGCGCTCTCCGTGCTCGAGCCGGGCAAGGATGATCAGATCGTCGATGATTGCCTTCATCCGGCGACTTTGCGCCAGCATGTTCGCAAAGATCGTCTGCTCGCGCGGCGTTTTGGCTTGCAGCGCGCTGACATGTCCCATCAGCACCGTAAGCGGGGTGCGCAGTTGATGACCCGCATCGGCGACGAACTGGCGCATTTCATCCATGGCGGCGGACCGCTCGGCAAACGCATCAGTGATCTGTTGCACCGCAGCGTTGTAGGCGCGCGCAAGGTCGCCGATCTCGGTCCGCTGGCGCGTGGTCACCGCATGGGGCGTAAAATCGCCCGATGCAAAACGCTCGAGCGCGCCCGTCGTATTGAGCAACGGCTCGAGCGTTCGCCGCGCGACGATGTTGGCGAAAAACCATGCCGGAACCAGCGCGAGTACATCGACGACGATTGCGCCGATAAGCCACTGCGTGCTGGTCGACGCAACGTAGTCCAGGTCAGGAACGATGTCGACGCGCATCGTCCCGAACGGGATGCTTTGGGCCTGCGCGTGCGGTCCGACGCCGATCGCGGAGTCTGGACCCGTCGCGATTGGCGGCAGGGCAAACGGCCCTGCGCCGAAGCCCTCGCGGGGCACGACGCTGACCCGCACGTGTAACCCGCGCACCTGCGCGAGAACCAGCGCCACCACATCGACCGGCGGCGAACCCGCCAGTTCGTATTGAAAGGCCGCCCGGGTAATGCGCAACGAGGCAAGATTGACGTCGGCTACGACGATGTTGCGCGTGATGTCGACGACGAAGAGCCAAACGATCGCCGAAATCGTGAGTGCGAAGATCAGCCACGCGGCTAGAAATGAAGCAATGAGCCGGAAGCGGATCGACCGCAGCATTACTGCGGCGAGCGCAAAGCGTATCCGACGCCGCGAATCGTATGCAGAAGCTGCTCCTGGAATCCGTAGTCGATTTTGTGGCGCAGGTACGAGATGTAGGTCTCGACGGCATTGCCGGTCACGCTCGAATGATCGCCCCACACCTGCGCGATCAATTGTTCGCGGGTGAAGACCCGGCGCGGCTCGCGCACAAACGTCGCGAGCAGGTCGAACTCCCGTGTGGTCAACGAAATGGATTTGCCGTCGCGGACGGCGCGGCGCGTGTGCAGATCGAGGGAGAGATCGCGGAAGGTCACGATTTCCGGCGATTCCAACCGCGGACGGCGCAACGCCGATCGCAGGCGTGCGACCAGCTCGGGAATCTCAAACGGTTTTGCCACATAGTGATCCGCACCACGATCGAGTCCGCGTACCTTATCGTCGGTTCCTCCCTTGGCGCTGACGATAAAGATCGGCGCTTGCGTCGCGCGGCGCAGCTCGGGAAGGAGCGCGATGCCGTCGATCCTCGGCATCATGACGTCAAGCAAGATCGCGTCCGGTTCCCACTCGCGGACGAGGGCTAGGCCGCTGAACCCGTCAGGCGCGCTGCGGACCCGGAATCCGGCTTCAGAAAGTTCTAATTCGAGCAGCGTACGAATATCGGGCTCGTCGTCGATCACGGCAACCCGGGGAATAAAGCTGTCCATGGTTCCCATGGTTCCCAAGGATAGGTTCCGACGCTTGGGCCAGGCTTGGAATCGCGCAGGCCGCCTCGTGCGTGAGGCCGTAGATTCTCCCCATGGCTGGAGAGGAGATTACCGTTATGGATTCATCCAAACCCCAAACGCGCAAAGAGGCGCTCCGCACGCTTATCGTCCTGCCCGCACTGGCCGGCGCGGTCGCGCTGGGTACGGCTACGGCCGACGCGGCAAACAACCAGGCGCAGTTCAAGTATCAAAACAAGCCCGGCAAAGACGGAGAAAAGTGCTCCGGCTGCAGCTTATTTAAACCGCCCCACTCGTGCAGTGTGGTGACCGGAACGATCAGCCCCAACGGCTGGTGCATCGCTTGGGCTAAAAAGTAGCATGGATTCATCCAAATCCCACACGCGCAAAGAGGCGCTGCGCACGCTGATCGTGCTGCCCGCGCTTGCGGGTGCAATCGCCCTTGGCACGACCACGGCAGACGCGAGCGACAATAAAAGGCAATTTCACTATCAAGACAAGCCGGGTTCTGGTGGCAAGAAGTGCGCGGGGTGCCGCTTCTTCAGGGCGCCGCACGGCTGCAGCATCGTCACCGGAACGATTAGCCCTAACGGTTGGTGCATCGCCTGGGCCAAGAGGTAGCGCTCGTCTCGGTCGCGACGGCAGTTCCGCCGCACGCGCTCGAACAAAACGACGTTGCCGCTCGCGTCCACGCGCAATTCTCGCGATCTGAGATCGTCCAACGCCTGATGCCCGTATTCAGCACGACCGGCATCAGGCGTCGTTATTCGTGCGTGCCGATCGAGTGGTACTACGAGCCACAAAGCTGGCCGCAACGCAACAGCGTGTATCTCGAAAGCGCCCAAGCACTGCTCGAACAGGCGGCGCGCGACGCACTGGCGCGCGCCGGCGTTCACGCGGCCGACGTCGGCGCCGTCGTCGTCGTTTCGACCACCGGCATCGCCACGCCGAGTCTGGATGCGCGGCTGATCGAACCGCTCGGCCTTGCGCGTACCGTCAAACGCCTGCCGATCTTCGGTCTCGGCTGCGTCGGCGGCGCCGTTGGCCTCGCGCGCGCGGCGATGATGGCGCAAGACGTGCAGCCGGCGCCCGTCCTGTTGCTGGTGGTCGAACTGTGCGCACTTTGGTTTCGCCGCGACGACACCACCAAGAGCAATATCGTCGCAACGGCGCTATTCGGCGACGGCGCGGCCGCTGCCGTTCTGCAAGCCGGCGGAATCGGCCCCGCCGTTCGCACATCCGGCGAATACACGTTTCCCGACACGCTCGGGGTCATGGGCTGGGACGTGACCGGCGACGGGCTGAGCGCCGTTTTTTCGCGCGACATTCCGCAGTTAGTGCAGACTCAATTTCAGCCGGTCGTCGATGCGTATCTCGCCGAGTCGCACCTCACGCGAGCGGATGTCGACGTCTTCTTGAGCCATCCCGGCGGCACGAAAGTGCTCGATGCGCTTGAATCTGCGTTCGGCATTGCGCCCGGCTCGTTGCTCGACTCGCGCGCGGTGCTTACCGACTACGGCAATATGTCGGCGGTGACGCTGCTCTTCGTCTTGGAGCGCGCTCTGCGCGAAGGCGCGCTCGCGCAACAGACGTGGCGTCGCGCGCTTCTCTCCGCGATGGGCCCGGGCTTTACCGCCGCGTTCGTTACCCTCGAGCGATGACACCGCTGCGCTGGATCGTCGCGATCGTAGCGCTGCTGCGCATTGTCGAGTTATTGTACGCCGGAAGGAACACGCGCCGCTTGCTCGCGCGTGGCGGCGTCGAAATCGCGCGGGCACAGTATCCATGGTTCGTGGCGTTGCACGCCGCTTGGCTGCTCTCGCTGCTCGTCTTCATTCCTGCGAACACGTCGCCCAACTGGTATCTGCTCGGCGTGTTCGCGCTCGCGCAAGTCGCGCGGGTCTGGATAATAGCGACTCTGGGCAATTTTTGGACGACGCGCGTCATTACGCTGCCCGGCACTCCTCTCGTGCGCCACGGTCCGTACCGTTTGCTGCGACACCCCAACTACCTGATCGTCTGCATCGAAATTGCGACACTTCCGCTTGCATTTGGTGCGTGGTCGATTGCGTTGTTCTTCAGTCTCGCTAATGGCGGACTCATCGCCTGGCGGATCCGGGTCGAAGACGCGGCACTTCAGGCGCGTCGCTAACGCTTGGCGTATGCAGCATAGCGATTGCATATATAGCGAAAAGAGTTAAGACAAACGCCTTTGTTGCAAGGTGAAGCAGGCGGTAATTAATAATGGGTTAACGCATATTTATACCTCTACCTTAAACGCACGGGGAGAAGCTCTGTAATGGCCGTGAGCGGCGACCGTATGACACCGGTGCAATGGCCGACGTTCAACGGTCTCTCCCGAGAACCGCGAAGCATCATTCGTGCCCAATACTACTTCCGGCTAGGAGGAGCCATCATTCAACGCAAAGGAGCGTTACCTTGAAACGATCATTCATATCGCTCGGTGCAGCGCTCGTGCTGTTCACCGCGGCGTTTGTCGGGATTGCTTCGGCGCAAACGACACCGCCCGCAACTGCTACGAGTACAACTACGACAACGAGCACTAATACGACTACGACCGATGCGACGAGACCATACCTCGCGCAATCCCAGGCAGCACCCAAACCTAAACCTAAGACGCCGTTTCTCGTCATCCACGTCGGTGGGATGTCGACCTGGAACATCGGCTCGTCCGATCTCGCACAGCCCAGCGTCTACTGCGCGACAACGCAAGACTGCGGAGCGACCGGTCAATATCAATTCGCCGATCCGGTCGTCCACTTCGACTACGGAGTGCAGATCAATCTCGCCAAACACTTCTGGCTCAGTTACTCGCATAACTACATCGACCAGAACATCGGGCGTGTCGCCATACCCTCGAAGGTCTGCAGCAGCTTGCCCTGCACGGCTGCCAAAGAGTTCACGATCCCGTACACCTACCAAAAGCTCAACGACGACCGTGTCGACGATGCGTCGCTGAATTATCTCTTGGGAGCCGTGACGGTCTCCGGCGGATGGCATCAACGCACACGCATGTGCTGCGGCAACCCGACGCCGTCGGACGCAGCAAACCAAGTCTACTGGCACGACGTCTACTTCCAGCTCGCCGCACGCGCGGGCCCGAACAGCAAGTACTTCGGCAGACTGGCCGGCTTGACGATTCAGGAAGAGTACATCGCGCACAACACTAACGCTGTCTTCTCCGCCACGAGCAACACCGGCGCGAAAACAGCGTTCACGAGCTTCGGCAGCCTGTACCACACGACGTTCACGCCGAACCTCACCTATCCGATCGGTGATCCGCGGAGCTCGACGTTTGCGGTCTTCGCGCAGTACCTGAACAACTTCGACTACTTCATGAATGCACCAATCCCGTATCTCTACAACGAAGTCGACTTCGGGATCATCAAGAAGTGGCCGCCGATGTTTACGCTGGTGGTCACCGAGTCCAACCTCTACCAGCACCACTCGCAGTATCCGTACACTGGTCAGGATACGATCAACCGTAACAAGCTGATCATGGTCCTCGACATGGCACTCCCGATTCAGTAACCGCTCCGGCGACATCAAAGAAAAGGCCCGGTGTAACCACCGGGCCTTTTCTATAGTACAAAAGTACTAGCCGGCAATGGAAAAACACGATTGCGCGCGAAGGACCGCGCCATCGGGGGTAACGATGAGACGCACCGCCTTTTTTCTAGCGACGCTCGTATTGACGTCCGCAATCCCAGCCCTGGCCCAAACGACCGGCACGGACAAACTACTGCAGCGAGTCGTACAGCAAAATGGTGGCACCGCCGAGGTGTTCGTGGGAAGCCTGCCACCGGATCTGCCGAACGTTCCCTTGCCGAAGGCGCCAATCGTCGGCAGCGTCCATCAGTCACTCGAGTCGCCGATTACCGTCGACTCCTACAATCTCTTCTATGACGCTGCGCCGGATACGTTGAAGACCTACGGTGACGCGCTGACCGCTGCGGGATGGAAGCGCGCGGAGCTCCCCACAAACCGCGGTGGCTTCGTGTCTTCGACCGGTCCGCAGTCGACGATGTACTGTAAGGCAAGTGGACCGGAGATTACTGCGAAAATTGGCACCGATCCAAAGGATCTCAACGTCACCGTTAGTTTGAGCAGTAGTGTGAAGAATATCCTCTGCGGCAAGAACACGATCGCGAGCTTTATGAAGACATTTACCGATTCGGTATTGCCCCAATTGCACGCGCCGGAAGGCGTACGCATGTCGGTCTCACCGATCGGCGTTCCGAACGCGCAGTCCTCCGCGTATATTCACAACGGCACGTCGGCGAATGCGCTCATCGACGGTTTTGCCGTGCAAATGGGAAGCGCCGGCTGGACGGCGGGTCCGAAGTCTACCGGAAGCGCGATCGCTTCGCAGACGTTTGCGAAGCTCGATGACAAGAAAGCGCCGTGGCAGTGCACCATCTCGATCCAAGCCGTAGACGGCAAGCCCGGCGAATTCGTCGCATTCATCGACACGGCAGATCTCTCGGCACTTGCAAAAGGCGCGATGATGCTCTTCTCTCACTAAAACTGGACGGAATCTGGGGTAGCGATGAAGCAAACGATTATCTTCGCGGCCGCGCTCGCGTTAATGTCAGCGGTGCCGGCCTTGGCCCAGACGACCGACAGCGATAAGCTGCTGCAACGCCTTGCGACGCCACAAAGCGGGGTGACCGCCCAAGTGTTCGTGGGTAAATTGCCCACCGATATGCCGAAGATCCCACTCCCGGATGCGAGCATCATCGGCAGCGTACGGAGGCGGAACGAGCGGCAGAACGGGTTACCCGACTCCTACGAATTGTTCTACGATGCTGTGCCCCAAACGATGGCCGCCTACCAAGCAACGCTTATGGCGGCCGGATGGACGCCTCGGCAAACAGCGGGAGGTTTCGTACCGTCGAAGGGGCTCGATTTTGCCTTCTACTGCAAGGCGAGCTCGTCGGTCATAATGATTCGCACCGGCGAGGAACCGGGCGATGTGCGCATCTCGGTGATGTCGCCCAACGATGGCAGCGGTTTTTGCGACACAGCGGCTTTGGCTCGCGTTATTACGTCAGGGATGGAACCGGCGTTACCGTCGCTGCATGCACCGCCCGGCATTACCATGTCGGTTCCGAACATCGACACCCCGAACGGTCGCTCGGCTGCGTACATTCAGAATGGGAGCTCCGCCGGCTCGCTGCTCGACGCGTTTGCAAAGCAGATGATCGCCTGTGGCTGGCAGGCCGGCGAGAAGTCGACGGGAACGGCAATCGCCGCGCAAGCTTTCCAAAGGTTCGACGACAAAAAGACATTGTGGCGGGCACTAATTGCGGTGAACGCCGTCAGTGGCAAGCCTGGCGATTTTGCGGCCTACGTCGAAGCCTCCCACGGGGAAGGCCCGACCGGTAACTTCCACAGCGTCATCATAAAATCGCCCTAAGCAACCTCGAACAACCCGGCTGCGCCCATGCCGCCGCCAATACACATGGTGACTACGACGTATTTCACGCCGCGGCGCTTGCCTTCGATGAGTGCGTGCATCGTCATGCGCGCACCGCTCATCCCGTATGGGTGGCCGATCGAGATCGCGCCACCGTCGACGTTGAAGCGGTCGTTCGGAATGCCCAGCGTGTCGCGGCAATACACGGCTTGAACCGCGAACGCCTCGTTGAGCTCCCACAGGCCGATGTCGTCGATCTTGAGGCCGTGTTGCTTGAGCAGTTTCGGCACGGCAAACACCGGACCAATGCCCATCTCGCCCGGCTCGCAACCGGCAACAGCGAAGCCGCGATAAAAGCCAAGCGGTTGGAGGCCGCGCTTCGATGCGAGTGCCGCATCCATAACGACAACCGCCGCTGCGCCATCCGAAACTGCGACGAGTTGCCGGCGGTGATCGACGTATCTTTAATGCCCGGGAACCGCGCCCTTAAGCGACGAGAGCCCTTCGAGCGTCGTATCCGCGCGATTGCCTTCGTCGTGCTTGAGGTTCACGTGCTCTTCGGTCACCTTACCGGTGTCTTTATCTTGGTTGTACTTCCAGCTTTCAAGGCGCACGATTTCCTTGTCGAACCGGCCGGCCTTCTGACCTTCCGCCGTGCGCTGCTGGCTTTGCAGCGCGTATTCGTCCTGCGCTTCGCGCGAGACATTGTACTTCTTGGCGACATTGTCGGCCGTATAGAGCATCGGCATGTAGACGTCGGGCGTATGACGCAGCAACCACTCTTCGGTGTAGAACTCGGTGTTGATATTGTTCTGCACCATCGAGATCGATTCGACGCCGCCGCCGACGACCACGTCGGCATTATCAACGATGACGCGTTTGGACGCCGCCGCGATTGCATCCAGACCCGACGCACAGAAGCGGCTCACCGTTCCACCGGAGACCGTCACTGGGCATCCGGCGCGTAGTGCGGCGGTACGTCCAATGTTGTTGCCGGTCGCGCCTTCGGGCAATCCCGAGCCGATAACCACATCTTCGACTTCGGCCGGATCGATACCGGCGCGCTTCATCGCTTCCGCGACAACGTAGCCGGCCATCGTGGCGCCCGGCGTTTGATTGAATGCACCGCGAAACGCTTTGCCGATCGGCGTGCGCGCCGCTGAGACGATAGCCGCCTCACGCATGAGCTAGTTCTCCTTGCCCCTTGGGGCTCACAGTTGCAGCGAGCTCGGCGAATTTACCATTCGACTCGGCCAGCTTTTTCAAAAGCGGCGCCGGTTCCCAACCAAATGCGACCACTTTGTCGTAGACGTTCTTCACGCCGACTTCATCGGCGTACCACATCGGGCCGCCGCGATGCGGCGGGAAGCCGTATCCATAAATGTAGACGATGTCGATGTCACCCGGACGAATCGCGACGCCCTCCTCGAGCAAGAACGCACCGCGGTTGATCAGCGCGTACACCAGACGCTCGAGAATCTCGCTGTCGCTGACCTCGCGCGGCTTGATGCCGGCCTTCTTGCCTTCTTCGGCAAAAAGCGCTTCGACCACGGGATCCGGGATCGGCTCGCGGCCCTTGCCGACATTCTTGTCGTACTTGAAGTAGCCCGCGCCGGTCTTTTGTCCGAGACGATTCATCTCGACGAGCCGATTGAGCACGTTGCTGCGGCTCTTGGCCATGTCGGGACGTTCCTTGAGAATGCGCCAGCCGACATCGACGCCCGAAAGATCGCTCATCGCGAACGGCCCCATCGGGAAGCCGAACTTCTTGGCGACCGCGTCGACGCGCGCGGGCGAGACGCCCTCTTCGGCAAGTGCGCCGGCCGCCGCGCTGTAATCGAAGATCATCCGATTGCCGATGAACCCGAACGCATTGCGCGCCAGCACCGCGGTCTTGCGCAGCGCCTTGGCAAGTTTGAAGGCCGTTGCAATGGTTTCCGGCGACGTGTCCTTGCCGCGCACGATCTCGAGCAGCGGCATGATGTTGGCCGGCACGAAGAAGTGCAAGCCGATGACTTTGTCGGGACGCTTGGTCACCGCGGCCATTTGGTCGATGTCGAGCGTCGAAGTATTCGAAGCGAGGATGCCCTCGGGCTTCACGATCCCGTCGAGCTTCGTGAAGACTTCTTTCTTGACGTCCATGTTTTCGAAGACGGCCTCGACCACGACGTCGGCATCGGCGAGCTCATTGTAGTCGTCGGTGAACTGCACCGACTGGCCAAGCTTCCACGCCTCTTCTTGCGTCATGCGGCCCTTCTGGACCTGATACATGAACATGCCCATCACGGTCTGCTTGGCTTTGTCGACGGCTGCCTCGTTGGAGTCGATCACGTGGACCGGGATGCCGGCTTGCGCGAACGTGATCGCGATGCCGGTGCCCATGGTACCCGCGCCAATCACGCCGGCTTTCTTGACGTCGAGCGGTTTGGCGGCCGGAAGGCCCGGGATCTTCGCGAGCTCGCGCTCGGCAAAGAACACATGGCGCAGCGCAGCCGACGGTTTCGAGAGCGCAAGCTCCATGAACAACCGGCCTTCGCGCGCGAGACCGAACTCGAAGGGCAATTCCATCGCCGCTTCGACCGCATCGATCAGCTTGTGCGCGGCGTAGCCACCGTTGTCTTCCGGCGGTACCAGCTTGTGCGCTTGCGACACGATGAACGGCGCAGCTTTGTCGACCAGGCCTTTGCCCAGCCACGGCTTGCGATGGGAGACGCGACGTTTGCCGCCCTGTCGCGCGAGGTCGATCGCAGCATTGAGCAGATCGCCCGCTACCAGTTGGTCGACGATGCCCTTTTCCTTTGCCTCGTCCATCTTGACGTTGCGACCCTTGAGCATCATATCCAGCGCGTCTTGCGCACCGATCAGACGGGGCAAGCGCTGCGTGCCGCCCGCACCGGGCAAGAGACCGATCTTGATCTCGGGCAGACCAACTTTCGCGTCGGCAAGCGCAACGCGATAATCGCAGGCAAGCGCGAGCTCGAAACCGCCGCCAAGCGCCATCTTTTCGATCGCGGCAACGAAGGTCTTCTCGCTCTTCTCGACCGCGGCGATCACGTCGCGAATCGTCTTCGTCTGCGGCGTCGGTTCGGTGCCGAAGTCGTTGATGTCGGCGCCGGCAGAGAACTGCCCGTTTGCACCGATGAACACGACTGCCGTGATGCTGGTGTCGGCCGAGGCAGCCTCGACGATCGGCACGAGTTCGCCCGAGAGCGCGTACGAAAGCGAGTTGACCGGCGGATGATCGAGCGTGATAACGCGCACGCCGTCGTGATCTTGCGTGGTAATGAACGCCATAACTATGCTGGAACCACCGTCTTACGATCGAGTTCGAATGCATCTTCAGGCAACGTCATCACGTCGCCCGCGCCGTCGATGATCTGGCGCTTGTACCACGCGCCCTGCGTAAGCACGTGTGACATGTAGAACTTGGCTGTGGTGATCTTGGCGGGGTAGAACGGATCCTTATCGCCGGCCGCGATCTTCTCAGCAGAGATCTTCGCCGCGCGCGCCATCTGCCAACCGCCCGCGACGACGCCCCACAGCTTGAGGTAGGGAACCGAACACGCGAAGGCCTTGTGCAGGTCGCCCATTGCGTTCATCCCGATCCACTGCGAGACTTCCGCCAGGCTTGCGATGCCCTTGAGCAGCGACTCGCCGATGGCTTTCACGTCCGCATTATTGTGGGCAGCAGCCTCTTTGGCGAATTTCTCCATCTGCTTGAGCACGGTCGTCGCCGTGGCACCCATGTCGCGAATCAGCTTGCGTCCGACAAGGTCGAGCGCTTGAATGCCGGTCGTACCTTCGTAGATCGTGGTGATACGCACGTCGCGATACTGTTGCGCGATCCCGGTCTCTTCAACATAACCCATACCGCCGAAGATCTGCAGTGCGACCGAACACAGGTCGACGCCGGTCTCGGTGCACCAGCCCTTGACGATCGGGATCATCAGCTCGATGAAGGCCTTGTGCTCCTTACGCACCTTCTCGTCGGGATGCTTGTTCGCAAAGTCGAGAGATGCTGCTGTCACATATGACAACGCGCGCATCGCTTCGAGATTGGCCTTCTGCCACATCAGCATGCGGCGCACGTCAGGGTGCGCGATGATGCGCACCGGCGTTTTATCGCGCGTCGCGGCATCGGCCATCTGGACGCGTTCCTTGGCGTACTCGAGCGAGTGCTGGTAGGCACGATCCGCAACCGCATAGCCCTGCACGCCGACCGAAAAGCGCGCGGCGTTCATCATGATGAACATGTACTCGAGGCCGCGATTGGCTTCGCCGACCAAGTAGCCGACGGCGCCTTTGCCCTTCTCACCGAACTTCATCGTACAGGTCGGGTTGCCGTTGATCCCGAGCTTGTGTTCGATGCCGGCGCAGACGACGTCGTTGCGCTCACCCAGCGTGCCGTTGTCGTTCACGAGAACTTTCGGGACGATGAAGAGCGAGATGCCCTTGACGCCTTCGGGCGCGCCGGGAAGACGCGCGAGCACCAAGTGCACGATGTTCTCAGCCATGTCGTGCTCGCCGAAGGTGATGAAAATCTTCTCACCGGTGAGCAGATAGTGATCGCCGTCGGGCACCGCTTTGGCGCGCACTTGCGCGAGATCCGAACCGGCTTGCGGCTCGGTGAGGTTCATCGTGCCGGTCCACTTACCCGACACGAGATTGGGAATCCACTTCTGCTTCTGCTCGTGCGAGCCGACCAGCTCGATCGCTTCGATCGCGCCTTGATTGAGCAACGGACCGTTAGCAAAGCCGATGTTCGCGGCGTTCCACATCTCAAGCGTCGGCCCGAGCAGGAGCGAGGGCAATCCTTGACCGCCGTACTCGTCGGGGACCGGGAGACCGATCCAGCCGGCGTCGGCAAATTTTTTATACGCTTCTTTGAAGCCTTTGGGCGTGGTGACCGCGCCGTTGTTCCACGTGCAGCCTTCTTTGTCCGCAACACGATTGAGCGGATCGAGCACGCCGGTTGCAAAGGATCCGGCTTCTTCGAGAATCGACTCCCACACGTCGGTCGTGTCCTCGAATCCCGGGAGTTTCGCAACTTCGTCGACGCCTGCGAGTTCGCGCATGACGAATTGCATATCGCGCAGGGGGGCTTGGTAGGTGCTCATCCTCGTCGTGTTCTCCCGCGCCGATTAGGCGGCGCTGACGTTGTAGAGTTCGGTGCGCAGGCGAGCGATCGAGCCTGCGAGTGTATCAAGGTAGGGAAGCATACCGGACTTGATGCGTTCGAGTCGCTTCCGGCCCTCATCGGTGATCCGGTAGAAGCGGCGCGAGCGTTTGGTGGGATGTTCCCACTCCCCGACGATGAATCCACGCTCCTCCAATCGCCGCAACAGCGGGTAGATCGTGTTCGTATTCACCGCCAGGAGCCCAGAGCAGAGGGTCTCGATCCGGGTCATCAGGCCCGACCCATGGTCGGGCTCGTCCGCAAGCAAATGGAGGACCAGGACAGGGAAGACCGTCTTGGACTTGATCGGTCCGCGCAGGACCTCTTCGGCTGGGCTGGTGGGCTTGGGACTCATATTAGATAGAACATTATTAAATCTAATAAGCCTCCCCCCTGCAATCGAAGGGCTACTAAAAGTTAGTTGACCCCTCGCGGAAACGGTAACCAATGCCGGAGATTGTTTCGATGACGTTCGCGCGTTCGCCAAGCTTTTTGCGTAGCGAACCGACGACCACGTCGACGACGTTGCTCGCGACGTCGGCGGCATCGCCCCAAACGCGGGTCAGAATATCTTCGCGATTCACAGCGCTTCCCGCGTGCTGCACGAGATAGTGGAGCGTATCGAACTCGCGGCGTGTCAATGGCGCCCGGCGCGAGCCAATGACCAACTCGCGGGCGCCGAAGTCAAGCAGACTGCACGTCGCTATGCCAAGTTCGGCGGCGACAAGCCGAGCGAACCAACCGTCCACGGATTGCGGCCCGAAGTCGAGCATCGCGGTGAAATACTGCTGGCCGCCGATGGTCGTCGTGCATGCGTCGACGACAACGAAGCCAAGTTGCGTCGCCGCGGCAGCGTACGGCGCGAGATCGCGAAGTGTTAAGTAGACGCGACGCAGATGCGGGCGATGCGCCATATAGGCTCGCTTAATATCGAGCCAGCAAGCGGCCTGAACGGCGCACGGCGCCTCGCCTTCGCCATGCGACAACCAACGCCGTAGGAAAAGTACGCGCTCGCCCGGAGCGAGGGGACTCGCGGCAAGGTGAGCCTGCCATTGCGCGAGCACCGGATCGTCGAGTGCCCGCGCCGCGCTCAAGCCTGCGGCCTCAAAGAGTATGTGATAGCCCGCCATGTCGCCATTGCGCTCACGAACGACGCCGAAGCCGTCGCGTCCGTGCTTCCACCACGCATCGGTTATCTGCGCGGCAGCGTGGCCATCATGATGCTCGGTCATTGCCAGGATCGCTGCCTCATCGGAGGCTCGAGCGGGCTCGACCGCATAGCGCTGCGCGCCCGAGGGGAAAAACGCTTCACGGACGACTGGATTTTCGAGCAGATACAAAAGATCCGCGGTACATCGCCACAACTCAGACGATGGAGCCGTGCGCAATTCGCACACGAGATGGGTCCAGCACATGCGGCGGAGAGCGAGATGGCGTTGCGGATCCGACGAGCGCAGCTCGAGAGCAATGGCGTCGCGCACCGAATCATGCAGTTGCAGACCGTCGCGGGCAAGCCGCATCAACGGCTGTAAGCGAAGCCGTTCGTACACATCGCTCGGAGCGACGTCAGGAAGCATCGCGCCGAGCAGAGGAGCCGTAACGGTTCGCAAGACTGCTGCCGCTTCAACCGCCCGGCGGGTGAGCGGATCGCCAATCTCACCCAGATGCCGGCGCGCGAGCTCTTCGACGATGCGATGAAACGCAAGTTCTTCTAGCGCGGGATCATCGACTTGTTGCAGCGTGATCGCGGCGAGCGTCAGAGCAAGTGGATGGCCACGGGCGATTCGATTGATACGGCCGGCTTGCGCTGTATCCATTCCAACAGCAGACAGCAGCGCTATTGCATCGGCGTCGTCGAGCGGCGCGAGCTCGAGCGTCCGAAAAGCGCCCCTCCACGGCATCTGCAGCCACGCCGCTACGTTCGGATCGCGGCCACTGAAGATCACATGGACGTTGGGCGGCAATGCCGGGACGAAGACGAGTCGCAACCAGGTGTCGAGCAATCGCAGCGCATCGATGTCGTCGAACACGAGTACGACAATTCCGAGCTCTCCGAGACGCTGCGCCGCATCGTCGCACGACACGATGTCGCCACCCGCAACGAGGCTCAGGCTGCGGAGGAACCCGCTCTCGGTCGGTTCGACAAGCCGGCAGTCGATGCGCACGACAACTGCGCCGGCGGATCGCCGGCGCAGCGCAAAGGCATCGAGAAGCCGCGACTTTCCTATTCCACCAATCCCGTTCACAAACGTGATCGAAGGTATCGGTTCGCTGGTCAGCCGTTCCAGAAACACAAGCTCGTCGTCGCGACCGACGAACGGAAGCTTGTCTCGACGCGATTCGGTCGCGATCACCCTACAGCGGCGGGCGTTTTTCCGGCGGCAAGCTGCTTCACAGCTTCGGTTGTCAGCGCTTGGCCGCCGATGCCCCAGTCACCGCTCTCGATTTCGTCGACCTTCACCCACGTGACGCCGCGCATATTCTCTCCCTCGATCGATACCATCGCATCGGTCAAACGAGAAATCATCTGGTTCTTTTGCTCCGCTGAGAAGACGCCCTTGATCACGCTTACCTGTATTAATGGCACTATGTTTACCCCATTGCTTCGAATGCCCGGCGATATTACCGGGACTTCCGTCAGCATACGCGTCATGCCGGCCCACGTCATGACGGAGTTATGAGGCGGCAACCGGGCCTCAAGCATAGGGGGCCGCGATGGCGCGGTCAATCGTACTTTCCGGCGATCCGCGCTCGACGAGTTACTCCGACCCACCCTGCGGGCAGATGGCCGGCGATCACCACGGTCTTGAACGCGGGCTGGTCGCTGTCGGGAAGGGCGCAGCCGCGCTCGAGGGCTTGATGCAGTTCGAGGCCGCCAGATACGCCATGATCGAGGCGTAGGTCGCCGGGCTGAGCGAGCCCGGCGCGGTCAGCGGCATCTGCTTGGTAACGATGCTGTGCAGGGCCGAGACGCTGAGCTGCGAGTTGCCGAAGACCGGAGCCGGTGAGCGCAGGCGCCGAGATGCCCTGTAGTTGCGCCCCATGGCAGGCCGCGCACGATTGGGCATAGGCCGCCTTCCCGGATGCGACTTGCGCTCGGGTATAGGGCACGGCTTCCCGTTTGCTTTGCGCCGCTTGCCGCCGCTACCGACGATTGCGCTTTGGCCCGCGTAGGTCGTTGGCGATTGGCTCGTCGCACCGACCCGGAACGCCATGACGAAACTCACCTTTGCTCACCGGGACGTTCGGCGTCTTTTGATTGCCCGGAAGGCCGCCGAGTACGACCAGATACTCTTGTCCGCCGGTCGTATACATCGAGAACGGCGCGACGATCGACGTGTGCGTCGCGTACGTCCACAATTGCTTTCCGGTTTTCATGTCGAGTGCGTAGAGATTACCGCCGAGGTCGCTGGTAAACACCACGCCGGTCGAGGTGAGCAGCGCACCGCCTTGCGCCGGATACGGCACCGGTGTCGCCACGCCATCTTGCCGCTTGAGATGTCGACGGCATTGACCAGCCCGTACCGTCTTGCCGCTTCGTCGGCGGACCGCCATGATAATTTTGACCTTGCTTCCACGGCGGCTGCACCGCATAGCTGAGGAAGATTCCGCATTCCTGCGTCGACCGGGACGATGAAAAAGTTCGTTGTCGGATCGTACGCTCCGCCGTTCCATTCCACGCCGCCGCCATGGTTCGGACACGCCTTTTAAGCCTGCCGGCGTCGGCGTCTTATCGAGTCCGTATTGATCCGAAACGGCAAGCCGATGCACGAGCGCACCCGTCGTGCGATCGAGCACGACGAAGTCTCCCGCTTTGTCGGCCATCCACTAAGAGGTGTTGCGACGTGCCATTGACGTTGCCGTCGAAGAGCACGGGCGGCATCGCGGGATCCGCATCGTGCGCGTCGGGATAGAGAATCTGGTAGTACCACTTCATTTTCGGTTGTGCGCCCGAGATGTCGAGTGCAACGACCGAATCGCTGTAGAGATTTTTCCCCTGGCGATTGATGTCGTCAAAATCGGGCGCAGCGATTGCCGGGCGCGATGTACAGCGTATCAGTCGCGGGGTCAACGGAAAGACCGCCCCACATCGCAGCGCCGCCGTGCTTCCATGAGTCGCCGGCCCAGGTTTCGCTGCCCGGCTCGACCCGGCGCCGGGATGGTGTTCCATTGCCACAATTTCTTGCCATCGTCGAGGCTGAACGCTTGAACGCTCCCGTTCCCGCCGAAATCGCCGCCCGCGACGCCGGTCAGCAACATGTTCTTGTACACGTAGGTCGCCATCGAATACCAGTTGTTGGCTTGCAACGAACAGCCGACGACGTTCCACACTTCCTTACCGGTACTCGCATCAAGGGCGCGCACGTGGCAGTCTTGCGTCGCGATGAAGACCTTACCATCTCCGAAGCCCACGCCGCGGTTCACCGCAAAGTCGAGCACGGCCGCCGGCGTATACGCGGAATCCCACTTGAGCTTGCCGGTCGCCGCATCGAGCGCGAGCACGTGATTGTGCGGCGTCGAAACGTACATCGTGCCGTCGGAGACGATCGGCGAGGCTTCCTGTTCGCCGATGTCTTCGATCTGGGTCTCCACTCCGGCGCAAGTTGCGCAACGTTCGACGGATCGATCATCGAGCTGACGTAGCGATTGTTCGCCAGATTATAGCCGGCGAGCGTCCAATCGCCGCTCGCGGTTCCGCTCGAGCCACTCGATTGCGAACATCCTGACACCATAAGAATGAGAATAAAGGCAAACGAAAGCGCTCTCACGTCTTCTCCTGTACGGTCGAATGTTATTCCGGCAGTTCCTTAAATGACTGTTTGACCCGGTATTCACTATCCGGGTAGCGCGAACGCAATTCCGCCCACTGCGTGAGCATCTCGTCGCTGTCGGGGTCGCGCCGGTAGCGTGTCACGCCAAGATAGTATTGGGCTTCGGGTGCTGCGTAACTCGTCGAGAAGCGGCGCAGCACGTCGACATAACAGCGCTCCGCCTCGTCGAAGCGTTTGAGGCGCAGAAACGCCAGTCCGAATCCGCATTGCAAGCGCGGCACGAATTCGAACGGCGGCAAAAACCCGTCCCAACGATACATCTCATACCCGTCCGTATTGATGATTCGAATATCCGGCGTCCAGATATGGTGAATCGTATGGAGAAATTGATTGTTCTTGGGGTCCGAGTTATCGATCTGCACGGGGATCGCGTGTGCGGTGATCGCTTCTCTCACCAGGTCTTGCGGATACGTCACGGCATCCAGCGCTTGGCATCCCCCTCAACCGGGGTTGAAGATATCTAGTAAAACGAATTTTCGCTCGTCCCTCGCGCGTTCGAGCATCGCGGCATAATCATGCTGCCAAAAGGCTGCTGCTTGCGTTTCCATGTCGTAAGCCTAACATATCTCGGCTATGTTGAGGCAACAGGGCTCGGGCAGACTCTGCCTTCATGGGAGACTGCTACAGCCTTGCCCGGGCACTCGTTGTGCCCAATCGTCCCACCGGCGTGAGCGCCATCTCCACCACGTTAGAACGCTTCGGTGCGGGGGCGCTGCGGTTCGCACTGGACCGCGACACGCGCGTTGCGCCGCTCCATCGCGGCGAGAAATACGGCGAGGCCTCTCCGGCGCTTGCACGCCTGGGCATCGACGTCGACGCGTGGCCCGCGCCACCCGCCGGCCTCTTCGTCGTCGAAGAGCGCACCGTGTATTTGCGATCGCGTAGCGCGATGACCGTCGCCCACGAATTCGGCCACGCGCTCGACTGCGCACTCGGCAACGGCGTCTATCGTTCCGGAATCGATCCGCAGATTCGCCGGCTTTTCATCGACGCGCGCAGCTTCGTCACGCCCTATGCGGCGACGGGCGTCGACGAGTACTTTGCTGAAGCGCTACGCGCGTACGTTGAGGCTAACGATCCTGCGTCGCATTGGCCGCGCGCAACACGTGCACGGCTCAAAGCGATCGACCCCGAGATGTTTGACTACGTCGAGAGCCTGTTTACCGTCGATTTTCGAGCAGCAGCCTAGTACGGTACGGCGGGACCAATCTGTGGCGCGCGCACGGGTTTCGCCATTCCGTAGAACACCGTCACACTCTGACCACCACAGCGCGTTGAAATCGCTTCGGGCGGCGTCCCGATGCAACTTCCGATGTTCTGCCAGTTGCTCATTGCCCACACATTGCCGGCGGGATCGATCAGGATATCGGTAAGCATCTGCATGCCGCCTCCCGTGTAGCCGTCGGGCGGCGAGATCTGATCCCCCGTCTTCATTCCAGGTGGGCAGTTCGCGGTGCGCGTGCCGCAGAGTTCAACGATCGGGCTATTGGCCGACGCGAAGTTCGAAATCCACACATTGTCGTCGCCGTCGACGGCTGCTGCCCATGGTCCGGGTAATCCACCGCTTTTGAACGGTGAGCCGGGATATGCCGATCCATCGGGACGCAAGAGCGTCACGCTGCCGCCGTTCGCTCCACCCTTTTGTGTCGACATGATTGTCGTGAGGTAGTCCGATGCGGCCACGACGCCCTTGAACTTTAGATGCAAGCCCATTTCGACGAAGTGGAGCATTCCAACCGGGCCGGTCCCGAAGCGATTGGTAACCCACACGTTGCCACCGCTATCGATCGCCAATCCACTGTTGTTGATTCCTGTTTTGAACTTCTCGGCTTTGCTCGGATCGGAAGCCGGGAAGCGCGTCACGTGGGGAGCGCCGCTGTTCGACACCCAGATTCGATTCTGCTGATCGATCCCGAGATGGAAGGGTGCCTTAAACGACTTACACGGCTCCTGCGTGTCGCCTTCGCAAACGATGCGGCCCTTGGCAATATCGCCTTTGGGAAAGAAAATGAGTTGGTTCTTCTCGAGTCCGAGAGCCCAAACGTCGCCGCTTTGCGTGACGATGATGCCTTGCACCAAACCGAGACGGCCACCGAAGGTAATCCCGTGCGGTGGCGTGAGCGGTTTACCGTTCTTGTCGAATACGCTGATGGACTTGCTGCCGTAGTTCGTAAACCAGGCGTTGTCGTGGGAATCAACTGCGGCGCCGAACGTGCCGCCCTCCATGCCGCCGCCGGTAAAACCGGTGGTGATCGGCGAGAGCGGTTGACCATTTGGCGCAAACTTGGTGGCGTTGCCTTGCCATAACGTGTCTTGTCCTTGCCAGCCGATCGAAAAGTTATCGCCGACCCAGAGGTTGCCCTCGCTGTCGAACATCGCTTTGCCGCCCGCTCGATAGCCCCCGCCGTCAAACGCAAGCGGGACGACCCATGCACTCGGCGACCAATTGAGGTACGGCATGTACGGAACACCGCGCATGTGATTGCTCGGCAACACCGGATAGAGATGAGCGAGAAGAGTAAAGAGGCGTTCGGGCTGGTACCACGGATAGTGCGCGACCGACTCGATCGCCGCGAGCGTATTCGTGGGTGCGACGTGCGTCGGGGGCGTCGCTGCCGCGTACAACGCGCTGCAGGCATCCGGCTGAACTCGCGTCACGCAGCCTGAGAGCACATCAGCCAAGGTCGCAAAATTTGCCATCGTCGGTGTTTGCCCACCGTTTAACGAGTCTTGAATGGCGCTGCCCCATCCACCGGTTTCCACGCTCACGAAATTCGGAACGTTCCCGGATGCAATCAGTAGTCCAAGCGGGTAACCCGCAATCGCCGTGCCCTTCAAGAATTGATTCATCGTAAATGCCGCGGCTACGGTCGTCATTTCATTGACGACGACGTGCGACGGGTACTGCGATCCCAGAACGGAGAGAAGGACGATGGCCGTGTTGTCACCCGCGCTCTTTTGCCCGGCCGCCGGCTCGCCGCCGGAAGCAACGAGATACAGGATTCCGCGGCCGTCTGCGAACGATAGCGTAAACGTTCCGGCGTCGTCCGTTCGCGTTTGCGCGAGTTGTTTTGGGGCATCGGCGGTTGCAGCCCACAGCGTAACCGTCGATTTCGAGATTGGCGCACCGGCGGCGAGAACCGTGCCCGCCACGCTTCCGCTGGCAAAGGCCGGCGCCACGCCGGAGGGCGGCGCTGCCGACGCCGCCGCAATCGTTGGTTGGCTCGACCCGACCGCCGTCGCGTTATTCGAAGACTGCTGCGTGCACGCGGCCATCATGAAAGCCGAAGCGGCGATGGCGAGTGCCGAGACTGCGCGAGATCCGATCACGTACGACCTCCACTTGGGCGACTTCGCTCGCCCTTCGGGTCAGGTGACGTAATGGACCTCCGCGATTGCGCATTTGGGATACCTGATGTGATCGATCGAGAGTTATTCGCGCATCGAGCGCGTTTTCAACGTGGAGTTTACGTAGGCGCCTGAGCGGCCGTTATCCGCCGTAGGTGACGCGCGGATCAAAACGCTGCTGCGGCAAGGCATTTTGCAGACAGGGCGCTACCTTCTTCGTATCAAGCGGCGAGCAGGTTGGTATGCTGGTGGCCTGCGCGTTGGGAGCTTTCCACACCGTTCCGTCGGCAAAGGTGGCGCTGATCGCCGTGCAGCTTTGCGCAAGCTCCAGCGACTCGAACGGGGCACCGGCATCGGGAAGCCTTTGCCGATAGGCTGACGTCTGGATGAAAACGCCAGGCGAGTACGTGCCGGTCTTGACGAAATCGACGCCGCCCGAACCGTCGAAGGCACGAAACGTGACCTGTTTGATGACCGCCGACGACACGTTCTTGAAGCGAACTTCTAGATCGGCCGCGCGATAGTAATCCCGTGGACCGTGCACGTGCACGTCACATCCGATGATTCCGATGGGATCCTGCGTCGGGTTATCGACTGTTGCGGGAATTGGCGACGCGCCGTTGGGAGGACGCGTCGGAAGTGAGATCGGCGGTGGCGAGGCCGAAGAGTCGTTCCAGGTTTGGCCGTCGCTAGTCTTTGCGCCAATGACCGTACACGCAGAGGGCTCGTCCAGCGAAATATACGTCAGCGACTGAGTATCCGTCGTATACCGATATGCAACTTCATCCGACGGACCCGGTCGCACTGAAGTCTTTGTCGTGAGGTCGACCCAGCCGGCGCCATCCACGCGCACGCGCCAGGTTAGCGATTTGTACGCATTCGAGCCATCGAGAGAGAACCACACCCAGAAGCTATAGACGTCACCCCCGAATGTTAGAAGGCAGTGCTGAACTCGGATCGCCGGCGGCCCGGACAGATCGTTCGACTGCGAAGGCGCAGGTAGGCTCGGTTCAGCCGTGCTTATCAATGCAATAGTCAGACCAAGCGCGATCGCGTATTTCATCCGTCACTACGGTAACCATCACCGTTGAAAGTGTTCTGACAGCTCACCTCATAGCTGCCACAAGCCGTGATTCACATCTCCCTGGGTATAGATCGCGAATGTGCCCTTTCCCGGGAGCTCTAGCGGAGGGTGCGCGACCGCAGCGCCTTGCTTTGTCGCCGCATCCAGCGCTGCTTCAATGTCGTCGACCAGCCAATACGGTCGGACGACGGGCTCTTCAGTATCGCTCAGGGGGCCGCGCACGCCAATGCTACCTCCATCCGGGAGTGCTGCCGTACGCGCTCCGCCGAGAAGCGGATCAGCCGGCCCAAACGTGATGTCGTGTGTCGCCTTGTACGCAGCACACACCGCGTCGACATTCGAAGCAACAATCTCTAAATAGTGAAGCTTCATCGCAAATTCTCGTTCTTCCGACTTGCTAAGTCTGACCTTAGTAGTGTAAACTTAGCACATGCCCCGCCCTACCGCCGACGCGGCCGCCGAGAGCCTGTATCTCGCTCTTGCCCTTTTGATCCGGCGACTGAAACAGACGCGCGACGACGCCCTCTCGGTCCCCGAGATCTCGGCGCTCGTTCGTCTCGAGACCGGTCCGGCCACGCTGACGGCGTTAGCTAAGGTCGAGCGCATCAGCGCGCAATCGCTCGGCGCCACGCTGGGCGGCCTTGAATCGCGCGGGCTCGTTCGGCGCGATCCCGATCCCGACGATGGCCGGCAAAGTTCGGTCTCCATTACGACCGCGGGGCGTGCGATGCTTCGCAACCGGCGCAGCAACCGAGCGGCGCAGATTTCGCGCGCACTCGCCGCGCAATTTACCGCGCAAGAGCGCGCGACGCTGCGCGCCGCAGCGCCGCTATTGGAACGGCTGGCGCACGCGCTGTAATGCCGGCCGACCGCTATCGCTGGATCGCGTTGTCCAACACGACGCTTGCCATCTTCATGTCCGCGCTCGACGGATCGATCGTCATCATCTCGCTGCCCGCAATCTTTCGCGGCATTCATTTGGATCCGCTTGGCGCCGAGAACATCGGCTATCTGCTTTGGATGATCATGGGGTATATGCTCGTGCAAGCCGTGCTGGTCGTCACCCTCGGACGGCTCGGTGATATGTACGGGCGCGTCAAAATCTACAATCTCGGCTTCGTCGTGTTTACGATCGCATCGCTCCTGCTCTCGTTCGATCCGTTCACGGGTGGCCACGGCGCGTTGTGGCTCATCGGCTGGCGCTTGCTCCAAGCCCTCGGCGGATCGATGCTTACCGCCAACTCGGCAGCCATACTCACCGATGCGTTTCCGAAAGATCAGCGCGGCTTTGCGCTGGGCATCAACCAAATCGCCGGGCTGAGCGGCCAATTTCTCGGACTCGTCGCGGGCGGCGTGCTCGCCATCATCGATTGGCGTGCGATCTTTTGGGTGAATGTTCCGGTCGGCATCTTCGGCACGGTGTGGGCGTACCGCAATCTGCGCGAGCAAGGACATCATCGAGCCTCGAACATCGATTGGTGGGGCAATCTCACCTTTGCGCTGGGCCTGGGGTCCGTGTTGGTGGCGATCACCTCGGGCATCCATCCCTACGGAACCCATGCGATGGGATGGGCGAATCCGGCGACCTACGGCCCGCTCATCGGCGGTCTTGCGCTGCTCGTTGCATTCGTGTTCATCGAACGGCGGGCTGCAGAACCAATGTTTGATTTGCGATTACTGCGGATCCGCGCATTTTCAGCCGGCATTGCCGCCGTGCTTGCCGCGGCGATCGCGCGCGGCGGCCTGCAATTGATGCTGGTCATCTGGCTGCAAGGCATCTGGCTTCCGCTGCACGGCTATTCGTATACGCAAACGCCACTGTGGGCGGGAATCTTTTTGCTTCCGCTTTCCGCGGGCTTTTTGGTCGCGGGCCCGCTGTCGGGATACCTCTCGGATCGATTCGGTGCGCGCCGTTTCTCGACAGCGGGATTGCTGGTCTTTGGCGCGGCGATGCTGGGACTGCTGTTTTTGCCGATCGACTTTCCGTATTGGACGTTCGCGGCGCTGATCGCCTGCGCGGGCGTCGGCACCGGCATGTTCGCCGCGCCCAATACGTCTGCCGTCATGAGCAGCGTTCCGGCCGCGCAGCGCGGCGTGGCTTCGGGGATGCGCTCGACCTTTCAGAACTCCGGAAATCTGCTCTCGATCGGCATCTTCTTCTCGCTGATGATCGCCGTGCTCGCGAAAAGCCTTCCCCCGGCGATGGTAACCGGGCTCACGCAGCACGGTGTGCCGGTGAACGTCGCAACTCAGGTTGCGGCGCTGCCGCCGGTGTCGTCGCTCTTTGCCGCATTTCTCGGAATCAATCCGCTCGAACATCTGCTTGCGCCTTCGGGCGTGCTGTCGCATCTTTCGGCAACGCAACGCGAGACGCTCACCGGTACGACCTTCTTCCCCCAATTGATCGCGGCGCCGTTTCACCACGGCCTCACAGCCGTCTTCACGCTGGCGATCGCGCTATCGCTCTTCGGGGCCGTCGCATCCTTCATGCGCGGCAGCCGAGCGCGCAGCTTCCACACCTTACCGCAAGAATTATAAGGAGCCATCATGCCCGACACGACACGCAAGATCGACCCCGCGCACGCCGCGCTGCTCGTCATGGACTATCAAACCGGCATTCTCGGGATGGTCGAGAATGCCGACGCGCTCATCGCCAACGCCCAAAACGCCATTGCGACCGTGCGCAACCACGGCGGACACATCGGCTACGTTCGCGTGGCCTTCACCGAAGCGGACTACGACGCGATCCCCGAGCGCAACAAGGGATTTTGGGCGGTCAAAGCATCGGGTCGAAGCTTCGGGTCCGATTCACCGGTCACCGCGATCGACGCGCGCATCGCTCCGCAAGACGGCGACATCGTCGTGCGCAAGACGCGTGTCGGCGCGTTTTCGACCACCGATTTAGCGCAGCAGTTGCGCCGGCGCGGCATCGATACGCTCATCCTCGCGGGTATTAGCACGAGCGGCGTCGTGCTTTCGACCGTCCGCGATGCCGCCGATCACGACTACCGTCTCGTTGTCCTAGCGGACGCGTGCGCCGACCCGCAGGCCGACGTGCACATCCTCCTCATGGAAAAAGTCTTCCCGCGTCAAGCTGACATCGTAACCACTGCGGAACTCGATACCTCTTCTCGTAGCCGACGCTCACGCGAGCGTCGTTCCCTTTGTTTCCGGCGCCCAGCGCAGCGCGACCGCAAGACCCGCGAGCGAGAGCACGACGCCGCCGGCGATGATGCCGGTAACACCGTACCGTGCAAGCACCAGCGGAAGCGCAAACGTTCCGACGAAGGCGCCGATGCGGCTCACCCCCGCAGCGACGCCGGTTGCGGTCGCCCGGATGGACGTCGGAAAGAGTTCGGTCGGATAGGTCAATTCGAGCCCTGCTGCCGCGCCGATACCGATCGCGTACGCGACGAACGCGCCAACGACGATCGCCGGCTTTCCCGACAAGAGCAGCGCAAATGCAACCGTGGCGATCGCGAATCCGGCGATGCACAGCGGCCGCCGTCCCCAGCGCTCCACCAGCGGTAACGACGCGATCGATCCGACCAGGAACGCGAAAGTAATCGCCACGCTGCCGGCCGGCGAGGATTGATCGGCCAATCCCAGCGCGCCAAGTACCGCCGGCGCAAAGGTGTAGATCGCAAAGAGCGGCACGACCTGGAGCAGCCACATCACCGACACGAACACCAATCGCCCAAAATATTCCGGTCGAAAGAGCGTTGCGAACGACGCGCGCTCGACGTCTCCGGAGGTATGTGCGGCGATCCACATCGGTGTCTCCGGCGCACTGGCGCGCAGCCACAAGCCGATGGCAGCGATCAGTGCCGGGCTCGCGAGAATCCACTTCCAACTCTGCGGCCCAGTCCCAAGCAATGCATAGCCCGCAACATACGCCACGGCCGCCCCCAAAAACCAGGCGACTTGCATTCCGTTCACCGCCGCGCCACGCAGGCGCGCGGGTGCATATTCGGCGATCAATGCGCCCGCGATCGGATAGTCCGCGCCGATCGCGACGCCCAGCACGAAACGCAGCGCGATGAGCTGCCACACCTCGACAACGAAGATTTGCGCGAGCGAAGCCACGACGAAAACGGCCAGGTCCGCGATCATCAGGACGCGTCGCCCGTAGCGATCGGTGAAACGCCCGACGACGGGCGCGCCGACGAGAATGCCGAGCAGCGTCGCTGCTCCGAGCAGACCGGTCATCGCCGGATTCAGAGAAAAATGCGGTTGCAAGGTCGTCAGCGCGAGACCGACACTGCTCAGAATATATCCGTCGCAGAACAGTCCGACGTTGGCGTAGAGCAGCAGCCTTACGTTGATGACGCTTTTTGCCTTGCGATCTCGTAGTCTACATGCGCGCGCAACGTGTCGAGCGTCATCGATCCGCTTCCGATCACCCAAGAATGGAATTTTCGGATGTCGAAACCGCTCCCGAGTTCCGCCTTTGCATGCTCGCGAATAGCCAGCATCGTCAGCTCGCCGGTCTTATAGGCTAACGCCTGCGCCGGGATGTCGGTTGAATAGCGCAGCGATTCGGTCTCGATCTGCTTTTCGTTGATCGTCAAGTTCTCGCGCATGTATTGCATCGCGCGCTCGCGACTCCAGCCCAGGGCGTTCATGCCGGTGTCCACGACGAGTCGCGTCGAGACCATCAGATCTTGCATCATGCGGCCGAGCTTATCGTAAGGCGTGCGATACACGCCCATGTCCCAGCACAGCTGGGACGCATACTCGCCCCACCCTTCCAGATAGCCGCTCTCACTGAAATCGTAGTGCCGCACGCCGGGAAGCGCGGTATTCTCTTGCTGGAGCGCGATTTGGAAGTGATGCCCAGGCAAAAGTTCGTGGCAGATTAACGCGCCCGCACCGAGCATCGAGGTGCGCTCCGGATGCCAGGCATTGTAGAGGTAGCGCCCTTTGGGCCGCGCCGCGGTGGGCGGATCGTAGTAGCCGAAGGTCTGCGCGCCCGCGAGCGCTTCGGGCAGCGGCTCCACGCCGTACGGTGCCTTCGGCATCTGCGAGAAGTACGCGGGAGCAGCGGCCGCGGCGCGCCGCACGTAGACCTCGAGCCGATCGCCAAACGCTTGCATCGTCGGAGGGAAGAACTGCTTATCGGTCGCGAGGAAGTGTTTGAACGCAGCAAGGTTCCCTTTGAATCCGAGTTGCTGCCGAATCAGATCGATTTTCGCGTTGAGTCGCCCGACTTCGCGCAGACCGCTGGCGTGCAAGGCTTCGGGCGTCGTGCTGAGCGTCGTGATCTGATAAATCAGATACTGATAGTAGTCACGGCCGCCCGGATACTGCGAGAGCCCAACGCCGCTCGGCGCGCCGGTGCGGTACGGCCCCTTCAAATACGCGATAACGTCGCTGTAGGCCGGAACGATTTCCGTCGCGATCACCTTCGCGGCGTCGCTTTCGATCGCCGCGCGTTGCGCCGCGGGCAGCGCCGCAAGCCGCGCGTCGGTCAGCACGAACGGACTGCTTGCCGCAGGCACGCCATAGCCTTGGAAGACCGCGAGCGACGCGTCGGTCTCGACGTTCGGCAAGATAATGCCGCGGTCGTGTTGCCCGTGCAACAACGTATCGATCGAGGCGACGAACGCCGCGTACTGATGCAACAGCGAGACGTAGCGCTGCGCATCGGCTTGGCTTGCGATCGGCGTGGACGCGACGTATGCCGTCAGCTGGCTGATTTGGGATCCACCGGCGTAGGGCGTGGCCTGCTGCCGTAGCCAGAAATACGTTTGCTCGGCGACGTCGTTCGTCGCGAGAAACCGCAGCGTCTGATAGGTGAGCCACCGATCGTGATCCAGCGCCGAAGCATCGATCGTTTTGAGGCTCGCGAGCACGCCCGAACCGAATGCTGCGTCATCGCTGGCATTTTCGTAGGTGATGGCACGGATCGTAACGATCGGGAGACCGAGCTGCGCGCGCAGAAACGGGTCGTTCTGTTGCTCGCGTTGCCAATATTGCGCGGCGACGTCATCGAGAGCGGCGTCCGCGCCCGGCGCAGCCGGCGGAGAAGCCGGCCCGACTGCAAGCAGCACCGCCGACAAAGCGCATACCAGCGATCGCTGTATGTACGTCATTGGACGCCCTTGCTGTCCCGGGTCCCGATTGACCTTCCGTAGAAGACTCGCGTCATGGCTGCGCGCTTACCCGTCGTCTTTTTCGGACACGGCAATCCGATGAATGCGTTGGATGATAATCCCTACGCGAAAGTGTGGCAAGGGCTCGGCGCGCAGTTGCCGCGGCCGCGCGCGATTCTGGCGATCTCGGCACATTGGTATGTGCCCGCGACGCTGGTCACCGCGAGCGAACACCCGCGCACGATCCACGATTTTGGCGGGTTTCCGCGCGAATTGTACGCGGTACAGTATCCCGCCCCCGGCGATCTCGGCCTCGCGGCGCGCGTAACCGAGTTGCTCGCGCCATACGGGGCAATGGGTGACAAGGACTGGGGGCTGGATCACGGCACTTGGTCCGTCCTCTGCCATGTCTATCCAAAGGCGGACATCCCCGTCGTGCAACTCAGTATCGATGAGACGCTTGCACCGGGGTTGCATTTCGAGATCGGCACGCAACTGCGTCCGCTGCGCGACGAAGGCGTGATGATCGTCGCCTCCGGCAACATCGTCCATAACCTGCATGCATTCGCCTGGGGTCGCCATCCGGTCGAGCCGTTCGATTGGGCGCGACGCTTTGAAACCAAGGCGCGCGAACACTTGATCGCCGGGAACTTCGATCCGCTGATCGAGTACGAATCGCTCGGTGAAGACGCGCGGCTCTCGGCACCGACGCCGGATCACTATCTGCCGCTGCTCTATGCGATGGGCGCGTCGGACGAACGCGATCGCGTGAGCTTCCCCGTCGAAGGAATCGACGGCGGCTCAGTGTCGATGCTCTCGGTGCTCTTTTCTTAGCGCCGGCGCAACGCGGCGGCAACCAAACGACCGGCAAGGTCTGCGCATTTCGGTGCCTCACGTGAAAGCCACATGGCCTCGCGCCAATTGCGCGGATTGAGAATTGCCCGCGCCGGGTGCAGCCAAGCACTGGAGAGTTCGTTCTGCGGCGTGTCGAGGATCACGCGAACGACCGCGATCGACTCGACCAGGATGCGTGCGCTCTCCATATCGACGCCGGCGAAGCCGCGCGCTGCCCACACGGCGCGCTCGGCACCGTTGATCAGCGTCGCGCTGGTGAGCAGCGGCGCGTCGACGGCTACGCAACCCACTTCTCTCGCCGCCCGGCGCAAACGCAGCGTCCAGTCCGGATCGCACTCAACCGTTACGCCGTCGGTCGTGCTGATGGACGATGGAATCAGCACCGTTCCGGTTGGGAGATCCATGCGCAACCCGCCGGCAAGTCCGCAACTAATCGCGTACCGCCCGAGTGCCGACGCCCGCAACCGCGCGAGCCCAATTCCGGACTTGACAACGCGGGCTTGCGGCGCATGGCGTCGCACCGCGCGTGCCTCGAGACTGGTCGCCGCGACAATCGCCGGCTCCTCAGGCAGCGTAGCCATGATCTCGATACCAGACGATTGCATTCACGAGTGCGTCGATGACCGGGCGCACCCCAACGCCGAGCGCGTGCTCGGCCTTCTTCGAGTCGGCCGGATCGACGAACATCTGCCGGCGCGACATCCGCACGGCTTCCAAGGGAACGAACGGCGTCGCGCCGCTCATGCGACAGCGCGCCTCGTCAAGCCACGCCGCGGCATACATCAGCGCGACCGGCGCTCGCGCGCGCGGTGCCGCGCGACCAGTGAGTTCCGCAAGCAAGTCCCAAAGAGCATCGAAGCTGAAGTTCTCGCCGCCGATCACGTACCGTTCGCCGATCGAACCGCGCTCAAGCGCCGCGACGTGCGCCTGGGCCACTTGCTCGACGTCAACGAGGTTCATGCCGCCGCTTGCGGGCGGTCGCGCGATCATCTTCCCGCGCATGAAATCGACGATCATCGCGCCGGTTGGCGTGGGTTTCCAGTCGCCGGTCCCCACCGGTGCAGTCGGCTGCACCGCAATTGTCGGAAGCCGGCTCGCGAAGGCTGCGCGCTCTTGCACGATCTTCGACGCGTGATAATCCAGTGCGTGCGATGTAAACACATGCGCCTCTCCATCCAGCGTCGCCGAGCTGGAGGTGAGTACCGCACGTTCGACCCCAGCGAGATGCGCAGCGGCGAAGAGCCCCTCGGTCCCCAGCACGTTGGTCCGGCGGATCGCCTCACGGTCGCGGGGTCCGAACGAATACTGCGCGGCGCAGTGCACCAGATACCGGCAGTCGTTAAGCGCATGTGCGAGCGTGCCGGGCTGGGTGAGATCGCCGCTGACGATTTCAGCGCCCTCGACCGGCGCCATCGGCCCGCGGGCCAGTGCTCGCACGCGGTAGCCCGCATCAAGAAGCGCACGTAGAACGTGCGCTCCAACGAAGCCTGAGCCGCCGGTTAAGAAGACTAGATCCCGCACGATGGCGGAACCATCTTAACTGCTTCCAAGTGCCGCGCGAATCGATTCCCTGATCGAGCCCGTGGTGCGAATCACCGCCGTCGGCTCATAGCCGCAATGCGCCATGCAGTTGTTGCAGCTTGGATGCTTTCCGCGACCGTACTTGCTCCAATCGGTCTCTTCGATCAGCTCCTTGTACGTCTTTGCGTAGGGAGCATCGCTCATCAGGTAGCACGGACGCTGCCATCCGAACACCGTGTAGCAGGGAATGCCCCACGGCGTGCACTCGAAATCGACCTTGCCCTCGAGGAAATCCAGGTAGAGTGGGCTGTGATTGAGGCGCCACTCCTTGCGCTTGTCGCCGGCAAAGGCCTCACGAAAAATCTCGCGCGTGCGCTCGACGCCCAGAAAATGCTCCTGATCGGGCGCCTTCTCGTACGCGTAGCCCGGCGAGATCTGCATCATGTCGACTTTCAAATCATTATTGAGATAGTCGAGCACGGCGCGGATCGACTTGGCATCATCACGATCGAAGAACGTCGTGTTGGTAATAACCTTGAAGCCCTTCGCCTTGGCAACCTTGATTGCCGAAATCGCTTTTTCGAAAACACCCTCACGACAGACCGACTCATCGTGCTCGGCTTTGAGCCCATCGAGGTGGATCATCCACGAAAAGTAGGGCGACGGCTTGAACTGATCGATCTTCTTCTCGAGCAGCAGCGCATTGGTGCACAGGAAGACGTATTTCTTGCGCTTGAGCAGTTCTTCGACGATCTGCGGCATCTGATCGTGGATCAGCGGCTCGCCGCCGGCAATCGAGACGCACGGAGCCCCGCACTCGTCGACCGCTGCCATGCATTCCTCAACGCTCAAACGTTTGCGCAGCACATCGGCCGGATGCGAAATCTTCCCGCAGCCGGCGCAGGCGAGGTTGCACTGCAGTAGGGGCTCGAGCTCCAGGACGAGAGGATACTTCTCCTCTCCGCGCACCTTCTTACCGAAGATGTAGCTGCCGACTGTGAGCTTTTCTTGTAACGAACTCAATCGCGTCTCGCTTCTCGGTCGCCAGCGCCATCAAAGGGAACACGTGGCGATACAGATGATAGTTCAGGTAGAAATCGCGGGGGAACCCGGTCCCCGTAAAATGCGGTTCTTCCCAGGTTCCATCGTGGGTTTGAGTCTCCTTGATATAGGCAAGACCCCGCCGCGTCGCCGCGTGGTCGCCCAGGCCGGCAATCTGCAGCGCGTTGACCGCCCAGGCGGTTTGCGAGGCCGTGCTCGCACCCACGCCGGCGAACGATTCATCGACGTACGAATGACAACTTTCGCCCCAGCCGCCATCGGCATTCTGCTTCGAGATCAACCAGGCGGCGCCACGTTCGACCATGTCGTTTCCGGTTCGCAGCGCTCCCAGCGCCGAAATCGCGCACCACGTGCCGTAGATGAAGTTGACGCCCCAGCGGCCCCACCAGGATCCGTCGGCGCGCTGCGTCGCGCGCAGATATTTCACGGCACTTGCCACATCGCCGTCGCGCGTGTTGCGTCCGAGAAACGCTAACATCTCACCAACGTGAGCCGTCACGTCTTCGGTGGGCGGGTCGATCAACGCACCGAAATCGGCGAACGGCATGCGATAGAGCAACTCGCGCGTGTTGTCGCGATCGAACGCGGCCCAGGCGCCGTTGCGCGAACGCATCGCAAGCGTCCAGGCTGTCCCGCTCTGCACCGCCTCTGCCACGACGTCAGGCTCACCCGCCTCGATTAACGCGAGCACAACCACCGCGGTGTCGTCGATGTCGGGGTAAGCGTCGTTGTCGAACTCGAACGCCCAGCCGTTGCCGCCGCGAAAATCGCTGCGCACGCGCCAATCACCCGGCGCATCTGCGGCGATCTGCTCGCGCAACAGCCATTGTACCGCGCGTCGCATCGCCGGATGATCCTGCTTGAGTCCCGCGAGCGCAAGCGCGCGCAGTGCCCACGCAGTATCCCAAACCGGCGACATACACGCCTGCACGCGCCATCCGTCGCGATCGTGGATAATGAACCGGTCAAAGCCATCAAGACCCTTCCGGACGATTGGATCGTCGAGCCCGTGGCCCATCAGGTCGAGCGCGATCAACGAATAGACCCACGGCGGTTGAATCCCACCCCAACTGCCGTCGGCTTCTTGGCGCTCGACGATCCACCGTGTCACGTCGCGCATCGCCGCAGTACGCAATCGATTGCCCGCAAAACGATCGTAGAACTTCAACGCACCGTCGAGCCACCACATCCAGCCCGATCCGGGAACGTGATGCATCGCGCGCTCCGTCCCGGGGTTGATCACTTCGCCGACGTCGACGCCCAGCGGCCGCACCGGACGCTTGGAGACAACGATCGTCAGCGGCGCCACCGTTCCGCGCGCCCAGCAGGCGAAATCGTAGACATTGAACGGCATCCAGAGCGGAAAGTAAATCATCTCCGGCGGCAATGAGGGGATGCCGTCCCATGGATACACGCCAAAAAGCGCGAGCCAGATCTTGGTGAATACGCGCGCTTGGGCGAGACCGCCCATGCGCCGGATCACGCGCAGCGCGCGCTGCATCGGATCGCATTCGGGGTCGACGCCAAGTACCTTGAGCGCGACGTAGGCTTCGATCGTGGTGCTCACGTCGGCGGGACCGTCGTAGTAGAGCGCCCATGAACCGTCCTCGCGTTGGCAACCCAGCATGTGCGCGATCGCACCGTCGCGGATCGCCTGCACGTCGACGCCGAGAAAACGGTAGAGTAAGATTTGCTCCGCCGTCATCGTCACATTGGTCTCGAGTTCGCCGCTCCACCAGCCCTCGGGCGCCTGCTGCGCGAGAAGCCAGTCGACGCCGCGTTCGAGCGCATCAGCCACAGGGAACCTCCGCAAGAATTGCCTCCGCGGCGGCGATTCCGCTACGCACCGCTGATTCCATGGTGTCGGGCCATCCGGTTTGCGTCCACGACCCCGCGATTGCCACGCGCGGATGCGCCGTCCGCTGCAGCGTTCGCGGTGCGCCGGGACGCGGCAGGTAGGTTGCTTCGGGGTTGCGCGTCGCGGCCGCGTGCACGACGCGCCCTCCCCGTAATGCCGGGATAAACGCGCACAACTCTTGCCAAGCCAGGCGCTCTAGTTCGGCGGTCGGCACGGTGAGCACGTCGCCGGCGGCGCTGATGCTGCAGCAGACGTAGCCTTCATCTTTTTCGAAAATCCACTGGAGCGGCGAATCGAGCACCGCGGCAAAATCAAAGCCCAACGCACCGCGATCGTGCCAGAGGTGCACGTCGACAATCGGATACGGATCGTATGTGTCCAAGGCGCGAACACCAAAGCGTTCGGGCGAGCCAAGCAGTTTTGCGGTGGTGCGCGGCGAGACCGCCAGTACCACGGCGTCAAAGCGAAGGCGCTGCTCTTGCGGCAGCAGCAACTCGATCGCGTCGTCGCCGGCTTCCATGGCCAGGACCCCCGTCGACAGATGCACCGCCGAAATACGTGCGGCAGCGGCGGCGGCGACGTGCGCCAGCGGCACGGTTGAAAAACCGAATCGCGCTGCTGACGCGTTACTGAGGAAGGCCGTCGCAATCACGAAGAGCGCATCACTCGCACTCACCCGATCGAACGACGCGTTGAGCGCCGGAATAAAGAACGGATCCCAGAAGGCGCGTCGCGTCGCATCGTTCTGGCCGTTGCGCTCGAGCCACTGGTCGAAGGTGAGATCCGCAGCCGGATGCCGCGCGATCGCCGCGCCCGCAAGCGCGCGCGCCACGCGTGCGCGGCCGCCGGCATCGAGGTGCGCATAGCCGGCGAACGAGACGAGCAGATGAAAGGGCGCCGGCAGCGGCGCAGCCCGAAGCCGGCTGCTGGTGCCGTCGCGCGCGAGCACGAGCGCATCGAAGCGCGGCTGTTCGCGTAGCGCATGACCCATGCCGACGCGTTCGACGAATGCGATAAAGCGATCGCAGCAGTGCAAGTACACGTGCTGGCCGTTGTCGATTTCTCGGCCGCCGACTTCAAATGACGTCGCGCGTCCGCCGAGCAGTCGCGTGCGTTCGAAGACTTCCACCTCGTAGCCGCGCTCTTGGAGTTCGAGCGCGGCCGCAAGTCCAGCAAGGCCCGCGCCAACGATCGCTACACGCTTAGGGCTCACACCCCTAGCCACGCCCGAACCATCGCCCCGATCTTCTCGGTGCTGGAAAGGCCGGCGCGCTCATGCAGCGGCAGCGTCGGATCGCGCTCGATCTTCTCGAGAATCCGTTCGTAGATCCCGGCCATCGTTCGCACGCATGCCGCGGGCCGCCGGTCGAGGTAGCGCAGCACCTCATAGCCGCGCGCGAAATATTCGCGCGCCCGCTCTGCCTCGAACGCAACCAACGCATCCCAACCCGGAACCGCATTCCAACTCAGCAGCGACGCCTCGGGAATCGCGAACCGGCGCAGGTCCTCTTGCGGCAAATAGATGCGTCCAAGCCCAATATCCTCGCGCACGTCGCGCAAGATGTTGGTGAGTTGCAACGCGATGCCCAGATCGTCGGCACGCTCGAGCGCAGCATCGTCCTGGTAGCCAAAGATCCGCACGCACATGCGCCCGACGACCGATGCAACCAGGTTGCAATAGGATCGCAGTTCTTCCCACGTTTGGTAGCGTAGTTTGGTTCCGTCCATCTCGACGCCGTCGATAAGCATCTGCAATTCACGCTCGGGAATGGCGAAACGATCGACGGCCACGGCAAGCACCTGCATGACGGCGTCATCGTCTGCGTACTCGCCGCGCACGCATTTCGCGATGCGTTCGCGGTGCCGTAGCAGTCGACCGGGTAAGTCCGGGGCGTGCGCGACGGCATCCGCCTCGTCATCCACTTGGCGTGCAAAATCGTAGAGCGCGTAAATCGCGTTACGTTGCTCGCGTGGTAGTGAGATGAACCCCCAATAAAAGTTTTTTGCCTCGCGCCTCGCCATATCGTGGCAGTACCGCTCGGCATCGGCGAGGCTAAGTGCTACCGACATATCTCCCGCTTTTGCCGGCGCGCAGTGAACTGCCGAGCGCGCGCACCAGGATTGCGACCCGGTCGCGGCCGCTCACCGTCGGCCGCCGCACTTCGGTATGGTAGTCGATGTCTTCGATGGCCTTGCAGATGGCAAGGCCGCCCATACGATACAGACGTAGCTGCAACGCGAGCGCAAACGGCACCATCGTTTCGAGCGCTCGACCCGAATCGAGCAAACGTCGCGCCCGCTCGACCAGCCCACGAACGGCGCCGGATGTTCCGGCTGCGGTGACTTCTTCGCCGAGCAGATAGCGCCGGCCGATGAGAGCGTCGCGCTTGACGTCTTGAGCATGATTGGCCAGTTGCAGGCCAATACACACGTCATCCGAGAGGGCCTGCGCCGCCGGTCCATCGACGCCGAAAATACCCAGAACCATGCGGCCGACGGGAGCGGCCGAAAGCCGGCAATAGGCTTCGAGCTGCGCCCACGTTTGATATGCGGTGGCTTCCTGATCCAACCGGTTGGCTTCGATCAAGTCGAAGAACGGCTGGGGCGACAGCGCGGCGCGCGCGACCGTTTCACGCAGCGCGTAGAGCACCGGATGCACCGGCGTCGTCCCGGCGAACATCGCGTGGAGCTCGGTTCGCCAACGCTCGAGTCGTTCCAGCGCCTCAGAGCGCGAAACGCTTTCATCTCCCAGATCGTCGGTCGTTCGGCAGAAAGCGTAGATGCGCGCCAGATCACGCCGAATACCGGCGCCTACCAGGCCCGAAGCGACGATGAAGTTCTCGTAGTGACGCCGGGTCATTTCGCGGCAGTATGCGTCAGCTGCAAACAGCGTAACGTCGCTCATTGTTCAACCAGCAGATCGGTCAATTTCAATTCTTCGATCGAGCGCAGGCCCAGCGCAAACATTGCGACGCGCATCACTTCGACAATTTCGCGTGCCAGGTCATGCACTTCATCAAAGCCTTGCGCGGCGGCGCGTAAAAAAGGGCCCGCGATACCGATTAAGTCGGCGCCAAGCGCGATCGCCTTGGTTGCATCGAGTCCTTCGCGAATGCCGCCGCTGGCGATGATGAGCCCCTCCGGCGCGGCGGCGCGAGCATCTCGGACGCATTCCGCAGTCGGAATTCCCCACGCAGCGAACTGCGCCGCCACGCGAATGCGCCACGATTCGTGCGTGCGATGGCGCTCGACTTCACTCCACGACGTGCCGCCCGCTCCGGCAACATCGACACCGGCGACGCCGCATTCAAAAAGCGCGCGAACGACATCTGCGCTCAGGCCCCACCCGACTTCCTTGACGAGCACCGGAACGTCCAATCCGTCACACAACCCTGCGATACGTTCCAACAGCCCGCGAAAGTCCGTGTCGCCTCCGGGTTGCAATGCTTCCTGTAGCGGATTCAAATGGAGCACCAGGCTGTCGGCGCTCACGAGCTTGACTAAATGCCGGCATTGCGGTACGCCGTACCCCTTGTTCAACTGAACGGCGCCAAGATTTGCAAAGAGCAAAACGTCGGGCGCGACGGAACGTACGTCGAAGCTTTCGATCGTGCTTGGATCCTCGAGCAAGACCCGTCCCGAACCCAGACCCATCGCGAGCCCGAATTCTTGCGCGACGCGCGCCAAGGTCCGATTGACTCCGGTCGCTTCGGGCGTGCCGCCGGTCATGCACGAGATCAACAGCGGCGCGCGCAGCGTGCGGCCGAAATGCGTAACGCTCAGATCAACGTCGGCAAGTGCGATCTCCGGCAATGCGCAGTGCTCGAATCGGTAATGCTCGAACCCTGCGCTGACGCCCTTTCCGCGAACATCCTGCTCGAGATTGATCCGTAAGTGCTCAGCCTTCCTCGACGTGCTGCCGTCCCCGGATCGGCCGCGCTCAGTTCCCTGCTGCAAGCTCGTACGTGATCTCCTTGAATTCCGCTACATAGACACGCTCTAGTGACGAAGATTCAACGATGGATACGGCTTTCGCTGCATAGCGCTTTGCCAAAGGGCTCGAAGCGCCCCGAGCCTGGCTCGCGAGTTGCATGATCGCCCCGAGCAGTCGTCCAGCGCGAGCGAGGACGTCCTCCAGTTGCGGAGGGGCGCCGGCCATAATGGCACCGGCCCGTAAGCTCAGCGCAAGCATGAGCGGCTGCGTCCCCGCATACGCGACGCGTAGGCGGCGGCTGGTTCGCGCGAGCACGCTCGCGCGAATCAGACGATTGCGCTGCTCGATTCCATGGAGAACCGCTTGCGCGAGCACAAACCCTACATCCAGGACCCGGTCGCCGTGCACCGCATCTTTGGCAAGCAGACCCAGCCCGAGCGCATGGAATGCATCACCTGCGTTCAAGGTCTGCGCAAGGCCCCATATCGACGACGTGGTTTCGCGTTCGAACGAAAGTGTCGGCGCCATCTGCAGTTCGTCGTGAAGCACCGAAAAACGATGGAGACACTCGACTGATGCCGCTACGGGGACTGCCGTGTGCGAATCGCCTCCGCAGGCGTCACACGCCCACAGCACGAGACTCGCACAGAGCGGGTCGGCGTACTCGAACGAGTGGCGCATAATACGCTCGAAAACGCTGCTGAACTGCACGTCCGCGTCCCGTAAATATTGCAGCGTACGTGCCTGCCGCTCGCGCAGAAGAGCTAATTCCAAAAGGGTGCAGTCTCCTATGTCCTCGCGAAGGAACCATGCGTTCGCTAATGCACATAATAGGCCTGCACCTTATTGCGCGACGGCAGTCACTTCGGCTTGCGTCACGGCACTCGCCTGATTACCCCAGGCCGAACGAACGTACGTGACGATCGATGCAATGTCGGCGTCGGAAAGTGACTGACCCCATGCCGGCATCATCCCGTTATAATCGGTTCCCTCGACACGGACCTTGCCGTTGAGTCCGTATTTCACGATGTGAATGACGACCGAAGGATCGCCGGTCACGCTGCTGTTTCCGGCCAGCGGCGGAAACGTGCCTCGGACGCCTTGGCCGTTGGGTTGATGGCAGCTCGAGCAGTTTTGCGTGTACAGTTTCCCGCCGGCGTTTGCGGCTGCGCCATTCTGGGCTACGGCGGCCGACGCCGTCGCCTCGGCGGCCTCGGACGGGCTACTCGATGCCGTCGCACCGCTTCCGCCTTTAGCACACGCCGTCAACGCGCCGATCAGCAGCAGAGCCGCAAGACCTGTCGTTCCAGAGCGTTTCCCAGGGCGTTTCATTGATGTTGCGTTAGCGCGACGAATTGCACACTCCTCGTTGCGACCAGCGCCTCGAGGGCGTCGAGCGAAGGGTGCTGCGGACGCATCAACACAACCGACCGCCCTTCGCGCTGCGAGCGCTGGACCGCGCGAGCCAGCATGAAACGAATGTAACCGCGCGCGGTTTGGTCGTCGACCGTTTCGTCGCGTTGCGCGATCGGAATTCCCGCCGCACTGAACTCGCCGGCATCCGCGTCTCCCCGCTCATCGAAGAACAGCAGCCCGGTGCCATCGAGAGATTGCACGAAACGCTCGCTCGAGCGCGACGCCACGCCGTCGAAGGTACCGAAACGCTTGCGCAGCTGCGCGAGTTGCCACTGCGTCGGCGCGTTCTCGAGGTGAAGCAACACGAGGTCCCCGGCCTCCCGAGCCAACTGGACCACCATGACGGCCTGCGCAGCCGAAGGATCGACGTCAAACGCGATCGGGACTCTCATCTGCACGAAGGCCGCATCGATTGACGGCGCACGTCCGCACAGACCCACCACGACCGCAAGTTGCGGCGTGAGCCAATGTTCGGAGAGCAGCTGCGGACGATCGATGACGACGTCGTCGGGCGAGAAGAGATCGTCGATGCGTGAATCCGAGGGATCGTGCAGCACCGCGTGCGCGCTCGGCGCGACGCGCGGCTGTAAACTAACGCGCGGCGGCGGCGCGGTTGCGCGACCGCTCATGTACCCTCCGACGATCGCCGCGAGCGCTAGCGCGATGATCGCGAGCCAGAAGGCCTGGGAACGCACACGCGCGAGCTCATCGCCCAAAGGAGCGCGACGAGCAAGAAGTTGGCAACCAGCGAGCTGCCGCCATAGGAGATAAACGGTAACGTAATGCCGGTGAGCGGAAAGAGCCCGATCACGCCGCCGATGATGATGATGACCTGAAATCCGAGTGTCGCGGCCATTCCGGCGCCGAGCAACTTCGCGTAGAGATCCGGCTGTGCGGTAGCTGTCGCGAACATGCGCCGCACCATCACGACAAACACGCCGATCACGCAAAGCGCGCCGAGCAGTCCAAACTCCTCGCAGAACGCCGCAAACACGTAGTCGGTCGCGACATCTGGAATGAATCCGGGATGTCCGAGGCCCAAGCCCGTTCCGAAGAAACCTCCCGCCGCAAGGCCATAGTACGCTTGCGACGACTGATAGCCGGCACCGAGCGGGTCGCTGAACGGGTTACGCCAGACGGCAATTCGGGTCTGCACATACGGGTAGTGATGGATCGCCCAGAACGCCGCCAACGCAAAGATGACGATGCCGCCGAGCACGATATCGACGCGCCGCGTCGCGACGTATAACAGTGCTGCAAACGTCGCGAGCAGGAGCGTTGCCATGCCGAGGTCACGTTGCAGCACGAGAATCGCCATCGACGCACCCCAACCGATGAAAAGCGGTCCGAGATAGCGCAGGTTCGCGCGGACCGACCATGGCCTCGCCTGCGCGATGACGTCGGCAGTTTCGCCCAAGTATGCGGCAAGAAAGAACACGATGAACAGCTTGATGAGCTCGATCGGTTCGTACTGCACGGGTCCAAGTTTGATCCACAGTCGCGCGCCGTTGACTTCTTGACCGAAGAAGAGCAGCAGCGCGAAGAGCACCAGCGAACCGACAACCCAAAGATACTTGTAACTGGCGAACCGCCGGAAGTGCGTGAATGCGGGGCCGGCGATCACGGCGAGGATCAACGAGACCAAAAGCCACCATTGCTGGCGTTGTGCAAGATCAGGCGCAAGCCGCGCAACGAGTAGCAGGCCCAGGCCCGCGAGCACCACGGCAAGCGCAGGCAGGTAGTCGTCGCGCTGCGTGCGTGCCGGTTGCAACATCACCCACGCGAGCGCGAGCACCGCCAGTGCAAAAAGCAGCCACGGCGGTCCGATCGAGCCCGCCGGAGCGTATGCAAGCATGAATGCCGTCGCGGCGAGCGCGGCGAGCATTGGGAGCGCCCGGCGAATGAGTTGAGCTATTGCGCCCACGCAGTTAGGAGAGCGAGAGCTACGGTCAACACCGCGGCGGCGAGAGAGGCTCGCATGACGAGACTGGGCCGATAGACGACCTCGGGAACCTCGCGCGTTCCGAGTTCTTCGATCGCGCGATCGCTCTCGTCGAAACGCACAACCAGCAGATGTTCGTTCTCGCCGGAGCGCTCGACGTGCGTGACGAGAGCTTGGCGATCGACATCACCGCGAACGCGATGTCCCATCAAAATCATGACGTCACCCGCATCGAAGGTGACGCTGGAGACCGAAACGTCCAACGAGGAGCTGGTGCCCAGCGCGCGACCGAGAAGCTCGTGGGCCGCTTCACTGAGCGCGTCATCGCCGGTGAGCACACTGATCTCGCCGCGATGCGCTAGATATGCGGCGGTTCCGCCGGTGTGAATCACGCAGGCATATCCCGCGACGATCACCGCAATTGTGATCGAACACCCGGCGGTAACATAATCGGCATGCGACGCGCTGCGTGAAAAGAGATCGCCGTTGACGCGCGCAAGCGCGCCAAGCACGGCAGTCGGCGCCGCCGGTACGCGATCGACCGCGCGACGAAAGCGCTCGGTTCGCAGGCGTCGCTCGCACTCGGCACGCAGGCGTTCGAGCGTTGCGGGCGCAGCCGCCGTACCGTCAACCGTGCCAAAACCGCGCGCGACCGCGAAGAGCCACGAGCGCGGCCCGAGCTGTAGCGAGAGACAGGAAGCGCGGTCACCGCGTATTGCTACGTCCACGGTTGCAGTTGCTCCACGATCAGTCTTGTCGTTCCGACGTCGATTTCGTCGCCCTCGCGCACTTCGATCGCGCTCTTGAGGCGACGGCCATTGAGGAACGTCCCGTTGCGGCTTTCGAGGTCGCGCACGAAAACGACTCCACCGGCAGCCTCGAGCCGCGCGTGTTTTCGGCTGGCCTCGACGTCGGCCAGCACCAGTTCACAGCTCGAATCCCGGCCGATGCTGAGCGGACACAGCCCTTCGAAGCGCCGTTCACGCCCGAGTTCGATGACGCGCAACACCGCTTTGACCGGCACGAGGCTTGCGATTTCCGCGGGGTTGCCGCCGCGCGGACGGGCCGCGACCAGCGCAACTGCCGCCAACATGGCCGTGATCTCGAGCGTCCCGATGCGCATCTGCGCCGCGAAGGTCACTCGCGCGCTTCCAGGCGCATCTGCGTGTTCCCGAACGTAAGCACGTCGCCCGACACGACCCGGCGCAGGCCCGAGATACGCTCGCCGTTGACGAAGGTGCCGTTGGTCGAATTGAGATCTTCGACTTCAACCGCGTCCTTGGCGATTTCGAGCGTCGCATGGTTGCGCGAGACGCTGGGATCGACGAGAAAGATGTCACTCTCTTCGCTGCGACCGATCGTTGCGGACTTATCGATGAAATAGACGCCGTAGGCCGGCACGCCTTTCATCATGCGCAAATGATAGCGCTTGGGCGGCGTAAGCGCCGGTGCATTAGGAATCGAGATCGTTACGTCGCTCGCCACTGCGACGTCGGCAAGTCCGGCTGGAATGCTTTCGCGTGAAACCATCTCGACGTTTGGCCCTCCATCGAAAAAGTAGACGCCGACGCGCGCAGCCATATCGCGTAAGAGTTCGGCCCACTCCCGTTCGAGATAGGCGCGGTGCTCGGCTAAACGCGTGAAGTCGTCGGGGCTGACATAGACCAAATACAAGCCCGGAGCCAACATGTGCCCGTCGTCGCCGCGCGTACGCGCCTCCATGGTCGTAACGAGCTTGCGCGCGATCTGAGCCGGCTCGAGATCACTCGGAAATGTCTTGGCAAACGTGCGCTCGATAAACGCGGCGCATGCTTGCTCGATCCGTGCAAACCAACTCATTGCGTTGTGGAGTTACCGGTGCTCCAGTCTTGCGACAAAAAATCCATCACGGCCGTCCAGCCCGGGGGGAACGAGGACGTCGCCCTCCTCGGTAATGAACGGTTCAAACGCTGCGGGAATCAATCCGCGTTCGAAATTCGCCTTGCTCCGGAGCCACTCGATCACTTCGACCGTCTCGCGTGGATCGGTCGAACACACCGCGTACACTAGCACGCCGCCCTCGTGGATCGACGGAGCTAGCGCCTCGAGCAAAGCCCGCTGCGTCAGGGCTAGCCGTTCGCCGTCGCCTGGCTGCTTCTTCCATCGCGCCTCGGGATGGCGCCCCACCACGCCGACCCCCGAGCACGGGGCGTCGATAAGCACCCGGTCGAACCGCTGGCCCGGCTCGAACTGGGGGGTCGCGGCGTCCCCAACGACAATGCGCGCGGCCACCCCGGCCTCTTCGAGGCGCGCCTCGAGCACGTGGGCCTTACGGGTATCCCGCTCGATACAGAGCAGGGTGCTCTCTGCGCCCACCCGTGCCCCGATCTGGAGCGCCTTGTTGCCCCGGCCGCTGCAGACGTCGAGAATCGCCTCCCCAGGGTGTGGGTTGAGCACCGCCACCGGCATCGCCGAGCTCTCCGACTGAATCCACCACGCGCCGCCGGCGCCGGCCTCGCGCGAACGTACCGCGGCGGGCTCATCGACCAGCAGCGACTCGGGAACGAAAATCGAGGGCGTGGCCGCGATGCGCTCCTGGGCGAAGTCCTCGACCAGTTGATCCGGGGTGGTGCGCAGTCCGTTGACCGTCACCGCCGCGCGCGCCGGGTCGTTCACCGCCGCGCAAATCGCTTCGACTCGATCCCCGAACACCGTGCGCCACTGGCGCACCAGCCAGTTCGGTAACGAGTAACGCACGCCCAGATACTCGTCGTCATTCTCGAAGAGGTCGCGCGTCGGATCCGGCGGTCGATCGCGTAGAAATGAGCGCAACACGGCGTTGACCAAATTGGCGACGCCGCGGTGACCGTAACGCTTTGCGAGGTTCACAAACTCGAAGACCGTCGCGTGCGTGTCGGCACGCGTATAAACTAGCTCGTAGACGGCCAGCCGTAGAATTTCGAGGATGACCGGTGGGAGCTCCGCGCGGCGTTCGCCGATGAATGGCGCAAGATACCAGTCAAGCGCGCGTCGCATCTTGACCGCACCGTAGGCAAGCTCGGTTGCAAAGGCACGGTCGCGTGGTTCGAGATTCGCCTTGCGCGCGCGGTAATCGAGGGCTTCTTGCGCGCCGCGCTCCGTCCCGGCACCGGGGGCAACGAACACGTCGCGTACCGTGTGCAGCGCGACCTCGCGCGCGTTCAAGCTCGCTCTCGATCGTGGCGCGAGCGCTCATAGCTTTCGCCGCTCATCCGCCCGCGGTTCGGTGCGATGAGTTCATCGATGACGACCCGTTCGCCGTCGACGTGCGCGCGCAGCAGTTTCACGCTCTCGCCGTCGATGAGGGCGCGCGCGCCGGGTGCGGGCGAAAACGCGCGCACCGTGTTGACGATACGCTCCGGCGGCCACGACCAATCGATGACGAGATCTTCTTTGCGTATCGGGCGTGTGATGCTGGGCTCACCTCGTTGCGGGGTTCGCGGAAGCGGGCCGCGCAGGGCGAGATCGATCGCGTCACCGAGCAAATCGGCGCCGAAAAACGCCAGCCGGTCGTGCAGCGCTCCGTAATCGTCACCGGCGTTGATTTCAACCGGTTCTTGCAGCACGAGATCGCCGGTATCCATACCCGCGTCCATGAGCATGATCGACACGCCGGTGCGCGTCTCGCCGGCGAGCAGGGCACTCTGAATCGGCGTCGCGCCGCGGTATTGCGGCAACAGCGAGGGATGCACGTTGAGCGCGCCAAGCGCCGGAAGATCGATCAGCGCTTGCGGCAAAATCTTGCCGTACGACGCCAGCGCAAAGAGATCGTACGGTGTTTGCGCGAGCTGTGCGACCAAGGCCTTGAGTGAAGCGGGTTCGTAGACGCGAAGCCCGAGTTCGAGAGCCGCCGTTTTGACCGGCGTGGGCTGCAGCCTGTGGCCACGCCCGGCCGGTCGATCGGGTTGAGTAACAACACCCGCAAGCTGCGTTTTTTCGGCGATGACGTGCAGGCTTGGAACCGCGAAGCCGCTGGTTCCAAAGAAGAGCGAACGCAAGCGAGTTACGCTTCGGCCGTTTCGGCGATTTCGCGTTCCTCGTCGGTTTGCGGCAGGCGCACGTCCTTGGCTTTGTCGATGTAGAGCACGCCGTTGAGATGATCGATCTCGTGTTGCAGGCACTGCGCGAACAGCCCCTCGCCCTCGAGCCGAATCTTCTCGCCGTCGCGATCGAGCCCACTTACCGCGACGCGATGGAAACGCGTGATTTCGCCGACGTATCCCGGAACCGAAAGACAGCCTTCGGTAAGTTCGACTTCCTCTTCCGCAAGCTCGATCTTCGGGTTGATCACGACCGCCGGCTCGTGCTCGTCGTCTTTGACGTCAATCACGAACATGCGCTTGGAGACGTTAACCTGCGGCGCGGCAAGGCCGACGCCCGGGGCATGGTACATCGTCTCGAACATGTCGTCGATGAGCTGCTGAAAAAGCGGGTCGGCTAACTCCTTGGGATCGACTCGTTTGGCGATCTTGCGCAGCGTCGGATGGCCGTCCGTGATAATCTCGCGGATATAGGGCATGGGCGGCTATTCTACGACCCAGGCCCCTGGCGTCCATTTTTACAGCGTGGTAAAGCTTCCGAGCGGGCCGAGCGGCGTGCAGTTGCTCGAGGTGTCGTTGACCCAGACGTAGATCGTGACCCGCGAGCTGAAGCCGTACGGCAGGGTGACACTCTGATAGACCGGATTCGGGATCGCGGGCGTCGCGGCCGGCGAAGGCACCTGACCCGGCGTGATGGTATTCATCGTTGCGTATGTCGCGACGCTGCCGCTTAGCGTATTGGCGTTGTTGAAGAACGCATTGTAGGTCGGCAACGGCGTTGAAACCACGAAGACAAATTGCTGCGGGTTGTCGGGCACCCCGGTTGCCCCCGGAATCGGGTAAACCATCTGAACCGTCTCGCCCGGAGAACAGGTGGGGCCGGGCGTCGGCTCGGTGACCGTCGCGCCGCCGCCGCAGGCGGCAAGCGCCACCGCACAAAGTGCAATTCCGAAACCAACCAAGAGATTGCGCAGACTCAGCATGGGAATATCCTACCGCGAGTTTCCTGGGCTAAGGATGAGAATCATTAGAGAATGTAGCCGGAAAGGTCGGCGTTCTCGACGACGTCTTTGAGCCGGTCGCGCACGTATGCCGCGTCGATCGTAACCGCGCCGCGCTCCTCGGGGGCGCCGTAACTCACATCTTCGAGCAAGCGTTCGAGCACCGTGTGCAGGCGGCGCGCACCGATGTTCTCGCTCTGCTCGTTGACTTGCATCGCAAAACGAGCCAGCTGGTCGATTGCATCCTCGGTGAAGGTCAGCTCCACCCCTTCGGTCGCCAGCAGCGCGCGATATTGTTCGATCAGCGCATTCTTGGGCTGGGTGAGAATCGTTTTGAAGTCTTCGGCGGTGAGCGAGTCCAACTCGACGCGAATCGGAAAGCGGCCCTGGAGTTCGGGAATGAGATCCGACGGTTTGCTGATGTGAAACGCGCCGGCGGCGATAAAGAGCACGTGATCGGTCTTGACCGTTCCGTGTTTGGTCGTCACCGTGCTGCCTTCGACGATCGGCAGAATGTCGCGCTGGACGCCCTCGCGCGACACGTCGGGCCCGCCGCGCGCACCCTCGCGCCCCGCCACTTTGTCGATCTCGTCGATAAAGATGATCCCGTCTTCGCCCGCGCGGCGCAGCGCTTCGCGCTTGACCGCATCCATGTCGATCAGCTTCGCCGCTTCTTCTTGCGTGAAGATCCGGCGCGCTTCGGAAACGGTTACGCGCTTGCGCGTTTTGCGTTTGGGGATGAGGCCGCCGAGCATTTCGCCCAGATCCGCGCCGCCTTGCTCCATACCAAGCATGCCGATCGGCATGCTGGGCGTTTCCTCAACTTCGATTTCGATCAGGCGCACGTCGTAGAAGCCGCGCTCGATCTCACCGCGCACTTGGTCGCGAACGCGCGCGATGTCGCCCGGCGGTCCGGGCGGTGGTTGCGGTTGCGGCTGCGGCGCGGCGTTACCGAAGATCGATCCGAGCGTTGCCGCAAACGGATTTCCCGGCGCGTTCGTTCGTGAGGCCGTTTCGGGATTGAGCGCGTCGATCAATCGTTCGACGGCGGCCTTCTCGGCGAGCTCTTCGACTTCGCCGCGGCGCTCTTCGGTCACCATACGAATCGCCGATTCAACCAGGTCGCGCACCATCGATTCGACGTCGCGGCCGACGTAGCCGACCTCGGTATATTTGGTCGCCTCGACCTTGACGAACGGCGCGCCGACCAGCCCGGCGAGGCGCCGCGCGATCTCGGTCTTGCCCACGCCGGTGGGCCCGATCATCAAGATGTTTTTCGGCGTGATTTCGTCGCGCAGATCCTCGCGCACGTTGGCGCGGCGATAGCGATTGCGTAGTGCGATCGCGACCGCGCGCTTGGCCTTGGCCTGGCCCACGATGTACTTATCGAGTTCGAGAGCGACTTGGCGCGGCGTGAGCCCCGCGATATCCGGAAGCGCTGTGGTCATGGAAGTGTTTCAACCGTGATGTCGTCGTTGGTGTAGATACAGATTTCGCCGGCGATCTCCAGGGCCTTGCGCGCGATGTCCGGTGCGGAAAGCTCGCTATTGCGAACCAGCGCGGCGGCTGCGGCTTGCGCGTACGGGCCACCGCTTCCAATCGCCGCGATCCCTTCGTCGGGTTCGATCACGTCGCCGGTTCCCGAGAGCACGAAGAGGTGATCGGGCGTGCCGACGATCAGCAGGGCCTCGAGACGCCGCAGTGCGCGGTCTTGCCGCCAGTCCTTGGCCAGCTCGACCGCAGCGCGCGTGATGTCCTTGAACTCAGCGTACTTGTTTTCGAATTTTTCCAACAGCGTGATGCCGTCGGCCGCCGAACCGGCAAACCCGGCCAGAACCTTGCCGCCGGCGATCTTACGCACTTTGCGCGCGCTGTGCTTGACGATCGTCTTGTCGAGCGTCACTTGCCCGTCGCCCGCGATGGACAGCGTGCCGTTGCGGCGAACCGCCAAAATGGTGGTGGAGCGAATCCTCATATCGTCACCGTTCTACCCGCTCTGGGCACTGGGGGTTTCATGAAGCGAATTGCGATCCTCGCGGCAGCCATGCTCCTTGCGCCGATTTATGCGAAGGCCCAGGTCCCACCGGAGCGTGGGCCGATGAGCGCCGTCCCGCCTCAGACCACCAACCACGGGATTACCGTTTCGGGATCGGCTACGACGCGCGTGCCGGCCACGTCCGCGCGCATCACGCTCAACCTTTCGAGCAGCGATCGTTCGTTGACCCTCGACGCGCAGAGCGTCCAGCCGATCGTCGACGCGTTGGTCAAGGCCGGAGCCGATCCGGCAAGCGTGCGTCTTCCGCTGAACTTTGGGGCACCAGGCGGATCGAACGTCGCTTCGATCACCGCGACCGTCGCACACCCGACCTCCGAGATGATGCAGAGCGGCATCGTCACCGTTGGGACGGCTGTTGCTTCGATGAAAAACGTCATCCTGAACGGCGCAATGGTATTCATAACCGCCGCACACTGCCAAGATGCGCTCGATTCGATTCGCAATCAAGCGATCGAACGCGCGCGCGCGAAAGCCGATTCGATCGCAAAGGATCTCGACGTGCACGTCGGCGGCGTGCTCAACGTCATGTCCAACGAACAGAACTCGCCCGACGGCTCCTGCTCGTCCCAGTACGGAGTGAACGGCTTCGCGAACAACCCCGCGGATCCGCAGTCACCGCAGGACTATGTGACGGTCCCGGTCTTCACCAACGTAACGATCACCTACGCGATCAAGTAGCCCGTCGATCGCCGCGAGGGCACGCTCGGCCATAACGCGACGGCGCTCTTTCTTGTCGCGGATCTCGCGATCGAGCGGCGGGAAGTAGCTCCAGGTGACGTTGGCCGGTTGAAAGTCGTGGGTCTCGGTATTTTGCAGATGCGCGACGACGGCGCCCAATGCGCTCTCGCGCGGAAATTCAACCGGCGGCAAACCGAGAAGTGCGCGCGAGGCGTGGATGCCCGTCATCGCACCACAAGCTGCGGCTTCGACATACCCCTCGGCGCCGGTGATCTGCCCCGCGAAGTAGAGCGCATCGTGACCGCGCAGACGCAAGCGGGAATCGAGCAAGCGAGGCGAGTCGATGAAGGTGTTGCGGTGCATCACACCCAGGCGCAACCACTCCGCGTTCGCGAGGCCTGGTAATTTCCCGAAGGCCTCTTTTTGCGCCGGCCACGCCAGACGCGTTTGAAAGCCGACCAGATTGAAAGCGGTACCCTCTGCGTTCTCTTTGCGCAGCTGCACGACCGCATGCGGCGTCTTCCCGGTGCGTGGGTCGCGTAGGCCGACCGGTTTGAGCGGACCAAAGCGCAGCACGTCGTCGCCCCGATCGGCCATCTCTTCGACCGGCAAACAGCCCTCGAAGTACTTGACTTGTCCTGACCTGTCGAAGGGCCCCCGCCTCAAAATCCTTGGGCACATGGCGTTCGAGCGTGCGTAAATCGTGGAGCAGCTGCGCGTACTGTTCGCGATCGAGCGGAATGTTGACGTAGTCGTCGCCGTCGCCCTTTTCGTAGCGCGACTTGCGATACATGAACGATTCGTCGATCGAATCAGCCGCTACGATCGGCGACGCGGCATCGAAGTACGCAAGCCGCTTCCCAACGAGTGCATCGAGCGATGCTAGGAATTCCTCATTCGGCAACGGGCCGCACGCGACGATCGTCGGGCGGTCGAGCGGAATCGAGGTCACTTCCTCGCGATGCAAGGCGATCCGCGGATGCGCGGCGATGCGGGCTTCGACTGCGTCGGCAAACTTCTCGCGATCGACGGCAAGTGCGCCGCCGGCAGGAACTGCGGCTTCGCGCGCGCTGGTGACAACGATCGAATCGAGCCGGGCCAGCTCTTCTTTCAAAAGCCCGACGGCATTTTCAAGCGCGGCGCCGCGCAGCGAGTTGCTGCAGACGAGCTCGGCCAGGCGCGCGGTCTGATGCGCCGGTCCGCTGCGCAGCGGACGCATCTCGAAAAGGTCGACCTCAACCCCGGCGCCGGCAGCCTGCCATGCCGCTTCGCAGCCGGCAAGCCCGCCCCCGATGACGGTGAGGCGCGCCGTCATCTAAACCTCGGCGAGTTCGCGGTCTTCGCTCGGCTCATCGCCGCCGGCCGCTTTGGCCAGTGACGACACGTCGTGCTCCTTGTTGGCCGCGCACTCGAGATGCACCACGCCGCCGCGACGGTTCTTGGCGACCACGTGGCTGCCGCACACCGGGCACGGCTCGGGAATCACTCGATCCCACGAAACGAAATCGCACTTGGGATAATTCGCGCAGCCGTAGAACGTGCGTCCCTTCTTCGAGCGTCGCTCGACGACCATGCCGCCGTCTTTGGGACATTTCGCGCCGGTATCTTTGACGATCGGCTTGGTCGTCTTGCACTCGGGGTAGCCCGTGCACGAGATGAATTTGCCGAAGCGTCCGGTCTTGATCACCATCGGTCGCTGGCAGTTGGGACAAATCTCGTCAGTCGGCTCGTCCTTGATCTCGAGGCGCGGCAGCTTCTTCTCCGCGTCTTCGAGCTGGTGCGCGAACGGTCCGTAGAAGTTGCGCAGAATGCCGACCCAATCGGCATTGCCCTCCGCGACTTTATCGAGGTCGCCCTCCATGCCGGCCGTGAATTTGAGATCGACGATGTCTTTGAAGTGCTCGGCCAGCAGATCGTTGACGGCGATGCCGATCTCGGTCGGCGCGAAACGCCGATCTTCTTGCGTCACATACCCACGAGCTTGAATCGTATCGACGATCGTCGAGTAGGTCGACGGGCGCCCGATGCCGTTCTCTTCAAGCGCCTTGACCAAGGTCGCTTCGGTGTAACGCGGCGGGGGCTCGGTGAAGTGCTGCTTGGGATCGAGCGCGCGGCGGTCGAGCGCGTCGCGTTCGTGCAACTCAGGCAAACGCACGCGCCCTTTTACAGCTTTTCCGTTTGTTGGAGCCTGCCCTGAGCCTGTCGAAGGGCCGTTTTGCGCATCCTCGTCTTTGCCTTCTTCATATACGCGGGTGAAGCCGGCGAACTTGACAATGCTACCGGTTGCGCGGAACGTGTAGTCGGCCGCGCTGATATCGACGGTTGTCTGATCCAAGACCGCGGGCGCCATCTGCGAAGCAACGAAGCGCTCCCAGATCAGCGTGTACAGTCGCAGCTCGTCGCGTTTGAGCACGTGCGCAACGCTGTCCGGCGTGCGAAAGACGCTCGTCGGGCGAATCGCCTCGTGAGCATCTTGCGCGCCTTCACGAACTTTGTAGGTCGCTCCGCCGTGAAATTCGGCGCCATAGGTTGCGGTCACGAACTCGCGAGCAGAATCGCGCGCCGAATCGGCAATGCGGGTCGAGTCGGTGCGCATATAGGTGATCAAGCCTTGCGTGCCGTCGGCCCCGCCCAGATCGACGCCTTCATAAAGGGCCTGCGCGAGCTGCATGGTGCGCCGGACCCGTAGGCGCAGTTTGCGGGATGCCTCTTGCTGCAGGGTCGAGGTCGTGAACGGCGCGGGCGCATTGCGGCGAACCTCGCGGCGCTTGACCGTCGCGACCGAAAACGACGCGCCTTCGAGCGCGCGCATCACCCCGTCCGCCTGTTCTTGGTTGGTGATCTCGAGCTTCTCGCCTCGATGCGCCACCAGATCCGCCGGGAAGACGATCGCGGGATCGCGCTCGGTCGCTAGTTGCGCCGTCACGGTCCAGTATTCGCGCGGATTGAATGCGTTGATTTCGCGTTCGCGGTCGACGATCAGCCGCACGGCAACCGACTGCACGCGGCCCGCCGAGAGGCCGCCGCGGACCTTGGCCCAGAGCAGCGGTGAGATTTTATAGCCCACCAGCCGGTCCAGAATGCGCCGCGCCTGCTGCGCGTTCACGCGATCCATGTCGATGTGATGGGGCGATTTGATCGCGGCGAGCGCCGCGTCTTTGGTGATCTCGTGGAGCTCGATCCGCTTGGGGTCTTGGAGTTTGAGCAGTTCGGCGAGATGCCAGGCAATCGCCTCACCTTCGCGGTCGGGGTCGGTCGCGAGGTAGACTTCGCTAGCACCTTTTACGGCGCTCTTGAGCTCTTTGATCACATCGCCCTTACCCTTGATCGTGAGATATTTGGGCGTGAAATCGTGTTCCACATCCACACCGAGTGTGCTCTTCGGCAGATCGCGCACGTGCCCGACCGACGCCTTGACCACATACCGCGGCGGGAGAAACTTCTTGATCGTGCGCGCCTTGGTCGGCGACTCCACGATGATCAGGGGCTTTTTCACGGGGCTAAGTATACTCCCGGGGTCAAGACCTGGGCAAACCTTTGGGGCCTACGCGTGCGCGTACGCGTGCGCGTGCGCGTGCGCGTACGCGTGCGATTTGCATCATGCGTCAAAATCCTTTATAGTTGCGCTTAAAGCGCAGTTCGTGCGCTGTCCAAATAACGCTGTTCGTCCCCCCGGGGGACGAGGAGGAATGAATGGACTCCGATACCATGATGAACGGCGAGACGATGGCCGAGGCAAAGAAGCCGCGGAAAAAGGCTCGCCGTAAAAAGGCCGGGGCGGCCAAAAAGGCAGCCGGCGGACGCAAGAAAGCGACGCGAAAGAAGGCTACCGGCGGACGCAAGAAAGCGACGCGAAAGAAGGCAGCCGGCGGACGCAAGAAAGCGACGCGTAAGAAGGCCGGACGCAAAAAGGCCGGCGGACGTAAGAAAAAGGCCGGCACGCGCAAGAAAGCCGGCGGACGCAAGAAGGCCGGCGGTCGTAAGAAAAAGGCGGCCGGACGCAAGAAGACCGCTGGACGCAAAAAGGCCGGCGGACGCAAGAAGACCCGGAAGAAAAAAGCCTAGCGTTTTGACGCGCTCATCACCCTAGCTTTAATGAAGGCGGACGACCTCGTCCGCCTGATTTTTTTTCTCAGCTTATGCGATTTGCTGTTCCACACCGCCGTCAAGGCGGACGATGAACGTGTGCACGTCGGCATTGAAGCTCCACTCGTGCACCAAAAACCCGGCGGATTCAACGCCGATTCCCAGGCGCGAACGTCCGAGTACAAACTGCGGTGACGTGCTCGGCGCGGTACACGCGATCGTTCCATTCCAGGGCCGCATCAGCACGGTGTGTAGATGCCCGGCGATGATCCGCGCGATCTGCGGGTGCGCTCGGACAATCGCGCCGAGACCCTCGGCATTCACAAAGCCGTAGGCGTCCATCGCCGGGACCCCGGTGCGGAACGGCGGATGATGCATCGCGAGGATCGTGGGCCGGCGGGGGTGGGCGCGCAGTTCCGCGTCGAGCCACGCGAGTCGCTCGTCATCCAGCCATCCGCCGCTGCGTCCCGGCTGCGTGGAATCCAGGCCGATAATGCGCAGCGGCCACGCGTCGATCGCAAAGCTTGCATGACGCTCAAAGGTCCGTAAGTAACGATGATCGCGAAAGGCTCGGCGGAGCGATTCGCGATCATCGTGGTTTCCTGGAATCAAAAAGTGCGGAATCTCGAGCCGCCCGAGGATCGACCGCAATCGTCGATACTCGTGCGGCGAACCTCGTTCGGTGAGGTCGCCGGTTGCGAGGACGATATCGGGTCGGGGCTGCATTGCATGCAAACGGGCGATCGTGCGGCGAAGATAGTCGGCCGTATTGGGCATGTGGTGCAGCACGTGCCCGCGGCGTCGAATGTGCAGATCCGAGATTTGCGCGACGATCACACGACGAGCATAGCGTGTGCGCCTTATCCCGGAATTAAGACGGGTTTAGTACAACCGGGCCATTCACCAATGGCGGAGCCGCGCCATGATGTTCCTCGACCCAGTGACAAGCGGTGAAATGTCCGCCGCCGTAGTCTTTGAACGCCGGATCTTCGACCTTGCAGCGTTCAAAAGCTACGGGGCAACGCGTATGAAAGCGACAGCCCGATGGCGGATTGACCGGGGATGGGATATCGCCGCTGAGCACGATGCGCTTACGCCGGCGCTCGGCGGACGGATCCGGAATGGGTATTGCCGAGAGCAGCGCCTGCGTGTACGGATGCAACGGCCGCTCGTAGAGCGTGTCGCGCGAGCTGAGCTCGACGATCTTACCGACGTACATGACGGCGACGCGGGTCGAAATGTGTCGCACCACCGAGAGATCGTGTGCGATAAACAGATAGGTTAGGCCAAGTTGGCGCTGCAGATCCTCCAGCAAATTGATGACCTGCGCTTGAATCGAGACGTCGAGCGCGGAAACCGGCTCGTCGCAGACGATGAACTTGGGGTCAACCGCGAGCGCGCGCGCGATGCCGATGCGCTGGCGTTGCCCTCCCGAGAACTCGTGCGGATAGCGATTGGCGCTGTATGGGCGCAGGCCGACCAGCCGCAGCAACTCTTGGACCCGCTCCAGCGCGGCCTTTCCGGTCGCGATGTGGTGGATTCGCAGCGGCTCGCCGATGATCTCGCCGATGGTCATGCGCGGGTTGAGCGATGCGTAGGGGTCCTGAAAGATGATCTGAATCTGACGCCTCAGCCGGCGGATATCGTCGGCACGCATCGTTGTGATCTCGGTGCCGTCGTAGCGAATCGAGCCCTTCGTCGCCGGCAGCAGATGGAGCAACATCCGCCCGATCGTCGTCTTCCCCGAGCCGGATTCACCCACTAAGCCCAGCGTTTCACCGGCGTCGATATCGAAGCTGACACCGTCCACCGCCTTGACGTCGGCAACGTGCCGCGAGAGCAGCCCGGCGTGAATCGGAAAGTATTTCGCAAGGTCGCGCACCTCGACTAGCGACATGGGACCTTTCCGTCGTAGAGCCAGCAGCGCGCCTCATGTTCGCCCTCAAAGGAATACAGCGGGACCGGCTCAGCGCAGATCGGCATCCGCGCGTCGCAGCGCGGCGCAAAGGCACACCCCTTGGGCAGATTGAGCAGATTGGGCGGCTGCCCTTTGATCGGTTGCAGACGCCGCTGCATCGCGTCGTCCAATCTCGGGAGCGACGCAAGCAATCCCTGAGTGTAGGGCATCTTGGGTTCGTGGAAGATCTGATCGACCGTCCCGTATTCGACCAAGTTGCCGCCGTACATCACCAGCACGTTCTTGCAGACTTCGGCCACCACGCCAAGATCGTGGGTAATCATGATGATCGCGGCGCCGGTCTCGGCCTGCATCTCGTTCATGAGCTCGAGAATTTGCGCTTGGATCGTGACATCGAGCGCGGTCGTCGGTTCGTCGGCGATGAGCACTTGCGGACTACACGAGAGGGCCATCGCGATCATCACGCGCTGGCGCATACCGCCTGAAAACTGGTGCGGATAGTCGTCGATGCGCCGTCCCGGCTCGGAGATGCGCACTTTGCGCAGCATATCGATCGCCTTGGCGCGCGAATCGGCACGCGAATAGCCGAGGTGTAGCCTCACGGCTTCGGCAATCTGCTCGCCGACGGTGAGCACCGGATTCAAACTGGTCATCGGGTCTTGGAAGATCATCGCGATTTTGTGGCCGCGGATCTTGCGCATCTGGGCTTCGGTCTTCGTGGTGAGATCTTGGCCCTCGAAGATAATTCCGTCGCTCGTCACGCTGGCGTTGCGCGACAGCAGGCGCATGATCGAGAGCGCCGTCACCGACTTTCCGGACCCTGATTCGCCGACGATGCCCAGCGTTTCGCCGGCTTGGAGTGAAAACGACAACCCGTTGACGGCCGTTACGGGACCATCCTCCGTGCGAAAGGTCGTACGGAGGTTACGGACATCGAGGAGCGCCGGCAGCGGTTTAGATCCCCGTGAGTGAGAGAATGAAGCCGGACAGAACGAACACGACCGCGGCAAAGCCGGTGACGCGCTTAAGCTGTTCCTCGGCACCCATCCGGCCGTATGCCGACTCGACGCGCCCGCCGATCGTCCCGGAGAGGCCCTCTTGTTTGGTCGTTTGCACCGCGAGCAACACCACGAGTGCCACGGCCGCAATGACAAAAATGCCGGCGATCCCGTGGGTCAGCCACGACGCGTGCGCTTGCAATGCGGTCTGCGGCATCACCGTCGGCTGCGGAAGTTGGATCGTTTGCGCGGATGGAGCAGCTGCTTTCGCGGCGGCGGGAATCGCTTTCGCGGCAGCGGCGAACAAAAAAGTCAACGATGTATCTCCTGATGCGGATCGAGCGCGCGCGCGAGCCGCTCCGCGATTGCTTGCGCGGTGAGCCCAAAGAGCGCACGTTGACTGGGCTGGGAGTCGTGGTGCACGAGAACGTCGGCGACACCGACGCGCTGCACCCGGACCGAAAGGCCCAAATCCGAGACCCTCTCTACGACCGCCGACCCGTAGCCGCCTGCGAGCGAGTGTTCTTCCAGCGTAAGAATCAGCTCATGGTCCCCGGCCAGCTCGCTCAGGAGCGCTTCGTCGATCGGCTTGGCAAACCGGGCGTTGACCACCGTCGGGAGCCGGTCGGAACGGCCAAACTCGCCGCTAGCGAGCAAATCGTAGGCGTCGAGCGCCACGTCGACCGTATTGCCCAGTGCGAGGATAGCGACACCGCTCCCCCTGCGCAGCACTTCGGCGCGTCCATGCTCGATCGGGGCGACCGGATCGCGGTGGCGGCCGCTGGTCGAACCGCGTGGGTAGCGGATCGCGACCGGAGCATTGCGCGAAAGCGCGTGGGCCAACATCGGCAGCACTTCGTCTTCATTGCGCGGCGCCATCACCGACATGTTCGGGAGCGTGCGCAGATACGCGATGTCATAGAGCCCCATATGCGTTGGGCCGTCGTCGCCCACGAAGCCTGCGCGATCCATGCAGAAGACGACCGGGAGATTTTGCACGCACACGTCGTGTACGACCTGGTCGTAGGCTCGCTGTAAGAACGTTGAGTAGATCGCGCAGACCGGTTGCAATCCGTTGGTCGCCGCACCCGCAGCCATGCAAACCGCATGTGCTTCGGCAATGCCGACGTCGAAGAACCGTTCGGGGAACGCCTTGGCGAATTTGGAGAGCTTGGTGCCGTCGGGCATGGCGGCCGTAATCGCGATCACTTTCCGGTTGGTCTGCGCCAGTTCGATCAGCGCGCCGGCAAAGACGTCGGAAAACGTCGGTCGCGCATCGGGCTTGATTTCAAGTTTGCCGTTCTCTACGTCGAAGACCGAGACGCCATGAAACGTCCGAGAATCCTTCTCGGCTGGTTCGTAGCCCTTGCCTTTGAGCGTACGCACGTGCAGCAATACCGGACGGTCGAAGCTCTTGGCGGTTTCGAGCACGTCGATCATCGTGTCGATGTTGTGGCCGTCGACCGGTCCCATATAGCGGAAGCCCAACTCCTCGAAAATCACCGCCGCTTTTTCGGAAGGCGCAACGAAGCGCATCGCGCCCATCTCGGCGCTCGCAAACGCCTTGCGCGCCGCGCCGCCGAACGGCAAGTGTTCGAAAACGCCCTTGGCGCGTTCGCGTACGAAGTTCGCAAACGGTTTGCTGCGCAGCACCGAGAGATACGAGGCGATCGAGCCAACGTTGGGAGCGATCGACATCTCGTTGTCGTTGAGAATCACAATGAAGTTCGAGTTGAGCTGGCCCGCATTATTGAGAGCCTCATACGCAAGACCGCCGGTGAGCGCGCCGTCGCCAAGCACCGCGACAACGGTTTCGTCGCTACCCGCCAAATCGCGTGCCACGGCCATGCCGTAGGCTGCCGAGACCGACGTGGACGCATGCCCCGCGCCGAACTGATCGTACGGCGATTCGCTGCGCATCGAGAACCCCGAGATGCCTCCGCCTTTGCGCAGGGTGTGGAATCTATCGCGCCGCCCGCTCAGGATCTTGTGGACATACGCTTGGTGCGAAACGTCCCAGACCAGTTTGTCACCGGGAAGATCGAGCACGCGATGCAGCGCGATCGTCAGTTCGACCACGCCTAAGTTTGGCGCGAGATGGCCGCCGTTGCGCGAGCACGTGACGACCAGCATATCGCGGATTTCGCGGGCCAGGACGTCCAGTTCATCGCGGGAGAGCGCCTTGACGTCGGCCGGGGTTTCGATACGTTCGATGACCATAATTGAGCGGCTCAAGTTCGCCGGTCCCCAAGGGGATTCCGGCCAGGAGAGCCCAAGCAAGGCTTAGATGCACGACCCCCTCCAAGAAATCGTCCCGATGAAGAATCGGAAGGCCTGGCGAGATCTCGCCCGCATCCTCTCGACGATCTTCAATCCGTTCCTGACCGCGCTTGCGCTCTTTGTCATCCTCGCGCATGCCAGCGCCCGTGGAACCGTCGACTTCTGGTGGCTGCTTTTCCTTTCAACCTTCTTTACGTCGATCGGACCGATGCTCTACGTCTTTTGGCTTTACGGCAGCGACCGCATCTCCGACCTCGACATGTCGGTGCGCCACGAACGCGAGGCCGTCTTCGGCGCGTTCGTCATCTTCTATCTTCTGGGCACGATTGCGCTGTGGGTGACCCACGCTCCACGCATGATGATCGCCGCGATGGCGGCCTACACGCTCTCAACGCTGATCGTGCAGTACATCACCCGCTATTGGAAGATCAGCACGCATGCGATCGGCATCACCGCGCCGCTGGTCGCGCTGACGCTCCTCTACGGCAATCAGACGCTACCGTTCCTCATTTTGATTCCCATGGTATGCTGGGCGCGCGTCTACCTCAAAGCCCACACGCTTGCGCAGGTGATCGCCGGCGCCGCGCTGGCAACCGTATCGACGATCCTCTTCTTTCAAATTTTTCATGTCGGTGCAACGGTCGCCATCTAACATCTAGCCGTATGAAACTCTTCCTTGGACTGCTCGCGGGACTGCTCGCGCTGGGCGCCGCGGCACTGCCCGTACATGCGCTTGCCGGGCCCCCGTTCGATACCGACGATCCCGTCCCGACGGACTATCGCAACTACGAGATCTATTCGGGCGTAGCCACGCACCAAGACGTCGGCGTCGCGACCTCCGAACTGCCGTTCCTGGAAGTGAACTACGGCCTCATGCCCAACGTGCAATTCTCAATCCATTTTGGGGACGCGCAGCAGACGGCGCCGCAGAGCGCGAGCGCCTACGGCTTCGAAGATTTCGAAATGGGTCTCAAGACGCGCTTCATTCAAGAGACGGCGCACGCACCGCAGGTCTCCTTCTACCCGCAAGTGACCTTTGCGACCGGTGCTCCCGGCGTCGGCCAGGGTCACGGCACGCTCTTCTTGCCGGTGTGGGCGCAGAAGACGGTCGGCAAGGTGACGATCTTCGGTGGGGGCGGTTTTTATTTCGACCGGGACGACACGGGAAACGGCGATTGGCAGGCGGGCTTGGCCGCTACGTATCCGCTGAGCCCGGACGATACTATTGGCATGGAAGTCACCCGGACCACGCCGCATGACGACTACCAGCAGTCGGATATCGGCGTCGGCTATATCCATACCCTGGGAGCGACGCATGGGCTGCTCTTTTCGGTTGGACGCAGTTACGGGTCGCAGCCGCATTATCGCGGCTACGCCGCATATGGGTGGTTCCTCGGTCCGGCGAATAGCCCGAAATCATGATCTCAACGCGCGAGGACGAGCTCTTCGACCGCTTCAACGCAAGCATCGCCACCGCGGTCGATGCGGTCCGTCAGGCCTCGGAGGCCATCGCCGCAACGGCGCAAGAGCAAACGACGTTGATGGTTGCGCTGTCCGACACCGCCGGAACGCTCGCGTCCGCCTCGCGCGAAACCGCGGAACGGTTACAGAGCGCGCAGTCCTCAGCGCGCGCGGCGGCCGCGGACTTGGGCAACTCGTTTGAGGTCGTCGAAAATCTCCTCACCTCGGTCCAGCAGCTTGCCGAACTCTCCGCCGACACGGCCACCGCAATGGACGACTTCGGCCGGCTCATGAGCGAGATCGGCCGGATGACCGAATTCGTCGAAGACGTGAGTGACGAAACGCAGCTGCTTGCGCTTAACGCGGCAATCGAAGCCGCGCGCGCCGGACAACATGGCTTGGGTTTTGCCGTTGTCGCCGGCGAAGTCGGCCGCCTCGCAAAGACGACGAACGAGTCCACGACGGCAATCAAGACGCTCGTCGTCGAGATTCAGCGCGAAGCCGAAGCCACGATTCAAGCGGTGCGCGCCAATGCCGAGCGTTCAGCTGCGTCGACTCCGCTAGCCGACGTCGCGCGCAGCTCGCTGGCCGAGATCGCCGAACTCGCTGCCGATCTCTCGGTTACGATCGACCGCGCGGTCATCAGCGGCCGCGATCATAGCCACGCCGCCGAGCAGATGCGCAAGTCGACGGACGGCCTGGCCAACGTCGCTGCGGCGCAGGGCCGCGAAGCGCTCGAATCCGCTTTCGCGACGCAGCGTCTGGCCTACTACGGGGCCGAGATCGAATACATCTCGCGCTCGCGTACGGCGTCCAAGAGCGATCACACCACGATCAAGATCGCGACGCTCTTGCCGCCGGGTTACCCGCCGTCGCGCGCCTGGGAGCTGGTCGCGCAACGCGCGCTGGAACTCTCGGAAGGGCGCCTGCGCTTCGAGCTGGAGATTCCGTTCACCGGCGGCAACGAGATGGAAGCGCTGTTGCGCGTGCGGTCCGGCGAGATCGACATGGTCAGCGTAACGACCTACGTCGCCGGCGCCCTGGTTCCGCTCGCGCAATTGCTCGATCTGCCCTTCGTTTTTCCGGATCGCGAGTCGGCGCACCGTTTGCTCGACGGCCCGCTCGGCCTGAACATCTTGGAGTCGTTTGAGTCGTTCGGCTTGCACGGTCTCGCGTTTTTTGAAAACGGAATGCGGCATTTCACCAATAGTTTGCACCCGATTCGGCGACCGTCGGACATGCGCAAGATGCGCGTGCGCATCCAGGACTCGGTGGTCTATCTTGCGCTGATGCACGCGCTCGGCGCGTCGCCCAAGGTCATCCCCTTCGGCGACGTGTATCGCTCGCTGCAGAACCACGAAGTCGACGCCCAGGAAAATCCGCTTCCCAACACGCTGGGAGCGCGGCTCCACGAGGTGCAGCGCTATCTCTCGCTGACCGCTCACACCTACAACACCCAGATCGTGCTGGGGAATATCGAGCGTTGGCGTTCGCTTCCGGCGCAAGACCGTGAGATCGTCCAGCAAGCATTTCAGGAAGCCACCGTGTATCATCGCCGTGTCTCGGGTGATGACGACCAGCACGCGCTCGCCGAGCTACGCAAACATCTCGAAGTGCACGAGCTGCAACCCGATGAACGCGAGGATTTCGTCAAGACCTCGCGCTTTGTATGGGAACGCATGGAGCCGCTCTTCCCGACCGACATTTTCCGCCTGCTGCTCAACCGCAACCTCGAGACCTGGCGGCCGCGGGTCAATCTCGGCGCCCACGGATCGACCCACGGATTCACGCTCAACGACATCGTGGAATCGATCGACCGCTCGGTGAGCTCGGTGCGCGCGACGGGCGACACAATCGGCACGCAGTCGCGCTCGCAGATCGCGAGCCTCAATGCGCTTTCACAGCAATCGATGACCCTAAGCGGCTCGAACGAGCAGCTCGCCAAGGATTTCTTGGGCCTGGGCGATCGCTTCGAACAGGTCGCCCCACAGGTTCGGATCATGCGTGATACCGTCGGCGAACTGATCGACACGATCAACGTCCTTTCGTCGATGGCGGTGCAAAGCCGCAATGCGCTCGATCAATTCGCAAAGTCGATGCACCAGATTTTCAACATCATCAACTTGGTGCGCTCGGTGTCGGACAAGACGAACCTCCTCGCGCTCAACGCGGCAATCGAAGCAGCCCGCGCGGGCGATCACGGCAAGGGCTTCAACGTCGTCGCGGGAGAGGTGCGCGGCCTCGCCGACAAGACCAAGGCGTCGACGGTGAACATTCGCAAAGTCTTGAGCGATCTCGAAGCGCGAGGCAAATCCGCGGCGGTTGCGATCGAAAGCGGGGTGGCAAAAGCCGAGCATAGCGCTCGTCAGGCGCGCATGGCGCAAGAGGCCTTCGGCCGGATCGAACAGTTTGCCAGCTCCGCCCAGTTCACGCTCGAGCAGGCCCAAGATGCCGCCAACGACGAGGCGCGGCGCGCCTACGCGATGTACGGCGATTATTCACAGATGGCCGCACTGGTCGAATCGCACGCACAGGACAGCCGAGCGGCACTCAGCTCGACGGTCGAACTCGAACGCCAACGCCGCGCCCTATTTTCCTAGGCGGCGCAGCCGCGGTATACTAGTGCCCCGAGTTCCGTGCGTGAGGCGAGACCATGGCACAACAGGGCGTCGAACTGGTTCACCGCGGCGGCATCGCCGATCATATTCACCCTGAGCCGCAAGGCTTTATCCGGCGGTACATCTTCTCGATCGATCACAAGATCATCGGGATTCAATACCTGATCACCGGCTTCGTATTCATGATGCTCGCAGGCTTGCTGGCCGAGATCATTCGCACGCAGCTCCTGCAGGCCAGCGGCGGCTTCGTGAGCCCGGACGTGTACAACGAGGTCTACTCGATCCACGGATCGACCATGGTCTGGCTAGTGGTCATTCCACTCCTGACCGGGGCATTCGGGAACATCATCATGCCGCTGCAAATCGGTGCGCGCGACGTCGCGTTCCCGTGGCTGAACATGGCAAGTTTCTGGATCTTCCCGGTTGCCGGTTTGATGCTGTACTCGTCGTTCTTGATCGGCGCGCCGGTCGCGGGTTGGACGGAGTACCCGCCGATGTCGCTGCAAGGAGGGCCCGGTACGTCGCTGTGGGCCGCAGCGATTTTCTTGGTCGGCATCAGCTCGACGCTAACCGGTATCAATTTTTTGGTTACGATCATGCAAATGCGCGCGCCGGGAATGACCTGGACGCGCATGCCGCTCTTCGTTTGGGGACAGCTCGCCACCGCGCCGCTGCTGATGATCGCGACGACGGCGCTCGCCGCCGCGCTCGCGGCGCTCTTCATGGAGCGCGAATTCGGCGTCCCGTTCTACGACCCGACCAAGGGCGGTAGCCCGGTCATGTGGCAGCACATGTTCTGGTTCTACTCGCATCCGGCGGTCTACATCATGATCCTGCCGGCATTCGGTATGATCTCCGAGATCATTCCGACCTTCGCGCGCCGGCCGATCTTCGGCTATAAGATGATTGCCTTTTCGTCGATGGCGATCTGTCTCTTATCGTTTCTGGTCTGGGCGCATCATATGTTCACCTCGGGGCTCGCGCCCTTTCTCCAACTACCCTTCATGATCATTACCTTCATCGTTGCACTTCCGACCGGCGTGAAGATTTTCTCGTGGGTTGCATCGCTGTGGGGCGGGAAGATCCACTTCACCACCGCGATGCTCTTCGCAGTTGGGTTTGTCGCGCTGTTTACGCTCGGCGGCATTACCGGCGTTTTCCTTGCGGCAATGCCGTTCGATTGGCACGTGCACGGCACGTACTTCGTGGTCGCGCACTTCCACTACGTGCTCGTCGGCGGTTCGTTGATGGGGATCTTCGCCGGAACGTACTTCTACCTTCCGAAGATGACCGGGCGTCTGATGAGCGAGACGCTGGGCAAATGGCACTTTTGGCTGTTTTTCATCGGCTTCAACGGCACGTTCTTACCGCAGCACTGGCTGGGCATGCTCGGTATGCCGCGTCGCGTGCCCGAATACGATCCGCAGTTCCAGTTCTGGAACGACGTCTCGTCGGTCTCGTCCTACGTGATGACGATCTCGATCCTACTCTTCTTTATCAATATCGCGTGGAGTCTTCAAAACGGGAAGAAGTCAGGGCCGAATCCGTGGGGCGGACGCACGCTTGAGTGGCAAATTCCTTCACCGCCGCACTACTACAACTTCAAAAACATCCCGAACGTCTACGGTCTTCCGTACGACTTCGGACAGCCGCTCCCGTACAAGGGATTAGACGAAGAGCTTACCGATTCGCCCGTCCTAGCCGCCGCGCACTAATCGCTACTGTCATCCCGCGCGTATGCGCAAAGCACCGTAGTCGAGGGACCGCCGACGCGACGACGGCCTTCGACGGTCGGCTGAACGGGTTAGCCGAGCGGCGAGCACCCTGACAATGTAGCCTTTGTGCGAGACGCGAGGCGCTTAGTGAGGCCGACTGTCGAAGGCGAAAACGTCGCGTCGGTCCCCCCTAGTACTCCAGCACGACGGGCGTTTGTTCTTCCATGATTTGCGCAACGCTCTCGCGGAAGCGTTGCGGATCGCCGCTGGTCACATAACGCGTCGTCCCGGATCCGGCCGGCGTTTCGTCGAGGGCAAGAAACTCGGCCAAACGCGTTGCTTGGACGAAGGCTGGATCGATTAGTTCCACGCGATCGTCGAGCGCTGCGCGAAAGTGCTGTTCCAGCACTGGGTAGTGGGTGCAGCCGTAGACCACCGCGTCCAGCTCGGGCGGAAGCGCCGCGCACGCGCGCGCAACCGCATCGCGAGCCGCTGGGCTGTCCTGCTGACCCGCTTCGACCAGCGGGACGAGCTCGGGCGCGGGAACTTCCCAAACCTCACTTTCGTGAATGGCATTGCGAATGCGCCGCCCATAGGCTCCCGAGCGCACCGTCGCGTCGGTCGCCACCACGCCGATGCGCCGCGCCCCCGAGCGTTGCAGCGCAATCGTGGCCGAATCAAGGAGATCGAGGACCTCGGCGCGCGTCGTGGGCCAACCATACACGTCGGCGATTGCGCATGAGGTGTTGCAGGCCATGACGATCGCTTCGACACCGCGCTCATCCAGCCACGCCAGATTGTTCTGTAGCAGCGCGAAGAGATCATCGGGCGCGCGCCCGCCGTACGGCACGTGCGCCTGATCGGCGTAGTACAGCAGATCGACGTCAGGCAGACGTTCGCGCACGCGTCGAATGACGGTAAGGCCGCCCAGCCCCGAGTCAAAGAGTCCGATCACTACTGCGCGCTGCTCGTGACGGGATTTTGTTGTGCGTACTTGTCGATGCCGTCGGCGATGGCTTGGGCCATCTGCTGGCGCCAATCTGACGACGCAAGCTTCGCATAGTCGGTTGGATTGGAAAGAAACGCGGTCTCGATCAAAATCGCCGGCATATTCGCGTGCAGCGTTACGTACAAATGGCTCTTTACGATCCCGTCGTCTTTGACGCCGAGCCCGCTCATCGCGATATCACGGTCCATGGTCTGCGCCAACGGCTGATCGATCGGCTTCGAATAGTAGACGGTCACGCCGTTCGGCCCACTGTTGAGATAGGCGTTGCAGTGAATGCTGACAAACAGCCGCGCGCCGGCCTCATTCGCGATGTCGTCGCGCGCCTGAAGGGCATAGGCGTCGACGTTGTCGTGGCCGATGCCGATCGCCTCTTGCGTGCTCTTTGGCGTCGGATCGACGTCGTGATCGATCGTCCGCGTCATTCTCACTTGCCAGCCGCGCGCAATCAGAATCGCTTGCACGCGTTTGGCCATGTCGAGCGTGAGGATCGCTTCCTGCAAGTCACCGTGCATCGAGCCGCGATCGGTGCCGCCGTGACCCGGGTCGAGCACGATCAACTTCGGGTTGGCGGCCACATAGCTTTGCGAGCCGAACTTCCAGTTGCTTTGGTCGCTTGCGGAGGCGCCGTATTCGTCGGCCGGCACGGGCGTCACCAACGTCTGCGGTTCGCTCGCCGAAACAACCGCGCCGATCGAGCCGGTGCCGCTGCGCGGCGCGGTATCGGCAAGCATGCCGGCACCGACGTTCACGCTGATTCCCGTCGCCGAGGGCGAGACGTCAAGTGCGTTGTCGCCGGCGAGCGAAAGCGCGATCCGTACGGTCTGAGGATCGATCTGCCGCACGCGCAACGCGATGAGCGGGTTGGCTTCGGCTTGATCCTGCGGGCCGCCGGCAAGCTGCGCATTTTTGATATCGATCCAAAAGCGGTTGTCGGGGGCACGCAAGCGGTGCCATTCGTAGGTGGCATCGCCGGTCACGGCGATCGTGACGGTTTGGCCGCCATCATTGCCGGCTTGCGCGCTCACCGCACTGACCGTCGCGTTACCCGTTGCCTGCGGTGACGGATTGGCTGACGGCGACGCGCTCGCGCTCGTCATGTCGTTGGGCGGCGGAGGCGGTGTTTCGGCTCCTACCGATTGCGGCGCGGCCGCAACCGATTGCTGGAGCGGTTCGACCAGCGGCGGCGCGCTGCCGTTAGCGCCGAAGGCCACTTCGAATTCGCCGCTGCCCGACTGCGGCGCATCGTGGCGCGTGCCGGGCAAAAGGTCGATGGTCACGACCGTCTTGGGATCGCGCGCGCTCCCGGACGAGGTAATTTCGACCGAACGAATACCACCGGCATTGACCGTGCGCTGCGCCGCAAGCGTCGTACCGACGCCGTCAAACTCGTACACGACGCGATCCGGCACGTCGGTAACCACCCGCGGGTGAAGGATGCCGCCGCCGTGGGCGACCAGGACCGCTTGCACGCCGTAGCCTTGAACGTCGAGCGAGGTGAGCAACCGTTCGAGCACGCCGTCTTGCGCCGAAAGGCCGAGTGCGTGCAGCACGTCGTCAAATGGAAGGTAGACTTCGCTTCCGTTCATGTACGCGGCGAAGTGGGCTTGCGCGGTGACCGGGCCGACGCTATATTGCGCGTTGCCGACAGCAAAGCCGATCACTTCGGGTGCGGAGGTGGTGATCAGCACCATGCGCTCGCCGGAGCGCCAGGTCAGGGTAGCGCCGAGTGATTTGAGCAGCGAACGAAACGCCGGATCGTCGATGCCGACCGCCGTTCCACTTGGCGTGCGCACGATGTGGGTGAAGCTTATCGACGAGCGTTCGAACGCGTAGCTGACCGTCTCCGCGCGGACGACAGTCGTAGCGAGCAGCACGAGGATCGCAAACGCGCTACCAATCCGAGCGCCGAAGCGGTGCATCGAGCTCAAGATGTCCCCCCGGAAGGGTCCCTACAGTTTGGCCCTCGATCGTAATCTGGACCGCATTAATTGAGGGAATTCCCGTCAACGTATACACCAGACCTTTGAACTCGCCGTTTTCTTGGAACGTTCCGCCGCTTGCCGACCCGACCTCGCGACTCAGGTCGACCGTCGCTGTCGACCCGTTGACGCTGACGTCGCGCACGCGCGTGCCGGCTGGGAAGTGCACGGCGGAGATATCGGATGGAGGACCCGCGACGGCTTGAAGCGCCGCGTACACCGCGAGATCGTGTAGACGCTGCGCGTCGCTCTCTCCCGGTTGCGCCGCACGGAACGAAACGTCCCACGTACCGAGCGTCGTTCCGTCGAGCCTGGTGTAGTAGACGGTGACGGACGGGCCTGACGAGGCCGGCACGTTGGGACGCGAAAAATACCAACCCGCGATCGCGGCGACCACGAGGAGGAGGATGAGGCCGAAAAGGGGCCGCGAGACTCTCACGCGTTACACTCCCCCAGGCATCGCGATGCGCCAGCCCATGACGATGTTGAGGAGGATCAACGCGATTCCAACCAGTGAGAACACGAGCGCGAGCGTCGCGCCGCCCGCCCGTTTTCCAAAGCGCATGGCCATGCCGTACGACGCCAAAATCAGCACCCCGACGAGCAGGTGCAACCAAACCTGGGGCGGGATCGTTTGATGGCCGGCGCCCATGATAGCAGCCAACACCAAACCAACGAGGAATTGCAGCGCAACCACAGCATTGACGACGCGACGCCCGTTGGACGTCCAACTAAACACGATCGCACAAAGAGCGGCCAAGAAGGCCAGCACCAAGTGGATCGTGAGAACGGTACTAAAGACTTCCATTACGAGCCCTTGTACCGAAAAGGAGAATCCGTGTCCTCTTCTACCGATCGCGTAGCACTGAGCGTTTCAGACGGCACCACGATGAGCGCCTACGTCGCGCGGCCAAAATCCGGCACTCCCACTGCCGGCATGCTGGTCTTTCAGGAGGCCTTCGGCGTGAATGCGTATATGCGCGACGTCACGGACCGCTTTGCAGCGCTCGGGTTCTTGGGAATTGCGCCCGAGCTCTTTCACCGCACGGGCCCGGGCTTTGAGGGCAGCTATACGGATTTCGAAGCGGTTCGTCCGCATATGGCTGGGTTGACCACCGATGGACTGCGCGCGGACATCGACGCGTCGTACAATTGGCTACGCGGGCAGGGCGTCGACGCACCGCGCATTGGCGCCGTGGGATTCTGCATGGGCGGGCGAGTCGCGTACATCGCCAACGAACGCGTGCAACTCGGTGCGGCGATTTCGTTCTACGGTGGCGGCATCGTGCCGGATCTTCTTCCGCTGGCACAAGCTCAACGCGCGCCTATCCTCATGTTTTGGGGCGGCCTTGACACGCACATTCCGCCGGAGCAGTATCGCGCGGTCGCCGATGCGCTCACGGCGGGGAAGGCGACGCACGAGCAAGTCGTCTTCAGCCAAGCCGATCACGGCTTCTTCTGCGACGCGCGTGCCAGCTATAACGAGGTCGCCTCACGCCAGGCAATGGCGTTAGTTACCTCGTTTCTCGATGTGTACGGCTTGCTATAGCGGCGTGGAGCGCTTCACGGATGTGCGTGACGAACGGTCGCTTATAGGCGAAGACGTCGCGCGCGTCCTCATCATGGACGAGCATTGCCGCGTCGGCTTCAAAGACGGCCAGACGTCCGTCGGGTAGCACCGTCGCGTCGATCCCGAAGTAGTCCAGCCCGACGGCCCGCGCAATCTCCGGCATCACGCGATCCCACGACGGCACGAGGCGCTCCGGCGCCTCGAGAAAGCGCCGCTCCTCGTCGCGAAGCGCGCGCGACTCACCCATCGGACTGCTTTGATAATGCACCATCCAGTGCGCTGCGATCGCAAGGTGATACGGATAGGCGACGCCATCGACAAAGATCACGCGAAATTTCCGATAAAGTCCGTCCGAACTGCGATAGTCCAAGAACTGTGAGATGTAATAGCGCTCGGCCGGAAATCGCAGCAGATGCCGGTTCAGCTCCTGGGCTTCCGCCAGGTACGCAAATCCATCCCCCGCATGGGTATCGATCGGGCGCACCAACGCGGGCAACGCGATCGACTGGACTTGTGCCCGGGTAGCAATCGTCGCACCGGGTGCAACCACGCCGTCGATGCCGCCAAGCGTGCGCTCGAGCGATTCACGCGCCGTCCCCTCCAAGCGCACCGGATCGTTGAGCGCTCGGCCCGTTCCAGCGAGAAATACCGCGGCGCGGCGGGTGGCGTCACGCGCACCCTCCGCGGCGCCAAACGCGCAAAACGCCAGCGCGAAGTCCGGCAGCCCCGGGTTCGCATCGCCCTCGACATAATATTTGTGGATGGCAAGACGCGAGCGATCGAGCACGAGCTCGAGCGGCGCATTGACGCTGTACGGCGCGTCGCGCAGCAGCACGAGGATCGGCGTGCGGTTCCCCACCGGCAACGGATCGGGATAGACGCGCTGCAGCGCAAGTGCCCGCGCGCGATACTCGCGGCTTGTCTGAACATCGTCGAGCACGTGCGCGATTTCCGCGCACGCCCAGTGCGCGAGCGCGGCGGACGGATCGAGATCGGAGGCAACGCGATAGGCTTCGAGCGCATCCACGTAGCGCCCGCGCCGAACCATGACGTTCCCGAGCATCGCGAAATCAAGCGCGGAAGCGTTTCCGGCGGAGCAGCGGGCCGTGAGTTCGCGTTGCGCGTCGTCGATGCCGCGAAACGGCGCAAGCGCGGGCGGAACAACCGAGTGCTCTCCGAGTTGCGGAAACCGCGAGAGGATCATGCTATCATGGGGCACGATGCTTCTTGCGCTGTTGCTTGCCCTCGTTCATCCCACGCTAACGACGGCGGTCGCACAAGCGCCGCCCGCGCCGACGCTGCAGGTCTATCGCACCTACATTCGGCCGCGCTTCGAGTCGTTCGGTTACGCGGGCGAGCTGCGCATCACGATCACCAATGGATACGTGAACGGAACGTACCGGCCCGACACGGGTGGAACGCTTGTTCCGGTGCACGGGGGAAGCCAAGGATCGGATATCTGGTTCGATATCGCGACCCTTGGCAGAGTGCATATCCAAGGAACGATCAAGGGCGACGGAACGATCACCGGTTACGGCTTACCGTCCGGCCCATCAGGCAAGCAGTACGTGTTTACCGCAAAGCCCGAAGCGTCGCCCGCACCTTAGACCGGCAGCGACGGGTGTGCGTCGTGCACGGCCTTCCACGAGGCGTAGAACGCAAGCGCCGCGGTGATGATACCGGCGTAGCCGCCGAATTGGATCATCGAAGGCACGCCGAAGCCTGCACCGATCCAGAGCAGGATGAACGTGATCGACAGGAAGATGAAGACCAGCTTCACCGGGAGCGCCGTGTGCCGGACCGCTTCGATCGTCATGTACAGCGTGAAGATCATCCACACGAAGAGAATGTACGCGAGGTCGTTGGGGTTCTTCGGCGTGACGAACATCGCCCAGAATCCGGTGCCCATCCAGAACGCGCCGTACGACGTAAACGCCAGCGCGCCAAAGGTGTTCCCTGAGGGAAACTCCCACATGCCGGCGAGCAGCTGCGCCGCGCCGCCGTAGAAGAACGCGAAGCCGAGAAACGCGTCGCCGACGGGGAATCCGGCGTTTTTCGATGAGAGCAAGAAGGTCGTGAGTGCAAAGCCGGCGAGCCCAAGCGCGGCCGGGTTCGCCAATTTCGGTGGTGATACCATATAAAAAGGCCTCCACGAAAAAGTTGCAGTGTGTAGAGTAAAGCAATATACAAAAACGTGGACCCACCTGCTTGGGGAATCGAGCGCCGGGACCCCCGCGAACGACCCCGAAGCACCATAGACGGAGGCGGGGCCGATGTCGAAGCTGCGCACGCGCGATGGGCTCGCGGAATTGCAAACCGCGGTATGGATCTTGCACGCAACGCTGGATCCGCTCGCGACGCTGGCCGAATGCGGGCATGGCGCGCAGCCACACGATCATTTTGCGCTGCACTTGCGCGGAAGCGCGCGCAGTGCTGCAATCGAAGCGCGATTTCGTTTTATCGCGGACGGCCGCAGTGCACGTGGACTCGCATTTACCTGGACGCACGACGACGAGGCACCGCTGCCCTCGATGAGTGGAACAATTTCGTTCCGGCGAATTGGACCACTGTTGATCCTTTCGCTCCAAGCGCACTATGCATTCGGCCTCGAAGTCCCCGAGCGGCTCTTCTTCGAAGCCGTTGGCCGCAACCTCGCCCAGCGGACGTTCGCAGGTCTGCGGCGAGCGCTCGTGTATCTGTTGCAGCATCATTCCATCGCGCTGCATGCACGACGACTAGGGAGCCTCTGGTCTGGCTGAGCTCATCCCGCGTCCCCGCGTCGAGCGGCGACTACTCGAAACAGTTGCGCGCGCGCCGCTAACGCTCGTCGCGGCGCCGATAGGTGCCGGCAAGAGCGCCGCAGCGTCGCTTGCGTTCGGGCCGGATGCCGGCGCCGTGTGGCTCGACGCGCGGCCATGGCATCGGGCAGCGTTTTCAACGGCCCTGGTCGACGCAGTCCGTTCACTTCGTCCTGAGTTTGGGCGCATGACGCTCGGCGCATTCGAGGCACAGGCGTCGCCGCAACACCTCGGCCGAACCTTCGCCTCCGAACTTGCGCACGTCGATCGTCCGCTCACGTTGATCATCGACAACGCGCAGACGCTCACCACCGATACCGCTTTCGCCGAGTTTCTCGACGGAGCAATTGCTGAGCTTCCTGCGTTCGTGCATATCCTCGTGCTCGGTCGCACGCTTCCGGCGATCGCTCCCGCTGCGGCACTCGCTGCAGGAGTCACGATCCTGGATGGCAGCTTTCTTGCACTTGACGGGGACGAGTTGCGCGCGCTCGCTCACGCCTTCGGTCGTGAGCTTAGCGATGGCGAACTGGAGCACACGGCTCGTGTCACGGAAGGCTGGGTTGCCGGTGCGGCACTTGCGCTGGCCGGTTGGCGCGAGGCGGATCTTGCCCAGCAGATTCTCTCGGAGCTCGGGCCCGAGAACGTTACGCTGCTCGAAGAGCTCAGCGTGTTGCAAACGATCGACTCCACCATGCTGCAACGGGACGCCGGCTTCGGCGGCCTCCGCCAGTCGCTGGCCGACATGCTTGCACGCGGCGCGCCGATCGCCGAAATGGGAAACGGCTTCTTCCGCGTGCATCCACTGCTGCGCGATCTGGCGCGCACCCAGTTGCGCGCACGCGGCGGGGAGCTGTCCGCACACCGCCACGCGGCCGAGGCGCACGCGCGAACGGGCCATCTCGCGGCGGCACTGCATCATGCCGACTCCGCAGGCGACGCAGCGACGGCCGGCGCGTTCTTGCGCTTGCACGCGCAAGCGGCGATCGCCACAGGCGATCGCGCGCGGGTGCGATCGCTCGCCGCTCGAATCGAACTTGGCGGGCCCGATAACGACGTGCGCTGGTACACCGACGGCTTGTTGGACAAGGCAGCGGCCTCGGCACAAGCGCGGAACGCCTTTGCCCAGGCTGCAATTGCAGCATCCGATTCCGGCGACGACGCGATCGCGTTCGATGCGCGCGCGCAAATGCTCGAATACGACATCGGCCATTTGGTCACGGTCGACGCACGAGAACTCGACGAGTTGGAGCGACGCTCCGCAACGCTCGGCCCTGCGGCTCCCGTTGCGGTAGCGGTGCTACGCGGCTGGTCGCGGGCCGTCGCGTTTGATTTTCCCGCTGCGCTGGATGAACTTGCGTCGGTCGACGGCGTTCCCGACGCGGCCGCGCGCTTCAATAGCGCGATTCTGCGCGCGTACGCACAGACCGCACTGGGCGAGATCGACGACGCGGTGGACACGCTCGACGAGCTCACGCGCCTGCTCGAGGACGACGATCGCGCCGTTCTTCAAACCTTGACGCTGGTGTGGTTCGCGCGGCTCGCGCTGCTGTGGGGACGAACCAATGTTGCGGCTGATGCGGCGGGACAAGCCGCGCGCCTCGCCGCCGCCCTCGACTTGCGCGCCGAGGAGGCGGCGCTCTACATCGCGCTCGCCGAGATTGCCACGCACACCGGCGACGTCGAAAGCGCGGTGCGTCACGCGCAGCGGGCGCGTGAACATGCGGACCGCGCCTGGTATACAGCCGACGTCGCGCGCGTCCGCGCCTTTTCGGAGATTGTTCTGGCACGCGCCGCATTTCTCGGGCACGACAACGCGATCGCACTCGACCTCGCGCAACGCGCCGCAAAACATCCCGACATTCCCGCCGTGCAACGGGCGATCGCGTTGACCGAAGCGTCGTTCTACGCGCTGCTGTACAAGCCCGAATCGGCAGCGGACCTGATCGCCGGCGCGTACGACGCAATCACGCGCGCGCAGCCGCTCGACGCATACGATGCGGTTGGCCTCGCACACGCGCATGAATTGTTGGCTTTTCTCGCTGCGGCGAACGGCGAAGCACCGCGCGAGTCGCCGCCGGCATGTGCGCCGTTTGCCGGGCTGCTTGCGCAGCGGGGGGGCCTGGTCTCGCTGGAACTTGCCGGGGTCGCGGTCGGCAATGCGCGGCGCGGCGAAAGCCGTGGAACGACCGCGTTTGAAACGGCACTCGAGGTGCTCACGCGCGAGGGACCACGCTTTGAGGCGCGCCTCGCCCGCGCCTACGCCTCCACCTTTATTCGGCCTCGCCGTCGCGTCGAAGCGCAACCAAACGGCGTCGACCTCACAGCGCGCGAACGCGAAATTCTCGCCTTGCTCGTGGATGGGCTCAGTAATAAGGAGATCGCGCAGCGTTTGGTCGTCAGTCCGCGCACGATCGAGACCCACGTCGAGCGCGTGCTCGGCAAACTCGAGGTCGGGTCGCGCTCGCGCGCAATCGCCAAGGCGCTGCGCCTTGGGCTGGTGAGCTTGGACACAAGTCCGTAGTCTTACGGACGCCTCCTGGGAGCAGAGCGGCTAGCGTGTAGCTATGCACGACTGGAGGCACATCATGGAAACAAAACGGGATTGGGAAGCCTTGATCGGCGGGCGCGCGCTCAACGCCGCGGGATTGCTCTTGGTTTTCCTCGGAACCGTCTTCTTTTTGAAGACGGCATTCGGTCATCAATGGATTCCCCCGTCCGGGCGCGTTGCGATGGGGCTCGTCTCCGGCGCAGCGATGATCGCGTTCGCGCAATACCTCGCAGCCAAGGGCAAGGTCTATTTCTCCGAAGGCCTGACCGCGCTTGGCGCCGGTGTCGCGTTCCTCTCGATCTACGCCTCCAACGCGCTCTTTCATCTCGCTTCACCGCCCGAAGCGATGGCCGGCATGATCGCCGTGACCGGCGTGATGGCTTCGCTCGCGTGGCGGCACCGAAGCATGCGCCTCGCCGTGCTCGCAGCGATCGGCGGTTTCGCAACCCCCGTCTTAGCCGGCACGCACGACGCCAGTGCGTTTTCGCTGTGCGGCTATCTGGTGATTCTCGACGCGGGTCTGCTTGCGCTCGCCGCGGTGCTCGAAACGCCGGTCATCGCGCCGCTCGCGCTTATCGGCACGCTCCTGTATGCGGTCGGATACTTCCCCTGGGCAAACCTGACCGACATGCAAACCTCGGCGGTCTACGTGGCACTCTACGCTCCGTTTGCAATCTCCGGTTGGATCGCCGCCAAACGCGGGAAGTTTGGATTGCGCAGTGGGATCATCGGCGCCGTCGCGTTCGCGGCGATGGTGATCGGCGTGGAGCGGTCGCTGCGTGGCGAGCACGATACTGCTTTGGCGGTGACGTTGCTGACGATTGCGGTGCTTCACCTCGCGGTCGCGATCACGACGCGTTCGCGCTATCACTCGTGGCTCTCGGCCGGCGCGCTGACCCTTGCCATTCCTGCGGGCCTCCACGGTGCAGAGGTCAACGTGGCGTGGGCAACCGAAGCGGCGGTGCTCTCAATCGCCGGCGTGCGCTACCGCGACGATGTGCTGCGCTGCGCGGGCCTCGGCGTGCTTACGCTCAACCTGCTCCACGAACTCGGGCTCTACGAAACCTACACGGCGATTCATCCGATCCTCAACGGTCGCTTCGTGTCGGGCGTCGCCACCGTGGTCTCGACGTTCCTGATCGCCGACACCGCCGAGAGCATGGGCACGACCGAATACGAAGCACCGGGCGCACGTGTCCTCCGAACGGCCGCGCACGTCATGATCTTCGCATGGCTTTCGGTCGAGACGTGGGACGGCGTGATGCATTTTGCCGATGCGCAAGCGGCAAGCGCCGGACTCTCGGTCTGCTGGGCCGCGCTCTCGGCCGTATTCATCGGCTGGGGTCTGTTCAAACGCGATGCGTTCTTGCGCTGGGAAGGCTTGGGGCTCGTCATTGCCACCGCCGCGAAGGTGCTGATCCTCGACCTTAACTTCCTCGACATCAATGCACGCGTTTTCTCCGCGATCCTCGTCGGCGTCGCGCTGCTCGGCATTTCGTTCGCCTATCAGCGCTATATCTCGCGCTCCGAAAAGGCGCTGGTGTGAGTAGACGCGCCGCGGCGTTCACCGCGGCGCGTCGTCACTGCCTAGTCGTCGCTATCGTTGCGGACCGGCCCTGTTTTGGCAAATTACAGGCGGTTGCTGAAGTTGTCGCCGGTCATCCGCACGTTGGTGAAATCAACCGAGCTCAAATCGACCCCGTGCAAGTTGCATCCGACCAACGCTGCGTCCTGAAGCTTGGCGTGCGCCAACTGGGCGTTGGCTAGATTCACGCCGATGAAATCGACGCCTCGCAGATCGGCCCCGCGGAGATTTGCATCAGCCAGATTCGCGCCGGTCAGCTTGATGCTCGAGAGATTGCGGCCACGAAGATCGGCGCGCGCGAAATTACACCCGACGCAATCATTCATGAAGGCTCGTACTTGCTCGTTGGAAAGCGCATTCAACGTTGCGTCGGGCGCACTCACGCCCTTGCCGTGCATGCCGTCGAACGAGGCGCCGTCCAAGCGCGCGCCGTCGAAATCGACCCCCACGAGATCGGTGCCGCGCAGATCCGCACCACGCAAATCGGCGCCGCGCAGATCGACGCATTTCAACTGTGCGTTACGCAGGTTGACGTTTTGCAAATTCGCGCCGCGAAGATCGGTGAACTCCAGGCTCTGTCCGTGCAAGTCGCGCCCGGCCCAATTCGCGTTCTGCGCGTTCGTCGCGACGCAGTTGTGGCTCCCGTCGTCGTAGTTGCCCGCAACCGCCGCACCGCGCAGCGTCCCTGCCATACACCCGATCAGACAGGCTAGACACACCGCAAAAATTCGCACGGCAACCTCCCAAACTAAATTCTTAGTTGATGATACCGCCCCGGGAGGGGCTTGTCAACTAATTCTTAAAGTGAAGGCGGTGGAAACCGGACTGCGCATCCTTGGCGTCGCCCTCGCTATTGGTCTGGACGTGCTGGCGCTCTCGATTGCGATCGGTATCAAAGGGCCCCCCTGGCGCGAGCGCATTCGCCTCGGGCTCGCATTCTCGGCAGCCGAGATCCTCATGCAGATTCTCGGCTTGACGCTGGGCACGGGATTCGGGCATCTCGTGGGCACGATCGCGACCTGGATCGGGCTCGTCGTGCTGGCGGGAATCGGCGCGTGGATTCTGCGCGAAGGTTTTTCGGGCGATACGGATCGCGAGTTCGACGTCAAGACCATCGGCGGTCTTCTTCTCGCGTCGCTATCGATTAGTCTCGATTCGCTCGGAGTCGGCTTTGCTTTGCCGGCACTGCACTTGCCGATCGTTCCGCTGCTCTCGACCGTTGCGGTCTCAACGGTGTGCTTTACGCTCGCCGGACTCGCCTTCGGCGCGGTGCTGGGTCACGTCTTCGAAAAGAACGCGGAAAAAGCCGCCGGTATCGTATTGATCGCACTTGCCGTGATCTTTGCCGTGCAGCAGCTGCACGGCGGCTGACGTTTTACCAGCCGACGGCTTCGCCGTCTTTTCCGAAATCCGATCCGCCGGCATAGACGCCATTGGGTAATAACATGATCGCTTGATATCCGCCCATCGGCGCGCGATTCGTCGACTGGACGTCGTAGCCCATCGCGCGCAGGCGATCGCCGACCAGATCGTAGAGCGGTGACTCCAGCGAGAGGACGTCGGAGATCTCGGCGTGGCGGAAGCGCGCCATGTCACCCGCCTGTTGCACGTTCGCGCCGAGATCGATGATATCGACGGCGATTTGTTCGTGCCCTTGCGCTTGCATGTCGCCGCCCATCAACCCCAGGGTCATCAGCGGCCGTTCATTCTTGACGATAAACCCGGCCATCAGCGTATTGAACGGACGCTTGTGCGGTGCAATCGCATTGGGGCTCTTAGGATCGAGCGTGAAGAGGCCGCCGCGATTGTGCAGGATGAACCCGTAGCCCGGCACCGTCAGGCCCGAACCGAATTCATTGTAGTTGCTGTTGACCCAGGAGACCATGTTGCCCCAGCGATCGGCGGTCGAAAGCACGATCGTGTCGCCGGCTCCGGCGTTGTCGCCGGGAGCAGCGATTGGTGTCGCGTGGTTCGGATCGATGTGTGCGCACAGCGACTCGGCATGCTCGCGTGAGAGCAGTCGCTCTACCGGGACATTTTCAAAGTCGGGATCGGCGTCGTAGCGGTACAGATCCGCATACGCAAGTTTTTTAGCTTCGACTAGAAGATGCCAATATTCAGGGTTCGCCGGCCCGAGCGAGGCGAGCGTTTCACCCGGATCCACCTTCGGCACGCAGGCTTCGAGAATGTTGAGCGCTTCGTTGGTGGCGAAGCCTTGCGACGGCGGCGGAAGTTCCAACACATGCGAGCCGTGATATACCGTATCGACCGGCTGCACCCATTCGCCGCGATAGTTCGCCAGATCGTCGAGCGTCATCGTTCCGCCCAATGCGCGCGACTTCGCAACGATCGCGCGCGCGATTTCTCCGCGGTAGAACACGTCGCGCCCGTACTTCTGCAGCAGACGAAACGAACGAGCCAGGTCCGGATTGCGAAAGATTTGCCCGGTCTTCGGGGGGACGCCGCCCGGGTACCACGTGCGCACGGAGTCGGGATCGAGCTGCGTGCAGCACCCTCGCAGGGGCAGCCCGTTAGGAAGTTTCCAGTCGTGCGCGATGCGTTCGGAAACGGGATAGCCATTTTGCGCGTAATCGATCGCCGGCGCAAGGACGCGGTCGAACTTCATCGTGCCGAAGCGCCGCAGCGCCTCGGACCATCCCCACACCGAACCCGGAACCGTCACTTCGAGAATGCCTCCCGACGGCATGCCCGATCCCGGTCCCCAGTTTTTTGGATCGTACGCGTAACCGAGCGCGTTGAAGTGCGCGATCGTCGCGCCGCTCGGCGCTTTGCCGCTGGCGTTGAGCACGTAGTAGCGATGATCTTTGGCGATATAGATGATGGCGAAGACGTCGCCGCCCATACCGACCATCATCGGTTCGACCACGTTGAGCGTGGCAACGGCGGCGACCGCGGCATCGATGGCGTTGCCGCCCTGCATCAAGATGCGCAGCCCGGCTTCCGCTGCAAGCGGCTGACTCGCCGCGACCATGCCGTTGCGTGCCAGAACCGGCGATCGGCTTTGGGGGAGCCAACCCTCGGCGCGATCGCCGCGGACGGCGTTGTCCGCAGGCGTGGTATGCGGCGCACCCGCAGCGCGAACGGTGCTCAACAGCGCGAGCGCGATGAGCAAGGACGCGATCGCGTTTCTAGTCATGGCCCGAAGCGACTAGAAGTGCAGACCGAGCCCTGCGTACGGTCCGCCCTCGGTCACGCTGCCCGGAGCGTTGTACCTCTCGTGCCACGCATCGCCTTTGTAGCCCCCCTCGATGAAGAGCGGTACGGTCGAGAACGAGTAGGTAACACCAAAATCGTATCTCGTTATAATGTAGGCGAACTTGATCGCGTTGCCGCCCGTGAAGCTGGGAGCGGTCGTGCCCGCGACGTTCCCAAAATAGCTATAATTCCCATACACCGAGAACGGATGCTCGAAGTTGGGCGTTAGTTCGATCCCTGAACCTTGACCCTTCAAGCATGGATAGCCGGCGTTATTGCACACCCACAGATAGCTGATGTCGACATAGAGGTGCGGCACGATCAAGTTGAGGCCGAGGTGCGCATCTGCCAAATAGTTACTCACGGTGAAGGCCGGGACGGCGGTCGAGCCCGCGTCGCCGATCGTCGTCACGTAGCAGTCCGGCGTCGGTGCCGCTACCCCACCTTCGCAATTGTGCGGGTAGTTGTATTGGGTGAGGCTGCCTCCAAGGATCATCGGAATCTGCGCAAGACTGAACGATGCATTACCGTGGATGGAGTATGAGAAGCCGGCGCTATTTCCGGCGGTCTGCCCCGAACTGAATTCGTTGTACACCTTTGGCGAAAGGTAATCGCCCGCGATGTAGGCCCGGATGGCCGGCGTGGCCGCAGGTGCCGGTGTGGGCGTGAAGACCGGCGCTGGTTCGGGTGGCGGCGGGGGAGACGGCGTAGGCGACGGCGGCGGTGTCGCAAAGACGTAGCGCACGACCACGGTCTGCTTGTCGGGAACCCACTGAACGTAGGCGCCCATACCTTCCGAAATTACGCGAATCGGCACAAGGACGTGTCCTTGATACAAAATCGGCGGTACGTCGAGCGGACGCGACTCGCCGTTGATCACGACCTCCGGCCGGCCGACCGTAACCTTGACGTCGGAGCCGGCTTTGCTCACGTCGACCGTTTTGCTGCCCGAGTCGTAGGAAACCGTTGCACCCATCTGCTCGAACATCGACCGCAGCGGGATGAGCACAGCACCTCCGCGCACGAGCGCCGCGAGTACCCGCCCCTGTTTGAGCGTGTCCGGCTTGGCGTACACGTGGTGGTCGTTGAAGAGAATCGGGATCTGCCCTGACGGCGGCGAACCAAATTCCGCCGGCGGCGGCATCATCGCGCCCTGTCCCTGCGCGAGCGCGACGGCTATTTGCGAAAACGCGGCCGCAAATACCAAAGCAAAGATTCCAACAGTCAACCGTCTCACTCGATGGTCCCTCCCCCAGCTATGCAACCGTGCTTGGCTAAAGGACTCCTAATGCCTTCGACCTTTAGACTCTAGCGCGCAACGTAGCGAAATTGCCCGGACGACCAGGCGCACGTGCTGCCGTCGTTCATCACGAACGATTCGAAACCGTCGACGTCGGGATTGAAGTCTGCGTTGAGCGCCTTGGTCGCGGGCCAGCTCACCGCCGGTTCTTGGCGCGCCACCGCGCGCGCCTTGCTGTTGGAGAACTGCGGGCTCTTGACGGCTGTGTTGAGCGCTGCGGCTAGGCGCTTTGCATCGTCCATAGGGCTAATGGAAGTCGCTTGCGATCGCGGCATTTCCTTCCGCGTTGGGGTGCAACAGATCGGCTTGAAAATTGGCCGCGCGATACATGCGCGGATCGCCGCTGAGATCGACGACGGACAGGCCGGTCGCGGCCAGCATGGCGTTCCACGCGTTCACATCTTTAGCGAATTGCGGCGCTTGCGTCCCGGTCATGCGTTGCCAATGGCGCACATTCACCAGATAGATCTTTGCGGCCGGCTCTTTCCGGCGAATCAGCACAAGCGCATGCGCGAAGGCCCGCTGTGCCGCCGCGAGCTCCGCGTCGTTTGCCGGCGCGGTGCGCCTGGTGCCGTCGGGCTTGTACTCGGACGTATAGCCGAAGCCGCCGATGTCGTTGATGCCGCAATCGAGGATAACGGTCGACGCGCCGCGCGGCATCGCCGGAATCTCGTTATTCGCGACGTCGTCGCACTGATAGCCTGGTACAGCTAGGTTTACGAGTGTGCCGTGGATGCGCTGCGTGTAACGAGCCGCATAATTCTGCGTTGCCGGCGACCGAAGTCCGTAGCCGGACGCCACCGAGCCGCCCAGCGCGACGACGACCGGGATCGCGACCGCGAGAATCGAGAGCATGAGGTGTGAGTTCGACCATCGTAGCGACCGCGACTTCAACACTCGAGATTCAAAATGGTTGACATCGGCAAGTATATGCTTGATAATGTCAACCATTATGACCCTGCCCGTCGAGAGCGTGCGGCGATTCAACCGGTTCTATACCCGGTACGTCGGCGCGCTGCAGCAAGATTTTCTCGAGAGCCCGTTCTCGCTCGCGGAAGCAAACGTGCTCTACGAACTCGCGCATAAAGACAATCTCACCGCGACGGAACTCGGCAAGGAGCTCAAACTCGACAACGGCTATCTCAGCCGCATTCTTCGCGATTTTGTGCGCCGCGGTCTGGTTCGTAAGAAGCGTTCGGCCAGCGACGGCCGTCAAAGCCACTTGTTCCTCACCGCGAAGGGACGCGATGCCTTCGCGCCGCTCGATCGCCGCCAGCACGACAAGGTCGCAAGCGCGCTCGACGCGCTCTCTGACGACGAGCAAGAGTGCCTGGGCGAAGCGATGCGCACGATCGAGAGCCTCCTGGGCGCGGAGCGCGCGAGCGATACATCGTACGTGCTACGCACCACCCTGCGGCCGGGCGATATCGGCTGGGTGGTGCAGCATCAGGGGATGCTCTACGCCCGGGAATACGGGTGGAACCAGGAAGCCGAAGCGCTCTTTGCGCAAATCGCGGCGAACTTCGTGGAAAAATTCGATCCGAAACGCGAGCGTTGCTGGATCGCCGAACGGCATGGCGTCAACGTTGGCTGTATCTTCCTCGTGAAGAAGAGCGCGACGATCGCGCAGCTCCGTCTCCTGCACGTTGAAGCCGGCGCACGGGGCATGGGTATCGGCAAACGCCTCGTGCGGGAGTGCGTCGATTTCGCGCGGCAGGCCGGCTACAAGAAAGTCATCTTGTGGACCAATGACGTGCTCCATGCGGCACGGCATCTCTATGAGGCCGAAGGTTTCCGCCTCGTCAAGGAAGAGCGCCACCACAGCTTCGGCACGGATCTGGTCGGCCAGTACTGGGAACTTATCGTGAAAAATACTATCCTCCGGACGGCCGACCGGGCCGTAAACTAAGGGATCGAGCAGCCGAGCGGCCTTCACGGGAGGGGGACACGAATGGCTACGATCGTCAAGGTCTTCGCCGGAGAGTACGACCTCACGCACCAACCCCGATTGCGGGCTGAATTCGATGCGCTGCACGCTGAAAACCGCCTCATCTTAGATATGAGCGCAGTGACGTACCTCGACTCGACGTTTATTTCCGAGCTCATACGACTTCATGAAAAGCGCGTAGAATTCGGCTGCGACCGGCTGACGATCGTGCGTGCTGCGCCAATCGTCAAGAAGGTCTTTGCGCTTCTCTACATCTTCACGTTCGCTCGCGTGGTTGCCACCCTCGAGGAAGCCCTGCCAACAGACGGTACGCCCGTCGCCCTGCATCGCGCGTGCAGCGGTGATAACCCAACGCCACGGCACCGCAACGCTACGTCGACGACGCAGTCTCCAACGCCCGCGTGGATCTCAAGCGTCATAACGGCCGCCGGCATCTGATCCTTGCGCTATTGGTGTGATTCCCAGAGTCGCGCGCTAGGCTCAGCCATAGCATGTTGTTCGCGCACGGTCTTCTCGCTGCCGCGCTTCTCGCGGTAGCGCCCTCGTTTTTCGCGGGCCCGGCGCACGTCGGGGATCGCGTCACCTATGAGATCAGCACCGCGATGGGCGCGGCGCCGGCGACGCCGAACGTGTCCACGCTCATTATTTCCTGGACCACAGGAACGCGACTTTTTGCGCGGCTTTCGACCGGCTTGCCCGGTTCCGCCGTCGCGCTAACGCGAAACGGCGACGGCACCTTATCGGTCGCGTCGCCGAATCCCAGCGACCCAGCTATAGCATCGATTCAAACACTCTTGGGACAATTGAATTTTCCCGGCCTCCTTGCAGCGCGCCTCGACGGGAGCGATCACGCGCAAACGACGCTGACCGTCGCACCGCCTGCGCCCACAGCGAGTGCATCGCCCGCGCCGGTGATCGTTCCGCTCGACCTCAGCTTGGTGAGCAGCAGCGCCGGCACCACGCTGATCGCGCAGGGGAACACGAACCAAAATGCGTCGTCGCGTTCGGGCCGGAGTGGAAGCGGCGGGGGCCGTCGGGGCGGTTCGATGGGTGGTTCGATGGGCGGTTGGCATTCGAGTGGATCGGTGCGAAGCCAAAACGGCTCGACCGGTAAGGGACCGTCGATCGACATCGCCGCCGAAGCGATCTTCGACCAATCCGGCTCCCTCGAACACGCGACCTATCGTGAGACGATCACGACTCCCTCGTCCAACGGATCGCAATCCGTGGAACATACGATTACGATCGACCGCGTTACCGATCACTAATAGTGTGCAGCTTTCTTCAGGCGCCGCTGCTATGGTGGTGTCATGCATCTTCCCGGCACGCAAGAGAGGTCGCCAGCCATGACACAAGTTGCGCAACAGACAAGCAGCGGTGCGACAGCGATACGACCGTTTCCCAAAGTGAACGTTCCGCAAGAACAGCTCGACGATCTGCGCGGGCGCATCAAGGCTACGCGATGGCCGTCATCACCTGAGCTGGTACCGGACCAATCGCAAGGCGTGCAGTTGGCCGCCGCGCAAGCAGTGGCGCAATACTGGAGCACCGATTACGATTGGCGCAAGTGCGAAGCAAAGCTCAATGGAATTCCGCAGTACATCACCGAGATCGACGGCCAGGAAATCCAGTTCATTCACGTACGGTCGAAACACGACAACGCGTTGCCGTTGATCGTGACGCACGGTTGGCCAGGATCGATCCTCGAGCAAGTCAAGATCATTGGTCCGCTGACCGATCCGACGGCATACGGCGCAAGCGCGAACGATGCGTTTCACATCGTGATTCCATCGTTGCCCGGGCACGGATTTTCGCCGGCGCCCACGGTGCTGGGTTGGGATCCCGTGCGTGTCGCAAAAGCCTGGCTCGTGCTGATGACCCGTCTCGGTTACGATCGCTTCGTTGCGCAGGGTGGTGACTGGGGCGCGAACGTCACCCAGGAGGTCGCGTTGCTCGACCCAACGCGGGTGCTCGCAATCGAGATCAACATGCCGGGTACCGTTCCGGCCGACATCTTGGCCGCAGCAAAATCCGGCGCCAAGTCACCGGTGCCGCTTTCCGCCGACGAGCAACACGCGTTCGACCAGTTGAGCGATTTCTATGCGCACCATGTCGGTTATGCGGTCGAAATGGCGAACCGTCCGCAAACGCTCTATGGCCTGAGCGATTCACCGATGAGCTTAATTACCTGGATGCTGGACCACGACAAGGACAGCTACGAGTTGATCTCGGGGGCGTTTTTCGGACGTCCGAGCGGCATCTCGCCCGACGATTACCTCGACAACGCCACCCTCTACTGGCTCACGAACACGGGCATCCCGTCGGCACGCCTCTACTGGGAGAATAAACTCGATTTCTTCGACATCAAGGGCGTGACCGTACCGGTGGGCGTCAGCGCGTTCCCGTACGAACTCTACCAGGCGCCGCGCAGCTGGTCTGAAAAAGCCTACAAGCTGGCCTACTATAAGAAGCACGATATCGGCGGCCACTTTGCGGCCTGGGAGCAGCCACAACTCCTGTCTGAAGACATTCGTGCGACTTTCAAAACAGTGCGAACCGGAAACGCATGATAGCCTGGTGGGGCTATGCTGATTCAAACGATCATCTATACGTTCGCACCCGAAGATGCCGACAAGGCCGAAGCGATCTTCCGCGAGTTACGGGATGCGTCGCGTAAGGAAGAGGGCATGATCACCTTCGACGTCGCGCGCAGCAAAGAGCATCCCAACGTTTTTGCCTTGTGGGAAGAGTATCGCGATGAAGCGGCACTTGAAGCCCACAAGGCGACCGAACACTTCGAGCGCCTCGCAATCAATGGGGTGCGGCCGCTCGCCAAGCAACGAATCGCCGAGACCGTTTTCCCGATTTGATGCGCGCGATCGACGCGCGGTTCATTGCCGGCGGCGCCGTCGCTCTTGCCGTTGCCATGGGCGTCGGCCGTTTTGCTTACACGCCGTTGCTGCCGGTTATGGAACGCGACGCCGGCCTGGGCGTCTCGATGGCCGGCGCTCTGGCGTCCGCGAATCTCTTCGGGTATTTGATCGGCGCGTCGCTCGCCATGCATCCGATCACGCACCGTAGGCGCCTGGCCATCTTGCGCTGGAGTCTCGCCGGTGTGATCGTTACAACGGCGCTCATGGCCGGCCCCGCAATGCTGTGGTTGCCGCTACGCTTGGTGACGGGGGTCTGCAGCGGCTTCGTCTTTGTGTTTGCGTCGAGTATCGTGCTCGAGCACGCAGCGTACGCGCATGCGCCGTCGTGGCCGCCGCTCTTCTTCACCGGCGTCGGGCTCGGCATTGCGTTTTCAGGCGTGGCCGTTCCCGCGCTGGCTGCGTATGGAGGTTCGCGCGAAGCGTGGGTCGGCATCGCGATCGTCAGCGGCATCGCCGTGCTCGTAAGCGGGCGATGGTTCACCGACGGCGCGCCGGGTGCAAGCATCTCGCAAGCCGGCATCGATGCCCCGCTTCCACGCCGATCGGCCTTTGCGTGGCTCGTCGCGGTGTACACGGCGGAAGCGTTTGCCTACATCATTCCGGCCACGTTTCTCGTGGCGATCGTGGCCCGCATCCCGGAGCTCGCGCGTTACGCGGCCCTCTCTTGGGTATTCGTTGGTCTAGCGGCGGCACTCGCGACGTTTCCGTGGATTCGCATTGGCGCCCAATTGGGTAAAGCGCGAGCCCTTGCCGTTGCTTTCAGTATCCAAGCGATCGGTATCGCCGCACCGGTCTTCTCGCCCAGCCCGTTCGCCGTCGTCTTTTCAGCCGTCGCACTCGGCGGAACGTTCATCGCGATCACCCTGTTCGCCGCGGGACTGGGACGCGATATCTTCCCGCACAAGACCAGCCACGCGGTAAGTCGTCTCACCGTGTTTTACAGCGTCGGCCAAATCGCGGGGCCAATTATCGCCACGCAACTCGCGCTGCGCTTGGACTCCTACAACCCGGCACTTTTGACGGCAGCCGCCGTCGCCGCGGTCGCGTGCGTCGTGACGTTCGTTACGATCCGCGAGCCGGCTCCATCTCCGGTATCGCGAGCATAAACAGGGCGATTCGCTCGTCGGACGTCAACGTCAGCGCATTGGCAAGCCGGTCGAGCAACTTCATCGAGGCCCGCACCGTCCCACCGCTTTCGAGCAGACGATACCACCCGCGCGTCACGCCGACCACCTCGGCGAGCTCCTCCTGCGTCACGCGCCGCCCACACCGGATCGGAAGGCGTTTGTAGGATCCAAGCGTCGTCGCTTCGGGAGGGACCCGCCCCCGCAACCGCCTCAACAAATCACTAACCGAAGATTGCGGGTCAACCCGCTCGCCCGTCATCAACATCATAGGGCCATCCTAATACCTGCCACTCTCGGGAATCTATGAACTGTGAGTTCATGGTAAAATGGACGACCATGAATGAGCGGGCACGCCAAACAGACCTACGGTCGTTACTGGCCGCCGCGCGAGCGCGCTTGCGACCAAGGGACGTTGGGCTTCCAATCCTGGGTCATCGGCGTCTTCCAGGCCTGCGCCGCGAAGAAGTAGCTGAGCTTGTTGGGGTCTCGACGCGGTGGTACGCGTCGTTCGAAGCCGGCGATGGAAGTCGCCGGTTCTCGGCAGCCTTCGTTCAGCGCGTTGCCGACGTGTTACATCTTTCAGATCCTGAGCGCATGCAGCTCTTCGAGCTAGCACTTCCCGAAGCGGCTGCGGTAGCTCGGCATGTCCATGCGGCCGCCGGGCGCGCGATCTCTTCGGCGATCTACCGTCAGCTCGTCGCACAAGAACAGCTGCGCGAGGCGAAGGAGCAGCTTCGATTCGCGCAGGCCTCCGCAGGGCGCGCGCTTGCGACTGCGATCTATTTCCGATTGCTGGAAAAAGCCACCACCAAAGCGCCGCGTAGCCGCCATCTCACGATCGTTCGAAAGCGCGATGCGCGTCCAACTAAGCGCTGAAGAATGCCAGCTCGTTCAAGCGAGCTTCGCACAAGTCGACTCGGTGGCCGATCGCCTCGCCGCGATGTTTTATCAGCGGCTCTTCGAGCTCGACCCCACGCTCGCGCCGTTGTTCAAGGTCGATATGACCACGCAAGGCACACGCTTCATGGAAAAGCTCGCAATTGCGGTAAAGGGGCTCGAGGATCTCGACGAGATCGCGCCGTTCGTCGAGACACTTGGACGCCGCCACGGAGGCTACGGCGTCAAGAGAAAAGATTACGATACCGTGTGTGACGCACTGCTTTGGTCTTTGGAACAGCACCTTGGACCGGCGTTTGGTGACGACGTCAAAGCGGCGTGGATGGCCGCGTACGACGCGCTCTCGACGATGATGATCGCCGCCGCCGCAGCGCAGGCTTCGTAAGAAGAGGCCGCGTCGACTCTCTGTATTGACATTTTTCGATTCAGCAGTAATATCGAAGTATGTCAATGCAGATGGAGGCAGCTCTGCTCAAAGCGGCCGCCGACCCGTACCGCCTCACGATGCTCGCGACCCTGGCGGCCGCCGAGGATGAGGTCTGCGTATGTGAGTTCACCGACGCGCTGCCGCTCAATCAACCAACGGTTTCGCATCATCTCCGCATCCTTCGCGAAGCGGGCTTGGTAACGTGCGAACGTCGCGGCACGTGGGTGTATTATCGGCTCGCGAACGATGCGAATGCTCGGTTGGCCGACGCGCTGGCGAACGTTTTTCAACAGAAAGTACCCGTATGAAGACACATCTGAACTTCGCCACGACGGATCTCGCGCGGAGCGTGTCGTTCTATTCGACCTTGCTCAATGCAGAGCCGGCCAAGACGCTCGATGACTATGCGCTCTTCGTCACCGAGAACCCGGGGCTCGAACTTGCGCTCGATCTACGAGACTCGGTTTCGCCGACGCTCGACGCGCACTTCGGCATCTATATGGAGACCGCACAAGGCGTCGAAACAGCGATCGCGCGCCTAGAATCCGCAGGTTTAGCCGACTCCGTCGAACGTGAAGACACGTGTTGTTACGCAAACCAGACAAAGGTGTGGGCGACGGATCCCGAGGGTCGTCGCTGGGAGGTTTACACCGTGCACGAAGATACGGAAGCGCGTGACAACGAGACCACGCAGTGCTGCGACGCGTGACAGCATGATCGAATCGCTCACGATCAGGCGCGCCTGCGGCCGCGATCTCTCTGCCATTCGTGACATTTACAACGAAGGCATCGAGGATCGGGTCGCGACGCTCGAAACTGATCTGAGGAGCCTCGGGGATATCGCCGACTGGTGGAGCCGGCACGATGAGCGCTATGCTGTTCTCGTTTGTATCCATGACGATGAGGTCGTAGGGTGGGCGTCGCTCAACGCATTTTCCCATCGGTGTGCGCACGCCGCGATCGCCGATCTGTCGGTCTACGTCGCGCGTGCCCATCGCGGGCGGGGAATCGGCTCCTCGCTTCTTACCGCACTCGCGCCGATCGCACTCGCCGGCGGATTCCACAAGATCGTGCTGCATGCGCTCAACGAAAACGAGCACGGTAAGCGCCTGTATCGCAAATCCGGTTTCGTCGAGGTCGGAGTGTTCAACGAACACGGAAAGCTCGACGGTCGCTACGTCGACGTCGTCGCCATGGAGAAATTGCTGCGATGAACCGCGTATTATTTATCTGCGTCCGCAATAGCGCGCGCAGCCAGATGGCCGAAGCCTTTCTCAACGCGATGTGCGGGGACGAGTTCGTCGCCGAGAGCGCCGGGCTTGAGCCCGGTAAGCTCAATCCGCTCGCGGTGGCGTCGATGCGTGAAGTGCACATCGACATTTCGGGAAAGACCACGCAAAGTGTCTTCGACCTTTTCAAGTCGGGACGACTGTATTCGTACGTCATCACGGTCTGCGACGACGTAAGCGCCGAGATGTGCCCCATTTTCCCGGGCGTCGTTAAGCGCATCCACTGGAGCGTTCCGGACCCCGCCGCGATCGAAGGAACCTGGGATTACCGCCTAAGCCGTACGCGCGAAATTCGCGATACCATACGCGAGAAGGTCGCATCATTCTGTGGGCAGCTATGCCACGCCTGAGTCAACGCTTGGTGGCCGAAGGAGTCGGCACAGCATTTTTGCTTGCCGGTGTCGTTGGCTCGGGCATCATGGCGCAACGGCTCTCCGGTGGCAACATCGCGATCGCGCTGCTTGCGAACACGATCGCGACCGGCGGGGTGCTGATGTGCCTCATCGCCGCACTTGGTCCGATCTCAGGTGCGCATTTCAACCCTGCCGTATCGCTTGCCGACGCCATGCGCGGCGGGTTGAAGTGGCTCGAAGTGCCGGCCTATATGCTGGCGCAAATCATCGGTGCGCTTGCCGGCGTCGCGGCCGCGAACACGATGTTTGGCCTTCCGGTATTCTTCACCTCACATCACGCGCGCAGTGGGCCGGCTCAATGGTTCGCGGAGTTCGTCGCGACATTCGGGCTGTTGCTCGTCATCTGGGGGTGCGTCCGTTTCAAGTCGGCGTTCGTTCCTTTCGCCGTCGCGGCATATATCGTTGCCGCGTATTGGTTTACGTCCTCGACCTCGTTCGCCAACCCCGCGGTGACGATTGCACGCTCGTTGTCCGACACGTTCGCTGGGATTCGCCCGCAGGACGCGCCGGGGTTCATCGCCGCGCAATTGCTCGGCGCGGTCTGTGCGACGCTGCTGTTCCAATGGCTTGCGCCGCTCAATGCGAGCGACGCCGAAGACCTTCTGCTTCCTCACGGAGAATCGCATGCCGCCTAAACCCTTCGTCCTTTTCGTGTGTCGCCATAACACCGGCCGCAGTCAGATGGCCGAGGCCTACCTCCGGCACTTCGCCGGTGACGCAGTCGAGGTCGCATCGGCGGGCACCGAGGCAGCCGCTGCGCCGAATGCGGGTGTCGTCGCCGCGATGGCCGAGGACGGTATCGACATCTCAGCTGCTAGACCCAAATTGATCGATGCCGACGTCGCAGCTCGAGCTGACCGAATCATCACGATGGGTTGCGACGTGAGCGGGGTACCGCGCGTCGATGACGACTGGGGATTGCCCGATCCGAAGGATCAGACGCCGGAGCGCGTCCGCGAAATCCGCGACATGGCGAAAGCCAAGGCGCAAAAACTTGCGGAGGAAATGAACGTGCTCAAGGTCCCCGAGCCGCAACGCTGAACACTCCCCGCTTAATCGTCAGGAGGTACCGATGAGCGACGGACATCGTCATGAGTGCGGCAGCCTTTTCGGTTGCGGCGAGGAGCAAGGCCAAGGCGTGCTCCGCCAAGATCTTGCCGAGCGGTCGTACACCGCGCGAGCCGCGGACCGACTCACCCATATGGACGAGATCGATCCAGCCACGCTCGACGGTCATCTGACCGCGCGGGGACGCTCGCGACGCGAGCTCCTCAAATCCAGCGCCTTCATGGGAATGCTTGCGGCGGTCGGGCCGTGGTTTGCGCGGCCGGCGTTTGCCGCCGATGGAGGGAGTCCCCCGTCGCGGCGCGTGGCGGACGGCGACGGTCGCGTGCACGTGGTCGAATGCAACGACGAAACGACCAAGCTCGGCGTGTTTGACACCACGCTCGCGCCAATTCTCAAAATCGATTCCGGTGACGTCGTCAGTTACCGCAACACGTGGTCGCATTTCCTCAATCAATTGCAACCCGGCGTGCCCATCGAGAAACTCGCCGCGATACGCGTCGCCAATCCGGGGCACGGTCCACACTCCATCATCGGACCGATCTGGGTCAATGACGCGCAGCCGGGCGACGTGCTCGAGATCCGCTACCAACACTTTGAGCCAAACAGTTGGGCTGCCGTCTTCAATAATCCGGGGGCACTCGGGACGGGACTTCTGCCCACCGATTTCCCACAAGGTCAAGTCAAATACGTGGATCTGGATTTGACGAACATGCGGGCGGAATTTCTGCCTAAGGTCCACGTGCCGCTCAAGCCGTTTCAGGGTACGCTCGGGGTCGCGCCGCCGGACGGATACTTTCCGCCGCTGCGACCCGGCGTCACGAACTCGGTTCCACCCGGACCGCATGGCGGGAACACCGATCTGAACGAGATGTCGGAAGGCTCGATCATGTACATCCCGGTGTGGAAACCGGGAGCCCTCATCTTCACCGGCGATTCGCACGCGGTACAAGGCGACGGTGAAATCAACTTGAGCGCGCTCGAAACGGGAATGAAGGAAATGCGCATTCAGGTCGTGCTGCACAAGAATAAGAACTTCGCGTGGCCGATCGCCGAAACGTCGACGCACTGGATGATCCTCGGATTGGATAAGGATCTCAACGTGGCGATGGCCTCGGCCGCGCGCAACGCGATCAAGTTCCTCTCAACGCGCGCCAAGATGACCGAACTGGACGCTTACGCGCTTTTGAGCATCGCCGGCAACTTCCGCGTGACCCAAGTGGTCGACATCGTACGCGGCGTGCATGCGATGATTCCCAAGAGCCTGTTTGCAGCCGACTTTCAGCCGCAAATCACAGTCGTGTAATTTCGATGGGGTTTTTCGTAGTGCTCGCGTCGCTCGTGCTTGCCGCAGCGTTGCCCGCAAAGACGGCCCCGATCGCCGGACTCCACTATCTCGTCGGCAGGTGGAACTGCACGTACCGCGCGGGAGCGGTCCACCTGGCCTATACCGCCACGTACGCGTACGACGGCGGCGGCATCCTGCGGGAGAGCGCTTCTTGGACGGGCGGCGGCGACGAAGAGTTCCTCGCGTATGACGCGCGACGCGGCGGCTGGACGGCGGTCGTTTTCGACGGCCAAGGAACCGCCACGATCCTGCGCGCGCCCGGCAGCAATCCCAACCGCATCGCTTACCGCAGCGTCTATCCTGATGCAGGCATCGCCGTAACCTTCGATCGCGTCTCGGCGACGAAGTACACGCTGCACGCAACCGTGCGCTCGGGTGGGAAGACGATCACCTCGGTCGATACCTGCTTGCGCCATTAGGCGCTGAAAAACTCGACGAAATGGCGCGCGACGTCCGCGGGTTTCTCCTCGGGTAAGAAGTGACCGCAGTCGAGCGCTTCACCGCGCACGTCATCGGCCCAGGCGCGCCAAATCTCGAGGAAATCCCAAGGTTTTCGCAGACGCGATCTTCCCCACAGCGCAAGCAGCGGAGCGGCGATTTTGCGCGTCCCGCGATCGGCGAGGTCGAGTTCTGAGTCGATCGTTGCGCCGGCGCGATAGTCGGCACAGGTCGCGGCAATCACCGCGGGATCCGCAAACGCGCGCCGGTATTCCGCCATCGCTTCGGCATTGAACTTGAAGTTCGGTCCGGCCCAGCGCGGCGCGGTTTGATCGAGCCAGAGGTCCGGATCCGCGGCAATCATGCGCTCGGGTAAATCCGAATCGAGTGCGAGAAAAAACCAATGAAACGATCCTACGCCGTTCTGACGGTCGAGTCGCTCGAACGTTTCAATCGTCGGCACGATATCGAGCACCGCAATCTTTGTCACGCGCTGCGGATGATCGAGTGCCATGCGATAGGCGACGCGTCCGCCGCGATCGTGGCCCGCCACGGCGAATCGCTCGTATCCTAGCGACGACATTGCGCTCACGATCGCAGCGGCCATCGCGCGTTTTGTATACGGTTGCAACGACGCATCAGCCGGAGGCTTGTCGCTTGCACCGTAGCCCGGCAGATCGAAGGCAATGACGGTAAAGCGCTGCGCCAGATCTGCGACAACGGCGTGCCAGCACAGATGCGTCTGCGGGTAACCATGCAGAAGCACCAGCGGCGGCCCCGCGCCGCCGACCGCGGCGAAAAGGTTCCCGAAGGGTACGGCGGTGGTGCGGTTCTGGAAGCCCTCGAACAACACGATAGTCTCCTTTGTAACGCGCTCTCGCAGGAAGCCCACGCGAATGTACGCGAACGGCAAACGACGGAAGGGAGAGTTTCAAATACATGAGACACCTTGCACTAATAGTGTTGGTCTGCCTTTTCACAGTTGCGAGCACCAACGTCGCTCCCGCGCAAACCCCCAGGTACACTTTCACTGTTTTTAATTTCACCAACGACGCCTGGGCCTGGGTAACGATATACACGAATGGCAGCAGTGGCATCGCCGAGCATTTTTGCGTAAATCCCGGACAGCGGTGGAACGGCATGGTCACGAACGGCAAGAATTCGAGGCAGCGCTTTGAGGTGACTGCCAATCCCGGCTGCCGCCATCCCAGGCTAGCCGATATTTGGAAAAACGGTGCGGATAGAGCCTGGATTTGCGGCAATCGCAAAAACGGCTATTCCGTCATCCAACACGGCTCGAATTGTAATCGCTGACGATGACAGGCCGCCTATCGACGAAAACGCCCCGTCAAATGACGAAGCGTTTCTGAATTGGTGGAGCTGTCGGGGTACTGCCCCCCGAGTCCGAAAAGCCTAACCGGCGCATTCTCCAAGCTCAGCTTTGACTTTGACTTACTCGGACGGACGTCTCAAAGCGGGACTTACCGTACGCAGCAGATCCTTGATCTCGTACGCGCGTCGAATCACGCGTGCGTACCAGCCCGATTTTGTGGCCGGAGTGCAGAGCGGTTCGGGCCGACTCTCTGCGTCCGGTAGCTAACTTAGATTAAGCAGCTAGTGCGTATTCGTTGTTGGCAGTTAAGCCGTTGCGATCGTTTTAGGAGAGCTCGCAACTCCGCTTGCTAACGCCGACTACGGATCTCCTCGTCGAGCCTAGTTCAGCCCCATGGGGTCCGCCCGTAGCGGAGTACCTACTATAACACGCCGCGCAAGGGCCCCGGTTACAGGGCCGAACGCAAGCGCGCGAGGGTGGCGTCGTCGGTGCGGTCGATCGTGATCGGGGTGACGCTGGCGTAGCCGTCACGCAGCGCGGCCAAATCGCTGCCGTCTTCGATCTTGTCGGCGTTGTGGCTGCCCCAAATCCACACGTAGGTCTCGCCGCGCGGGTCAAGGCGCCGATCCGTGCGATCCCGATAGCGCTTGCGCGCCTGCGAGGTGAAGAGCACGCCGCGCAAGAGCGCCGGCTCGACGTTAGGAACGTTGAGATTGAGCAGCGTGGTGGCGGGTAAGCCGAAGCTGTGCGCTTGCGCCGCGAGATCGACGGCGCAGCGCGCCGCAGTCTGCCACTGCGGTTCGTCGTCAGCGATAGGCCAAGAAATGGCGAGCGAGACCGCGATCGCCGGCACGCCGACGAGTAGCGACTCGTTGGCGGCTGCAATCGTTCCGGAGTAGGTGATATCATCACCGGCATTGGCGCCGCGATTGATGCCGCTCACCACCAGATCCGGCAACGTTTTGAAGATCTCGTAGGATCCGACGACGACGCAATCCGCCGGCGTTCCAAAACAGACGTAGGTCGGTACGGGGCGTCCGCGCAGTTCGCGCAGCCGTACCGGGGAATGGATCGAGAGCGAATGGGCGACGCCGCTGCGATCGCCGTCGGGTGCAACGACGACGACGTCGCCGAGTTCGCGCAACGCCTGCGCGAGCACGGTGATGCCCGGGCTCTCAACGCCGTCGTCGTTGGTGACCAGAATGCGCAGTTTAGGCTTCCGAACGCGTCAAGGGTGCGGTGACGAAGATCGAGATCAGCATCATCACGATCGAACCGACCAGGGTCGATTCCCACACCGGCCACGGCACGCCGGTCGCTTTAAACCCCGGCGAAAGCCAAACCGCAAGCGCGAAGAGCGCCCAGTTGATGACGATCGAGAACAGGCCAATCGTCAAAATGGTAATCGGCAACGAGATCAGTTTGAGGATCGGGCCGATGATCGCATTGATCAGACCAAAGATGATAGCGGCGATGAGCGCATCGACCCACGAGTTCATGTGAAAACCGGGGACGTACATGGCGATCGCCCACAGGGCGGCCGCGGTGATCAGAAAGCGAAGCAACCAGTGCATTCAGGAACCCCCTTCCAGAGCGGTTTTGATTTGCGCCGCAAGCGCCGCAGTCATGCCTTTCACGGCGGCAATCTCGTCCACGCTAGCCCGCTTGATCGCCGCGACCGAGCCGAATGCGGCCAAAAGCCGTTTTCTGCGTACCGGACCAACACCGGCCAGCGCATCGAGCGAGGATTGCGTCATCGCCTTGGCGCGGCGCTGACGATGATAGGTGACGGCGAAGCGATGGGCCTCATCGCGGATGCGCATGATTAAATGCAGTCCCGGCGAGTTGGGCGCAAGCACGATCGGATCGGGATTGCCCGGCACGTAGAGCCACTCGTGCTCTTTAGCCAGGCCTGCCACCGGAATGCCGGTCATGTCGAATTCATCGATCACCTCGACCACGGCGCCGAGCTGGCCCTTACCGCCGTCGATCAACAGCAGATCCGGCCGCTTGTTGAACTTTTCTTTCTTCGCCAGTTCCTTTTCGGTCTTGTTGAGCGTGTCGTCGGTTTCGTGACGCAGATAACGCAAGCGCCGCCGCAGCGTTTCCTGCATCATCGCAAAATCGTTGGGGCCCTTGTCGTATTGAATCTTGAACTTGCGATAATCGCTCTTCTTCGCGCGGCCCTCCACGAAAACAACCATCGATGCGACGGGATTGGTCCCTTGGATGTTCGAGATGTCGTAACATTCGATGCGATGCGGCGGCGCAGGAAGCTCGAGCGCATCGGCGAGTTCGGTAAGGGCGCGCGCTTGCGCGCTCTCCTGGACTTCTTGATGCACCAGAAACGATTTGAGATTCTGCTCGGCGTTCTTACGCACCAGACGCAGATACTCGGCGCGCTCGCCGCGTTGCGGCTGCAAGATGCGTACGCGCGCATCCTTGACCTCCGAGAGCCAGGACTCGATGACGCCGTGATCTTCGCCGGGCAGCGTCTGCACCAGCACTTCCTTGGGAATGGCCGAGGCGGCGACCGAGGCGGCGCGCGTGCGCGCGCGCGCTTTTTGCGGCACGGCCGGCTCTTGGTCGCGCGCGACGCGGGTCAACGCCGAAGCGGCGGGTTGGTCGTACGCGCTCGCCGTGCGCGCGGTGTAGAACTGTACCAAGAACTCGGCGATCAGCTCCTCTTCGGGCTGGTCGTGCACGCCGTCGAGAATGAAGTATTCCTGCGCGATCAGCTTGCCGCCACGCACCATGAAGACTTGCATACAGGCCTGTCCCTGGGCGCGCGCCGAGGCGATCAAGTCCATATCGAGGCGCGATTTCCAGACGACCATTTGGCCTTCGGTCACGCGGCGCACGTGCACGATGCGATCGCGTAGGCGGGCTGCGGCCTCGAAGTTCAAGTGCTCGGCGGCCTCGTTCATCTCGTGTTGCAAGCGCGAGAGGAGCGAATCTTGCTTGCCTTCGAGGAAGAGCACGACCTCGTCGATCATCGCGTCGTATTCCGGTTCGCTCTGATAGCCGACGCAGGGCGCAAGGCAACGCTTGATGTGGTATTGCAGGCACGGGCGCTTGCGCCGGCCGTCGATCGGCTCGCGACAGGTGCGCAGCGGAAAGACCAGCCGCACCAGATCGATCAATTCGCGCAAGCCCTTGGCGTTGGTGTACGGGCCGAAGTAACGCGCCCCGTCATCCTTCACGAAGCGGGTGAAGACCACGCGCGGAAACGGTTCGTTCGTCACCTTGAGATAGGGATAGCGTTTGTCGTCGCGCAAGCGCACGTTGAACGGCGGCTGATAGCGCTTGATCAGATTGGCTTCGAGGATCAGCGCTTCGATCTCGTTGCTGACGACGATCGTGCGCACGTCGACCACCCGCTCCACCATCGCCTGCGTGCGGATATGGTGCGCTGCCGAATCTTGAAAATACGAACGCACCCGCGAACGCAGCGAGACAGCCTTGCCGATGTAGAGAATCTCGCCGCTGCGCCCGATCATCTGATAGACGCCCGGCGCATCGGGGATCTGGGAGAGGGTGTGTTCGAGCGACGCCGTCGCGCTCATCGTCTCCGCTGACGCATGACGATCCAGACTACCACGATTGCGGCCAGGGCCAACAGCAGCGCAATGAGCCCCGTCTTATGGATGAGGGGAACGATCGCGTCGAGATGGTCTCCCAGCGCGACGCCGAGCCACACGAGCGCGCCACAGAAAACCGCCGAGCCAAGCGCGTACCAAAGGTAGAAATGCAGCAGGTTCATCTCGGCCAGACCCGCCGGAATGGAGATGATCCCGCGAATCACCGGCACGAAGCGGCAAACAAAGATTGCGAAGCTGCCGTAGCGCTCGAAGAAGCCGTGCACGCGATCGAGATTGGCGTGCGTGAGATGCACGTAGCGGCCATACCGGTCGACCAGCGGCCGTCCGCCGAAGCGCCCGATAGCGTAACCGATCGTTCCGCCGCCCAGCTCGCCCAGCACCGAGACCGCGATGGTCAGCCACAGGTAGGGCAGATGTCCGGTAGCGGTCAGGGCACCGGCCAACGGCATGAGGATCTCGGCGCCGACCGGCGCACCGATATTCCCCAAAACCAGCACGAAGAAGAGTCCGCCGTAACCGTAGTGGTCGATCAGCGAAATGGCGATCTGTTGAAAGTGCTCCACAGACCCTTGTGTACCTAGCTGCCCGCGGCGGAGTTTCGGATACCGCTGCGGCGGAGGATCTCGGCAGCAAGGCTACCGCCTTCGGCCCGAAGCGCGCGCAGCAGGTGCGCGGGCTCGACGGCAGCGTCGCCCGCGTAGCCCTCGGCTAGGCAAATGATCTTGCGCACCCGCGGCGTCACCAGGATTCCTTCCCAGAGGCGATCCTCGCCGGCGCCCAAATGACGCCGGACGTCGGCGTGCAGCTCGCGCACGTCGATGCCGTCGGCGTCCAAATCGTGGAGAATTTGCGGGTCGCGTTCTTCGAGCAACGCTACCATCAGGTGCTCAGCACCGACGTAGTAATGATTGTGGTTACGGCATTCCTGTTCGGCAACGCGCAAGACGCGCAGCGAGGCCTGACCGAATCTCTCGAACAACGCAAGACCTTAGTTGGAGTGGTCGGGGCGACTGGATTCGAACCAGCGACCTCGTCGTCCCGAACGACGCGCTCTACCAAGCTGAGCCACGCCCCGACAAAACTCCCGTCTATTCTTACCTTCGGCCGCCCCTCCTGCTTTGGCGAGCGAGCGCCCAATCAAGGGGAAAAGGCCGCCTCTTGGGAACGATCTTCCTCGTCCATGCGATATCTCATCGTGGGGTGCGGACGCGTCGGCTCCGCACTTGCGAAACTCCTTGACGCCGACGGCTCCGAAGTGATCGTCGTCGACGAGAACCCCACCGCCTTCAAACGTCTCGGAACGAATTTCCGCGGCCATGTCGTGGTCGGTACCGGTATTGACTACGACGTGCTCAAGCGAGCGGGCGCATCCACCGCCGACGGCTTCGTCGCGGTGACCGATGGCGACAACCGCAACATCATGGCGGCGCTCATCGCGCAGCGCATGTTCAAAATTGACCGCGTCGTTTGCCGCATCTACGATCCGCCGCGCGGTCAGATGTACCGCGAGCTGGGCATCCAGACGGTGGTACCTACCACGGTTGGCGCCAAGCTGATTCGCGATACGCTGCTGCAAGCGCCGTGGGATCCGGTTCATACCTTTGACTTCGGCAAGGTGACCTCGCTCTCCGCGACCGTCCCGGCCAGCGAAGCCGGGAAGAGCATCGGCGAAATCGAAAGGCCCGGGCGCATTCGCGTCGCCGCGATCCGCCGCGAGCGTTCCGGCGTGATGGTCGCCTCAAACGACCTGGTGCTCGAAGAGGGCGATCAGATCAACGCGATCGTCGCACCCGAAGCGATCAGCGAGTTTGCAAAAATGTTTGCCGGTTGTTCACCCGAGGCAGTTAACGCGTAGTGTTCATTCTCATCGTCGGCGGCGGCAAAGTCGGATCCTATCTGACCCGCGCGCTTCTCCAGCAACATCACGAAGTCGTCGTCGTCGAAAAGTTTGACAAAAAAGCCAAGGCCCTCGACACACTGGTGGATCGCCAAGTCACCATGCTCGGTGACGGATGCGATCCGATGGTGCTCGAAGCGGCGGGTGTCGCGCGCGCCGACGTCGTCGTTGCCGACACCGGCGACGACGAAGACAATTTGGTGGTCATCTTGCTGACCAAAAAGAAATCGAAGGCCCGCTGCATCGCCCGCGTCAACAACCCACGTAACCGGCAGATCTTCGATTCGCTCGATCCAGCCGATCCGGTGACCGTGATCTCGTCCACCGAGATCATCCTCGACGTGCTCAACCAGCACGTCAACGCCTCGAGCTACACGGCGGCACTCGAGACGATGCACCTCTTCGGGCGCGGGAACTTGAGCTTGGTGCGCATCAGTGTGCCTGCCGGCTCGCCGGTTACAGATAAGGCGCTGTGCGATCTCAATCTGCCGCGCAACAGCGTCATTGTTGCGATCGAGCGCGATAACGACGAAAGTATCGTCATCCCGACCGGCGACACGCAGCTGCACGTTGGCGATCGCATCGTCGCGGTCGTGAAAAACGGCGCCGCCGAGAAACTGCAAGCCGTCTTCAACGCCCCCGCCTCCGTTCGCTAGAAAGGCAGGTGTTCCGATGATCCGTCGACTCCTATGCGCTGCGCTGGTCGCTCCGTTTCTGATCTCGGTCGCAAGCGCTACCGGAACGCGCACCGTGCGCGTGCAGAACGACATGACGGCATTGATCGACGTCGGCTTCCTCCAGCCGCCCAGCTCCACCACGCTTTCGACCTACGGGACGCTGCACGCGAAAACCATGCAATCGTTCAAGCTGGAAGATAGCGATGCGCGGATCGTCGTGAAGTCAAGCGCATGTCACGGTTCCACATACGCGCAGCTACCGCAGCGCGCGACCACCGTCGTCGTCGAAACCGGCTGCCGGCTCCTCGTCAAGTAAACGAGCTTTGGGAGCTAAATAAACCCTTTGCGTAACGCGACGACGGCGGCTTGGGTGCGGTCGGCGGCGGAGAGCTTCTCGAGGATGTCGCGGATGTGCCCCTTCACCGTGCCGAGGCCAATATTCAGGGTCGAAGCGATTTCGGTGTTGGCCTTGCCCTCGGCGATGAGTCGTAACACGTCCGATTCGCGCGCTGTGAGCGGCGAGCTATGCGTAGCCGTGAGAGGACGCGGCGAGAAACGTGCCAGCACGACGTGCGCGATCTGCGGATCGAAGTATGCGCCGCCCTCGCTCGCGATGCGCACCGCATCGATGAGGGTCGACGCCGGCGACGACTTTAGGCAGTACGCATCCGCACCCGCTGCAAGCGCCGCAAGCACTTCATCTTCGACGTCGATCATGGTCACGATGACCACGTGCGTTCCGGGTGCCTCCGCGCGAATGCGCTGCGTCAACGCAATGCCGTCGATGCCGGGAAGTCCGAGATCGACGACGGCGACATCGGGCCGATCGCGCATGACCAATTCGTAACCGCTTACACCGTCGGCCGCTTCGCCGACGACGTCGAATGCCGTTTGCAACGCCGTCTTCATGCCCTCTCGCGTGAGCGCGTGATCCTCGACGATCACCACGCGTATGCGTCCGCTCATAACGCGTGTCCGTGATTCGCCAGCGGTAGTTCGAGGAAGAACCGGCTGCCGCGTTCTTCGCGCGGCTGGTATCCGGCACGCCCGCCGTATTTCTCTGCGATCCGTCGGACGATGTAGAGCCCAAGCCCCGTACCGCCGCCCGCCCGTACGCCGCCAAAGCGTTGAAAGAGTGCTTCGCGACGTTCCGGAGGCACACCGTAGCCGTCATCGACGACCGTGATGGTTAGCACGCCGTCGCGCGCCGCTGCTTCAACGTTCACACTTCCCTCCGCCGGCGTTGCTTCGATCGCATTGGCGACCAGATTCGTGAGCGCACGGCCGATCTCGTCTTCGTCCGCGTCGATGACCGCGTCCGCCGGCACGGGTTGCACCGTAAGTTCGACCCCTTTGGCCCGCGCGACCGGATGCAACTCCGCGGTGACGCGTTCAATCAACGGCGCGATCTCCTCGCGCCGGAAGCGGTGCGAGTCTTCGCCCGACTCATAGCGTGCCACCAGCAGCAGCGTTTCGACCAAACGGCGCAGACTCGCCGTCGACACCCGAGTCGTCTCGAGAATGTGTTTGTAACGCTCGGGGAGATCGCCATACGCGCCGTCGAGCGCTTGGCTCATGGTGACGTCGGCCGCGACGAGCGGCGTTCGTAAATCGTGGGCAAGCGCGTACACGATGTCGCGAATAACGTCGCTACGATTTTGCAGCTCGCTGCGCCCGCGAAGAATCTCTTCGTTCTGTTCCGCCAGCCGAATGAACAGGCGCCCCTGCTGAAGCGCGACAGCAAGATTGTCCGAAAAATCTTGGACCGCTTCTTGCTCTTCAGGCGATGGCGTGCGCGAGCCCCAGCCGATGATCAGCGCGACGAGGCCGTTGTCGAGCTCGATGGTCGCCGCCGTCACGGATTCGCGCAACATGCTGGCCAGTGGATCGTTGATCCCAACCGTCACCGCGCGGCCACGCGAGCGCGCCCTTTCGATCACCGAAGCGAGTTCCGGCGCCAACGGCTCGCGCTTGAGCGTCACGTCACCCTCAACCGCCTCGTACCGATCGGGCACATCGAGTGAGGTCGCGCGCGTCACCAAGAGCACGCTGGATGCAGCCGTAATGCGTTTGGCCTCACGCACCGCGTTGCGCATGACGACTTCGGTATTCAAACTGGCGCGCACTTGCTCCATCGCGCGACGCAGCGCGCGTTCGCGCTCGAATTGGCGTTCGCGCTCGGTGCTCTCACCGGCGCGTCGCGCGCTCTGCTGCGCGCGCAGTGTCAACGTTCCCACGAGCAGGAAACTTGCCGCCAGCAGCAAGCGATCTCCGACGGCGATCGTGTCCCAATGGTGACCCGCGACGAGGCCGTTCGTGTATCCCGCAACGACGTTCGCGATTTCAGCCAAGACCACGAGCCGAATCGTCAGCGACGGCTGCAATGCAAGCGCTGAAAGCGCAATCGGGCCGTTGAGCAGAATCGCTGCGACAAAAAGCTGCGGCGTGATCAGATCGATGACCCACGCGATCACCAAGAGCGCGTAGCAGAGAGCAGCCATTGCTACGGCGCTTCGCCAGCGGGGACCCCGTTCATTTTGACGAACCGGCCCGGTCCATGGATCACTCGGCAGACGAACGCGAGGCCGCAAGGCGCCGCTCGGCGGAAGAGCTTTTGCGGGAGTTTGGCGAGCGGGCGCGACTCGTCGTCTACGTCGCCGCCGCGCCGGGCGCCGGCAAGACGCGGCGATTGCTGACCGATGCGCGTCGCTTGCAAGCGACGGGAAAGCGCGTCGCAATCGGTTGGATCGAGACGAAAGGACGTCCCGACCTCGAACGGCTCGCCGAAGGAATCCCACGCATTCCTCCACGCGATGTTACGATCGGCACGAATCGATTCAAAGAATTCGATCTGGATGCCGCGCTCGACGCGCACCCTGACGTCATCCTCATGGACGAACTCGCTCATGACAACCTTGGAGGCGCACGCAACAGCAAACGCTGGCAAGACGCACTCGACTTGCGCGCGGCCGGCATCACCGTGCTCGGTGCGTTCAATATTTCACATTTGGAGACGGTTTCCGCGACCGCTGAACGGCTCATCGGCTATCCTGTTCGCGAAATCGTACCGCTCGCGTTCCTAAAGGCCGCCGACGAGGTGATTGCACTCGACGCATCGCCCGAGATCCTTCGCGAGCGCCTGCGAAGCGGGATGATCGTTCGCGATGGTGACATCGCCCGCGCCGAAAGCGGACTCTACAAAGAATCGACCCTGATCATGCTGCGTGAGCTGCTGCTCCGTACGATCGATCAGTTGACGATTCCGACCGTCTCTGCAGCGGTAACCTCGAGTGCGTTGACGATCGTTCCCAAAGGTGTCGACTGCGAGAAATTCGTGCGGCGCTGCGCACCGCTCGCGGCCGCGATGGATTTGGCGCTCGAGCTTCTTCCCGACCCGGCGTGCGACCAACTTGAAGTCGCCCGCGTCGGGGCCGAATTCAACGCCGAGGTTCTGCCGGCTGCCGAGCCGGAGAGCGTGGATTTTTCGAACTATCGCGCCTCACTGCTGATTCTGCCGCGCGGCAAACTCGCCGAACGCCTCGTCAATACACCGGTCGAGCGTGACATCGCCGTTCTGGATACCGAACAGTCGTACATCGAACGCACCGCGCTCACGACGCCGCTCTCGGGTACGCTGGGCGATCGGATGGGCGTCGGCTATGGGAAGCTGACCGTTTATCTCGGGGCTGCAGCCGGCGCGGGTAAAACCTACGCCATGCTCGATCGTGGGCATCAATTGCGCAGCGAGGGTGTCGACGTCGTCATCGGCTACGTCGAAACCCACAAACGCGTTGAAACCGAAGCGATGATCGGCGACCTTCCGATCATTCCGCGCAAGACGGTTCAGGCCGACGGCATGACCTACACCGAGATGGATCGGGACGCGATCCTAGCGCGCAAGCCGCGCGTCGTGCTGGTCGATGAGCTCGCGCATACCAACGCGCCCGGCTCCCTCGCTCCCAAGCGCTACCTCGATGTGCTCGCGTTTCTGCGCGCGGGCATCGACGTCATCACCACGCTCAACATTCAACATTTGGAGGCCCTGAGCGACGCGGTCTATCGTCTCACCGGGACGATCGTACGCGAGACCCTTCCCGACGGCATTCTGCCACTGGCCGATGAGGTGATTCTCATTGACGTTTCGCCCGATACGTTGCGCGAACGCCTGCGAGCCGGAAAAATCTATCCTCCCGAGCGCATCGAGCCGGCGCTGGCGAATTTCTTTCGCACCGAGAACCTCGCGGCATTGCGAGAACTGGCGATTCGCGAAGTCTTGCGGGCCGAGACGCGCGAGCGCATCGCCGCACCGTTCGACCGGATTTTGCTTTCGATCGTCGGGCGCCGAGAAGATTTACTGCTGGTGCGCAAGGCCTCGCGCATGGCCGCTCGTCTCGAAGTCGATTTCGCGGTCGCCCACATCGCCGAGCGGCGTGATCGGGTCGAGGAAACGATCCTGGTGGAGTTCGAGCGCGCGACGCGTGTGCTCAACGTCGATTGGATCGACGAGCGCAACGTGGACGACGCAGCGACGCGTCTCCTGCAGATCGCGCGCTCGCGCCCGCAGACGGAAATCGCTATCGGCGGCACGCATCGCAAGCCCCGCTGGCCGGCGCGCAACTCGTTCGCGCGGCGCTTGCTCGACGAAGGCGCACGCGAGCTGCTGGTACTCGCCCGTCCAAAAGCGATCGTCGAAGCCCCGGCCGACGACGACGCTTAACGCTTAGTGCAGATTGTCGAGCGCCATATTCAATTGCAAGACGTTGACGCGCGGCTCACCCAGAAACCCGAAGGTCCGGGGCGCAATCATGCGCGCGATCAACGCATTCACGGTTGCAACCGGAATGTTGCGTGCCTTGGCGACGCGCGGCGCTTGATAGTATGCGCCCTCGGGGCTGATGTCGGGATCGATGCCGCTTGCGCTTGACGTTACCAGATCCATCGGAACCGGAATCGTCGCGTCGGGGTTGGCTTTCTTTAGCGCGGCAATCGTCGCTTTGGTCGAGTCAATCAACTTCTTCGACGACGGGCCGAGGTTGGTCGCGCCGGTCGACGTTGGATCGTACCCTTTGCCTGCGGCCGACGGCCGGCCCGCAAAGTATTGCGGCTTGGTCCAGAGTTGCCCGATGATGGCTGAACCGACCGCCTTGCCGTTTACGTAGACGATCGAACCGTTGGCCTGATAGGGAAAGACCAGTTGCGCGATGCCGGTCATTACTAGCGGATAGATCAGGCCGAACGCGATCACGGTCACGACGGTGAAGAGCACCGACGTGCGTAGATGCTTGAGCGTGTTGTCTTTGATGTTTTGTGCGTTTGCCATAATGCGTTACCTTATGTTAAGTGGAGTCCGGCCAAGATCATATCGATGAGCTTGATCCCGATGAAGGGCACGATGATGCCGCCGACGCCGTAGACCAGGACGTTCGTCCGCAGAACGACGTTTGCGCCGAGAGGCCGATAGGCGACCCCGCGCAGAGCGAGCGGAATGAGCGCGATGATGATCAGCGCATTGAAGATGACCGCCGAAAGAATCGCGCTCTGCGGCGTGGAGAGGCGCATGATATTGAGTGCGTTCATCGCTGGATAGGCGGTAGCGAACATCGCCGGCAGAATCGCGAAATACTTCGCGACGTCGTTGGCGATCGAGAACGTGGTCAGCGCGCCGCGCGTCATGAGCAGCTGCTTGCCGATTTCCACGACCTCGATGAGCTTGGTCGGATCCGAATCGAGGTCGACCATATTCGCGGCCTCTTTAGCGGCCTGGGTTCCGGAATTCATCGCCACGCCGACGTCGGCTTGGGCAAGCGCCGGCGCATCGTTCGTGCCGTCGCCGGTCATTGCGACCAGGCGCCCCGAGTTCTGCTCGCGCTTGATGAGATCCATCTTCGTCTCAGGCGTTGCCTCGGCGAGAAAATCGTCGACGCCCGACTCGCCCGCGATGGCCGCCGCGGTGAGCGGATTGTCCCCGGTGATCATCACCGTGCGAATACCCATCGCGCGCAACCGGTCGAAGCGCACCTTCATGTTCGGCTTGAGGATGTCTTTGAGGTGGATGACGCCCAGGATTTGCGCGTTACGCGCGATCAGGAGCGGCGTGCCACCCGAGCGCGCGATGCGTTCGACTTGATGCGCGAGGCCGTCAACAGGCTTTCCGCCCTGATCGCGCACCCACGCCGTGACGGCATCCGGTGCGCCCTTGCGGAGTTTGCTCCCGTCGGGTAGATCGAGTCCGCTCATGCGTGTGTACGCGCTGAACGGCACGAAGGTCGCGCCGGCAGGCTCCGCGTCGTTGATGCCGTTCGACTGCGCGAGGGTTACGATCGAGCGCCCCTCCGGCGTCTCGTCGGGCAGCGACGTGAGATAGGCGACGCGCATCGCATCGAGTGATGCCACGCCGTCAACCGGGATGATTTCCGTCGCCTGGCGATTGCCCAGCGTGATCGTTCCCGTCTTATCGAGCAGCAACGTATCCACGTCACCCGCAGCTTCAACCGCGCGCCCGCTCATTGCCAAGACATTGCGCTGCATCACGCGATCCATGCCGGCGATACCGATGGCCGAGAGCAATCCGCCGATCGTCGTCGGAATGAGGCATACGAGCAGGGCGATCAACACCGTAACCGAGAGATGCTGGCCTGCATACATCGCAAACGGCGAGAGCGTCGCCACAGCGATTAAGAAGATGATCGTCAAGCCCGCAAGCAAGATCGAGAGCGCGATCTCGTTGGGCGTCTTCTGTCGCGAAGCACCCTCGACCAGACCAATCATCCGATCCAGAAACGTTTCGCCTGGGTTCGCCGTAATGCGAATGTCGATTTGATCCGAGATCACGCGCGTGCCGCCGGTAACCGCACTGCGATCGCCGCCGGCCTCGCGGACCACGGGTGCCGACTCGCCGGTGATCGCCGATTCGTCGACCATCGCGGCACCATGAGACACGTCGCCGTCGCCCGGGATGAGCTCGCCGGCCACGACGCGCACGACGTCACCCTTGCGCAGATTGCTCGACGGTACGGTTTCGACGCCGTTGCCGACGACCAACTTCGCCAGCGTTTCGGTCCGCGTCTTGCGCAGCGCGTCGGCTTGCGCCTTGCCGCGCCCCTCGGCTACCGCCTCCGCGAAATTCGCGAAAAGCACCGTGAACCACAGCCAAATCGAAATCGCGAAATCGAATCCGGCCGGCCCGTGACCCACAAGGTCGCGCACGAAGAAGAGCAGCGTGACGAGCGCCCCGACTTCGCACACGAACATCACGGGATTGCGAAACTGCCAGCGTGGGTCGAGCTTCTTGAACGAGTCGACCACGGCTCGGCCGAGAATATCTCCGTCGAACAAAGAGCGTGCTTGCGGACGACGCTCGATCCGTCTTTGCGAGATCATTTAAAACGTTTTTCCTTGAAGAATGAGCAGATGTTCGACGATCGGTCCAAGCGCGTCGGCGGGGAAAAAGACCAGGGCCCCGACGATGAGGATCGTTCCGATCAAGAGTGCGACGAAGGTTGGCGAGTAGGTTGTAAACGTGCCGGCGGATTCCGCCACCGCTTTCTTTCCGGCGAGGATTCCGGCAAGAGCGAGCAGCGGCACGATCTCCGCATAGCGCGAGAAGAACATATCGACGCCCATCGTGAGGTTGTAGAAGAGGTTCGGTCCGAGGCCCGCAAACGCGCTTCCGTTGTTGCCGTTAGCCGACGAGAACGCATAGAGAATCTCCGAGAATCCATGCGGACCCGCGTTGCTCAGCGTTGCAAGGCCCATTGGTGTCATCGCCGCAACCGCCGTCGGCACCAAGACCAGCACCGGTGTCACGATGATGAAGAGGATCGCGAGCTGCACTTCTTTGCGCTCGATCTTCTTGCCGAGATATTCCGGCGTCCGGCCGACCATGAGTCCCGCGATGAACACGGTGAGGACAACGAAGACCAGCTTGCCGTAGATGCCGCTGCCGACGCCACCGAAGATGATCTCGCCGAGCTGCATGTTCACCATCGGGATGAGGCCGCCCAGCGCGGTGAACGAGTCGTGCATCGCATTGACCGCACCGCACGAGGTCGCCGTCGTTGAAACCGCCCAGAGCGCCGAGGCGACGATACCGAAGCGCACCTCCTTGCCCTCAAAGTTTCCGCCCAGCACGCCGAGCTGGTGGATGAGCGGATTACCCGCAGCCTCGGCCCAGTACGCAATCCATACGCCGCCGATCCACATAATCGACATCGCGATGAAGAGCGCCCAACCTTGGCGTTGATCCTTGACCATGCGCCCGAACGTGTAGGTCAGCGCCGCGGCGATGACGATGAACAGCCACAGCTCGAACATGTCGCTGAGCGGCGTCGGATTCTCATTCGGTGAAGCCGAGTTCTGGCCGATAAAGCCGCCACCGTTGGTACCGAGCTCCTTGATGACTTCTTGCGAGGCCATCGGACCGCCGGTGATCTGCTGTTTGAAGCCTTCGAGCGAGACGACGTTCTGATAGGGATGGAAATTCTGCGGCACGCCCAGATAGACGAGCGCGAGACCGCCGACGATCGAGATCGGCAACAAGACGTAGAGACACGCGCGCGTCAGGTCGGCCCAGAAGTTTCCGAGCGTCTTCGTGCTCGTACGCGCGAGTCCGCGAATGAAGGCAATCGCGACCGCGATGCCCAGGCCGGCCGAAATGAAGTTGTGCCAGGCCAGGCCCATCATCTGCGAGAGATAGCTCAGCGTGCTCTCGCCCGAATAAAACTGCCAGTTCGTATTCGTGACGAAGCTGATCGCCGTGTTGAACGCGAGATCCGGCGCCATCGGCCCGAAGCCTTGGGGATTGAGCGGCAGCCACTGTTGCGTGCGCAGCAAGATGTACAGAAACGCGAATCCGACGAACGTCAACGCCAGCACGGCGAAAAGATACGTGTACCACGTCATCTCCGCGTTCGGGTCGATGCGACAAAGCCGGTAGATCGTGTTCTCGACCGGGCCGAAGACCGGCGTGAGGAACGTACGCTCGCCCGCAAAGACCTTCGCCATGAACAAGCCCAACGGCTTGACGCATACGAGGACTATAACGAAAAGGACGGCGATTTGCAGCCAACCGATGGCGGTCATGTTCTGCTCCTAAAACTTCTCAGGGCGAAGCATCGCATAGGTGCAGTATGCGAGGCCGGCGGCGGTCAAGATGAGACCGAGGATATCATCGAAATGCATGATCCTATACCTTATCGCAGCCGATGACATAGCGATCCATGATCACGAAACACGCGATCGCCAGAATAATGATTGCTGCTTCTAACATCAGAATTGAACTCCGAGCTCAGCGATAAAACGGGATTGATTGGCGAGCGCGCCTGACGGCCCGAAACCGACTAGCGCATCGTAGACGGTGACCCACGAGTACTCGGCGCGTACGAAGAACGGCCCTGGGTGATATTCGGGCGTGATCGTCCAGGTCGTCGCGCGGCTTCCCGGCCCATAGCCGACGAGATCGGCGTTGAGCGACGTGTCCACGATTGCGCTGTGATTGGCAAACGACTCGAATCGTCCGCCGAGCGAATAGACACCGTTAAAGGCGTAGTTCGCCAGCACGACGCCACCCAGCGCGCTCTCGCCATTGGTATAGCCGAGCGTGGCCGATGCGGGCGATTGGATGTAGAGAACGTACGGCTCGAGCTGCAGTTTGCCGAACTGCTGTGTGAGCATGAAGTCGAACTCGCGCTTGTTGGCCACTGCGGCGGTGACGTTGGGCGGCGTGTTTGCGCCCGGAACGATGAACGCGAACGACCAATCCGTATTTGCAGTCGGCGCCCATCCGGCTAGACCCTCGACGGCGCGCCCGCTGTCGCCGGAGTAGTAACCGTCGTCGTACTCGAGATCACCCGAAATCTTGCCGTTGGCGTACGCGACGCGCACACCCCGGCTGAAGGTCGGCTCGGCGGCCCACACCAGTCCGCGCTGAATATTGAAATTCTGGAACGTGAAGCCGTTTTCTTGACCAAGCAGCGTGGCCAGTTGACCGGCGCTGACCGTCACGTTCCCATTCGGAACGTAGGCAAGATCGTAAGCCGGCACATATCCGTAGAGCGACACATTCGCGCCTTGCTGCGTTGTCGGATTGATCGTCTGACCGACGACCGGAAACGCATAAGGACCGACGGTGACGCTGCCTTGCAGCTGACCGGTGTTCTTCGAGAACGTCAGAAGCGCATTACTGAGGTCGGTCTCGGTTGGATTCACGTAATTCGTGTGCTCCGTGTAGAGCGAGAATGCGCCGTGAAGCGAATAGGGCGGCGTGGGCGTCGGACTAGCTGTCGGTGTTGGACTGGGGCTGACGCTGGGGGATGGTGAGGCAGCAACGATCGCCGCCAAAACGAGGGCGTGGAACATCGCTGGTAGCGTATCGCAAGCGAGCGGGCGCGCCCAGCCTCCGAACGGATGGTCCGTTCGGATGAAGGATCACGGTCGCGAGCTACCCAAGCCAAAATCCGGTATCGCATGGCGCAGCACCACCATTCCCGGATCCGTGCGCGGCCCGCGCGGAAGGCTGCCGCCATCGCCGCCGAGCGCAGCCATTTTTTGCGCTTCCGCGATCCGCGCGTCGTCCAACTCGCCGACAGCACTCTTCACGTCGGGGATGTCAGCGGTCGCGAGCGTTCCCACGACGTTTGCAAGCAGCACCTTATGGTCCGGTGTGAGCGCCTGCAAGACCGCAGTCCGTTCCGCCGTGCGAATCTGCTCCATGTGCGAGCGCTGCTCCGCGGTAGTCTGAGCAAACAGTGGGAGCGCTGCGAAAGCCATCGTCAGCGTAAGTCCGAAAAATAATACATATTTCATGCAGCCCATCATGCACGATGGCGCTGGGGCTCGACTTAAAAAGGCAGTTACCGCTTCGCACGAACGGCTCGCGCGACTACCGCCGGTACGGTAAAGGTCGCTGAGATGATCGTAGCAAGCGCGACTGCGAAGGTGGCGGCGATGATTGTTTCGCGCTGTGGCACTTGTGGAGGCAAGGCGATCGCAAGTGCGAGCGAGAGGGCGCCGCGCATGCCGGCGACGCGGACGACGTCGAGCCATTCGCGCGGGTAGCCTGCGGGCAAGAGCAAACCGGCGACCGCAAAACGCGCTACCAGAACGCCGGCGAGCGTTGCAATCACAAACGCCGGATTCCGCGTGACGATCGCCACGTCGAGCGCCGCACCGACCAGAAAGAACACCAATGCATTGGCGATGAGAGCGGTTACGTCCCAGAACCTGTTGACGTCCTCCGCGACCGTCAGACTAATCCAGCGTCGTTCGAACGAGCGTAGCGCGATGCCGCACGCAATCGTGGCAAAGATACCCGAGCACCCGAGCCGATCCGCGGCAAAGTACGACACGTAGGCGCACAGCCCGGTCGCGGTAATCTGCAACGCGTCGTTGCTCCGGTTGCGAAGTGCGGCCGCGGCGAGAAACGCGACAGCAACGCCGATCGCAACTCCGCCCGCGACGCCGGCAACCGCGCCGAAGCTGATTCGCGCCACGCCGGCGGCATCGACCGACCCAGCCAGCACGACGACCAGTACCGCGCGGTAGAGTGCGACCGCGACCGCGTCGTTGAACAGCGATTCGCACTCAACGATCGTGCTGAGTAGCGCCGGAACGCGCATGCGACGAAAGATTGCGACTACCGCGATTGGATCGGTTGCGGCAAGAATCGCGCCGGTAAGTAGGCCGGTTCGCAGCGGCACCTGCACGATGGCTAAGGCACCGGCGATCAGCAGCGCCGTGATCAGCACGCCGGGCACGGCGAGCGTGACAATCGCCGGCCACGCGCGTAGCATGGCGCGATAGCGCAGATTCCATGCGGCCTCGAAAAGTAGCGCAGGCAGCAAGACGTAGAGCGTTGCATGGCCGAAGGCGTAGGTCAGGCGCCCAGGTTCAATCTCGCCGTACGCGACACCGGCCAGTACCAGTACCACGATGTGCCACAGCTTCAATGGGTATGCGTGAAGTTGCCGACGGCAACGTGGCTTCGACGTATCGTTTCGATGACCCGTCGCATACCGACGACGCTACGCGGACGGCCCACCGTTTCGAAATACCACTCAGGATCGATGTTGAGCGTGCGCGTTTGAATCATCGCGACCGGCGTTTCGTCGAGGAATGACTGCATAGCGACAACTTCGTCTTCGTCATCAGTCACGCCCGGATGGGTGAGGAGATTCAGACTGACCCGCAAACCGCGCCGCACGGCTACGCGGATCGACTCGAAGACGTCGTCGAGATCGTACCCGATGGGCCGATAATACGCAGCATACGCATGTGGCCGAAAGGAGTTGAGGCTAACGCGCACGGCGTCGAGGCCCGCATCGATGCAGAGCTCCAGCGCACTCGGCATGCTGCCGTTGGTATTGAGGTTGATCGTACCGTTGGAGCGCACGGCGCGTATCCGTTCGATCGCCGCGGCAATGGCGATCGAGCGCAGCAGCGGCTCCCCTTCGCAGCCTTGTCCAAACGAGACGATGCCGTCGTCCACGCGCTCAAGGTGATGGATTGCGATGCGCGCGAGCTCATCCGCCTGGGTCTCGTAGGTAATGCGCGTCTGCGGTGAGAGCAAGCCGGCATCGGGTTCTTGTTCGGAGATGCAGCCCACGCAGCGCGCATTGCACTTAGGCGAAACCGGCAGCGCGGCTTCGCCGCGCTCGAGAAACACGTTTTGTGCGGTAAAGCAACCGTACTCGCGCGAGCAGAGCGCGACTTGCGCCAGCACTTGATTGCCTGGATCCAGGCGCACGCGCGCATCCAGGATGCCCTCCAACTCGCCGGTCGCGAACGTGCGCGGCTGCCAATCCTCGCCTTCATCGGTCTTCATCGCGGCGACGTGCAACTCGTCGTCCACCACGCATGCAAAGGTATAGCCGAAGAGCGGCAGCGCCGGAGCATCTTCTTCTCGCTCGTACGCGGGGACGAGCAGTCGCGTATACCCGGCAGGCAGCATCACCGCCAAAGCATAACGGCCGCGCATCGCGCCCCAGGTCGTTCGCGCACGCCGGCCGGGAAGGATCATCTGTACGGTTCCGGGCGGCGCGGGGATCAATTCGTCGGGATTCACTTCACGGACGATACCGCCGTCGGCCAGCGGCGTCCGCGTTTCATCATAATAGATGCGTCCGGCGCGATCGCAATATGCGAGCCCGATCATATCGTCGTGTCGAAAACGTGTACCGCCGGCCCAGTCATGAACGCGTCCCCGCTTCCGTCCCACTCGATCGTCAATTCACCGCCCGGAACCTGTACCGTCACCGGGCTCGAAACGTCGCCGCGAGCGATCGCTGCGACGGCGCTTGCGACCGCGCCCGTTCCGCAAGCCATCGTCAAGCCGGCACCGCGCTCGTAGTGACGCACACGGAGCGTCGACGGCCCTTTGACCTCGGCGAGATGCACGTTGATCCCGTCGGGGTAGTTCGGATCATTTTTGGTCGCTTCGCCGATCGCGAACAGGTCGAAGCTCTCGATCTCCTCGCGGAACAGGACCACGTGGCGATTGCCCGTGTCCACGATCGCACTGTGCGGCTCCCCTTCGTTCACACTGATGATGCGCGGCCGGCCCATGTTGACCCGCACGAGGTAGACGTCGCCACGATCGATGACATCGGTGTGAATGATTCCGGCGATGGTGTCGACGTCGAAGTGTGCGCCCTCTCCTCGTTCGTCAAGGTAGCGCGCTACGCAGCGTACCCCGTTGCCGCACATCTCGGCCTCGCTGCCGTCGGCGTTGATGACGCGCATCGAGACCGGCGCGCGGTCGGAGGCCCCGAGCACGAGGACGCCGTCGGCGCCGATACCGCCGTGACGGTCGCACCAGCGCAATGCAAATCCACGTACGTTGTCGATCGTTTCCGTACGCGCATCGAGGACGATGAAGTCGTTGCGCGCGCCGTGATATTTACTGACCGTTCTCACTGAGCGTAACCGGGGCCGCGGGCGAGATCGTGGAGATCGCATGCTTGTAAATCAAATGCGTCTTCCCCTCGTATTCCAAGAGGACGGTAAAGAGGTCGAAACCTTTGACGGTCCCGCGCAACTGAAATCCGTTCATCAGATAGATCGTAACGGCGGTTCCGCCGCGTCGGCATTCTGCAAGAAAGCCGTCTTGAAGACCGGGCATGTCCTCTTGGCTGTTTACGACCAGCCGAGCTTTTCCCTTGCCACAGCTTCGGCGAGCGCCGGCGACACCCACGTGATGCCCGGCTCGGCGCGGAACCACGAACGCTGGCGCCGCGCATAGCGCCGAGTTGCGCGCACGAGCGACGTACGCAGCTCGTCGTGCGTGCTCCATCCCCGCAGGAACGCAAGCGCTTGCGGATAGCCGACGGCATTTGCCGCGAGCGCCGCCACACCGATGCGCTCGGCCTCGTCGAGCAGTCCACCCTCGATCATTGCATCGGCCCGGCGTTCGATGCGTTCGTCGATGGTTGCAATAGGCACGTCGAGCGCGAGTTTCACAAAGGGAATATCGGCCGATCGCAATGTTACCCCCGACGCGGCGCTGTGCACGCGCGCCGGCGCCAGCGCGACCTCAAGCGCGCGCAGCACCCGATAGCTGTCGTTCGGATCGAGCGCGCCCGCGCGCACGGGGTCCCGTGTCGCAAGCCATTCCCATAACACCCGCGGCGGGTGTGCACGCGCTTCGCGCGCCAGCCGTTCGCGCAGAACTTCGTCTTGTTGCGGGGCAAGCGCCACATCCCCGGTGAGCGCGCGAAGATAGAATCCCGTTCCGCCCGCCACGATTGCGCGATGTCCGCGCGCGTGGATCGCTTCGATTGCGCGCACCGCGTCGCGCGCGTAGCGCCCCGCCGAATACCGTTCGTATGGGTCGAGAAAGGCGATGAGGTGATGCGGCGCGGCCTCTAGCTGCGCCGGCGTCGGTGCGGCGGTGCCGATCGGCATACCGCGATAGATCTGGCGCGAATCGGCCCCGACGATCTCCGCGTTGAAGCGTCGCGCAAGCTCGATCGCAAGCTCGGTCTTTCCCGACGCGGTCGCTCCGGCAAGCACAAGAACACCGCGCGCACGCATTAGATCCGTTTGAACATCCTGGCGATATCACTTGAACCCAGTCGCACCATCGTCGGACGGCCGTGCGGGCAGTGCATTGGATTGGCGCATACGGCCAGCCGTTCGACCAAACTCGTCATCTCGTCGAACTCCAAGCGCTCACCCGCGACCGTCACCGAATGACACGCGAGCGACGCCCAGATCCGTTCGCGCACGCTGCGTTGCTTGGGCTCCTCCGAAAGGTCGTCGAGAAATCCGGCGAGATCGAAGGGGCGCGCCCCATAGCCTGCCGGCGTCGCCGTAATGCGATAGGTGCGTTCACCGAACGCTTCGATATCGAGGCCGCCCTCGCGCAAGGCTTCGAGCATCTGATCCAACGCGACGCTCTGCTGTGCGTCAAGCTCGACGGTGATCGGCACGAGCAGTGGTTCGCTCGGCGCACGTTCGCGCGCGCGCTCGACGATCGATTCATACGCGATGCGCTCGTGCGCGGCATGCTGATCGAGCAGCAAGAGCCCTTCGCCGTCGCTCGCGAGGATGAAGGTGCGATGCAGCTGCGCGAGGACCCGCATGCGATGGCCCGGGACGTCGCTCGCATCGCCCGGCGGTCCTTCGAAGAGCGCCTGCACGTGCGGCAACGACGCATCGATGCCTTGCGGGGCGATCGAGAAGGCCGCTGCTCCCGTTGAATCGGCGAAGCGTGCGGTGGCATGATGGTGCAGCGTCGCCGCGATCGCGCGGCGCACCGCATCGAAAACTTGCGCGCCATAACGCAAACGCACGTCACTCTTGGTCGGGTGTACGTTAGGATCGACATGCTCGGGCGGGAGGTCGAGCATCAACACACCATACGGCTGGCGTCCGATCATCGCGAAGGTCGAATAGCCCGCGGTCCAGGCGCCGGCTAAGAGCGTGCTGCGCAGCAATCGCCCGTTCACGAAGAGCAACTGCATGCGGCGATCGCCGCGGTCGTGCCCCGGCGCGCTGATGAAGCCGCGCAGGTTGCCGTCGAGCATGCGCGCAGCATCGGCTTCGAGCGGGATCAAGCCCGCAGCCGCTTCGCGCCCGAAGACCATCGCCAAACGTTCGCGCGGATCGTCGGTGCAAGGAAGCACCCAGACGTCTTTGCCGTCGTGCCGCAGCGTGAAGGTGACGTTTGGATAAGCCAGCGCGAAGGTCGAGAGCCAGCTCGAGATGCGGGTAAACTCGGCGCTTGCGCCTTTGAGATATTCACGCCGAACCGGCACGTTGTCGAAGAGTTGCGTGACGATCGCGCGCGTGCCCGGCGCGGTTGCGACCGGTTCGATCGGCCCCGTCGTCTCGGCATGCGCGACGATGCGCGAGCCGATCTGCTCGCCGGGCGTCCGCGAGTGCAACTCGAGACGCGCGACGGCCGCGATCGAAGCCAGTCCTTCGCCGCGAAAGCCCAGCGTCGCTACCGATTCGAGATCTTCCGCGCGCGCGAGCTTGCTGGTGGCGTGACGGAGAGCGGCGAGTTCCAGCTCGGCGGCGGCAATGCCGTTCCCGTCATCGAGAACTTCGATGCGCTCGGTGCCGCCGCGTTCGAGGACGACGGTCACGCGCGCCGCGCCCGCGTCGACCGCGTTTTCAACCAACTCTTTGACGATCGATTGCGGCCGTTCGATAACCTCGCCGGCCGCAATTTGCCCCACGGTGACGGGATCGAGAAGATGGATCGAGGGCGCGTGCATGCGGGCGTATTCGCCCGGCAGGCCGATTTTCCGCGCGGAGCCTAAATCGGCCCGATCGGAAGCGGTAGCCAGATCAGTCCGTTCCACGTGGGCTTTTGCTGTTGGTTGAACGCCGCTTCCAGGTAGACAAAGACAAAGCGCATGACATGATAGGACGCATCGATGTTGCCGACCTGCACCTGATTTCCCATGCCGTCGTTGGTGAATTGCTTGCCGATCGAAAGCATACCGCGCTGACCGATGTTGTCGTAGATTTCGAACGACGCGCCGTTACTTGCGGCCGGCGGTGCGCCGTTGCCGGGATTAGCGTCGTACGCCATTTGATACGTTACCAGCACGCCGGGAATATACTTGACCGGGTCGCGCTGGACGTAAAACGTATTGCTGTAATACTGATCGAAGCCGCCCTCAGTTAACGGCCAACTTCCACGTGAGCCGACGTACCCGACTTCGAGTGGCTTCTTGGGATTCGAAAAGGCCAGTTGATATTCCATGGTCTTGTCGGTATCGTCGCTGTAGTCGTTGAAGCCGGAGAGATCGGCGCCCGAGGTGAGATACGCCACCTCGCCGTAAAACGAGCCCCGATCGTAGACGAATTTCGTGCCCCAACGGTTCGCGTCGAGTTGGTACGCGTGTTCGCCGACCGTCATCTCCGCCGGCTGGTTGATCGTTAGACCGGTCACGTCGAACCATTGACTGTATTCCGACGGACCCGGCGATTCGACTTTCCCGACAAAGAGATGCCCCGACCGATCGAGCAGATTGTGGTACGCAACCCATGCCGTATCGAGACCGCCCGGCGCATTGCCCTGCCACAGCCACTGTTGCACGTGGTAGCTCCAATTGGTAACGCCCGGACCAATGGTGCCGTCGGCATGGATGGCGAGATTGCCCGCTTGCCACTGCGCTGCGTTCGGCGCTTGTTCGGTGTACGTCGTCGAATAGTCGACCCACAACGGATACTCTTTTTTGAGCACGTGGGGATTGAGCGCGGCATAGCCGGTTCGCTGAATGTACCGGCCGTAGGCATTGAGCGCCGGTACTTGCGTGTGACACACGGAACATTGTACGCCGTAGGCTTGCGCAAAATTCGGCATCGCTTGCGCCTTTGACGTAAGCGCAACCAAGAGCAACGCCATGGCCACGACGATGTGGATGACGTATCGCGCGAATCTATCCCGGAAGTGCAACGGCATAAACGTCTCCTCGAATGTCTGGTGAGCTAAGCCTGGCCTATCCGCAACATCTCACACTGCGGACGAAGAACTTGTGAACGGCTGAAGAATACTCCGAGCACAAACGGAGGGCCGAACCTTGAAAAGTCGCGCCATACTGGTCGTACTCGCGGTCGGCATCTTCGCCGGCTTGACGCTGCTCAATTTCGGAGGCAATACTGCGCACGGGCAAACCGACGGCAAAGCCGTCTATCTCGCCAAATGCGCCGCGTGTCACCAAGCAAGTGGTCAAGGCCTCGGTCCGTTTCCGCCGTTGGCGGGCAATCCCGACGTCACCAAAGCCGACAGCTCCAACATCGTCGCCATCGTTCTGAATGGACGCACCGGGCCGATCACGGTCAACGGAAAACAGTACGGCGGAAACATGCCGGCATGGCGCGGTCAACTCTCCAACGCGCAGATCGCTTCCGTCCTCACCTACATCCGCTCCGCGTGGAGCAACAAAGCACCGGCCGTTTCCGAAGATCAGGTTGCCGCTGCCGGTGCCCCCAAAGCACTGAGCGGTTCTGCGTTGTTCGCAGCAAAATGCGCGACGTGTCATCAAGCCGCGGGCCAAGGAACCGATGCGTTTCCGCCGCTCGCGGGCAATCCCGTGGTTACAGCAGCCGACCCCAAGGCGATGATCGCTATCATCGTCAATGGCCGCTCGGGACCGCTGACGGTCAACGGGAAGACGTTCAATGGGAAAATGCCGACGTGGAGGGGACAACTCACCAACGCCGACATCGCGGCGGTTGCAAGCTTCGTTCGGTCGGCGTGGGGCAACAACGCTTCGGCCGTGACCGAGCAAGATGTCGCCACCGCGGGTGCGCCCGTTTCGCAAGAAATCGGAGCGTCGGTTTATGCGACGCACTGCGCAACGTGTCATGACGCCAGTGGTAAAGGCGGCGCAGGACCCGCGCTGGCCGGTGACGCGTTCGTCACCGCCTCCGACCCAGCAGTCCTCATCAAGACGATCGAACAAGGGCGCAACCTCATGCCGTCATGGCGAGGCCAGCTCTCGGCGAGCGACATCGCCGCGGTCGCAACATACATTCGATCGGCGTGGGGTAACAAAGCGAGTCCGGTGACACCCGACGACGTAACCGCAGTCAAGTAGATTATTTCGCCGTGAATGCGGTGCACCACCCATGCGGACTGATCGGCCCGGTGATGACCGTGCATGTGCCGTTCGCCGTCGCGCTCTTTCCGGACGTGTAGAGCGAGCATCCCGAGCATTTCTGCCCATTCTGCGGCTTTGACTGGTACTTTAGCTGGGTTCGACTGTCGGCGCGCGCGATGGCCGTCATTCCAAGTGTCAGTGCGCCGGCGAGCGCGGGTAGGCGCAGCATGCTCGCGAGCAGCTCTTTGCGCGTTGGGTCGTTAGTCATAGAAATAACCGTAACACCGCGCACACACCGGGCGGTATCGTGCATCCGAGGGATCGTGCGGCAGCCGGGCTCTTTAATTATCGAGGTGCAAAAATGATAATTGTTCTTCTGTGGGATTGGCGCGGGACAGGCGCCGCCGCAGTGGGGCGGTTTCTTCGACGCCGGGCTGCCCGGAGAGGGCCTCGGCGATCTCCCGTGCCCGCTCGACGACGGCGGGCGGCAGCCCGGCCATGCGCGCGACCTCGAGACCGAACGAGCGCGAGGAACTCCCAGGCTGGACGCGGTGCGAGAAGACCGGCGCCCCGTCCCGCGCGGTGTTTTCAACCGCGGTGATGTGATAGTTGGCCACCAGCGGCCAGTGCCCGGTCAAGGCGCATAACTCGTGAAAGTGGGTGGCAAAAAGCACCATCGGTGCCTGCGACTCCAGGCCGAGTAAATACTCGCAGATCGCCTGGGCGATCGAGAGCCCGTCGATCGTCCCGGTTCCGCGCCCCACCTCATCGATGAGGAGCAGCGAACGGCGCGTGCTACGGCGCAGGATGTTCGCCGCCTCGGCCATCTCCATATAGAAGGTTGATTGCCCCGAAGCCAAGTCGTCGCCGGCTCCGATTCGCGTGAAGATGCGGTCGACGATACCCAAGCGCATCGCTTTGGCCGGCACGTACGAACCGATCTGCGCCATGATCGTTAGCAAGCCGGCCTGACGCAGATAGGTCGACTTCCCGCCCATGTTCGGACCTGTCAATAAGATGAAGCGATGGGTCGTGGGCTCGAGGCGCAAATCATTCGGCACGAAGTGCGCGTGCAACACCGCCTCCATGACCGGGTGGCGTCCGTCCTGAATCGCGACGGTGCTTTCGTCGACGAACTGCGGGCGCACGTACCCCCGCTCGGCAGCGCACTGCGCGAGCGCGCCGAACACGTCCAGCTGCGCAATCGCCTCGGCGGCGGCAAGCAAATCGTCAGCCCGTGCCGCAACGCGCTCCAGTAACTCGGTGTAGAGGCGCTCTTCTAAGCGTTGCTGTCGCGACTGCGCGGTCGAGATCGCGAGTTCGAGCTCCTTGAGCTCGGGCGTGATGTAGCGCTCGCCGGTCGTGAGCGTCTGCTTGCGCACGTAGTCAGAAGGCACGTTGGCCGACTGCGCTTTGCTGATCTCGATGGCGTAGCCGAAGGCGCTCGCATATTTGATGCGCAGCGATTTGATGCCGGTGCGTTCGCGTTCGCGTTCCTCGAGTGCAGAGAGACTCGAACGCGCGTCGGTGCGCAAGGCGACGCACTGCGCGAGTTCAGCGTCGGCTTCGGGCCGGATCACGCCGCCGTCAACGAGCTGCGCGGGGGGTTCGTCGACTAAGCTTCGCGCGAGGTCGTCATGGAGATCGGTGAAATCGCCGGCGCGGGTAACAATGGCCGCGAGCGCGGGCGGCGCCACCTGCGGCAGTGGACGCAACACGTCGAGCGTGCGCCGCAACGACGCGAGATCGCGCGGCAGCGCGCGCCGGAAGCGCACTTTCTGCGCGATGCGTTCCAAGTCGAAACATCCGGCGAGCAGCTCGCGGACCGCTTCGCGCCGCGCATGCTCGTCAAGGAGCGTCTGCACGGCAACCTGCCGTTCGACGATCGCCTCGCGATCGACCAGCGGTGCCAGGATCCACCGGCCGAGCATGCGCGAGCCCATCGACGTCGCGCACAGGTCGAGCGTCGCGAGCAAGGTTGCTCGCGGGTTCTGGCCTTGCGCCTTGGTCAGTTCGAGATGCTTTCGCGTCGAGGGATCGAGCGCAAGGAAGTTGCGGTAATGGTAAAACTCCACCGCGCGCAAACTCTCACCGTTCCCCGCGATTGCCGTGCGCTTGATGAATCCGCCGAGCACGTCGAGCGCGCGATGCATGGCCATCACTTCATCCGACGAAAAGCCGTCGACAAAACGCCGCTCGCGGGCGTCGACCAGGCCGAGCGACGGCGCGGCAATGCGCGCACCGCTCGCTTCGAGCGCGCCGGCCATTGCGGCGCGGACGCCCGCCGGCACATCGGCGACGATCTCCGACGGTGCGACGCGGGCCAGTTCGGCCAGCACTTCGTCGTATGCCGCTTGACCCGACATCGCGGTGGCGGCGCCATGCCCGGTGGAAATATCGGTGTAGGCCAGCGCAAACACGTCGTCGACGGCAGTCACCGCCGCCAGGTAGTTGTGCGTTTTTCCGTCGAGCAGTTGCTCTTCGATCAAGGTGCCCGGCGTCACGATACGCACGACGTCGCGCGGCACGAGTTTGTTCGGCACCGGTGCTTCGAGCTGTTCGGCAAGCGCCACGATAAAACGTTGCGCGACGAGCTTGTGCAAATAGCCCGAGAGCGCGTGATGCGGCACGCCTGCCATGGCGACGCGCCGGCCGCCGCCCGATTCTTTGCTGGTGAGCGCGATCTGCAGCGCCTGCGCAATGGTTTGCGCATCGTCGCCATAGGCTTCGTAGAAATCACCGACGCGCGAAAGCAGGATCGCTTCGGGATAGCGGTTCTTCATCCCAAAGTATTGCTCGAGCATCGGCGAGTACTTGATCGTGTCGGTCATACCGGGGCGCTAGCCCGCAACGAGATCGATCACTGGACGCGCGACGGCAATTCCCGCGTCGTCGAAGCGCGCCGCGCGGCGCAGGATCGTGCCTTTGCATCCCCACACGTGCGCGGTCTCGATCGCGATATCGATCCAGGGCTCGCGCGCGTACACCGTCTCGTCGTAGCCCGGCGGCTTCGGGGCGATGACGGTGACGTTATCCAGCGCTTTGGCGGCGAGCTTCGCGGGATCTTTTTTCGAGGGGCCTTGGATCAGCGCGCGCACGATCGTGCCGATCTTGCGGTCGTGATATGCGCGCGTCGCGGCATTCTGCGCGTCGAGCAATCGCTTGTACCGCGCTGAGGCCACGTCGCCGGGCACTTGTTCCCAGCGCGCGGCCGGCGTGCCGCGCCGGATCGAATAGATGAACGTAAACGCATTGGCAAACGCGTCCCTATTCACCAGCTCCATCGTCGCCTCGAAATCAGCATCGCTTTCGCCCGGGAAACCGACGATGATATCGGTCGTGATCGCCCAGCCGGGAAGATACCGGCCAAGAAGCTCGAGCTTCTCTTCGAATTGCGCGCGGGTGTACTTGCGATTCATCCGGCGCAGCATGGCATCACTACCGGATTGCAGCGGGAGATGCACGCGCGGATTGAGTTGGGGCACGTCCGCCAGATCCGCGATGATCTTTTCGGTGAAGTCCTTTGGATGCGGGGAGATGAACGTCAGGCGCTCGAGTCCCGGCAACGCGGCGACGGCCTTGCAGAGATCCCCGAAGTCTTCGCCGGTTGCCGCATCGCGCCACGCATTGACCGTTTGACCGACCAGCATCACTTCGCGGGCGCCGTTTGCGACGTGGTTCTGCGCCTCGGCGACGATATCACGCATCGGGCGATGGTCGAAGCGACCGCGCACGTGCGGTACGATGCAAAACGTACAATAATACGAACAGCCGCGCTGCACGGTAACGAAGGCGCGCAAATGTGAGAACGCATCGACCACCGCATCGGCCGTCCCGCCCATCGCCCGATACAGCTCCTCGGCGCTCGTATCATCTTGGTCCGGCTCATCGGGCAACGAAGGTTGCCATGCTGCAAGCTGGTCTCCCAGTTCCACGAGTTCTTTGGTGCCAAAGACCGCATCAACGTGCGGCGCAAGCTTCTGCATGCGATCGCGATCTTGCTCGGCGAGGCAACCCATCACCACCAAGCGCACCTGCGGATCGCGTTCTTTGAGCACCTTGAAGTGATTCATACGCCCGTAGGCCCGCCGCTCGGCATTGTCGCGCACCGTGCACGTGTTGAGCACGAGCACGCTCGCGTCTTCCGCCTTGCTGGCGATCTCATAGCCGGCGGTCGCAGCGCGGTCGGCGATATACTGGGAGTCGGCCTCGTTCATCTGGCAGCCGAACGTTTCAATGTAGATCCGGGGCATCAACGGCTCGGTCCGACCTCCGGTCGGCGCGGACCTCCTGTCCTCCGGGCCTTTACCCGCTTCGTGCGGGTGGGTGCCTCTAACAGTGATTCCGAATTGAGAGCCGGTGCAAGAGACTACCCCAGCAGGCACCATGCTCCGCCCAGCCACCGTTGCCATCGTCGGCCGTCCGAACGTCGGAAAGAGCGCCCTCTTCAACCGCTTGATCGGTCAGCGGCTGGCGATCGTGGAGGATACGCCGGGCGTGACGCGCGACCGGCTCTACGCGCTGTGCGAGTGGCGCGGCCGCACCTTCAGCATGGTCGACACGGCCGGCATCGATCCGGACGCGGATGCCGCGCACGGTGAAGTTTTCGCCGAAGCAACCCGCCGTCAAGCCGAAGCCGCGGCTGCCGAAGCCGACGCCATCGTGTTTGTCGTCGATGCACAGGTCGGATTGAATCCGCTCGACCAAGACGTTGCGCAAATTTTGCGCGCCACGCGCCGCCGCATCGTGCTCGTCGCCAATAAGTGTGAATCGCCGAGCGCGCTTGCCTCGGTACACGGCGAATTTTCACGGCTTGGATTCGGTGAACCGGTCGCGGTCTCGGCGATCCACGGTGAGGGCACCGGCGATCTGCTCGATCGCGTCGTCGAACTGCTCCCGCCTGACGCACCCAATGCGGTGTTCGGCGACGAGCTCGCGCTCGCGATCATCGGCCGCCCCAACGTCGGCAAGAGTTCGCTGCTCAACGCGCTACTCGGCGAAGAGCGCGCCATCGTCTCCGAGGTTCCGGGCACGACGCGCGACACGATCGACACGCTCCTGCACTGGCATGACAGCACCATTCGCCTGATCGACACCGCCGGCGTGCGCAAGAAGCCCGAAGCGCATGGGGCTATCGAATATTACGCGGCGCTGCGTTCGCTCAAAGCCATCGCGCGCTGCGACATCGCGTTGCTCGTCTTCGATTCGATGGTCGGCGTCACCGCGCAAGACCGGCGTCTGGCGGGCCTCGCGATCGAAGAGCGTAAGGGGCTCATCATCGTCGGAAACAAGTGGGATCTCGCGCGCGAGCAACAAGGCGAGTTCAGCCAAAACGAACTGGCCGGCGTGATCCACGATTTGATCCCGTTCGCGCGCTTTGCGCCGATCACGTTTCTTTCGGCCAAAACGAAACGGCGCTTGGGCAGCCTGATGCCGGTCGTTACGCGCGTGGCCGAAAATCTGGATCGCCGCATTCAGACGGCACCGTTGAACACGCTGGTCCGCGACGCGGTGCTGGCCCATCCGGCACCCGCCATCGGCGGTAAGGTATTCAAGGTCTACTACGCGACGCAGGCAGCGACGCATCCGCCGCTCTTCGTCTTCTCCTGTAACGATCCCGAACTCGTGCAGCCGTCTTACAAGCGCTTCTTGGAGAACACGATTCGCCAGGAGTTCGATTTCGAGGGCGTGCCGCTCACACTCGAATTTCGCCCGCGGCGCGAGAACGAGGCGCGCGAGGCGTGACGGAAGCCTGGCTCGTCGCCGAGCTCCTCGCGCTCACCGTGCTGGTGCCGATCGGCGCGTTTCTGATCGGTTCGATTCCCTTCGGATATTTGGTCGGTCGTTTCGCCTATCGCACCGATCTGCGCCAACATGGTTCGGGCAACATCGGCGCGATGAACGCGCTGCGCACGCTCGGCACGAAGGGCGCGATTGCGGTGCTGCTGCTCGACGCTGCAAAAGGCGTCGTTTCGGTCATCCTCGCGCCTCACCAATTCATGGTTCACGCGAGATCAACGTTTGCCGTCGCGCACACGCCAAATTTCTCCAGCATCGCGGGCGCCTGCGCGGTGCTCGGGCATTGTTTCTCCCCGTGGCTCGGCTGGAAAGGCGGCAAAGGCGTCGCGACCGCGTTCGGCGCGATCTTTGCGCTCTGCTGGCCCGCGGGACTGGTCTGCGTCGGCGTCTGGCTACTCGGCGCGCTTGTCGTCACACGCTACTCGTCGGTTGGATCGATGCTCGCCATGATCGTCGCGCCGTTCGCGCTCTACGGTTTCACGCGCTCGCCGGCAGAGGCGCTCTTCGGCGCATTTGCTGCCGTGCTCGTCGTGTGGACGCATCGCGAAAACATCGCTCGGCTCCGTCAGGGGACCGAGGGGCGGATCAGCCTGTTTGAGCGTAAGGGCCCTCCCGCCTAGGAACCCCATGCGCGGGACCCGTATAGACGCGGGTCATGATTTCCTCGAACGACCTTCGTAACGGCGTCACCATCCTGGTCGACGGCAACCTTTGGACCGTGATCGAGTTCCTTCACGTCAAGCCGGGCAAGGGCGCGGCCTTCGTGCGCACCCGCCTCAAGAACGTGAAAACCGGCACGACCCTCGAGCGCACCTTCCGCGCGGGCGAGAAGCTCGAGCGCGCCACGGTGGACAACCGCCAGATGCAGTTGCTCTACAATGATGCCGAGGGATTCCATTTCATGGACCAGGAGTCGTTTGAGAACATCACGATCCAGCGGGAAGTGATCGGCGATCCGGCGGATTTCCTCAAAGACGGGATGGTCGTTGACGTGCAGCTGCACGAAGGCGTGCCAATCGGGGTCGACCTTCCTCCGCATGTCGAACTGCGGGTCGTCGAAACCGATCCTGGGTTCAAAGGGGATACCGCGACCAATACGGGCAAGCCGGCTAAACTCGAGACCGGCGCCACGGTCAACGTGCCGCTCTTCGTGAACCAGGATGATGTGATTAAAATCGATACACGCGACCGCCGGTATATCGGACGTGTGAACTCGTAGTTATCTAGGGAGGCGCCATGTCCGCTCGCGTGAAGTCGCTGCTCATCGCTCTACTCCTCGGCGCGGTAGCGAGTGCGATTGCGTTGACGCTTCTCCTAGTCAAGAAAGACGAGATCCCGCTTTTCCATCGCGTCACCGATTTGCAGTCGCATTACGCAGCGCTCAACGCGGCGCCGCAGCTCGGCTTCGGTACCCCCTGGTACGACCGTAGCGACGACAAGAATAGTAAGATCGTCATCATCCCGATCGACGAAGTGACCTTCGGTAGCAACGTTCCGGAGCTGCATCAGTACCCGCTTCCGCGGCACATCTACGGAACGATGCTCAAGCACCTTGCGGCAGCCGGTGCAAAGGTTGTTGCGATCGATATCGATTTCATCGAGCCCGCCGCCGATCCGACGCAGGACCAAGCCTTCGCTGCGGGATTGCGCAGCATTCCGACGATCCTGGCGTTCCCGATCGATACGACCAGCACCGGCCAATTGGGTATCGAATTGCCTTCACCGACACTGCTTCCGTATGCCAAAGGCATCGGGTACTCGTCGGTTGACTTTCCCGGCAACGTGCTCATCGGTCAAGCGATGCAGATTCACACGGGTTCAACCGGGCAGTACAGCAACCGCACGTTCTTGTCGCTGGCAGCTGCCGGAACCGAACAACTCACCGGCCAAGCGATCGACCTTTCAAAGCTGCCTACCGACGAAGACGGCCGCTTCTTGCTGGTCGTGCCCCGCGTCTCAGTCAAGCAGGTCACGACCGATCACGGTCAACAAGTCGAAGAGCACACGCAAGACTTTGTCGCCAATCAGCTCTCGTTCTCCGACGCGTACTCCCTGTCAATCCCCGATCTGCGACAGTCGGTCAATGGCGCGCTCGTCTACATCGGCAACACCGCGCAGGCACAGGGCGACTTCGCGCACACCGCGCGTTCCGCCGAATTCCCCGGCCTGTTCGCCAATGCTCGCCTGGCCGACCAGCTCATGCGCCACATTTATATTACCGAGGCGCCGCTCTGGCTCGAGATTTTGCTGATCGTTCTGTTGCCGATCGCGATCGCGCTGGTGTTCAACTTTACCAAGACGACGATCGCAATCATCGCGTCGCTCGGCGCGACGGTCGTCTACGCTTTTGTCAACGAGGCGCTCTTCGTCGAGCGGCTCTACTGGCTCGATCTCATTCACGTCGTAATGGCGATGGTTGCGGCCACGCTGTTCGTCGGGCTGTATCGCGTGCTTTATGAAGCAGCGCAGCGGCGCATGGTGACCAATCTCTTCGGCATGCACGTAAGCCCGGCGATCGTAACCGACATCCTCTCGCACGAGGATCCCCGCAACGCGCTCGCGCTCAAAGGCAAGAAGGTTAAGGCGACGATCTTTTATAGCGACATCCGCGGCTTTACCGCGATGTCGGAAAATATGACGCCCGAGGAGATCTACAACCAGCTCAACGAGTACTTTGAAGAGATGTGCACGATCATCTTCCAGTACGGCGGTTACGTGGATAAATTCATCGGCGACTGCGTCATGGCGGTGTTCTCAGCGCCGTATCAGACCCCCGATGATGCGAAGAATGCGGTCCTCGCCGCCGTCGCGCAGCAAAAGAAAATTCTCGAGCTCGCCGAGAAGTGGAAGGCCATGGGCAAGCGCGAGTTCACCGTGGGCATGGGCGTTAACACCGGCGACGTCGTGATGGGCAATCTCGGTGCGAGCTCGCGCATGAACTATACGGTGATCGGCGACAACGTCAACCTTGCAGCGCGACTCTACAACGTCGCCAAGGCGGGTGAAATCATCATCAGCGATTACACGTATCAGGAAGTCAAAGACTTCGTCGTTGCCGACGAGCTCGAACCCGTGACCGTCAAGGGCAAAAAGGACCCAATTCGCATCTACAACATCCGCGATGTCAAAGAAGCCCCGGCATCTGCGACTAATGGTGCGGTCATCACGCAGCCCGCTCCGGCATAATCGAGGGGATGTCCCAGGGTCTGGAACTCTTCGGCGCCGCGTTTGTTGCCAGCGTCTGCGGATCGATGGTGGGTCTGGGCGGCGGCTTCATTCTCGTTCCGCTGCTGCGCATAGTCTTTGCCCTTCCGCCGGCGGAAGCCGCCGGCACGTCGCTCGTCCTCGTTACCGCGAACAGCGCGGCCGGCGCGTTTACCTATTTCTTGCAGCGCCAGGTCAACGTGCGGCTCGGCTTGATCTTCGCGTGCGGTGGTCTTCCCGGAAGCATTCTCGGCGCGATCGTGACCAAGTACATCTCGGGTCCGGCGTTCGACTGGATCTTCAGCGGGTTCTTGCTGCTCATCGCAGCCGACATGATCTTCAACGCGAAGACACGCGTCGCCGGGCGCGTTGAGCACGCCGCAGGCGGTTCAAAACCGATGTCGTACCGCGCGGCGGTCGGTCTTGGTTTTGTGGTTGGGCTGGTTTCGAGCCTGTTCGGTATCGGCGGCGGCGTGGTCACCGTTCCCTCGATGCTCTACTTCTCGACGTTGACCGCGCACGCGATCAGCGCGACCTCGCACTTCGTTCTGATCCTGACCTCGCCGACCGGACTGATCGTGCACGCGATGCAGCATGACGTGAAACTCTCCGATGTCATTCCGCTCGTCGCAGGCGGCCTGTGCGGCGGCCCCGTCGGCGCGCGCCTCTCCTTACGGCTCAAGTCGCCGCAACTGCTCATGTTCGTCGGGATCGCGCTGGTGTTCGTGGCCGCGTCGCTGGGGCTACGGCATCTCATTCATTAACGGTGGCACTATGCGCCGCTCCAGACCAGAGGTCGGCGTTCACGCCACGGCTGCGCGCGCTCGAGTTGCCCGGCTAACCTTAGCAACGTCGCTTCATCGTCGAAACGGCCGGCGAACTGCACGCCGATGGGGAGCCCATCGTCGCTCCAGTGTAGTGGTACCGACATGGCGGGCGCGCCGGTGAGATTGAAGATCGGCGTATATGGCAGCCAATCGAACATCGGCGCCGAGATGTCGCGCGCGGCTTTGCGAATGAGCGCCGGCATCCGCAGGCGTGAGAGAATTTCGCACTGCACGACTTCGGCGCGCGTCAGCGCCAGTTCCCCGATACGCACCGGCGGCGCCGCGAGTGTCGGCGTGAGGATCACGTCGTAGCGCTCCATAAACGCGTCGTAAGCCGCGCGCAGCTTCCGTTGCGTCACCACTGCCCCGGTAAGTTCGTCGAGCGCCAGCACTTGCGCGATCGTCAGCATTGCCAGCGTCGCCGGTTCGATATCACCGCGTTTGAGCCGATGCTGCGGCGTCGGATTGCCCGAGCCAAGATGCCATCCGATATTGCTGGCAAAGATCAAGAGCAGCGCATAGCTCACCGCCGGATAGTCGACGCCTTGCGGCTCGTCCTCGGTGACCGTGTGACCGAGCGACGCGCACAGCGCGGCCGCGCGATCGACGGCGGTGCGGGATTCGGCGGAGATACCGTGCCCGAGGCCGGGGCCGCGCATGAGCGCAATGCGCAGTGGTGCGGGATCGCGCTGCATTTCATCGAGAAATCGCGGACCGGCATCACTTCTTACGGCGTCGAGAAATGCCGCGCTGTCGCGCACCGTACGCGCGATTGCGTGATCGACGTTGGCCGAACCGATAACACCGCCAACCGTCGGCGCGCGCCCGCGACTGGGCTTGAGTCCAAACAATCCGGTGCAGCTCGCCGGTATGCGTATCGAGCCGCCCATATCGTTACCGTGCGCGACCGGCACCACGCCCGCCGCGCACAGCGCCGCGCTGCCGCCGCTCGATCCGCCGGGCGTGCGCGTGAGATCCCACGGATTGCGGGTCGCGCCAAACAACGCGCTCTCCGTATACGGCAACAGACCGAACTCGGGCGGCGTCGTCTTTGCGAAAATCACGGTTCCCGCGCGCTTGAGACGGGTTAAGAATTCGTCATCCGTTGCGGGCACATACGAGGCAAAATATCTACTGCCCATCGTCATCGGTACGCCGCCGAGGGCCGGACCGAGATCCTTGACCAAGACCGGCACCCCGGCTAATGGGCCATCGATCGAAACGGTCCGCGCGCGCTCGGCCGCGCGTTCGTAATCGCGAGCGGCAAGCGCATTCAGGCGTGGATTGACGCGGTCGGCTCGCGCAATGGCCTCATCGAGCACTTCGCTGGCCGTGACCTCACGCGCGCGCACCGCGCGAGCGATCTCGATCGCGTCGCTGCGATCGTAAAAATCGCGCAAACTCATGTGCCGCACTTGCAAGACATCTATACACTTCCCTGCACGAGGGCCCTAAGGATCGCTCGCTAGGTGGCCGAAGCATTTTAGAGTACCGTTGTCGCTTTTTGCTTTGCGGTTTTAAGGTGGTATGACATGTCGGATCCGGAGACGACGCTTGCGTCGTTAGAGGCTCCTTCGATGATCCGTGTCGACGGCTCGGCGCCCGTCATGGCGATCATCGAACACGTAAGCACGCATGAATGTCGCCTGCGCGCGGTGAGCGTCTTTGAAATTGGTCAGCGGCTCGACTTTACCGTCTCCGTGCACGGCGCACCCACGATCGCGCTCTCCGGCAAGGTGGTCACGCGCAAGGAGCACGGCGCACGTCACGCCTATGTCCTTGCGCTCGCGACCACGCTTGCACAGACTGAAGCGATCGCGAAGGCAAACGAAGCCGCCCGCCATCGCGCGAAGCATACGCCCGACGTTCAGACCGGAAACGGCCTCACCCGTGCAGCCTTGCGCATCTCGGTCGATTTCGACGTGCACTACACGCTGCCGGGCGCGACGGCGCGCTCGGCACGCGCCACCAATATTTCGGCCGGCGGCGTGTTGATGAATACGACGGCGCAGATACCCGTCGGTGCGTCGATCGACATGAAGTTTCCGCTGGGAGACGAGCGCGTCGCCGTTGCGGGGCGCATCGTGGCGCACCAGGAGATGAGTCCGAACTACAACGTCGCGTTCTACGAAATGAGTGACGAAGCGCGAGAGAGTATAGGACGCTTCATCGCGTATCGAACGGAAGCCGCTTAAGGACTCCGCCCAGGTACCTCGCTTGTCTTCTGAAGGTGGAAAGACTTGCCTGATCCTCAATCAGCCGCGGCCGCATCGCTTGAGGCCCCAACGATGGTAAGCATCGGCGGCAACGCGCCCGTCATGGCGATCATCGAATATGCCTCTCACAGTGAGTGCCGTATGCGATCGATGAACGTCTTTAACGTGGGCGACCGGCTCGAATTTCCGCTTTCCGTTCATGGAACGCCGACAATTGCGCTCTCCGGCACGGTCGTCAATCGCAAGCAAATCGGGCCGCGTTATTCCTATGTGATCGCGCTGCTGCCGGCGCCCACGCAGACCGAAGCGATCGTCAAGGCGACGCAGACCGCGCATGGGCGTCCCCCCGCGCCTACTCCCGACGTACACACCGGAAACGGACTCACGCGCACCAGCGTTCGCGTTCCGATCGACGCCGAAGTAGGCTATACGCAATCGGGTTCACCCGCGCGTGTCGCTCGCGCCACCAACATTTCGACCGGCGGCGTTCTGATGAAGACCGCCGACGAGCTACCCGTCGGCGCCTCCCTCGAGCTTCACATTCTACTCGGCGCGGAGCGCGTCAGCGTGCACGGACGTATCGTCGCGCACCAGCGGCAGAGTGACAGTTACAACATCGCCTTCTACCATGTAACAAACGAAGCGCACGATATTATCGTACGCTTCGTCGAGTCCCACTCCCAATAGCCGCTATTTCGGATATGTCATTTCTTTTGGGATCACCAGTTTTTCGAAATCGTCTGAGGTTACGTAGCCGAGCTTGAGCGCCGCCGCCTTGAGCGTCGAGCCCTCGTGGTGGGCCGTCTTAGCGATCTCGGCTGCTTTGTCGTAACCGATCTTCGGCGCGAGCGCCGTCACCGTCATCAGTGATTCGTCGAGATACTTCTTGATCACGGCTTCATTCGCTTGGAGACCCTCGACCGCGTGCTCGCGGAACATCGTGGTCGAGTCGCGCAGCAGATTCGCGCTGTGCAAGAAGTTCGAGAGAATCACCGGATTAAAGACGTTGAGCTCAAAGTTGCCCTGCGACGCGCCGAAGCTGATCGCCGCGTCGTTACCGTAGACTTGCGCGACGACCATCGTCATTTGCTCGGATTGCGTCGGATTTACTTTGCCCGGCATGATCGAACTGCCCGGCTCGTTTTCCGGAAGAATCAACTCGCCGATGCCGGCGCGCGGACCCGAGGCGAGCCAGCGGATGTCGTTGGCGATCTTCATCAGTGCCGCAGCCAACGTCTTGAGCGCGCCTGAGGCGAAGACGAAATCATCGTGTGAGGCAAGCGCGGTGAATTTGTTCGGATGCGAACGGAACGGCAGGCCGGTGAGCTCGGCCAGTTTCTTGGCCATGCGTTCGGCAAACTCGGGATGCGCGTTGAGACCGGTGCCGACCGCGGTGCCACCGATCGCGAGATCGTAGATGTGGTCGAGCGATTCTTTGATCGCGACCATCGCGCGATCGAGTTGCGTCACGTAGCCGGAAAACTCTTGCCCGAGCAAGAGCGGCGTCGCGTCCTGCAAATGCGTGCGTCCGACCTTCACGATGTCTTTCCACTGCTTGGCTTTCACGTCGAGCGCATCGCGCAGCGCCTTGACCGCCGGAAGCATCTCGACGACGGCTTCGGCTGCCGCCATGTGCATGGCGGTCGGGAAGGTGTCGTTCGACGACTGCGACATGTTCACGTGATCGTTCGGGTGCACCGGCTTCTTCGAACCCATTTCCCCGCCGGCGATCTCAATCGCGCGGTTCGAGATGACTTCGTTTACGTTCATGTTGGTCTGCGTGCCCGAGCCGGTCTGCCAGACGCGCAGCGGGAAATGCGCATCGAGTTTACCCGCGATCACTTCATCGGCGGCTTGCACGATGAGCTTGGTCTTCTCGTCGTCGAGCTTGCCGAGATCGTGATTGACCAGTGCCGCAGCTTTCTTGAGCTGCGCCATCGCCACGATCACTTGCTTAGGCATGCGGTCCTTCGGCCACGAGCCTTCACCGATATCGAAGTGGATGAGCGAGCGCGCCGATTGCGCGCCGTAATATTTGTCAGCGGGGACGTCGATCTTACCCATCGAGTCTGACTCGACGCGCGTCTTGACCGCCCCGTTGGTGGTGCTGTTTACAGTCGTCATTGCAACATCTATCTTCGCCCTTTTTGGGGATTTCCGGCCTGGACTTAGGTCGGGGAAGGAACCCCTCTTTGCCAAGCTAACGGACGCTTTGATGCGCTGGACATTGGTTTCCCTGTCCCTGCTCTCGCTACTGGTCACCCTTTTCCTGATCGCCACCCTTTTGGGAATCGGGGTCCGGCCGTGGTTCGGCTGGTGGGACTCGAACGCGCTGCGCGCAGCACCCTACACCGTGCGCATAGTCGAGCCGCGCGCGGGCGGTGCCACCGAGCGAGGCGGCCTGCGCGCCGGGGATCTCATCGATTTACGCCAGCAATCGCTTGCGACGCGAATCGCAGTCGTGTCGCAACTCAGTGCCACCGACCCGACGATCGTGACCGTCCAACGCGGCAGTCAACGCTCGACTCATGCGATCATCGGAAGTACGTCGTGGGAAGGCGCCGTGCAATGGAAACTTCCGGCTCAGGTCTGCACGGTGCTTGCAATGCTCTGGTTCGGTGGATGCGCATTGCTCCTGGCCTTGCGTCAGTGGTCTCGCCCCGACGCGCAGCTCTTGATCCTTGCGCTGCTCTGCATCACGGCGCTTCTCCTCGACCCGCGCTACACCGTTGTGCCTTCGGCAACGCTGCGACTTGTGCTCTTTGTCGTTGCACGCACCTGCTTAGCCATTGCTCCTCTGTTGCTATTGCAGCTGTCGTCTCGCTCGGGACGACCGTCGCGTCTGCTCACGGCGCTTACGCTGGCGGCAATCGCGTTTGTCGGCATCGGTTTTCTCGCCGACATCGCAGCCGCTATCGGCCTGGCAACGCTTTGGGTCGATCCGTTGCCGTTTATGTATCGTGTGTGGCCTTTGCGCGAGTTGATCAACGTTGCAACCTATGCGCTCGTAACGCTCGCTGCGCTCGTTTCGGTCCTGGCTACGCCCGCCGACGAGCGGCCACGCGCGGCGTGGTTGTTGTTGCCGTTGCCAACGGCGCTCTTCGTCTCGTCCATCACGCTGACGATCGCCGTGTTCATCACGTCATGGTTTGTCAACGTTGCAGTCGTCGGCCTTTCGAGCGCTATCATGCTCTTAAGCGCCGGCTTGGTAACCTACGCCTTGCTCAAACGTCGCGTGCTCGACTTCGAGTTCGTGCTCAGCCGCACGGTCGTGGTCGCGACGGTCTCACTCATCGTCGTTGCGTCGTTCATTCTGCTGGAGTTCTTGCTCGGTACGGTGCTGACCGGCGTAAGCCATGCGACCGGGCTCGTCGCCAATGCTGCGCTTGCGCTCGTGCTCGGCCTCTCATTGAATCCGATTCACCGGCGGGTGGATGAGGTGGTAGAACGGGTGTTCTTCCACAAGCGCCATGAAGACGAACGCGCGCTTGTGGAGTTCGGACGCGAGGCCGCATTTGTGACCAACCAGGGCGCACTGCTCGACCGCGCGATCGAGAATCTTCGCGAGCACACCGACGCGCGGAGCGCCGCCATATTTCTCGATGGCATTGGAAATTTCGCACCGGCGCGCTCGTTCGGCGACGGCATTCAAGCGGAGATCGACGAGAACGACGCCGCCGTGCTCGCGCTCAAAGCGCTCCACGTGCCGATCGATCCGCATCGCTACGCGAGCGCGCTGCGCGGCGCGCTTGCGCTTCCAATGCTCGCGCGCGGACGCCTGTGCGGCATCGTGCTACTGGGTGAACGCACCGGCGGCGAAGCCTACGCCCCTGACGAGATCACCGCCCTCTCGTCGATGTCGCAAGGGGTCGGCAGCGCCCTCGATGTCCTTTCCACGGCCGACACCGCAACGTCGGTTGCAGATGCTGTACGTGAGGAACTCGCGCCGCTACGCACGCAGCTCGATGCGATCGCTAAGGCGCTGCGCGCCGGGCCGCCTTGAGCCCCTGAACCGTGTCGCCTACCGCGTCCATTCCGGTGATCTCGTAGATCGTGAGGGGGAATTTGGGATTGAAGCGACGCCGGTCGCAGCGCGGGCAGCTGGCCGGCTTGCCGGGCCGTTTGCGGCGCAAGACCTCGAAGGCGCACTCTTCGCAGCGCAGGATGTAGCGTTTGCTCGACTCGTTGAGCGGCCGGACATTGCCCAGGTCGTGATAGATCGAGGTGATCCCGCACTCGCGCATCTTCTTCTTAAAGCGCGCGCCGTGGCCGGTGTCGTGCCAGTGCGTGTAGCACCAGGCGTGGACCATCTCGTGTAACAGCGTCTCTTCGAGCGCATCCGGATATTTGCGAAAATGCTTGGGCGAGAGTTCGATCAGGAGCGGACGGCCGTAGGTGATGCGGCCGGCCGAGTTGGAAAAGCGCGCATTGTAACGGATGCGACAATCGGGAATTTCGCCGTTGAAGAATTGGTAGTTGAGACGGGCAAATAGGAGTTGGAGATCGGCTTCTGCAGGGTCCACGGATGATTGTTTTCGTCTTGTGTCCAAACGACTCTTCGTGCCAGAGCAGAGCGAGCGTGGACTTCCCCCGCGCATCTACCTCCCCATCGTCGCCACGATCGCCGTTCTCTTCCTTGGATTGATGGGCTATTTGGTCGCCATCGGCTTTGGCGTGACCGGCTCGGTCTTCGGAAAAAGCGGCAACGGCGCGGCGGCCGGTTCGGCAGGTTCGACCACGAGCGTCCAAGGCGGTGGGCCGCCGGCGGCCGTGATGGAGCAGCTCTCGACGCTTCGCGCGCGCATCGCCGCGCATCCGAACGACGACGTCGCGATCACACAGCTCGCCGACGAATACCTCGCGGCTGGGAAATTCGTGCAAGCGATTCCGTTCTATCAGCGCGCGCTGGCGATCAATCCGAAGAACGTTGCGGCGCAGACAGGCCTTGCGGAAGCCCGCGAAAGCGCGCGGGAAGCGCAGCCATGAGAATCTATATCAGCGCCGACATGGAAGGCACCGCCGGTGTCGTGTCGTGGGCACAGGTCGATCCCTCGAACGCGCACGAGTATCCGGTCTACCGTCGCTACATGACCCGCGAGGTCGCTGCGGCGATCGAAGGTGCGCGTGTCTCCGGCGGACGCGAATTCCTGGTCAACGACTCGCATTGGGACATGCGCAACCTTCTGTGGGACGAGCTGCCGGAGGACGTGCGCATGATCTCGGGCGCGCGCAAGCCGCTCTCGATGGCGCAAGGCGCAGAACAACGCTTCGATGCGGCGTTCTTTACCGGCTATCACGCCAAGATCGGCGAGGCCAACGCGGTGCTCTCGCATACCTACAGCGACGCGACGCTCTACGACGTGCGCGTCAACGGCACGCCCTGCACCGAAGCGCTGCTCAACGCGGCGCTTCTCGGACTCTACGGAACGCCGGTCGTCCTGGTCACCGGTGATCGAACGACGATCGAAAGCATAGCGAAAACGCTGCCGTGGATCGTCGGCGTCGTCGTCAAAGACCCCATCGGCTACTACAGTGCGAACACGCTCACCCCGGCGACGGCATGTGCCGCGATTCGCGAGGGCGCGCGCGAAGCGCTGGTCACGCTCTCACACGCCAAGCCCTTCACCTTCGATGCGCCGATCGAGCTGATCATCGAGACCGTAAAAACCGAGCAGGCCGACTTCATGGAACTCTTGCCCCAGGTCGAGCGCATCGGCGGACGCGCGATTCGCTTTCGCCACAATGACTATCTCATGGTCTTTCGTGCGTTTTTAGCCGCCATGCGCCTGGGCGGCGCGGCGAATCTGCCGGCATGAAGCTCTACTGTTCCACCGACATGGAAGGCGTGGCCGGCGTCAGCGGCTGGGACCAAGTTGACGCAAGAACACCGCATCCCGAGTACGCGGTCTATCGCCGTTACTACACGCTCGAGGTTGCCGCAGCGATCGAGGGCGCGCGGCGTTCCGGCGCTCGCGACGTGCTGGTCAACGACTCGCACGGCCCGATGCGCAATCTGCTCTTCGAGGATCTCCCTAGCGACATCCGCGTGATCTTCGGCAATCGCAAGCCGTACTCGATGGTTCAAGGTGCCGACGCAAGCTTCGGCGGAGCCTTCTTCATCGGCTATCACGGTGCGGCCGGCGAGCGCAACGCCGTGCTGTGCCACACGTATACGCCGTCGGTCATCTACGAACTGCGCCTCAACGATCTTGCGTGCAGCGAAGCTACCATTAACGCAGCGCTGCTCGGTTCGTACGGCGTGCCGCTGCTGATGGTCACCGGCGACCGCACGACGGTCGAGGGGGTGCAAGCGCAGATGCCGTGGGTCCACGGGGTGATCGTCAAGGAGTCGATCGGTACGCTCAGCGCCGATTCGACCTCGCCGGCTGCCGCGCAACGCGCCATCGCCGACGGCGCAGCGTACGCCGTCGCGAACGCGTCGACGGCAAAGCCCTTCGTGCTCGAACCGCCGATCGAGATGCGCGTCACGCTGGCGAAAACCGAGCAGGCCGACTACGTGGAACTGATTCCCGGTTTCGAGCGCAGCGGTCCGCGTGAAGTTCGGTTCGTCGACGGCGACATTCGCACGGTTTTCAAGGCGTTCGTCGCGACCTTCCGCCTTGGAGCGCTCGCGTAACGATGGCAGCGCTCACGCCGATCACGGCCGTCACTGCCGAGGATCCCTATCCGTATTACGCACGGCTCGCGGTCGACCATCCGTTGCACTTCGACGGCGACTTGAACTGCTGGGTTGCTGCAAGCACCCACGCCGTCGAGGAAGTTCTCAACAACGCTGCATTTCACGTTCGTCCGCCGGGCGACGCGGTGCCGTCGATCATGCGAGACACCGCACTCGGCCAGCTCTTCGCGCGCATGGTGCGCATGACCGACGGTCCAACGCACGCGTCGCGCCGTCACAACGCTGAGCAGCTACTCGAAAGCCTTGACGTGCGCGCGATCGCCTCGGCGCTGCCGGAGCTGCACACTGACCCACTCGAGACGCTGATGTTCGTCTTCCCGTCGCGTGCAATTGCAACACTGCTGGGCATTGCTGCGCGCGACGTCGAGGGCATCGAGGTGCACGCCCGCGCCTTAGCGCGCGCCATCGCGCCGGGTGCACCGCCCGAAACCGTGGCGCCCGCATCCAATGCCGTTGAGGCGCTTAGCGCAATTTTCACCGAGCGCTTCCCCGACGAGCAGCAGCGTTATGGTGCGATCGGCTTGCTCTTCCAAACCTACGACGGCACGGCCGGCTTAATCGGCAACACGCTCTACCACCTGGCGATCGTTCAGCCCGTGATTGCCGCCCGCATCGTGCAGGACGCGCCGACGCTTGCGGGCTTCGTTGCCGAAGTCGCGCGGCTCGATCCATCCGTCCACAACACGCGCCGTTTCGCCGCAAGCGAGATCGCTATCGATGACGACCTGGTTCGCGAGAACGAGAGCGTCCTCGTCCTCCTTGCCGCCGCCAACTGCGATCCCGCAGCCGCGGGCCGTACGCTTACGTTCGGTGCCGGCATCCACGCGTGCATCGCAGCGCGCCTAGCGATAACGATCGCGAGTGTCGCAGTCAAGGCACTGAGTGCAGCCGGTATCGATCCCGCTCAGATCGTACGGTCCGGGTTCCACCCCGCGCTCAACGTGCGCGTGCCGCATCTTACCATAAGGAACTAGATGAAAAAGATCGGGATCGTCGGCGGGACCGCATGGGTCTCGACCATCGAATATTATGCCGCGATGTGCGAACTTGGCGCGGCGACAGGCGTGCAGCCTGAGTTTTCGATCGAGTCGATCGACAACGCGCGTGCGCAGTCGTACGTCGGCAAGCCCGACGACGAAGCCTCATGGGCGCGATTCGACGCCTATCACGGCGACGCGTTGCGACGCCTCGAACGCGCCGGTTCCGGCGTCGCCCTCCTCGGCGCCAACACGCCGCATCATCGCTTCGCTGCGATCACCGCCGGCGTTGGTATCCCCGTCGTCCACATTGTGGACGCGGTCGCAGCAGTATGCGCATCGCTCGGCATCGCGCGCCTGCTGCTGCTTGGCACCGCGCTTACGATGTCATCACCGGTTATCCGGGCTCGCTATGCCGAGCACGGCGTCGATGCAATCGTGCCGCCACCGGGTGAGCACCCGGCGATTGTCGCGCTCATCGAAGAATTGCAGCACGGGGCCGGCGCAAGCGCCGCTGAGGCGATTGCGTCGACTGCGCGACCGTATCTGACGAATGGCAACACGGCAGTTGGCCTGGCCTGCACCGAGCTTCCACTCGCATTTCCAGAGGAACGCCGCTCAAAATACTTTGACCGCGACGGCATCCGCTACTTGAATACCCTCGCGATCCACGCCCAAGCCGCCTTCGATCGCGCTTCGGCCTAGCTCTTCGGGCGCTGATCGACCACGCGAACCGCTTTACCCTGCGAGCGCGGAATTGTTCCGGGTGTAACGATTTCAACACGCATGGTGACGCCGGCGTAGCTTTTGATCGTCGCGGCGAGCGCCTGCGCGCAATCGTCGCGATCGCTTTCCGGCACGTCGGGATGCGTTTCGACGTGCAGCGCGACCTCGTCGAGCGCGCCGCTGCGCGTGAGGTGAATCTGGTAGTGCGGAGCAAGACGCGTATCGCGCACGATCAACTCCTCGATTTGCGAGGGGAAGACGTTGACCCCGCGGACGATAAGCATGTCGTCGGAGCGTCCGGTGATCCGCTGCAGCCGCCGCATCGTGCGCGCCGTCCCCGGCAGCAGCCGGGTGAGATCGCGCGTGCGATAGCGAATCGCGGGCAGCGCCTCTTTGGTCAGCGTGGTGAGCACCAGCTCGCCGAACTCACCCTCGGGGAGCACCGCGCCCGTTTCGGGGTCGATGATCTCGGGATAAAAGTGATCTTCCCAAAGCGTGAGACCGTCTTTGGTCTCAAGACATTCGACCGCAACACCAGGACCCATGATTTCCGAAAGACCATAGATATCGACGGCGTCGATATCGAGGATCGACTCGATCTGCGCGCGCATTTGATCGCTCCACGGCTCGGCACCGAAGATGCCGATCTCTAAGCTGCACGCGCGCGGATCGAGACCTTGACGCCCCATCTCCTCGGCGATCGCAAGCATGTAGCTGGGCGTGACCATGATGATGCGCGGACGTAAATCGGTGATGAGCTGCACCTGCTTTTCGGTTTGTCCGCCGGACATCGGAATCACGGTGCATCCGAGTCGCTCCGCGCCATAGTGGGCGCCCAGTCCCCCGGTGAAGAGCCCGTAGCCGTACGACACGTGTACGATATCGCCCGGATGCCCGCCGGCCGCGCGAATCGAGCGCGCCATGAGATCGGCCCAGGTGTCGATATCGCCTTGCGTATAGCCAACGACCGTCGGCTTCCCGGTCGTGCCGCTGGATGCGTGCAAACGCACCGTCTGCTCGCGCGGTACGGCGAAAAGCCCAAAAGGATACTGTTCGCGGAAGTGCCGCTTCTCTAGGAATGGAAAGCGCGCAAGATCGACAAGTTCGCGAACATCCCGTGGGTGCGCGCCGGCGCGATCGAAGGCCTCGCGATAGAAGCGCACATTGTCGTACGCGCGCAGCAGCGACGTTTGCAAGCGCGCAAGCTGGAGCGCCGCGAGTTCATCGCGACTCGCGGTTTCGATCGGCTCGAGGGCTGCACTCACACCCGTTCCATCGCGAGCGCGATGCCTTGACCCACGCCGATGCACATCGTGCAAAGCGCGCGTTTCGCGCCGCGCTCGATAAGTTCAACCGAGGCCGTGAGCGCAAGCCGCGCGCCGCTCATGCCTAATGGATGGCCAAGCGCGATTGCGCCGCCGTTCGGATTGACGTGTGCGGCGTCATCGGAGATCCCGAGCTCGCGCATCGTTGCGAGCGCCTGTGAGGCAAAGGCTTCGTTGAGTTCGATGACGTCGAAATCCGACAGCGACAGGCCCGTTCGCGCCAGCAATTTGCGCGTTGCAAAGATCGGGCCGATCCCCATGATTCGGGGCGCAACGCCGGCGGTCGCCGCCGCGATCACGCGCGCGCGGGGCGTGAGTCCGAATCGCTTAACGGCCTGCTCCGAAGCGACGATCAACGCCGCCGCCCCGTCGTTGACGCCGGACGAGTTGCCGGCCGTGACCGTCCCGTTGTTGCGAAACGGCGTCGGCAACGCGGCGAGTTTTTCGAGCGACGTTTCGCGCGGATGCTCGTCGCGATCGACGGTCGCCGTGGCCTTACCGTTACGCACCTCGACCGGAACGATCTCTTTTGCAAGCCGGCCCGACGCGATCGCCGCCGCGGCACGCTGTTGCGAGCGCAGCGCGAAGGCATCTTGATCGGCACGGCTGACATTGAATTCGACCGCGACGTTCTCGCCGGTTTCCGGCATGCTATCGATCCCGAAGCGCTCCTTCATACGAGGGTTGACGAAGCGCCAGCCGATCGTGGTGTCGAAGACGGCGTTCTCGCGGGAAAATGCCGCCGTCGGCTTGGGCATAACGAAGGGCGCACGAGTCATGCTTTCGACGCCACCGGCAATCGCGAGGTCGATGTCGCCTGCGGCAATCGCGCGCGCCGCGCTCGCGACTGCATCGAGCCCCGACCCGCACAGCCGATTGATCGTCGCGCCGGGCACGCGTTCGGGCAGGCCCGCGAGCAACGCCGCCATGCGCGCAACGTTGCGATTGTCCTCTCCCGCTTGGTTCGCGCATCCATAAAAGACGTCGTCGATGGCGGAGGGATCGAGCAACGGATTGCGCGCGAGCAGCGCAGCGATCGGAAGCGCTCCGAGATCGTCGGTGCGAACCCCCGCCAGATTGCCGCCGTACCGCCCGATCGGCGTGCGTACCCCGTCGCAAATAAAAGCCGCGTTCCCGTTCACCAAGGTTCCTTTCCATCGAGCACATTGCCGCGCACCGCGGCCGAGTATCCGCGAAAGAGCGCCACGACTCGACCGTCGCCGGCGCTCACCGTCGCATCATAGACACCGAAACGTCCGGTAAGGTTCGTCTCGCGGCATTCCACCGTGAGTCGCTCGCCCTCGCGGCCCGCCGTCACGTAGGTGATCGAGCAGTGTTGCGCGACGGAGGCGACGTTGCGCGAGTTGCACGCGAAAGCAAAGGCGCTGTCGGCAAGCGTAAAGATCGCGCCGCCGTGCGCCGTCTGATGGCCATTGATCATCTCGGACAGCAGCGTCATCGAAAGCTTCGCGTACCCTGGTGCAACCGCGTCGATCGTCATCCCCGCGGCCTGCGAGGCTCGATCGCGCGCAAACATGGCCTGCGCGCATCGCTCCGCGAGCGCTTGTGCTTCGTCAATCATCGCCCGATCATCGTCCCTCGAACTCGGGCTTGCGTTTAGCTCCAAACGCCTCAACACCCTCGCGGTAGTCACGACTTGCGCCGAGCAGGCGTTGTAGTTCACACTCGCGCTCGAGCGCTGCATCGAGCGTCGAGGCCGCGCTCGCGTCAAACGCCGCCTTGATCGCGCCCAGCGCTCGTGTCGGCGCTTGCGCGAGCGTGTGCGCGAGCGTATTGCATGCGTCATCGAGCTCATTGTCATCGACGACCTGCCAAATCGCGCCGTACATGTGCGCCTGTTCCGCGCTGATGCGCTCGCCCAGCATCGCGAGCCCGACCGCGCGCGCGTGCCCGAAGAGGCGCGGCAGCATCCACGTCCCGCCCGAATCCGGCAGCAGGCCGATGCGCGAAAACGACTCGATGAACGACGCGGAGCGCGCCGCAACGATAAAATCGGCGGCAAAGGCAAGATTCGCGCCGGCGCCCGCGGCAACGCCGTTGACGCGCGCCACGATCGGTTTGGGGAGCGCTCGCATCGCCCGAATTAGCGGATTGTAATACTGCTCGATCATCTCGCCAAGATCGCGCCCCGGCGCAACAGCCGGATCCCCGAGGTCCTGGCCTGCGCAAAAGGCGCGACCGTTTCCGGCAAGCACGACGACGCGCACGCTATCGACAGCCGCCGCTTCTTCGAACGCTTCGCGCGCCTCGTGCGCGAGCGATCCGTTGATCGCGTTAAGTTTTTCCGGGCGGTCGAGCGTGATGCGCAAAATGCCGCCGTCGCGAGCTACGAGCAATCCACTCATACCAGCTGCGCCGCGATCGCGTCGACGTCGAGCGCCACTTCATCGCTGACCGGGTGACTTTGGCACATGAGCACGACTCCACTACGCACTTCGTAATCCTCAAGCGCAAAATGAACGTCCATATCAACCTCTCCCGCGGTCAACTGCGCGCGGCATGTGGAACAGACACCGCCCTTGCACGAGAACGGCAGATCGATGCCTTGCCTTAGTCCCGCCTCGAGCACCGACTCGCTGTCTTTGCGAATCTCGAAGGTGCGCACGGTTCCATCGAGGACGACGCTCGCGTGAGCGATCCGTTCCGGCTGGGTGCTCGCGCGCTCGCGACGTTCGCGCGCGACGCGACCATCAGTAATAAAGCGCTCGACCACGGTGCGCTCGCGCGGAAACCCGCGTTCATCAAGAGCCGCGGCGACGCCCTCCATCATCGATTCGGGCCCGCAGATAAAGACGTAATCGGTGGCATCCAGGTCGATCCAGCCCTTGCACAATTCCAGCACGCGCTCGCGATCGATTCGCCCATTGAAGGCGTCAATTTCCTGGCGCTCGCGACTGGTGACAAAGATCAAGGCGAGCCGGTCGAGATGGCGGTCCTTGAGATTCTGTAATTCTTCGCGGAACATCGTCGAAGACGCGGAGCGATTTCCATAGACGAGCGTGAACGTGCTCTTGGGTTCACGTTCGAGCGCTGTTTCAATCAGCGAGAGGACCGGCGTGATGCCGCTTCCAGCGGCGACCGCCAGATAGTTGCGCGCCGCACTCGGATCGAGCGGAACGAAAAAGCGCCCCTGTGGCGAGGCGACGTCGAGCTCGTCGCCCTCGCGAAGCGATCCGTGCGCCCAACTGGAAAAGATGCCGTCGTCGACACGCTTGATCGCGACGCGCAAACGCCCGGAGAACGGGCTTGCGCAGATCGAATACGAACGCCGCTGCTCCTCACCGTCGATTGCGGCGCGTAGCGTCAGATATTGCCCTTGCGTGAACGCAAACGCCTCGCGCAGGTTCTCAGGAACCCCGAATTCGACGACGACCGCGTCACGCGTATCCTTGCGTACGTGACTTACGGGGAGTTTGTAGAACTCCATTAATGCGGCTTCACGTAATCGAAGGGTTCGCGGCAGTTCTCGCAACGATAGAGCGCCTTGCACGGCGTGGAACCGAAGTGGCTGATTTCAGTCGTGTGCGTTGAGTCGCACTGCGGGCAACGCACGATTGCCGTTGCGATCGGTCCGTCGGCGAGGGTCGCGTGCGGTGGGGCGATGCCGTGCTCATGCAAACGAGCGCGGCCGCGCGGGGTGATCCAATCGGTCGTCCAGGCGGGCGAAAGGCGACGTTCGATGCGCACGTTGTGCACGCCGCGATCGTGGAGAGCACGCGTTACGTCGGCTTCGATCACCGCGGTCGCAGGGCAACCGGAGTAGGTCGGCGTCAAGGCCACCACGAGGTCATCGCCCTCCCAGCGCACATCGCGCACGATCCCCAAATCGGTAATCGAAACCGAGGGCAACTCAGGATCGGGAACCTCATCCAACCACTGCCACTCTTGCGTTACCATACTGCTCCGGGATAACTGCGCGGTAAAACTTGCATCTCGGCCAACATGTAGCTGAGCGCCTCGCTGTGGCGGCCTTGCTTTCCGCCACGCTGCATCCAGCCGTCGGCCGGTTGCGCGAGCGTCGCGGTCTTCAGGGCGGCGGCGACGCGCTGCAGCCATGGTTCGCGCAACGCTTGCGGATCAGGACCGATGCCCTGCGCGACCATCGCCGAATCGATCGCGTCGCCGAGGAAGAATTCGCCGCTAAAACGCCACAATGCATCGACTGCGCGCTGGACTCGTTCGTGGCTCAGCTCGGTACCGTCGCCCAGACGCACGACCCAGTCCTCGCTGCGCCGAAGGTGGTACGCCGTCTCTTTGCCCGCCTTGGCAGCGATGGCGGCGATGCGCTCGTCGCTCGATCGCGAGAGCGCGGCAAGCTGCAGATGCGCCCATACATCGTAGAAATAGCCGCGCACGATCGTGTCGGCGAAGTTGCCGTTGGGCTGCTCGACCAAGAGCACGTTGCGATATGCGCCCGCGTCGCGATGAAAGGCCAGCGCGTCCGCGTCGCGGCCGGCAGCTTCGACCTCACCCGCGTAGTCGAGCCACAATTTGGCCTGCCCGAAGAGGTCGAGCGCGACGTTGGCAAGCGCCACGTCTTCTTCCATGATCGGCGCATGCGCCACCCAGGCAGCACTCTGTTGTGCGAGGACGAGCGACGAGTCGCCAAGCCGGAGCAGATACTCGAAGCGCTCGGTCACAGGTGCTTGACACCCTCGGGGACGTGATAGAACGTGGCGTGGCGGTACGCTTTATCTTCCGACGGTTCGAAGAGCGCTTCGCTCTGCGATGGATCGGTTGCGACGATGTCACTCGACTTGACGACCCAAATGCTCACGCCTTCATTGCGGCGCGTATAGAGATCGCGCGCATTCTGCACCGCCATCTCGGCATCGGCGGCGTGCAGGCTCCCGACGTGTTTGTGCGCCAGTCCATTTTCGCTGCGCACGAAGATCTCCCAAAGCGGCCACTGCTGCACTCACGCGGCACTCGTCTCTTTCGCCGCACGTTTCCCGGCATACGCTAGAGCCGCATCGCGCACCCAGGCGCCTTCTTCCCATGCATCGATTCGGGCTTGGAGCCGCTCGCGGTTGCAGGGACCTTCGCCCTTGATGACGCGGTAGAACTCGTCCCACTCGATCGCCCCGATGTCGTAGTGCTGCGTCACATCGTTCCAGCGCAAATCCGGATCGGGGATCTTCAGGCCAAGCTGTTCCGCTTGCGGTACGGTTTGATCGATGAACTTCTGGCGCAGTTCGTCGTTGGTAAAGAGCTTGATCTTCCAGCGCATCGATTGCTCGTTGTGCGGTGAGGCGGAATCGGGCGGACCAAACATCATCACCGAGGGCCACCACCAGCGGTCGAGCGCATCCTGCGCCATCGCATGCTGCTCCGGTGTGCCGTGCGCGAGCTTCCACATGACGTCGAATCCCTGACGCTGATGGAAACTCTCTTCCTTACAAATGCGTACCATCGCGCGCGCATACGGGCCGTACGAGCAGCGGGTGAGCGGGATTTGATTGATGATCGCCGCGCCATCGACCAACCAACCGATCGCGCCGACGTCGGCCCAGGTCAACGTCGGATAATTGAAGATGCTCGAATACTTGGCTTTGCCGGTCAGCAGCGCCTCGACCATCGCGTCGCGCGGCGTGGCCAGCGTCTCGGCCGCGCTATAGAGGTAGAGCCCGTGCCCTGCCTCGTCTTGCACCTTGGCGAGCAAAATCAGCTTTCGCAACAGCGATGGCGCCCGCGTGATCCAGTTGCCCTCGGGCAACATGCCGACGATCTCGGAATGCGCGTGCTGCGAGATCTGCCGCACCAGCGTCTTGCGATACGGCTCGGGCATCCAGTCGTTGGGCTCTACTTTCACTGCGCGGTCGAGCCGTTCGTTGAACGCCGCCTCGCGTTCATCGCCGGACTCGGCGCCACCGACGATTCCATCCGAAATTGACGTGTACATTATGACACCGTTTCCAATGCCGGCACGTGCGCGGCAGTTGCGTTCATCGTAAGCAGATCGTAGGTTGCGGCAACCTCGTCATCTTGGTTGAATACGGTTACCGACCAGCGGACCTCGCCATACTCGGGTTTGCGCGGTGTCTTTTCTTTAACCGTCAGCCGCACGTGGATCGCATCACCCGGATAGACCGGCTTGAGGAAACGCAGGTTCTCAAGACCGTAGTTCGCGAGCACCGGCCCAAGCTCCGAGCGAACGAAGAGGCCGGCCGCAAACGACAGCACCAGATATCCGTGCGCAACGCGTCCCTCGAAGAATGGGCTTGCTTTCGCCGCGGCTTCATCCATGTGCGCGTAGAACGAATCGCCGGTGAATTCGGCGAAGCGCTCGATGTCGGCAAGCGTGATCTCGCGCGAGGCGGTATAGTACGTTTCACCGACGTGCAGGTCTTCGAACGCATGCTGGAACGGGTGTCCTTCGATCGTCGCTTCCGCCGCGCCCGGATTCCACACGCCGCTCACGGTGGCGATCCGTTCCGGTGTCCCCTGCACGGCTGTGCGTTGCATGTAGTGGAACACACCGCGGATACCGCCCATCTCCTCGCTTCCGCCGGCGCGACCGGGGCCGCCGTGCACCAGCGGCGCGAGCGGCGTTCCATGGCCGGTTTGTTCCTTTGCGTCATCGCGATCGACGACCAGCACGCGGCCGTGAAACGGCGCGATTCCGAGCACGAGGGCATCGGCGGTCGGTGCATCGTACGAAAAGACCGACGCGACGAGGCTGCCTTCGCCGCGATTGGCAATCTCGATCGCCTCGTCGACCGTGTCGTAGGCCATGAGTGTCGTCACCGGCCCGAACGCTTCGACCCGGTGGACGCGCTGCGACGTCAGTGGTCGATCGCAGCGCAACACGACCGGCGCCATAAAGGCTCCCGACGTGGCATCGCCGTCGGTAACGCTTGGCGCCGCGGCCGGATCGCCGTAGACGATCTGCGCTTCTTGCGCAAGTTGGGCGACGGCGGCCAACACGTCGTCGCGCTGTCCCCGGCTCACCAGCGCGCCGATCGTCACGTTCTCGCTTCGCGGATTGCCCAGGACGCTGCGATCCAAGCGCGCGGCGAGCGCACTTTGCACGCGATCCATCATCCCGCGCGGTACGATGGCGCGCCGAATGCACGTGCAGCGCTGGCCGGCTTTGGTCGTGATCTCGCGCGCTACTTCTTTGACAAACAATTCGAACTCGGGCGCATCGGCGCCGACGTCCGGGCCGAGAATGGCTGCGTTGAGCGAGTCCTGTTCGGCGATGAAGCGCACGCTGTTCGTGAGGATGGCCGGCGTGCGCTGCAGTTTGCCCGCGGTCTGTGCCGAGCCGGTGAACGACACGACGTCTTGACCGGTCAGGCGATCGAGCAGATCGCCCAATCCGCCGGCGATGAACTGCACGCTGCCCTCGGGTAGAATCCCCGATGCGACGATCTCCTCGAACACGGCATGCGCGACGTAGGCCGTCTGCGTCGCCGGTTTGACGATCACCGGCACGCCGGCGATAATTGCAGGCGCAAGTTTCTCGAGCATACCCCACGTCGGGAAATTGTAGGCATTGATCTGCACCGCTACGCCGCGCAGCGGCGTCATGATGTGCCGCGCGGCAAACGTGCCGCCTTTCGAAAGCGGCTCGAGCGCGCCGTCAACGGCGACGCATGCATCGGGCAGCTGGCGGCGCGCTTTTGAAGCGAAGGCAAACAGCGTCATGATGCCGCCATCGATGTCGACGAAATTGTCTTTTCGCGTTGCGCCCGTGTCAAACGCGAGTTCGTAGAAAGCCTCTTTGCGTTCGTTGAGATAGGTCGCCAGGCGTTTGATCAAGTCGGCGCGTTGATGGAAGGTCAAGCCGCGAAGCACCGGGCCGCCGACCGTGCGCCCGTGATTCAGCACGCTAGCAAAATCAACGCCTTGGCTCGAGACCAGCGCCACCGGCCGCCCGTCAACCGCCGAAGCGACCTCGGTGAACCCGCTCGGGGCTTCGTACCAGGCGCCCGCGACATAGCTCCGCAGCTTCAATTCCGTCTCCCGTCCCTACCGAACGGTAGGTCAGCCTAAATTCTACCTTGGTCCCGCCTCACCGTCAACAGGATTCAGCCTTTGGCTGAATCCGTGGCGTTTGGGCCTTCGGCCCAATCCGCTCCGACGCCATGGAATGCAATACGCTCTATGGCCGCGGCGATTTCGGCGGCGGGGGCGCGGCCACCGGGGCGGTACCACTCTACGACGGAGTTGGACATCCCGAAGATCAGGCGAACGATCAAGCCCGCCTCGATGTCAGCCCGGATCTCGCCCGCAGCCTGGGCTTCGCGCACGAGGTCGGCGATCCGCGCGTCAAACGTACGCCGGCGCTCCATCGCGTCGCGCTCGGTCGTGGAGTTCCCGCGCACGCGGAACAGGACGCTGACTTCGGCGCGCATCGACATCGTGATCTCCGCAACCCGGCGCACGATCGTCGCAAGGCGCTCGCGCGCGCTTCCGCTGCGCGCCGCCGGTTCGTCGAGCACGCCGAAAAGCGCCGCCAACGCGCGATCGAGCCCGCGCGCAAGCAATGCTTCCTTACTCGGGACGTGGTGGTAGATACTCGCCTTGGTGATCCCCGCGGCGCGCGCGACGTCTTCCATCGAGGCAGCGTCGAAGCCGCGTTCGGCAAAGATCGCAAAGGCCACATCGGTGACCGAGTCGATGTCGTACGGGCGGCGCGATTCCATCTCGCCCGTATGCGAACCAGAAGGGCCCCTCACCTTCGCCGTCGGAACGATTGGCGCTATGCTTTCCAACGACCAGCTCGTCACGCTGCTCGAAAATATGCTCCTTCAGCGCGCGGTCGACACGCGCGGCTTCCAGCTCAATCGCCAAGGCAAGATTGCAATCGCGATGGGCTCCGAGGGACATGAGGCGGTGCAGGCGGGGGCCGGCATGGCCTTCGAGCGCGGCAAGGATCTCCTGTATCCCTACTATCGCAATACCGGCATTACTCTCGCGTGCGGCTTTGCGCTCGAAGACGTGTTCCGCTCACAATTCGCGCGCGCGACCGATACGACGGGAGGCAAGTCGATCATCAATCACGTGACCGACAAAGCCAAAGGCATCGCGACCATCTCCTCGATTCTCGCAGCGCAGTGTCCGCATGCCGTCGGCGCCGCCTACGCGATCAAGTATCGGGGCGAACGCGATCGCATGGTGCTCTGTCAATTCGGGGAAGGCTCGACCAGCGAAGGCGAGTGGCACGAGTCGATCAACTTCGCGGCGATCGCCAAAGTGCCGGTGGTTTTTCTCTGCGAGAACAACCAATGGGCGATCTCGACGCCGATTTCGAAACAAATGGGAAATCCCAGCGTCGCCGCGCGCGCCGAAGGGTACGGAATCGAGGGTGTGGTGGTCGACGGTTTCGATCCGGTCGCAGTGTATGACGCGGTTCATCGAGCGCGCGAAAAAGCGGTAAGCGGCGGCGGCCCGACACTGGTCGAAGCAATGTGCTATCGCTTTCTCTCGCATACCACCGATGACGACGAACGCACCTATCGCACGCGCGAAGAGGTTGCGCAGCAACGCGTCAACGATCCGGTTCCGCGCTTCGAGCAGCGGCTTATCAATCAAGGAATCTTGACGGCGGAACGCATCGAGGAAATGCGCAAAGCCGTCGCAGCGCGCGTCAACGCCACGACTGACGCGGTTGAAAAAGAGCCCTCGCCCGAGCCATCGACCCTGTACGACGCGGTGTACGCCGGCACGCACGAAGCCTGGATCTAGCGCGCTACAAATGCGGCAGTTCGTCGCGCGGCGCTAAGCCGGCGTCGCTTGCCGCGCTTGACTGAGCTTCGCGCGAATACACGCGCAGCTCGGCAATATCGCGCGGAAAGAGCATTTCGAGCGTCCAATCGAACGCGACGCGTAACTTGCGATCTAGGCCCGGTAAGCGCGAGAGATAGTACGAGCGCCAGAGGAACCACGCCGGGAACCCGGTGAGGACGCGCCCGCCGGGTAGCTGCGCGACCGCGCGCCGCGCACCGAGTGACGCCATGATCCCCAGCGCCGTATAGTGAAACGGCTTCATCGCTTCACCACGCAACGTCGCCACGATGTTGTCGGCGAGTAGCGGTCCTTCGCGTATAGCGTGCTGCGCGGTCAGCGGGTAGAAGCCCCCGTCACCGTCGGGGATCGCCGCGCAATCGCCGAGCGCCCAGATATCGTCGTAGCCTTCGACCCGAAAATCGCGGCCCACGATAATTGCGCCGCGCTTCGTACGTGGAAGCGGTGAGCCGCCGATCGTCGGAGCCGGTGCAACGCCGGCACTCCACACGATCGTCGCCGTTTCAATGCGGGCGCCGCTCTGCAGCACGATGCCGTCGTCATCGGCACTCGCCACGCCGTCGCCGGTGAGAATCTCGACACCGCGCTTGCTCAAGAACGCCGCGGAATAACTGCCCATGCGCGGCGGCAGCCCGGGCAACAACACCGGACCGCCTTCGATCAGCACGATGCGCACCATCGCGCGGTCGATACTCGGATAGAAGCGCAGCACGCTGTGAAAGAGTTCCACGAACTCGCCGGTCGCCTCGACGCCGGTAAAGCCGCCGCCCACGACGACCACGGTGAGATAGCGCCGGCGCAACGCCGCATCGCTCGTCGTATCGGCCAGCTCGAGCAACCACACTAAACGATTGCGCAGGATACCCGCATCCTCGAGGGTCTTGAGCGCGAAGACGCGTTCGGCAACGCCGGGCAAACCGAACGTCGAAGTCGACGAACCGAGCGCGATTACCAGCTGATCGTAGTTGATGTGTTCGCGCCGGCCGGTGAGCGTATGCGTGATCTCAACGTTGCGCCCAGCGGTATCAAGTGCGCCAACGTCGGCAAGGATGAAATTCGTGCGTCGCAGCTGCGAACGAATCGGCGTCACCACGTGGCGAACGTCAAGCGCACCCGAACTGACTTCGGGCAGCATCGGCGTGAACAGCGAAAAGTTCTCGCGGCTGATCAACGTGATCTCGCCCTCGCCCGGACGCAGCCGCCGTTCGAGTCGCTGCGCAACCGCGATGCCGGCGAAACCGCCGCCAAGAATGACGATCCGCGCAGGACGTGACGAACGGTTCATGTGAATGCTCTTCTGCCATGCGCGACGAGCAACCCGTCGAGGGAGAGTACCAAGCCCCTGCCGTTTCCGCTGCGCCGGGTGCGCCTGGAAAGAAGGCGGGCCGGCGCGCAGGCGGCCTCGGCACGATCGCCGCGGGCCTCGGCGTTCTCGCGCTAAAATTCAAAGCGCTGCTCGCTATCCTTTTGAACTTCAAATTCGTGCTCATCGGCGCGAAGCTGTTTGCCGTGAGCTGGACCTTCATTCTCTCGCTGCTCTTCTACGTCGTGGCGTTCGGATGGCGGATCGGCGTCGTCTTGGTGTTGCTCATTGCCGCGCATGAACTCGGTCACTACTTTGCCTACCGCGCCTACGGACTGCCGGTGCGCGCGCCCGTCTTCGTTCCATTTCTCGGAGCCTATACGGCCGGCGCAATCGCGCCCGATCTCGAAGCGGACGCTTATATCGCGCTTGCTGGACCACTGACTGGTTTCGTCCTTGCCGGGGTATGCTATGCGTTGGGGTCGGCGACCAACGATCGCTTCTGGCTTGCCTGCGCCGACATCGGTGCTTTCTTGAATCTCTTCAACATGCTCCCGGTGCTGCCGTTCGACGGAGGTCGCGTCATCGGTGCGATATGGCCGCCGCTCTGGATCGCCGGCGTCGTGCTCTTTGTGGCCGCAGCATTTTGGCTCGGCGTTCCAATCATCTTTGTATTGCTCATCGCGCTGCTCGGGTTGCCGGCGATGATCGCCGCGCTGCGCGGCCACGCCGATCCGCGCGCCGCCGCGATGACCAACGCCGCCCGGACGCGCGTGGGCATCTGGTATCTCGCGACGGTCATCGGTCTGATGTACATCGTCGGCCAATCGCACGGCGGACTCACGAACCCGGGGGCGCTGTGAGCGAACAGCCGCCGGATTTTGCGATGCAGCGCGCTGTCGAAATTCTCGCGAGCATTTACGAGCGCCAGCAGAAGCTGGATAACGCGCCGCCGCCGCCGTCCGACAAGCCGATTCTGATGTTCAGTGAAGGACTCGCGCTCGATGTGAACACCACGACGCGCCCCGACGTCGAGCGTCAACTCGGGATCGCGTTCAGCTATCCGACGCGCGGATGGCACACCTACGGCGTACGCGGCCGCGACGGCGCGCGTTTGCTCTTGAGCATCTTTTATTCGAAGAACAAACTCGCATCGGCCGAGCTCTATCTGCCCAAAGTCGATCGTGCGCCCAAACTCGAACCGCAGGACGCGCATTTTCGGTTCGTGCCTGGCGAGATCGAAGTCGGCATGCAGCTCACCTCGCTGCCCGAGCATTTTGGGCCGATGAAGGGAATGCCGACGCGCATCGGTCCCTATGAAGCCATGTTCGAAGCGCGCTTCCCAGGCGGTGCCGCGTACGCGATGGGCAACGCCGGCGTGATCGAACGGCTGGCACTCTACACGCTAAAAGAGTAATTTATGTCTTCGGCGTTTGCGGTGGGAGGAGCTTGTCCTCCGGGAAAAGCTCGTCGTGTCTCTCTAGCACGGCCTTGAATCTGGGGCTCTTCTTTGACCGAGCTTTAAGCCACGCCGTATACTTCGCCCGCCGCCATGCGCTGATTGGGCCCTCATATTTTCTCATGATGATCACAAGCACGAGCAGCGTCGTCGCGATGAGAACGAGTATCTGTCGAGAGACTTCGCTCACGTTAGCCCTTTCACGCACTTATACCACTGCCAAATCAAAGCGACGGTAACAACGGTTGCGCCTACTACGGCGAGCAGGGCTACAATTTCCGGGGCGGTCAACGCTGCGAAGAGCACGCCACAGAACTCCGCTAAAGTGATTTCACCTGCCACCACGCCACCAGCGAAGAATGCAACATTTTTATACGAAGCTCCAAGCTGAGCCGCTGCGGCCGCGGGATTGGCTTGAATCCAAGTAGCGATGGCCGTCAGCGCGCTGCCCACAGATTCAAGCGCCTGAGTGGCGCAACTCGGTGGCGGCGACGGGGACGGCGTGGTGTATGTGGGGCCGTATTCATAGCCGGAGCCATCGTTTAGGGCAAACAGCCAGTCGTCGTATTGATCCGAATCATCCGACAATGTCCAATAGCCAGCGTAGTTTGCGGGGAGCCCGTCAAAACTAGCAATTCCTACGCCTCCCAAACTGATCCCGTCGTAGGAAATGTTAAAATCACTACCCGGGGCACTCCCCGAACAGGTGGTGCAGGGAAAGATAAATGGGCGCGTCACGTGCTTCATGAACGCAGCATTGCCTTTCATATCGTCGCGAACGACAACGCTACCATTTTGGCGGATCGCGTATCGCGGCCGAAGCGATCGAACATAAACTGCCTCGCATTCATCTAAAATTTAGAGCCATGCGCAGGAGACGACGCGCTTCTCGAGAGCAACCCGCGCCCCTTCCGCTTCATCCTCCTCACTAATGTAGCATAGCTGAAAGGTGCATGCCTATGAGTAAAATGGACTAGGTTCGCCTGTCTGAACTGCCGGGCCAACGAGCTACGAACATTTTAGGCCGCCGCACTATCGGATTCGAAGCGTCGGGGAAACGCAGAGACTGCTACATCTGAAGTTACACGTCGAATTTGATCGAGGCTCAGATATCCACATTCATGAAGTCATCGAATGGCGAGACGTCGTTAGGGTTAAAGTTCTTGAGATCCTTATTGAAGATGTAGCCCTCGTGCACACCGATAAGCGTGATCTGCGGGCGATCTTGAGCCAGCTGCTCGAAGAGGACGCGATCGTCAGCGTTACGCGCAGGCTGCTCGTAGTGTGAAAAGAGCGTCTGCATTGCCGCGTCGGCCTTCGGATTGCACCAGTGCAAGTCGTTCTGTCCCTTGGGCGGGATCTGATTGCACGCGTACAAGGACGAGAAGTCCCCGATTGGGTCGGCGAACCACGCAGCGAAGATGACGTCGAATTTTCCCGTTAAGAGGATGCCGCCGTCCGCGTAAGCGCCGAAGAGTTGCGGTGACGGGTAGTGATGAAGCGTCATCCCGACGCCGATGGCTTGCCAGTACGAGCGCAGGAGTTCGAGCAGATTGTCGACATCTTGCGAACCACTCTGCGCGGCCACGTTGAGGTTTAGTTTGACGCCATTCTTTGCGCGGATGCCGTCGGGACCGCGCACCCAGCCATCTTTGTCGAGCAGGCCGTTGGCTTTCTTCGGATCGTAGGGAACAAGCGGAATATTCGGATCGTAGTACGGCGCGGTTTTGGGCGCGATGCCTTCTTGCAGCGTCGCGAGGCCATGATAGTGCTTCGCCACAACCGTCGCGCGGTCGAGCGCAAGTTCCATCGCGTAGCGCACGACGGGATCTGAAACACCGGGATGCGTCAGATTGAAGTCGATGTGGTTCCATTGATAGCTCGGCTGATTGAGACCCTCGTAGCCGCCGAGCTCGCTGAGCCGGACGTAGTACACGCCGCCGACGTGGACCCAGAGGTCGAGTTCGTGCGCAGCAAGCTGGGTGAAGATCGTATCGCGGTTCGGAATGATCATGAAGTCGACTTCCTTGAGCTTGGGCTGCCCTCGGAAGTAGTAGGGGTTCGGCACCATCACGACCTTTTGTCCGCGAAGCCATTCCTTATATTTGAATGGGCCAGCGCCGATCGGCAGCGAATTGAACGCCACCGTGTTGATGTTCGGATATTGTGCCAGCAAGTGCTTGGGCAAAATCGACGGATTCGCGCCGGCACTCGAAAAGAACGTCACGATGAACGGCGAGTATGGCTGCTTCAGATGAAACGTCACCGTGTACTTGTCGGGCTCGTCGATTTTGGTGATCAGATCCCAGCCGGTACGGCTAACCACGTTGTTGGCGGGATTCATGATCGCGTGATAGGTCCATATCACGTCGTCGGCGTCGAGCGGCGCGCCGTCCGACCAACGCAACCCCTTGCGCAGATGATAGGTGATCGTCAAGCCGTCCTTGCTGACCCCGCCGTTGGCTTGCGTCGGCACCTCGGTCGCAAGTTCGGCGTACGGAAGATTGCGGTGATCCCACTTCACCAAGAAGGCTGCGGTCAACGACGACATGTACGCCAGCACAACGTCCTGTAGGAGCATGGGGTTGAGCGTCGCAACGTCTTCGGCATTCGCATAGCGCAACACGTGCGGAATCGTCCAAGAATTGACCCGACCGCCTTCCCCGCCGGTCTGTGAGGGCTTCGAACAGGCACTTAGTGCAACGACACCCGCGAGCAACGCAACGGCGAGACGCTTCATATCGAATACTCCCATGGATTCCAGAACGGTGAGATCACCGGCGACGGATCGAACCCTTGCAGATCGGTGTTGTAGACGTACGGCAATTTTCTAAAGCCGATGATAATCGTCGGCACGTCGAGCGCCAGCTGTTGCTGGAAGACGACGTAGTCGGCTTTGCGCTTCGTTTGATCGATGGTGCTTAGCGCATCTTCCAAGGCCTTCGTCGCAACGGGGTTCACCCAAAAGAGCGAGTTCTGCCCATGCGGCGCGAGATTGTTCGCCGAATAGAGCGGGTCCAAATCGGGGTCCGCGGTACCGAACCACGCGAAGGTGGCGGCGTCGTAGTGTCCGCCTTCGAGAATCGCGTCGCTCCCGTTTGCAAACATCTGCGCCGTCGGATAGTTTTTGATATCAGCCTGCACGCCGACCTCATGCCATTCGCGTTGCAAGACCGCTTGCAGCGCTTTGCCGATCGTCGATTCGGTCTGCGTGCTGAGATTGAACTCGAGCCGCTGACCGTTCTTCACGCGTACGCCGTCAGGCCCAACGCGCCAGCCGTCGGCGTCAAGCAGCGCGCGCGCCTTGGCCGGATCGAATGGGTAGTGCACGGTATCGGTCGTGTATCCCCAGGACGACGGTGGTTCCGGACTATCCGAGGGCGTGTCCGCACCGTGCATGATCTTCGCGATGATCTCCAGCCGGTTCGTCGCGTCGGCCAGCGCGCGCCGCACCTGCAGATCCGCAAGGATCGAATTGCGCAGATTGAAGTCGATGTGATCGTAGACGAACGAATCAACCGCGATGGCCTTGAGGCCCGAATTGGGCTGCGCCGCGACCGCCTGGTAGCGCGGCCAGTTGATCGGTGTGCCGCGCGCAAGCAAATCGATCGCGTGGGTCTGGATCTGCGTTTCGAGCGTATTTTCATCCGGCTCGTAGTAGAAGTCGACCTCATTGAGCTTCGGCTTCCCAAGAAAGTAGCTCGGATTCGCGGCGAGGCGCACGACTGTCCCGCGTTCCCACTGAATGACGCGGAACGGCCCACTGCCAATCGGCATCGCATTGAACGGGGCGGTGTTTTGTGTGCCGGCGGCAACGTATGGCGCCAAGATATGTTCGGGCAAAATCGGCGCGTTGCTGTTGACGCCCCACAGTTGCTGTAAGAACGGCGCGTAAAGCCGCTTCATGTGAATGACGGCGGCGTACTCGTCGCGACAATCAATCGATCCGATGTCGCGAAACCCGTCGGTGACCGCAATATTGGTCTTCGGATTCATCACGTACTGCCAGGTAAACTTTAAGTCCTCGCAGGTCAGCGGCTTTCCGTCTTGCCATTTGATATCCGGGCGCAGTTTGTAGGTAAGCGTGCGCCCGTCTTTGCTCACGTCGCCGTTTGCGACGGTTGGAATCTCGCGCAAGGCATCGGGAACCGGCCGCCCCGCACCGTCGTACCGCACCGTCCAGGAGTAGACGAACATCGCGACGTCGAGGCTGAGCGCGCTTCCGTCAAGCGCCGGGTTGAGCGACTTGACGTCGTAGTTTGAACCGATCCGCAACACGCCCGCGCGCGTCCAGGGATGACGCTCGCTGGATGTGCCTTGGTCTGTCTTCGAACACGCACTCGTCCAGCACGTGACGATAAGAAGTGCCGCAAGCGCTCGAGCAAATCGTCGGATCAAGCGTTGTCGCCAAGCATCGATTCGGGATCGATGCCGTGAAGGGCGCAAAACTCGCGGTAAGCTTGTGGCGTGATCTCCGAGGGTTTGATTTCGCTTCGCCCTCCCCAAAAAACATTGGTATACGAAAAATCGAGGCCGGCCTCGCGCAGATGTTCGTCGATCGCGGCTTTGTGGGCGAGGACGCGTTCCTTCTCCATGCCGTGCGCGACCGCCATCACGTTCACGTTCTTGAATTCGGGGCCGCCCTCGCGCCAATAGGCGTGCGTGATAACAAAGTGCCGCCCCACTTCACGCCCCGCCTCGATCTCGCGTCCCGGCGCAACGGCCCAGTGAAAGAGCGCGTTGTAGCGCGTAACGCGCTCGTCGTTCGCGGTTGCTTTGACATGCTCGAGGAAGGTCGAAAACCGGCCGATCACGCGCCGCTCGTTCAGTCCGCGCGCCACGCGCGCGAATTCTTCAAGGCTGACGCCCGCTTCATCGGCGCGCGCGCGCCAGAGATCGCGTACGATCGCATCCGGCGCGAATTCGCGCTTGAGCGCGGTGAGCACGCGCCACTCGAGCGGCGAGAGCTCGACGATCGCGGTACTATTCGGCTCGGCGAGTACATCTGCGCGCGCACCCGGCTCGAGCCCGCGCCGGCGCACGTGCCCGACGCCCAGCGCGAAGACCATCTTCGCCGGCATCAAGCGAAAGTGATCGGCGCCCACTTCGGCGGCGAGAAACTCGGCGTGCTTTTGCAGCGAGTATCCCTGCGGTACTTTGAGCGTGGTCCACAACCGGTACGTACTGCCCGGCGTCGCGGCATCGGTGGAACGGATCACCACATGCCCCGAGAACGGATCTTCCCTGAACATATAGTCGAAAGCGCGATCGAGACGATCGGCTGGGACCTGCCACGCGACCAGCGCACCCCGCGCAAGGTTCGTCGACATTAAGGTCTGTCGCACGCGCCGGATCGTTCCCGCGCGCAGCATCGCGACGACGCGCTCCATGACGACGTCCGGCGCCACGCCGCTGCGCGCGGCAATCTCGCCGAACGGATCCTCTTGAAATCCCTGAAGGCGGTCTTCCGAGACGGCCAGGATCGCGGCATTGACCGGATCGGAAACTGCCGCCGGCACGGTGGGGTGCGAGGACATGAGCCTTGGTTAAAGGCTCAGGTCGCTCGCCCCTAGCGCATAGTAGTACTGTTGCTCGGCCAGACGCTCGCCGTAGAGGGCCGCCACGTAATCGCGCTGCGCGGTCGCAAGGTTTGCTTCTGCGGTGACGATTGCCGTGATGGTCGACGCGCCAACCTTATATTGTGCCTGCGTGGCTTGGAGGCTGACCGTCGCGCTCGTGACCTCGGATTGCGCCTGAACCAGCGTTGCCCGCGCCGAGATCAGATTCGCCAGGCCGCCGCGCACATCGGACTGCACTTGGAGGCGCTCCGCGGTCATGGCAGCGCTGGCCTCGTCGAGCGTCGCTGCCGCCACGGCAACGTTGTAATTGGTGATGCCCTGGTCGTAGATCGGAATGCTCAGCGTAGCACCAATCGATTGCGGCGTCGTATACGGCAACGTGTTGTTTTCGCCGGAGATCAAGGTCCGGCTCTTGCCTGCGGTAGCGTCGGCGCTTAGTGATGGGAAGCGCGCAAGTTTGGCGTAGCGCAGATTTTCTTTGTCCGATTCCACGGTATGCTCGGCCGCGATAAAATCGGGTCGAAGCGTAAAAGCTTCCTTGAGCGATTGCGTGTAGCTGAGCACTTTGGCCTGCGCCGGCGACGCTGCGAGCAATTGTGGATTGATCTGCGTATCCGCATCCAGTCCGAGCGACGTCGTGAACGTTGCTTGCGCGGCAATTGCCAAGCCCTGCGCGGTGATCAGGACCCCGCGCGCCTGCGCGGTCTGAAACTGCGCCGCCGCTAAATCGGAACGAGGCGCCGCCCCGGTTCGGATCTGCGCTTCGACGTACTGCTCGTTGATCTCGAACTCGCGCACCAGCGCGGCGTCCGAAGCGACCGACGCATTATCCTCGAGCAGCGTGTAGTAGTTCGTCGCGACGGTGAACGCAAGCAACTGCAGTTGGCGCAAGAGCGTGTCGCGACCGGCAAAGTCGGACTCCTTTGCGCTGCGAATGCCGGCGATCGTACGCCCGCCGTCATAGATTAGCTCGCTGATCGTGATCTGGGCCGAGAGCGACGTCGCGGTCGCGGCCGACGAGTTGCTGCTCGGCGTTGGCGTCGCGCCGGCCCCGCCGACCCCGCTGTTGCCGTTACCGATTGAACCAAACGAGCGTGTCGCTGATGCCTGGGCTGAAACGGCAGGCAGAAGCGCGCCTTGTTCGGCGCCGTACCTTGCGGCGATCGCGCGATATTGTGCGCGCTCGGAGGCAAACGTCGGCGACTGCGCGACCCCGATGTCAATGGCCTGATTCAACGTGACCGTTATCGGAATGCCCGGCTTAACGACTTGCGCCGCGACATCGGGTGCGGGCGAACCGTACGCGGGATAGGGAATCGGCGTGCCCGACGTGGTCGGCATTGGTGCCGGCGTGGGGACGGCGATCGGCGCTTGCGAGGGTTGTGCCCCCACCGCAAGCGGCGCGCACAAACCCAACGCGAGGGCAACCGGGAGCGATCGCGCCATAAAACGGCGAGCAGAGGTCATTGCGAGGAGCTTCCCCCATTGGCCGGAGCCTGAGTCGTCGAGTTGACGGCGACGGTACTGCCGTCTTTGAGCGTATCGGGACGGGTCGTGATGACTTTGGTTCCCGCCTGAACCTTGGGCGAGATTACCTCGGACAAGGTGTCGGTTTGCACGCCGACACGCACCGGAACTTCTTGCGCCTTATCGTCCGAGCCGACGGTATAGACTGCATACCCATTCTCGGTTTGGGCTACCGCCGACCGAGGCACCACGATGGCATTCTCATGTGCCTCGCGTGGAACCGTCGCGGTGACCAGCATGCCGCCGCGCAGCACGTCGCCGGCGTTGGGCATCTGGATGCGCGCCAGGTAGGAGAGCGTGCCGCTCGTGGGCACTGCATTGACCGTGCTCACGCGCCCTTGAAAGGTACGCCCGGGCAAGGAACTCGAGGTGAAGCTCACCGCCGAGCCGGGTTGCACGTAGGGAAGATCCGTATCCGGCACATTGATGTTGATCCAGAGCGTATCGATGCGGGAGATCGCCAGTACCGGAGCCGTAGGCCCGGCGTAGGCGCCCGGGTCAAGCAACCGCTGGGTAATGACGCCGTTGTAGGGCGCATAGAGAACCGTCTGCGAGACTTGCGTGCCGAGTGTGTGCGCATTTGCAGCCGCGGCTTGCGCCGAAGCCACTGCCGCCTTCGTATTCTCTTGACTCACGACGTTGTTGCGTAAACCGATCTGGGCGGTGCTGTACGCCTGTGCCGCTTGAACGTAGGCTGCGCGCGCAGCTTCCAGCTGCGACTGCGAGACGTAGCCGTCCTTGTACAACGCGGTGTCCTGATCGTAGACGAGCTTGGCGTTACGCAGCGCCGCTTGCGCCGTTTGGAGCGTCGCCTGGTTCGTCTCAACGAGCACCGGGAGACCGACCTGCGAGCCCGTGGCCGTGGCGGATTGCTGCTGCGCTTGCGCCTGCGCCTGCGAATACTGCGCGCGCAATACCGAATCGTCGATGCGGGCTAAGGCTTGGCCGGCACGCACGTGGTCGCCGACGTTGACGGAAATCGCAGTAATCGTGCCGTTCTGTTGGAACGCCAGCACCGATTGTTCGAGTGGCGCCACCTGACCGTCGAGCGACACGTAGGTTGCGATGTTCTGCCGCGTCGCTGACGCAACGTCGACGCTCAAAGGCGGCATCTGGTGCTGCGGACCATGGCCGCACGCACTCAATGTGAGTGTGGCGCCCAGTGCGAAGACCGCAGCTCGCTGGTAATGCATGGTACTCCCTATCTTCTTGGCGGATCGCTAGTCTATGGCTGGATACGGTCGACCCGCCCGCTTTGATTCATGATCCTGGGTCGAAATCCTGATAACTCCCGGAACATCGCTAGGAGCAAGCTCGGTTTCCGCGTATTCTCCCCGGGCATGAGCGCGAAACTGGAGATCGGCCGCGCGTACAGCCTTCAAACCCGGGTCGAAGAGTGGATGACCGCCGAGAAGGCTGGCAACAAGGGCGTCGATGTTCTCTCGACCTCGATGCTGGTGCAGCTGGTCGAAACCGCCGCGCTTGCGTGTATCGAGCCGGGGCTCGATCCCGCGTTCATCTCGCTGGGCACCCACATCGACCTGGAACACCACAAACCGGTTCCGGTTGGCTTCATCGTCCGCACCGAAGTCGAGGTTGTGATGGTCGACGGACCTCGCTTGAGTTTTGCCGTTGCGGTGTTCGACGAGCGGGAAGCCGTTGCCGAGGGCACGCACGAGCGCTATCTGATCGAGCGGTCGAAATTTCTCGCAAAGCTTGAAGAAAAGCTCGCCTCGGGCTAGGGTTAAAGAAACCCAGGCCGCCTGGGTCTCACTGCAGGGGGGGCAAACGGCCTCCCGAAACACATTAAGAAGGATTGTCTCGGGGTCGTGCCCTTTTTTGGCCGCTGCTTCGCGACAACTCGCGGACTCATAGAATACCTACATCTCTAGGAGGAAACATTGAAGCGACTGAGCACCGGAGTCCTCGCTGCGCTTTTAACGGCCGGTCTGGGACTTAACGCGGTTGCCGCTCCGACCTCCGCATCGCATGGAAACATTGGAACCAACGCGATTGCGCAGTCGGGTGGCGCCATGGAGGCTCCGCCGGCGAACTTCGGTTCACCCCCGTCGGGGCAGATCCCGATTCTCTTCAACGACCACCATGTCTATGCCAAGCCCGACGTCCTCAAGCAGGGTCGCGTGCTCGCTGCGCTCGTGCGCGGTGGTACCGTGCTCATCCCGCTTCGTTCGATGTTTGAGCAAATGGGCGCGACCGTTTCGTACGACGGTTCGAGCAAGACGGTGGACGTTAGTAAACCCGGCGCCGACGTGAAGGTCACGGTCGGCAAACCGGAAGTAGTCATCAACGGCGAATCGCGTCCGCTGGACGTGCCGCCGATCATGTACCAAGGGCACGTGCTCGTTCCGGTCCGTGTGATCTCGGAAGGTATGGGCGCGTACGTTCAGTGGGTGCCCGACAAGCAGCTTGTCGTCGTGCGGTATATCCCGCCGACGCCGCCGCCGACTCCCACGCCGCCGCCCCCGCCGCCGCCGGCAACTGCGCCGCCGACGCCGACCCCAACGCCGGTTGCAACGCCGTATCGGGACCTATTCATCGCGGGCGATTACCTCGCGTCGCAAAAGGTCTACGACGAGTTCAGCCCGGGCAACACGCCGAACAACAACGTCGGCGGGTTCTCGTACCAGATCCATGGCGCGGGAGAGTTCGATCTCTTCGGTCTGCCCTGGATGCTGGAAGGCAACTACCAGCAGATCAACTACCCGCACAATTGCGAAAGTGGCGTGACGGTACCGGTACCAGATCCGGACTGCTACGTGACGACGATCGGCGGCCAAGGTTCGACCGCGGTTCCGGCGTTCACCGTTCGCAACTATGACTTCGAAGGAAAACTCGGTATCAAGATTGCCGACCCGCGCATCTACATCGGCGTCGGCTATCTGTGGCGTTCGAACAACGCAGGATATCCCAAGCTCGGGAACGTCGGATTCGGCCTAGAAAAACTGCCGGATCTCAACCATCCGTTCTCGGTGTACGGGAGCGTCTGGTACTACGGCAACGTGAAGGGTAACTTCACCGACCCGTCAGGGAATGCGTACGCACTTGCGTACAACATCCTCAACTACCAGCTCGGCATCACGTACGCGTTCGGCCAAAGCCCGCTCTTCATCGAAGGCGGAGCCGTCGGCCAGTCGCTCCATAACAAGAGCAACGCTCCGAGTAACGCGTCCAACTTTGGACCGTTCATCGGACTCGGCCTGAAATTCTGATAGTCTCGTAGGTCAGAAATAAAAGAGCCTCTGGGAAACCAGAGGCTCTTTTATTTAGCCGCACGGCCGAATCGTCTACGGCGTCGGTGTCGGGCTCGGTGCCTGCATTGGTTCGTACGTCGGAACCGGCGATGGCTGCACGCACGGCGGGGTGATAATGTCGACCTTTGGACTACCCGGCGTGGGTTGTGGCGTGTCGGTCGCGGACGGCGTGACGTTCGCCGGCACCACAACGCCGCTAGGAAGAGGCGTCGGACAGAGCTGCGCATTCGCAAAGTAGTGCTCGGTGAAACCGCGCGCGAGATCGGCCTTCTCGATCTTTCCGAAATACGTACCGCCGAAACGCGACGTAAGGACGTGCATGTACGTCCACGCCTTTTGCTGCCCGTCCGGCGTGTAGATTTTCTTGTACATCACGATCGCTAGATAATAGCTGCGCGCCAACTGCGGATCGCCCGGGTAACGATGCGACCACTGTTCGAGCGCGTCGTCGGCAAATGACACCTTGTTGATAATGCCGGGATCGGTGGTGTAGTCGCCGGCGCGAATCGTCTCATCGTGGAAGGTGTTATTGATGCCGAGAAAGCTCATCTTCATACGGCCGAAATATTCGTCGCCGGGAGCCGCATGGGTGTAGTTTTCGCATTGCTGGTGTTCCCACTTGCTCTTCTTACTCGCGCACGCGTCCTTCGGGGCCGCGGTCGCCGCCGGCTTGGGTGTGGTCGCTGCCATCGCGGCTGAACCGAGCGCAACGCTCAGTGCAATGGATGCGCCACACACCTGGAACGGAGTTAGTTTCACTAAGGTCTCTCCCTATAGTCGATGCCCGTCGGGGCAGCGTCGTCGATTGCAGGTATTCGCAAGGCCAGGAGCGCCTCCCGCGTAGAACTGTTCTTCGTGCCTTCTAACGCGATTCGCCTTGCGGCGTTGCAGTTACGCGCGCACGATCGCGCTGACTACGAGCGCCTGCGCGCTTCCATTCTCGAGCGCATCGAGCGTGCCGCTCGCGGACACGATCTCCTCGTGCTTCCCGAGGGGACCGTTCCGGCTTATGTACTCGGCGACGCAGCAATCGACGATCGCTTGGTTGCGGACACGCTGGCCGAGCTGGCGCGAGTTGCGCGTACCACCTCCTGCGCGATCGTCGCGGGCGCCGCCATACGTCGCGATGACGCGCTCTACAATAGCGCGGTCGTCATCGATCGCGATGGTTCCCTTGCGGGATCGGCGGAGAAGATCTTCCTCTGGCACTTCGATCGGCAATGGTTCGCGCCGGGAAGCGCGATTGCGCCCATCGAGACGTCGGTCGGACGCCTCGGTGTCCTCATCTGCGCCGATGGGCGCATGCCCGGGATCGGACGCGCGCTGGTCGACGCGGGTGCGCAGGTGCTCGTCATGCCGACCGCGTGGGTAACCTCAGGGCGCAATCCGCACGAACTCGAAAATCTGCAGGCCGATCTCCTCGCGCAGGTACGCGCCTTCGAGAACGGCGTGCCGTTCGTTGCCGCCAATAAGTGCGGCGTCGAACTGCACATGGTAGCCTACTGCGGGAAGTCGCAGATCGTTAATGCCGCAGGCGACCTGCTTGCGATCGCGTCGCAGACCGAAGAAGAACTCATCAGCGCGCAGGTCGAGTTGGCTCCTCCCGCTCCCAAGCGCGCACGTGTTCCATCGCCGTCCGAGCGCGACGCGCCGGCCGAACGCGTGCTACGGATCGCGTTGGCGGCTCGCGCGTTGCCGCCCGATATCGGAGAGCGCTTAGGCATCCTCGAGGCCGACGTTGCGCTCGCTTCGTCCGGCGCGGATGACTTCGCTGCGGTTGACGCAGCGTTACCCGCGGTGCGCGTCGATGCCACCGCTGCCTTCGATCCCGGGCTGTTGTTGCAATACCGCATGGCCGGATATCGCGTCGTGGTTCTGGACGCGGCCTCGTCGCATCCGTGGCTCGAGCGAGTTGCTCGCGCGCGCGCAGCCGAGTTGCGGCTGTACGTCATCGTGTTTGACCGTTCAGCGCCGCGCGCGTATGCAGTCGATCCGGACGGCGCGATCGTTGCCGGGACTTTCGATGATTTCGAGATTGCAAGTTTTGCGCTCGATTCGCGCCGCACCGCGCAGACTCTCGTGGCGCCGCACACCGACGTAGCCGAAGGCGTTGCGCTCGTGCAATCCCTCTCGCATCGCGCGGCGAGCGTTTCGTGATCCATCCCGCAACGCAACCGCACGAACGCCTCGTTCCGTTCTTCACCGCCGTCGTTGCCGTCCTCGCCGCGCTTGGCACCCTCTATACGCATCACCGGTCGATCCAGGCACTCGCACTTCGCAACGACGCAGTGTTGCTAACGCAGAAAGCCTCGGACCAGTACCAGTATTACCAGAGTAAGCAGCTCAAAGTCACACTTTATCAAGCCCTCAAGTTGCCCAAGGATGCGTCGGCAGAACAGCGCTCTTCGCTCGCTGTTTACACCCAGGCCAAACACTTCGAGGAGCAAGCCGATCGCGAACAGGATCATGCCGAAGCGCTTTTGAGTTCGTTCGAAACGCTCGAGATCGCAACCACCCTCTTCGAAATCTCGATCGCGTTCGCGTCGATCGCTGCGCTCACCGACGCACGCATTCCCTTGTGGTTCGGTGTCGGGTTGACCGCAATTGGCGTGGTCCTCGGTATCATCGGGTATTTTCAAGCGCATTGAAACGCAGGGTCGCGCTCGCGCTTCTCGCGCTGGCGGTCGCGGCGGCGCCGCGCGCGCTGCCCGTTCACCGCGCGGTCGGATCGATTACCGCTGCAGCGCTCCCTTATCTTCCGGGCAGCACCCTCGCGATTCGCGTCGACGGCTTCAGCCCGCCTTTCACCCTGTTCGTCAGCGGCCCGGGAACCGTCGACGGAAATACCTATCGCGTTCCCAAGGGCGCCGACCAAAGCACGCTGATCGCATCCGGCTCGCGCGGTTTGGCCATGCGAACCATCGCGATCGCACCAACGCCCGATCCGCGACATGCGTTCATCGCCGTTGCGAGCTATGACGACGGCGTCGTGTTCCACGATCCGGTGCAGCCATTTCGCGCGCGCGCGGCGCTTGGCATCGGAGGGTCGCCCGGGGACGTTGCCGTCGATCGCAACGGGACCATCGCCACGATGGCAACCGACGGTGACAGCGCGACCATTGCATCGCTTGACCCTTGGGGCGTTCGCAGCTTCGCGGGTGTACCGCTCGGCGATGAGCTCGCCTTCGATCCGCGCAGCAACGCGCTCTTCATTACCAATCGCGACATGGGCGGCGCCGGAGCTTTAACCCGCATCGCGGCCGACGGCACGGTTTCTCAGCGCGTCCTCGGGCTGACCGCCGAGGGCATCGCGATCGATTCGAATCGGGAGCGCGTCTACGTCGCAAACGTTAACGACGGTACCGTTTCGATGGTCGACGCGAAGAGCATGGTCGAGTTACGTCGCTTTGCGGTTGTGGCGCGCGTCTTCTCGCTCGCTCTTTCAGACGACGGATCGCGCCTGTTCGCGGTCTCGAACCAAAGCCTTGGATCGCCGTTTTCAGCCGCCGGCAGCGTCGTTGCCGTCGACGTGGGTGCGGGCGTTCCGCATATCGTGGCTCGAAGTGCGCCTCTCACGTTCCCGATCGGGATTGCGCTCGACGGAACACATCACCGCCTCTACGTAACCGACGAAGATACCGACGCGATCGACGTCCTCGATGCGCGCACGCTCGGCACTGTGCATGCGCCGTTACACACGTGCACGACGCCCTGGAAGCCCACGATCGATCGCCATCGGCTCTTCGTCCCGTGCGCCGGAAGCAATCAAGTTGACGTCTTTGACACCAGGACGCTACAGCGCGTGCCCGGAGTTCCATTTACGACAGGCGGCTACCCGCTTTCCGTCGCCATTTGGAACCCGAGGCCAAGCTAGGAGCGTTTTCAGACCAATGCTCGCCGCGCTACTTCTCGCGATTCTGCCGGTGCATCTCGATCCGGCGCCGCCGTTTCCGCGTATTGCTTTCGACGCACCGACGATTGAGCGAGTGGCGCCCGGCGTTGAGTACGGCGAGTACGATCTGATCACGAGCGCTGGACCGATTGTCGTGCACGTGGTCGCGGTCGCCCCGCAGACGCCGCAAATCGAATTGAACACGGTTCTGGCCTCCGACGCGTTGCAGTCGAGCGGCGAAACGGTTTCGTCGATGGCGCGGCGCACCGGCGCGATCGCGGGGATCAACGCGGACTACTTCGACATTGGAAACACCAATCGTCCAACCAACCTCGTCGTGCGGCACGGAGCGCTCGTAAGTACGCCAACGAAGCGTTATGCGCTCGTGATCAGCAGCAACGGTACCCCGCAAATCATCGAGATGACCTTTGCGGGAACGTTGCAACTTGCCGATAAAACGGTCGCGCTCGACGCGGTCAATCGGGCGTCGAACGGCGGAACATCGCTGCTGACGCCGGCCTTCGGCTCCGTCGCACCACATGATGACGTGACGCTGGTGGCGCTCACGCCGACCACTGGAACGCCCCCGTTCGCAACGTATCGCGTCGACGCTGTGCTCGACAACACGACCACGCAGCCGCCCGGATACTACCTTGCAATCGGCATGGATGCGTATGCGAGCGTCGGCGTACCCAACCCCGGCGACGCAATCGCCGCGAGCGGCGACCTCGAGCCGTTCTCGCTCGGGAGTCTGGCTGCGGCGGTTGGCGGCGGTCCGCTCATTTTGAACGACGGTTCGTGGTTCGACGATCCTGATGGCCCTAGCGGCGGTGAATACGCGCAGCGCATTCCCTGCAGCGGCGCGGCGCTCGGGAGCGACGGCACGCTCTTTCTTCTCGAGGTCGATGGCCGGCAACCCGATCTCTCCGTCGGCATCACGCGTCCGGAGTTTGCGGCACTGATGCGCGCATTTGGTGCCGCACGCGGAATGGCTTTCGACGGCGGAGGATCGTCGGAGCTAGTGGCGCGGATACCGGGCGAGTCCAGCGCGTCGCTCGTCACGACGCCGTCAGATGGACACGAGCGCAAGGTGGCTGACGGAATGTTCGTGTATGACACGGCGCCGGTTGGGCCCGCATCGCAGCTTCTTGCGGCGGAGCCGGCTATTCGCGCGCTTCCCGGTGCAAGCGTAAGCGTGCATTTCGTTGCCGCCGACGCTGCGCAACACGTCGTGGCCGTCGCACAGCCGATCGACGTGCACGTCGAGCCCTCTGCGCTGGGAACGTATCGCGATGGGACCTTCACCGCAGCGCAGCCCGGTGAAGGCGCGCTCGTTGCGAAGTCCGGCGTGTTGATTCAAAGAGTACCGGTTCACGTCGTCGCGGAGCCGTCGCGGCTCGCGATTCTTCCGGAGGATCCAAGCGTTGCGCAGGACGGTCGCCTGACGCTGCAGGCACGAGCCTACGACGCGCAAGGGTATGCTCTCGCGTTGCCCGCGCAACTCCCATGGCGCGCACAAGGTGCATCAATCGACACAAACGGAACGCTCGCCGCGGGAAACGCTGACGCTGTCGTCTCGCTGCTTCTCGGCGACCATCTCGCTAATGCGCGGGTGACCGTTGGATTTCACGATGCACCCCTCGCCTTCACGCCCTCATTTATGACCGTGCCGCGGGGTGGTGACGGCGGCGTTGGACCAAGTCCCGAGTGCACGTCGTGCACGCAGCTTCACTACGCGCTCGGACCGCAAGAACGTGCGGCGTACCTCGTCACCGGCGTCATCCTGCCCCAAGGCAGCGTCGCCGTCGCGTTTGACGTCCTCGACGACGGCGGGGGAGGGCAGCTCAAGCTCGCGTTGCGCAATGCCATTAACGAAGAAGTGCTGCTCTCGGCAGTCGTCATGAATCATCCCGGTTGGCGGGACGTGGAGGTGCGGCTCCCATCCGGACTCGCGCAACCGGCGCGCCTCGTCGCAATCTACGTCATCGGGCCGAACGCGTCGGCATCGCTCAACGGCAACATTTCGGTAAGGAATCTTCACGCGGTCGTAGCAGGCCAGGAGTCAAACCGACCCTAAGACGGGCTCATGGAGTTTGAGGCTCTTGGTCGCCGGGCGCTTGACACGGCGAGTGCTCGTGGTGCCCATTACGCCGACATTCGTTTCGAAAACGTGCACGGCGAACGCATCGAGGTGCGTAATGGTGTTGTGGCGTCACTCGCCGGCGGGCAGAGCTGCGGATACGGCATTCGCGCGCTCGTCGACGGCGCCTGGGGATTCGCCGCGAGTAGCGATCTTACCGATGCCGGCATCGATCGGACTTCCGCTCGCGCGGTCGCGATAGCGCGTGCCAGCGCGGCTATCGCGCGTGAACGCTTCGGTGAGGCTCCGCCCCAGGCGTACATCGATCGCTATGAAACCCCGATCGTGCGCGATCCGCGCGAGGTTCCGCTCGGGGAGCGCGTGGCTCTTCTCCTCGAAGCGGAGAAGCTCGTGCACGCCGGCGAGCGCATCGCCGTCGGCCGCGCGTGGTTGGATTTGTGGCGAACCGAGAAATTTTTCTATAGCAGCATCGGATCTGCTATCGAGCAAACGATCGTGCAGACGGGAAGCGGCGTGCAAGCAATGGCCGTCGGTGAGGGCGACGTGCAGACGCGCACCTTTCCCGGTGACATCGGCCTCTACAAGTCCGGCGGTTGGGAGATCGTCGAGGAAGCGGCGTTAACGAAAAACGCGCAGCGTATCGGCGAAGAAGCCATCGCGCTCCTTACCGCTCCGCAGTGTCCAAGCGGCACCTTCGATATCATCCTCGGCGGCTCGCAGGTGTCGCTGCAGATTCACGAATCGTGCGGCCATCCGGCCGAGCTGGATCGCGTGATGGGGTGGGAAGCCAATTTTTCAGGCACGAGTTTTCTCGAGATCTCGCAACTGGACAAGCTGCGCTACGGATCGCCGGCCGTGACGATTGTGGTCGATAATAACCTGCCCTCGGGCATGGCGACATGCGGCTACGATGACGAGGGGACCAAATCCGGCACGTCGGACATCGTGCGCGACGGCGTGCTACGCGGATACGAGATGAGCAACGACACGGCGCGCGCGATCGGACGCGCCAGCAACGCGTGCGTGCGTGCGCAGAGTTGGGAGTTCGTTCCGATGATCCGCATGTGCAACCTGAACCTTCTGCCGGGCGACGTCCCGTTTGACGGGCTCTTCGACGGCGTGAACGACGGCATCTATATGGAAGGCAATCGTTCCTGGTCGATCGATGACCGGCGCTTGAACTTCCAATTCGGCTGTCAAATCGGCTGGGAGATCAAGAACGGCAAGCGCGGCCGCATGCTCAAGAACCCCACCTACGCGGGCGTCACCCCGCAATTCTGGAACGGGTGCGACGCGATTGCCGATCGGGCGTCGTGGAACGCGTGGGGGACGCCGAATTGCGGCAAGGGCGAACCGATGCAGTCCGGGCGCACGACGCAGGCCGCCGCACCGGCGCGCTTTCGCCGGGTGAGCGTGGGAGTCGGGTATCAGTGAAGAGCGAGCAGCGAGAAACGATCGCGCAGCGTGCCGTGGAACGTTCGCGCGCGGATCAGACCGAAGTGCGCGTAAGCTTCAGCGACGAGTCGCTCACACGCTTCACCCACGGCATCTCGAACCAAAACGTCGCGGCCAACAATGTAACGATCTCGATTCGGGCGATCGTCAATGGACGCACCGGCGTCGCGACCTCGAACGATCCCGGCGACGCGGCGGTGGACGCGCTGCTCGCGCAAGCCCTCGATATGGCCTCGTTCGCCCCGAGTGATCCGCTCGTGCCGAAATTGCCGCTAGGCGGCCCGACGCAAGTGCCGTCCGGATGTTACGTCGAAGCGACGGCGAGCTGCGACCCCGCAGCGCGAGCCGCGATCGCGGATGCCATCCTGACGCGCGCAGAGCGCGGGCACTATTGGTGCGCCGGGTACGTGTCAACCTCGAGCGGCGGCACGACGATCGCCAATTCGTCCGGTGCGCTCGCGTCGTTCGACGGCACCGACGCACGGGTCAACGTCAAGGCGACCGCTCCTGACTCGACCGGCTTTGCCGAGCACTACACGGCCGACGTTCGAGAACTCGACGGAAGCGACGCTGGTGCGCGAGCGGTGGATCTCGCGCGAGCAAGCGCGCACCCGCGTGCGGTCGAGCCCGGGCAATGGACGGTGATTTTGGAACCGCCGGCTTTCGGCGAGCTTCTGACCTATTTACTCACGCATTTTTCGGCCCAGAACTTCAGCGAGGGATCTTCATTCTGTTCAGATGGACTGGATCGCAGCTACTTCGACGAACGGGTCACGATCGGCGACGATTACAGCCACCCGCTTGCACCGGCGATGCCGTTCGATTACGAAGGGCAGCCCAAGTCGAAGGTCGCGCTGGTCGACGCCGGCGTCGTGCGCAACATCGTGACCGATAGCTACTATGCAAACAAGCTCGACCGGCCCGACACCGGCCATGCGCTTCCGGCGCCCAATACCTACGGTCCTCAGCCGCTCAACATCGTCGTCGCGCCCGGAACACAGAGCACGCAAGACCTGATTGCGAACACGAAGCGCGGGCTCTTGATTTCGCGGTTTTGGTACATTCGTACGGTCGATCAAAAGCGCGCGATCGTCACCGGGATGACCCGCGACGGCACATTCTTGATCGAAAACGGCAAGATCGCGGGCGGCGTGCGCAACATGCGTTTCAATCAAAGCATCGTCGAGGCGCTCGGCTCGGTCGAGTTCTCGAACGTGCAAAAGCGCACCGGTCAGTACTATTCGCTCGTGGTCCCGACAGCGAAAGTGGATCGGTTCACCTTCACCAGCACAACGGACTTCTAGCGCCCGCCGGCGGCCAACGCGGCTTTCATAAGCGTGGCGCGCAGCTTGCCGTCTTCGAGTTCGAGCAATCCGCGAATCGTGCGGCCGCCCGGCGTCGTTACCTCGTGTTTGAGCGCACCCGGATGCGTTTGGGTCTCCAACACCAGGCGCCCCGAGCCAAGCACCGTCTGCGCCACGAGCACGCGCGCCTGTTCGTAGGGAATGCCAAGCGCGATTGCCGCATCGATCAGCGCTTCGATTACGACGAAGATGAATGCCGGTCCGCAGCCGCTGATCGCGGTGACCGCGTCCATCAACGATTCGTCGAGCACGAGCGTGCGCCCGAATGTATCGAACAGTCCCCGTGTTTGTTCGAGCGCCTCCTCGTTGCTCTCGCGTGCTCGGGCGAGCACCGTCATCGCGGATGAGACCCGCGCCGGCGTATTCGGCATCACCCGCACGATCCGCGCGCGATTCGCGGTCCAGTCGCGCAGCGATCCGGTCTCGACCGCCGCGACAGCCGACACCAGGATCTGATCTTCGCGTAACACCGGTGCGATCTGCGTGCACACGTCGGCGGCGTCGCGCGGTTTCACGCAGACCACGACGATATCGCTTCCCGCGGCAACCGCACAGTTCCGTAGCGCCGACGCGCGCGTGGTCGAGTCGATCTCGCGCACCTGGGGATTGCGCTCGAAGCCCCTCTGCAGTGCACCCCCAAGCGTCCCGCGCCCAATGATTCCGATTCGCATGGCTCCCCCAAATAAAAAACGAACCGCCCCGGTAACCGGAGCGGTTCGTCACAAAAGTGCTTTGACGACGCGCGCTACCGAACCGGCATCTCCTGATGCGGCTGCGGCGGGCACGGCGGAATGTGCACGTACGTCATTGTCCGGCGATCTTACCCCGCCGCGCGCCTGCGCGTCAAGAGCACACCGATGAATATCGCAAGCAGTCCCGCAGCAACGACCGCGAGATCGGGGATCGACACGACCTCGATCGCTGGATACGAAAGGACGCTCGCGCGCAGCCTCAATCCGCCCAAAAGCACGGCTTGATCGTCCGGCGCAACCCCAATGCCATGTGGAATCGACGCTCCGGTCTCGTCCTCGAGATCGAAGAGCACAACCGGGCCATGGATCGTCGACAGCGCCGGAATCGATGCGGCTTGTGCCGCCGAAAACAATACGGCCTTGACGATGCGATGCTCCGCCGGCACCGCGAACGTGTCGTACGGCAACGCGAACCCCGCGATCGTCTGCGTGTTCTCCATCAGCAGCACCGGTGAGAGAAAGGCGCTTCCCGTCGGTTGCGTGATCGTCAAATGCGCGCCGCGCTGATCGAACGCTTCTATCGCGATCACGGTACGCGGAACACGGCGCAGCAACGCCGTAGCGGTGTAACGCCACGCGCCGATCGGCTGCGCATGCAGAGGCGGAAAGACCAGCGTTCCGCCCGCTTCATCTGCGCGCACACTCGTGCCGGGCGCGCCGATTACGGTTCGCGTATCGGGGCCGAGCAATCCGCTCGCGATCCCAGCGAGCGCGATTGCGCCGACGCCAAAGGCGATCAACGGCGTGCTGCGCGTGCGGACGATCGCCCATACCGCGAGCGCGGCAAGCGCGACGTTGTACCATCCTGCATGATAGACCGCGCGCCCGGGGAGAACAACCTCGAGCACGACCGCGAGCACCACGAACGCCGCGAGGAGCGCCGAACTCCTCACGTAGCGTGCACGGCTTGACCGATCGCCGAACGCATCTGTTCTACGGTCAGCGGTCCGTCGAATCCGCGCGCGACGACGCCGCGCCGATCGATCAGCACCGTCGTCGGCAGCCCCAGCGCCGCGTAAACGCGACCGTATTGCTGCGCATCGTCGATCCAAATCGGGAACGCAATCTCAAGCGAGCGCGCGAACGCCGCGGCGCGCGACGCCGACTCACCCTGATTTACACCGATGACCACGACACCGTCTTTCGCGTATTCGCGCGCAACGGTCTGCAGATCCGGCATCTCTGCGCGGCAAGGCGGACACCACGATGCCCACAAATTCATCACGACGATCTTGCCGCGGTATTGCGCGAGCGACGCCAGGGCGCCACGATCGTCGCGAAGCACAAAGACGGGCGCGGATTGTCCGACCATTCCGGCGGGACCCGAGACCGACGGACCCTGCGCGAGAAAAAGCGGCACGAAGATCAGAAGGGCGATCGCCGCCGCCGCGACGATCAACAACCAACGAACGCGCAGGTTCACCAATCGCCCATCCGATCGGGATCGACCTCGCCTTCGAAGGCAATCGTGCCGCTGGGCAAGACCGCGGCGAGCAACGGAATACCGCGAAAGCGCACTTCACGGCGACGCGCCGCGTCCACGCCTGACTCGAAGAGCCGGCAGTAGCGTTCGAGCACGTCCGGGCTGCAGCGCGCAATGTTCGGCTTTACGTTGTACGTCTCCACGAAACGATCGAATGCCCTTTCGAAGGCGTCGGGCGCAAAGTTCGATCCGAGGCGCACCTCGCGCCGCACGTGTTCCAGGGTCCTCTCCTCCTCTACGGCGAAACCGCGTCCGGTGTCCGCCATGATTCTCGACGGCCGCGCTCTTGCTGCCGAGCTTCGCACCGAACTCCTTGCTCGTACGAGTGCGCTACGCGATGCGGGGATTCATCCCAAGCTCGTAATCGTCTTTGTGGGAGAAAACGAGTCGAGCGTGGCGTACGTTCGCAACCTGGTCAAAACCGGCGAGCGCGTCGGCATTGAGATCGCCGTCGACCGGCTGCCCGAGACTGCGACTTCTCTCGAGGTGCGCGAACGGCTCGAACGGCTGCGCGACGACCGCACCGTCCACGGCGTCATGCTCCAGCAGCCGCTACCGCCCCACCTCTCGATCCGCGAGATCGCCGATGCGATCCCGGTACGAAAAGACGTCGATGGCGCGCACCCGACCAACCAAGGACACCTCGCCTTCGGAAGCGGCACCGAATTCGCGCCCGCGACGCCCGCCGCCGTGATGCTGCTGCTCGAACGCAGTCCACACTGGCCGCTGCGCGGCCGGCGCGCGGTGATGATCGGACGATCGATCGTCGTCGGCGCGCCCGTCGCAATGCTGATGCTCGGTCACGATGCGACCGTCACCATCCTGCACAAGGAGAGTGCGAGCCTTCAACCATTCCTCAAGACCGCCGAGGTCGTCGTCGTCGCAACCGGCGTGCCCAATCTGATCGGCGGAGCGGATATCATGCCCGGTGCAACGGTCATCGACGTCGGCACGACCGTCGTCGACGGCGCACTAAGAGGCGACGTCGATTACGACTCGGCGCTCGCGGTCGCAGGCGCGATTACCCCCGTCCCGGGCGGTGTCGGCCCGGTGACCAACGTCGCGCTCCTCCGCAACGTCGTCAAATCCGCTGAACATCACTCGGGTTTGCTGGCTTAGCGATTCTGGGATATCCAGAGCGCAACGTTCCATGAATTGCGCGTGGCGACGAGCAGCTGCATGGCGACACTCGCGGCGATACCGTAGAGCGCATAGGGCGTCCCAAACGCCGCTCCGAGGGCAAAGACGATCAGAACGACGTTGGCGAGAAACGGCAGCCCGAAGTAAAACAGATAATCGTCCCATCCCAAGTGAACGAACTCGAGCTGCGTGACTCCGCGACTGTTGATCGCGATGTAGCTCAGGGCAGCGGCGGCCGAAAGCCCAAGGATCATGGACGGAGCGAGCGCGGACGGCCAAGGTACGAGCAAGACGAGTGAATTGAACAAGACGCCACCGAAATGCACGAACGTCGGTGTAACAAACTGAGCGACGCCGTGCGCCTTGTCCGTTTTCGCAATATCGGCGCCGAGCGAGATGACCACGAACATGAGGCCGATCAGCGTGGCCGCCGCTCCGGCGGTGACCACATAGAAGGTTTCCCAGCCGGGCGGCGTCATGCTAGTTTTGCGAGAAGAATTTTCCGAAGTATTGTTCTTGTTCGCTGCGATACGTGTCGCCTTCGCCGTTTTCTTCGCGTTCGCGCAACTCCACGCGGCGATGTTCCAGGAGCCGGCGTAGTTGCGGAAGCAGGCGCTCAAGGAAGTCGTATTCGGCGCGCAGTCGCGCTTTGGTGTCCGAAATCTCGAGAAGACGCTGCTTGACGCGCTCGGCGACCTGAAGCATATCGCCGATCAGGTACGAAGTACCACGTGGATCGTCGGGGAGAGCGACCGTGCTCTCCTGACCCGAGAACTCGACTAGCATCGCGATGTACTCTTCGAAGCGTTTGCGCACAGCGGGCAGCAACTCATCGACTTCACGATCGGCCTTTTGCTCCGCGTCCTCGATAACGTCAACGTCGGCAATCAAAAAGGGTTCGCGGCTGATGACCTCGCGTATGCGAAAACGCGTACGCCCCACGGTCGAGACGAAAAAGCGACCGAAGGGCAGCGGCTGTACGTCGAGGATCTCGGCAATCGAACCAACATTATGCGGCAGCACGTTGGGATCGCCCGCCTCAGCTCCTTCGGCGATCAATGCGACACCGAAGCCCTCGCCGGATTCCAGACATTCGTTAATCATCTGTTTATATCGCGGCTCGAAAATATGAAGGTTCAGCACGGCGCCCGGAAACAGCACCGAGTTGAGCGGAAAGAGCCGCAATCGCCGACCCATAGAGGAAAGATGATTCGAGCAGGTTGGCGGAGGTTCCCCGCTAACTGGAGAGCCGTAGATGGACGACCTCAAGCGTTATCTCGATGCCCTACACCCCGAGCAACACCCACTGCTGCTCGAGTTGGAGCAGCACGGGCGCAAGGACGGCGTTACGATCGTCTCGCGAGAGGCCGGGCGCCTTCTCTCGGTGGTCGTCCACATGATGCAAGCCAATCGGATTTTAGAAATCGGCACGGGCTACGGGTATTCGACGCTCTGGATGGCGCTCGCGCAGCCGCCGATGGGCAAGATCTGGACGATCGATCCCGATAGCGAGCGAACCAGTATCGCCAATTCCTACTTCCGCCGCGCGGGTGAAGACGACTACATTACGATCTTTAACCAAGATGCGCTCGAGCTGCTCGAAAACTTTCAGCAGCGCAACCTCGATATCGTCTTCATCGACGCCGATCGCCATCTGTATCGCGCCTATCTCGACTTGGTGATCCCAATGCTCAAGCTTTCCGGCATCGTGGTCGTCGACGACTGTCTGATCGGTGAGCTAGACGAATTCAACGAATATTTTCTGACGCATCCGAGTCTGGATGCGACCATTCTTCCGCTCGGTAACGGCACCGGTATCGGAGCCCGTATCAAGTGAACGCCCGCGCGGCCGATCCGGCCGCGTTCAGAACGGTGATGCGACGCCATCCATCGGGCGTCACCGTGGTGACCTCGCTACGCGAGGGAGAGCCGCGCGGCATTACGCTGAGCGCGTTTGCGAGCGTCTCGACCGATCCGCCGATGCTTCTGATCTGCGTGAATCGCGAGGCCCGCTCGTATTTGTACATCTCGAGCTCGCGTATTTTTTGCGTCAATCTGCTTGCCCTGACGCAGCGTGACCTCGCCGAGCGCTTCTCCGGGCGCATCAAGGAACACCAGTTCGATGATATCGCTTGGTCGACCGATGTGACCGGAGCGCCGGTGCTTGCCGGAACGATCGGACATTTCGATTGCGTCGTGGAGGCCGAACACCACGCCGGGTCGCACTCGATTTTCATCGGAAAAGTGCTGGCGTGCGCGGCGCGCGATGGCGCACCGCTGGGTTATTATGAAGGCGGGTTCCGCGACTTTCATTTGGAGAAAACGTGATCGTCGAAACTTTCCCCGTCGGACTGCTAGCCTGCAACGCAACGATCGTCGGCGACGAAGAGACGCGCGACGCGATCGTTGTCGACGGCGGCGACGGTGTCGATGACGTTCTCAAACGCCTCAAGCAGCTCGGATTGCGGGCGCGTTATCTCGTACACACACACGCCCACTTCGATCATATTGCAGATGTCGGGCGCCTGCGCGAAGCGACGCGAGCCCTGGCCTTACTCCATCACGATGATCTGCCGATCTATCACGACCAGCCGCGATTGGTCAAGCTGTTCGGATTACCGTCGATTCCGGACGTTGTGGCACTCGACGGCGACTTGGAAGATGGCTTTCGCATATCCATCGGCAAGGTGACCTGCGACGTCTTGCACACGCCCGGACACACGCCCGGCAGCGTCTGCTTTGCCATCGAAGGCGGCGGGGCGACGCGACTCCTCACCGGCGACACGCTCTTTGCCGGCGCAATCGGGCGTTGGGATTTAGGCGGCACGTCGATGGAAGACATCGTTGCGTCGATTCATCGTAAGCTGATGGACTATCCGGATGCGACGCCGGTCGTCCCGGGTCACGGCTCGTTCACGACCATCGGGGACGAACGCGCGACCAATCCCTACCTTCAGTAATGCGCCTCTTCGCCGGAATCGAACTCGATACGGCGACACGTGATTCGTGTGCGCGCGTGCAAGATCGCTTACGCGCCGCCCATTTCGACGCGCGGTTTGAACCCATTGAAAAGCTGCATGTCACGCTCGCGTTTCTCGGGCGTGTGGAACCAAGCCAAGTGCCGGCCGTCGAGAGCGCGCTCGACGCGGCCGCGTCGCAAGCTCCTGCATTCGCGCTGGTGTTCGATAAACTCGGAGCCTTTCCACACGAACGCCGCCCGCGCGTAATCTTCATCGGTTCGCGTGCGCAAGGTGAATCGTTCCGCAATCTCGCGACTGCGCTGCGGGCGCGGTACGAAGCGATGGGATTCAGCTTTGTCGACGATGTCGTCGCGCACGTGACAATCGCACGAGTCAAGGGAGGCTCTGCACGTCCACTGCCGCAGCTCGATGTTGCACGGATCGAGCTTCCCGCCACCGGCATCGCACTGTTCGAATCGCTACCGGATAAACAAACGACGCGCTACGTCATTCGACATAGCGCGTCGCTACAGACTGCCGGCGCGGGTTAGCGCAGCGAGATGGTGAGTTTGCCGTCGGCGGCCGGTGGTGCCGGCGGAGCAGCCGCACGCGCCGCGCGCGGCGCGGCTTCCATCGCGCCGAAATCCGGGACGGCGCCACTTGCGACTTTGGCGCGGTAGTCGTCGATCGCGACCTTGAGCGCCTCAAGCGCGCGTTCGGGATAATCTTTCTTCTTTTCGGGATAGCCCGAAAGTTCGGCTTCAACCTGCGCGGTCGTAATCGCGCCGGCTTCTTCGATCGTTTTACCCTTGGCAAGTTCGACGACCAAGCTGCACGTGGCGGTTCCAAAGCCGCAACCGGTGGTGAAGTACGAGATGTCCTCGATTACCGCGCCCGGACCGACTTTCAAAAAGAAGTTGTACATGTCGCCGCACGAGTCGCTGAAATACTCACCGCTCGCCGTCGGCGCATCCATCGTTTGGAATCCCGGGCGGGCTTCCACGAGCTGTTGAAACTTGGCAAAATCCACGAGCTTAACTTACTCCCTTGAGTTGAAACGTGCAGGCTTTTCCGCCGGTCGCGAGCGATTCGATCTGCTCGTGTTCACCGCCGATCGTCTCGTCGAGAACGTGATGGATCACCGAGCAAACCTCCGGATGTTCTTTCACCACACCCGAGTACGGACAGGTGTGCTCTTGTAGCAAGAACCCCCCGTCGACCAAACTGTATTCGGCCACGACGCCGCGGTCGCGCAAAACTTGTGTGAGCTGAGCGACCTTGCCCTCAGGATCTTGCGCGGTGACCTTCTCCTTGACGCGCTCGACCGTCCGGCGCGCGATGCGATCGAAGATTTGCTCGACTGCCGGCGGCCCGTACCGCTCCTTGACGTCGCGCAGCACCGCGGCCAGCATCTTGTCGTACTGTTGCGGGAAGAGCGTATCTGCCTTGGACGTGAGCGAGAATTCCAGCGTGGGCTTGGTCGGCCCGCGCCGAACGGCGTGCTCCTCGACCAGTCCATCGCGCTCGAGGACGACCAATTGCTGGCGCACCGCATTGGGCGAGAGCCCGAAGAGCGTCGCGAGCTCGGCGGCGGAGGCGGTGCCTCGCTCGCGCAGCTCGGCAACGATCTTGCCGCGGGTGGTCTGGAAAAAGCGGTCAACCTGCATGGCGTTCGACGGTATCCTACCATGGCGCGGGATAGATAGTAAAGTAAATCCTTGACTTTCTGCCGACGCCTCATCTAAGCTACACAAGCAATATCTTATATAACGTCCGGAGGGAACAGTGGCCGATCAAGGGCTCCGCATCGCGGGTCTACGCGCGAGCGTCGAGGGGAACGAGATCCTCAAAGGCATCGACCTGGTGGTCGAGCGTGGAAAAGTGCACGCCCTGATGGGCCCCAACGGCAGCGGCAAGTCGACGCTCGCCTTTTCGCTTGCCGGCCATCCGCACTACGACGTCACGGCGGGCACCGCGACCCTCGACGGAGAGAATCTGCTTGCACTAGCACCGGATAAGCGCGCGCGCGCCGGACTCTTTCTTTCCTTCCAATATCCCGCCGCGATTCCGGGCGTAAAAGTGCCGAACTTTCTCTACGCCGCACGGCAAGCAGTGCGGCCGGGCGAACTCACGCCCGCGAAATTCCGCGCGCTGTTACTCGAGAAAATGGACGTGCTTGGGATGGATCCTTCGTTTCTCGGACGTTACCTCAATGACGGTTTCTCCGGCGGTGAAAAGAAGCGGCTCGAGATGTTGCAGATGGCGGTGCTCGCACCCAAGTATGCGATTCTCGATGAGACGGATTCCGGACTCGACGTTGACGCGCTGCAGGACGTCGGCGATACGATCCAAGCCTTGCGCGCGAGCGAGGAAGGCAATGCCACCGGTTTTCTGATCATTACGCATTACCCGCGCATTCTGCAGCACATCACGCCCGACGTTGTGCACGTGATGATCGACGGTCGCATCGTCAAGACCGGCGGACCGGATCTAGCGCAGCGTATCGAACGCGAAGGCTACGACGCCCTGCGCGAGGAGACCAGCGCACTTGCCTAGTCTCCTCACGCCGCAGGAGCGCGACGTGGCCTTGGACGCCTTCCGAACGACGCGCACCGGCCGCGAAAAGCCCAGCCAATATTGGAAGATCGATCTCGAAAGCCTCGTACCGAACGCATCGGCAGACGGCGCGGCCGGCGAAGTCGCTATCGAGAGCGCGTCGCCGCGTGCGATCGCCTGCGATTTGGCGACCGCGGCGCGCGACCACGCAGCGCTCTTCGCGCGCGCGTTTCGCCAGGCGATCGAACCCCAGCACAAGTTCGCGCATTTGGCGCTTGCCAATGCACGCCTCGGCGCATTCATCTACGTGCCTGCTGACTGCGCAATCGATGAACCGATCGTCGTGCGCTACCGCGCGGCGGACGGCGAGACGATCTTTCCTTATACCGTGGTCCTCGCTGAGCGCGGCGCACGCGCGACGATCATCGAGCGTCTCGAACTCGGTGCGGGCACGTTTGCCTGCGGCGTCGCCGAAGTCGTCACCGAAGAGGGCTCCGACGTGACCTACGCCTCCGCACAATTTGCTCCACAGGATGCGCGCGTGCTCTTTACGCGCGTCGCGCGCCCCGGCCGCGATGCGCGCGTCGCGTGGGCCAGCGCCGAGCTCGGCGCTGCGCTCTCGATCAGCGACCTCACGATCACGATCGTGCAGCCCGGCGTCGACGCGAAAATCGCGACGCTCTTCTTCCCGACCGGCTCCCAGCATGTGGACGTCGTAAGCAACGTCGATCACCGCACCGGCGACGCTACCTCCGAAACACTGGTAAAGAGTGCGGCGGCGGGACGCGGGCAAGGGCGCTACCTCGGCAACATTCGGATCGCCGCGCACGCGCAGCACAGCGATGCATCGCTGCGCGACGACGCGCTGCTGCTTTCGAAAACGGCGCACATTGACTCGGTTCCGGCGCTTGAAATCGCAGCCAACGACGTCAAGGCTTATCACGGAGCGACCGTCGGCGCGCTCGACGACGAGAGCATCTTTTACATGACGACTCGAGGCATCGAGCGTGAGGCGGCGGAACGTATGATCGCGCTCGGTTTCTTTGAGCCTGCGATCGATCGCTTCCCGACTGAGGCCCTGCGCGAGGAATTGCGCACCGCCCTCCAAGCCAAGGTGACGTCGTGATCGCGGTTCGCACGTCCGAAGCGATTGCTGCGGACTTCCCGATTCTCCACAAGCCGACGTCGCGCGGCAAACGATTAGTCTACCTCGATTCCGCCGCGACCTCGCAAAAGCCGCAGGCTGTGATCGACACGCTGGTTGCTTACTACAGCGAGTACAACGCGAACATTCACCGTGGCGTCTACGAGATCGCCGAGCGGGCCACCGAGGCCTTTGAAACCGCGCGCAGTACAGTCGCCCACTTCATCAATGCCGATCATCGCGAAGTTATCTGGACGCGTAACGCGACCGAAGCGATCAACCTGGTCGGGTATAGCTGGGGCCTGCAAAACGTCAAACCCGGGGACGTGATTCTTACCTCACAGCTGGAACATCACTCCAACCTCGTGCCTTGGCAGCTGTTGGCCGAGAAGACCGGCGCGACGCTGCGCTTTATTACGGCCGACGATCGCGGCATCTTGCAGCTCGACAATCTCGATCGATTGCTCGACGGTGCAAAATTGCTCGCGATCTCGCACGTCAGCAATACACTCGGTACGATCACCCCGCTCGAACGCATCGTGCCCGCGGCGCGCGCAGCCGGCACGACGATCCTGGTCGACGGCGCGCAGGGCATTCCGCATTTGCCGGTCGACGTGAAAGCGCTCGACGTCGATTTCTACGCGTTCAGCGGCCACAAGATGCTCGGCCCAACGGGCATCGGCGTGCTCTACGGCAAGCGCGAGCTGCTCGAAGCGATGCCGCCCTTCCTTGCCGGCGGCGATATGATCCGCAAGGTTGAGTACGAGCACACGACCTTCAACGATCTCCCCTGGAAATTCGAAGCCGGTACGAGCAACATCGCCGATGCCATCGCGCTTGCAACGGCGGTGGATTATCTCTCGGAGCTCGGAATGGACTGGGTGCGCGCGCACGAACGCGCCTTGCTCGGCTACGCCCTCGAACGCCTCGCGCCGCTTGAGTCGCGCGGCTTGGCGCTCTATGGGCCCAGGGATCCCGCACTTGCCTCGGGCGTGCTTTCCTTCAACTTCGCCGACGTGCACGCGCACGATCTGGCCTCGATCCTCGATACCGATGGTATTTGCGTCCGCGCCGGGCACCACTGTACGATGCCGCTCATGGAAAAGATGGGCTGGCCGGCAACCGCGCGCGCCTCATTCTACATCTATAACTCAAACGCCGACATCGATGCGCTAGCTGAGGGCATCGAGAAGGCTGCACGCGTCTTCAAGATCTGACATGGACGACTTCTACCGCGACTTTATCCTCGACCACTACCGCAATCCGCGCAACTTCGGGCACCTCGATCAACCCGCCGCGTCGGCGGAAGATCTCAATCCGCTCTGCGGTGATACGATTCGGATGGAGTTCGACGTCGACGACGGAATCGTGCGCGACGTGCGCTTCTCCGGCCGGGGTTGCGCAATTAGCCAGGCGTCGGCATCGATGCTCACCGAGACGATCAAGGGCATGCGACTCGAAGAGGTCGCCAAGCTCTCGAAGGACGTTGTCCTCGAAAACGTCGGCATCGGCATCAGCCCGACACGGATGAAGTGCGCCACGCTCGGCCTTCGCGTCGCCAAGAGCGCGGCAATCGGCGAAATCGCCGGCTGGCCGGACGAAGAGTAGCCCCACGGCCGGGCAGCGAATGCCCCGCCGATGCAGCACCACCATTTGACGGCGAGCGAATGGGATACGCTTGCGAAGGATCCTGAGTTCCTTGCATTGCTGCGCGCGCGGCGACGCTTCATCGTTCCCTCGACGATCTTCTTTCTGGTCTTCTACCTCGCGCTGCCCGTCGGCATCGCGTTCGCGCCCGCGTTCATGAACCGGCCCGTCGTCGAGTCCTTGACGATCGCCAATCTTTACGGCTTCGCCCAGTTCCTCATGGCCTGGGTCCTACTCGCGGCGTATATGCGCGCGGCGCGTTCGTTCGATAACCGTGCGCAAGCGCTGGTTGAACGACTGACCGCGGAGCTGGCGAAATGACCCAAGCGACGCTCGTGATGTTCGCGATCTTCGTCGCGATGGCGCTGGTCATTACGTATTGGGCAGCCGGGCGCAGCCAATCGCGGCGCGGGTTCTATACGGCGCACCGCGAGATCAGCGGCATTCAAAACGGTTGGGCCATCGCCGGGGACTACATGTCGGCGACGTCGTTTCTCGGCATCACGGGCCTGATTGCGTTCTACGGCTTCGACGGGTTCATGTATTCGATAGGATGGCTTGTCGCGTATCTGACCGTGCTCTTGCTGCTGGCCGAGCCGTTGCGCAATACGGGACGCTATACCGTCGCCGACGTGATCGCTTTTCGGTTGCGCGGGAGAGGAGTCCGTGCAATTGCGGCTTTCAGCACGCTCACCATCACGCTCTTTTACATGGTAGCCCAGATGGTCGGAGCCGGATCGCTCATCAACCTCTTGGTCCAGCGCATCAACGAGACCTACGCGATCGTGATCGTCGGATTGCTGATGCTCATCTACGTGCTGTTCGGCGGCATGCTCGCGACGACGTGGGTGCAGATCATCAAGGCCGCGCTCCTGCTCGCAGCCTCGATCGCGCTGAGTCTCCTCGTGCTCGCGCACTTCGGCTTCTCACTTTTCGCGCTTCGTGATGCGGCAATGACCGCGCCTGCAAACGGACACACGATCGATCTGCTGCATACCGGGCTCTTCTTCTCGGGCCCGCACGGCGCGTTCGACGTCGTTTCACTCGGCCTCGCGCTCGTGCTGGGCACCGCAGGGCTTCCGCACGTGTTGATGCGCTTTTTCACCGTTCCAACCGCGCGTGCGGCGCGCATCTCGGTGGGCTGGGCGATGGGTCTCATCGGCGCGTTTTATCTCTTGACGACGATCATGGGTCTGGGCGCAGGAACGATCGTGGGCCAACACGACATTGGCAAGCACTTACGCGATACGCAGGCCATTCGTTACATCATTCGCCATCCGGAGACCGCGCCCGAACTCAATGCGGAACTCACACATAACGGATATATCGTTCCTGAGACAAACGGGAACCTTGCCGCGCCGCTTCTTGCCGACAAACTTGGAGGGCCGCTCTTGACCGCGTTCGTAGCGGCGGTCGCCTTCGCGACGATTCTCGCAGTCGTCGCCGGGCTCACGATCGCCGCGGCGTCATCCTTCGCCCATGACGTATGGTATAGCCTGATTCGCAGTGGCGCGGGCAGCGAACGCGAGCACATCTTCGTCGCGCGCACCGCAGCGCTGGTCGTGGGTTTTGCCGCAATCTTCCTCTCGGTCGGACTGCGCACCGTCAACGTTGCCTTCTTAGTCGGGCTTGCCTTTGCCGTAGCTGCAAGTACCAACGCACCCGCCTTGATTCTTTCGCTTACGTGGCGGCGCTTCTCACGAACCGGCGCGATCTGCGGCATGCTCGCCGGCCTGATTTCGTCGCTGGCGCTCATGGCGATCAGCCCGGACGTCATGGGTGATCACGCGCTCTTCCCGTTGCGCAATCCAGGAATCGTCTCGATTCCGCTGGGCTTTATCGCCGCGATCCTCGGCACGCTTGTCGCGCGCGACCCCGAATCCGAAGCAATGTTCAACCAGCTTCAGGTGCGCGCTAACACAGGGCTCGGTGCGGAAGTTTAAGCCTTATATCAGATTGCCAGCTCGATTGAGCTTGGGAACGGGGCATTGAAGCAGCGCTGCACGCCTGGAAAAGGGCCCTTCACTTCGGAGAGAACCTCCGCATGCGCGCACAGCCTCAACGTTCCGGCGGGAACCGCAAAAGTATAAGAACTGCGCAGATACGCGCTGTTGAAACGGTCGGTCTTCGTGTAGGCGGTGATGACGATCTGCGTGCCTCGGGGCGCCGCGTTGACGTAGATGTGAATGGTCTCGCCGGAAACGCCGGCCGCCGGGATAAGGAGCATGAACGCAAGCGTGGCCGGTAGCAGCAGCGGTTTCATCCGATATTCCTCCTAGATTAAATGTGCGTCGCCGAGTGATCGGTGATTTGCATGCCGTACGTCCCCATACGCAGCGTGAAGCTCGCGATGTACGTGCCTTTCGACGTCACGATCTGCCCGGTGACCGCGTAGCTGCCGTTCTCGTTGCGGCTCGTGCGTAGGTCGGCAACGTTGACGCTCACCTCCGGATTGATGAACGACTCGGTGGGCAATCCGCTGGCCAAATAGCCCGCCGCGGTCGCGGAATCGCCATGCGCCAAGGCGCTGATGTACGCGCGAACGATCGCGGAAGCATGTTCGGCGCTGTTCGCGCCGGTAATGAGCACCGGCGTCGGCGTCACAAGCGACGCCGCCGTTGGGGCGAGCGACGGCGGAGAGGTCGGCGGCTGCGTTGCGATTGAGGCCCGCGTTGCGAGCGCGACGCGCGTAGCGCTCGGTGTCGGCGTGAGGATGACGATGGTCGGCGTGGCGCGCGTCGTCGGATGCGCCGTCGCAAGCACTTTTGCACTCGGAGACGGCTTCAGGCTCGGGGTGGGCTTTGCGCTCGGCGATGTCGATGCGCTTGCCGATGCCGAAGCCTTCGGCGAAGCTGCACGTGACGGCGTCGGTGACGGCGTGGCTGCAAATGTTGCCGTACTCTCCGGGAGCGGCGTGAAGCTTGGACGCGCGGTCGGCGCCTGCACGGTACCGCCGGCACCAAAAACCTTGGTGAGCAAACCGCCGAGCAGCAGACCACCCAGAATAACGAGCACCATCAGCGGAATAATTGGAATTCCGCCGCGCTTGGGCGGTTCGGGTTCAAGCCGGCGACGGCGCGGATAATCGCTCAAGCGTTCATGGCCACTAAAGGGCGCCCGTGATGCCGTCGACGAGCGGCGCCGGCAATCGGCCTAATTCGCTCGGATGCTCTTCGGCGTAGTGCGCCATCGCTTCTTTGAGCAGCCCAGGATTGACTTGCGCATAGTCGATAAGCGCAGCCACGGCATGAACGTCGGCGCCTTCGAGGCGATCCAGCGCAGCGTTCGCGCCCTCGGCCGCATCCTCCGACGACTCACCGCGGTCACGAAACGCATCGAAAATCGAAGCGACCAGCGCGTGCAGGGCGTTGCGCGGCATCGCGGAGACGCCGCCACGCAGGACGTCGGCCAGAGCGGCGTCATCCATGCGCGCAACATGCTTTTCGACCGCATCGACCAGCGTCTGCACCGGCACGTTCCCAAAGGGAGGCATCGGAGAGTACGGTACTCCCTCGCGGCAGGCGGCTCCTCGAAGATGCGCCAAAAGATACGCTGTGATTCGCGTTCGCGTGCCGCTTGATCTCCACGCCGTCACCGTTGCCGGCTCGGTGGCGTTTGCCCTCGCCACGCCGTTACGCGTACGCGATCTCCTCGCACTTGCCGTGCGCGAATCGATCGGAGCGCGCGCGCCGCACGACAAATTCCAGCGGAGCATGGTTCGCACGCTTGCGGGGCTCGCCGCGGGCGACTTCACGGTCGACATCGACGGTCGCCTTTTTGCCGACGGTGAGGCGGTCGTGGTGTGCGAGGGCTCGGTGGCCGTGCGTTTCTTCATCAGCCGCGGTCGCCGCGCAGGCCTCGAGCTACAGCCGTAGATCCCTCACCTACGCCGATACCGCACGCGCCACTTCTCGTCTTAGCCGGGCGCGCGTTAGGCTCGCTCCGTCGTCACGCGCTCGTCTATTTCGTCACCGCCATCGTGGTCATCGCGCTGGAAGCCGTCATCGTATTCACGTGGCGGGCAAACATAGGCGTGACGCTGCCGGTGGCAAGCGTCGTCGTTGAGCCGTTCTTTGTCGCGATCGTCACCGCTTTTACGTATGCTGACGTCCACGAAGATTTTTCAACGCGAGCCGTGTGGCTTCGCGTGCTCGAGCGCTCGTGGGCAGTGCTCGTCATCGGTCTTTTGGTGAACCTGGTCGCGGCCCTCGGGTTCGAGTCAATCGCCATTGCTGACCCCTTTCAAAAGCTGCTCGGGGCCGCAGTCATCGTCGTCGCGATCTCGCTCATTTTTGCCGACGTTCACGCGACGGTGATCGATGACGCCGAACCGTGGTGGCTGCTCGTGCCGCGATCGCTCGGTGCGAGTATGGTGGTCGTGTGGCAAGGCCTTGCCTTCGCGCGCGCGATCATTTTGTTCGCACTGCAGATGCTGGTGCCGACGCTACTAAGTTTGCTCGTGGTAGCCGCGATCGACAAACGCCACGTGCCGCTAGCGCCATTTTGGGCGAACGCCGTGACGATTCTGCTTCTCTTGGCGCCTGTGCAAGCGTTTTGCACGTGCGTGTATCTCGACTTAATCGGGTATGAATCAAAAAACACTTGCAGCCGATGATAGTCTAAAGGTAGGAGATGCAATTCCCGATTCGGGTCGCCGTCATCGCTGCCGCGCTGATCCCCTCACTCACCCTGTGCGCGTTCGCCGATCAACTCTACGGCGTCGCTGGAGAGGACACGTATCGCATCGGCCGGGTGGTCAGCGAGACGCACATCACCTACCACGGCGTCGAGCATCTCGGCGTCGCAACCGATAGCCACGGGCGGCGTTACGTCGCTGACGTCACCTACACACGAGTCGACGACGCGGGCAAAGCGTCGGTTCGCGGAAAGTTCGAACAAGAGCTCTTGGCCGACGGCACGTTCGAGGATCGCGCCGATGAGGATCCGGATTTTCTGACAATCCTCAACCAGCCGTTCGCTGTGCAGCTCGATGCAACGACGCTGCGCGACCTTACACGACTTCATGGGATGGTTCCGTTCCAGGCGGCCTCCCCACTGGGCGGGTCGCGCCTTTCCGGCTATTTGCGCTCGGCCCCGTCAGGAACGTTGAGCGGACACCAGGTGGTCGGTGTGCGTTTCGAAGCGACCGGGCCAATGACCGGGACGCTGCCCGAGCATCCCGACGCGCTGCTCTCGGGAAACATGCACATGGACGGAACTGCGTACTACGCGCAACGGGGAGCGCTCTTACTCGCGCTCGATGCGACCCTCACCATCGACGGTAAGCTCCAGAGCGGCCACGATAGCGTGCCGGTCCGCATCATCTACCACCGCGTCATTCGCTGCTCGAATTAGATCGGATGGCTGGGCCGCTTAATACGCTCCCACCAGCTGAACTTCTAAGGGATGCCGAAACGGCATCTCGGAAAGGTGCGTGACCGGCGTGAAAGCGAGATGGTTTTGGTGACAATCGATCAGCATCTCGATGCCGCGCTTAACACAGCCCGTTTCTTCGATATATTTCGAAAGTTTTTTCATGAAATAGGTGTGCGGGTCGTGCAGCACCTTTGCGTAGTAGGGATCGTCAGTTAGACCGACGGCACTGATGCCTTCTTTCGGAACGAGCCAGACGAACCACGGATCCTGATTGCGACGGTACCCGATGAGCACGAGCGGAATCGCACGTCTCGAATCGAGATTGGGCAGAAAACTGCACAATGTGTACGCGTCGAATGAGATCTCCGTTGGCTCGATCGTCTGCTGCATGGGCGTTCCTCTCCCTCGTGTGCCATAAAACAACAACCGCCGCGTCGCTTGGAGCGACCGGCGGTTGTAAAACTGGTGCGTGCGGCACGTCGTGTACCATGCTTGAAGGTTCCCTCGCGGCGGTCGGCGGCCCTGGTGGCGAGGCTTCAGGATTTTCCATGCGTAGCGTGAAACCCGAAGGACGCGGGGAGTGGTCAGGACCAGCGTATGAGCGTGCTCGCACCACTCCCATGGGGAGTCCACGTGCCATCAGCGGCCCAGCAGACCAAGCCGCCGTCCAGCCGGACGTCGGATAAGGCTGCACCGAGCGTCGAAACCTTCGACCGAATCGTCGATGACTATCAGCGCCGTCTGTATGGTTTCGCCTTGCGCATGACCGGCAATCGCGAAGATGCCGAGGAGATCGTGCAGGACGCCTTCGTGAGAGCCTATCGTGCGCTTGGCAAAATGTCGCTCGAACAGCGGACTGACCTGCGCCTGCAGCCGTGGCTCTACACCATCACGCTCAACGTGACACGCAACCGCCTGCGCAGCAAACGCCCGACCAGCGTCGCACTCGACGCCCTCGCCGACCCGGACGCCCTCTTGCGCGAGTCGCTCGACGGGCCGCCGCAACCCGAGACCATTGTCGAGCAGAACGCCGAGGTCGCGCTGGTCGAACGAGCGCTCCTCCAGCTGCCGATGCATTTGCGCGCCGCAGCGACGCTGCGTTTCATCGAAGGTCGCAGCCACCCCGAGATCGCTGAGATTCTGCATCAACCGATCGGTACGGTGAAGTCGCACGTTCATCGCGCCGTGCGGATCCTGCGCCGCATTCTTGGTCCGCAAATCGGACGCACCGCCCCCGAAGGAGATCCCCTACATGCGCTGTCGTGACGTCGAAGCACTCTGGGACGAAGTCCGCGAGGACTGCGGAGAGTCGCTCAAGGAAGCCGTCGACATTCACCTACGCGCCTGCCCCCATTGCCAAGAACTCTATGAAGAGTTCCAAGGCGTCGCGTTTTGCCTCTCCTGTCTTCCCCAACCTGAAGCATCGTGCGATCTCACCAAACGCGTCGTCGAGCACATCGCGCAGATCAAACAGCGCGAACGCACGACGCCGGTGGTGTTGGCGTCGGCACAAACGCCGATCGGCCGGCTCTACGTCGGATTCAAGGAGGCGCGCATCGCGTATGTCGGCATCGATACCGGTGAGGACTTCGAACTGGTGCGCGCGCGGGTAGAAAGCCGCCTACGGCGCCCCGTCATCGCGGGGGAGGCGCCGCCCTGGTTGAGTTTGACGCTCGAACAATTTTTTAACACATGGCGCATCGACGACCGGGTCGTCGACATTGAGGACCTGACCCCATTCGAACAGGCGGCGCTCCGCGCCGCGGCTCAAATCCCGCCCGGCGAGGTGCGCTCCTATTCGTGGGTAGCCACGCAAATCGGTCGCCCGCGCGCGGCTCGCGCCGTCGGACAGGTCATGGCCCGCAATCCGCTCGCCGTACTCTTTCCCTGCCACCGCGTCGTCGACGCACAGGGCGAACTCCATAACTACGGCTATGGGATCGAGATGAAGGCGCGCCTACTGAAGATGGAAGGCTACACCGCGCGAAAGCTGTAACCTAACGCGGTAGTGGCCAGACACATCCTCATCGCCGGGTTCGAGCCCTTTGCCGGTGACAAGATCAACCCCAGCGAGATGGTGGCGCGCAGCTTTGAGGGCGCGCTGCTTTCCGGACGCTCGGTCGCGTCGCGGGTCATCCCCGTCGAGACGCGCAATGTCCGCGAGCGTTTCGAGCAGGCCCTTCTCGTCGACCAGCCGGACATCGTGATCTTGCTCTCGCAGCTCGGCGGCCGCACGGCACTCTCGCTCGAGCGCGTTGCTGTGAACGTGTTGGATTTTGAAACGCCCGACAACGTCGGCGTCATGCGCAAGGGCGATGTGGTAGCGCGCGGCGGACCCGAAGCGCGCATTTCCAATCTTCCGTTCGAGAAAATCGTCGAGGCATGGTCGGCCGCCGGCGTCCCGGGCTACGTGTCCAACTCTGCCGGCACATTCATTGGCAACCAGGCGCTTTATGAGATGTTGGCACTGACCGAAAATGCGGTACCGCCGGCCATCGTGGGCCTGGTGCATCTGCCATACCTTCCCGCGCAGGCTATCGCCGCTGGAAGTGATTCAAATCCGTCGATGTCGTTTGACGTGATGAAAAAGGGAATCGAAATCATGGCCGAGACACTCGTGCCGTGGGTCGACGGGCGTACGCCCGAATCCTCGAAGCCTCGCGTCGGCACGAAGCCGTCGGCCTGGATCCCTCGCGGTGTAAAGGAAGTAGAACGCTGAGCGACCCTCGTATAGCGGCGATCCCCGACGTCCACGGTCATGCGAAGGGCGAGCATCGTTCCTTTGCCGAGGAGCGGCCGATCGCATATTCGCCCCGCATGCTCTTTTTGTGGTTCTACCATGCCTGCCGGCGAAATTCGCCGCGCTTTCTCATGGTCTCGGATCACATCAACTATTTGACGTTCGAAGACCCCGGCGCCGTGCATACCGTGCGGCGCGCACTGAAGCTCGCCCACGCGGGCGATCTCTACGGAGCCGCGGAAACGGCCGGCGTCGACGTAACACACGCCGCGGTGGTCGGCGAAAGCTTGCGACGCGGCATGCGCTTTTCGATCGGTGCCGAGGTCGATAACGACCCGCGCGCGAGACCGGATGCGCAGAATATCGTCGACGCGATGCGACCGGACGGAATCATCCGCTCGGTCCATTTCTTGCCGATCGACCATCCGGAAAAGGGGGCCGACTTTATGTGGCCCTACGACAATCCGGAGTTTGCGCATCTCTTCGATCATGTCGGCGTCGAGCGTACGTGGGAACTCTATACCGCCCGGTTGTTCGAGGACATCGAGAAACTGCCGGGACACGTGGTTGGGCACTTCTACCGCCCGACGAGTTTTGGTCATTGGCCCGATGAGAAAACGCTGGAAAAATACGAGGATCGTCTCCTCGACCTTGCCCATGCGCGCGGAATGGCCGTTGAGATCAACTCACGCGGTATCTACCGCGCCGAGAACGAGGAACAGCGCGCCAAGTACATCGCCGCGAACAAGCGCTTGATGCGTAAGGCCGAGGCCCGCGGCGTCGGCATCGCCATTGGCTCCGACGCGCACAGTCCCAAGGACCAGGGCGGCGCGTTTGACGTCGTGCTCTCAATGCTCGACGAGTGCGGAATCAACGAGGTCGTTTTCCCGGTTGCCGGACGCCTGGCACGCGTCGTGCTGCGAGCAACGCGCGAGCACCTCGAAGCGCACGCGCAACGCTCGCCCGACCCGGTGCAACCCGGCAGCAGCATTAGCGGTTTCAGCCGCGCGGAACTCGGCCTCCCCGACCAGCCCGAGCTCCAGCCGCGAGTTTCGCGCGTAACAGCAGCGCGCGACACCGGACCCAAAAAGCGCGCGAGCAGCCCCGAACGCACGACGAAGAAACCCGCCGCGGCCGCGTCGCCCAAATCGACGTCGAAGCGTAGCGCCGAATCGTCGGCCTCGTCGGCAAAGAGCAAGGAAACCAAGATCGTCGCTAAACCGCCGGTGAAAAAGACCGCGCCGCTCAAAGCCCCGGCGGTCAAGAAAACCGCGCCGGCAAAAAAGGTCGCGCCGGTCAAGAAAGCCGCGCCGGTCAAGAAAGCCGCGGCTGTGAAGAAGGCGCCGGCCAAGAAAGCCGCTCCGGCGAAAAAGGCAGCGCCGCTGAAAAAGGCGACGGTCAAGAAGGCCGCGCCGGTCAAGAAAATCGCGCCGGCAAAGGCCGCCGCGGCCAAGAAGAGCGCGAAGGCTCCGGTCAAAAAACTCGCCGCCGCTAAAAAGCCGGCTGCGAAACCGGCAGCCAAAAAATCCGTAAAACCAGTTTCGAAACCGTCGAAGGGAACGACCAAAAAGAAAACCGTTAAACGCCGTTAGGCGACGAGGTACGCTGGCATGGACATCGAGCGACAACGCAACATCGCTTTTGTGGGCCCGCATCACGCGGGCAAGACCACACTGGTCGAAGCCGTGCTTGCACAGGGAGGCGCAATCGGCCGACGCGGTTCGATCGCCGACGGTACCACGGTCACCGACTACGAACCCGAAGACGTTTCGCACGCACAATCCACGACGGTGGGCTTCGCCCACTGTTCTAGCGGTCAGGTGGACCTCACCATCCTCGACGCGCCGGGCTTCATCGACTTTTTCGAGGAAACCAAACTCGCACTGTGCGGCGCCGACGGCGCCGTCGTCGTGGTCGAAGCCGATCCCGCTCGCGTCGTGCAAACCAAAACGCTGGTCGACTATCTCGAGTCCCGCACGATGCCCCACTGTTTCGTCGTCAACAAGCTCGACCGGCCCGGTGCCGATTTCGAGGGCACGCTCGCGGCGTTGCAGAGTTTGTACGGGCGGCACGTCGTGGCCGAGCAGTGGCCGATTTTCACGCGCTCTGCCGCGACGGAGAAAAACAGCGGCTTTACCGGCTACGTCGATCTCGCCGATATGAAGACCTACACCTACGATGGCGATAAGGAGCGCGAAGGCGCGGTCCCCGGTGACATCCTCGAACGCGTACGCGCAGCGCATGGCGAGCTGCTCGAGGCGATGGCCGACTTCGACGATCATTTGATGGAGGAGCTGCTCGAAGGTATCGAGCCGCCGCTCGATGAGGTCGAGCGCGATCTGTGCAACGAGTGTTCGCACGATCAAATCGTTCCCGTGCTCGTTGCGGCCGGCGCAGCCGGTGCAGGCGTTCCCGCTTTGATGCGCGCGCTCGAACGCTGGTTTCCATCTCCGGCCGACGCGGCGGTTCTTGACGCCGAAGGGCGGCCGATTCCGGCCGATCCGGCGGCCGCCGTGGTCGCGCACGTCATCAAGACGGCGATCCATCCGCAATCGGGCAAACTCTCGATCGTCCGCGTCCTCTCGGGCACGCTCAAATCCGACGCAACGCTCACCAACATTTCGCAGGGCGATGAAAAAGTACGCTCGGGCGGACTCTACCGCTTGCAAGGCAAGAAGCAGGAGGCTATCTCCGAGGCCGGCCCCGGTGCGGTGGTCGCCATTGCGCGTCTTGAATCCGTGAAGACCACCGACGTGCTTGCGAGCAACGGTCATAAGGTCTTGTTGCCTCGTGTCGCGCTCTCCGATCCGTGCTTTGCCATCGCGGTCAAACCGAAGGAACGCATCGACGAAGCCAAGATCTTCCAAATGCTTGCGCGCATCGTCGACGAAGACCCATCCCTTCGGTTAACGCGCGCCGAGATCACGGGCGAGTTGTTGCTGCTTGGAAGCGGCGAACAACACGTCGCCATCGCGGTCGAACGGCTCGGGCGTAAATATAAAGTCGAAGTCGAGACCGCTGCGCCGCAGATCCCCTATCAGGAGACGATTACGGCCGGGACCGAAGTGCACTCACGTTACAAGCATCAAACCGGGGGTCACGGGCAATTCGGCGACGTCTGGCTGCGCTTCGAACCACGCGAACGCGGTTCGGGCGTAACATTCGAAGACAAGATCGTCGGCGGCGTCGTGCCGCGGCAATTCATTCCCGCGGTTGAAAAAGGGGTGCGCGAGGCGCTTTCGCACGGGCCGAACGGCTATCCGGTCAGCGACGTGCACGTGACACTTTTCGACGGTCAGTATCACGACGTCGATTCGAGCGAGCAGTCGTTTAGGACCGCGGCGAGCATGGGCGTGCGCGAGGCCCTGCCCAAGTGCCACCCGGCCGTGCTCGAGCCGATCTCGCGCGTGAGCGTGACCGTACCGACCCAATACACCTCGACCGTGATCCAGCAACTGACCGGAAAGCGCGGGCAGATTCTCGGCATGAACCCGGCGGAGACGCCGGGCTTCGACGTGATTGAGGCCGATGTGCCCCAGGTCGAACTCTCACGCTACATCACGGAATTGCGCACCGGAACCCAGGGGCTGGGGACCTTCGCCTCGCGGCACGAGCGCTACGACCCGGTGCAAGGCAACAAGGTCGGCCCCAGAGCCGCGGTCTAATACAAGGGCCTCCGCTTAATCTTAAGGGGGCTTTTCGCTTCGTGAAACGTCTTTTTGCCCTAGCCGTCCTCGCCGGGCTTCTCACCGGCTGCTCCAAAGTTGCCAGCGACGCCGGCGGCGAGCACTCCTGGACACTGCCCGGCGTGCTGCGCGTGGCGATTCAAAGCGAACCGAAAAACCTCAATCCGCTGCTGACCTCAAACACGACCGATGTGTTTATCGCCCGGTTCATGTTCTTGCCGCTCATCCAGCCGAACGGAAAAGGCGTGCAGCAACCGCTGCTGGTCACGGAAGTCCCCGATATGACGAACCGGGGCATCAGCGCCGACGGCCTCACGATCACCTATCACTTGCGCAAGGACGTGAAGTGGAGCGACGGCGTCCCGTTCTCGAGCAAAGACGTGAAGTGGACCTGGCAAGCGCTCATGAACCCGAACAACAACGTCGTCTCACGGCACGGCTACGACGACATCAAGTCGATCGACACGCCCGATCCCGCGACGGTGGTCGTTCACCTCAAAGCGAAGTTCTCTCCGTTCGTCAACACGTTTTTCACCGATAGCGACCAGCCGTACGGCGTCGCCCCGGAGCACGTGCTGGCGAAATATCCAAACGTCAATCAGATTCCGTTCAACAGCGAACCGACGGTCTCGGATGGTCCGTTCCGCTTCGCTGAGTGGGTGCGCAACGATCACATCTCGCTGGTCGCCAACGAGAATTTTTTCCTAGGGAAGCCCGGCTTGAAACGCATCGAGATCAAGGTCGTTCCCGACGAGAACACGTCGGTCGAGCTGTTAAAGACGCACGCGATCGACTGGATCTATCAAGCCTCGATCCATCTCTACCCGCAGGTCAAAGACGCGCCGGATATATCGATCGCCTGGATGAGAGTCAACGGCTACTACGACGTGCAGTTCAATACCGCGAGCCCTACGATGAAGGACGCACGCGTGCGTCAAGCCATCGCTTACGCGCTGGACAAACAGAATCTCGTCAATACGACGATGTACGGACAAGAGACCGTCGCGACTGAGGACTTGCCGGATTGGATGTGGGCCTTCGATCCGCAGGTACGCTCGCTTCCCTATAACATCAGCAAGGCGCGCGCGCTCCTCGCGCAAGCGGGCTACACGCCCGGCCCGGGCGGAAACATGCAAAAGGATGGGGAGCCGCTCTCTCTGCTCTTGGCGACCGTCAGCTCGGATGCGACCTACAAGCAGCTTGCCGTCCAAACCCAAGCGCAACTCCACCGGATCGGGATTCAGGCGCAGATCAAGCTCTTTCCGGGAGCGCAGCTCTACGCGCCGGCCGGCGAGGGCGGCATCCTTCAGGGCGGTCACTTCGATCTGGTCGTCGACGGCTGGTACGCAGGCATCGATCCGGACGATTCGTCGCAATTCATGTGCGCGAACGTCCCGCCGGGCGGGTACAACTACTCCCGGTATTGTAGTCCCGAGATGGACGCGGCCGAAACGATGGCGCTGACCCACTACGATCAAGCCACGCGCAAGCTCGCCTACGCAAAGACGCAGGCATTGCTGGCACGCGACGTTCCGGAAATCTTCATCAACTGGTTGCGTCAAATGCACCCGATTAGCGTCGACTTCAAGAATTTCGATCCCAACCCGGTCGTTGAGAACTGGAATGCATGGCAATGGACCATCTAGGCGTACCCAATCAACCCGTCAGTCCGATGCCCGAGCTCATCTGGCTTCGCAAGATGATCGTGGAGCGCGCGCTCACGCGCGGTGACTACGTGCTTTCGGGCGGCGTTCGCAGCGACTACTACATCGATAAGTTCCGGCTCTTCTCGGATCCGCAGGTATTGCGGCGCATCGCCCGGCTGTTTGTTCCGCTGATCACTGAGGTCAATCCCGATCTCGTCGCCGGAACCGAACTCGGTGGCGTGGTGATCTCGACGGCGGTTTCGCAGATGTCCGGGCTTCCGCTCATTGCCGTTCGAAAATCGCCCAAAGGCTACGGCGCTTTTGCCGACGAGTACGTCGAAGGACCGTACGAAACCGGTCAGCATGTGCTCTTGCTCGAAGACGTTGTGACATCGGGCCGCGAATTGCTCGCCGCCAAAGCTCGCTTGGAAGAATTGGGACTGCGCGTCACTCCGTGCGCGGTCGTGAGCCGAGGCCTTGCGCCGGTGCGGGCGCTCATTCAGTTCTCGCTTCCCCGCGGCGAAGCCAAAACCGAAAACTAAGTCCTAGATCGTCAGCTCGGTCCCATCGTCCGCAATGGCGCAGGGGCCGTGGTAGACGCTGCGCGCCGCGTCTTCGAGTTCGCCCGGCGCGAATTCCGTGCCGTAGTGCGTGAGCACCAGCCGGCGTGCGCCGGCGCGTTGAGCCATCTCACCGGCTTCTACCGCCGATAGGTGGCCGCGCATGGGGCCGGTTTCAACCGCGAGTCCCAGCGCTGCTTCGCAGAGAAAGATGCTGCATCCGCGCGCGAGATCTTCGACGCGCTCGCACGGAGCGGTGTCGCTCGAATAGCAGACACTCGCGCCATCGCGTTCGACACGAACCGCATAGGCGTCGATGTAGTGAATGGTTTTTGCGAACGTCACCGAGAGACGCCCAACCTCGAGCGTTTTGCTCGGATCGTATTCCGCAACCTCGAAGACCTCGTCGAGAAAATCGTTCGGTCCTTCGCTCGAAAAAGTAGCGGCGACGGCGCGCAGTTGCCCCTCTCCTCCCGGGGGCAGCCAGATCGGCATGCGATCGTCGCGCAGCAGCGGTCCGTACTTGAGACCGTAGCGCAGCGGGATCAGATCGAGGAAGTGATCGGCATGCATGTGGGTGATCACGATCCCGTCGAGATCCGGGTAGTCCATCACGATGCGAAGGTTCGCTAGCGCGCCGGTGCCCATGTCGAGCAAAAGGTTCGTTCCGCGAGCACGAATGAGATGGCAGCTGCATGCACGACCGGGACGGGGAACCGAGGAACTCGAGCCGACGACGCGCACGCGCATCGCGGCCGCCATTACGGTAGCGATGCGAGCACCTCATCGGCGTGATCGTCGACTTTGACCTTTGGCCAGACTTTGACGATGACACCCTTTCCGTCGATCAAAAACGTCGCTCGCGCGACGCCCTTAGATTTCTTGCCGTACATATTTTTCTCGACGATGACCCCGAAAGCGTCGCAGAGCTTCGAATCGGTATCAGCGAGCAACATGAACGGGATCCCAAACTTGGTCTTGAACTTTTCGTGTGACGCGGGCGTGTCTCGGCTGACGCCCACGATGCGCGCACCCTTCTTCTGAAACTTCGGATAGAGATCGCGAAACTGCGAGGCTTCGCTGGTGCAGCCCGGTGTGTCGTCTTTGGGATAGAAGTACAGCACGAGTGGCCCGCCGAGCAGATCGGCCAGCTTCACGGGCTTTCCCGCGTCGTCGGCGACCGTGAGGTGCGGGAGTTTATCGCCTTCGGCCAGCATTGCCGTCCTTTCTTAATTCGCGTCGCTGAATTGGTCGAGCGGGACCATAAACAACAGGCGGTCGCCAGGTCTGACGTCCTGATCAAACTTGTGTACCGGAACCGCAACCCCTTTGCCGGCGCCCTGCTCGCGCCAGACGTAAAGCGGAATCCAACGTACTTTATATCCCGGCCGTTCCGGCGGCGCGGGGGGCGGAGCGTTTTCGGCGCCCTGAAAACGCTCGGCGAGCTGAAAGACGCGTGCGAACGATCGACCGGCGAAGATCGCAAAACGGCCGCGCGTGCTTTCGAAGCGCGCAAGTCCGGCAATTGTCGGGGCGGTGAGCTCCGTGGTCGAAAATGAGGCGATGCCAAAGTGCCGCTTGATAGACGCGCCGAAGGCGAGGTCATCGATTCGTAAGACCACGTGCATGTCAGACCGCGCGTGTTCGCGCGTCCGCGTTCGCGCGCCAAGCGCTACTTCGAGGTTGGCGGTGTCACTGTTGGTGACACCCACGAGCGCCTTGGCGCGCTCCGGGGAGCAATAGGCAATCGTCTCGTCGTTGGTTGCGTCACCGGTAAGAAGGTCGATCTTGCGATCGCGGGCGAGCTCGATAAGAATTGCGTCGGGGTTGCGCTCCACGACAACGACGTCTTCGCCCAGCTCTCGCAGATAATCGATGACGAGCGAACCGACATTGCCGGCGCCGCAGACGATCACATGACCGGCACGGTGAATGCGCCGCAACCCTCGCGTGCGGCGGAGCGTGGCCGCGTTGAGCGCCGATGTGACCGTTGCGGTGAAAACCGCAAAGATCGTTACGCCGACCAGCATGGTGCCCATTGCTACAAACAATGACAACGCCTGCCACGGTGGGATGTTTTGGGTCGCGCAGTTCGCGCACGGGGTGATATCGCCGTAGCCCACGGTCGTCATCGTCGTCATAACGAAATATAGCGCGACGATCGGATTGATGTGCAGTGCAATGGCAAAATAGATCGAGAAGACCAAATACATCACGAGAGCGAGGCCGAACACCGTGCGCAGAATCGGCTCGGTTCTCTTGAGCGCAACGCGCAGATCGCGCATACTCGCGCCCATCCGGCTGCGCCACGAGGTTTCGCGCTTGCGCTCACCCTGCGGCCAGGTTCGTTTGATATTGGCAATCGGCCCAAAGACGCACACGCGTGCGTCCTCCGGAATTGGCGCAGCGAGCGTATCGCCATCGGCGTGATCCTCTTCGCCGTGGCAGATATACGGCGGATTCCCGTCGATCGCGACGATACGCGCCCGCAGGTGCGCCTCTGCCGCGATCACATCGAGCCCGTCGATGCCGAACTGCGCCGCGTCGCGTTCGCAGAATCCGAAGAGCCCACCCATAGCATGGTTGCGATCTTCTTCCTGCGCGCGCTGGTCGTGACGATGCACGGCTTTGGCGACGAGCGTTTCGAGCGTCGGGAACGGTAGCGCATAGAAACACGACGGGTCGACCGCTGAGGCGGCATAGGTGGCGGCTGCGTGCGCTGCCGGCGAGATCGCCGTGCAGTTATACTTCAACCCCTCCTGGATCTTGTGACCGAGCACGGGATTGAATTGACGAATCGTTACCCGGGTGCGCTCGTTGATGTCGCGAGCGATCAAGGCCACGCGCAAATTGAGCCGATCGTCTTGCGACACCGCGACGATGCAGAAATTCGGCTGATCGGCTCGCGAGCCGGCAGGTTCGAGGCCCGCTTCACGCAGGCTTGTCGATTCCGACGGGTCGAGGGCGTAATGGAAGAACGTCGCGGGAAACTCCGCGCGAAATTTCGCCACGGTTTGGGCGAGCAGGTTCGCTGCGCGCTCCTCTTCGTGCTTCCAGACCAGGGCAACGCGCTGCCCGGCCGTCTTTAAAATCTCGCGGCAGATTTCGTAAGCCAGGTAGTCACCGCCGACGACGATAATGAGCGTCTCGGTCGCCATAGATGTCACCCGTTTCGCCAGAGCCTGCCCGCCGCCCGCCGCATCCCCTCGCTCTCGACCTCATCGAGCGCTTGGCGGACCGGCCCGGCGCGCGCGTGCTCGAAGTGGGGTCGGGAAGCGGACGAAACACGCATGCACTCGTGGCCGCCGGTTTTGCGGTCTCTACGCTACCGACACAAGAGCCGTGCGTGGCAGGACTTTCGACCCATGCGTTGCTCCATGGGACGCCACGATCCATCGGCGGGCAACTCTCCGCAATCGCGGACGCGCTCGAGCCCGGAGGTCTGCTCTTTGCGACGTTCGGTTCGGTTCGCGATGCTCGATACGGCGTCGGTGAGGAGCATGAAGCGCACGTTTACGCGCCGCGTGAGGGCGACGAGATCGGCGTCATGCATGCGTACTTCGATACGGAACGGCTGCAGACGCTGCTCGCGCCGCACTTCAGCATCGAGTCGATGCGCGAGGTAGACGTGGACGACATCGCCGGCACGTGGGCTCACGCGACCGCGCCGTTACGCGGAGCGGTGCACTGGTTCGTCGTAGCCGCGCGAGTCTGTCAGTAGCGCGCGAGCGTCGGTTCGATGTGCTGCGCGTAGGCGTCGATGCCGCCCGCCACATTGACCACGTCCGAAAAGCCGCGCGCAGCGAGAAATCCTGCAACGCGCTCGCTGCGACCGCCATGATGGCAGATGACGGCGATCGGAACCTTCGGATCGAGTTCACCCACGCGCTGCGGAACTTCGGCCATCGGGATCCAAACCGAGCCGTCAACGCGAGCGGTCGCGACTTCGTCAGCCTCGCGCACGTCGAGCAGCACGAAGTCCCGGCCTTGGTCGCGCCAGCTCGCCAGATCGTGCACGCTAATTTCGGGAATCATGCGCCCTTGGTCCCGATCAGGTTGCGCATCGGACTCGAAGCATTTGCATAAAGCCGCTTTTCCATCCGCCCGGCGAGAAACGCTTCGCGCCCGGCGATAACCGCGTGGCGCATTGCACCGGCCATACGCACCGGATCGTTCGCGGCAGCGATACCGGTATTCATCAGCAGCGCATCGACGCCAAGTTCCATGGCAATCGCCGCGTCGCTCGCGGTGCCGACGCCCGCATCGACGATGACCGGGACCTTCGCCCGTTCCTTGATGATCGCAATCGTGTAGGGATTGCACACGCCCAATCCGCTGCCGATCGGCGCGGCGAGCGGCATCACCGCAGCGCAGCCAAGCTCCTCGAGTTGCTTGCACACTACCGGATCGTCTCCCACATACGGAAGGACCGTAAACCCGTCGTTCACGAGCAATTCAGCGGCTTCGAGCGTTCCGCGCGCGTCGGGGTGAAGTGTTTGCGCATCACCGATCACCTCGAGCTTGATGAGGTCCGTCTCGAGAAGTTCTCGCGCGAGTTGCGCCGTGAGCACCGCATCTTTGGCGTTGTAGCAGCCCGCGGTATTGGGAAGAATGCGAAACTTCGAACGATCGATGAAATCCAACATCGTTTTTCCGCTGGCATCGTCGAGATTGATCCGGCGGATGGCAACGGTGACCATCTGCGCGCCGCTCGCTTCGTGAGCGGCCTGCATCACCTCCAGCGAGGGATACTTGCCCGTCCCAACGATCAGGCGCGAGGTGAATTCGTAGGCCCCGATTCGTAAAATAGCATCACTCATGTTGTAGTCTTCACCCGCCGGCAACGGCTTTGATGATCTCCACCGTGTCGCCGTCAGCGATTTCGATCGATTCGTACTCCACGCGCCGTACGACGCGCTCGTTCTTCGCAACCGCGATACCCGAGCTCATCACGCCCAACCGTTCGAGCAGGCTTGCCACGGTCGTGCCGCTCGGCAGGTCGCACGGCTCGCCATTGATCGTCGCTTTCACGCATGGATGATTCGGCCCGCACTCCCCGCCATCCTCAAGGGCGAGAACGCGTGCAACGGCGCGGCGTCACCGCTTTCGACAAAACTCGCAACCATATCGGCGGTTCCCGGCGCGAGCAGAATGCCGTTGCGATAGTGCCCGGTCGCAAGGATCAAGCCGTCGATCCCGGTTGGACCGATAAACGGACGCCCGTCGGGGCTTCCCGGCCGCAGCCCGGCCCACGTTTCGGTGACGGTAAATGCCCCAAGCGAGGGCGCAGCGGCCAGCGCGGCGTGGAGCAGCGCATGGATGGCACTCGCGGTCACGCGCTCGTCGAACCCGGCGTCCTCAACGGTCGCGCCCACCAGCAGCCGGCCGTCGCCACGGGGCACGAGGTAGGCGCCGGGAACCCACGTGGCTCGGCGTAGGAAGCCCGCCGGCGCGGCAAGCGCCAGCATCTGCCCCTTCACCGGTTTGACCGGCGGCCGCGCCGTCTCGGGCAGGCCGGGGACATTCGCCGCCCAGGCGCCCGCGGCGTTGATCACCACCGCAGCTGCGGCAAAGCCGAGCTCGCTGCGGACACCCCGGACGCGCCGCTGATCGCACTCGATGACCACGTCACGGACCGGCGCATGGACCGTCACCCCACGCGCTTGCACGGCCGCGAGCAAGGCGCGGCCCAAACGGCGATTGTCGACGTAGCCCTGCCCGGCGACGAGCAAGGCGCCCGCAACATGCTTGCCCAGCGCCGGTTCGGCGATTAGGGAGGCGCGGCGATCGAGCAGCTCGCAGGACACGCCGCGCGTCCGCAGTTCGCGCGCAAATGTTTCGAACGCGGCAAGTTGCTGCGCATCGAACGCAGCTTCGATGATGCCGTCGAGGGAGACGTCGACGTGCAATCCGCCTGCCTCGCCAATACGCTGGACGAACGCCGGATAACGTTCCAGAGACGTGCGACAGAATTCCAACATCGCTTCGTCATCGATGTGCTCGGCGTAGGGCGCGAGCATACCCGCACCGGCCCAGGATGCGCCGTGTCCGGGCTCGGCGCGATCGTAGAGGCGCACCGTCGCGCCGCGCTGCGCGAGTTCGAAGGCGATCGACAGGCCGATCAGCCCGCCGCCAACGACGATTACATCGCCGCCGGCCGTGACATCCATGATTTTAGCGGTCACATCCCGGTGTAGACGGGGCCCTCGCCGCCTTGCGGCGGCACCCAGGTGATGATCTGATACGGATCGGCGATGTCGCACGTTTTACAGTGCACGCAGTTGGTGAAGTTGATCTGCAAGCGCCCGTGCACCGCGCCCTCGTCGCCGTCGCGCTCGAACATCGGCTCGTAGACCGCCGCCGGACAGAAGTAAGCGCACGGGTTCCCGTACTCGACCGTGCACCGGTCGCGGCAGATATTGGTGTCGGCCACGTGGAGATGGTTGGGTTGATTCTCTTCGTGCACCGTGCCCGAATTATACACGTCCGTAAGTTTGTCGAAGGTCAGCACGTTGTCGATCTTCGCGCGCGGCGTCTCTTTGGGACGGTAGCCGGCCTTGACCATGTTCTCGTAGCCGGGCTTCGACGGCAATTTGTCGATGAAGCCGAACGCGCGTCCGCCGGTGTAGGTCGCCAGGCCCGCGTTGAACATGCCGGCCCACATGCCGTGCTCGAATCCTTGATGGAAGTTGCGCGCGCTGCGCATCTCGTCGTACGCCCACGAGTCGCGGAAGCGTTGTTCGTACACCGAGAGCTGCTCTGCATCAAATTTTTGCGCTTGCAGCGCATCCCACGCGGTGTCGGCCGCCATCATGCCGGATTTCATCGCGAGGTGCACGCCCTTGAGGCGCATGCCGTTGAGGAAACCCGCCGAGTCGCCGGCGATCATCAGTCCATCTGAATATGGACGAACCATCGCGAAGAGCCCGCCTTCGGGAATCGCCTTTGCGCCGTAGCGAATCAACTTTGCGCCTTCGAGCATCTTGCGAATCTCGGGATGCTCTTTCATGCGCTGGAGCTCGTTGTGCGGATCGGTCGTTGGATTTTTGTAGTCGAGTCCGGTGACGTGACCGATATCGAGCACGCGATCCTTCATACCGTAGATGAAACCGCCGCCAAAGGTTTCAGGCGGTAAGGGATAACCCAAGGTGTGAATGACGGTGCCCGCGGGGAAACGATCGTCGGGCAATTGCCATAGCTCTTTGATTCCGGCGGCGTAAACTTGCGGTTCTTTGCCGTCGTCGAGGCCGAGACGCGGGATCGCTTGCTTCGCAAGCGTGCCGCGTGGCCCTTCGCCGAGCACCACGATCTTTGCGAGCAAGTCGGCGCCGGGCTCGAAATTCGCTTTGGGCTTACCGTCGTGATCGACGCCCTTGTCGCCGGTGCGCACGCCGATGACGCGATCGCCATCCCATAACAATTCTTGTCCGGGAAATTCACCGAACACTTGCACGCCAAGCTCTTCGGCCTGCGCCGCCATCCATTTGGTGAGGCGTTGAAGCGAGGAGACGAATTTACCGTGATTGTTGAGCGGCGGCGGCGTGAACGGCGCCTTGATCTTGCCGCTCTGGGTCAAGAACCAGAGTTCGTCGCGACCGACGGGTGCCTCGATCGGCGCACCGCGCTCGATCCAATCCGGAAGCAGCTCGGTAATTGCGCGGGGGTCGAGCACGAGCCCGGAGATCCCGTGGTTACCGATTTCCGCCGCCTTTTCGATCACCAGGATCTCAAGCTCGCGACCGGCCTCTTTTGCAAGTTGTCCAAGACGAATCGCCCCGGCCAACGAGGCTGGCCCTGCCCCCACGAAGAGCACGTCGACTTCTAATTGATCACGCTGCGCCATGGCTAAGATATTCGCGAAAGCGCGTACTTCACCGCTGCGACGTGAGTCGCAACGCGCGTAGCGAACGGCAGCACGGCCGACGGCGTCTCCAGCGTGAGCCCGAGCCGTGCGGCGTTCCGCATAAGCAACTGCGTCAGCGTGCGCCCGCCGATCTTCTCGGCTTCCACATCCGGATCGGGGGTGAGCACGTCGCGCGGATCGATGGGCGTGCCGCCGCTCGCAAGCAGGTCAACGATCCGGCGCCCGATACCGGCTCCGCCGTATTCGTAACAATAGAAGCCGCCCGCCTCATCGTCTTCGTGGAGATCGATTGCAAGTTCGAATTTGCGATCGCGATTGGCGGTGATAATCGCGCGCGACTCCGGCGATGAGCCGCCTCGTCCGAAGGTCCGATTCACGTCCACGCCGTCGACGCTCTCGCGCGTTCGCGCATCGTAGCCGCTCGGATTCGTACAGGGCCACAGCCGGTACGAAAAACGCGGATCGAGCTCGTCGTTCTCGAGCAGCGCGAGCAACGCGTGCGGACCGGCGGGCTCGTCGCCATGAACACCCGCCGCGATATGGATACCGGGAAGTCGAAAGTCGCCGTACTCCGCGCACAGCAACGTGCGCGGCGCGCCGACGCACGCCACCTCGCGAACGCGCACATCCTTTGCGCGTAGCGCTTTCCAGCGCCGCACAATGTCCTGGTAGGTGGGCTCTTGTACCGTCATAAACATCCCCATCCATGAAAATCCAAATCGGGGTGATGGGTTCCGCCGGCGGACTTATCACCAAGCCGGAGCTCGACCTTGCGCGCCGTTTAGGCCGGCGCATCGGCGAGCGCGATGCCACGATTGTGACCGGGGCTTGTCCCGGCCTTCCGCATGCTGCCGTCTTGGGCGCGCATGAAGCCGGCGGCGTCAGCTTGGGCGTCTCGCCCGCACTTTCGCGCGAGGAGCACGTGAAGATTTACGATTCGCCGCTTCAACCCTACACGACGATGGTTTTTACGGGATCGGGCTTGATGGGCCGCGAGACGCACAACATCCATAGCTCGGACTTCGTGCTCTTCGTCGGCGGGCGCAGCGGTTCGCTGGGCGAGTTTGCGATCGCCTACGACGAGGGCAAATTGATCGGCATCCTCACCAACTCCGGCGGCATCTCGAATGAATTCACGCGCATCGCGGGGCTCATACAAAAGGAAACCGGCTCGACCATGTTAACCGACGACGATCCCGAGAAGCTGGTCGATCGCTGCCTCGACGAGTATCTGCGCAGCGGCATCCCGTCCTCGGTGGTCTTCGATCGTGGCTGAGCTGACCTTCATCGGTGCAGCCGGCATCGTGACCGGAAGCAAACACTTGCTCACGATCGGCGGCAAACACATCCTGGTCGACTGCGGCATGTTTCAAGGCGTGGCCAGCGTCACCGCGCTCAACGCCCTTCCGCTGCCTGTTTCGGCTGACGACATCGACGCGGTGATCGTGACCCACGGTCACCTCGATCACGTCGGATACTTGCCCAAGCTCATTCGCGACGGCTTCTCGGGTCCGATCTTTTGCACGCCGCCGACCATGGCCGTGATGCAGATCGTCCTGGATGATTCCGCGCACTTGCAGCAAGAGTTGCAAGAACGCGGTTTTCAACACCAACGGCCGTACGCACCCCCGATGTACTACGATCAACGCGACGTCGACCGCACGATGAAGCGCACGCAACCCGTTGCACTGCACGAGGCCTTTGACGTCGCGGGCGTGCTCAAGGCAACCTACTTTGATGCCGGCCACATTATCGGGTCGGCTTTCGTCGCGCTCGAATTCGAAGATAAGCGGGTGGTCTTTTCCGGCGATCTCGGCCGCTACGACCGCCCGCTGCTCTTCGATCCCGAACCGATGGGTGCCGCGACCGATCTCATTTGCGAATCGACCTACGCGAATCAAGTGCATCCGCCCGAGCCAATCGACGCCCTCGGCGCTGCACTCCTCGCCGGTATCGCGCGCGGCGGCGCGATCGTTATTCCCGCGTTTGCGGTCGAACGCTCGCAAGACATTCTGCTTGCCATCGCGACGTTGCAAGCGCGCGACGCGCAAATTGCCAATCTTGCGGTGCATCTCGACAGCCCCATGGCCGAGCACGTCGATGAGCTCTTCGAGCGCTTTCCCGACGCGCACCGGCAGATTTCCGGTGACTCACAAGCCACACCATTCGGCATTCGCGACTTCACCATGCACGTCACGACCGAGGAATCCAAGGCGCTCAACACGGTCACCGGCCCACACGTGATCGTTTCCGCCAGTGGCATGGCCTCCGGCGGCCGCATCCTGCACCACTTGCACAACAACCTCGCCGATCCCAAAGCGACCGTGATTTTTCCTGGCTATCAAAGCCTCGGAACGCTCGGCTACATTCTCACCCGCGGAGCAAAGCGCGTGACCCTCTATAACGACACGCTACCGGTCAACGCCGCGATCGTGCACCTTTCCGGCTTTAGCGCGCACGCCGATCGCAACGAACTACATCGTTGGCTGCAGACCTGCACCACCGCGCCGCACCTCTACGCGGTTCACGGCGAAGCGCCGTCGGCAGCGGCTTTGGCGGCGATGGCGCGAGGCTCGTTCGGCTGGAAGGCCGACGTCGCGTATCGCGGAACCACGGTGACGTTGTGATGCAGCGCAGTTTCGCAAGCGACAACAATGCCCCAATCGCGCCGGAGATCCTCGCGGCGATCGTGGCTGCCAACGAGGGCGACGCGGTCGGCTACGGTGACGATCCGTGGACCGCGCGCGCCGTCGCACGCTTCCGCGAACACTTCGGCGACGCAACCGACGTGTATTTCACCTTCAACGGTACGGGGGCCAACGTCGTCGCGCTCAGTTGTGTCACCCGCCCCTGGGACGCCGTGCTTGCGCCCGCGAGCGCGCACTTACAGACCGACGAATGCGGCGCGTTCGAGCGCTTCACGGGTTCAAAGGTCATTCCCATTGCAACTGCCGACGGCAAACTGCGCGTCGCCGATCTCGAGCCCTACCTGCTCGGCGGCCACGGCGAGCACTTTTCGCAGCCACGCGTCATTAGCGTTTCGAACACGACCGAGTACGGCGACGTGTACGAGCCGCACGAGCTTGCGGAGCTGTGCGCGTTCGCGCACGATCGCGGGCTGCTGGTGCACGTCGACGGCGCGCGTATTTCCAATGCTGCGGCGGCGCTTGGCACCACGCCGCGCGCGATTACCAAAGACGTCGGCGTCGACATCCTCAGCTTCGGCGGGACCAAGAACGGGCTCATGGGTGGTGAGGCGATCTGTTTCTTCGATCCTAGCCTCAGCGCGAACGTCGCGTTGTATGCGCGCAAACAAGGGATGCAATTAGCGTCGAAGATGCGCTACATCGCGGCGCAGTTCGAAGCGCTGCTCACCGGCGACCTGTGGCTGCGTTACGCCTCACACTCCAACGCGATGGCGCAGCGCTTGTTCGCCGGCGTGCGCGATATCCCGGGAGTCACGATCACGCGGCCGGTCCGAGCCAACGCGATCTTCGCAACGCTCTCACGCGAGGCGATCGCGCGCATCCAAGAGCAGTTCTTCTTCTACTTCTTCAACGAGGCGCTACCCGAAGTACGCTGGATGACCCACTGGGCCACAACCGAATCCGACGTCGACGCCTTCGTCGCGGCAGTAAAATCCGCTTTGTCGTCCGGCTAGAACGGTTTCCAGTAGAAATTTCCGCCTTCGTTGACGAGGCGATCGCGCGAACCGTCTTTGAGCCACCACTTCACCGATGCTTTGCCGATCGTCGGTGAATCTTGGCCGGCTTTTTTGAACGTCGCCTCTAACTCGTAGGTCGTTTCTCCCTTAGGAAGTTTCACGACAAGTCTGCCGCCCGCTCCGACCCATCCGCCGCCCACGCGCGTTAAATGAAACGCCGGACCAAAGCGATGATAGATTGAGACTTCGGCTGCGTTTTGCGTTTGATTGAGGACCAAGTAGTTCCACGCCTGATAGACCGAACCGGTTATCGGCGGTGTCGCCTCGGTTGTTTGCGCGAGGGCGGGCAACGTCAGCACTGCAGCGATAAGAAGCGTTCTCAGCATCCGGTTTTTGTGCTCCCTTTGAACACGTCATAGTATTGCACCGGTACCGTCCCCGTGGCCCGTTGCATGAGTTTCCCGTCGGAATCGCACAACGAGCACACGGTCTGGTAACCGTGGTGACCGATGATGAGGTAGTGGCCGCCGGCGATCTCATGGCGCGGAAACCAATTGAGCGAACATATCGGAGGCGTCCGGCCGATTCCGTGAATGATAATATCCAGGCCGGTGACGGTCCAGCTCAGGCTGTCGCTTTTTTGTCCCGGCCGTAAAATGAAGTCGCCATGTTGCCCGGACATTTGGACGGGCATCGGCAAGAGGTTGTAGATTCGCGCGGCGCTCGCGGGGGCAGCCGTGGCAACAAGGGCCGTCACTAGGGCGACGACCAAGGGGAGGCGCTGAAGGTACATGCGGTTCTCCTTTATTGGCTATGCCGTCCAATCTAGCATAGCTTCCCATTGCGGTTTGGGGAAGCGTTCTTTGCTCTTGATCGCCTCGACGTACTTGCGTTTGCCGGCGCGGTTGCCTTTGCCCAGCATAATTCCGCCGACCAGTCGATCTTGCCAAAAGAATAGCGCGCGGTACCAATTCTTTTCGCGATCGATCTTGCGCGCGGTTTCAAGCTCGGGCTGCAGATCCGGAGAAAGACCGAATTGCGTGATCGTCTGCCCTTTGAAGAGCAGCGATGAGTATTCAGGCACGTCGTGATATTTTTCACTGCCGCCCATCATGTTCTGCGCGACGACTTTGCCGTGCGCGCCGGCATTGTTCCACGTTCCCATGCGGTAGCGCATCTCGAGAATCGGATCGTAGAAGTCCGCGATATCGCCGGCGGCGTAAATGCCGGGAACGCTCGTTTCCAGATGATCGTTGCAGAGGATGCCGTTTTTTCCGGCTTGGATCGGCGTCCCGTCGACGATTTCGGTGTTCATCGTGAGACCGAATCCGACGCCGTAGCACTCTGCCGGGATCTCGAGGCCGTTTTTGGTGCGCACTTTGGTCACGACGCCGTTGGAGCGCACAAATTCCTCAACCTCTTCGCCGTAATGCATGTGCACGCCATCGTTCTTTGCCGCCTCGTCGACGAACTCGCCCGCAACATCGTCGAGCAGCCGGTGCAGCACGTGCGGCCCGCGCATGATCCAGTGCGTCTCGACCTTGCGCGCCGCGAAGGCCTCGGCGAGCTCGTAGGCGATGAACGAACCGCCGATTGCAACCGCGCTCTTCGAGCGGTCGATCTGCTCAGAAATGGCGCGCGTATCATCCAGGTACTGAAAGTTATAAACGTTGCTCGCGCCGGTACCGCCGGGCGCGGGCGCCGGATTCGGCCGCCCGCCGGTCGCGATCAAGAGTGCATCGAACGGATATTCGACGCCACCGGCGCTCACGGTGCGACCCTCAGTGTCGATCGCGTCGACCCGCGTTCGCAGCTTGAGTGCGATGCGATTCCCCTCGTGCGCGTGAAAGTCGCGCATCATGACCTTCTCCTCAGGAAGCTGCTTGCGCAGCATCGGCGGGAGGGAAATGCGATTGTAGAGGGGGTACGGCTCGTCACCGAAGAGCGTGATCTCGCAGTTGGCGTCGTGCTTGCGCAACTGTTCGGCAGCGGTGGTCCCGGCAAAGCCATTCCCTACGATGACATAGCGTCGCACATCGGACATAATGGACTATATGGACGTTCGGCTCGTGCAACTCCTGGGTTCGTTTATCACCGCGCGCAGCGAATATGCGCTGGTGCGCCTGGAGTGTGCGATGCACGACCCCGCGCTCCCGGCACCGCCGGTGATCGACCGCTTGAGCGACGCTTCCGAGCGAGCGCTCCGCGACGAGTGGCCGGCGATCGAGCAGCAATTGGAGGCGGCCCTGTCCTACGGGAAACATTTATCGCGCAGTACGGGTAAACGCTGGAGCGAGGACGCAGCTTACCGGGCATTCGACCGGGCGCTTCGCGAGCTCGACCAGTATGCGCGGGCGATCCGCTGGGTCCTAACCGTTACCGAAAGCGAGGATGCATCGTGAGCAGCGACGACTTTATGACCAAGGCCATGGAGCAGGCAAAAGAGTTGCAGGCCAAAATTGCGCAGGCCCTGGGAGAAAGCGACAAATTGCGCGACACCCTTATGGATCAAGCTCGGCAGAGCGCCGACGTCACCAACGAACAGACCAAAGCCGCGCTCGACAATCTCGAGTCGGCGATGAAGTCGGGATCGGAGTTCCTCCAGAAGTTTCTGCGCGGCGATCAATAGACGATGGTCCTCGCTGCCCTGATCCTTGCCGCGTCGATCGACGGCAATGCGGCATTTAAAGCGGGTGACTTCCCTGCAGCGCAAAGCGCGTACGCGGCCGCGATCCAAACCAATCCGAACGATGCCGATGCCGTACTCGGACTGACCCGGCTTTCCATCTACAACAACGATTTATCCGACGCGCAGCGCTGGCTCGACCTCCTCCAAAAGATCGCGCCGGCCGACAGCCACATTGCCGCCAATGAAGCGACGATCGCGCAGCGCAGTTCACCTATCGATCGCGTTGCCCCACACCAGGGACCGTCCCTCGTCAAGTTCGTCCAAACCGATCCGCTGCCGCTCATCGCCGTTCGCGTCAACGGTCATGACGCTCATTTCCTGATCGACACCGGCGCGCCGAATATCGTGCTGGACGCGCAATTTGCGCAGTCGCTCGGCATCGCGCTGACCGACGCCGGCCAAGGGACATTCGCCGGTGGAAAACGCGCAGCGACCATGAAGGCGATCGTCGATCGTCTCGAGCTTGGCAGTTGGCAGATCAGCAACGTCCCGGCTTCGGTGCTACCGCTGCCCGGCGGAATGGGCGGCGCGACGCGCGTCGACGGCATCCTTGGGGCGGCGTTCTTCACGCACTTTCTCACCACGCTCGACTATCGCAACGGCTGGCTCGTTCTAGAAGATCGTGACGCATCATCAGCTTTCGAGCGCGATGCCGCGGCAAAAGGAGCAACCGTTGTCCCGATGTGGCTGGTCGGCGATCACTTTATCTTCGTACAGGCTCACGCTAACAACGGACCAACTGGGCTTTTCAATGTCGACACCGGCGGCACGTTCGGCGTTCAGCTCACCAGGGATGCGCTCGATGCCGCAGGGATCAGCGTTGACGCCGCGCATCCGCAGACCGGCATGGGCGGGGGCGGCGAGGTATCGACGCTTCCCTTCACCGCAAGCGTCTCAGTCGGCACCTGCAGGGTCGACGATCTCGCCGGTGTCTATTTTCCGCACGGGAACCAGTACGGAATCTTCCCGTTCACCGTCGCGGGAACGGTCTCGCATCAGTTCTTTCGCAAGACCGCGCTCACGTTCGACTTCGTTGCTATGAGGCTCGTGATCGATAGGAATCCCAAGACCTAACCGATCATCGCTAACTCGACCATCATTTTGAAGCCCACTTCGAGCGCGCGTTCGTCGATATCGTAGCGCGAAGAATGCTGCGGCTCAATGCCCAGCGTCGGGCCGCGGACGCCCACCACGAAATAGGCCCCGGGGCGGAGCTCCATCATGTAGGACATGTCCTCAGCCCACATCACCACGTCGTGCGGGTCGACGATGTTCGCTTCGCCGATCGCGCGCGCCGCAGCGGCACGCACCACATCGTTCATCGCGCGGTCGTTCACCGTCGGCGGATAGCCCCACAAATATTCGAACTCGTAATCCAGGCGCATCGCGTCGCAGGTGCCTTCGATCATGCGCTCCATACGCTCGGGAATCGAACGGCGGACCTCGTCACTAAAGGCGCGCACCGTGCCCATCATCTCGGCGTTGTCGGGAATCACATTAAAGGTGGTGCCGGCGTGCATCGTACCGACCGTCACTACGACCGGATCTTTTGGCGCAATCTCGCGGCTTGCAATGGTTTGCAGCATCGTCACAAGCTGCGACGCGCCGACGATCGGATCGACCGTCACGTGGGGCATCGCGCCGTGTCCGCCGCGCCCCTTGACCGTGAGCGTGAAGCGATCGGACGACGCAAAGAACGCCCCGTCACGGATGCCGACCTTGCCGACCTCGAGCCCACTGTAGAGATGCAGTGCGAAGCACCGATCGACGTGCGGATTCTCGAGCGCGCCCTCCTCGATCATCAGCTTGTTGCCTGCGGGGCCCTCTTCGGCCGGTTGAAAACAGAAGACGATCGTTCCCGCGACGAGCTCACGATGGCGCGACAGCGCGCGTGCGGCGCTGAGCAGAATGGCAATGTGTCCGTCGTGACCGCACGCATGCATCGCGCCCTTGCGGGTCGAGCGGTACGGAACGTCGCCGGCTTCATCCATCGGAAGGCCGTCCATGTCGGCGCGCAGCAGCGTCACCGGTCCGGGCCGTCCACCCTTGAGCGTCGCGAGAATGCCCGTTTTCCCGACGCCGGTACGAATCTCGTCGAGATCACACGCGCGCAACTCGCGTTCGATGAACGCCGCGGTCTCGTGCTCTTGGAACGACAGCTCCGGGTTCGCGTGAAAGTGACGGCGGAAGCGAACCAGCTCCTCGACCGGCACATTAATCGTGGGCATGGGGCGACGCATACGCTCGCTCGGCCGAGCGGCCCTGCGGGAGAGGATTTCCCTAGGACCGCTCGCACTATCAAATCCCGGGCCCTGCGCCGGATCTCACCCTAGGGAAGTAATCGATGGCAAAAACCGACACGAAGGCCAAGAGCCTGGATCGTCGCGGACTCAGCGACGACCAGCTGCGGCAAATGCTTCGCAATATGCTCCTGCAGCGACAACTCGATAATCGCGGCTTCCAGCTCAATCGCCAAGGCAAGGTCCCGTTTGCGCTGGGGAGTGAAGGCCACGAAGCGCTCCAAGCCGGTGCGGCCATGGCGTTCGAACGCGGAAAAGATATCCTAGCGCCGTACTACCGCGATCTGGGGCTCGCGCTCGGCGTCGGACTGACGCCCTACGAGATCATGCTTTCGATCTTTGCACGCGCTGCCGACCACAACGGCGGACGCCAATTCCCCAATCACTACAATTCGAAGTCGCTCGGCATCATGTCGTTCTCATCGATTCTCGCAGCGCACATTCCGCACGCGGTCGGCGCAGCGTACTCGATCACCTATCGCGGCGAAAAGGACCGCGCGGTATTGGTCACTTGCGGCGACGGCACAACCAGCGAAGGCGAGTGGCACGAATCCATGAACTTCGCATCGGTTCACAAACTACCGATGGTGATGCTGGTGGAGAACAACGAGTGGGCGATCTCGACGCCGCTCGACAAGCAGATGGCGCAGCCCGAGATTTGGAAACGCGCGGCCGGCTATGGGATGCCGGGCAAGCGTTTTAACGGCTTCGATCCGATCGAAACCTATGCAAGCGTGAAAGAGGCGCTCGATCGCGCGCGTTCGGGCGGCGGCCCGACACTGCTCGAGGGAATGTGTTACCGCTTCCTTGCACACTCGACCGACGACAACGACATGACCTACCGCACGCGCGACGAGGTCAGCGAGCAGCGCAAAAACGATCCGGTTCCGCGTTTCGTGAACGTGCTCGTCGAAGCGGGCATCGTGAGCGAAGCCGACGTGAACGATATCAAGAAAGACGTTCTGCGCGAAACCAACGAAGCGACCGATAAAGCCGAGGCAATGCCCTTCCCGCAACCATCGGATCTCTATACAAATCTCTACGAAGGAGCATGGCAGCCGTGGCAGTGACCGCCGGTACGAAGGTTCTCAACAACGTCGAGGCCGTACGCGAAACGCTCTACGAAGCCCTCAAGAGCGACGATCGCACGATTATCCTCGGTGAGGACGTTGGCGCGCGCGGCAATGTGTTTCTCATTACCAAAGATTTCATCAACGAGTTCGGCCCGCAGCGCGTGATCGACACCCCGATCGCCGAGGCCTCGATCGTCGGCATCGCCGTCGGCATGGCGATGGAAGGGCTGCGACCGATCGCCGAGATTCAATTCGCCGACTTCATCTATCCGGCGTTCAATCAGATCGTCGGCGAAGCTGCAAAGACGCGCTACCGCAGCAACGGCGAATACACGTGTCCGCTCGTTATCCGCACGCCGTACGGCGGCGGCGTGCGCGGCGCGCTCTCGCACTCGGTCTCGATCGAAGCGCTTTTCTATCACGTGCCGGGTCTGAAGATCGTCGCTCCGGCCTTCCCGGCAGATGTGAAGGGCCTCCTGAACGCCGCGATCGACGATCCCGATCCCGTGCTGTTCCTCGAGCACAAGAAGACGTACCGCTTGATCAAGGGTGAGGTTCCCGAAGGACACTACACCGTTCCGATCGGCAAAGCCAACGTCATAAAAGAAGGTACGCAGCTCACCGTGGTCTCCTACGGCCTCTACGTGCATTGGGCGCTCGAAGCAGCGCGCACGCTCGAGAACGAGGGGATGTCGGTTGAAGTGATCGATCTGCGCTCGATTCGCCCGATGGACAAATCAACGATTCTCTCCAGCGTCGAGAAGACGCGCAAGCTCCTGATCATCCACGAAGACAATAAATTCGGCGGCATCGGCGCCGAGATTTCGGCAATGGTCGCCGAGAACGCGCTGTTCTCCCTCGACGCGCCGATCCGGCGGTTGTGCGGTCCCGACGTTCCGGCGATGGGTTACGCCGAACCACTCGAACACGAGTTCATGTCGTCCCCGGCCAAGATGGCCGATGCGATGCGAGATTTGGTGAAGTTCTAATCATGGCAACCACGATAACGATGCCGCAACTCGGTGAAACGGTTACCGAAGGAACGGTCGCGCAGTGGCTCAAGAAAGTCGGCGACCCGGTTGAAAAGTACGAAGCGTTTTTGGAAGTCTCAACCGACAAAGTCAACGCCGAGGTGCCTTCGCCGGTTACCGGCGTGATCACGCAAGTGTTGGTCAAAGAAGGCGACACGGTTCCGGTCGGTACCGCCATCGCCGTGATCGACGAAGTTGGCTCCGCAAGTGCAAGCGCACCAGAATCCGCTGCGTCGCCGCCCTCGACCACCGCCGCCATGGCGAACAGCGTGCAAGAGGATCCCGTTCCGGGATTCAACATTCCGCAGCTCGAGCCCAAACCGCAGGGCAACGGACACGCGCGCAGCGAGAACGTGATTCCGAGTTCGTACGGCGCGCCGGGCGGACTCGAACCCGAAGCCGATGCATTAGCACAAGATGCGCTGCGTACGGCCTCGCCTGCGGTCCGCAAGCTCGCGCGTGAGCATCATGTCGACATTCGCAGGCTCAAGGGCAGCGGTCAGAATGGGCGCGTAACCGCTGACGACGTCTTGACAGCTGCGCGGATGGGACCTGCAGCCGCCGTCGGTCAGGCAATCGCGGTCGGCACCAATTTCGGCGCGGCGCCGCCGCCTGCGGCTACCGCACCACCTCCGGCCGGCGGGACCTCAACCTACGCGCAACCGATTCCGGGAACGCTCGTTCCGCTCACGCAGGCGCGACGCATCATCGCCGAGCGCATGGTCGAATCGATTCACAACGCGCCGCACGCATGGACGATGACCTCGATCGACGTCACCGGTGTGTGGAAGTGGCGCGCACGCGAGAAAGATCGCTTCGAACGCGAAACCGGCTACAAGCTCACGCTGCTGCCCTTCTTTATTCGCGCGGTGGTCGAATCGCTCGCAGCCTTCCCGTTGATGAATTCCAAATTCACCGCCGAGGGCATCTACGTCAACAAAGACGTGAACATCGGCATCGCTATCGGCCTCCCGGCAACGCTGATCGTGCCGGTAATCAAGGGCGCCGACAAGCTCTCGATCAAGGGCCTGGCCATCGCGGCCGGTGAGCTGATCGACAAGGCGCGTCGCGGCAAGCTCGGCGCGGACGATCTCGCCGGCGGGACGTTCACCGTGAATAACAACGGCGCGAACGGCTCCTGGGCCTCGGCGCCGATTATCAACGCCGGCCAAGCTGGGATCGTTACCATGGAGACGGTCGAGAAGAAACTGCTGGTGCGCGACGACGACTCGTTCGCACTGCGCTACGTGATGAACTCGTGCCTCTCCCTCGATCACCGCGTTGTCGACGGCTACGTTGCCAGCGGCTGGCTCGCCGATCTCAAGAAACGCCTCGAACGCATGACGCCCGACGGAGCAGTGTAATGGCCACCACACACGCGATCAAAGAACTTCTGCGTCTGCCTTCGCCGGCGCCGCTGCCATTGGGCTTGGCCTGCGATGGCGACACCCTCTGGATGGCCAGTCGCGAAACGCATCGCGTCTACGCGATCGACACGAAGCGCTGGACCGTGGGCGAGGAAGCCCAAGCACCCGGCGGTCCGTTCGGGATGACGATGGTCGGCGACGAGCTGCGCGTCGTGATTGGCCTGGGCGAAAAGGATCACGACCGCTACATTTATCGCTTCGTTCCGGGGCACGGATTCAAGGGGGATCGCATCACCTGTCCGGATCTCACCGGCGCGCACGTCGCCTTCGATGGTGATACGCTTTTCCTATCGCAGGCGTCGTATCGCAAGATTCTCGCACTCGATGGACAGGGTGACATCGTGCGCGAGATTCCCCTCGAACGCACGCCCGTCGGCATGACGATTGCCGACGGCGTATTCTACCTGATCACCGGTGACGAAGAGTTCGAGAACCTCGAATTCTGGAAGGTCGACGCGCACACCGAGACTCCTCGGATAACCGTGCTCGCCTCGATTCCCTTCGACGCGCGCGGCCTCGCGTACGACGGCACGAAGTTCTGGACCAGTCATCGCGACAACAACGAGATCGTCGCCTTCGAAAAGCCCTAGCTCTAACGACTGAACGGCCCCTCGTTCTTGCCGTATTCGTCGTGCCAATTCCACCATTCGTATGGTGCGGATTGCGGGTAGCCCTCGGGTGAATCTTCCCATTCTTCCTGGCGTCCCAGCGCAGTGAGGTCGAGATAGCTCCAGGTGCTCCCCAGCGCTTCGTCGCCGCGGTCGTTGACGAAGTAGGTGCGGAACACGCGCTCGCCGTCGCGGATAAACGCGTTCGTGCCGTGCCATTCATCCACGCCGAAGTCGGCATCGAAGCTGTCGGTGATCGTGTACCAGGGGAACGACCAGCCCATCCTCGTCTTCACCCGCTCGATGTCCGCTTGCGGAGCTCGCGACGCGTAGACGAAGTTGGTGTTTCGCGCGTGCAGGTGGACGACATCGGCGATTTGGTCCGCCATCAGCGAACAACCGACGCATGCGTGGTCGGGCCAGCCCTTCACGCCCGGTTCGAAAAAGGCGCGGTACACGATGAGCTGACGACGGCCTTCGAACAAGTCGAGCAAACTCACTCTACCGTTGGGACCGTCGAACTCGTAGGCTTTTTCCACAGCGAGCCACGGCATGCGCCGGCGCTGCGCGGCCAAGGCGTCACGCGCACGGGTCAACTCTTTCTCTTTGACGAGCATCTGCCGGAGCGCAGCTTGCCACTCTTGCGCCGACACGATCGGTGGCGTTTTCATGATCCGCACATCGGCGGGATGAGCCCCAGAATCGACAAGGGCGCGACGACGAGTAGAATTCCGATTGCGACGATCGCGAGCCCAAGCGGCACATCGATGAGGAACTTTGGAAGCATGAGCTTTTGAGCCAGAACGACGGCGGCGATCGCCGCCATCCATACGATGCTCATCATGCCGAGTGCAGCCTGCATCAGCATGAGCCCGATGCACGAGCCGGCGCAGTAGAACGCGAAGGTAAAACCTGAGCGAACGTCCTGCGCGCAACGCTGACGAAAGTGCCGTTTGAACGGCGTGAGTTCATAGGCGCCTGCAGCGATCGCAATGGCTCCGGCAAGAAGTGTGCTATGCGACAGCGACAGCGCATTGATGACAAAGCCGACAACCATCCATACGGCGAGATACGATCCAAGGAAGAGCGGCACGCCGTGAAGGCGATCGCCGGCGCGAACGCGCCGCCATATGGCAGGCGCCGCGCCAGGCAGCATCATTGCCGCCATCATCGACACCGATGACGCCGTGCCCACGTCCATCACAGCACGCGTTCCAGTTCCGCGAGCATCGCTCCCCAGCCCTTCGCGTGATTATCGCGTTGCTGCGCATCGCGGAAGTTTTCGTGTGTAAGTGTAAGCTCGGTCTGCGTGCCGCGTGGCGCGAACTCGAGCGTGAGGATTGTCTCGCGGGCGAGCGCGGGATCGTCTTCCTCCCACGACCAGGTGCAGACAATGCGCTCGTTGGGTGCGAGTTCACGATAGGTTCCGGTCGCGATGAACTGCTCGCCGTCGTCCCGGAACATGACAATGCGAAAGCTTCCGCCGACACGCACGTCCGTCGCGGCGTCAACGCGCGCGTTACCGGAAACGCACATGAACTCGCGCAGGATCTGCGGGTCGGTCCAAGCCTTATAGACGCGCTCGGGTGAAGCGTTGAACGTGTGCTTCATGATCAACGTCGTCGGCGCGGTGGTGCTGTTGTTCACGTGTGATCGTTCCTTTCAGGATTGCGGGCGAAGTAGTCGTCCAAGCGTTCGAAGGTCGCTTCCCAGAACCGGCGCTGCTCTTCGATCCACGTCGATGCGGCCTGCATGGCCTTGGGTTTGAGTTCGCAATGATGCACGCGGCCATCGATCTCGCGATTGAGCAAGCCGGAACGCTCGAGCACCTTGAGATGCTTAGAGACCGCCGGCTGCGACATCGAAAACTCCGAGGCAATCTGCCCCACCGTGAGCCGGCGCTGTGCCAGCCGCTCGACGATCCGGCGTCGCGTGGGATCCGAGAGGGCCGCGAAGACGGCGTCGAGCTTCGAACTATTGTTAACCATCTGGTTATATATTAAAGGAAACATCCCCTCTTGTCAAACGTACCTTGGGCATGAGACGCCTGCCCTTTTCGCCTGCCTACGCGATGCTTGCCGTGCTGACCCTGCTCCCGACCGCCGGCTGCGCTTTTGACGATGGGCGCGTAAGCGAAGACTTCCATGCGACGGTCGCCCAGGCGCCCGCCTCGATCGACGTTCACAACGCCGTCGGCGGAATTGACATCATTGCCTGGGACAAACCCAGCGTTGAGATCGACGCACGCAAGTGGGGCAGTTCGATCGACGACGTTCGCGCCATTACGATATCGGTTCAACCGAGCGCCTCGAAACTGGTCGTAACCTCGCATTTTCCCGCGAACTCGAGCCACTGCCGCGTAGAGTACACGATTCACGCGCCCGCCAACGCGAATCTGAATCTCGAGGAAAGCGTCGGAGGTATCAAGAGCAGCGGATTTACCGGCGATGCGCAGGAGAGCACGAGCACCGGTGCGGTTGCTGCAACGATGGCAGCCGTCGGCGGATCGCAGCACATCGCGCTGCATGTCAGCGTCGGCGCCATTGCGCTTCAGATTCCCGCGCAAAGCAGTGCCACGATCTCCGCGTCGACCTCCGTGGGTGCGGTCAAGGCCAATTTTCCGCTTTCGTTCACGCAACATTTCGTCGGCTCCAGCGCCACGGGATCGATCGGCAAAGGCGACGCACAGGTCGAGCTCACGACGTCGACGGGCGCGATTGCCATCCAGCGCGAATAGCGCCGGATGCAGCGAACCGATCTCGGTATCGAAACGACCCTCGTTCACGGCGACCGCGACGCGGCTTACGGCGGTTCGGTCACGCCACCGATTTACCAAACCTCAACCTTTGCCTTTGAAGACGCCGACGCCATGGCCGCGGCTGCGCGAACGCCGACCTTCGAGCGCTTCTACACGCGCTACGGTAACCCGAATCACGGCGCGGTCGAACGCATCCTGGCGACAATCGAGGGTGGACAAGCCGCGATGGTCAGCGCCTCGGGCATGGGTGCAATTGCTTCAACCGCGATTGCTCTGACCTCGACCGGTGCGCACGTCGTGTCGCAGCGCATGATCTACGACGGCACGCGCGCGCTCTTGAACGACGTCCTCGCGCGATTCGGCGTTGAGGTTACGTACGTCGATCAACACGACACCGACGCTTTCGCGCAGGCCATGCGTCCGAACACGCGGCTGGTCATGCTCGAATCGCCCAGCAATCCGCTGCTCGGCATCACCGACATTGCGGCTGTAGCGCGCGTTGCACATGACGCCGGAGCACTGGTAAGCATCGATAGCACGATCGCAACGCCGGTAAATTCGCGCCCGCTCGAACTCGGGGCCGATGTCGTGCTCCACAGCGCTACGAAGTATCTTGGGGGCCACTCCGACCTCATCGCCGGCGCGGTCGTTTCCTCGCGCGAGCTCATCGCGCGCATTTGGGAAACGCACCACATCTTGGGCTCAACGCTCGGGCCGTTCGAAGCGTGGCTCTTGCTGCGCGGCTTGCGCACGCTCGAGATGCGCGTTGAACGGCACAATGCTAATGCGCTGGCCGTCGCGCGTGCGATGGAAGCGCACCCGCGCGTCACGCGCGTCTACTATCCGGGGCTCGAAAGCCATCCCGGCGCGCAGATCGCCAAGCGTCAGATGCGCGGCTTTGGTGGTTTGGTCAGCATCGAAATCGACGGCTCGTTCGACGACGCGCGCGGCGTCATCGACCGTCTGCAACTCTTCCACTCGGCAGCGAGCCTCGGCGGCGTCGAATCATTGGTGGCACAGCCTGCGTCGATGTGGCCGAATTCCAGTACCTCGGTCGACGCGCGCGGGATGGGCATCATCCCTTCGTTGCTGCGCCTCTCGATCGGGATTGAACGGGCGCAGGACCTCATCGCCGACCTCGAACGTGCGCTTACGTTCTAACCGGTGAAAAAACCCTGGGAACCCGAGCTCGACGTCGATGCCCACCTTGCCCGGCGCTTGATCGCCGAGCAGTTTCCACAGTTCACTGAAGCGTCGCTGCGGCGCATTGGGGCAGGCTGGGACAATGCCGCCTACCTCGTCGAAGAGCACCTGATCTTTCGTTTTCCCCGGCGCGCCGTCGCCGCACCGTTGATCGTGAAGGAATTCGCAGCGCTGCCGCTGCTGGCTCCACACCTTCCGTTTGCAATTCCGAATCCGCTTTTCATCGGGGCTCCCAGCGACGCGTTTCCTTGGCATTTCAGCGGCTATGAGATCTTGTTTGGCGCACCGGCGGATACACGCGAGCTCAACGCCGACGACAGTCGCGCGCTCGCTATCGATCTAGCGACGTTCTTACGCGCACTCCACGACCTCGATCCGCAGCCGCTGCTGGCGCACGATTTACCCAGCGACGAAATCGGCAAGCTCGACCCCGAGCGGCTCGGTATCGATGAGCCGCCGCTCGAGGGAACGTCGCGCATCGTTCACGGCGATCTTTACGAAAAACACCTCTTGCTCGATCAGCGTAACCGGCTATGCGGAGTCATCGATTGGGGCGACGTCCACTACGGACTTCCGGCGGTCGATCTCGCCGCCGTCCACATGGCAATCCCGCCCGAATTTCACGGCGAGTTTCTCGCCGCCTACGGCGACGTGGATGAACGCGCGTGGCGGTTCGCAGGCCATCGCGCCCGCTACCACGTTGCGATGCGGGCTAATGCGCGTTGAAATAGGTCGCGAGATTCGCGTGCTCGTCGAGCTCGACGTCGATCCCGCCCGTGGCCGAGGTCAAGATCGTCGTGACACCCGGCCCGTGCCCCGCGACGAATGAGCCGCCATGCACCACGACGCCGACCGAGATTGCACCGCTGCGATAGATTCGGCCGAAGGAATTGTCCGCGTCGCTGATCGCCACGACGTCGCCCAGGCGCAATTCTCGCAAACCGTATTTCGCGGTCAGCTCGTCGTCGAAGGTCTGGATATCATAATCCCCGCGCACGACCGTCGACCGGCCCAGCCCCGACCCCATGACGGAAGCCGGCGCGATGCGCGCAACGCGGACGCGCAAACGTCCGCCGTGAATCGCCATTCCCATGCGATGCACGAGATCGGGATCCAGGTTGAACGCGAGAATATCCGGCAGATCGAGAAAGCGCAGCCCCAGTCCGCACGACCAGACGGTAATCTTGTCGCCGATCGTCATCTTACGCATCACGTCAGGCGAGAAATCGACCATCACGTGCTCGACGCCGCCGTGCTTTCCCGTAACGCGACCGCGCTCACCCTTTGCATCGCCGGATGATACCACCGCCTCGTTGCCGATACAGGCAAGGACGTTGAGCGTCGTGTTCAGACGGTCGTCGGGGTGTTTGACCGATACTGCGGGCTCGATGTGATCGGCCATAAATGCGAACGCCGAAGCGCCCACGCGCACGTTCGGTGTGATACCGCCCACCGAGGGAACGATGAACGGCCGGCCATCGAAACTCACGTCGTACAGGCCGGTGTTCACGAGCATCGGAGCAACTTCGCCGGTGACGGCGGAGAGCACCAGTTCTTCGCGGTTGATACGCAGGGACAACGGACTCGCTCCATGCGGGCGCGAACCACCCGCCAAGCTCTCTTATGCAAATCCGAAAGCACTTCCGCTTTGAAGCGGCCCATGTACTTCCGTACCACCCCGGCAAATGTGCCCGCTTGCACGGCCACTCCTACCGGCTCGAGGTCGCTGTGCGCGGGCCTTTACAATCGGAGGGCCCGGCGCGCGGCATGATCGCCGATTTTGAGACCATCAAGCAGGTTGTGCGCACCGAAGCCGTCGACGTGCTGGATCACCAAAACCTCAATGATTTCATGGACAATCCTACCGCCGAGCAGATCGTGATGTGGATCTGGCGTCGCCTCGACCCGCAGCTTGAGGGTCTCGACGAACTGGTCTTGTGGGAGACCCACACGAGTTGCGCCGTCCTGCGCCGCTCTGATTTTGGCCCGGGGGCTTAGCGGTTCGTTCGCAATGTTGCAGCTTGCAGAGATTTTTTATAGCATCCAAGGCGAGGGCACGTGGAGCGGAACGCCCGCCGTATTCGTGCGCCTTGCGGGCTGCAATCTCGCGTGCGATTTCTGCGACACCGACTACTCGCTAAAGTTTCTCGCCGGCATCGACGATGTTGTGCGTGCCGTTCGCGCGCAAGGCGGTGACTGCCCGATGGTGATCCTAACCGGCGGCGAGCCGCTCGCGCAGGCCGAGACGCCTGCGCTGATCGATGCGTTGCGGCGCGACGGACGCCGCGTGCACATCGAATCCAACGGCACGATCTACACCGAGCTACCCGATGACGTGTGGCTCTGCGTTTCACCCAAGGAGCGCGTGGATCCGCGTATGGCGCAGCGCGCCAACGAGGCGAAGCTCATCGTCGACGAACGCGTGCCCGAAGAGCATCTCCAACTCTTTACAGGAAAACCCGTGATCTTGCTGCAGCCCGAGGGCAACAAACAAAAGAACGTGGAGATCGCGCTCGAATACGCCAAAGCACACCCGGAGCGGTTTCGCCTCTCCTTACAAACGCACAAAATGATTGGAGTGCGATGATTCTCTTAGTGAGCGCTGTAGCGCAGGAACTCGAGTGGCTTGGGCCGCGTGCCGGTGTCGAAACGCTGGTCTCGGGCATCGGGCCGGTCGACTCGGCCGTGCGTGTCGCCCGTGCGCTCGCCGCCAAGCGTTACGACATGGTGGTCAACGCGGGGATCGCGGGCGCGTTCCCCGGGGTCGCGCATGTTGGTGACGGCGTGGTCGTCGGCGAAGAGCTCTACGAAATGCAGCAAGAAAGCGGCGCGCCGCTGGCTCTTCCGCCCGGCAATTTAATCGCCGATCGTGTTCCCTCGGACGCGCAGTTGATCGAAGCGATCATTTCACTCGGTTTTCCGCTCGTACGTGGCATCACCGTTTCACACGTAACGGCTACCGACGCTACCGCTGCGCGCCTGCGCGCTCGCGGCGCCGAAATCGAATCGATGGAGGGGTTTGCCGTGCTACGGGCGGCGCAACTTGCCAACGTACCGGCGATCGAAGTGCGCGGCATTTCGAACATCGTCGGTGATCGCTCCAAGAGCGAGTGGGATTTTGCCGCGGGCATACTCGGACTGCGTCGCGTGCTCAATGCAACGCTCGATCTGTTGCACACCACTCCAACTCATGCCGACTGACGTTCGAACCCACACGCTGGCCTATTCGCCCTGTCCGAACGACACCTACATTTTTGCGGCGCTCACCAACGGACTGCTCGACGGCGCGCCGGAGGTACGGGTCCACTTCGCCGATATCGAAGAACTCAACCTAGCTGCAGCGCGTGCAGACTACGAGCTCACCAAGGTCAGTTACGGCGCGATTCCATCGCTGATGCGCGACTACCGCATCCTGCGCTGCGGCGGTGCGCTCGGGCGCGGTTGCGGGCCGCTAGTCGTAACCCGGCCGGGCCTCGCGGGCAATCTTGCGGCCGTGCGCGATCTTCGCGTCGCTATTCCGGGCGAACGTACCACCGCATTCATGCTGCTGCAGCTCGCTCTGGGCGGTCGCCCGCGCACGCAGCAGATGCGCTTCGATGCGATCATCCCAGCCGTTGCGAGCGGACAGATCGACGCCGGGCTGATCATCCACGAGTCGCGCTTTACCTACGCGAACGCCGGACTCGTGAGCGTGGCCGATTTGGGAGATTGGTGGGAATCGGTCACTGGTATGCCCATCCCGCTTGGCGCGATTCTTGCGCGCAACGACCTGGGCGACGAACGCATCCACGCAATCGACCAAGCGATCCGCTCGAGTTTGCTTTTTGCCCGCGCGAACGAGGCGGCGGTCATGCCCTTCGTGCGCGAGCATGCTTTTGAAATGAGCGATGAGGTGATGCGCAAGCACATCGAGCTTTACGTCAACGACTATAGCGACGATATCGGCGACGACGGCATCGCGGCCGTCAACGAACTCTTCGCGCGCGCTCGCGCAGCCGGTGTTCTGGAGGCCGATGCAACGCCGCGCTTTTCTTAGTCTCGTGGGTGCCATGCCGCTGCTTGCGGCAGCCGTGCCTCCGGCGAACGTCACGCTCGGCGATGAAGTCTTTCTAAGCCAAACCTGGCGTGAGCTGGGCGGGCGGCGCGTCGGCATCATCACCAATCAAACCGGGGTTACCTCAAAACTGGAATCGCTGGTCGACGCAATCCGCCGCAACCCCGCGATTCATCTCAGCGCGATCTACGCACCCGAACATGGCTTTCGCGGCGACCGCACTGCCGGCTCGTACGTGCCCTCCTACGTCGATGAGGCGACGGGCTTGCCGGTCTACAGCCTGTATGGTCCGACCCGCCATCCAAGCGAGGCGATGCTGCATGAAGTCGACGTGCTGCTCTTCGATATTCAAGATGTCGGTTCGCGCGCGTATACGTTCATCTCGACGATGGCCTACGCAATGCAGAGCGCAGCCGCGCAGGGCAAGGAGTTCTGGGTGCTCGATCGGCCCAATCCCGTCGGCGGTGCGCTGGTCGAAGGGCCGGTGCTCGAGCCGAGCGAGGAATCGTTCATCGGCCTGTACCCGATCGCGATGCGCCACGGAATGACTGTCGGCGAACTCGCACAGCTCTTCAACGAACATTTCAACATCGGCGCCAAGCTGCGCGTGATCGCGATGCAACAGTACCGCCGCGCAATGATTTGGCCCGACACGGGTCTGCAGTGGGTGCCAAGCTCGCCGAATATTCCCACGTGGCAGACGACCTTTCCATATCTGTGCACCGGCTTGATCGATAACGCGGGCGTCAACGGCGGCGTCGGAACAACCAAACCGTTCTTTTATGCCGGCGGCCCGGAGCTGAACGCCGATGCGCTCGCAAACCATCTCAACGCGCGCAACTTGGCCGGCGTCTACTTTCGCTCGGCCTCGTGGTCGCCTATCGCGGGATTTTGGAAAGACAAGGAGTTGCGCGGCGTGGAGCTGATGATCGTCGAGCCGCACAGTTTCATGGCCGTGCGCAGCGCGGTCGAGATTCTGTGCGCGGTGCGCGAGATTGCTCCGCGTCAGATCGAGATCAAGGAGCCCGCTGCATTGGATCGCGACTGGGGCACGACGTCGCTGCGGATCGGGCTGACCGGCGGAAAGAGCCCGCAGGAAATCATCGAATCCTGGAATCCGCGCCTCGATGTCTTCCGCACGCTGCGTTCGAGGTACTTACTGTACTAGAGGTATTTACTACTAGATGAGACGCATATTTCTGCTTACCGCGCTGCTGCTGATCACTACCGCGCAAACCCCGGCGCCGGCTCCGCCGCTGCGCCATCTGGTCTATAAGGTCACGGTCAACTTCTCCGACCCTGCCCAAAACATCGGATACGGCGGTATCAGTTCGGGCCTCTCCGGGACGGGCGGAGACGGCACGATCACGGTCGACGTTCTTTCCGCGGCAAACGACGGCGGTCTGGTCGCGCGCGCCGACATACAGTACCAACACGAGGTTCGGCCGGCCGACCCGGTAACGTGTGCGATCTATAGCGATGGTCGCGTGATCTGCCCGCCGGCGAGCGTGATGTCGACGCCGGTCAACGTCCTACTCAGCTTGCTCGGCCGCTACTTCTACGATCCGTCGGCGGTCGCGACCGACGGCTCGTGGAGCACGCACTTCGAAAGCGACAGCGTCAAGTCGGTCTCATCCTTCGTTCGCAAGAGTGCTCCGGACGTGAATCCGGTCGTCATCGACGAGCGCACGACGATCACGGCAGCGCATAGCCTGCACCCCGGGTGGACGTCGGAAACCCACATCACCTACGATGCGTCGATGTCGGTGCCCGACGCCATTCATGACGTCGCTGCGGCGAAAGGTCGCAGCGGCGGGACCGAATGGACAACCACCGATCTTACGCTTGCCTCGGATTCGTTCGCGAAGAAAAGCTAAGCCGCGCCAGGAAGTTCGTCAACCCGCCGGATGATGTTCAGCGAGCCGGCGAGAGGGATCGCGCACAAGTTGGACATGACGCGATCTTCGAGGGCGACACACGTTACACGCGCTTGCAGCTCCGATGCGCGGCGCAGCAGCCCCTGCAGCGCCGCGATCGTTGCTTCCTCGAGATTGGGGAACGTGTCCATGACGATAACGATGTTTTTTCGGCCTCCCGCCACAAAGCGCTCGACCTGCGCAAGCAGCACCGCATCAAGCGGTTCGCTTCCGCTAGCATGACCCGTGATAAACGCGAGGTTATGCTGTGTCATCGTGGGACTATCGTACGACACAAGGCTGAGGGCGGCATTAGCCACGCGGTAAAGCGTCCTGGGGGCGGACTATACAAGAGCAGCGCCCCTGTCGTATAGTTGGGCATGGCTCGAAGCCTCCTGGACCCTCGCTATGATACCGACGCCTGCGGCGTCGGATTCGTCGCTGCGCTCGACGGCCGCCCGACTCGTGAAGTGGTCGACCGCGCTCTGGTCGCGCTGACACGCTTGGGTCACCGTGGAGCGGTAGCATCCGACGGTCGCAGCAGCGACGGCGTCGGCATACTCACCCAGATTCCGCGAAAGTTCTTCGCCGCCGATGCGGTCGCAATGCTTTTCCTCACCCCGAATGGAGCGCAGGACGAAGCCGCGATCTTCGAGCGACTTACGATCGAACATGGATTTGTAGAGATTACCTGGCGCGACGTACCGATTGACGCGTCGCTGCTCGGCCCGAAAGCTCGAGACGGACTCCCCAGGATACGGCAGGCGCTGCTTACCGCAGCACCCACGGAGTACCTCGACAGCAGCGGCGCCGAACTCGAGCGCCGTTGCTCGTTACTGCGTAAAGCGTTCGAGCGTCAATGCGGCGACGCGTACATTTGCTCGCTCTCGTCGCAGACCATCGTCTATAAGGCCCTCTGCGCGAGCGGCGACCTGGCCGCGTTTTATCCCGACCTCGCTGACCCGTCCTACGCCTGCGCCTTCGCGGTCTTCCATCAGCGCTACGCGACCAACGTGCTCCCGCGCTGGTCGCTTGCTCAGCCTTTCCGGCTGCTGGCGCACAACGGCGAGATCAACACGATCTGGGGTAACCGCGCGCGGATGGAGGCGCGGCGAGCTACGCTGCCGCCGGCCTTTGAACCGCTGCTTACGCGGGGATTCTCGGACTCGGGAAGTCTCGATGAGGTGGCGGAACTGCTCGCGCGTCACGGGCGCACGGTGTGCGAGTCGTTACGGATGCTGATGCCGCCGGTCGCCGACCGTAACGAATCGCTCTTCCATCGCTATCACGCCGACGTCATCGAGGCATGGGACGGCCCGGCGGCCGTCGCGTTTGCGGACGGCGACTTTGTCGGTGCCGCGCTCGACCGCAACGGGCTACGTCCGTGCCGCTACACGATCGACGATCGTCTGATTGTGGCGGGCTCCGAGGTCGGCATCGCCGACTTCGACGCCGAGCGCGTCGTCTGTAGCGGACGGCTCGGGCCCGGTGAAATGATCGCCTTCGACGTGCGCCATGCGCGCGTGCTCTTCGACGCCGACTTGATCGGCGCGTTTGACGCCGACACACCCTATCACGAACTCATCGACGACGAGCGACTTGAACCCATAGCCGCCCAGACGCTCTCGCCCGAAAAGCTGGTCGAGCTACAGCATCGATTCAACTACTCGCGCGAGGACGTAAAGATGATCCTCGAGCCGATGGCGGCCGATGCAAAGGAGCCGCTCTGGTCGATGGGCGACGATACGCCGCTCGCACCGCTCGGCCGCGCACCGCGTCCGATCTACAACTACTTCCGGCAACGCTTCTCGCAGGTGACGAATCCGCCGATCGATTCGCTGCGTGAGGCGAACGTGTTCTCATTGCGCACGCGGCTGGGCCCTTGGCCACACCTGCTCGACAAGCACGCGCCGCTGCCGGGGCTCGTGCTCGAATCGCCGGTGCTCTCGCTCGGGCAAATCGCTGCGCTGCACGGACTCGATCGTATCGCGTGCGTCCTCCAGGGAGACGAAACGCTGGAAGCCGCCATCGATCGAGTCTGCACCCAAGCAGTAGAGCTCGTGCGCCGCTCAGACGCAAAGCTGTTGCTTCTCTCCGACCGTATGTCGACGCCGCAGCAACCCGCGATTCCGATGGCACTTGCGCTCGGCGCGGTGCATCGCGCGCTCGTCGAATGGGGCGTGCGTACGCGCACCGGCCTTGCCGTCGAAGCCGGCGACTGCCGCGACGTGCATCACGTTGCGGTCCTCATCGGCTACGGCGCCGGCGCGGTGTGCCCGTGGCTGGCGCTCGAAACGGTTCGCGCGGTTGCCGGTGAGGAAGGCGAGGCGCGAGCGATCCGCGCGCTGGACCTCGGCATTTCGAAGATCATGTCGAAATGCGGGATCTCCGTGCTCGACAGTTACCGCGGGGCGCAGCTCTTCGACATCATCGGCTTGCACGAATCAATCGCCGAACGCTGCTTCGACGCACCGTCGCCAATCTCGGGGCGCACCTTCGCGCAGATCGAGCAGCAAGTGCGCGAGACTTGGAGTCACGGCGACGGGGAGCTGCCCGACTACGGTTGGATACGCTTTCGCCGCGGCGAGCTCGCCGAGATCCACAGCTGGCAGCCAACAACGATTCGCGCGTTGCAGAACGCCGCAGGGGTTGCGCGCGGTACGGCCGCCGTCGATCTCGACGCCGCGTGGACCACCTATACGCAGAGCGTGCAAGAGCGCGGCATCCACGAGCTGCGCGATCTCGTCACGCTGCGCCCGGCTGCGCCGGAGATTTCCGTTCATGAGGTCGAACCGGTCGAGGCGATCGTGCGGCGCTTCGTCGCGAGCGCGATGTCGCTGGGTAGTCTGAGCCCTGAAGCGCATCGGACGATTGCTGAAGCGATGAACGAACTCGGTGCCCGCTCGAACACCGGCGAAGGCGGCGAAGATGCGCCGTACGAGAACAAGATCAAGCAGGTAGCATCGGCGCGCTTCGGCGTGACCGCGGCATATCTCGCACGGGCGCAGGAAATCGAGATCAAGATCGCTCAGGGCGCCAAGCCCGGTGAGGGCGGCCAGATTCCCGGCCACAAAGTGACCGAACTGATCGCGCGCTTGCGTCACGCGCAGCCGGGAGTCGGGCTGATCAGCCCGCCCCCGCACCACGACATTTACTCGATCGAAGATCTCGCACAACTGATTTGGGATCTCAAGTGCGTCAATCCGCGCGCAGCGGTCGGCGTGAAACTCGTCTCCGAACTTGGCGTCGGAACGGTCGCAGCGGGCGTGGCCAAAGCGTACGCGGATTTCATCACGGTCGCCGGTTATGCCGGCGGTACTGGGGCGTCGCCGCTTTCATCGATCAAGTACGCCGGCAATCCGTGGGAGCTGGGTCTGGCCGAAGCGCAACAAGTGTTGATGCATCACGGTTTGCGCGGTCGCGTGCGGCTGCGCACCGACGGCGGCATCGCCACGGCGCGCGACGTGGTCGTTGCGGCGTTGCTGGGCGCTGACGAATTTGCCTTCGGCACGGCGGTCCTCGTTTCGCTCGGCTGCGACATGGCGCGACAATGTCACCTCAACACCTGCCCAGCCGGCATCGCGACGCAAAACCCGGAGCTGCGCGCAAAATTCCGCGGCAAGGTCGAACACGTAGTGCGCTTCTTCACCAACCTCGCGCAGGACGTGCGCGAGTTGCTCGCGTCACTGGGGTTGCGCAGCCTCGATGAAGCGATCGGGCGCGTGGACTTACTCGACCAAGTGCGCGACGACGGCGGACTTGATTTGCGAGCGATGCTCGCGCCCACCGGCGACGGTCCGATTCGCCATCAAGGCGGCCGCAACGATCGTCCGGTCGATCGCACGCCGCTCGATCTTGCCTGGATCGAGCCGGCGCTTCGCGCGGCACGGGCCGGTACCCCGTACGTCCGGCGCGAGCGCGTGACCAACTCGGATCGCACGCTTGGCGCGCGCCTTGCAGGTCATCTGGCGCTCGAGACGCTGCCGGGCACACCCGATTTGCATTTCGAATTGCACGGCACCGCCGGTCAATCGTTCGGTGCGTTCGCGACCGACGGCATGACGCTCGAACTCGACGGTTCGGCCAACGACTACGTGGGTAAAGGTCTATGCGGCGGCGCGCTGGTGCTCCGTGCCAGCGGCGCGATCGGCCGCGCCGCGCAACCACAAGTGATCATGGGCAACGTCGCGCTCTACGGCGCGACGGGCGGCTCATTGTTTGCCGCCGGAACGGCAGGCGAGCGCTTTGCGGTGCGTAATTCCGGCGCGGTGGCCGTCGTCGAAGGCGTGGGCCAACACGGCTGCGAGTACATGACCGGTGGTACCGTCCTCGTGCTCGGCAGAGCGGGAAGCAATTTCGGCGCGGGCATGACCGGCGGCGTCGCCTACGTCTATGATCCTGACGGATCGTTTATGCGCGAGCGCCGCTTCAACACCGATTCCGTCGCCTGCGAACCAATTGGCGCGAATGATGAACCTATCGTGTGCGAATTGCTTGCAGCCCACGCCAATGCCACACGCAGCCCGCGCTCACTGCGATTACTCAATGAATGGAAAGAAACTGCACCGCGCATCGTGGCCGTACGACCGAACTGAAGCGCCGCTGTAGCTGTCGCTAAGCGAAGGCTCGAAGTTTTTTGCGCCATTCGCAGGATGCGAACTTCCTTTGGTCGTGGCGCAAAACTCGCGCAGCAGGAGCGGCACAGGATGTGCGGAGGAGCGCTTCCCTCGAGCTGCTACTTCATTGATTCGGCGCGGAGACGGATCTGGTGAAGTTGCCACAAGTGAATGAAGCGCTGAAGTTCCTCTTGCGTCTCGGGCTCGATCTCGGTGAACTTCACACCGTGGGCGAGTTGCTTGGTCGAAGGCACGAAGAACGTAGACAGGACGGTTGCGCTCATGCGCATCGGCGCGAACGGTGGAGGCGTACTCTTGACGGTTTCGGGGCGCAAACCAAAAGGAGTCTGTTTAAAGACTTCTTTCTCGATGGTCAGCTCGCCGATGAACTCGTCGGGAAGTTGAAAATCTAGATCCAAGACCGAGCCTTTGAGGAAGTCCTCGTCGGTTGAAAGCCGCAGACCACCGGCCGAGAGGTCGTTTGCTCGACCGTGTCGCCGCCCCTGGCGGCCGCGTAGCGTGTACAGCACGTCGAATTCGACGGGCATGCGGAAGGACGACCGCTTTTGCGGCGTCTTGGCTTGGCTCTTGGCATCACCCTTGGGCGCATCAGTGCGCTTACGCCGAAAGAAGAACACGCGAGGGTTGGCGTTGTCGCGGGCAGGCCCCGCTTCCTGCTCACCCAAAGACCATCGGCGGATGCTCCACCAACGGTTGCTCGAAGCGCTCGGCGCGGACGCGGTTAAAACGGCGCCCGAGGACCTGCGCGCTTACGCGTTCGATGCGTACACGGAAGGACGGCTGCCGACGGCGGTGGTGCTGCCGTCGAACACGCGCGAAGTGAGTGCCGTCGTTAAGATTGCGCGCGATTGCGGCGAACCGATCGTGCCGCGCGGCGCCGGCACCGGACTGTGCGGCGGAGCCGTTCCCGTCGAAGGCGGCATCGTCTGCTCGTTTGCACGCATGAATCGTGTCCTGGCCTATGAACCCGCACGACGCCGCGCACGCGTGCAACCCGGATTGATCAACCTCGATCTCTCGCGCGCGAGCGCGCGCGACGGACTCTTCTACGCACCCGATCCGTCATCGCAAAGCATCTCGACGCTCGGCGGCAATATCGCAACCAACGCCGGCGGCCCGCATTGCCTCTCGTACGGAACGACGGTCAATCACGTGCTCGCGCTCGAAATCGTCGACGATCGCGGCGAAGTTTTCACCACCGACATCGATCGACCCGGATACGATCTCACCGCGGCCTTCGTCGGCAGCGAAGGAACGCTCGGCCTCGTCACCGCGGCCTGGGTGCGTCTGATGCGTCTGCCCGAGGCGGTGCGCGTGTGGCTGGCCACGTTCCCCGATGTTGAATCCGCCTCCGACGCGGTCTCGGCGATCATCGCCGCGGGGATCGTGCCGACGGCGCTCGAGATGATGGATGCAGTAGCAACACGCGCGGTCGAGGCGGCATTCAATGCCGGCTATCCGACCGACGCCGGGGCGGTGCTGCTGATCGAACATGCCGGACTTGACGACGACATGAACGCCTACGAAGGCGAGGTCGCGCGCATCGCGCGGGAGCACGGCGCAAACTCGTGGCGCGTCGCACGTTCGCAGAGCGAACGCGATGCGCTGTGGGCCGGACGCAAAGGCGCGGCCGGCGCGATGGGGCGCATCGCTCCGAACTACTACATCCAAGACGTCTGCGTGCGGCGCAGTACGCTCTCGCAAGCGCTCCACACCATCGAACAGATTGCGCGCGAACACCGACTCACCATGGCCAACGTCTTCCATGCGGGCGACGGCAATTTGCACCCCCTGATTTGCTACGATAAGCGCGACAAGAAACAAGTCGCGGCGGTAATTGAGTCGGGCAACGAGATCCTGAAAATGGCCGTGGACTTGGGCGGCACGGTTTCTGGCGAACACGGCATCGGTTTCGAAAAGCGCGAGGCGATGACGGCGATCTATACGACCGAAGATCTCGCCACCATGGCTCGCGTGCGCGAAGTCTTCGATCCGCATCGCGCTTTCAATCCCGAGAAGATCTTCCCGGTGGGTGTACGCTGTCCGGAAGTCGCCCCAGTCGGATGACGATCGAATCACTTGCGCAAGTGCTCGGCACGTGCGCGCGCGAACGCCGCGCGGTCTCGATCCAAGGCGGCAACACTCTGCGCGGCATGGGCCTTCCACCCCTGCGCGCCGACGTCACGCTTTCGACGCTCGAGCTGAACGAGATCGTCGAAGACGCGCCCGACGATCTCACGATCGCGGTGCAAAGCGGCGTGACGCTGCGCACGCTTGCAACGCGGCTGGCCAAACATGGCACCCACGTACCGTTCGATGCACCGCGCGCCGCAGACGCCACCGTCGGCGGCACCCTCGCGGCTGGATGGCTCGGACCGCGCCGGCATTGCTATGGGCGGCCGCGCGATTTTGTCATCGGCTCGATTGCGGTCTTGGCCGACGGCACGATTACCCACGCCGGGGGCATGGTCGTGAAGAACGTCTCGGGCTACGACCTGAGCCGGCTGTACGTCGGTTCGTTCGGCACGCTAGCGGTGCTCGCGCAGATCAATTTGAAGACGAGTGCCGCCCCTCCCGCTGCCCGCATGTTTCACCTTCGTTTGCCCGCAGGGACGCGAGCACGCGCGCTCGCGCAATTCGCGAACTTGACGGTTGCGCCGTCGGCTGGATTTTGGATCGAAGGCCATCGCGGAGCCGTCGACGGCGACGACGGCGATGAGGGCCGCATGTCGGTCCTACTCGAAGGTTCGCCGGCGGTGCTCGAACGCGCGACGCGCGACCTGCGTTCGGCGATGGGGCGAGCGGGCGTCCCCGAGACGCGGATCGTCGACGCGGGCGCACACGAATCGTTCGAACGCATCGTCGACGCGTACGTGGCGTGCTTGGGTGAACGTTCGATCACCTACCGAATAGCTGCATTTCCGGACGACGTGTTGCCGCAAGCGGACGCGTGCAAGGCGCTCGCCGAGCGCTTTGAGTTGCGCACCGATACGATTGTCGACGCGATGAACGGCGATCTGCTTTTTCGCGTAAGCGATCTCGATGCGCGCGCCTTCGGCACAAAGATCGAGATGTTCGACGACGCACTTCATGACGACCAGCCGCGCGCGGTGATCGTCGCGGGCAATCATCCCAGCCGCTCGGTGCTCAACGTGTGGGGCGAACCGCCCGATGGTCTCGAGCGGATGCGCGAACTCAAAAAGCAATTCGATCCGGGCAACATTTTGAATCCCGGCCGTTTCGTAGCTGGACTGTAACCGCACGTGTTTGGCGACATCGTCTTTGCACTGAAAACGGTGCTGCGCAGTCCCGAGCGCTTGCGCGCCCTGTTTGCCGCGGGCCCCTCCACGACGGTTGACCTCGTTCGCTTCATGACTCGCATCGTTCCAATTTCGGCCGCGAACTTAGCGGCGATTCGCGAGCGTGCCGCGGCAATTCCCGATCCGCAGCTGCGCGCGCAAGCTCTCGCCAGTGTCGACGGGAAGTCCTATCATATCGCCGGCGCCTGCATTCTCGCGACCTTTCTCCCACCCGACGCCGCGCGCCGTTACGTGGCGATCGTCGCGCCGCTCGAAACGATCTACGATTACCTCGACAACCTGTGCGACCGTCATCCCGGCGTTCGCGTCGAGGCGTATCCCGTGCTTCATCAAGCGATCAGCGATGCGCTCGACCCTTCCGCTCCGGCTCGCGACTACTATGCGTGCGGACCGGCCGGCGATGACGGCGGCTATCTGCGCAATCTCGTCCAGCGTACACAGCACGCGCTGGCGGACGTGCCGCATCTCGATCTGCTCCGACCGCGTTTCGCGCACGCAGCGCAGCTTTACGGCGAGATGCAAACGCACAAACATTACCCGGCTGGTGAGCGCGAACGACGCTGTGTCGCCTGGTACGAGCAGCATAAAGAGCGCTATAAGGACATCGACTGGCACGAGTTCGCCTCAGCGGCCGGTTCGCAGTTTCACGTGTACGGCCCGCTCTTCGAAGCTTTTCTCGACCGCCGCGAAGCGATCGCGGGAACCTACGATGCGTACTTTCCGTACGTCAGTGCGGTACACGTGCTGCTTGATGCCTTCATCGATCAAGCGGAAGATCGCGAACACGGCGAATTGAATTTCAGTCGCGTTTACGGCGGCGCGGCCGCGTTGCGCGCGCGCGTGCGCAGCCTGTTCGATGCGGCGCGGCTACGGCTGGGGGCGCTGCCGGGCGAGCGGGCACATCGCTTTGTCCTCGATGTGATGACGCTCTTCTATCTAAGCCATCCCAAAGTTGCCGCGCAAGGCCTTGAGCGCGAGGCTCGGGCACTGCTTCGCACGAACGCTTCATCCAGGGACGCATACCACGGAGGGCTTCGCCGCTGAATCGCATGATCGCCGCGCTCCTGAGCGCCAGTCTCCTTTGCACGCTAGCCGGGCCCGCGCGCGCCGATGAACGCTCGAACGAGCAACTCGTGATCGACGGACCAAGCGCCAGCGCAGCCCAGGCCGACGCAACCCGGATCAATCAAGAATCGCATTATGCCAGCACACCGGGCGACTATCACATCGCCCAGTGGATGCGCAGCGAGCTCGCCGCCGCCGGATTCATCGCGACCAACGAAGTGTTCACGCACGACGTGCCCTTTTCGCGCTTTCTCGGATTGGAAGAATTCCAGTATCCGCACTGGACCAAGTTCAAGCTCGGCGAAGTGCCGATTGCCGCCGATCCCGACGGCACGCGGCCCGATGCGGGGCCGCCTTTCAACGCGTGGAGCGCCAGCGGCGTGGCGGTCGCGAACGTGGTCGATGCGGGACATGGCCTCCCCGCGGATTACCAATCCCTCGCGTCGCGCGGCGTCGACGTGCGCACGCGCATCGCGCTTATCCGCTATGGTCGCGAATTTCGAGGCACACTCGCCAGACGCGCTCAAGATCACGGCGCAGCCGGCGTCATCTTCTTTTCCGATCCCGCAGGTCCCGACGGATCGCTCAACGGCCCGGCATATCCCGACGGACCGTACCGTCCGCTCGGCTCGGTGCAGCGTGGCGCGCTCGATCAAGATGGCATTACCATTCCAACGTTACCGGTCAACGCGATCAACGCGCAGCGCATTCTGGCCACGATTTCAAACGGCATCAGCAATGTGCCGTTCCGCCTCACCGTGCAAATGGATGTCAGGCATAACGTGAAATTGTGGAACACCGTCGGGGTGCTGCCCGGCAAGGACCCGACGCATAGCGTGGTCATCGGCGCGCATCGGGATGCATGGGTCTACGGCGTTACCGACAACGGTTCAGGCACATCGGTCGTGCTCCAAGCTGCGCGCGCGATCGCCTACCTGTATCGTTCCGGCTGGCGTCCGCAGTATTCGATCGTCGTTGTCGGGTTCGACGGCGAAGAGGTCGGTGAACTCGGCTCGAATGCCTACGTGCGCATGCATCACGGCGAACTCGAGAGCGGCTGCCTGGCCTACATCAACGAAGACGAAATCACCACCGGACAATACTTCGGAGCCAGTGCGGCCGACGCGCTGCGTGATGCGATTCTTCCGGCGACCGAAGTGATTCCCGATCCTGCCGCGCCCGCGCAAATGATCTTCAACCGCTGGCAGGCGCAACAAGGGGGAATCACCGTGCGCGGGCCAGGTGGCGGCTCGGACTTTGAACCCTTCCTCTATGATGTGGGAATCCCGATCCTGCAGGTTGGCTTTTACGGCATCTTCGGCGTGTATCACTCGGGCTTCGACGATCTGCGCTACGCGACAACGCAGGCCGACCCGGACTTCGTGAACCACCGCGCTATCTCGCAGCTCGTCGCGCTGCTTACCATGCGTCTTGCGAGCGGCATTGTGCCCTATCGCCTGACGCCCTACGCCACAACGCTGCGCAACGACACGCAAACGCTCGCGGGAACACAGTATCGCCGCGACCTCGCGCCGTTCGTCGCGGCGGTCAACCGATACGCCGGTCGCGCCGCGGCCGCAGATCACCACGGGATCGACGGAAACGCGGAAATCGGCATCGTGCACCGGCTCGACAAACTCGTCTATGGGCGCAACGGCTACGCGGCGGTTCCGCTTCCGATTGTCAACGACGCCATCGCACGCGGCGACGAGGCAGGGATCTCCGCTGCCGTCGGACGTGCAGTCCACGATCTCGACGATATCTCCAGCGCGATCGCAAACGCGACCACGCGGCACTAAATCATGCGCGTTGGGCTCGTCGGCGCCTCGGGCTTCATTGGCCGGCATCTGCAGGCCGCGCTGATCGCCCGCGGCGATGAGGTCGTGCCCGCATCGCTGCGCAATCCATCGGCAGCCGCCGGCGCTCTGCGACGTTGCGATGCAGTGATCAATCTCGCCGGTGAGCCGATCGCGCAGCGCTGGACACCGTCCGTTAAGGAACGACTACGCAACAGTCGCGTCGGTGCGACGCGTGCGTTGCTCGACGCTTTGGCACGTGATGAGCCGCGCCCGTCGGTCTATGTGAGCGCATCGGCTATCGGCTACTATGCGCCGAGCGAAACGCAAACGTATACCGAGGCCAGTCCGCCTGGGCACGATTTTCTCGCCGAGCTGTGCGCCGAATGGGAGCATGAAGCACAGCGCGCGTCCGCGCTCGGCATGCGTCTGGCAATCATTCGCACCGGTGTCGCGCTCGGGACCGACGGCGGGGCACTGGCGCAGATGCTCCCGCCGTTCCGCTTGGGCCTCGGAGGCGTCGTCGGAAGCGGCAAGCAGTGGATGTCGTGGGTCCACATCGACGACGTCGTCGGCATTTACTGCATGGCGCTCGACGGAGCGGCCGGCACCTTCAATGCCACCGCGCCGCATCCGGTCACGAACGCCGAGTTCACGCAGGCGCTCGGCGCAACGCTGCATCGGCCGTCCGTTTTTACGGTTCCGCCGTTTGCTCTGCGCATGATGTTCGGCGAAGGTGCCGGCATTCTACTCAACGGCGCTCGCGTGCTGCCCCAGCACACGCTCGAATCCGGTTACATGTTTCGATTCATGACGGTACAAGACGCCTTACGTAGCCTCTTGCAATGACGATCGCCTACGACGACTTCGCGAAGGTCGATATTCGCGCTGGAACCGTGTTGAGCGCGCAGGCGCTCGAAGGCGCGCGCAAACCGGCCTACAAGTTGCGCGTCGACTGTGGGCCGGAGATCGGCGAGCGCAACTCATCGGTGCAAATCACGGCGGTGTACCGAACCGATGAACTGATCGGCACGCAAGTCTGCGCCGTGGTCAATTTCGAGCCCAAGCGCATCGCCGGATTTATAAGCGAGGTGCTGGTGCTCGGCATGAACGATCTCGATGGCAATGTCGTGCTGGTTCGCCCGCAATATCCCGTACCAAACGGGACACGGCTGTATTAGACTGTCCCCATGAGGGCGCTGTGGACTTGCGGCCTACTGTTGCTAGCGGCGACGAGCGCACCGCTCGACGGCGATCAAATTCTCGCGCGAGCCGGCGCGGCCGACGGTTTGAATTCGTATTCCGTTCCGGTTCATTTCGATGTGCACATGCGTCGACCGATCGGTGTTCGAGACGGGGTCGACGCGATCGTTTACTTCAAGGCGCCGGCGCGCGCAGCGCTGACGATTACCAAGATCCCCGGGATCATCGGGATGTTCTTCCGGGGCATATATGCTATCGACCTGGCACCACAGGTGTGGCCGGCGAAGTACCTGGTGAATTCGGTATCTCCGGGCCAAGCGGCCGGCGCGAGCGCGTTCGTCCTCCACGCCGTTCCAAAAGCGGATCCAGCCGTCGATCACGTGGAGTTCACTGTCGCGCAAGCCAACTATGCGCCCATTGCAGCGGCCTGGTTTTACAAAGATGGGTCGACGATACGGGTAACGATGGCGTGCCAAACGACGTCGAATTATAACCTCGTCAAGAATGAGTCGATCGAGGTTTCCATGCCGCATTATCGCCTTGATGCGACCGCCGCCTATGGCGCATACGCGCTCAACGCTCCCGTACCCGACACCGTGTTCGGACGAACTAACTCGCGACGGTTTCTTTGATCTCGAACTCCATCGCCTCGAGGTAGCGCTCCGCGTCCATCGCAGCCCGGCACCCCACGCCCGCCGCGGTGATCGCCTGCTTGTAGCGGATGTCGTTCACGTCGCCCGCTACAAACACGCCGTCGATGTTGGTTTCCGTGCCGTCGGGCGAGACGATATATCCCATCTCATCGAGATCAAGCTGTCCCTGGAAGATCCCCGTATTGGGCGTATGGCCGATCGCGATAAAGAGCGCGTCAGCTTCGTATTCCATCACGCTGTTGTCATGCACGTTGCGCAGCTTCAGTCCGGTCATGTGGTGCTCGCCCAGCACTTCGTCGACCACCGTGTTCCAGATGAAGTCGATCTTGGGATGCGAGCGCGAACGCTCGGCCATGATCTTACTGGCGCGAAGCCCTTCGCGACGATGAATCACGGTGACCCTTCGGCCGAAGCGCGTCAGAAAGAGCGCTTCCTCCATCGCTGAATCGCCGCCGCCTACCACCACGATGTGTTTTTCGCGGAAGAAGGCGCCGTCGCAGGTCGCGCAGGTCGAAACGCCGCGCCCACGCAGCTTTTCCTCGCCCGGAATCTCGAGCCACCGCGCGCTCGCCCCAGTGGCAACGATCACGGTCTTAGCATGAAATTCCTCATCGGCGGTGCGCACGATAAACGGCTTCTTCGAGAAGTCGACCGATGTGGCGTCGACGTTCTCGATCCGCGCGCCGAAGCGTTCGGCTTGCTCGCGGAACTTGATCATCAGATCGGGCCCGAGGATGCCCTCAGGAAATCCAGGGTAATTCTCGACCTCAGTGGTGAGCATCAACTGCCCACCGTAGAGGCCGCCCGCTAGGACCAGGGGTGCAAGATTCGCGCGAGCCGCGTAAATCGCAGCGGTCAGCCCGGCGGGGCCGGACCCAATGATGAGAACTCGTTCCATGGTTGCTTGGGCTTCGACCCGTCGGCAGTGGCTCCCGGTTGCGCGGCGAAGAGGCCGCCATGAGCCGCTGGCCGGATATCCCGCTCGAAGACACGTTCGGTGACGTGCTGCGCAAAGCGATGCGCGGCAATCGTATCGAGACCCGCGAGTTGGCATCGCAGACGGGCATCGACGCCGCGGTCATCACGGCGTGGCTGGCCGACGACGGTACCGCGAACGCACAACAAGCGCGTGCGCTGGCGAGAGCGTTGAGGTTGAACCCTGAGCGCCTCGTCGAACGCGCCGCCGGCACGTTCGCACCGCCCAAGGTTGTGATGGACGGCGTCCAGCAGCACACGCAAGATTCTCAGCCGAACAGCAACGGCTACATCCTCTTCCGCGGCGACCGAAAACGCGCCGCACTGGTCGATCCGGCCGGCACGCCGCAGCGATTGCTGGATCTGCTACGCGAAGGCGGCTTCGACTTGGAGTATATCCTCGTCACGCACAAGCACAACGATCATAGCGGCGCTGTTGCAGCCATCGCACAGGCGTATCCCAATGCCCACATCGTCATGCATCCGCTCGACGTGCACGCAATCGGTGCGCTCGCGTCGAGCGCCTATGACGCCAATGATGGCGCGACCTTCCCGTTCGGCGATGGTGCCCAGATTCGCGTGCTGCACACGCCGGGACACACCGATGGTTCGGTCTCTTATCTCGTCGACTCGACGGTCTTTACCGGAGACATTCTCTTTTCGGGCAGCGTTGGCGGCGCGTACGGCGACAAGAGTACATACGAAGACATCCTACGGAGCGTAAGTACGAAGCTCTTTACGCTGCCCGACGATACGGCAATCATGCCGGGACACGGCCCACCGTCAACGGTCGGAACGGAACGCGCGCACGATCCCTTCTTCTAACGCGAGGCTTGCGGGACAACCAAACGCGAGCCGTCACTACCGGTGATGACCGCGCCACTCCGATGCGGCGCGTCGTCGGTTTCACGAATCAACTCGAATTGCACCACCACGCTGCCCGACTTCGGAATCACTTCGGAGACTTTCGTCGGCGAGCAGACGCGCGTGTCGCAAAACGCCGCAATCCAACCTTGCGCAACGCCGCTGGTGTTCAAGTGAATCGTGGTGCCCGGCACCCCCGAGAGCGTCAGGCGATACTTGGCCGCGGCCTGCGTCGCCGTCGGGAGATCGCCTCCGCTCCAGGGCGTGATTCCGATAGTGGCAAGAATGAGTATCAGCATGCTGTCCTTTTGGCTACGTGCGAAGTTTATACCCGATGGCCATCAACCGTAACGCAAGAGCGAGCGCAATCGCTGCGAGCACCGTAATTGCGCCGAGCGAAATCGGTAGAATCAGATAGCCGCTTCCCGTGTAGCTGTAGCGGAACGCGTCGATCGTATAGAAGATTGGATTAAACAGTTCGAGTCTTCGCAGCACCGGCGGCAGCATCTGCGCCGACGTGAACACGCCCCCGACAAATGTGAGCGGGGTGATAATGAACGTATTGAGCACCGCCAGGTGATCGAACTTTTCGGCCATCAGGCCAAAGATCAGACCCAGTGATGAGAACAAGATCGAAACGATCGTCAGGACGACGAAGTACAGGAGCCAATCCTGCGGCCAGGTATGCACGAGCACCGCACCGAGCATCGTGATGAGTACCGCGATGAAGTAGGCACGGGCGAGCGAGCCGAGCACGTAGCCGAATACGATCTCGACCGCCGACATCGGCGCAATCAGCATCTCCTGGATCGAGTTCATGAAGCGGCCCTGAAAGACCGAACTCGAAGATTCGCCGTACGACGAGTCGATGGTCTGCAGCATGATCAGGCCGGGAATGAGGAACTGAGCGTAGCTCACGCCTTGCACGCTCTTGATGCTGCTGCCCAGCGCCAGCCCAAAGACAAAGACATAGAGTAGCGTCGAGATGATCGGCGGCCAGATCACCTGATTGATGATCTTGAGGCTGCGTATCATTTCACGCTTGATTAGGGTCCACAGTGCAACGCTGTTAAAGCGGGCAACGGCGATCATGCGCGCGTGAGCTCCAAGAAGACGTCCTGGAGGCTCGCGCCATCGGCGATCAGCTCTCGCGTAGGCTTCTGTGCGACGATCCGCCCCTCGCGGATGATCGCAATGTCCTTACACAGCTCCTCGGCCTCTTCTAAATAATGCGTGGTAAGAAAGATGGTCAGCCCGTCGCCGTTGAGCTCGCGCAGCAAGTCCCATAGCTCGAGACGCAATTCAACATCGACACCGGCGGTGGGCTCGTCGAGAATGACCAGTTGCGGCTCGTGGATCAGCGCGCGCGCGAGCGAGAGACGGCGCTTCATGCCGCCTGATAGCTTGGTATATTCCTGACTGGCTTTCGAAGAGAGGCCAAAGCGTTCGAGCAGCATATCGGCGCGTGCACGCACGGCGGGGCCGCGTAGGCCGAAGTATCCCGCCTGAAAAATCAAGACGTCGCGAATCGAAAGATAGCGATCGAAATTGTACTCTTGCGGCGCAAGGCCGATCGCTCGACGCGCTTCGCGCCATTGCTCGCGATTATCGTACCCAAAGACGCTGATCGATCCGCCGTCGGGGCGCGCGAGCCCGACAATCGCGTTGATCGTCGTCGTCTTGCCGGCACCGTTGGGACCCAGGAACCCAAAAAACTCGCCCGATTCGACACGCAACGACACATCGTCGACGGCGGTGAAATCGCCGTAACGCTTGACAAGATGGTCGATGACGATGGCAGGTGCTACGGTACAAATCCTTTGAGGCGCCGATAGCGATGACGGCGCAGAGTGGCGATCAACTCGCCACTTCCAGGAATCCCGCAATCAGCGAGTTGGGTTGCAACTTTCTTGACATCGAACTCGACGCGGCGATGCTTGACCTCCCAGCCGCCCACGCGCTCGGTGAAAATCGCGTAGCAAGCACGCGCATCACCGTCTTTAGGTAACCCCGCCGAAGCGCAGTTCACGAGCATCTTCCCGCGCCAAACCCGCACGTACGGAAGATGCAAATGGCCGAACGCGATCGTCGTCGCGCGCTCATCGCCGATCATCCGCTCCAACGTCGCATCGTCGGCGTCAGGCCACAGGTGCTCGTCGTCGTTGGCCGGATTGGCGTGTACGATGAGTAGCTGATTCTCGTCTTCACCGATGCGAATCGCAAAGGGCAGATCGTTGAGCCACGAAAGCCACTTCTCGCCTAAATCTCGGCGCGTCCATTCGAGCTGCGCGTGTTCGGGCGTCTCGAAGCGCTCCGCACCCGGCGCGGACAGATAGCGGTCGGTATTACCGCGAATCGATTGCGCGCCGACCTCTTCAAGGCGTTGCAGCACTTTCTTGGGCTTTGGACCGTCGATACAGAGATCGCCCGCGGCGATAATTGCGTCGGCTCCGCCCTGCGCGTGCAGATCGGCCAAACAGGCGTCGAGGCCGACAAGATTTCCGTGGATGTCGGAGAGAACGGCAACGCGCATAAACGCTCAGTCGCGCTTGAGCGCGAGGGCCAAGAGCGACGGGGTGATGCCCACCTTTTCGAAATCGTAGAGATCGATGCCCTCAACAACAATACCGGCCTTGCGCATCCGCGCAAGCGCCGTGCGATAACGCGCGTCGGCAATCACGTGATGCTCGCCAAGGCAAATCACGCCCGCCGCGCGTTCCTCACCAAGCTCGAGTTGGATCGTTCTGAATCCCGCGAACGCCGCCGCATCGACCTTGTCGGGAGCAATTACCACCGTGTCGCGAGCGACGGCCGACGCAACCGAACGCAGCGCGGGGACATCCGGCGCGAGCGCAACTTCGATCACGTCGAATCCGTGCGCACGCGCAACGGCCGTAAAACCCGAACGGCCGATCGCGTTTCCGCGCGTACTCCTGCCGAGAAACGCCGTGCCCCCGACGAGTAAGACGTCGCCGCCGTCGAGCAAGCCCGGCGCGGCGATCGTTCCGGCAAGCGGGACGTCGAGTCGCGAGCATTCGCTCTCAAAACGATCGGATTCCGCCCGACGCGACATCGCGCTTGGACGCATCACCATCGCACCGTCTTCAAAAACCACGGCGGCATCGCCGATCGCCGTTTCATACGGATCCTCGCCGCGCGGCTCGAGCACGATCGTGTCGACCCCGAAGTAGGCCAGCGTTTTGCGCAGGATCTCATGCTGGTCGAGTGCGCGCGCATATACTGCGCCCGGTTCGCCGGGCAACGGCTTCGCCTGTTCCAACGTTGCCGTCGGTTTCATCAGCATCGCGGCGCGCAATTTCCCGGTGGGAGTACCCACCAGGCGAGGACCAAAGTTGATCGTCGTCATCGGTTCCTTAGTCTAAGGGATAGCCTGGTATGTCGTCGGATACGGGACTTGTCCGAAGAAATCCGCCATATCGGTCGAGAGCAGGTCCGCCAGGGATAGTCCGGGCAGACCTAAGAGCTCCTCTTCGGTCTTGACCACGCTTGCGACCGAGAGGTGTGCGTGACCCACGTAGCCTGGGCGCGCGAGCGGCGAAACGACCAGTGCGTAGCTTCGCGCGCGGTTAACGTGATCGCGCGGCCCGGCGACGCCTTCCCCAACCACAAAGATCGCCGTGGACGACCAATGCGGCGTGCGGCTCAGGAATGCTACCGCCTGGCCAAGCGCGCGGTCGGCCGCAGCCATGCCGCCGGCATCGCTCGCGGGCAGCCAGAGGTACGTGAAGGCCGGTTCCTGGTCGTTTTGAACCAGGCGCCCCATGTCGTCGATGAACTGCGCGACTCGCACATCGTCTCCGATCGCCGGGTTCCAGCCCGGGTAATCGAGGTCGACGTTCCCATCGAGTGCGGCCAGCGCCGGCACGTCAAGCGAATAGGTGCCGCCGAGGCTCGGCGCCTGCGGACGCGAGTTGCGTCCACGCGAGTCCACCGCCTGGGCCCGGTAGCCCGACAGCGTCAGGAGCCCACCGTAATCCCGATACGACAGCCCCGCGCGAGAGAGCGCATTGAAAAGATAGCCGGCCCGAGGATAGTCTTCGGGATCGTCGCCGCGATCGTCGAGCGGAAGCCGCGCGGTGTTCACGTGCACGACGCGCTGCGCGTAGAGCGACGCAACCCCGGCGAGGGAAGCCTGCGCGTTTGCATCCATGTTCGAATCGGCAACGTAAAAATTGTCGGCAATACCGTACGCATTCGCCAGCGCATGCAGATTCGGTGTCGCACTCTCTCCGTCGGTGACGTAGGACGGATCGCCGTTGCCTCGCCCCAAATCGCCGAAGATCGCGTCGTAGCTCTCGTCACCAATCGCAATGTACACGACGTGATCGATCACGCTGCTTCGCTTGCCCGAGTGCAGAGCCGGTACAACGTGGTTTACCTTCGGCGAAATCTGCGTGCGATTGTAGTACAACGCCGCGTGCGTCGCCGCTTCAAGCGGCACCGGGTGCAACAGACGCCGCAAATCGACGCGCTGTAATTCACCCCACCCGTCGACACCCTTGGCGGCGGTAATGTAGAGGTAACGCCCATCCGGCGACAGCGCAAGCGCCGACGGATACCACGCGGTCGGGATCAATCCGAAACGATGAAGATGTGCGGGATCGTGCGCGTCAATCACGGCGACCGCGTTAAGCCCCGCCAGCGCGACGTACAGCCGTTTGTCGTCGCGCGAGAGTACTTCGGCGCTTGGCTGCGTTCCGTAGGGCGACTTGAAGGACGCGGTCACGAAAAAAGGCAGGTCCAAACCGGGAACGACATGCGCCTGACCGTCGAGCCGCACCGTGGCGACGCGGTCGACATTGGCCAGCGTGACATACGCATAGCCGCCCGCATGACGGACAACGACGGCCGTGGGGCGCGCGCCGCCAATGTTATCCGCGCCGTTCGGAACGGGATCCATCGGTACGTTGCCCGCGTCGGCTGGCGCGCCAAAGGCACCGGTCGCGTCGAGCGCAACGATCGAGAGCGATGACGATTGCAGTGGGTCGACGCTCGGTGCGGCAAATTTTGGCGCGGGTATCGGCTGCGCGAGCGGAGCGTACGTACTAAGGCCGCCGTTTGCAATGATGAGGCGGTCATTGGCCGTGGCGACGCCGGCGGGAAAATATCCCGTGCGCTCGTTGCCGAGCACGCGTCGCGTCGCAAGGTCGATTGCCGTCACGCGTCCGGCGAGATTGCTGGTGACGTAAGCTACCCGTCCGCCGGTTCCAAGTGCGATCGCGTCGGGAAATCCCGGAACGGCGATACTTTGTTGCGGCACCAGCGTTCCGTCGTCGCCGAGAACGAAGCAACGAACCAGCCCGTGCGCTCCATCCGAAGCCAGCACCAGCGTGCGCGACGGATCGGCTGGATCGTTCGTTGCGGCAAGACCGGTAAAAAGAGTCAGCGCGGCATCGTGATAGACGCTCACGACGCTCATCGACTGCGTGTCGACGACGGCAAGACTATATCCGGCAACCACATTGGGAGCTGAAGGCGGCGGCGCGCCCAGCCCCGGATTTTGCTCGGCGTTCCCGACGATGGCAAAGCGCCCGTCGGGTGAGATCGCGAGTCCCAGCGGATCGGTGCCGACGAAGGTCGACACACCCAGCGGCGCCGCGATGCGGCCATCCGGCAGCACGGCATCGGTCGGGTGCAGCGCGGAAGCACCGGCGGGCCGGGTGCCGGCGGGGGCGACGTAGAGCGGGTAGGGCATCGGACGCGGGGTTGCGCCCAGCAAAACGGCGGCCAAAGCCGCCGCGAGGGGTCCTCGGAAGTTCACTCGCTTAGGCTACGGACGGGGAGCCCGGGGAACCTGCAGTCCCAGCGAAGACTAAGTTGCGCATGCGTTTTGTATTCGTCGCTTGGCTTGCTAGCCGTGCCGTCATTATCGCGGCATTTTTCGTTGCCGGCGCGCATCCGCTCGCGAGCGCCGGTAATTGGGATGGCGCGTGGTATGGCTCGATCGCGCAGCATGGCTACGGCTACGCGCAGATTGGAACGCAGCGCGACATTGCATTCTTTCCGCTCTTTCCGATGCTGGCGTCGCTGGTGCTGCGCATCGGCATCGGATGGCCGCTTGCCGGCGTGCTGGTAAACAACGCGGCGTTCTTCGGGGCGCTCGTCCTGCTCCACCGCATCGCGAGCAAACGGTGGAACATCGCGACGGCGCGCTGGTGCGTTGCATTCGCTTGCGCCTGTCCACTCTCGTTGTTCGCGAGCGTGGCGTATCGCGAGGGCGTCTATCTGTTTTTCAGCGCGCTCGCGCTGTGGTTTGCGCTTCGATCGCAACGCTTTGCCGGCGGCCTGGCGGGGGCGGCCGCGAGCGCGGCGAGTGCGATCGGCATCGCGCTCGCCGGCGCGCTGGTCATCGACGCCCTCGTGCATCGTCGCAGCCTACGCGACGTCGCGTCGGCTGCGCTCGCGTTCGCCGGCATCGGAGGCTTTATACTCTTCTGCTATCTTCGTTTCGGCGATCCGCTCGCGTTCGCGCATGCCGAACACGGCTGGCGAACCGGCGGGATCGATCTGGGCGCGTGGCTGCGCGTGATCGACAGTCTACGCACCTGGAACGGTCTGCGCGCGAACCTCATGGTCATCGTCCTCGTACCGCTCGCGGCGATCGCGGTCGTCGTGCAGCGCAAGGCGCTGGGGGCGTTGCTCGCGCTCTACGGAGTGTTGGCGATCGCTCTGATCCTGCTCGCCGGCGAACCGATCTCGGCAGATCGCTATGCCTTTGCAGTCGTTCCGGTGCTGCTTGCGTACGGACGCATATTGCAACGCGTTCCGGCCGCCGGCGCGGCGGGACTAGCGTTCCTGCTCTACCTGCTCGCCTACGACGCGAGCCTATTCGCGCGCTTCCACTGGGTCGCGTAACGCTTCCCCGATGCGGCGCGCGCCTTCACGCGCCGTCGCGGCGTCGATGTGTCCGAACGAGAGCCGCAGCGCCGGGGGGCCGCTTCGGGTCGGATAGAACGGCTCGGCCGGCATCACCAACACGCCCTCGCGCGCGCACGCGTCAAAGGCAGCTTGCGTGGAGATGCGCGACGGGAGCGCGAGCCACACGTTGACGCCTGCAGCCGGCGGCCGCACCTGCGCCCACGGGACGTAGGTTGCAAGCGCATCGACGAATGCGTCGCGACGTTCGCGGTAGAGCGCGCGCGAGCTTCGCAGGTGACGCGCGTATGCCGGCGAGGTCATGAAGCGCCACAGCGCACGTTGCGTCAAGGTCGAGGTAAATACGTCGGCGCGCACTTTGGCGACTTCGAGTGCTTCAGCGATCGCGCCGCGCGCGTAGAGATAGCCGATGCGTAGGGCGGGGAAAATCGACTTCGAGAGACTTTCCATCACAATCACGCGGCCGTCGGTGTCGAAGGCGGCGAGCGGCTGCGGCGCAGCCGCGTCGTAGGTGACCTGCCAGCCTGTCTGATCTTCTAGCACCATGACGTCGTAGCGACGCGCGAGCGCAACGATCTGCTTTGCGCGGCGCGCCGGCAAAACCGCGCCGGTCGGATTCTGCGCGATCGGGTTGACGTAAAACAACCGCGGGCGGTATTCGGCGAAGACGCGCTCGACGTCGTCGACGCGCACGCCGTCGTCATCGCTGCGCACCTCCACATAGGTAACGCCGCGCGCGTCGAAAACGCCGAGCGTTCCAGAGTAGGTTGGGCTTTCACTGGCCACCACGCTTCGATCGTCGAGCAGAACCGTCGCGACCAAATCGGCTGCCTGCTGCGCACCACTGCACACGATGACGTCGCTCGCGCTTACGCGCACGCCGCGTCCGCGCAACAGCTCAGCCAGCGTTTCGCACAAGTCCGGGTCGCCCGCGGAGGAGCGATATTGCATCGCTTCGGGTGGATCGTCGAGCAGCGTGCGATGTACGGCCCGGCCGAAATCTTGAAGCGGAAACGTCTCGGGTGCCGGGTGCCCGGTGGCAAGCGAGATCGCGCCGGGGTGGGTGGCTCGCGTCAGCTGCTCGAGCACACCGTCAAGGCGCTGGGCGCGTGCAAAACGTGACACGTCGGGTTCCCAACGTCGCGAAAAGGGCGATTCGCCGGCTGCCGGCGGCGCGACGAAGGTTCCCTTGCCTACGCGCGAGATCACGCGCCCGCGCGCCGCAAGCAACTCGTAGGCTTGCGACACCGTCACCAGCGCGCAGCCCAACTCGCGTGCGAGATCGCGCATGGCCGGGAGACGAGCTCCCGGCACAAGTTCGCCGGATTCGATCGCCTGCGCGAATTGGTCGGCTAGTTGAACGTAGAGGGGGCGGCCGTCTCGATTGTCGAGGCGGAGATCAACGCTTGTCGAGACGATAGCCGATGCCACGTACGCTCGAGATCTCGAGCGGGGCGTCGACCTCGAGCAGCTTCTTGCGCAGCGCCGCTACATGGACATCGACGACGCGGGTGGGCACGCCCGACGTATCGTTCCACACGTGCTCGAGGATCTGCGCGCGCGTCAGCAGCCGCCCTTCGGCCTCTCCCAAGAACCACAACAGGCGAAATTCGAGCGCCGTCAGCGGAACGTTCGTGGTGTTGTTGAGCAGCGTGTGAAAGTCGCGATCGAGTTGCGCACTGCCCAGCGCGAGGATATTGTTGCCCTCCTTCTTTTGCGTAGCCTTCTCACGGCGGCGCAAGAAGGAGGCGATGCGCGCTACGAGCTCGTTACCCGAGAACGGCTTGGTAATGTAGTCGTCCGCTCCGAGACCAAGGCCAAGCAGAATATCTTGTTCGCGCGAATGGCCACTGACCATGAGGATGAAGCAATTGTTTGAGTTGGAGAGCGAGGTGCAGACGTCAAGCCCCGAGATATCGGGCAGACCGACATCTAGCACAACGACGTCGGGCTTATAGGTGTCGGCGAGCTCGAGGCCCTCGGCCCCGCTGGAGGTTACCTTCACCTCATAACCAGCGCGCTCGAGAACCGTCTGTTCTAAGCGGGCGACGTCCTCGTCGTCCTCGATAACCAACATCCGGGCTAGCGCCACCGATTCACCTCCAACGGGTCAGAATGCCTATACCTTAGCTTCGATCTCTTCTTCCTCAGACTTTACCAGCGTCCGCCGGGCAACGCCTTCGTCCACGGCGGTGCTCCCCACCGCCTTCGCGACCGCATCGACCACGCGAGGGTCGAAAACGCTCGGAATAATGTATTCGGCGCTGCGCTCCTCGTCGGTCACCATGGAGGCGATCGCATAGGCCGCCGCGATCTTCATCCGCTCGGTGATGCGGCTCGCGCGAACGTCCAGCGCACCCCTGAAAATCCCCGGAAAGGCAAGCAAGTTGTTTACTTGGTTGGGGAAGTCCGAGCGTCCGGTCGCGACGACGGCGGCCACCGGAGCCGCGACGTCGGGCATGATCTCGGGCGTCGGATTGGCCATGGCGAAGACGATCGGATCGCGCGCCATCCCGGCGATGTCCTCGGGTTTGAGGATTCCGGGGGCCGAGACACCGATGAAGACGTCGGTGCCGCGCAGGACGTCGGCGAGCGTGCCCCGGCGATTTTCACGGTTGGTGTGTTCAGCAAGCCAGCGCCAATGGGCATTGTCGTAGCGATCTTCGCGGTTGATCGCACCGTTGCGGTCGACCGGGATAACGTCGCGCACGCCGGCTTCGAGCAACATTTTGATCGTCGCGGTTCCGGCAGCTCCGCTGCCCGAGACGACGATTTGCAAGTCGTGCAAATCCTTGCCCACAACCTTGGCGGCGTTGATCAGTGCGGCAAGAATCACGACCGCAGTACCATGCTGATCGTCATGCATTACGGGAATGTCGAGCCGTTCGATCAAGCGCTGTTCCACCTCGAAACAGCGCGGCGCCGAGATGTCCTCGAGGTTGATGCCGCCAAAGACCGGCGCGATCCGCACGACGGTTTCGACGATTTCATCGACGTCTTTGGTGTCTAAGCAGATTGGAAACGCATCGATGCCGGCGAACTGCTTGAAAAGCATCGATTTGCCTTCCATCACCGGCAGCGCGCCGAGAGGCCCGATGTCGCCCAAGCCGAGCACCGCCGTACCGTCGGTCACGACCGCAACCGTGTTGCGTTTGATCGAGAGCTGGAAGGCTTTGCTCGGGTCGGCGGCAATCGCCATCGAGACGCGCGCGACGCCCGGTGTATAGACCACCGAGAGGTCCTTACGCGTCTTGACCGGCATCTTCGGCTCGATGCGAATCTTGCCGCCGAGGTGCGCGAGGAAGGTCGAATCCGAGACCGAGATCACGCGCACGCCTTCGAGGCGCTCCACCGCACGTCGCACTTCGGAGGCGATCACGTCCGAGCTGACGTTGATTGTCACGTCGCGGACGACTTTTGCGCGCGTAACCGAGCGCATATCGACTGCGGCGACTTGTCCGCCCGCATCGCCGATCGCGTTGGCCAGGGTTCCGAATGCGCCGTTCTCGTTCGGCATCTCCACGCGCATGATCAAGGTGAAACTTATTGCTACCTGTGGCATCTTCTTATCAATTTCCGCTGATGGTCATCTCCGCCACGCGAAACGACGGAGCGACCGTCGAGCTATCAAAACGCAGATCGCTTGCCACCCCGTCGACGCCCGCGAGCATCTCCGCAAAATTTCCCGCCACGGTGAACTCATCGATCGGGTAGGCTAGCTCGCCGTTTTCGATCATGAACCCACGCGCTCCCCGGCTATAGCTGCCGGTTGCGTGTTCGGTGGCAAATCCGATCGTATCGAGCACCAAGACGCCACGGCGGGTGGCCGCAATCAGCTCAGCGAGCGATCCCCTCCCGGGTTCCAAATAGAAATTATTGGCGCCGATACCGCCCCCGGTGGAATTTCCGGTGGTCGCAGCCCCTAGCTTGCGCGCATAGTAGCTGTCGTAGAGGAACGTGCGCAGCACCCCTGCCTCAAAGACCGGCGTACGGCGCGTTGCTACGCCCTCGCCGTCGAACGGGGCGCTGCCGAGTCGCCCCGGAAGCGTACCATCGTCCACGATGGTCACGAGCTCGCTCCCAACGCGATCGCCGATGCGCTCGGCCAACCACGAGTTCCCAACCGCGACGCTGGATGCCGCAACCGCCGAAAAGATATCATCGAGCACCGCCGCGGCGACGTCGCGCTCGAAGATCACCGCGGCCCGCATCGTCGGCGGCTTGCGCGCGCCGAACATCTCCACAGCGCGGCGAGCCGCGACGGCTCCGACCGCAGCCGGGTCCTCGAGATCGCGCATGAAGCGCCCAGCCGTACCGTAGTGCGCGGTGCGCTTGGACCCGTTCTCCTCCGCGAGCGGAGCGGTCGAGCGAGATACGCGCGTGGCGGTATAGACGCCGCGAAATCCGCTCGAACTCGCAAGGGCGATCGTGCTGTCCGCATCGCCGTAGTGCGAACCGCTCGAATTGACGATGCGCGGGTCGGCGGCACGAATCGCTCGCTCGAGAGCGAGGACGTCCTCGATTTTTTCTGCGTCGTCGCGGGCGCTGACGGCGGGATCGATGAGGGACAGCTCTCCGCCGAATTGCCCGAATTCGTCGGGGAGTCCGGCAAACTGATCCGGCGTAACGTAACGCGCCTGGTCGAGCGCACTGGCCACTGCAGCGCGCAGATCCTGCAAATCGAGTGAAGAGCTCGCGACGGCAACATGGCGCCCCTCGCTCCACAAGCGAAGGTGCAGGCTCGAGCCGGCCGAGTGTTCGAGCTTGCTGATCGTGGTATCGCGTGCCTCGACGTGAAAACGCTGCGCTCGTGAAAACGATGCTAGCGCATTCTGCGCCCCTGCCTCGATCGCAACATCGACGGCGCGTGCCGCGATATCGATCGCCTCAGCGGCAGAGACCATCTCAAAGACTCCCATGACCAGCGTTTGGAACGCCAGAACGCCGCCCGCAAGGAAACGGCGAGGGCGCATACGCCGAACGTCTGTAACCGAGCCGATGACGCAGCGGACGGCGCTCTGCCGTCCAAACCCTTCGGGCGACGGCGACGCGATGGTCACGCGAGTCTCTGAGATGGTCTCTACTCATCGGCAGTTCCTCCGACCGTGATCGAAGCGATCTTGACCGTCGGCATCCCGACGCCGACCGGTACGTGTTGCCCGCCCTTGCCGCACGTGTAGTGACGACGCGCAAGGCGCGCGTCGTTACCGACTGCGACAACCTTGGTCATCGCGTCGGGGCCATTTCCAACGATGGTCGCGTTCTTGACCGGCGCCGTCACCTTGCCGTTTTCGATCAGATAACCTTCGGCAACCATAAAGACAAAGTCGCCTTTGCTGATCTCGACTTGGCCACCGGCAAACGACTTTGCGTACAGCCCTCGCTTGGTTGAAGCGATGATCTCTTCCGGCGTTGCCTCGCCTGAGGGCATATACGTATTGCACATACGCGGCTGGGGCAGAAAGCGGTACGATTGGCGCCGGCCGCTCCCCGTCGGCTGCGCGCCCATCAGCCGCGCGTTGAGCGTATCTTGCATATAGCCCCGAAGTACGCCGCGTTCAACGAGCACTTTATGCTGACCCGGGATGCCTTCGTCGTCGACGGCGATGCTGCCGCGTTCCTCGGGGAGGTTGCCGTCGTCGTAAATCGTGACAAGGTCACTTGCCACGCGCTCGCCGATGCGCCCGCTGTACAACGACGTGCCGCGACGATTGAAATCACTTTCTAGGCCGTGGCCCACTGCTTCGTGCAGAAGAACGCCGCCGCCGCCCGCGCCAACCACCATTTCCATCTCGCCGGCCGGCGCCGGTTCGGCAACCAGGTTCGTTGCCGCGATGCGCGCGGCATCGGTTGCAAGTTCTTCGGGCGAGTGCGTGTCGAAGTATTCGATCGCTGTGCGGCCGCCGTCGGCGGCATAGCCCGAGCCGCGTTCGCCGCGGGCGCTCGCGACCGCTTGAACGCCTAGGGTGACCATCGGCCGATGGTCCTGCACGAAGCGTCCCTCGCTCGTCGCAATCCACACGTCTTGCAACTCATCGGTCACGTGGACGTTGACCGCGACGATACGTGGATCGTAGGCTCGCGCGCAGCGATCGGCACGTTCGAGCAGATCGACGTAGCGCGCGGCCGGCGCGTGATCCCTGCGCGACTCATCGTACAGCGCAGCGACGTTCGCCGCGGTGAGATCGATGCTGCCGCTCGTTCGAGAAGGCGCGCCGCGCGCGATGAGCGACGCCGCTTCGGCGGCGCGCAGCAACGCTTCGTCTGAGAGGTCGTCGGAATACGCATACCCGGCCGACTCTCCCACCACCACGCGTATCCCAACGCCTTGGGCGATCGAGGTTGCGCCATCATGAATGTGCCCGTCTTGCAAGCGAAACGAATACGATCGGCGCCGTTCGCAAAAGACGTCGGCGTAATCGCCGCCGTGACGCAACGCCCGGCCTAGTAATTGCTTGAGGATGCCTTGGTCGATCATCTAGAAGCTCGCGATCCGATCGACTGCGCGCACGTAGGCACTGCGTGGATCACCGGGTGAGTCATTGATCAGGAAGGCAAACGTAACGCGGCCATGGTGCATGGTGTTGACATACCCCGCGAGCGAATTCGCGTCGCTCAAAGTTCCGGTCTTGGCGCGCACGCGGCCAAGAGCGGTCGTAAAATCATAGTGGGTTAGGGTCCCGTCGCGCCCCCCGGCCGGAAGCAAGAGGTACAGCTCGGCGCCGTGATCCTGCAACTCTGCATCATTGAGGATGCGCGCGAGGGTGATGGCCGAAACACGGTCCGCTTCAGCCAGGCCGCTCCCGTCCACGGCGCGCAAACCGTCGGTTGGAATCCCTCGCGAACTCAAGAACGATCGCTCGACGGCAAGGCCGTTGCCATCGGTTCCTGCCTCACCGGCATCGACGGCGAGGGCGCGCATGAGTTGTTCGGCATAGTGATTGTCGGAAACAAAGAGCATGTGACCGATGAGCGCGCGCAATGGCTGCGAGCGATGATCCCAGAGAACGATCGTATCGAGCGGAGCCAACGAAACTTGCGGGCGCTGCGCAGTCACAATTCCCGCCTGGTGCAGCATGCGATCGATTACATCGCCGACGTAGACCGGCATATTGTGTACTGGGAGCCAAAATTTCTCTTCGGTGTCTTCGGGGATATCACCACCGAGCGCAAAGAGATTGGGTGCTTGTGCGGCGATCACGACACCATCGCCGCTGACGCTGGTCCTCACCGCGCCCGTGAGACGGACGTCGCGGCTCGAAGGAACGACCGCTACACGCGCGGGCTCGCCTGGCGAAAGACCATAGACACGAAACTCGGCGGTGCCGTCGTCGAGCGAGACTGCGCTCGTCGGCACCTGAAAATCCTCATTGGCGTCGCTCGGATCCCAGTGCGGGTTGATTTCCGGTCCCCGCATCTCGCTTGCGTCAACGGCAACCGCGCCGTCTATCCGTTGCAAGCCTTGGCGCGCAAGTCCACGTACGGCACCGCGCAGATCGTCGCTGCGCAGCGACGGATCGCCCGACCCGACGAGCCAAAGATTGCTCGCAAGCGTACCGTCTGCAGGCGCCTGCGTCGCGGCAAAAACCGTGTGAAAGCGATACTGCGGACCAAGGAGATTGAGCGCAGCGTCGGCGACGATCAATTTTTGCACCGATGCGGGCGTGACGGCAGCACGCTCGCGATCGGCGTAGATCACGCGACCGGTGGCGTCGATCACGGCCAAACTGTATCGATCCGAGCGCGCCGGAGCAAAAGCCTCGTTGAGCTCAAGGCGTAACTGCGCGATCTGTGTCGCCGTCCAGGTTGCGGGCCTCGGCGTCGCGCGCAGCAGCGCAACGCGTTCGCCAGCGCGTCGAACGGGCGCTTGCGAAAACCCGCCGCGAACGATCGACCAGACCGCCAGCGCCGCCACAGCAACCAGAACGACGAGGACCAGCCGGCGCCTAGCGCCTCTGGAGCGCTTCGACTTTTTCTTGTAACGTACGCTGTTCTTCACGCAGGGTATTAAGATCCGAGCGCAGAGCGCTCACTTGTGAGGGAACTTTCTGGGCTTCGCGGATACGAATTGCGGCTTCGGCTGCGTCGCGGCGTATACGGCCGTCGAAACCACTGGTTGCGAGCCGATCCAGGGCCGTCAGGGCACGCGCATCCTCGAGCGATTCGGCCGCCGCGATCGCTGCGAGTTGCACGAGGAACATCGGATCGTCGAGCAATTGCACGATCGCGTCGACGATGCGCGAACGCTCCGGGAACACCAGCGTGCCCATTCGCGCGAGTGCGCCCGCGGCTGCACGCCGTAAACCTTCATCAACGCCGAGACGAATCGCACCAATAAGGGCATCGGCCGCTCGTGCGTCGCCGAGTTCGGCAAGTCCACGCGCCGCGCCGGCTTCAACCGTGCCGTTCCACGAGCGCTTGCCTATCGCGGCGACAAGTACGTCAAAGGCGCAAGGATCGCGCGTCTTCCCGAGCGATTCCAGCGCCGCCGCGCGCACGAAATAGGATTCGTCATCGCGCGAAGCGGAGAGCAACGTCTCTGCGACAGCCGCGTCGCGGAAATTCCCAAGCGCCGCCGCGACGGCCCGGCGAACCTTCGGGTGCTTGTGATGCATCGCGGAAACCAATATCTCGCGAGCCCAGGGCGCGCGCGTTGCGCCCAGAGCAGCAGCCGCTTCATCCAAGACACCCCAGAACGGGTCGCGCTCGAACGCCGAGCGCAGCGCTTCCTGCGCTGTCTGCCATCCGTCTTTTGCCAGCTCGCGCGCGGCGCGAATCCGCGCCACCGGGTCGGGATCGCCGTGCAGCGTCGCGGCCGCCAATGTCGCGCCGAGTTTGTAGGTGATGCTGCCGAGCAACCATGCTCCGGGATCGAAGCGCACGAGCTTCGGTTCGAAATCCAGTGGAATCGTCACCGTTTCGTGCGCGCGCTCGACTGCGACGCGAATGCGTCGCTCACCGGCAAGCAGGCCCGGGCCGGCATTCGCGGCGAGATGACTCGGCACGTCGGCGCACAAGCCGAGGTCGATCTCGAAGCGATACGCCGGCTGTTCGTCGTCAACGGTCTGCTTTTGATCGATCGTCACCGTGACCGCTTTACGCTCGGCATCCCATGCGACGCTCACCTCGACCTCGGGATGGCCGCCGCGGAAGACCCACTGATCGAAGAAGCCACGCATGTTCCGTCCAGTGGCCTCTTCGATGGCGCGGATCAGATCGATCGTCTCGACGTTGCGCTGAGCATTCTGCGCAACGTAGTGGGCAATGGACCGCCAAAACCGCTTATCGTCGAGCTCGCCGCGCAGCATGTGCAACACCGCCCCGGCCTTTTCGTAGAGATGACGATCGAAGACCTCGATCGGATCGCGGAAGCGATTGCACACGATCGGGCGACGATAGCGCTCGGCATCTTCTTGTAGGTACCGCGCAACACAGCCAAAGACGTCGTAGAGATATTCATCGTAGCCCAGATCGGCTTCGCGCCAAACGCACTCGAAATACGTTGCAAAGCCCTCGTTGAGCCAGGCCTGCGACCAATCGCGGCAGGTCAGCAGATCGCCGAACCATTGATGCGCGAGCTCGTGCGAGACCAGGGGATCGCTCGAGAAGTCGAGGTGCGCGCGCGCGTCGTGCAAGGTACGGTCGGTCTGCGTCGTTGCCGACGTGTTTTCCATCCCGCCGAAGATAAAATCAGTCACGGCTATTTGCGAATAACGAGCGTAGGGATACGGCGTGCCGATCCGCTCTTCGAACGCCGCAATCATGCGTGGCGTGTTTCCAAAGGCGCGCTCGCCGTCAGCGTCGCGACCAGGAAGCACGTAGTAGTAGACGGGCACCGCGCGCGAACCCGCATCGGCTTGACGCGCCTCCACGAAGGGCCCGGCGACAAGCGTCATCAGGTAGGTGCTGTGCGGGATCTCCTGGCGATAGGTAAAAATCGTATGCTCGCCCTCATCGCGACGCTCAATCAGTTTGCCGTTTGCGAGCGCAAAGATTCCCTTGGGCACCGCGACCGTCGTCTGCGTGGTTTGCTTTTCGTGCGGATAGTCGAGCGATGGAAACCAGTAGCGCGCGTTTTCGTCTTGGCTCTGCGTCCAAGCGTGGCGCACCTTGTCGGGGTACTCCGGCGTGGGATCCACGAAGAACAGCCCGTGGCGCGGCCGGTTGGCACGATAGACGATTCGAAACGCGACGCTTTGACCCGGCACGAGCGCCGGGTCGAACGCGATTGCAAGCTTGTTGTCGCGCAGCGCGAAAGCGCACGGCTTGCCGTCGCGCTCCACTGAGGTGACCTCGAGATCCACGGCATCAAGTTCGAGCCGTTCAACCGGCTCGTCGAACGGCCGAACCGTCGTGGTGCAGATGCCGTCGAGCGTGTGGTGTTCGAGATCGGGCTCGAGATAGAGCTCGATGTGTTCGACGTCGACGATCTTGTCGGGGCCATACTGCAGGCGGGCGCCGGGGAGCGCAAAGGCGCGGTGTGCCCCCGAATCATCGCGGAAACTCATGAGTGGGTCGCGTTTCGCCCGTCAGCCTGCGTCAACCCCCCGGTCACGCCGATCACGGCCCCGGTGATAAAATCGCGTTCGGGCGCGATTAAGAAGCGCACCACGTCGGCCACGTCTTCGAAGCTGCCCGGCCGCCCGCGCGGGATCGAACTCTCGGCAGCGCGCGCCGCCTCACGGTTCTGCCGCTTGTCGCGGATATCGCCCGGCTCAATGACGTTGACGGTCACACCGAATTGCGCTTCCTCTATTGCAAGCGTTCGCGCAAATGCGACCAGCGCGCTCTTCGACGCTTGATACAAGCTGAAGCCCTTGTACGGGCGCGTTTCGCTCGAGCCGTTCCCGCCAAACACGACGATGCGGCCGAAGTGCCCCTCACGCATCGCCGGTAACACGGCTTGCGCCGCAAGCACTGCGCTGCGCACGTTTGCGTCGAACACGTTGGCATAGTCGCCCAGTGACAAATTGACGAAACGCTTGACCATCAACATGCCGACCCCGTGCACGAGCGTGTCGAACGGCCCTTCGTCGTCGACGATCTTGCGCAAGGCACCAGCAGCGGCAACGGGGTCACCGCCGAAATCGACGCGCGTTGCGGAGGCGCGAGCGCCGGCATCTTCGATCGCCTTACAGGTTGCACGTGGATCGCTTGCGCGATAGGTAATCGCGACGCGTTCAAAGCCGTCGGCGGCAAGCGCAGCGGCAATCCCGGAAGAGAGGCCGCTGCCGCCGCCGGTGACGAGCGCGCGGCGCGGAGGCGCGGTCACTGAGGTGCGCGCAGCGTGCGCATCTGCTCGAGGATGCGACCGAAGCTTGCGGTGTCGACCGCGCCCGGAACGGCGAATTCGTCTTCGAAGACAAAGGTCGGTACGGCGGTAATCCCGCGTTCGAATGCGCCGTTGAGCGCGCGGCTCACCTCCTCCACGCCGTCATCGCTCTCCAGATAGGTCATCAGTTGGTTGCGATCCAGACCTAGACGAGCGCCGGCGTCGGCAAGCACGGCGCGATCGCTCACGTCGAGACCATCGGTAAAATACGCCTGGAAAAGCTGCTTTTCGAGTTCGCGGTCGAGCCCGCTACGACGCGCAAACGCCATGGCTCGGTGCGCGTCAAACGTGTTCGCGGTCAACGCCCGATCGAAGTCGAAGACGAGACCCTCGTTTTGCGCCTCGCGACTCACCCGTTCAAGAATCGCCGGCGCCTCGTCACCGAACTTCGCCGCATAACGCTGACGCGCCGGAATACCAGGTATCGGCGCGTCGGGATCGAGTTGAAATGGATGGAGCCGGATCGTCACCTCGCCGTCGAACTGCGCGAGCGCACGCTCGAAGCGCGTGACTCCGATGTAGCACCACGGGCAGACGACGTCACTCCAGATGTCGATTCGCACCCGTGGTGCTTCACCTTCTACACGCGGAATTCCCAGCTTGTGTCGACCGAGGCGCCACTCTGCGTCATGCCGCTTACGCGAACCGTATGGCGTCCGGGCTCGAGCGGGCGGCGCGGGGTGTATTGGAAGCCGTTGCTATTGAAGTAGACCGATGGCGTGACGTCATTGCCGTCGATCGTGACGCGCACCGAACTGCGGCGCATCGGTTGGGCGAAATCGGCGGAGATCGGCGTCATCGGGCCCGTATTTCCCTGTGGCTGCCGATTGGTCACGTACGCGGCGGGATTCATCGGGCGCATCGGCGGGTTGCCGTTGTAGTTGCCGTTACCATTGTTCCCGTGGTCGTCGCCACCACGGCCGCCGTTGATGGTAACAGTCGACGTATTATTGTTCCAGTCGACCGACGCGCCGAGTGCCTGTGCGACAAAGCGCAGCGGCACGAGTGTACGCGAGCCTTCAACGAAGGGCGCCTGGTCGAGCGTCTGCGATTGGCCGTCGACCGTTGCTTGAGTCGAACCTATTTGCAGCGACACGGTCCGCCCGTCACCGGTCGCATTGATCTGACCATTTTGATAGACGACGCTTGCGCCGAGCTGTTCGAAGACGCCGCGAAGCGGCACGAAGACACGGCCGGCTTGTTCGAGCGGCGGCTGATCGAAGTTCATCCGGCTGCCGTTGACGATGACCGTCACGTCAGCACTCTGTTGTGCGAGCGCCGCTATCGGTCCGCTCGCAGCGAAGATCGTGCATGCTGCGCATGCGCTCAAGAAAAGTATATTACGCATGACATGGGTTTACCCAGACATGCGTATCTGTCACACCGTCGCGGTTGCGCCTTCGAGTTCGGCAGCGACCGCTCGGCGGTCTCCGCGCCGTTCGAAGAAGCCCATCCACGTGTTGTAGATCATCGGCACGAGAAAGAGCGTGAGGATTAACGAACTGAGCAGCCCGCCGATGATCACGGTACCGATCGCTTGCCGCCATTCGCCGCCTTCAGCGAAGCCGAGAGCAAGCGGCAGCATGCCGAAGATCATCGCCGCGGTGGTCATAACGATCGGCCGGAAGCGCGTCGCGGCTGACTGCAGTACCGCGTCTTTCACTCGCATGCCGCGCTTGCAGAGCGTGTTTGAGTAGTCGACCAACAGGATACCGTTCTTTGCGACTAACCCGAAGAGCATGATGATGCCCAGCATCGAGATGATGTTGAGCGACTGCCCCTGTTCGGGCTCCAGCTTTGCCATTAGTGCGAGGAAGATCAATGCGCCGATGATCGCCATCGGGACCGAGAACATCACGATCAGCGGTTCGAGGAACGAACCGTAGAGGATCACCATCAGCATGTAGACCAGCATGAACGAGAGCAGCAGCGCGATGCCCATGTTCGAGAGCGTCTCTTGCATGAACTGCGTGTCACCCTGCGCGGTCAGACCGACGCCCGCCGGGAGGAAGCCCGCTTCATGCAACTTGCTCTCGAGCGGTCCCGTCACCGCACCGAGCGAGTAGCCGGGCAAAACGTCGCCGAGGACGTTGACAATCCGCTGGCGGTTCAGGCGTTCGATCTTCGTCGGTGCCGTCGTCCATTCGAACGTCGCAACCGACGAGATCGGCACCAGCGTGCCGTCGTTTGCGCGCACGCGCACATTCATCAGCTGGTCGACGTCGGTGCGCCACTGACGCGGGAACTGGATACGCACATTCACGAGCCCGGTTGACGTACGCACCTTCGTTGCCACCGCACCATCGACCGCGATGCGTGCGACCGTGGCGACGTCCGCCGGAGCGATTCCGAGCAGCGCGCACTTCGCCGGGTCGACGTTGACGTTGAGGCGCGGCGCACCATTCTCGGCGCTGGTCTGCACGTTGACCGAGCCGGGCGTCGAACGCAACACCGCTGCAACCTTTTCCGCCGCCGGCGCGAGCGCATCTTCCGGACCGGTGAGCGAGTAGAAGATCTCCGCGCCTGAGCCGCCGCCCGTGTCGCCCGCGACCTGCATTTCACCGCCCGGGACGAGATATGCGAACGTGCGAATCTTGTCGGCGGTTTTGTTGGTGTCCCCGCGACGGTTCTCGAGCATGTTGACGTTGAGCTGCGCGTAGTTGCCGCCTTGCGACGAACCCCAGCCTGACGGTTTGCGCCCCACCACCGAATCGACCGACTTGATGCCGTCGATCTTGAGGATCGCATTCTCTAACTGCGTAACGTATCGGTCGGTCGTCGCAATCGGCGTGCCCGGCGGATAGGTCACGGTCATGCTGATGTGACCCGTCTGCGTCGCCGGCACGAAGTCGAAGCTCACGCCGCCGAGGGCGACCATCGCCCCCGCAAGCACCACCGGTATTACGAAGGTGAGAATCGTCAACGGCCGATTCGTGCCCAGCGTCGCGAATCCGCGCGCCGGCGCCGTACCCCCGCGGCGCAGAAACCATGCGATCGCGTACACGAGCACGAGTCCGACGAGGCATGCGGCGTCGATGCCTATCGCGTTCATGCCGCCGCCGACGAGCGAGAGTGCGTTGACCAGCAAGATCGCGCAGACAAAGGTGACGAATGTCCCGTGTTCGAGCGCAAGCGGCAGCCATTTGGTGCGATAGGTTTCGAGAATGCGATCGTAGCGGTGCACGAAGAGGTTGAGAATCAGTACCGCGACGATCAAGATACCGATCACCTTGAGCAAGATGATTTGGAAGATGATGCCAAGGGCAAACGAGCTTGCCGCAGTGACCACGAAGGCGAGATTGACGAAGAGGTTATCCAGCACGAGCAGCCACTTCGGGGCGGCTTCGGAGCGCTGCTTGACGCTCCACTTCGCGGCCAGGAGCGGCGTCAGCGTGAAGGACACGAGCAGCGAGAACAGCGTCGCGATGACGATCACCGCGCCAAACTCCTTGAGGTACGCACCGACAATGCCCGGCAAAAACGCGACCGGCAAAAAGACCACGACGTCGACCATGGTGATCGCGATGGCGGCATTGCCGATTTCCGTGCGCCCGTTGATCGCGGCGTTCATCGGGTCTTCGCCCAGATCGCGATGGCGCGTGATGTTCTCGAGGACGACGATCGAGTCGTCGACCAAGATACCAATGATCAGCGAGAGGCCCATCATCGACATCGTATCGATGTGGAAGTTCAGCGCATGCATCACGATGAACGTTGCGAGAATCGAGGTTGGGATCGAAACCAGCACGACGATCGAGTTCCGCCAGGCGTGTAGGAACAGCAACATCACGATCGAGGTCAGGATAATGCCCTCGATCAGCGACTGTCCCACGCCGGCAAGCGATTTTGCCGTGTAATCCGCGGGCGCATCGATCTCGTTGAATTTCACTTGCGGGAATTGCGCCTCAATCGTCTTGAGGCGGTCGCGTACGATCGCCGTCGAGTTCAGCTCGTCGGCGTTGATGTCGCGCCCAATCTCGACATAGACGCGCGGGAGACCGTTGTAATGCGAGATGCGACGCATCTCGACGTGCCCGTCCTCGACTTGCGCGACGTCGCCGATCTTGAGCGACTTAACCGGATACTGCAGCACGGTCGCGGGAGAGAGCGGGATCGCTGCAAGGTCGCTTGCGTGATCGACATAGGCGTGAATCGCAACTGTTGCTTCGCGCGTCGACTGCGTCATGATGCCGCCCGGCACGTTCGCATTGTTGTAGCTGACCGCATTGTAGATGTCTTGCAGCGTCGCACCCATGGCCGAGAGGGCGATCGGATCGGGCGTCACGTGAAATTCGCGGTCCGCCGTGCCATAGACGTCGACGGTGGCAACGTTAGGGATCGCTGCGATCAGCGGCTTGACCTGATTGTTGATGAGATCGGCTAATTGCGTCGGCGAAAGCGAGGGCGAGTTCACCTCAATGTCGAGCAGTGGTTCGCTCGCACCGTTCTTATAGACGCCCGGGGGATCGAGATCGGTCGGCATGTACACGCGCGCGGTGTCGACCCGGCGCTGCACGTCCACGGCGGCAAGATCGAGGTCCGTCCCGAGCTTGAACTGCACGACGATCGACGCGGTGCCTTCTTGTGCGGTCGCGCTCAAGAGATCGAGATGGTCGATGCCGTCGAGCTGATCCTCGACCGGCTTGATGACCAGCTTCTCCATATCTTGCGGCGAGGCGCCGGGGTAGGACGCATCGACCTCGACGATCGGAAAGGTCGTCCCGGGCGGATTGTTGCTCCGGCCAAGTTGGAAATACGAAATCGTCCCAAACACCACGAGCGCCACGAAGATCATGGCGGTGATGACGGGGCGATTAATGGCGAAGCGCGTTAACCACACGGTGAGATCTCCGAGAAGAGCATACGCCTTCCATTACGACCGGGCGGCTCCCGGTGTTTCGCCCCTTACGATTCAGAAGTCGCGCCAAAAAAGTTCGGGGCCGGCAAGCCGGCCCCGTTGTTTCGTAGCTCCGAAGAGCACCTTTCGTAGGGCGACACCATCATAACACGGGGTCGTGACATCCGCGCTCCGGTGCCGCCCCACTCGGTCCGCCCTCGCCAGGACTCGAACCCGGAACCTCCGCCCTACGAAAGGGGCGCTCTATCCAGTTGAGCTACGAGGGCCAGACCTGGCTCAACCGTAGTAGCTGGTTGTGCCACGTGTGTGGCCGAGATTTCCCGCGCGGCTATCTGGGATGCGCGCTGACCGACGGTGGCGGCCATCGTTGAATAGGCGTTTCCAAATCATCAAGTGACATCCGGATGAATGATGATATCGATCGTTGCGCCGTCAGCATCGAATGCGCGCGCATCAAGCATGAAATAATCGTCGATGCCCGGCTGCCCGCTTACGTCGAACCAGAAATGCCCACCGCGCATGTTATCGTCCCACTCCTCCCGCGTGACCTTCAGCGATCGAAGTTGCGCGTGCGCGGCATCATGCGCGGCGTATATTTCAGCCATCTGCTCAATCATTGGAGCGTAACGGAGCACAATATCGTCCACAACGTTGGTTAATTGCGCAAGACTGGATGGCCGCCCGCACGCGGGGCGCGCATCGTGCGCTCGGTCCCTCGACTACGCTTCGCTACGCTCGGGATGACAAAAGAGGTGCGGGTGCTCGGGCTCGTTTCGCGGTTGACTCAGAGTCTTGCGCACCAAATGAAAAAGCACCCACCGGGTGCCTTTTTCATTTGGTGCGCAAGACTGGACTCGAACCAGCACGAGATTGCTCCCGCTAGCCCCTCAAGCTAGTGCGTCTACCAATTCCGCCACTTGCGCGCAGAGGGTCTCTAAGCGTCGTCCATCAGGACAACTGGGCTAGTCTATAGCCTACTTCATGTTCGGGTCAAGTGCATCGCGCAGCCCGTCGCCGATGTAATTGATCGAAAGCACCGTAAAAAGGATGCACAGGCCCGGGAAGACCGCTGCCCACCAGGCGATCTGGAGGTTGGCCTGGGCGTCCGAGAGCATGTTGCCCCAGGACGCGGTGGGGGGCTGGATGCCGAACCCCAAGTACGAGAGGGTCGACTCCAGGACGATGACGCTGGCCACGTCTAGGGTGGCCTGGACCACGATCGGTGCGATCGCGTTGGGCAAAAGATGCCGGAAGATGATCCGCAGGTCGCCGTTGCCGACCGCCCGGGCCGCCTCGGCGAATTCGCGCTCTCGGAGCACCAAAAATGAGGCGCGCACCAGGCGCGCTACCGTCGGCCACGAGAGCGCGCCGATGATCAGCACGATCACCCAGAAACTCAGCGAGGCTTTGTTCGAACTCGCGGCAACGATCGCAGTCAAGACCAACAGCAGCGGCAGCAGCGGAATCGACAAGAACACGTCGGTGATGCGCATCATCACCCAATCCACCCAACCGCCGTAGTAGCCCGCGAACGAACCGACGATCACGCCGATGATCACTTCGAATAACACGGTAAAGATGCCGACTTGGAGCGAGATGCGCGCGCCGAAAAGCAGCCGCGAGAGCAGATCGCGTCCGACCGCATCCGTACCGAGCGGGTGTCCTCCGCATAGTACGGCGTTTTCAAAGCACGGCGGAAGCGGGTTGCCTTGCCAATGCACGTTGTCGATCGCGTTGGGATCGAAGGGCGCGAGCAGCGGCGCAAGGATTGCGCAAAGCGCAATCACGCCGAGCACCACGATGCCCGCGACCGCGAGCTTGTGACGACGAAGTCGCGTCCAAAACGTGACTTTCGAATAGACGGTGGTGTCTTCTTCTTCGAACGGTTGGGCGCTCGGAATGATCGCTGCCATCTATAGCCCCTAGTCGTACTTCACGCGCGGGTCGAGCCACGCGTACAGCACGTCGGCGAGCAGATTTGCAAACACGACGGCGACGGCCAGAATCAGCAGATAACCCATCATCAGCGCGATGTCGCTCTGCTGCAGCGCCGAGTAAAACATGCGCCCGGCGCCGGGCCAGGCGAAGATCGTCTCGGTCACGATCGCGCCGCCGAGCACACCAGGCAAGGATATGGCAATGATCGTTACAACCGGAATGAGCGCGTTCTTCAATCCATGTTTGAAGAGAATCGCGGCTTCGCCTAAGCCCTTAGCGGCGGCGGTGCGCATGTAGTCGGTCTTGGTCACTTCGAGCAGCGAGGAGCGCATGAAGCGGCTGTACAGCGCGAGATTGAGCAGCGAGAGCACCATCACCGGCATAATCAAGTGCTCGATACGATCGCCCAAGTCGAACGTGTCCGTGGTACTGATCCCAGCCGAAGGCAAGACGATCTCATACCCGCCCGGGAGCGGAATGCCGTGCACCGAGAAGAGCAGCTGCAGCATCAAGGCAAACCAGAAGACCGGCATCGACTGTCCGAAGAAGGCCAGCGTCGTAATGAAGTAGTCCGCAAACGAGTACTGGCGCACCGCCGAGAAGATACCGGCGGAAAGTCCGATGCCGAGCGATACGATGAACGAGGCACCCATCAGTTCGAGTGTTGCCGGAAGGCGCTCCAAAATTGCTTGCAGTACCGGCTCGGAATTGCTGGTCGAATAGCCGAAGTCGCCGTGCAGGATCGTTCCGAGCCACACGATGTAGCGAAACCAGATCGGCTTGTCGAGCCCGAGGTTGTGTTTGAGGCGCACGATATCGGCGGGCGTGATGTGCGGGTTCTGGAGGTACGGCGCGAGCGGCCCGCCTGGAGCGTTATTGAGGATCACGAACAAGATGATCGAGATCAACAGCAAGAGTGGGATCGCTGCCAGCGTCCGCCGCACGACATAGGTAAACACGAACGGCCGCTAGTTAAGAACCTCGACCGCCGACACCTTCACCTGTCGTTAAGCTGCGGCCAACTTCTGCAGGCCGAGTATCTCGCGCGCCTCGTCGGGCCCGGCGACCGGCCGTCCGGCCTCCTGTGCGATGCGGGCGACGCGCGCGACGAGCTCCTCGTTACGCGCCAAACGGCCCTTACTATAGTAGAGGTTATCCTCTAGTCCCACGCGGACGTGGCCGCCCATCGCGATCGCGGCCATCGCCATCGCCGTCTGCGCGCGACCGACGCCCGCGACCGACCAGGTGCATCCCGCAGGCAGATCGTCAACCAGATCGCACAGATTTTGCACCGTGGCCTCGAGCGCGCCGGGGACGCCGAGCACGAAGTCGACGTGCTGCGGGAACGTCAGCAGTCCTTCGCTCGCGAGCCGCCGCGCGTTGGCGAGATGCCCCTTATCGAAGATCTCCAGCTCCGGCCGCACGCCGTGTAGCCGCATCTTCGCCAAAATCCCACGCATGATCGGAAAGCTGTTCTCAAAGACGTCGTCGCCGAAGTTGACCGTGCCGCAGGTGAGCGTGGCCATTTCGGGCCGCAACTGCAAGATGCTCGCACGCTCTTCGGGTGTCATGCCGATCGCGCCGCCGGTAGAAAATTGCACGATGAGATCGCTCGCGCCCCGTATCGCGTCGTAAGCTTGCTTGAAGCGTCCGATCTCGTGGGTGTTCGTGCCGTCGTCGGTGCGGCAATGGACGTGAATAATGGATGCGCCCGCTTCGCGAATCGCGCGTGCGGTCTCGCCGAGTTTGGCCGGCGTGTACGGGAGGTGCGGCGTCTGATCCAGCGTGACTTCGGCGCCGACCGGCGCGCAGGTAATGATCAACGGCTGCATGCGCTCACACTTCAGCGCGGCAGATGGAACTCCGCCCAGCACGCCCATAGCACAATCGCCACCCGGAGAGCAACCAGCGACAGATGCACCCAGCCGCGCTCCGGAAAGCGCTCGAGCGTCCACGAGAAAAGATATGCGGCAAACGTAAACACGACAATGCGCCAGTCGCGCCAGTACCATCCGCGCTCGAGCGCAAAGGCAAACATGGCCAGCAATGCGACGACCGCGATCACATCGAAGAGCACGCGGAACACGAAGATGATGCGTCTGGTAGAACCTTGCGTCATTGCGACTCCATCGCTCGATGCGCCGCGTCGATCACGCGCGCGTCGATACCTAGCAGCGATGCCAGCGCGATTGCGTCGGCTCCTCTTTGGCGCTCGCCGCTGACCTCTTCCAACGTATAATCCATCGACTTCGCCAACGTTTCAAGTGCCTGCGCGAGATCATCGGTCGCCGGCGCCTGGGGAATGCCGCGCAGACCGCGGACCGCATAATGCCGCGTACCGGCCGACTCGGCAACCCCGCTCAGGTGCGTCGCCGCCAACGCGCATGCGTGCATCTCACGTAACCGTTCGATCACGGCGACCAGCAGTGCCCTCCCTTCACGCGGTGTCGTCGTACGTGCGAATTCGTCGAGCAACACAAGACGTGGAATCGCCGCGCGCTCGAGCAGATCGCGTAAACGCACCACCTCGCGCGCAAACGAAGAAAGCAGCGACCCGTCGCGCTCGTCGTCACTCCCGACGCCGAGCCACGCGATCTCCGCAAAGAGCGCCGTCTGCGCCCGCTGCGCCGGGACGGGTAGTCCAAAGGCTGCGCATAGTGCGATGAACCCGCAGGTTCTCAAACAGACGCTCTTTCCGCCCATGTTCGGCCCGGTGACGACCGCCACGTCATCGAGACGCAGATCGATCGGCGTAAACGCGCGGCCTTCCCGCCGCAACTCCAGTTCAAGTGGAAGGAAACGCGCGGCCTCGAAGCTGAGCGCGGCGCTGCTTTCGACGACGGGCGCCGAGCAACGGTGTGCGCGCGCGAAACGCGCCGCGGCAACGAGCACATCGCACTCGCCGAAGGAGTGCATCGCGCTCTCGAGCGCTGCCGCGTGGGTACGAATCGTTCCCGAGAGCTGCTCGCGAACGCGCTCTTCAGCGCGCGCCACCTCGGCGGCGGCGGCGTCGCGCCGCCCGAGCGCCGCGAGCACACCCTCGTCCGCATCGAGCTCGCAAAGGAGATAGGTCGGCGCCTCGCGCACGACGCGAACGCCCGCGGGCAAGGGGCCCGTAAGATCCGCGCGCATCACGATGAACTCGGGCAACGAGATCTCGCGATCGAGCGCAGCGGCGACCGTTGCAGCTGCGCGCCCGCGCGCGGCATCATACTCGGCTTGGGCCCGCCCGAGTGCGACGCGAGCCGTCGCGAGCGCGTCCTCAAACGCGTCAGCGAGATAGAATCCGAACCCGCCGGCGCGGCCGCGTTCGAGCATGACGGCACACTCGCGGACCGGCGCACTCGCCGTGCGTGGGAGATCGTCGCAGCTGCCGATCAGAGCATCGAGCGCCTGACAAGCATCGAAGAAGCGCTGCAGCTCGAGAAAATTCGCGTCGTCGAGCGCATCGCCCATCGACGCGCGTGCCACCGCCGAACTCGCGTCAGGGACGCGGCGCACGATGTCGCGGGCCGCGTCGAGCTGTGCTTCCTCGAGCGCGTGCCCGATGCGAGCGACGCGCGCGGCGCGAGCGGCGGCCTGCGTCTCTTGGCCCGGCACGAACGGTTCGATCGTGGCGAACTGCTCCTCGCCGTACGGGCCCGCAGGCGCGAGCGCGGCGCGTAACCAAGCGAAGCCGACTGCCTGCGCGCTCGCCGCGTCGAGCAAAGATCCCGCCTTCATGCGGCACGCTCGGCTGCATACACGTCGAACGTCGGAACGCCCGTTGCGTCCGCGACCGCGCGCGCAAACTCGCGTGGCTCAAAGGCGCGATCGCGCCCGGCCGAAGCAACGGTGACCGCGATGACGTTCAGCGGGCGTTCGCAGCGGATCGTCAAATGCTCGAACGCGTAGAGCGCAGCTTTCCCGGCGAGCGCAACCTGCGTCGGATCCCGCACGACGATCGTGCGCCGTTCCCGCTCGCGGATGAACTGTGCCGCGATCGACGGCGTGAGCGCGCCGTCGATCCGCAGAACATCGTCCTCGCCGCGCAAGGGCGGCGTGCGCAAGCGCATAACGAGGGAGCGCACGTCGTCGACTGCTTCCTGCAACGTCGGCGCGGCGGCTGCTCCACATGAAACGACAATCGCGTCATCGCCGCCGGCGAGCGCGGCGATGCGATCGACGGCTCCATCGACGAGTACGCGCGGAGCGAGCATGCGCAAATCGTGCACGACTGCGCGCAGCGCGGATGCATTCGGAGGGCCGACCAGCTCGTAATGCGCGCCGCTGCGAACGCGCGCGTAGACGAGCGGACCCGCGGCAGTGTGATGCTGCGTGAGTGCCAACAGTTCGCTTGCGGGAGAGGACGGCAGCACGTTGCGCGCCGTGGCGATAATACTCGGCGGTTCAAGCCAAAGACGAGGCTTTGCCGTCGCGTCGGCGATATCGAAGGCCTCGCCGTCGCGGCCGATCGAGGTCAAGGCGCACACGATTCCCGATTCAGCGCAGGCGCGGTAGATCGCGCGCAATGCGACCGTCTTTCCGACGTTCTTCCCGGTCCCCACCACAAAGAGCGACGACATGCCGCTTTGGTTCCAAAGCTCGAGGATCGACTCACCGGCATGCACGCGCATAGCCGCGGCTTTTCCTAGCCGAGGTGCAAAACCTTGAGCGCGATAAATGTGGCGCCGGTGAGCGCGAGCAAAACGCCGGCAAGCATCTCGGATCCGTCTTCGACACGCGATCCCAGCACGCGCCCCAGGCGCAGACCCAGGAGCGTCGCGATCACCGACACGATGCCGATGACGACCAGGCTCAAACCGACCGGTACGCCGACGAAGAGGATCGAAAAGCCGATGCCGAGCGAATCCAGGCTGATCGCGAGCGACGCGACGAGGAGGCCCCAACCGCTGGTCACGACCGGCGGTTTACGTTCGCCCAAATTACTTCGCGCTTCGAGGATCATGTAGGACCCTACGGCAATCAAGGCACCGAAACCGACATACCCCGCCGCATCGCCGATGAGCCGGCCGGTCGCCGCACCGAGAGCCGCGCCGACGCAGTTCATAACGATCTCGGCGCAAGGAAACGCGATCGCAATTCGCAGCCGCGCTTGCGGGGTCGCGCCGCGCATCCCGATCCCGACGCTGACGGCAAAAACGTCCAGCGCGAGCGAGATCGCGATAAAGAGGATCTTGATCAGAAGATTTGGGCGCTGGAGAGCGAGTCGCGCTTGGAGAGCAAGTGCGTGACGGCCGATCGCAGCTGTGAGATCGTGAACGGTTTGTTCAAGAAGAGGTTAGCACCGGCATTCTTCGCGCGGCCATCCATCGCGTAGTTCGTATGACCCGAGATCATCAAAATCGGCACTCCGCGCGTCCCTTCTTTGGACCGCAGGCGCTCGACCAGATCGATACCCGAGATTCCGGGCAGCATAAAGTCGCAGATGATGATGTCGAACGGCCCCTGCCGGTCGACGGCGACCAGAGCGCTCTCCGCATCATTGCACATAACCATTTCGTACGGCCCCTTGCGCAGGACCGTATCGACCAGCGTGCAGATCGCCGGATCGTCATCTGCGATCAGTACTCGCCAGTTACGCTGAGTCATCTCCTCAGCCATTCGGGTCTGTCACTTTAACGCCTTAGCAGCCCATGTGAGGGTTCGGTAAACTTTGGATAATGATCCGGGCCATGGACGCCATTTCCTGCGGCGGAGCAGCCATCTCCGAGGCGAATAGGCGCGATATGGCCATCATCGACCGACTCCTCGCGCCCGGCTCCGGCTTTCAGAAAAACTTCTTCTTTCTTGCCAAGCGCTTTGTCGCCGGCGAAACGATCGATTCGGCGGTCGCGGCCGTCGCGGAGCTCAACGCTGCGGGCATGACGGCCACGCTTGACTATCTCGGCGAAGACGTCCTCGAACGCGACGCCGCGATCGCGACGCGCGAGGCCTACATCGCGGTACTCGAACGCATCCGCCAAAGCGGCGTGCAGAGTAACGTCTCGGTCAAAATGACGGCGATGGGTCTTTTGATCGATCAGGATTTTGCGCTTGCAAACCTCACCGGTATCGCAGATTTTGCGCAGCGCAACCCCGATCCGTTCGTACGTATCGACATGGAAGGCTCCGCGGTCACACAAGTGACGCTCGATCTCTTCGAGCGCGCCTACGTAACCGAGAAGAATGTTGGGATCGTGCTGCAAGCGTACCTCAAACGCACGCCGGCCGATGTCGCCGCGGCTATTGCGCTCGGCGCGCGCGTGCGTTTGTGCAAGGGCGCTTACAACGAGACGCCGGAGATCGCGATCAAAGAGATGCCGTTGATTCGCGCGCAATACCTGACGCTCGCGAAAGAACTGCTCGAACGCGGGAACTATCCGGCCCTTGCGACTCACGATCGCGAGCTGATCGACCAGATTCGCACCTATGTGCGCGAGCGCGGCATCGCGCCCGACAGCTTCGAGTTTCAAATGTTGTACGGCGTGCGGCCGGAATTGCAACGGCAGATCGTCGCGGACGGCTACCGTATGCGCATCTACGTACCGTACGGAACGCATTGGGCCGGCTACTTCTTCCGCCGCGTTACCGAGCGCCGCGAAAACGCCATCTTCGCGCTGTCGTCGATGTGGTCGAAGTAGGACTAACGCGCAATGCGTGCCGTCGTTCAGCGCGTCTTGCGCGCCAGAGTGCGCGTTGATGAGCGCATCACCGGAAGCATCGGCGCGGGCCTTGTCGTATTGCTCGGCGTCGCCGTTGCGGACCGTGAGGACGACGCGCGAGTAATGGCAGAAAAGATCGGGAATCTGCGGATATTCCCCGACGACGCCGGCCTTATGAATCGCAGCGTGCTCGAGACCGGCGGAGGAATCTTACTCGTCTCGCAGTTTACGCTCTACGGAGACGCACGCAAGGGCCGGCGACCTTCGTTTATCGCTGCCGCGAAGGAACCGCTGGCGAGCGATCTCTACGAGCGTACGGGACGCGATCTCGAAGGGCTCGGTCTGCACGTCGAATACGGCGAATTCGGCGCCGACATGCAGGTTGAACTCGTCAACGACGGTCCGGTGACGATCTTGCTCGACTCCGAAAAAGCATTCTAGCTATAAAGTCACATCCGAGATACGTTCGATGCGGATCACTTTGTCGGATTCGGTCAAACGCCCAAGGACGTCGAACCCGCTAGTCACTGCGCCAAACACGGTGAAGGCGTTGTCGAGGTGATATTGCGGCGAGAGCGTGATGTAATATTCGCTCCCGGCTGAATCGCGCTTGGGTAAATTGGTTTTGTCGTCGTAGTCCAGGCCCATCGAGATCACGTAACTATTCTGCTCGAGCGGATTCTCTTCGGCGGGAATCGAGTAGCCCGGACCCGGTGCGTTCTTGGCATCCTGTTCGCCGGTCTGCACGACGAAATCCGGGACGATACGAAACCAGGGATTGTTGTCCAAAAACCCGCGGTTCATCATGTTCAAGAAGTTGGTGACGGTTAGCGGCGCCCATTCGGGATAGAGCGCCACATAGATGTTGCCTTGTGTCGTCACGATGCGTAAGCGCGGGTGCGCGCCGTGAACCGGCCCGAGCATCTCGCGGGTCGTTTGCGGCAACAACGGCGGAGCGGGCAGTGCGTCTTGCGGGCTTGGCGCGCCGGGCGGCGGTACGGTACGCGGCATCAACGGCAACGAGGCTAACGGATCGGCCTGGGGCGCCGGGGTGTGCACAGACGCGGGGATCGCGGCCCAATGCTCGGTCATCTGCCCACCCTGTAGTACGCGAATCGATTCCGCAGCTTGTTCTTGGACGCGCCAGGACGGGTCGTTGAGGAGCGGCTCCAAATCAGCGACCAGCGCTGGGTCTTTGAGTTTTCCGTAGGCACGGACCGCTTCGATCCGCACGACCTCATCGCGATCTTTTAAACACCGCCGCAAAAGCTCGACCGGCACTTTGGTCGCGTAGCGTCGAAAGATCGCCCAGGCAAAACGCTCGCTCTCATAGTCCGTGCGAGAGACCCTCGGTCCCATAACGGAAACTAAGGCTGCCGCGCCCTTTGTGCCTTGTGGGCCGTCTGCAAAGTAACTCAGTGCGATCGCCGCGCTGCCGGCCACCTCACCGTTCCGGTCAGCCAGTCCGCGAATAAGCGCACCGGCCGCTGCTGCTTCGTCGGCGGGGCTCAGATGTTTGGCCTCCTCGTAGCGGCCCAGGGTATCGATCGCCGCGATCCTGACGGCTCCTGAGGGGTCTCCCACAGCGGCGGCGGTGATGGCGCCGGCATCGTTTCCGAGCCCGATCAGCCCCAGACCAAAGATACTGAAAGCCCGGATAGCATCGCGGGGATCCTTGAGGTATGGTTCGAGCAGCGGCACGCCTTCAGGCCGCTTGGCTCGCCCGATAGCCAAGGCGGCACGCGCTGCGGTTGCGGCGTCCGGCGAGGCCAGGAGAGCCGCTAGGCGGCCGTCTCCCAGCGATCGCTCCGATTCCAAGCGCAAAATTAGTGTAGCCGTCGCACGTGGCACGGCAGCGGGTAAAACGAAAGCGGCTACCGCGATAAGAACTGCTGAACGCAAACGTAACGCCAATTTGTACCGCCCCCCAACCAAAAGCATCGAACTTGCGTTCTAATATATGCACGACGATGGCCGTCCCTCTGGACGGCAACCCAAACAGTGGAAAAGAGAGCAAGCATGGCAACCCCCGAAAACCCCAAGAAGACCAGCGGCATGTCGGTCCGCGAGGCGGGACAAAAAGGCGGTCAAACCGTCAAGAAAAAGTACGGCCCCGAGTTCTACGAACAGATCGGGCGCAAAGGTGGACTTGCGACGAAGCAGGCCCACGGTCACGAATTCTACGAGCAGATCGGTAAGAAGGGTGGGAAGAAAGGTGGCGAAGCAACGCGCGACCGGTACGGCCCAGACTTCTACGAACGAATCGGACAAAAAGGTGGCCAAAAAGTCAAGCAACTCATCGAGGAAGGCAAGCGCGCCGCAGCTGCCCAAGAGGCAGAGCGCGAAAAGCGCGCGAGCTAGTTTCTTAAGCCTGATCGCGGCGAGTCTCACACTCGCCGCAGTTGCCCCGCTTACGCCGGTGTGGGTTGAGGCATTCCCCTTGCAAACGCCGCGTACGTCGGCCTCGCCTTCCGCCACACCAAAACCCGCGCCCAACATGTTACCGTTCGGATCGAGCCTCGCGTTTGTTCTCGACGGCACGATCTCGTCGTCTTCGTCAAAAGCAGGCGACATCGTCAAGGCGCATCTCGAACACGCGCTCGAGATCGACGGCACAACCGTCGCTCCGGCGGGCGCTCCGATCGAAATCAAAATTGCGGATGCATCGGCCGCTTCGAATCCGGATATTTACGGCTTCGTCGACATCTATTTTCGCCCGCTTGTCCTCACTGACGGCCGAACGATACCGCTACGCGCCCCCGCGTCGCACCTCAACGTCAACGTTTCGGCCGGACACGATTCCACCGTGGGTGTCGAGAATACGGTCGGCGATATTTGGGCCCCGACGCTGCTGTTTCACGTCTTCCGCAAAGGGCGCAATTTTGTGCTCGAGCCGGGCGCGCGTATCAATGCTATGACCGAGGCGACGGTGATGATTGCGCACGGTGGCGCCGTCATGATCGAAACGCCGGCCCCGCTGGTGCTTGATGCCGAAACGCCGATATCGTCCTACCGGTCGGTACCGATGGCCACCGCGGACGCCACGTACAAGCCGCCTCTCCAGGCGCCGAGCCTTACGCCCAACAACCCGAACCCTAACAACACACCGAATCCCTACAACACACCGCACTCTCGCTAGGAAATCCGCAAAGGAGCCGCACGTGGTACGTCGCTACCTGATCGCATTGTTCGCGCTGCTCGTCTCTTCGTCGTGTATCGGGTTGGCTGCCGACACGCTCTCGCCCAAGCCCCAAGGCGCCGAAGCCGGCTTTGTAACCGGCATCCAAAACGATTTGAATGCGCGCTTTGCTACGATCGCGCAAGCGCAAGCCGCCGGCTATTTCCGTTATACGGACGAAGACAACACCGGCTCGATCAGCTACGCCAACTTGCAGTGGACTTCGAGCGATCCACAACATCCGAGCCAATTGTGGTATAGCGTCGGCGGCAAATTACTCGGTGCAGATTTTTCCCAACCGTACGTGGCGGGAACCAGGCCGAGCCTGTGGGGCGTCAACCCGCAACGTTGGGGGCGCTTCGGCAAACACATTCATTGGGTGCTCCTCACGGATGGCAAAGAGAGCTACGGCGCGACCAGCGTAGCGAAATGGACGGCCGCCGGTGGCGATGCCGACAATCCGCAGCCTGCCACGGTCGTAGCGCTCGGAAAAGCAAAAGACGCCTCCCAAGTGAAGCACGTCTTCGTGTTTCCGGCGATTTGGGATCTCGAAGTGTGGGTGACGCCCAACCCGAACGGCGCCTTCGCGGAGATGAACCCGCTGGTCCACCCGAGCGCTAACGCGCAATCGATGGATTAGGCTATTCGTTGCTCCAATAATCCTTGAGCGCTTTACCGCGAGATGGGTGGCGCAATTTACGGAGCGCTTTCGCCTCGATCTGGCGGATGCGCTCGCGCGTGACGCCGAATTCCTGGCCCACTTCTTCGAGCGTGCGCTGGTGGCCGTCTTCGAGGCCGAAGCGTAGCACCAATACCTTGCGCTCGCGCTCGGTGAGGTTTTGCAGCACGTCCGCCATCTTCTCTTTGAGCAGCATGACGGAAGCGGCTTCGGCCGGTGCGACGGCTTCTTGGTCTTCGATAAAGTCGCCCAGGTGCGAATCTTCTTCTTCGCCGATCGGCGTTTCGAGCGAGATCGGCTCTTGTGAGATCTTCATGACCTCGCGAACCTTCTCGGGCGTCAGCGCCATCGCTTCGGCAATCTCTTCGACCGTCGGTTCGCGCCCAAGTTCTTGGAGCAACTGACGCGAGACTTTGATCAAACGGTTGATCGTTTCGACCATGTGCACGGGGATGCGAATCGTACGCGCTTGATCGGCGAGCGCGCGGGTGATGGCCTGGCGGATCCACCACGTCGCGTAGGTCGAGAACTTATAGCCCTTGCGGTAGTCGAACTTTTCGACCGCGCGGATCAGGCCTAGATTACCCTCTTGAATCAAGTCCAAGAAGAGCATCCCTCGACCGACATATTTCTTTGCGATCGAAACGACGAGACGCAGGTTCGCCTCAGTGAGCTGGCGCTTGGCCTCTTCGCCGTCGGTGACCAGGCGGCCATCGGCCGTCCCGTTCTTCTGCAGCTCGAGTTCACCGGCTTCGATCCGCATCGCAAGCGACTTCTCTTGTTCCATCGAGAGCAGCGGAACGCGTCCGATCTCCTTGAGATACATGCGGACGGGGTCGTCGAGCGAGAGCCCGTCAGGGATCGGCTCCTCTTGCTCTTCTTCGGCCGCCTCGCCCTCGGGTTTTTCTTCCTTTTGCTCATCGATGATCTCAATGCCGGCGGCAGTGATTTCCTCGAACAGGCCATCGATTTCATCGGGGTTGACGTCATCGAGCGCATCGAACGCCGAATTGATTTCTTCGTACGTCAGCGAACTGCGCTGCTTTCCGCGCGCGATGAGCTTCTTCTTCAGTTCATCCAGCGTCAAAACCGGTTGCACTTCGGCAACTGCGGCCGCTGATTTCTTGCGTGGCACTCGGACATCACCCCCTTTCTCGGATTTCTATGATTAGACTTGTGATTTTGGTTTACTTCTTTAAGATCGTTAACGTCGCTTCAATTTTGAAGCCAGTGCATTGAATTCGGCCAGCAGCTCCGTCGGGACGGGCTTGCCGGCCTGGAAAAGTTCGTCGACCGAACGGGACAACTCGGCATACCGGCTTGCCTCGTCTTCATGCGTCAACCGCTCGACGATGCGGTCGAGATGCGCACGGCGCTCATCTGAGTCGCCATACCGTACCGTCGAACTGCGGTCCCTCTGACCGAGAGAGGCCAACAGTTCCCGCGCCTCATCGTCATCCGCGCACGCAGCAAACGCGTCCGCGGCGGTCCGCAATTCACCTACGTGATCGAGGAGAAGCCGGTAAGCTCGCCGGTACACCTCATTGCGAAAGCGGTGCGGTCCGATCCGGTTCGCGTATTCGAGAACCAGCGCTGGATCCTCAACGGCGATCCCAAGCACGTCACGTTCGAACGAGAGGGGCTCGAGCGCGCCAAACGTTCGGTTGACCGGAGCGTGGCGACTCCCCGCCGCGCGCGCTCCGTCAGAACGTGGTGAAAAGTTGGCGCTGTTAGCGAGGAAGCGGCTATTTCGAAGATCGTCGACGTTCACCTTCAATCGTCCGGCGACGTAGACGCGCCAGCGGTCCCACTCCTCGCGTGGGGTCAATTCCCGGATTAACGCCTCAGCGTTACGCGCGATCACCGCCGGCGATTCGAATCCCGAACGAAGCCGGTCGATCTGCGGATCAAGCTTAAACTCGATCGAGGGCTTGGCCGCATCGAGCAGAGCCTGGAAGCCCGCCGCCCCGTGCGCTCGCACGAAACTGTCGGGATCCTCACCGTCGGGAAGCGCGACGATCCTGACGCTGGATCCGGTGTGCTCGATTACCTTAGACGCAATATCGACCGTTTTGGTTGCAGCGCTGCTCCCCGCCGCGTCGGCATCGAAGCATAAGTAAATGTTGTCGGCATATTTACGCAGCTCCGTCGCCTGTCGTTCGGTGAACGAGGTTCCAAGCGCCGCAACCGCGCCTTCAAAGCCGGCCTGGTGCAGTGCAATGCAATCCAGATAGCCCTCGACGACGATGAGCGTGCGGTCGGCTTGGGCGGCACGCCGCGCAACGTTGAGCGCGAAGAGATGATCGCCTTTGGTGTAGACCGGGGTCGTGCTGGTGTTCAGATATTTCGGCTCGCCCGCGCCGAGTTCGCGCCCGCCGAAGGCGATGACCTCGCCGGTCGTCGCGTAGGTCGGCACCATCAGCCGATTGCGATAGAAATCGTAGTAACCGCCGCGCTGCGACGGCTTGACCAGGCCCGCCTTTGACGCCAACTCCAAATCGACGCCATGGGCGCGCAGTTCGTCAGCGAGACCGTTCCAGCCATCCGGCGCATAGCCGAGGTGAAACTTTTCGACGATCGCTTCGCCGAAGCCCCGACGCTCGCAGTAGGCGCGCGCGTCCGCGCCGGCGGCACTGCGCAACATCCGTTCGAAGTACGCGGCAGCGAGCGCATTGGCTTCGTAGATCGCTTCACGTTCGTTGCGCACGCGTGCCGCGCGCGGATCCTCGTTCTCGATTTCGATGCCGGCTTTTTTTGCGAGCACGCGCGCAGCGTCACCGAAGGGCAGGTTCTCCAGCTTCATCGCAAAGGCGATCACGTCGCCCCCCGCACCGCATCCAAAGCACTTGAAGTACCCCTCTTCGGGATGCACGTGGAATGACGGCGTCTTCTCGCCGTGAAACGGGCACAAGCCAACCAAGTCGCGCCCGCGCTTTTTCAGCGAGACGTACTGACCGATGAACGTTGCGATATCGATCCGGGTGTGGATCTCGCGAATGGCGCTTTGATCGAGGCGGGGCACGGTAACAGTAACTTCGGCCGAGCGCCCGAATCCCCGTCAACGTGAAGCGCATCTTCGATCCGGTCCACCACTTCATCGAGCTCGAGCCGGGCGAAGCCCGCCTGCTCGATCTGGCGCCGATGCAGCGCCTGCGCCGCTTGCGTCAACTTGGCCTTGCCTATTTTGCGTTTCCGTCAGCCGAGCACTCGCGTTTTACGCACGCGCTGGGCGCGCTTGCCATGGGTACACGTGCCTACGATGGGCTCATTGCCCACGCCGGCGGCGCGGAAACGCCTGCGCGCGCGTACGAGCGTCGCCTGGTTCGCGCCGCGTTGCTCCTGCACGATGTCGGCCACGGCCCTTTTAGCCACGCGTGCGAAGCGGTACTGGGCGTGCGTCACGAGGAGCGCACGCGCGAGATTCTGGCGCTACCGGCGATGCGTGAGGGCATCGAGGCGCTCGATGTCGATCCGGCCGACGTGCTCGGGCTCATCCTCGGCGACCCGGGCACAGCCTATCCCGCGCTGCGCGAACTGGTGAGCGGACCGAATCTCGACGCCGATCGCATGGACTATCTGCTGCGTGACGCGTACTTCACCGGGGTCGTCAGCGGTCGTTACGATGCTGATCAACTCGTGGCGTCGCTGCGCCTCTTCGAACGCGACGGCGCAGCCGTGGTCGGCATCGATTCACGCGGCGTCGTCGCGCTCGAGTCGTTCGTCGTGGCGCGTTACATGATGTTTGCCTCGGTCTATTTCCATCACACGACGCGCCTCTTCGAGCGCATCTTACAAGACGCGCTGCGCGAACTGTGGCCCGATCCACACGCGCTCGACGACATCGACGAGTTTCTTCGCTGGGACGACTTTCGCGTGCTCAACGAGCTGCGCGAAGTGGAGAGCGAAGCAGCACGCGCGCTGCGCGAGCGCATCCGTATTTACGCCCGCGCGGCGGAGTTCAATGCCGAAGGCGATCTGCGTGCCTACACGGCGTGCGAGAGCGCCCTGCGTGAACGTTTCGGCGCAGATGCGGTGTGGGCCGACGAACAGTCGCAGGTCATGCACCGCCTGCCGCTCGTGGCGTCCAAGAGTTCGCACACGGTGTGGGTCGGAACGCCGTCCGGCTTGGTCGATGCGCGCGAAGTCTCCGACCTCATCAACAAGCTCAGCGGCAAGGCCTATTGGCGCAAGCTCTTCGTGCGGCGCGATCGCGCCGACGTGCGCGAAGCCCGCGCATTGTGCGCCGAAATTATCGCCGGCTTCAGGTAAGGGTTCCGAGCGTCGACTGCGCCGCAGCCAAACGCGCGACCGGGACGCGGTAGGGCGAACAAGACACGTAATCGAGCCCGATCTGATCGCAGAACGCGACGCTCGACGGTTCGCCGCCATGTTCCCCGCAGATCCCGATCTTCAAGTCTGCTCGCGCGCCGCGACCGAGCGACACGCCCTGGCGCATCAACGCGCCGACGCCCTGTCGGTCGAGCACTTGAAATGGATCGTCGCGCAAGATCTTCTTCTCGAGATAGACCGGAATGAAGCTGCCTTCCGCGTCGTCGCGGCTGTAGCCGAACGCCGTTTGCGTCAGGTCGTTCGTTCCAAACGAGAAAAACTCCGCAATCGCCGCCAGCTCGTCAGCGACGATACAGGCGCGTGGAAGCTCGACCATCGTACCAATGTGGTACTCGACGCGCGTGCCACGCTGCGCGATGACCTCGTCCGCTACGGCTTTGGCCGCGTCGTACGTGACCTGCATCTCTTCCTTGGTGCCCACGCCCGGAATCATGACGTCGGGCCGCGCATCGACGCCGCGCGCTTTGAGCTCGCACGCAGCCTCGAAAATCGCGCGAACTTGCATCGCATAGATCTCGGGAAAGAGAATACCGAGACGACAGACGCGCAATCCCAGCATGGGATTTTGCTCGTGTAGCTGCTCCACACGGCGCAGCACCGCCATCTTCTGCTTGTAGGCAGCGTCTTCGGTGCCTTTGGTGAGCCGCAACTCCGTCGTTTCGACCAACAATTGTTCGAGCGAGGGTAAGAACTCGTGCAGCGGCGGATCGAGCAGACGAATCGTCACCGGTAAGCCCGCCATCGCTTCGAGGATGCCGACAAAGTCGGCGCGTTGGATCGGCAGCAGCTTCTCGAGCGCAGCTTCGCGCGCGGGCCGCGCGGTCGCCATGATCATCTGCTGCACGACCGGCAAGCGATCCGGCTGCATGAACATGTGCTCCGTGCGGCACAGGCCGATCCCCTCCGCCCCAAGTTCTCGCGCTTTTCGTGCGTCTTCCGGCGTGTCGGCGTTGGCCCAGACTTCGAGGCGGCGCAGCTTGTCGGCCCACGAGAGAAACGTTGCGAGCCAATCCGGCAGCGTCGTCGGCGCGTCGATCAGCGCGAGCTTGCCCACGATGACATTGCCGGTACTCCCGTCGATCGTGATCCAATCGCCTTCATGGAACTCGCGCTCGCCGATACGTAGGACCTTATTGCGCCGATCGATCTCGAGCGCTTCGCACCCGGCTACGCACGGTTTCCCCATGCCCCGCGCAACGACCGCGGCATGCGAGGTTGCGCCGCCCTTCGCGGTCAGCACGCCGCGCGAAGCGATCATGCCGTGCACGTCATCGGGCGTCGTCTCGACGCGTACGAGAATGGTGTCTTTACCTTGCTCTTTCCACGCGACCGCATCGTCCGCCGTGAATACGATCTGACCCGCCGCTGCGCCCGGCGATGCGTTGAGTCCATGTGCAGCGACGTCGATCTTCGCCTTGGGGTCGAGGCGAGCATGGAAGAGTTGATCGAGTGACTCCGCCGCGACGCGCGAGAGGGCCGTTTTCTCGTCGATCAAGCCTTCGCTCACCATGTCGAGCGCAATGCGAACCGCCGCCTCCGCGCTGCGTTTGGCGCTGCGCGTTTGGAGCATATAGAGCTTCCCGCGCTCGACCGTGAATTCGATATCCTGCATGTCGCGGTAATGCTGCTCGAGGCGCTGCGCGATGTCGTCAAATTGCTTGTAAATTTCCGGCTGCGTTCGCTTGAGATCGGCGATCTTTTCCGGCGTGCGGGTGCCGGCAACCACGTCCTCGCCCTGCGCGTTGGTCAGATACTCTCCGAAGAGCACGTGCCCGCCGGTATTGGGATCGCGCGTGAAGGCGACTCCCGTTCCGGAATCGTCGCCCATGTTTCCGAAGACCATCTCAACCACGCTAACCGCCGTGCCCCACTCGTCGGAAATCTTGTTGAACCGGCGATAGTCGATCGCGCGCCGCGAATTCCACGAATCGAAGACGGCTTGAATCGCAAGGCGCAACTGTTCGCTTACGTCTTGCGGGAACGGATGACCGCTGCGCTCCTGCACGACGCCTTTGAATCGCTCAGAGAGCGCACGCCACGAGGCGGCATCAACTTGCGGATCGCTCTCGACGCCGAGTTCACGTTTGCGCTGCTCGATCAATTCGTCGAAGTGCTCTTTTTCGATACCCAGCACGACTTCAGCGAACATCATAATAAAACGCCTATAGGCGTCCCAAGCGAAGCGTTCGTTGCTCGTGAGCTTTGCGAGCCCGACGACGGTTCGGTCGTTGAGACCCAAATTGAGGATCGTATCCATCATCCCCGGCATCGAGACACGCGCACCGCTGCGCACCGAAACGAGCAGCGGATCGGCGGCGTCGCCGAATCGTTTTCCGGTGCGCTGTTCGAGTTCGCGCATCGAGCGCTCGACTTGGGCATCGAGGCCGCTTGGATATTTGCGGCCGTCCCGGTAGAAATCCAGGCACGCCGCGGTCGTAATGATGAAGCCCTGAGGCACCGGAAGCCCGGCGCGCGTCATCTCGGCAAGGCCGGCGCCTTTGCCGCCGAGGAGGTCGATCATCGACCCGTCGCCCTCGTCAAAAAAGTAGACGTACTTTGTCGCTACGGTCGTCGTCACGTTTACCACCTCCACGCTAGCGGAGTTGTACCCCAAAATAGCGCTCCAGCGCTTCAACCGCGATGCGCTCCTGGCGCATCGAATCGCGCTCACGGACCGTTACGGTCCCGTCTTCGAGCGTGTCGTAATCGACGGTGACGCAGAATGGCGTGCCGATCTCGTCCTGTCGCCGATAGAGCTGGCCGATATTACCCTCGTCATATTGCGTGCGGTGCAGCGGGCGGAGCGCAGCCTCGATCGCGCGTGCACGCTCTACCAGTTCGGGCTTATTGCGTGCGAGCGAAAAGACGGCGATCTGAACCGGCGCGATAAATGGATGGAAACGCAGCACGGTACGTTCGGTCTCTTTTCCGTTGGGATCGACGCTCTTTTCGCGTTCGTAGGCGTCGACCAGCATCGTGAGCGTAGTGCGATCCATGCCCGCTGAGCTTTCGATGAGGATCGGCGTGTAATGCGTCTTGCTCGCCTCGTCGTAGTAGCGCAGATCCTTGCCCGAGAGCGTCATGTGCGCGTCGAGATCGTACGTGCCGCGGTGCGCGATCGATTCCAGCTCGCCCCAACCCCACGGGAAAAGATACTCGACGTCGATGCCGGCTTTAGCGTAGTGCGGGCGCTCATCCGCGGTGAGCTCGTAAAAGCGCAGGCGGTCGGCCTTGACGCCGTACTGCGAGTACCACGCCTTGCGCCGCTCGACCCACCCTTGGAATGCCTCGAGATCTTTGCCATCATCGGGTACGAAATACTCGAGTTCGGCTTGCTCGAACTCGCGCAAACGAAAGGTGAAATTGCCGGGCGTAATCTCGTTGCGAAAGGCCTTACCGATCTGCGCGATGCCGAAGGGCGGCCGCTTGCGCGCCGTCTGGTAGACGTTTTTAAAATTGACGAAGATGCCTTGCGCGGTCTCCGGGCGCAGATACGCAACCGACGCAGTGTCTTCCATCGGACCGACCTGTGTCTTCATCATCAGGTTGAAGTTGCGCGGTTCGGTGAAGCTGTCTTTGCTGCCGCAATCCGGACATTGATGAGCGTCTTTTAAATGGTCGAGACGAAACCGGTGCTTGCACACCTTGCAATCGACCAGCTTATCGTGAAAGACGTCGATGTGGCCCGAGGCCTTCCATACCAGCGGATGCATGATGATCGATGAATCGAAGGCGACCACATCATCGCGCAGGAGCACGTTCTCGCGCCACCATGCTTCCTTGACGTTGCGTTTGAGCACCGCGCCCATCGGGCCGTAGTCCCAAAAGCCGTTGATCCCGCCGTAAATCTCGCTCGATTGGAAGATGAACCCCCGGCGCTTGGCCAGGGCGGTGATTTCTTCCATCGTCACGGGGCTCTGCGGGGTCGTGATCTCCATAGGGGGTGTTCAATTTATCAAGGCCCTTGGAATACCCCCGGTACGACTTTTATCGTAGTTTATATCAATTAACTGATATACTGTAACGTACATAACACAGCTGAGGATGTTCCCGAGCCGTTTTGCGGACGGCCGCCGGACGACAGCAAGGCCAGCCTTGGGGTGTTACACCAGCCGCTATGCCAGGAGGAACCACAATGTTTTTCGCTTCCCTCGCCCTCTCAGCCGCCGTCGCCACGGCCCCCAGTCAGTCAGCCTACACCGGCATCCAGCCCGTTCGTGTCGCTTCATGCGTACTCGAACCCGCAGCTCCGAGCCTTGACCTGGCTTACAGCCCGTTCAGCGCCCAAGGCGAAGCGTCGACCGTGATCTCGTTCGTCAACCAGGCCCCAGCCACGATCGCCTCGGTGACCTTCGACGTCTCAGACGGCCGCACAACCAGCCGGATCATCGACAAAGGCACCTTCTCGAACGGCGTCGCGATCGAACACAGCTTCGTCACCCCGGAGCTTGGAAACGATCCGGCCGGGCTGAGTTGCTCGGTCTCGTCGGTCGCCTTCAAGGACGGCAGCCTCTGGCAAGCCCAGTAGTGCCTCTCCCCGAAGAGTCGCCCATGGCATCATCTCCCGATGAGGGCACTGGGCGACTCTTCCTTCATCTCAAAGCAGCGCAGGGCGCGGCGCGCAACGCGCTCGACGACGCCTTGAGCGACCTCGGTCTCACCTCGATGCAGCTTATCATCCTGCGCACGATTGAATATTATCCCGCGATTTCGGGGGCACAGTTGGCGCGTGACTGCTTTGTCACGCCACAAGCGATGGCTGCGAACATTGCCAAGTTGGAAGCCGCCGGACTCATCGCGCGCAGCAAAGGTGAGGGTCGCGTTCTCGAAGCGCACCTCACCGACAAAGGCCGCGCAATCTTCGATCGTGCCGGGTCGCGCGTCCAATCCGCGGAAAGTTATATCGCTGAGATCCTTGGTGCCGATACCGTCGCCAACCTCGACCGCGTCCTACGCGAACTCACCGACTGCTTGCAAAAGAGCCTCGTTGTCACGACGGCGCGCAGTTGGGATATCGACGAGGAGGCTTAGCTCGATCAGGTCTGCATCGCCGACGCTCGCCTGGCGCGCGGCAAGGCGGTCGAACGCGCGAGCGAACCGACGGCGCCCCTCTTCGTCGAAATGCAAACCCAGTTCGCCGGCCCGCGCGAAGAGCGCATGGCGCCCCGAATTTCGACCCAGCGTAAGCGTCGTTGCCCGTCCGACCGAGCGCGGATCCACGATCTCGTAGGTCGACCGGTCTTTGAGGACGCCGTCCTGATGGATGCCGGACTCGTGCGCGAATGCGTTCGCGCCGACGACGGCTTTATTCTTTTGCACCGGCATTCGCGTACCGCGTGCGACCGTCTTCGAAATGTGCTGCAAGTTCGCGGTGTCGAAGCGAGCGGTGGCTCCGAAGAGATCGGCACGCGTTTGCAGCGCCACCACGATCTCTTCGAGCGCGCAATTTCCCGCGCGTTCGCCGATGCCGTTGATCGTGCACTCGACCTGGCGCGCTCCGGCACGTACGGCGGCGAGCGCATTGGCCGTGGCCATGCCGAGGTCGTCGTGGGTATGCACGCTGATCCGCGCTCGCTCCGCACCGGCGATGTGCGCGCGCAGATAGCCGATTAGCGCCTCCATCTCGGCCGGCGTGATGTAGCCGACGGTGTCCGGGACGTTGAGCGTCGTTGCTCCTGCGGCCACGGCGGCAGAAAATATCTGCGCCAAGAAGGCCGGGTCGGATCGCGTCGCGTCTTCGGCTGAAAACTCGACGTCGTCGCAGTAATTGCGTGCTCGCTGCACCGCGTCAGTCGCCATCTCGATTGCGCGCTCGGCGCTGATTCCGAGTTTGTGTCGCAGATGCACGGGCGAGGTCGCGATAAAGACGTGAATCCGCGGACGGCGCGCGCCGGCAACCGCTTTGGCAGCGGTCTCGATATCCTCTTGCGTGCAGCGCGCGAGCGCCGCCACGCGTGCGTTACGCGTTCGCTTCGCGATCGCTCTTACGCTCTCGAACGAAACCTCGTTCGAGATCGGAAAGCCGGCTTCGATCGTGTCCACGCCGGCCTCGTCGAGCAGGCGCGCGATCTTAAGTCGAGTGGAGGCCGTCATTGCCGCACCCGGCGATTGCTCGCCATCGCGTAGCGTGGTATCGAAAATCTCGATGGTCTCCATGACGGCCTCCTATAGCTGAGATTAGCGCGCGTATTCGACCCAGTCGGCGTGGCGCGGGTCTTCCCCGCGTACCGCCTGTTGGTACGCCCGCTGCAGTTGAGTGGTTACCGGCCGTTCCCGCGGCAGCACGTGATCGTCGATCTGCAAGATCGGCACCACTTCGGCAGCGGTGCCGGTGAGAAAGACTTCGTCGGCGGCGAGGACGTCGGGCAGTGTGATGCGATCGATCTCGACCTCGATGCCGCGGTCGCGAGCCAACTGCACGACCGAATCCTGCGTGATTCCTTCGAGAATGTCGGCCTTGGCATCGTTGGTGCGTATGTGGCCATTCCGCACGACGAAAATGTTCTCGCCGGTGCCTTCGGCAACGTCCCCGCGATCGTTGAGCAAGAGCGCCTCATCGAAGCCGCGCCGCTGCGCGTCTTGCAAGGCGAGAATCGAGTTGGTATAGTGCCCGCTGGCTTTGACCGTCGACGGCATGGACCGCGACGACGTTTTTTGCCAGGGCGACATCGTCACGCGCACGCCCTCGGCTTCGCCAAGAAGCGAACCGGAAAGCGGTTTGAGCGCGACCAGCATGTGGGTCGGGCAGTGAAAGGCGGGCGCAAGCGAGATGCCCTTTTCACCGAAGTACGCGAGCGGCCGGACGTAGCCCGACGTAAACGCATTAGCCTGCAACGTCGCGAAGATCGCCGCCGACAGCGTTTCGGTGTCGTAGGGAATGTTGAGTCCGTAGACACCGGCCGACACGAACAGTCGCTTGAGGTGATCGTGCAGACGGAACACGCCGGTGCCGCGCCGCGTCTCGTAGGCGCGGATGCCTTCGAAGACGCCCGAGCCGTAGTGCAGCGCATGGGTGAACGGACGAACCATGATGTCGTCGGCATCGACCAATTCCCCGTCGAACCACATGCGCTCGCGCGCGATAGCTCTGGCAATCACGAGCAAACCTCCGTGGTGGTTACCGCGCCGTGTGCGGCTGAGCCGACGGTCGCAGCATACTTGGCAAAGACGCCGCCTCGGTAGAGCGGCTCGGGTGCGCGCCACGCGCGCAAACGTTCGGCGATTGTCGATGTCGGAACGGCAAGATCGAGCGTGCGCGCCTCGACGTCGATCACGATCTCATCGCCGTCGCGTACTGCAGCAAGCGGACCGCCCACCGCGGCTTCCGGTGCGACGTGACCGATCATCAACCCGCGCGTACCGCCGCTGAAACGGCCGTCGGTCACCATGGCAACGGTCTCGCCCAGGCCCGCGCCGACGATCGCACTCGTGACGCTGAGCATCTCGCGCATCCCCGGGCCACCCTTGGGTCCTTCGTACGCGATCACGACGACGTCGCCGGGTGAAATCGTGTCGTCGAGAATCGCTTGCATCGCTACTTCTTCGGAATTGAAGACGCGCGCGGGACCGCGATGATAGAGGCGCTCCGAACCTGCGATCTTGACGACCGCTCCCGACGGCGCGAGATTGCCTTTGAGAATGACTAAGCCGCCGTGCGGCTTGAACGGATGCTCCGCGGTCGAGATCACGACTTGCCCCGGCGTCTCCACTGCGCTCTCGACCTCAACTGCAAAGCTTCGACCGGTCGCGGTCGTGACGGTGGTGTCGACGAGATGCCCTTGCGCTAGACGTTTGCCGATGAGCTGCGTTCCGCCGGCCGCGTCGACGTCGAGTGCAACGTATTTGCCGCCCGGGCGTAGATCCGCGATGATCGGCGTGCGCCGGCTCACCGTATCAAAGTCTTCGATCGCGAGCGGCGTGCCCGCCTCGTGCGCGATAGCGAGCAGATGCAGCACGCTGTTGGTCGATCCACCGGTTGCAGCGGCCGCAGCGATGGCGTTCAAAAACGAGGCCCGCGTGAGAAGATCGCGCGGGCGAATGTCTTTGGCGAGCAATTCCATGACGATGACCCCTGCATCGTGGGCCCACTGCTCGCGTCGCTTCGACGTTGCTCCCGGACTCGCGCTGCCGATCGGGGAGAGCCCGAGGTACTCCATGACCATCGCCATCGTGTTGGCGGTGTACTGACCGCCGCACGCGCCCGGCCCGGGACAGGCGTTATCCTCGATGGCCTTGAGCTGCGCGTCGTCGATCGTGCCGCGCGAGTGCGCACCGATCGCTTCGAAGACGTCGATGATCGTTAGATCTTTTCCGTCGAGTTTTCCCGGTGCAATCGATCCGCCATAGATGATGACCGACGGAAGATTCAAGCGCGCGAAAGCCATGGCGGTTCCCGGAATAGTCTTATCGCAGCCGACCAGACCCACCATCGCGTCGAAGTAATGCGAGCGCCCGATCAGCTCGATCGAATCGGCGATCACCTCGCGGCTTACGAGCGAACCCTTCATGCCGGCCGTGCCCATCGTGATGCCGTCGCTGATCGCGATCGTGTTGAACTCCATCGGCGTGCCGCCCGCGGCGCGCACGCCTTCTTTGACACGCTGCGCCAATTCGCGCAGGTGATACCCGCAGGGCATGGTCTCGACCCACGTGTTGGCGATCCCAACAAGCGGCTTACGCAGGTCGTCGTCGGTGAACCCATTGGCCTTGAACATCGCGCGCGCCGCCGCGCGCGTGGCGCCCTGCGTGAGCGTGTGACTTAGCATACGCGGAATTTCATTTCCTCATCTTTGGCCGCAGGGGCCGACGCTGCAGTTTGTTTCTCGCGCATCCACGGCATGAGCGACCGCAACGTAGCGCCGATCCGCTCGATGGGGTGCGCGTCCGATTTGCGCTTGTAGTCGTTGAAACGCGGTTTGCCCGCGGCATGCTCGGCAACCCACTCCTGCGCGAATGCCCCGCTCTGGATCTCTTTGAGAATCGTGCGCATCGCGGCCTTGGATTCCTCGCCGATGACGCGCGGGCCGCGCGTGTAATCGCCGAACTGCGCGGTATTGCTGATGCCGTCGCGCATGCCTTCGATGCCCCGAGCATAGAGCAGGTCCACGATCAGCTTCATCTCGTGCATGCACTCGAAGTAGGCCATCTCCGGCGCATAGCCTGCTTCGGTTAGCGTCTCAAAGCCCGCGGTAATGAGCGACGTAAGCCCACCGCATAGCACCGCCTGTTCGCCGAAGAGATCGGTCTCGGTCTCCTCGCGGAAGGTGGTCTCGAGAATGCCGGCACGGCCGGCACCGATGCCCGCTGCGTATGCGAGGGCAACCGCCCGCGTGTCCTTACTCGGGTCCTGGTGCACCGCAATCAGCGCCGGCACGCCGCGTCCCGCTTCATATTCAGTGCGCACCAGCGAACCCGGGCCTTTGGGTGCGACCATGAATACGTTGACCGTCTTCGGCGGAACGACCGTGCCGAAGTGAATCGAAAATCCGTGCGCAAAGGCAAGGTACGCGCCGGGGGTCAAATGCTCGTGAATCGCACGCATATACAGCGCGCCATGCTCTTCGTCGGGAGCAAGGACCATCACGATGTCGGCGATTGATACCGCGTGTTCGACGGTTTGTGCATCCAGCCGGTCGCGCCGCGCCTGCTCGAACGATTCCGAGCCCTGACGCAGTCCTACGACGACCCGGTGTCCCGATTCGTGCAGATTGAGCGCATGCGCGCGGCCTTGGCTTCCGTAACCGATGACCGCGATCGTCTTGCCGTGCAGTGCGCTCGCATCGGTATCCTGGTCGTAGAGGGCTTTCATTCCATGGTCTCCCTGTCATCATCGAGAAGTTTGGTGATTTGGGCATCGAGGCGGCGCAACGCATCGCCGGGACCCGCGAAGGCGAATTCCATACGATACTGAGCACCGATGTGTTCGGAGGCGACGCTTGTATACGAGCAGCCGAACCGGTGAGCGAGGTGAATGATGCGGGCGAGGATACGCCCATCGTTGGCAGTGACGGTTCTCACGCCGGAAGCGCCTCCATCAAATCGTCGACGCTCTTGCCGGACGGGATGATCGGCCAGACATTTTCGTGCGGATAACAGGCACAGTGCAGCAGCATCGGCCCGGGCGACTCGAGCATCCGTGCGATTGCAGCGCCGATTGCGTTGGCATTGTCCACCAGACGCGCTTCGATCCCGTAGGCGCGCGCGATCGTGGTGAACTCCGGATTATCGGGAAGGGCGGTCGCGGAGTAGCGTCCGCTATAGAAGAGTTCTTGCCATTGCCGCACCATGCCCAAGTTGCGGTTATCGAGCAGAATGATCTTCACCGGAAGTTCGTGGCGGCGCAGGGTCGCAAGCTCGGCCATCGACATCTGGAACCCGCCGTCGCCCACGACCGCGACCACCATGCGACCCGGATGGGCCATCTGCGCGCCGATCGCCGCCGGTAAACCAAAACCCATCGAACCTAGGCCGCCGGAGGTGAGGAAATGTTGCGGATGACTGGCGCGCACGCGCTGCGCCGCCCACATTTGATGTTGGCCGACGTCGGTCGCCACGATCGCGTCCCGTGGTAGCGCACCAAACAGCGCATCGAGGAAGTCGGTCGCAGAGAGATGGTCGTGGCGCGCGTCGTCTCGCGGCAACTGCTCTTGCGGAGCGCACGCGGCGCTGCGCCATTCCTCAAATGAGGGCAACGTCACACGCGCCAGGCGATGATCGAGCGCCGCCAGCGTTTCACGCAGGTCACCGTGCAGCGTAACGTGCGCGTGCACGACTTTGTTGAACTCGGCTTTGTCGATATCTGCGTGCACGATCGTGTGTGCGTTCGGCGCGAATTTAGTCGGGTCGCCGGTCACCCGGTCATCGAAGCGCATGCCCAGCGCGAAAATCACATCGGCCTTGGCCACCGCGTGATTCGCACGCTTCCAGCCGTGCATCCCGAGCATGCCGAGGAATGCGGGATCGCCGGGATCGGCGCAACCGAGCCCATGAAGCGTCGCCGCGACCGGCGCGCCGATGTGGGCCGCGAGCGCGCGAAAGATTTCCGTCGCTCCGGACCAGCGCGTGCCGCCGCCGACGATGAGCACCGGCCGCTTCGCGCCCTGCAGCGCTGCAACCGCGGCATCGAGCGACTGGGCATCAGCGCACGGCGGGTCGCACGCGGGCGCCTGCGTGACTGCGGGTTTGCGCTGCTCGGCTTCGAACGCGCGCAACACGTCGGTGGGAAGATCGACTAGCACCGGACCCGGGCGATCGCTCGTGGCCAGACGAAATGCCGCGCGCAAGGCCGGCTCGATCTGCTCGATCGAGCGCACCACGATGTTGCGTTTGGTCACTTGATGCGTGATCGCGGCCACGTCGACTTCTTGGAATGCGTCGGTGCCCATCACGGTGCTGCGCACCTGGCCGGTCAGGGCCACGAGCGGCACGTTGTCCATCATCGCATCCACGATGCCGGTGATCAGATTCGTCGCGCCCGGGCCGGACGTCGCGATGCACACACCCGGACGGCCGGTCGAGCGCGCGAAGCCGCTGGCGGCAAAGACGGCCGCGGCCTCATGGCGTACGAGCACATGCTTTATACGATGATCGTAGAGTGCATCGTAAAGGGGCATGATCGCGCCGCCCGGATAGCCGAACACCGTTTCGACTCCCAAGCTCTCGAGTGTATCGAGAACGATCGCTGCGCCCGTGCGCGTGTGCACGATGAACCTCCGGTTCTAGAAAAGCAAGAGGCCCCGCCGAACCGGCGGGGCCTCTTGCTAGTGCGTTTTCGCTACCTCTTACGCAGTAGTCAATCCCAACCGATTCGGCGTCGAACGGCTAATAAGGACTACGAGTACGAGGAGGAGCGCGGTCAAAATCATGTTGTTGCACCCTACCATGGGCAACTCCGACTGTCAAGCTGCATAGCGCCGGCCCCGCCACATGACCCCGCCCCGCGCATGCGCGATGATTGACGTCAAGAAAATCGCAACGACGAGTGTAATACCGATCGGTAGGTAAATCGAGGACCACTGACCGAGGCCGAGGCGCCGCATGCCGGGCGATGCACCGATGATAGCCGAGAGCATGGCAAGCGCGAGCGCGGCGGCCGTAGCCTCGGACTTCACGACGAGGGCCACGACGAACGCGATCGGTGTAATCGGCGCCACGCAGGCGAGCAAGGTGATCCCAACGGCAGCCATCACGCCCTGATCGCGCGCGCCGACCCAGAAATTTTTGACGAAGCCCTGCCAGAGTTCGCCGAAGGAGCGGTACATGCGCACCCGGACCAGCCCGTTGCTGTTGACCAGCGCGGTTCGGAAGCGCCCATCGCTCTTAAAGCGGCGCGCGAGTTCGAGATCCTCGGCAATCTCGTTGCGAACCGCCTCGTGGCCGCCGACGGCCTCGTATGCACGCCGGTCTGCGAGCACATATTGGCCGTTAAACAACGCGTTCTCGCGAGCCGGGTCGTTGATTGCGCGTAGCGATCCGATCGCGAACGCAATCGTCCAGAGAATGCTGGGAAGAAAGATCCGTTCGGCCGGCGTAACCATGATCTGTTCGGTCAACACGCTAAGCACGTCGAGGTTGTGCGCGCGCGCATAACCGAGCGATGCACTCGTGGCGCCCGGTTCATGTTGCGTGTCGGCATCGGTGAAGAGCAGCCACTCACCTCGCGCATGTTGCGCGCCTTGATGCAGGGCCCAAGGCTTGCCCACCCAACCGCTCGGTAGGGCTTCGCCGGCAATCAAGCGCACGCGGGAATCTTCGCCGGCGATTCGTGCAACGATCGCCGCGGTGTCATCTTCCGAACGATCATCGACGACAATGACTTCGAAATGCGGATAGTCTTGCGCAAGGAGTGAACGCACACATTGCTCGATCTGTCGCGACTCATTCCGCGCGGGAACGATGATGCTTATCCGTGGCGGTGCAACCTTAGGCGCAGGCACCGCTTCGAGCGCAAAGCGCGAGCTAAACGCGATGTGCTGACTGCGAAATGCAAACGCGAGATTGACGATGACGAGCAGCGCAACGATCGACGACCAAAGAATCATCCGCGACCGTCAATCGGCTCGCTAAAAATCAAGTGGTTACCAAACGGATCGATGACACCCAGCTCGCGCGACCCCCATTCCTGTTCGCGGATTCCGGGATTCATGTACCGGTAACCCTTTGCGGCGAGCTCGCGGTGCAGATTGTCGACGCCTTGAATCGTGATAACCACATGTGAACCGGGACTTCCGTCGCCGTGATGCTCGCTGAGAAAGAGTCGCACGTCATCGCGAGCGACACCCATAAACAGCGGTGCATCGTCGTGAAAACGGTGCTCGAATTCAACCGAGAATCCCAGATAGTCGACGTAAAATTCACGCGCCTTCGCTAAATCGAAAATCCGCAGGATCGGAACGGCGCGCTCGAGTCGTACGGTCATCGGGTTTGAGTTCCGCCGGCGCTTGTCGCCGACCCGCTAATGTGGGCCACCAGCTCCGGGTTTGATTCCCGGGCGCTCCAGCCGCGGCGCCCCACCCGGCGTTGCGAAGTCGCCCCAGGTGTGTTACCGTCGGCAATGTATCAGGTCGGCAGTCCCATCGAAGCGCGCGAGGCGCCGCAGCAATGCGGCGCCTCGTTTTTTATGGCAAGGCTCTGTACGCCTGGCCAATGAAGACCCACGACATGAATCGTGAGGTTCACGTTTATTCGCATGGGTCACGCCTTGCGAAGTGGCGGCAAATCATCGAAATCGCGGCGCTAATCGCTGCCGGGGTCTGGGCCTTCTACGTCTTCGTCTACAAAGAGCGCATCAAGCCAGCCTCCGCCGCTCCAAATATACAGATTTTGCGCTCGGTAACGCACGAGGCGCTTCCGCGGGGCAAAGAACTCGTCACCGTCATCATCACGCTGAAGAACCTCGGGACGGTCGACGTGGAGATGGGTGGTCTCATCGTCAATGCTTACGGGATCCGATACACCGACCGGATCGACGACTTAGCTCCCGCTCTGCGCACGACGGGCCTCATGACGGCAAGTCACGGGCTCCTCGATTCTAAGCCGGTGCTTCTCTACACGTATTCCGCGATTTGGATTCCGCTCGGCTCAGCGCGTCCGTTCAAGATTCTCTCGGGCGACACGTTCACGATTCCGATGTCCTTCGTGATCCACAGCGGCTCCTACGACACCCTCCGCTTGGATTTTGCGCGGTGCGAGCAGCGCGCCGACAATTCGCTTGTTACACACTACGCGCCGCGGATTTTGAAGGACGGGTCGTTTGACGTGGCCTCGATGATCGCCGAAGAGGGCGCGCATTCGGGGCTTGAGTGCGGCGGAACATTGTATACCGGTGGAGAGTTCGCCCTCTAGCGCGTTCGATTCCCGGGCGCTCCAGCCGCGACCGTGCCACCCACCGTTGCGAAGTCGTCAGAGGTGTGCTATCTTCGGCTACGTATCAAGCCGGCAGACACATCGAAGCGCACGAGGCGCCGCAGCAATGCGGCGCCTCGTCATTTCTCATGTAGAACGCGAATCTGCGGCTCCGCGCTGCTGATCACATGCACTATGTGATTCTGCCCCACTATTGCCCAGTGCTGATGTCCAGGATCCAGGTACTCGACGTTCTTGAAAGTCTCTCCAACGAAGCGCAAGTACCGCGACTTGATGTATTTCCGGAACAGGTTGCCCTCATAGACTTCATCGGGCCCGTCCCCGCTATCAAAGCTCTCATTGAGCACCTGATAGACGTTGTAGCGATCCCACGTGATCTCAAAGCAGCGATCATCGCTCTGATGCTCGACGGGAATTGCGTCGTCAAGCGGCGGCGGCAGCCTCACCGGTGACGCTCGATTCAATGTTATTTCCTTGACAAAAAGCCGTAGCGCATTTTGCTCGGGCTCGCAAATATTGGCGACATCAATGTAGTCCACGCGTTCGAGGAGCCGCATGAGATCCGCAGAGGTAAGCGTCTTACTATCCACAAGCTTCCAGTTGGATGCGCTTCCCTCGACTCCGCTTCGCTACGCTCGGATGACAAGGGTGGCATGTGCGCTTTTGGCTGCGTCTCGGCGCGGAGTTGGCCGCAAGTAAGACGTCGAGTCGAACTCGTAAAGACACTTGCGTTCCCCCGGCTAATGAGGGATGGAGAGGCGCTGGGGCGCTTCGATGGTGTCGACTGCAGGTATGATACCCCGTGCAGTTCCGGGTTCGATTCCCGGGCGCTCCAGCCGCGACGGTTCACCCACCGTTGCGAAGTTGCCTGAGGTGTGTTACTGTCGGTCTCGCACGGGGTATCAAGCCGGCAAAACACATCGAAGCGCGCGAGGCGCCGCAGCAATGCGGCGCTTCGTCCTTGTGACAGGGCACGGCGGAACCGGTCACTGAGATCGCCATCCAGCATCCTCCAGCGAACATCAATGACGAAACCGCGGAGATCTACTTCGAGGCGAGACGCGTCCCGCGTTACGCGCGTGGTTGAACGGGCACTTTATGCGCTTTCGGCTGCGTTTCGGCGCGTAGTTGACCGCAAGTAGCGGTCACGAGTCGAACGATTTCCATTTGAAGCCTTTCCAGCGGGGACACGATGCGTGATGGAGGGGGGCTGGGGCGCTTCGATGGTGTCGACCGACGATCCGATACATCGCTTGGCTCCGGGTTCGATTCCCGGGCGTTCCAGCCGCGGTGCACCACCCTGCATTGCGAGGTCGCCACAAATGTGATAACGTCGGCATTGTATCGGGTCGTCGGTCACATCTAAGCGCGCGAGGCGCCGCAGCAATGCGGCGCCTCGTTCATTCATAACGCTACGCGTTCGCCCTCATAAAGTAAGGCCCCCGAGACGCACGTCGGCGGAAGCGGCCATTCGCCGCCGAATCTCAGGCCTGTGAAGATCCGATCCAAGTTGCGACCAGTTACTGCTGTCTTGATCGCAGCCTTTCTCTGGTTAGCAAGCGCAAACCCCGCGCAGTCAGGAGCAATCCCAAAGACCATATTGGGAACGTGGATCGTCATTCGTGTAATTCCTACAACCACAATTTCGTGCTGGGACGACGCTCGGGCTAAAGCCTTGCTTCGTACAGAACTCGAATACTCACCAGAGATTTTCCGCTGGAAAAACATCGTCACGAAGCATCCGGTTGCAAAGACTATTATGATTACCGCCCAGCAATTCCATGATCAGGAATCAGGCGGCGGACACGACAGTTCTCAAGTAACGTTCCAAGAGTTGGGGATTAAGGCGAACAACGTTACTGAGATCGCCATTGCGCATCCACCCGCGAACATCACCGGCGCAACGATTGAGATTCCGGGCGATAGGGTCTTGGTAAAAGACGCAAACACGCTAATTTTCTCCGCTTGCAACGTCTATTTCGAGGCAAGACGCGTGTGAAGCGGCGTCTTTTCAGACTTCGGCTGGGTCTCAGAACGTAACTGCCCGCAGGCGGCGGCGATGTCGCGGCCCATATTCTTGCGCACCGTTGTCGGCACCCCGGCCTTGTCGAGCACGGCGGCAAATTCCCAAATGCGCGCATCCATCGTTCCCGCGAACGCGCCGTCGGGAGTGGTGTTATACGGAATCAGATTGACATGATAGAGCTTGCCGCGCATCAACTCGGCGAGTTGGCGCGCGCACTCCGGTGAATCGTTGACCCCTTCGAGCATCACGTACTCGAAGAACACTTTGCGGTTGGTCTTGGCCACGTAGCGCTCGCACGCGGCCATCAATTCCCCGAGCGGGAACTTGCGATTGACCGGCATGAATCCACTGCGCACCCGATCGTTGGGCGCATGGAGCGAGATCGCGAGATTGACTTGAAGACCTTCATCGGCGAAGCGGTCGATCTTATCGACCAGACCGACCGTGGAAATCGTGATGTGCCGATGCCCCAAACCCAGGCCATGCGGATCGTTGAGCAACGCGACCGCGCCCATCACCGCGTCATAGTTGTGGAACGGTTCGCCCATCCCCATGAACACGACATTGGTGATGCGCTTGTTGCGGGTCGCCAGCTCACGCGCAAAGTAGCGGGCTTGGTCGAAAATTTCACGCGAGGTCAGATTGCGTGTGAATCCGGCTTGTCCGGTCGAACAAAATGCGCAGGCGAATGCGCACCCCGCTTGCGAGGAAATGCAGACCGTCGTGCGGTCGCCACGATGCTCCATCAGCACGGCTTCGACTTCGTTGCCGTCGTGCAAGCGGAAGAGCCCTTTGGTGGTCTGCGCGTCGTTCGAGCGCTGCACCACCACCGGCTCAACCGAACTAAATGAAAACCCGCGCTGCTCGAGCGTTTCGCGCAGTTCTTTCGGCAGCGTTGTCACCTCACTGATCGCGCCGAGCAGCTCTTTGTTGGCGGCGCGATAGATCTGCTTGAGGCGATAGTTCTTGAGGTCAAGCGCGCGCGTGAAGTCATCCGCATCGGCAAAGCCGATACCGCGTGCAACGTCATCGAACCAGATGGTTTGGGCGTCCATAGCGCCCCATTATATCAGAAGAGGCTCGCTTGCTCAGGTGGCTGTTCCGGCACCACCGGCACCTCGTCGATTTTGGTTCGAACCGCTTTGAGGTCGGCCCAGACCATACGCTTGACCGCCGTGAGCTCCCCGCCCGTTTGGCGGAGCACATAGGCTGGATGAAAGGTGACCATCAGCGGGATGCCCGCCGGCCCCTCGTACCAACGCCCGCGCATCTTCGTAATTTGAAAATCCCGGCCGAGAAACGATTTCGCCGCCGGAGCTCCCAGCGCCATGATCACGCGCGGTTGGATAATGTCGATCTGTTCGTCAAGGAACGGACGGCAGTTCGCCATCTCGGTCAAATCCGGCGCGCGGTTTTTAGGTCCGCGCGGACCCGGCATCGTCGGCCGGCATTTGACGGTGTTACAGATGTAGACTTCCTCGCGCGCAAAACCGATTGCAGCCAGCATCTTATCGAGCAGTTGTCCCGCGCGACCGACGAACGGCCTTCCGAGCAAATCTTCAGTCTCGCCGGGGCCTTCGCCGATCACCATCAAACTCGCGCAGGGATCGCCTTCTCCGTACACACTATTGCGACGCTGCGAGCCGATCTCGCACTTACGGCACGCCGCCGCGATACCCGCCGCATGCGCCAGCAGCCGCTCGCGCCGTGCGCGCTCCTCAAGCATCCCCGGGTCCGTTCGGCACGGCCAACACGGCTTCGCCGAAGGCGACGATTTTGCACGATCCGTCGGGACTCTCGCTGACGTGAAAACTTAGGCCGATCACCGCATTCGCGCCAACCTGGTTCGCGCGATGATAAATGCCTTCGAGCGCCTCCCCGCGGAGTTGCTCGGCATCGCTGATGAACTCGCCGGGAGCGACGCCGATCAGCATTCCGAGACTGCGAAACGTCGCGCGAAGCCGGTTTCGCGGCCGCGACGCGACGCCGGAGACATACCCGTAGCGTTTGACGATCCGATACCCTTCGAGTTCATCGAAGGTCACGACCGCCTCGGGCGCAATCATTCCCGTCATGCCGCAGACTTCACCGTCGGTCCTCGTGATCCGCCTCGACGCGATCGGCGACGCACTCGCACTTACGCCGCTGCTTGCCGCGCTGCGCGAACGCGCGATTCCGGTCGATCTGGTGCTGCAAGACGTCAACGCGAAGATCTTCTCCTCGCGGGCAACCCGCGCGGTTTACGTCGCGCCGTTCACCTTGCGCTCGTCGACGCCGGAAAACCGCCGATCGATCGCTGAGTTCGGCGCGTTTCTGCGTCGATCGGCCTACACCGACGTGCTGGTCGCGACCGAAGATCCCGGCGGCTACCGCTTAGCCCGTGCCACGCAAGCGCCGACCCGCGTCGGCTTCGTCAACGGCTGGGGCAAGCCGTTCAAAACACTCTGGGCGCGTTCGTTGTTGACACGCGCCATCGTGCGAAGTGCCGGACTGGATCCCCAGGCGCCGCACGAATGCGAAGTGCTCTGGAAGCTTGGTGAGGGATTGGTAGGTGCTGGCCCGATTCCCCGCGATCCGAATCTCTTGCGCCCGCTCATTCTCGATCGCGACGTTGCGCGTAGCGACTACATCGCCTTTCAGGTAAGCGATAAGTGGGAACGACTCGGCATCGACTTCGGACAGGTCGTCGATTCACTGCGTGCTACCGCGAAGATCGCGCCGGTTCGCGCGATTGCCGCCGAACGCGAAGGTGACTACGCGCAACGCGTTGCCGATTCCAGTGGCGTGCCGGTCGAACGCTTCGCCTCGCTTGCACCCTGGAAAGAGGCGATCGCCGCCGCCGCGTTGCTCGTCGCGCCGGACAGCGGTGCGGTTCACGTCGCGGGGATGGTTGGAACGCCGACGCTCGCAGTTTATCCGCCGATGCGCGATCTCGGACTGCAAATTGCGCGCTGGGCGCCGTGGGCAGCGCCCTATCGCACCGTTGTCGCCGAACAGGGTTGGCCCGAGCGGGCTGCATCCGACGTTGCGGATTTGCTGCGCGCATAGAGTTCGATGCTGCCGCTCCTGCGCACCGGTACGAAGTCACGCGCGGCTACGAGCGCTTGCAGTTCGCCACCGTATTCTTGCAGCCGCGGCGAGTCGGGAAAATCGCGGTCGATGAGCACGTAACACGCATCGACGTGCCGGGACGGATTTTCGGGAAGCAGCGTCGCGTTCGGATCGTCCAGCGCAAGGTGCGTGTAGGCCTCCTCCTGTGTCGCGATCGAGACATTGCGCGGAAGCGACGCAAGCATCGCATCCAAGGCAACATCGCGTGGCTGCCGCGCGCGCAGATTGAGCCCGGGATGGAGCGGATCGGCAACCGCAAGCTCGAGCACGCAGAGTGCCGTACACGCCCAGAGCCAGCGCATCGCGCGCTGCTCGGGAACTTTACGCACCGCGAAGGCGAACGCGACGAGTACATAGCCCAGCCACGCGCCGGCGTAGTGCGTGCCAAGCGTGAAGGTCGTCGACATGCGCGAGAGCAGCACCTCGGCCAGCGGGGGCAATGCCAGCCATATGAACCGCGATCGCCACGGCAAGAAACCCAGTGGTGCAAACACCAAGAGTAAAAACCCGACCCGCTCGAGCAGCCCTTGCGGGAAAAGCGCCCGCACGTCATCCGCTGTCCAGTCGTAGAACCGGGTCGGCGCCCACTGCGCATTCGCGACGCTGTGCGGTTGAATCGCAAAAAAGAACGCACCTGCAGCGATAAACGCGGCGATCGCGATGCCGAGCGCGATACGCCCTGGCTGCGTGCCGCGAAAGCGCCACGCTCCAACCGCTCCGGTCAAGCCGACGAAGAGCGCCTGATCTTCCTTGACGGCGATCGCAACCAGCGCAAAAATCACCGTCGCAATCGCATAGCCCGAATCGAACGCCCACATCATCCATGCCACCGCCGCGGGCGCAAAACCGTTCTCGTGAAAATCCACGAACGCCAGACCGGCCAGTGCCGGATACAACGCCACGACCAGCGCAGTCCAGCGGGCCACCGCGCGCCCCGCGCGGCCGACCACCAGCGCATAGATCGGCGGAACAACCAGCGCGCAGGCCACCGATTGCAGGGCGATGAGCGCGATTGGCGAGCGCCACACGAAGAGCAGCAGCCCAACGAGATACAGGATCGGCGAGAAGTGGAAGGCCCAGTGGCTGCCTTCGATCGGATTGCAAAAGCACCCGAACGCACTCGCTGCCGTCTGCGCAAAGATGCCGAAGTCGACTAAACTATGATGCGCCTGATAACGAATCGTTCCAAGAAGCGTAAAGAGCGCCGCATAAACCAGCGCCACAATCCACGGAAATCTATCGCGCACGGCGCGATTGCAGGTACGGCCAGATGAAGTTGTCGATATCGCCGTCGAGGACGCCCTGCGCGTTTCCGGTCTCGACGTCGGTACGGTGATCCTTCACCAGTTGATATGGCTGCAACACGTAGGAGCGAATCTGCGAACCCCATTCGTTCGCGGCGCGGTCGCCGCGCAGCGCCGCGAGCTTTGCGTCGCGCGCTTCGATCGTCCGCTGCACCAGTTTGGCACGAAGAATGGTCATGGCAACGTCGCGATTTTGGGCTTGCGAGCGCTCCTGCTGCGAAGCCACGATGATGCCGGACGGCTCGTGAATGATGCGGACCGCGGATTCGGTCTTGTTGACATATTGACCACCGGCGCCGCCCGACTTGAAGGTTTCAAAGCGCAGATCTTCCGGCTTGATCTCGACGTCGGAGGCCTCGTCGGCTTCGATTTCCGGAATCACATCCACTGCCGCAAACGACGTGTGACGGCGGTGCGCGGCATCGAACGGCGAGAGACGCACCAGGCGATGCACGCCGCGCTCGCTTTCGAGCATCCCATACGCATTACGGCCGCGCACGAAAAAGGTCACCGACTTCAGGCCCGCTTCTTCAGCCTCCGACTCGTCGACGATCTGCGTCGAGAACCCGCTGCGATCGGCCCAACGCAGATACATGCGCAGGAGCATCGAGGTCCAGTCGGCCGCGTCGACGCCGCCCGCTCCGGCGTTGATGCTTACGATCGCACCGTGTGAATCGTACTCGCCATCGAAGTTGGCCGCCATCTCGAGCTCTTCGATAGCCTGCGCGGCCCGCTGGAGATTCGCGTCGACCTCTCCGTCGAGGCTTGGGTCGCCGGCAAAGAGTTGGAGGAGTTCGCGAGAGTCCGAGAGCGCCCGTGCGACGCCGTCCATCTGTCCGACCTCGTCACGCAGATCGGCCAGCTCTTTCATCGTGCGCTGTGCGCGTTCGGGATCGTTCCAGAATCCCTCATCGCGCGTAGCGCAACTCGAGCTCGCTCATCTTGCGGGCGTTGCCTACGTAGTCAAAGACGCTCCTTGAGCGCGGTCAGGCGGTCATTGAGGCGGGTGATGGTGGTCTGGTGCGAATCGCTCATTGCGCACCGGGCATTCTCGGAGGAAGGCCCGCACCCTTGCCGTTTCGCCTCATTGGCGTGATGGAGAGGCGAGCAACATGACGGAGGTTCACCCCAGATGAACGTGCAGGACCGCCAGATGGATCCGATCTCACCGTTCCCATCCCCCTTCGGGGCTTCGCTCCTCGGCTTGAACGATTCAGGCTATTTGGACAGCCCGGGCTCCTACTACAACTCGGGTTCAAACGGCGGCGATACCATCACGAGCTTCATGCAACAGATGCAACAGGCCGAACAGAATTCGCCCCTCGGCGGGCTGATGGGGATGACCTGGCCGGCAAACGCGCTCAACATGTTCGGACAGTTGGGGTCGATGTTCCAGCAAATGTTCGGCGGCGCCAGCCCCAACTACGGGAGCGAGCAATACTATTCGTCCGCGTCGGGCGGCTCGGTGGGCGATCCGCATCTCTCGTTCAACGGCAGCACCTGGAACGACATGAACAGCGAGCCCGACTTGCTGCACTCCGATTCGATCCACGGCGGCTACCAGCTCTCAACGCAAACGACGACGCCCAATGCAAGCGGTGTCACCTACAATCAGTCAGCGACGGTCACGACGCACAACGGCGCAACGCAAGTAACGCTCAACAACAACGGCAACGCAACGATCACGCAAAACGGCGTGACCTCGAATCTTTCGCCGGGGCAGACGGTCCAAATGGGCAACGAAACCGTAATGCAAAATCAGGACGGCTCGCTACAAGTGACCTGCACCAACCAAAACGGCGGTCAGATCACGACCACGATGCGCCAAAATGGCAACGGCGTCGATGTCAATGTCGCGGCCAGCAACGTCGATCTCGGCGGGGCGATGGCCTACGGTTCAAATTCGAGTGGATCCAACCCGCCGGCCGGTCATCGACCGATCTATCAGCGATTGGACTAAGCGACACCGGCGCCGTGGCACTTCTTGTACTTCTTGCCACTTCCGCAGGGGCAAAGTTCATTGCGCCCGACCTTCGCATCGGAGCGCGCGGGCTTTGCCGGTTCACCGTCGCCGAGATTGGTATGCAATTGCTGCGGGCGGCGTGGCGCACCGGGAGCCGGTCCGAGCAACTGCTCGGCCTGCTGTGGTGAAAGACGGCCTTCGGGCGCGGCTTGCGGCACCATTGCTCCGGCCGGAATCTGCTCGAACTGCTGCGGCGGAGCTTGCTGATCCGGCGGCGGACCGTGCTCGATCACCACGCGGAAGACGCCGTTGATCGCTTCGTCCGCGATGTTGTTCTTGAGCGACTCGAAGATCTCGTAGGCTTCCTTTTCATACTCCACGCGCGGGTCTTTTTGCCCGTAGCCGCGCAAACCGATGCCGGTCTTGAGGTGATCCATCACGTAGAGATGATCGACCCACTGCCGGTCGATGATCGGCAGGAGCAGATAGCGCTGTTCGACCACGCGCATGATCTCCGGCGTAATTTCTTTCTCCTTGGCTTCGAACGTCGCCACCGCGCGGTCACGAAGGGTGCGCCGAATCTCTTCGCGATCTTTTCCGGCGAGATCCTCGACACTCAAGTCGCGCTTAACCGGGAAAACGGTGTCCAGCGAATCGAGCATCTCTTGGAAATCCCACTCGCTGGGATGCGCGTTCTCGGGCGCATTGTGATCGACGGCCTCGTCAATCTTGGCTTCGAGCGACTGCAACATGAACGTACGCGAATCGAATTTTGCTTCGAGAATTGCACGGCGATCAGCGTAGATGATCTCACGCTGCTTGTTCATCACGTCGTCGTATTCGAGAACGTGTTTGCGAATCTCGTAGTTGTGATTCTCGACTTTGCTCTGCGCGCGCTCGATCGACTTCGAGACCATGCCCGATTCGATGGGCTGCTCGTCGGTGAAACCGAAACGTTCCATGATACTCGTCAGGCGATCGCCGCCGAAGAGCCGCATCACTTCATCTTCCAGCGAAATATAGAAGCGAGACGAACCCGGATCGCCCTGGCGGCCGGAGCGGCCGCGCAGCTGATTGTCGATCCGGCGCGACTCGTGCCGCTCGGTGCCGATGATGTGCAAGCCGCCGTTCTGCGCCACACCCTCACCTAGCTTGATGTCGGTACCGCGGCCCGCCATGTTGGTGGCGATGGTTACTTGGCCATCTTGACCCGCGTCCTTGATGATCTCGGCTTCTTGCTCGTGGTATTTCGCGTTGAGCACGTTGCACTCGACGCCCTTGCGGCGCAGCATCGACGCGAGCAGTTCGCTCTTCTCGATCGAACGCGTACCGACCAAAACCGGCCGGCCCTTGCGGTGCTCGTTGATGATCTCCTCGACCACCGCGTCGAATTTTGCCTTCTCCGACTTGTAGACGATGTCCGGACTATCTTTACGAATCATGGGCTGGTTGGTCGGCACGACCACCACATCTAAACCGTAGATATCGCGGAATTCGCGCTCTTCGGTCTTCGCAGTACCCGTCATGCCGGCCAAGTGATCGTAGAGCCGGAAGAGATTTTGGAAGGTGATCGTCGCGAGGGTCTGATCCTCACCGCGCACCTTGATGCCTTCTTTGGCTTCGATTCCTTGATGAATACCGTCCGAGTAGCGCCGGCCGTGCATCAAGCGACCGGTGAACTCGTCGACGATGATCACTTCGCCGTCTTTGACGATGTACTGCTGATCGCGGTGGAACAGATTCCACGCCTTGAGCGCGGCGTTGAGCTGATGTGCGAGTTCGATGTTGCGCTGGTCGTAAAGGTTGCCGATACCGAGCATCTTCTCGACCTTGGCGACGCCCGCTTCGGTGACCGGCACCGCATGCGCTTTCTCGTCGACGGTATAGTCCTCGCCCTTTTTCAGGCGCGGGACGATCTGCGCGAATTTTTCGTAGAGCTCGGTCGATTCTTGCGACGGACCGCTGATAATGAGCGGCGTGCGCGCTTCGTCAACGAGGATCGAGTCGACTTCGTCAACGAGCGCAAAATAGAGCTCACGTTGTACCAGATCCTCCACCTGCCACGCCATGTTGTCGCGCAGGTAATCGAAGCCGACCTCATTGTTGGTGACGTAGGTGACGTCGCAGGCGTACTGTGCCCGGCGTTCGGCCGGTTCCAGACCGTGCTGAATGATGCCGACCGTCAGCCCGAGGAATTGATAGATTTGCCCCATCCATTCCGCGTCGCGCCGAGCGAGATAGTCGTTGGCCGTCACGAGATGCACGCCGCGGCCCTCGAGCGCGCGTGCATAGATCGGCAGCGTCGCGACCAAGGTCTTCCCCTCGCCGGTCTTCATTTCGGCGATCCGGCCTTCGAAGAGCACCTGACCGCCCATAATCTGCACGTCAAAGTGACGCATTCCGAGCGTGCGCTTGCTGGCCTCGCGGACGACCGCGAAGACCTCGGGAAGCATCGCGTCGAGCGACTCGTCATTCGCCAAGCGGGCGCGGAATTCGTCGGTCTTGGCGCGTAGCGCCTCATCCGAAAGCGCAGCGGTCTCAGCCTCGAGCGCATTCACCCGCTCGGCTGTGCGGCGCAGCCGCGCGATGTCGCGTTCGTTACCGTCGAAGAGGGTCTTTAGGAAAGCCATACCGGTGTTCTAACGTTCTCCACGAGAAAAAGTTTGCTTGCGGGGGTCTCTAGGCCTGGGCCGGCAGCGTTACGCGAAAGGTCGACCCTTCGTTCTCGCGAGACTCGACCGCGATCGAGCCCTGATGCACCTCGACGATCTTGCGCGCGACGTAAAGCCCGATTCCCGAGCCCGAGATGCCCTTGTTCCGAGCGTTGCTGGCCCGGCCAAAACGCGTGAAGAGGCTGGTTAGCTCCTCGTTTGGGATTCCGATGCCTCGATCGTGCACGCTGATCACCACGCTTCCATTTTGCGCCGCGACCGACACCTCAACGTCCTCGGTCGAGTATTTGAGCGCATTGGAAACCAAGTTGTCGATTACGTGCCGGAAGCGATGCGGATCGAGTTCGACTTCGACCGGGGTTTGCGGAACCTGCACGTGCAGTCGCGGATTGTTCGGCGCGGTCGTCTCGACGCACTCGGCCACAAACGACCCGGCGTCGACGGTTGTACGCGCGAGCGAAAAGCCCTCGGCCTGCGTTTGCGCGAGCACGAGCGCGTCTTCCGAAAGGCGAACCAAACGTCTGGTTTGAGAATAGACGGTCTCGATCTCGTCGCGCGACTGGCTCGCCGTTTCCATGAGCAACTCGCAATAGCCGAGGATTACCGTGAGCGGCCCTTTGAAGTCGTGAGCCAACATCGCCAGCAAGTCATCCTTGAATTCGCTGGACTCTTGCAAGGCTCGATTGGCTAATTCCATCGCTTCATACAGCTCGAGATTGCGCAGAGCAAGCGCGAGCAGGGCACCCAACTCTTGCATAATACGCAGATCGTCGCGTCCGAAACGTTCGCTGTTCCCGCGACCGACGAGCAAGAACGCGTCGATCGTGTCTCCGCCAACCGGTCCGGTCTGCGCAAGCGGGGTCACCAGATATCCCGGTCCGTCGATCAAGCGCTGTACGCGGCGCTCGTCGCCAACGAGCGTGCTAAGCCGCTCGGCTCGATGCACGAGATCGAAGCCGCTCTGAGCGATCGTTTCCTCGACGTCGCGACCGAATTGGCCAACGATCGTATAGCTCTCGCCGTTCCAACGCAACACGCACGCGCGATCGGCATGCACCAGCGCGATTGCAAGACGGCACATCACGTCGGCCAGCGACCCGATCGCCGTGTGACTAAGAATTGTGCGCGCCGCTTCGGCGAAGGTTTCGCGCTCCTGCGCGCGGCGTAGTTCGCGCTCATAGGCATGCGCGTTTGCAAGCGCGATCTCGAGATGCGACCCCAGCGTGCGAAAGAAGGTCGAGCGTTCTTCGGGCGGCCAATCCAGGCCGCCGTCGACCGCGCGAACGATGAAGCAGCCCCAAAGCGTTCCTTCGAGTCGCAGCGGGATGATGACGCCGCTTCGGCCATCAAAGAGCGCATCGCGCGCAACCCGCGGGAGCATCGAGACGTCGGACGGCTCGTCGACGGCGAGAAACGGATCCAGCAACGAGCGATCGATCGACGCGGCGGGTTCAAATCCGCGCGTTTCACGAATGCGCAGAGCCCGCCGTACCATGGAATCGCCTTCGAGCGCATAAGCCGCGCAGTCCAATGGCAACTCGTGCGAAACTGTCACCGCGAAGACCAAGAGCACTTCATCGACGTACTGCGTGTCTCGCAAAATGCGCACGACGCGCTCGAGCGACTCGGCCTGCCCGCGGCGTGCGCGTTCGCGCTCGTAAAGACGCGCGTTCGAAAGAGCGAGCCCAACGTGGAAGGCCAGCGAGCGCAGCGCGGCGATGTCGGCGTCGTCGAATCCGCGCGGCCGATCGAATGCGAGCACGAGCGCATCCTCAACCCGTCCATCGACGACAAACGGGAGCGCTATGGCACTGCGAGCGCCGGCGCCGTAAATTTCGGCCCCGTCGATCTCGTCGCGCCGTACCGTCAGGCCGCCGAACACTTTGCGCAAGTCCGCGTCGAGCGCGACCGGCGCCTTAGGCGACGTGCCGACTGAGCCTTTAACCGCCGCTGCGACCACCGTCGCGCGGTCGCCTTCGGCCATGCGTTCGTACACGAAGCAGCGGTCCGCCGAAAATGCAGCGCGCACGCCCTCGACAATCCCGAAGAGGACGTCGCGGCGATCCAAGGACTTGTGCAGACGCTCGTTCACCATCGAGAGCAGTTGGCTGTCGCGCGATTGCCGGCGCGCTGCAACGAGCGCGCGTTCGGTATCGAGCATGCGCGTCGCGACGGCACAAAATGCCGCCAACGCATCGCGTTCGGGCTCCGGCGGTTCGCCGTCGAGGGCGATCGCTACGACACCGATCGTGCGGCCGCCGACGAGGAGCGGCGCAAAGAGGAGATCGTGTTCCCCGATCGTGGAGCTGACGCCGACGAATGCGCGCTGCGCATCGCGCGCGACGAACGATGCGGCTCCGCCGCCGAAGCGCGCGAGCGCGTGCAAAAAGAGCCGCCGCAACTCGGTCGATCCGTCGCGAAGCGCAAAGCCGGCGGAATCGGCCGGTTCGGTGGCGCCGACAACCGCGTCGTCATCGAAGAGCAACACCGTCGCAACGCCGCGCGTGAGGCATGAAAGCGCGCCTACCGCCAGCGCCGACGCCTTCGCCTCGGGCGTGGTAGCATCGGCCAGCCGCGTCAGAGATGCAAGGCGATCGACGTAGGTTGGAACCGGGGCGCTCCTTTCGCTCCGACGGCTACGGCGTCAGAGCAAGACCGATCAGTGCACCCGTTGCGTTCAACGTCGCGGTTGGCGCTACATTGCCGGTGGTGCCCGCCGCGAAGACGTACACGACGCCGGACCCGGCTTTCTCGTCGGCCACGTAGATGTTTCCGCTCTTATCCACCTTCACGTCGGTCGGCGCCGTTAGCCCGGTGTTCGTCCCGGAGATCGACTTAGGCGTCACCGCGCCGTTTGAACCCGCCGGAAAGATCAGAATGGCCGGGCAGCTGCAGAGCGTCGAAGCTTGATCGGCGACGTAGATGTTACCAGCCGTATCCAGCGCAAGTCCGGTCGGTTGACCGATGCCGCTCGCCCCTCCCGAAATCGTCGCGATCGGCGCGATATTGAGCGGCGTCGGGGTCGGCGCTGTCGTTGGAATCGGCGTCGGTGTCGAATTGGTCGGCGTAGGCGAGGGTGTCGGCGAGGGAGTCGGCGTGGCGGTCGGGGTGGGCGCAGGCGTCACCGACGGAAGAGAAAAGACCTCGACCGACGCACCCTGCAGATTCGAGACGTAGAGATTTTCTTTCGCGTCGAACGCGACACCGCTGGGTACATTCAGGCCGGTCGCCGGGCCCGCGATCGTCTGGTAGGCGCTGGTGAGGAAGGCTGCGGTGAAAAACTGAACGCCGCTGTTGAATCCCGCCTGCTGGCTGGGATCGACCACCGCGACAGCCAGCACGTCGGCCGTCGCCGTGGTGCCACTAAAAGTGTACAGCACGTCGGCGATGCCGCGCGGGCGCACGTTGCCGAGCGAAAGCGATTGATACGGAATCACGTTGCCGGTCGCCTCGGCCTTAAACTCCAGAACCTCTCCCGACGTCACGCTCGAGAGCCAATTGGTTACCCACAGGTTGCTCAAACTATCGAAGGTCAGATACTGCGGACCGGCCATCGAGGTGCTGCCTCCCCCGATTTGATACAGCGGACCGGCGGTCGTTTTCGGACTGGGCGTGTAAATGTTCACCGCGTTCTGCGTCACATCGGCGGCGTACAGGGTCTGAGTTGGAAAGTTGGGCCCGACCGAGATCGACTGGGTAGCATCGCTCGAGCTGCACGCCGCAATCGCAATTGCAGCCGTGACAACTCCGGCAAAGCCAAGGGTAAGCCTACGCAGCATCTTTTCTCCTAAAGTGAGGAACCGGGGCCTGTTTTCCTATGAGGGCCGCTTTTCCTGGAACCAGTGCTGCCCCGGCCGCCATCCTGGGACGGGTCACTTGCCAGATCCGCACGCCGGCCAGGACAGCCGCAATAAAGAGTACGAGGATGATGACCCAGCGAACGGCCAGGCGGCGCCGGTAAGCCGGCCGGCTTGATTCAGTGTCGATGATCTGACGGGGCACCTACACTTCGACTCGCTTGGGATGGTTGATTGCCTGCGGCGTCGTTAGGCGCAGCATCTCGCCGACGGTCACAAAACGGTATCCCGCTCGCTGAAAACGCTCGATCACGGCCGGCAGGGCCTCGATCGTCGCCAGTTTACCGCTATGAAGCAACACGATATCGGGCGCGCTTGCGTGACGGATCATGTCGTTTGCAATGTGCTGCGAGGTAAGCGTGCGCCAGTCACCCGAGTCGTCGGTCCACAGGACGACGTGGTATCCGATGCCTTGCAGCGTGCGCAGGGTCGTCATCGTATAGCGCCCGTGCGGAGGACGCATGAGAAAGCGCACCGATGGATCGCGGGCGATCGACCAAAGCACGTCGCGACCGTGCAACACTTCGTCCTGCACCTGCGCGGGAGTTTCTTTGTCGAGATCGGGATGTGAATACGTGTGATCCGCTATTTCATTTCCCTCGGCTTCGATGCGCCGCGTAATCTCTGGCCACTGTTCGGCATCGCGACCGATCAAGAAAAACGTCGCGGGCACACCCTCTTTGTGCAATTCGTCGAGCAGCAGCGGCGTGAAGATCGGGTAAGGGCCGTCATCAAACGTCAATGCGATGAGCTTGGGGCGCGGTGAGTTGTCGGCCGCGACCGTCCGATGTACGACGCGATAGAGTCGAGCCGAGAAGTCACCCGAGAACTCATCGTGCACGTCCATCTGTGGGGTCACGATGGCCGGAATCAAGTTACTCTCGTGACGGAAAAGCCGCCAACCGCCTGCTCCGAGGGCAAGCGCGACCAGGAGTACGAGTATACCTTTCACGCCCCTGGTCACCGCGCTCCGGAAGGCTGTGGGCTTACCTGCGCCACGACGGCGCTGGCAAGATCCCGGCCGACAATGATGGTGACGTCGCTCGGCGGCGGTGAACCGGCCGAAAGCGGTTGGCCCACGACCGGAAGATTCTCGAAAGCGGCGGGAAGCGCGGTGCGTACCTTCGCGCCGGCAAACGTCATCGTCGAGTGCTCCTCGATTTCGCTCTTCTGATACTCGCTGTTATCCGCGTTACCAACGTTTCCGATGCTGAATCCCGCATGCTTCAATTGAGCCGCAACGATCTTCGCGGCCCCGGGCACGCCGCTGCCGTTCTCGACGTCGACGCGTAGCGAACCAGGAGCGATTGCCGCCAGCGCCATCGCGTCAGGCGAGGGTTCGGGCGTCGGCGGAGCGACCAGCATCGTCTGCACCAGCTTCGCGATCGCCGGTTTGTCGGGAACGAGATCGTCGCCATCGGCAAGTTCCTGATCGCCCGTGTACGGCGTCTGGTTAAAATGAACGTCCTTGAGCGAGACTCCCGAGAAATAGGACGCCAGCGTCACCAGCTCCGATTGCGTAAAGTTCGTCTGGACATCGCGATTGATCACATTCATGATTGCGCTCGCGTGCATGAATGTGTTGAGCTTGTCGCCACGCAGCTTGTTGAGCGCGGCCATGATCACGTCGTTCTGGCGCATCACGCGGCACGGATCGCTGCACCAGTCGTGGCGAAAGCGCCCGTAACTCACGGCTTGCTCGCCGTTGAGATGATGTACGCCCTCGGAAAGATGGACGTGCAAGTGGCCCCACGAGTCGTCATAGTCGACGCGGCCGCCGGTACAGCCAGTGTGGTTCATCAAACAGTCTGAGTCTCTGACGTAGACATCCACGCCGCCGATCGCATTGATGAGGTCCTTCGTCGCGTCGATTCGCAAGAGCACGTAGCGATCGAAGCCGGGGATCCCGAGGAACGAGGCCACGACTTTCTGCGCTTCGGCCGGCCCGCCGTCGGATTGCGCCTGATTGATCTTGTGCACGCTTCCGTTGGGATAGGTCGCTTCCATATCCCGCAGGATCGAAAGCGCGTAGACGCTCTTATTGTGAAATCCAGATTCACAGCTTTGATCATGTCGCTGCGCGAATTCGTCGAGAACTCGATATCGTTTCCGGTGTAGTCGTAGTCGATACCCTCTACCAAAACGACCAGATTCGGTTTTCCGAACACGTCCTGGGGCGTCGGCACAAAGGTTTCCGCGATCACCTGGATCGGGTTGCGATGCGTGAAAATCGCAAACCCGGCAAGCGCGGATCCGGCCCCAAGCAGAATGAAACCGAGCACGAGGGCGCTGCGCCGTAGCCAGCGCGGAAAACGAGCCTCGCGAGCCTCCTCGCTCGGTGACGGTGACGGACCCAAGTGCTTACCCAACCTCGACTGGCTCCCGAACGGACGCTTGTCCGTAGAAATCGAACGGCCCGTGACCGCCCAGCGTTACCTCGACAAAGTCCCCGATTCGCGCCTCGCCGCTGAAATAGACCCCCCCGTCGACGCCGGGTGCCTCTCCATGCGAACGGCCGTACCAGACATCGTGCGCGCCGAGCGCGTCGCGCAGCGGATCGCTCTTGCGAAGGCGACGACGCTCTTCGACGAGCACGCGCACACGCTCGCCGACGCGTTTCCCGCGCGCACGCTCGGACGCAACGCGTTGCGCCTCACGCAAACGCACGAGCCGTTTGCGCCGTTCACGGGCCGGCACTTTTCCCGGAAGTTCCGCACCCGGCGTTCCCTCCTCCGCGCTGTATTCGAAGAAACCGACCCGATCGAGCTCGGCTCGCGCGATCCACTCTTGCAGATATGACACGTGTTCCTCGGTCTCGCCTGGGAAACCGACGATGAAGGTGGAGCGCATCGTTATGCCCGGCACGCGCGCGCGAAAGTCATCGATGATTTCGAGATACCGCTCGCCATTCGAAGGCCGCAGCATTGCGCGCAGTACGTCGGGGTGTGCGTGCTGTAGCGGCATATCCATATACTTGCAAACCTTCGGCAGCGCCGCCATCGTATCGATCAGCTCGCGATCGACCGTGGCCGGGTAAAGGTAGAGCAGGCGGATCCATTCGATTCCGTCGACTTCGTGCAACCGTTCGAGCAAGTGCGCAAGGCCGCCGCGGCGCGCGCCGCGATCCCGGCCGTACATCGACGTGTCCTGGGCGATTAAAATCAACTCTTTGGTTCCGGCGTCGGCAAGCGCGCGGGCCTCACCCAGGATCGACTCCTCGCTTCGGCTCCGAAACTTGCCGCGCAGTTTCGGAATGATACAGAAGGTGCACGGGTGATCGCAGCCCTCGGCGACTTTGAGATACGCAGTCGCGCGCGGCGTGGTCACCAGACGCGGAAGAAAATCGTGCTCGGGCTCGGCCTCAAAAGCGAGGCGAATTGGCCGCTGGCCGGCTTTCACGTCGTCGAGAAGCTCGACGATGCTGCCGTAGGATCCGGTGCCGATGACGCCGTCGATCTCGGGAACGAGCGATTGCAACTGTTCACCATAGCGCTGCGCGAGGCAACCCGCCACCACCAATTGCTGACCGCGGCGCTTGCGCTGCGCGTGCTCGAGAATGACCTCGGTGGATTCAGCTTTGGCCGGATCGATGAACGCACAGGTATTGATGACGACCGTATCCGCCTCGTGCGCGTCGCCGACGAGCTCATACCCGGCGGCACCGAGCTTGGCGATCATGACCTCGGTGTCGACCAGATTCTTGGCGCAGCCAAGGCTGACGAAGTGAGCTTTCACGCGCTATCTAAAATTCACGAACTGCAAGGGGAGTTCGAAATCCATGGCTTTGAGATCGGCGATGACTTTTTGCAGGTCGTCGCGGCTCTTGCTCGAGACACGAATCTGCTCGTCCTGATATTGTGCGTTCACTTTGACCTTCAGTGCCTTGATCCGCTCCATGAGCGGCTTGCTCTTGTCTTTCGGAATGCCGTTGCGTAGCGCGATAACACGCCGAACGGTTCCGTTAAATGCCGGCTCGAGCTCACCGATATCGAACGCCTTGATGTCGATCCCGCGCTTGACCGCCTTCCCTTGAAGGACGTCGATCACGTTACGCATCTTCATTTCGTCGTCGGAGACAACGGTAATCTTCTTGCCGTCGCTCTCGATCGACGTCTTCGAATTCTTGAAGTCGAAGCGATTCTCGATTTCACGGCGCGCTTGATTGAGCGCGTTGTCTAACTCTTGCGGGTCGATGCGCGATACGACATCGAACGATGCTTCGCTCGGCATGGATAATCAGGGCTTCCTTTTATATGCAATTTACAGCGTGAAACTGCGCTCGACAACGTCGCCTGCTGCGCCGAGCCTTCCCACGCTCTTACCGTCGATAATGACCTCGACGCCGCCGGCATTGCCGATCCGCAGCCTCGCGATCTTTCCGTGGAACTGGCGAACCGTCCCAGCCGGAAACGTACCCTCCATGCTAACATTCCCGTCAACCGTGACTCTAAGCCAAGAGGGCGACGAGAGGCGCACCTCCAGGTTGGCTGATCCCGACGCGAGCGGGGTTGGGCTGGAGCCCACGCTCGGGGAGCCGCTCGGAGTCTGGCTGGGATTTGTGCTTGAGCCTTCGTCCGGGCTTGCACTCGGCGTTCCGTCGGCGGCCAGCGCCGCGTCCCCGGCGGATGCGACGGCTGTCGGACTATTAGAAGGAAGCGCATTGGCGCTTTGCCGCGCGCGAAAGGTCGCCTCGTTGTAGACCACGATCGCAATCAGCACGACCGCCACGATCGATGCGGCCCAAATCAGCGGTGAAAGCGCTCGAGCAGGCGGCCCCTCGTCGGCCAGGTAGCTGGTTCGCGGCGGCGCGCCTGGAGCGGTCGGGACGGGCGCGGGGGGTGCGGAGGCCTGGCTATTGAACTCGGCGACGACCTCTTCGGGCTCTAGCCCCAGAAAGCGCGCGTAGGTTCGTAGGAAGCCGCGGATATAGACCGGCGCACCGATCGCGGTCCAATTCTCTTCTTCGATGGCAGCCAGATAGACCGAGCGAATGCGAATGTGCTCGGCCACATCCGAGAGTGTGAGGCCGCGAGCCTCGCGTGCGGCGCGAAACCGCTCACCCAGCGCTGGCATTGGGGCTTTGAGTTAGTCCCTTTCTCCTGTTATCCTGTGCAACGGAATATGAGCAAACCCAGAGTTATCGCCGCAATGAGCGGTGGAGTCGATTCGGCAGTGGCCGCCGGTCTCTTGGTGGAGGCGGGCTACGACGTCATCGGCGTCACGATGAAGATGTATACACCGACGCGAGCACCGCACGCCAAAAGCTGTTGCGGTGTCGACGACTTCGACGACGCACGGCGGAGCGCGGCGGTCCTTGGGATCCCGCACTACGTGCTCAATTTCGAGCAAACGTTTCGCCGCAACGTCATCGATCGTTTCGTCGACGACTACGCGCACGGGCGCACACCCAACCCCTGCGTTTCGTGCAACAACTTCGTCAAGCTCGGGACGCTTGCAGAGTATGCCGACCGCTTGGGGGCGCAGTTCGTCGCAACCGGACATTACGCGCGGCTCGAACGCGACGCAGAGGGTACGCACCTCTACCGCACCCCCAACGCCAAGGATCAATCGTATACGCTTGCTCAGCTCACGCGCGACCAGCTCGCCACCCTACTCTTGCCGGTTGGTACGATGGAGAAGCCGGTGACGCGCGAGCACGCCCGGCGCATGGGATTGCCGGTGCACGAAAAAGCCGAGTCGCAAGACATCTGTTTTGTGGAGGGCGGCGACTACCGCGACGTTCTGCAACGCCTGCAACCACAGATCAATCATGAGGGCCCGATCGTCGATGCGGCGGGCGCGGCTGTCGGGACGCACGCGGGCATCGCGAACTACACGATCGGTCAGCGCGCAAAACTTCCCGCGGCAAACGACGGCGCGCGCTATGTTACGCGCATCGACCCGGAAAGTAACACGATCGTGATTGGGCGAGAGGACGAGCTGCTCTCGACGACACTCATTGCCGATGACGTGAACCTTCTTCAACCCCAGCGCTTTTCTCAGGGTCCTATCGGCGTCCGTGCGATGATTCGCTACCGCGGGACACCCGCCACCGCCCAAGCTACGGTCAACGGCAGCGGGACTTTGTACCTATCATTCGACGCTCCGATGCGCGCAATTACGCCGGGGCAGCTGGTTGCTATCTTTGACGAGCACGATGAGGTGTTGGGCGCGGGAACTATTCGCGACATCGGCTAACTGTTGCAACGGGAGTGCAACATGGCGACCCTTCCGCGCGAAGACTACCTCAAGATCCACAATACGGCGGCTGGGCTCGCGCAGAATGGCCTGACTATTTTTCGCTGGGAACCATCCAAGCGCTACCCTCGTTACGAGTGGGCGAACGATGTCGTCGTCGCCCGCACGAAGATGGATCGCGCCGAATTGCTTGGCGAAGATCCGACCTTCCTCTCTATCGGAGATAATGCGCGTTTGGTCGACGTCGCGCGCGAACACATCGACGCCGACGATGAGACACCATTTGACGTCGAATTAACCGTCAAAGACGGTTCGAAATTTTGGGTTGAGTGCGTCGTTCGCGCCCTCGAGGCCACCCCGGATGGCGCGTTGCGCTTCGTTTGCGCATCGCACGTGATCGATCGACGTAAGGCGTACCAGCGCCTCAGTAGACTCTTGGGCGCGATGGCCGACAATGCTCCGGCCGGAATATTCATCGTGCGGTTGCGCGACGCGGACCTACTCTCGCCTCCGGTGGTCTACACCAACCCGACCTTTTGGCGCATGACCGGTTACACACAAGATGAGCTCGAATCCGGCGTGTACCCACGAATCCTCGGCGAGCATACGAATCGGCGGCTTGTGGGTGAGTTCGCGCAAGCTGTCTTGCGCGGAGAACCGGTCGTGACCGAGCTCCAACTCCGTCGCAAGGACGGAACGCCGTTCTGGGCCGAGGTTCGCGCGCACCCGCTCGAAACGCCGACCGTCCACTGCGCGGTGATTTTGTTCGACGCTACCGCGAGGCGCGAAGCGCAGGACGCGATGAGCCTGCTCACGGAGGGCGTCGCGCAAGCAAGTGATTTCATGATCGTCACCGACGAGACACCGCCGACCGATGGTGGTCCGAAGATCCTCACCGTGAACCGGTCGTTTCTCGAGGCCACCGGCTACGATGAGCCGGAATTGATCGGCGCTCCGTACACGATCATTTATTCGCCGCACAACCCAGCCTCGGTGATGGCGGCTATTCGAAACGCGATCGAAACGGAGCGGCCTAACTATCGCGAGGTGCTCGCCAGACGCAAAGACGGCTCGGAATTCTGGATCGAGTTCGTCGATCGCCCGTTCGTCACGCGGCACGGCCGTCGACTGCGCCTTATGGTCGGAAGAGACATCACGCTGCGACGGAGCTCGACCAATCAACTTTCACTTCTTTTCTCCGCGACCGAACAAGCCGAAACGCCGGTTATCATCTACGATGCCGACGAAAATGGAGAGCTTGCCGTTTCCTACGAAAACGATGCTGCGACAGGACGGCACTATTATCACCTGCAGGAACTGTGGAAGCGTGACGATACGGAGGGCCGCTCCACGCGGCAACGGCTGGAGCGCGGCGAACGTGCCGACGTGACATACACGCACTTCGACGCCAACGGATCCGTCGAACTCGTGCAGATGTTGGCGCGACCCATTCGAAACGAAAGCCGCCTCGAGGCTATACTTACCTATGAGCGGGTGCTCTCCGCAAAAGGTGCGGCCGCCGACGATGGCGCGCACACCAGACTCATCGACCTCGCCATGATGCTGCCCGCACTCGACCGAGCGAAGGGACTGCCCGAGCGCGTGGAAGCACTGCGCGCGCTGCTGCAAAACGCCTTCCATGCATCGATCGAAATGCAGCCCTTCTCGGCCAATGGTGACGTGCACATCGACCAGAAGCGCCGCATCGCCGTTTTTGCCCGCAGCGGGATTTCTGCCCGCGTGACGTGGCCGAAGCCGCTCGAACCGCTCGCGGTCACAGCGCTACGGTTCGCGATCGAAGCCGCGTTAGAGGGGGTTTAGGTAGCGCTTGCGAGCGCCATATCGGGTCGCGCGTTCCAATACGTGTCGCGAATGACCGGATTGAACCCGGCTTGCATTACGACGTTTTCGAGATCGCGGCGCGTGGCTTCATTGTTTGCACCCGCATCGCGCACGACGCGATCTTCGATGATCACGCCGCCTATATCGTCGCAGCCGTAGAACAGCGCGAGCTGCCCCATTTTGAGTCCGGGCGTGAGCCACGAGGCTTGGAGATGCGCGAAGTTATCCATGTACAGCCGCGACACCGCCAGTACGCGTAAGTACTCCAGCGCCGTCGCTTCCTTCCCGCGCAGCGGCGTCTTGAACGGCACGTAAAACCAGGGAATGAATGCGGTAAAGCCACCGGTCTCGTCTTGCAACTCGCGCAGGACGTGCATGTGTTCGAGGCGCTCTTCATCGGTCTCGATCGAGCCGTACATCATGGTCGCGGTCGTGGGCATACCCAGATGGTGCGCTTGACGCATGACGTCGAGCCATTCGTTCGGCGTGACTTTGCGCGCCGAGATGCGTTTGCGCACGCGCTCGACCAAGATCTCTGCGCCGGCGCCGGGTAGCGACTTCAAGCCGGCCGCCTTGAGTCGCTCGAGCACGGCGCGGGGCGTCATATTCTCAACCTTGGCAAGACCGGTGATTTCGGAGACCGAGAGCGAGTGAATATCGACATTCGGGTGCTCGACGCGCACGCGCGCGAAAAGCTCTTCGTACCAAGTCAGCGGCAAATCGGGGTTGACGCCGCCTTGAATCATGATTTGCGTCGCGCCCTGATCGGCCGCATACTTCACGCGCGCCAGCACCTGATCGTGCGAAAGCGTTCTTCCTTCCTTATGATGCTCGGGGCGGAAGAATGCGCAGAACGTGCAGTGCACGTTACAGACGTTGGTGTAGTCGATCGTCGTGTCGATGACGTAGGTGACGTCGCTCGTCGGGTGCAGCTGCATCCGGCGCGCGTGCGCGGCCATGCCGAGGTCGTGCAGATCGGCTTCGCGATACAGTCGCACCCCCTCCTCGAACGAAAGGCGCCCTCCCGTCGCGGCGCGGTCGAGCAGACTAGCGAGAGACGACACCAATAGCCTCCGGGAGCGAATGCGGAACGGCTGTAATGGCGCCGATCGCGTGAAGCTCGCGGCAGAACGCACCAAGTCCGCTCTGCGCCGCTGAGTGGAACGTAAAATTCAGTTTGCCGTAGTAGCTTTCGTAAAAGCCGGGAGCACGCGGCTTGACGCGTTGCGCGGCCGCAACGACCACGTCCATGTGGGAGCGTGACCACGTGTAGCTGTCGGTGAGCGCATGCATGCACTCCCGAATCGCCTCGGGGTTGCGCTCATAGGCATCGCGGCGCGCCGCCCAGACCGCAAACACCGTTTGCTGGCCGGTCCACTCGTGCCAAAGCTGCCCGAGATCGTAGACCGCGTCGCCCGGAAAGCGTTCGAGGGCATCGATTGCCGAGTCGCCGATCAAAAGCGCGGGTTTGCCCTGCGCCGCGACCTCGAGCGGACGATCCGAGTCGAGATAGCGCGGCTGCACGCCGTAACGGCGTTCGAGCACCACGCGCAACAGATTGCGTCCACTGGCAGATTCGCTGGTCAGCGCGATCGTCACGCCGTCGAGGAGCGCAGGCGGTGTTTGCGAGACAAGCACCACCGAGACGACCTCGTCGCGCGCCCCGATACACAGATCCGGCAGCAGTACCAGCTCGTCGGCATGCTCCGCCCACGCAAATGCGCTGATCGGGCTCAAGTCGAGCTCGCCTGAAACGAGCATCGCGTTGAGCTTTGCCGGAACGTCGGCGTGCAGCGAACCGGGATACCCAATCGCGTCGACGTCGAACGCGGTGTAGATGGGCAGATCGTTGGTGTACACGATTCTTCCGCAGCGTAAACTCATCTTGTCATCCTGAGCGTAACGAGCGAAGCGAGTGTAGTCGAAGGACGTCCGCAACGAAGAGCCACTATGCCGTCACCAATTCTTTGTCGGATTGCGGCGTGGGCGGAACCCAGTCGTGGGGAAATGTCTCGTAGGTCGAGTTGCGCCGGACCGGGTTGTAGCCGGCGGCCTCGATCAGGCGGCGAAACTCGCGATCGTCGACGTACTGTCCCGACTGCGTACCGGACGAATGATAGATCATCTCCTCGTCCGTCGAGCCGTGCGTGCCGTCCATGTCGTCGGCGCCGTAGTGCAGCGCGACTTGGCAAATCTTCAGTCCTTGGATCATCCAGTAGGCCTTGATGTGATCGAAGTTGCTGAGCATCAGGCGCGCGACCGCGAAGGTGCGCAGGTCATCGAGACCGCTGGTCCATCCGCAATACGAGAGCTCGTTGCCGTCGGGATGAAAAGCCAATGGTATGAACGCATTGAAGCCCGGCGAGCGCTCTTGCGATTCGCGTAACTTAATGAAGTGATCGACCCGGTCTTCGAGCGTCTCGATGTGTCCATACAGGATCGTCGCATTTGAGGCAACGCCTTGGCGATGAAGTTCTTCGTGAATTTCGAGCCAGGTTTCGCCCGAGACCTTATTGGCGCAAATCTTCGAGCGCGTCGGCTCACCGAGAATTTCGGCCGCACCGCCGTTGACATTATCTAAGCCCGCATCTTTGAGCGTGCGCACGATATCAGGGAAACTCATGCGATGGCGCTTGGCCATGTACTCGATCTCGGCAGCGGTAAAGAGCGAGAGCTGGACGTGCGGCAGCGCCTCTTTAAAGCGGCGCATCAGCGGCAGCCAATAATCGAGCGAGAGCTGGCGCGGATCGTGACCGCCGACGATATGCAGTTGGTTGAAGTTCGTCCCGGTTTCCAGGGCCTTTGCGTAAACTTGCTCCGCGGTCATGCGGAAGATACGATCGGGCTCTTTGAACTCGTCGGCTGCAAACGAACAGAATTTGCAATTCGCAAAGCAGACGTTGGTCGAATTGATGTAGCGATTGAGAACGTAGAAGACGTCCTTACCGCTTTTACGCTCCTTGGCCGCTCGCGCGATTCTCCCGAGGTTGTGGATGTCGTGCGTGCGATAGAGGGCCAGGCCATCCTCCATCGAGAGCGGCACGCCGGCGTCGACTTTGCGTTCGATCTCGGCGAGCAAGGGGTCCATCTTGTAAGCCATCGTGCGACTATTCTAACGTCGCACGCGCTCGCCCCTCAAAGACGTTGGTAGGCCAGCAGGCGGCCAAGGTAGCCACGATCGCGCTGCCCCAGAGGACCCCTCCCACGACATCGGTCAGGTAGTGCGCCCCAAGGGCCAGCCGCGACCACATGATCCCCAGCGCGAGCAGCGCCGGCGCCGGCGCCAGCCAGACTCTGTCGCGCAGAGCGCTCCGCGCGACGAAGACCGCCAGCAGTAGATAAAACGCCGTCGCAATTGCGGTGTGCGAGCTTGGATACGAAAACGCCGTCTCGTGCTTCACCACCCAATCCAACCGGCGCGGGCGCGCAAAGAGATGTTGAAAGAGGTCGGTGCCTTGCCACGCGATCAGCAACGACACGATCGCAAAGATCATGCGCGAGCGCCAGGCTGGAAAGCGGATCGCGATCACGATCAGCACGATCGCGAGCGGCAGCAAGATGTCGATCCAGCCGAACCAGGTGAGCCACCACGCGATCAGCGTCGAGTGGTTGACCCACTGCATCTCCGCGAACATCATCCAGCCTGGATCGGGCGCGTGATCGACCGCTCGGCCTAGGATGAGGAAAAGCGCAAACGCGACCACGGCAACCGCAAGCACGCCGGCACGTTGCAGTATGGTCACCCGCCGTGCTCATCCATCGCATAGGGATCGAAACCGGCCCGCTCCGCAATATAGACGCCGATCGACCAAATGCCAAGGCTCACGAGCAACGAGCACAGTGCGGTAAGCCACGATATGTACCCCAAGATCAGTGGCAACGCGTACAAGAGGCCAAGCACAATAATCGCTAGGCTGCCGTATAGCGCCCGAAAGCCTCCTCGCGTGAATGCAAAATGCATCGCTGCGTAGGCTATCGATCCGCTCACTATCCAAATATTGGCAAAAGCGGTTCCCTGTGGAATCGGCAGGGACCACGACGGTGCGTGTATAGCCGGTGGAAAGATGAGGGCGTCCAACAGCCACGCGACGATGCCCGCCGTTAAGATCATCGCTGCACTCCAGAGATAACGATCGCCGCGATCCGCCTTGATAAAGGCCACCCACAGCATCACGATCGCAATGAGTTGCGGAAGGGCATAAAAGATCAAAACGTTCGCTAGCCCTAGCGCTCCGAACAACGCGCTACGCGCGATGACAACGTTCGTCGGCAATGCATAGAACGGCGCCGCAAGAAGCGGCCGCAAGAACCACGCGGCAAGCAACGCGAGCAGCAACAGTGCGACGCCCGGGCCGACGCCTCGAATCTCGGGCAACCCGATCTCGGGAAGCCGCGCCGGTTCAGGGATCAGTGGCTCTTCAGGCATCTCCGAAGAGATCTTGCTGCCCTCCGTCGGACCTGCCCAGTCGCGGCGCGATGACGTCGAGCTCGGCAAGACCAAGCAGAATCTTGCGCGGCTTGGTGCCTTCGTGCGGGCCAACGACTTTAAAATCTTCGAGCTGCTTCATCAAGCGTACCGCGCGCGGATGCCCGATCGAGAATTGCGATTGTAATTGCGCGGTCGACGCATAGCTGGTTTCGATGATGAACTTCGCGGCCTCGTAGCACAGAGGGTCGGCGCTCTTGCCGTTCCTTTCATCGTCGTCACTGACCGGAACGACCTCGACGTCGAGAAGATTTTCCGGACGTGCTTGTTTCGCCCAGAAGTCGACGAGCCGATTGACCTCATTGCCGGTAATATACGCGCCTTGCGCGCGGATCGGTTTGGGCGCGTCGATCGGAAGATAGAGCATGTCGCCGCGCCCGAGCAAGCGTTCGGCGCCGGCCATGTCGAGGATGGTCCGCGAATCGACTTGCGCGCTCACCGCGAACGCGATGCGCGAGGGAATGTTCGCTTTGATCAAGCCGGTTATCACGTCAACCGACGGACGCTGCGTCGCAACGATCAGGTGAATGCCGGTTGCGCGCGCCAATTGCGCCAAGCGCATGATCGTCGTTTCGACTTTAGCCGGTGCGACCAACATCAAATCGGCGAGCTCGTCGATCACGATGACGACAAAGGGTAGCTTTTCGTCGGGAAACTTAGCGTTGTACTCTTCGATTTTGCGTACGCCGGCCTTGGCGAAGCGCTCGTAGCGCGCGTCCATTTCCTTGGTCATCTCGAAGAGCGCGCCGGCGGCCATCCGCGCGTCCACGATCACCTCTTTGATCAGATGCGGGATGCCGTTGTAAACCGTCAGTTCGACACGCTTGGGGTCGATCATCAGGAGCTGCACCTGATCCGGCGTTGCCGAAACCAGCAACGAGGCAATGATCGTATTCAAGCAGACCGACTTACCCGAACCGGTTGCGCCGGCGATGAGCAAATGCGGCATCTTGCCGAGGTCGCCGAAGACGGGACGTCCGGTGATGTCTTTGCCCAGCGCCATCCATAGCGGCGGAATCGTTCCACGGTTGGGCATCGCATCGAGAATCTCGCGCACCGCAACAACCGAGATCGTGGAGTTGGGCACTTCGATCCCCACGGCCGATTTGCCGGGAATCGGCGCTTCAATGCGCACACTGGTCGCCGCGAGTGCAAGGGCAAGATCGTCGGCGAGCGAGGCGATCTTCGAGATCTTCACACCGCGCTCGGGCCGCAATTCGTAACGCGTGATCGACGGGCCGCGCTCGATATGCGTCACCTTCGCGCCGACGCCGAAACTCGCGAGCGTATCCTCGAGCACGTGGGCGCGATTGGAATCGTCGACGACCTGCGCTTGCGGCGGATCGAAGAGCGCGAGATCCGGAAGTTTGTACGAGCGTGTCGATGCGACGAGGTCGGACGATTCATAATCGCCCGTAATCGGTGCCGCCACCGGCATTGGAGCTGCCGCCGGCACCGGTGACAGAACGATCGGGGCGACGACGCGCGGCGGCGGCGGCTCTTCTGTCTCGTCGTCGTCGGTCTCAACATTGAAGGGCACCTTGCGATCCGTCTTCGGTAACGCGAACGCCTCGCGCAGCGAGGCATGACCTTCCGGCAGGGCGAGCGAGATTTTCGGGAGTTTCGGCGGGCGGATGCGCGATACGAAGCCCAGCAGCAGACCGATGACCTTCTTCATGCTCACCTGCGTGAGCGAGAGGGTGAGCGACAGCGCGACGAGCACCAGGACGATCCACGCGCCGGCCGTGCCCAGGAGGCCGCTGAGCGCCGACCAGATCCCGCCGCCGACGATCCCGCCATTTCGCGGGCCGGCCGAGCCGAACGCCGCGTCGATCATGAGGAAATACGAGAGCGCCGACGTGCCCAGCGTCGCGATCATGCGCGGCACGTTGATTTCCAGGAAGATGATGCCGCCTAGAAGTGCGACCAGCACCGGGAAAAGCGCGGCGCCCCCTCCAAAGAGTTCGCGCAGCCAACCCGCCAGCGCATGGCCGACGTTGCCGGCATGCCCCGGAACAGCGAGAGCGATACCACAGAGGAGCGCCACCGCGAGAGCGGCGATTCCGACGATCTCGAGATTAAGCTTCCTTGCATTCGCCTTCCGGCGTACCCGTGCCATTACCGTATAGCCGTTTCGTCGTTCGATTAGGAGATCACTTGCAGAGCCCCACCATCGTCGTCCTCGATGGCGACCAAACCGGAGAAGAGTTGCTCAACGAGTCGCTGCGCGTACTCGACGAATCCGTCATTGATATCGAACTTGCCTTCGAACACTACGATCTCTCGCTGGAGAATCGGCGCGCAACGAGCAATCAAGTCGTGCACGATGCGGCCGCGGCGATGCGCACGCATCGCCTTGGACTCAAAGCCGCGACGATCACGCCCGCGGAAAAAGGCGACGTCGGCTCGCCCAACGCGATCTTGCGTCGTGAGGTCGAGGGCAAAGTGATCGTGCGCACCGGCCGCAAGCTGCCGCGCGTGCGTCCGGTCGCGGGCATTCACGCGCCGATCTCCGTCGTGCGCATGGCAGTCGGTGACGCCTACGGAGCAAAGGAGTGGCGTGAGGGCGAAGGGATGGACGAAGTCGCGTATCGCACTGAAGTCATCTCGCGCAGCGTCTGCCGCTACGTGTCCGAGTACGCGTTCGTTCACGCGAAAAAGATGGGCGCAAAAGTTTTTGGCGGACCGAAATTTACGGTCAGCCCGGTGTACGAAGGCATGCTCAAGGAAGAGATGGACGCCGCGGCCGCTCGCCATCCCGATATCCCCTACGATCCGCAGCTCATCGACGCCACTTACGCATTACTGCTTTCGAATGCAGGCGATAGTCCACTCGTCATCCCCTCGCTCAATCGCGACGGCGACTGTCTGTCGGATTTGGTGATGCAGCTCTTCGGATCGATCGCGGGCGCCGAGTCGGTGCTACTCTCGTTCGACGATCAGCTCAAGCCCAACGTGGTCATGGCCGAGGCTCCACACGGGACGGCGCCGCGACTCTTCGGAAAAAACGTAGCCAACCCACTTGCGATGATCCTGGCAGCGGGCGCAATGCTCTCCTATATCGAGGATCGCCGCGCGAGCAATGCCGCTCGAGCGATTTATGAGTCGTCGTTGGAAGCCGTCCACGAGGGAATCGCGACCGCCGATCTGGGAGGACATTCGACCACGACAGAATTCACCGACGCCGTCATCGAAGGGGTCAAGCGGAAGCTCGACGTCTGGTCCACGCTCTAGCATCCGGGAATGAGTGTAAAGTTTCATATAAACCGGGACCACGGAACTAGAGTTCCTTGGTCTGCGGTTAAGCAGGCGCTTACGGGGGACCGATTTGATAAAAAGGATGCTGGGGCTCTCACGACGCGCCGTTCAAGGTATTGAACGGGGCAATCAACGACGTACGTACCGGCAGTCGATCGAGCTACCGATCGCGATTGAGGCTGGTCTGCCCGCGCCCGTGTATGGAACCCTGGTCAACATTTCTGAGACTGGTTGCCGGATACGCTCGCTGATTCTGATCGATCGCGATCGCGACGTCCGTTTCGAGCTCAAACGCCCTGGTCACAAAGCGATCTCGCTCAAGGGACGCATCGTCTCGCGCTCCACCCCTCCCTCGGGCGGAGGCTATGAGTACGGCGTGACGTTCGTCCTGTCCAACAGCGAGCGCGAAGTGCTCCTCCGGGAAATTCAGGAGATGCAGCGCCGCGAAGCAGCGGCTCGTGCGGATAATCGCCCGCAGACCGTCGCCCCGCCCCCGCCGGCCAGCGGCAAGCAGCGCCGCGGCAGCGTCCGCACCATGGTCGGATTTCCGGTGCGCTACCGGACCCCGGGAAAACCGGCGATCGTGGCGGAGGCCAACGACGTCTCGATGGGCGGCCTGCGCCTGATCACCGTCGAGAAGATCGACATCGGGACGATGGTCGAGCTTCGCTTCACGCTTCCGAACAGCGTGCTGTGGGTCTACCCGGCAGCCGAGCAGCGTACCGAGATCACGCCGTTCGGAGAGCGTCGCATTCGGATTCCCGATAACCGGCGCTCGTTCGATGAGATGTTGGTGCACGGCCGCGTCGTGTCTCGTTTCGCTCCGCAGCGCGAACGCGAAGTCTACGGCGTGCAATTCACGGATATCGATGGTTACCAACGCGAAGAGGTCGCGCGCTTCACGCACGCGGTGCAACTCGCAAAGCTTCGGTCGGAATAGACCGCAGTCAGACATTCCAAGGAAAGGCCTACCCTATCATGAGCTGGATTCCCAAGAAGAGTACGACCGCAATGGGTTGGGGTGCACCCGCGCAGATCGCAACTCCCGTCGCGACCCTGATGACCCCTCGTACCGCGGTTTGCTCGCTGGAGATGCCGGTGGTGATGAGCGTACGCCGTCTGCCTGCACCGGTCTACGGCACGCTGATCGACATCAATGCGCAAAGCGCGAGGGTTCGTTCGCTCGTCCTTATGGAACGTGGTACCGAGGTCGAGTTCGATTTAACGATCAGCGGAAACGCGCCGATGACGCTCAACGGCAAAGTCGAGGCGCGGCGTAACGCCCACTCGGGGGCCCGATTTGAGTATCACCTTTCATTTGCCTCGATGGCCGAAGTGCAAATCGATGCGCTGGCACGCGTGGTTCGCGATCTGGAACGGCGTAACGCGGCCTCGAGAACGATTCAGCACTCGATCGCCCAGCTTCCAACGACCGATAAGGCAAAGCGCGGCAGCTACCGCGCGCTCACGGCGTTTCCGGCGTATTTCCGTCGCGAAGGCGCCGCGTGGAGCGAAGGCAAGGTTGGCGACATCTCGGCGACCGGCATCCGCATGAACTGCGAAGAGCTCATTGGGATCGGGACCATGCTCGACATGCGCATTACGTTGCCCTCGAGTGTGCTCGACGTCTATCCGGAGGAGACCGCAGTGCTCGATATGACGCAAGGCGTTCCGCGGCGCATCGGCCGCGCCGATATGCGCCGGCCGTTCGAAGAGATGTCGGTGCGCGGGCGTGTCGTAACGCGCTTCCAGCCGGTTCGCGATCGCGAAGTTTACGGCGTCGCGTTCATCGAGATCGATGGATATCAACGCGAAGAGATCGCCCGCTTTACGCACGCGGTGCAGCTCTCCAAGATCCGCAGCGCCTGAGGCGCTAACGCAGAGAGATCAACAGAACGCCGGCGAGCGCGATTGCGACGCCGGCTTTTTGTATGCGCCCAAGGCGTTCGCCGAGCACGATGCGGGCCAGAAAGACCGTGCTCGCCGGATAGAGCGAGGTCAGCACCGCTGCAATTTCAAACTTCGCGACGAAGGTCGCCACAACATAGAGAATATTGGCAGTCATGTCGAGCACGCCGCAGGCGACAATGAGCGGCAAATCCGCACGCGCGGGAACGAGCCTGGTGCGCGTTGCAAGCGCGGCAACCAACAGGAGTGCAATCGACGTGACGCGTGCAGCGAGCAGATTGTGCAAACCTGCGGCCGGATGCGTGTAGGAGAGCAAGATGAAAAAACCCCCGAAGAGGAACCCTGTTGCGATTGCTTCTCGCACACCGGCGGTTACAATTTCGCGCTTGCCCGAATCCTCAAGGGAGAGCGAGATCATTACGATCGCAATAAGCGCGAGCAGCAGCCCAAGAATCTGCAGCATCGTCAACCGATCGCCGCGGATTGTGCCATAGACCAGCGGGAGCGCAGCCGCCAGCACGGCGGTGATCGGTGAGACGATCCCCATCTTACCTATCGAAAGCGCGTGATAGAGCAAGGTGATGGCGAGCCCGCCACAGAGGCCTGCGAGTGCCCCGAAGAGATAATCACTTGCGACCGCGTGCGAAGGCGTAAACGGCAGCACGACCAGCAACAGCGCAAAACCGACGGCCTGCGAGAGCAACGCCACGGTGATCATCGCACTGCGGCGCGTCGCGAGGCCGCCACAAAAATCCGCCGCCCCGTAGGTCAGGGCGGCGAGCAATCCTAGCGCGATACCGATGGCGAGTTACACCTCCATCACGACCGGGATAATGACCGGGCGACGTTTGGTCCGGCGGTTGATCGCCCGCGCGAGGGTGGTGCGAATGTGTTCCTTGACCGAATTGACGTCGCGAATAGCTTCGACGGAGACTTGCGCGATCGCGTTGCGCAACTCGGTGCGCAATTCGTCGAGCACACCGTCCGATTCGGGCAGATAGAACACGCCTTTGGAGATCAGATCCGGCTCGCCGATCACGCGCGCCTCTTCTGCGTCGATCGCAACGACGACGATGACGATGCCGTCGTTCGAGAGCGCTTTGCGGTCGCGCAAAACCGCTTCGCCGACGTCCCCGATTCCCGAACCGTCAACGAGCACGTTGCCGCCGTACGTCTTGCCGATTTTGTCGCCGTACTCGCGTGTGAATTCGAGTACGTCGCCGTTTTCGACGACGAACACGTTCTCGGCCTCGACGCCGGTCTGCACCGCCAGCCGTCCGTGTTGAACCAGCATGCGGTACTCGCCGTGCAGCGGCATGAAGAACTCGGGGCGCACGAGGTTGAGCATCAGCAAGAGTTCCTCTTGCGAGGCGTGCCCCGAGACGTGCGAGCGTCCGTCGGTCCCGTGAATCACCGTGGCGCCGAGCTTATACAGGTTGTTGATCGTCTTGTAGACGCTCTTCTCGTTGCCCGGGATCGGCGTCGCGCTCACGACAATCGTATCGCCGGGAACGATTTTGAAATTCTTGTGGTCGCGCACCGACATCCGCGCAAGCCCGCTCATCGGCTCGCCTTGCGATCCCGTGGTCATGACCACGATTTGTTCTGGCGGGTAACGGTCGATGTCGTCGATTTTGATAGCCGTCTCGGGCGGAATGCGCAAGTACCCGAGTTCGCTCGAGAAATGCACCACGTTCTGCATCGAACGCCCCAGGAACACGATCTTGCGCCCGAACCGCACGGCGTGATCGACCGCCTGTTGGATGCGCGGCACGTTGGAGGCAAACGAGGCGATGACGATGCGCCCTTTGGCGCGCTGAAAGATCGCGGTGAACGCTTCGCCCACGATACGCTCGGAGAGCGTGTGACCCGGGCGCTCCGCATTGGTCGAATCGGACAGCATCAAAAGCACGCCCTCCTCGCCGATGCGCGCGATGCGCGCGAAGTCAGCCGGCCGGCCATCGATCGGGGTTTGGTCGAACTTGAAATCCCCGGTGTGAAAGATCGTGCCGACCGGCGTGCGGATTGCAAGCGCGCACGCTCCGGCCACGGAGTGATTGATATGTACGAACTCGGTTTCGACCGAGCCGTGCCGGACACGATCGCCGGGTTCGACTACGACAAAATCGATGTCGCCGAACTTATGCTCGCGCGACTTGGCTTTGATCAGCGCGACGGTGAGGGCGGTCCCGACGATCGGCGTATCGGGAAATTCTTTAATGAAGTACGGGAGACCACCGATGTGGTCTTCGTGTCCGTGGGTCACGAGAACGGCGCGCAACTTGTGCGCGCGTTCGCGCACGTAGGTAAAGTCGCTGATGACGATATCGACGCCGAACATCTCTTCGTCGGGGAACATCAGCCCGCAGTCGACCACAACGAGATCGTCGTTGGTTTCGATCACGGTCATGTTGCGACCGATTTCGCCGCAACCGCCTAGCGGGATAACGCGCGTGTAGGGCTCGTCCGGTGGTTTGGGGACGATCAGGGTGTCGGGATTCAAATAGCGGGCACTTTCCGCGCGCGGCTGCGCGCGTGATGGAAGCTCATGCTCAACCGATACCTCGCCCGGGTCCTAGTGACCTCGCTGACCCTGTGGGCGGCGCTGACCGCAGCCTCGCCGGCGCCCAAGGCGCTTCCTTTATGTGCCGGCGCGATGCGCGAACGGTACTCGCCGCGCGCCCTCCGGCGAATCAGAGCGCTGCTGCGGCTTGGGATACTCCAAGCGCGGCGCAACCGGCTCGCTCTGGCGCAAGGCGCTATCGCACATCAGGTCACGATCGATCAGCTTCTCAGCGCGCCGGACGATGCCGCGGTCCTCGTGCAAGAATCCGGCGACACGCACCTGAAACATTTTCACGTGGACGGCGCTAGCAAATGCTGGTAGCCGACAACAACGCTTCACGGAGAGAGGGCCCTCATGGCTGTCGATGCCTCCCCCGAACCCGATGGGCTAAAAGTCGCATTGGATACGATCGTGGCGCCCAAGGCGGCGTTCGAGTCGATCCGCATCGCGCCCACCTGGGGATGGGCGTTTTTGCTTGCGATCGTCATCGGTACGTTGTCGACCTATCTCATAACGCCCGCGCTCGTGCATGCGTACCCCGGAACGTTTGCGCAGCAGGTTGCGACGAATCCGCAGCTTGCGTCGGAGACCCCCGAACAGCAGCAGATGGCGCTCGCCATTGGCGAGAAGTTCGTGAGCTTTTTGTGGCTGGGAACGATCATCGGCGTTCCCCTCGTGGTGCTCGTGTCGACCGTCATCATGCTGATCTTCGATAAGATTGGGCATGGCGACGGCTCGTTCGGAAAATACTGGGCGGCTGCGTGCAACATCGCAATCCCCGGTTTTGCCGTCGCGAGTTTGCTCTCTGCAGTCATCGTCTTGGTGCGTGGCGCCGACAGTTTTACCACGGAGCAGGCGGTACAGTCGGCGATACCGTCACTCGCCCTGTTTGCTCCTAGCTCAAATGTCAAGCTCATTGCGTTTCTCGCCACCATAACTCCATTCTCGCTGTGGGCTCTGGGCCTAAACGTGGCCGCCATGCGCATCATCGGAAAGGTTCCGGTTGTCCCGGCGTGGTTCGCAGCGCTCGTGATGCTGGCGGTACCGGCGATCTTGGCCGCTGTCGGCGCGAAGTGAGCGCCACGTAAGGAACCATGCTTCTTCGAATAACCATCCGCATCGGTCTCGTTGTCGCCGCTTTACTGCCCTCGCCCGCGTCGGCTGCGCCGATGACGCTGAACGACGCGATCTCCTACGCGTTGAACCATAGTCCGACGGTTGCACAGCAATACGCAGCCGCGCGCGCGGCCGAACACGTGCTTGCACAACAGCGGGCAACCGCGTTTCCGACCGTAACGGGCGAGCTGCAGAATTACGCGTCCAAGAGCGCCAACTACGAGGGCGTCTACGGCATCATCGGCGCTTCCCAGCAGAGCGTGTTCAGCCAAAATACCGCGCAGATCGGCACTACGTACAACCTGGATACCGGCGGCCTCTCGTTCCTGCAGCTTGCGTCGGCCCGCGCCTCCGCGGCGCAAGCTGAAGAAACGCTCGTCAGCACCGAAAACCAGGTAGCCACGAGCGTGACCAGCGCTTTCTACGCGGTCGTTCAGAAACAAGCCATCGTCGACGTCGACGCGTCCGACCTGCAATACCAGAACGTGCTCGTGGTCGCGGCCAAAGCGAAGGAGCATGCGGGCATGGCGGCCGGAGTGGACGTGCTGCGCGCGCAAGTGAATCAAACCAAGAGCGCCTCGACACTGGTCGGCGCACACGCCGACGTCGACAACTCGCGCGAGGATCTTGCGCAAACCATCGGCGCTTCGCTAGATCAGGCATTCGCTTTTCCAAAGACGATCGCGCAGCCGAAGCTGCCGCCGCAGTCCGTAGACGCCCTCGAGGACGTCGCGCTCAACGCGCGCCCCGATGTCATCGCCGCGCGCGACGGCGTCACCGCCGCCCAACTGACGCGCAAGGGGTTCGACCGCGAGCTCTATCCGCAAATCCAGCTCAACGCGGCGATGGGCAACCAGTTTGCGCCGACCAGCGCCGGGGAGATCGTCGGCTACAACCCCGACGGCACGCCGATCACGGTGCCGCGCGGTACGCCGGGATTCTGGACGCTCGGCGCCGTCTCGACCTTTTCGCTACCGATCGTCGACTACGGCGAACGCCACACCGAGCGGATCAACGACGACGCGCAGCTCGTCTCGGCGCAGCGTACGCTCGACCAAGCTCGCACGCAAGTCCAGATCGACGTTCGTCAAACCTATCGCGCGGCGCAAACCGCACTTGCGCAGCTCGATCTCGCGCAAGACGAGTCGCGGCTGGGCCTCGAGTCCGCTCGCATCGCACAACTGCAATACGCGCACGGGCTCATCGCGCTCTCGGACGTCATTCAAGCCCAGCAAGAATCGGTCACGGCACAGTCCGATCTGGTGGCCGCGCGCGTTTCATACATCAACGCGATCGTAAAACTTCGCGTCTCGCTCGGCACCTATACGGCGCAGGGCGCGGTAGCGGATCTGTGAGAAGGAGGCTCAAGCGTTCATGAACCGCACCCGCAACGCCGTCATCGTCATCGCCGCCCTGGTTGCCGTCGTGATTTTCGCAGTCGTTGCCGCTCGCCGGAACACGAGTTCGGCGGTTCCCGTCAAACTGCAAAAGGTCGCCTACTCCAACTTCACCATCAAACTGCCGGAGAACGGCGTGGTGATGAACCCCTCGACCGTAACCGTTCCAACCCTCGTGGGCGGGAACATCGGACAGATCTTGGTCAAGGCCGGCGCCCACGTTAGCGCGGGGCAGCTGCTCGCGACGATCGAGAACCCGACGCTCGACTACAATGCGTCAGGTTCGCAAGCCGATTACACGAACGCCGTTGCCAATGTGTCCACCGCGCGCGTTCAGGAACAGAACGCGCGCGTGCAATATCAAGCGCAGGTCGATACGAACAAGAGCGCGCTCGATGAAGCGCGGCGCGTGTACGATGCCGACGAGGCGATGTTGGCCCAAAAAGCGATCGCTCGCAGTCAGGTCGATGCCGACAAGGCCAAGCTCGATCAAGCGCAAGTCGCGTACGACCAGGCGGTCCAGCAGCTTAAACTGGGGGCCGTGTCGGGTTACGGCATGGACAGCGTTCAAGCCGCCCAGGCCAACGCCGAGAAGAGCAAGATCCTTAACGCGCAGAACCAGCAGCAACTCGCCTTCACGCGCATCGTTGCGCCGATAAGCGGGGTGATATTGACGGTCGCGGCCGAGACCAGCAATCCGCTGCGGCCAATGCAGCAGGGCGACGTGGTCACGGCCGGAGAGGGACTGTTCTCGATCGCGGACGACAATAGCTACGTCGTAAGAGCCCAAGTTGACGAACAAGACATCATCAACGTGCGGCTGGGGCAGGCTGCGAACATTACGGGGCAGGATTTCCCCGGGCACGTCATCCCGGGTCACGTTGCGCGAATCGAGCCCGTCGCGCAGAAATCGACCGACGCCTCAAGCACCTCGATGCAAGTGCTAACGACGATCGCCCTCGACCAGTCGCCCGCGTTTCTCAAAGACGGCATGAGCGCGGACGTCGATATCCTCACGACCGATATTCCCCACGCGATCGTCGTCCCCAACGATGCTATCAATAAGAACGGGAAAACGTCGTTCGTTTACGTGGTCGCGGGCGGCATCGCAAAGAAGCGCGACCTTATCCTGGGCCGTGCCGGTGACAGCACGACGCAAGTGCTCTCCGGCCTAGCGCCCGGCGACATCATCGTTGCGGCAAAAGCGCCCGCCGTTACGGACGGCGCGCGCGTAACGCCATTGCCGTCGTCGTCACCTTCGCCAAGCTCGTCATGAGCCGCGTCCTCGCGTATCTAGCCGAGGCACTGGCATCACTTTGGCGCAACCGCACGCGTTCGATCCTTACGATGCTCGGCATGATCATCGGAAGCGCGTCGATCATCACGGTCTTCGGCTTGAGCAAGGCCGCGACGAGCGGGATTGAGGGAACGTTCAAATCGTTCGGCACGTTCCCGATCATCGTCCAAGTCGACATGTCGCAGACGTATCCGGAGCGCGCGCAGTTGCATTACAGCGATGCCGCACGTCTCGCGGCTGACTTGGGCTCATCGGTACTGGCAGTCCAGCCGGATTTTACCCGCACGTGGAAAGTCCGCTACGGCACCATAAGCGACCACTTTTCGGTCTCCTCTGCCGGTGCCTACCCAAACGACGACTCGCTGACGATGAGCGCCGGTCGCAAACTCGATGCGCAAGACGTCGATTCTGCTGCGCGCGTGGTTGTCGTCTCGCAGAGCGTCGCGGACCGATTCTTTCCAAACCGCGATGCCCTCGGGAAAGAGCTCACGATGAATAGCGGGCGCTATACGCTTGTGGGCGTATACAACCCGATCACGTCACCGTTTATCACTGCCCTAGGCGGCAACGACTTCATCGTAGTGCCGTATTCGACGTTCTACCGCGCGTTGAACGAACCGCCCGACGATTTTTCGATCTACCCCACGACCGGTTTCACAGCGGATATGTTGCACGATCAGATCGTCGCGTCGTTACAGCACATTCACGGCCCGAAAGCGCAGTATCAGATCCTCGACGGTGCTGCTTTTCTCAAGGGCTTCGACGACGTCCTGAACATTGCGGGCACGAGTCTCGCCGCGATCGGCACTGTTGCGCTGATCGTCGCAGGTATCGGTATCATGAACATCATGTTGGTCACCGTTACCGAACGTACGCGCGAAATCGGCATTCGTAAGTCAATCGGCGCAAGCAGACGCGACATCATCTTGCAATTTCTTATGGAGTCAGTCGTGCTGGCGCTCCTCGGCGGCGGGACCGGGATGCTCCTTGGGATCGGGTTCACGGCGCTCGGGGCATTCGCGCTGAGCAAAGAGCTAGGTCAGCTTGTTGTACCGTACGTTCTGGTCGTCTCGATTGCGCTCGCCTTCTCCGGCGCAGTCGGCATGATCTTCGGTCTATATCCGGCATATCGGGCGGCCACGCTCGATCCCATTGAGGCGTTACGCTCATGATGTACTTCGAAGAAGCGCTGCGCGTGCTCGTTGCCAACAAGATGCGCACGTTCCTGACGACGATCGGACTGATCATCGGCGTCTTTGCGGTCATCACCATCGAGGTCCTCGGGCACAGCATGGCCGGATCGATCAGCGAGACGCTCGGTGCGCTTGCAGATAACTCGTTCATCCTCTTTCCCGGCTCGTTTCAAGGCGACTTTGCGCGCGCGGCGATGCGCCTTTCCGATTTGGACAACATCGTTGCGACGGTCCCTAATGTATCGAGTGCGGTGCCAATCGGTGGGGCGCAAGAATTGGTGCGTTACGGTCACAACGTCGGGCGCTTCCGCCTGTTCTCCGATGCGAATCCGCCCTTCGCGAATCTTCCACTTGCCTACGGCCGCTATCTGAGCGATGACAACATTGCGAGCGCGGCTGATGCGACCGTGCTGAGTTGGGCCGCGTACCAGCGACTCTTTCCCGACGGCGGCGATCCAACCGGTGAGAGTATCTATGCCGGCACGCACCGGTACGTGGTCGTCGGCGTCTTGGCCAAGCCGCGGCAAGGTTTGCTGAACGCGACTTTCGGCGGCGACGTATCCATCCCGTACACGACCTATGTGCGCGAGTTCGTGCACGGCGACCGCATCTTCGCGGCGCGCTTCACCGTCCGCGATACGTCGATCATTCCGGAAACCGAGGCGGCCGTGATCAACCGCGTCCGCGAGTTGCGGAACATCGGCAAGGACGTGCAGTACAAAACGTTCGACAAGGCTGCATTCACCGGCGGTATCGACGGAGTCTTCAATGCCGTGACGATCGTCGTAGGCTTGATCGGCGCGGTTTCGCTCCTCGTTGCCGGGATCGGCGTGATGAACATCATGCTGGTCTCAATCAACGAACGAACCCGTGAGATCGGCACGCGTAAAGCGATCGGCGCGCGCCGAGGACAAATCTTGATGCAATTTTTCATCGAGGCGGCGCTGCTCAGTAGTTTTGGCTGCTTCGTCGGCATGGCGTTGGGCCTGCTCGTGGGCGGCCTGATCAATAGTATCTTCATCGTAAAATTGACGGGCTACACTGCGCCGCCGCCGTACGCACAAGCACTTATCATCACCCTGACTTTTGCGGCAATTGTAACGCTTGCATTTGGTTCGTATCCCGCGTATCGCGCGGCGGCGCTCGATCCGATTGAGGCGCTGCGTTATGAATAACGCGACGGTGGCGATCGATTTGCAATGCGTCACGAAAACCTACAAGAGCGGCTCGCTCGAGGTCCCGGCGCTGCAAGGAATCGATTTGCGAATAGAGCGCGGTGAATACGTTGCGATCATGGGCCCGTCGGGCTCGGGCAAATCGACCATGATGAACATTCTTGGTTGTCTCGACCGGCCGACAACCGGCACGTACCGGCTCGACGGGGAAGATGTCTCATCCCTCGACGACAATGCGCTGGCCGGAATCCGCCTACGGAAACTCGGCTTCGTGTTTCAGGGCTTCAACTTGCTGGCGCGCACGGACGCGCTCAAGAATGTCGCGCTGCCGCTCTTTTACGCCGGCATCGGAACGCGCGAGCGCAACGCGCGCGCAATGGCTACCCTCACGGAAGTCGGACTTTCCGATCGCGCCCACCATAAGCCAAGCGAGCTATCGGGCGGCCAGCAGCAGCGCGTTGCGATTGCCCGGGCCTTGGTAAACGACCCCGCGGTCCTTCTGGCCGACGAACCAACCGGCAACCTCGATACGAAGACCAGCACCGACATCATGGCGCTGATCGACCAGTTGCATGCCGGCGGCCGGACGATCATCATGGTGACACACGACGAAAACATCGCCCGGAACGCCCGCCGCATCGTTCGGCTTCTCGACGGCAAAATCGTGGCTGACGAGGCGACGGGCTATCAAAAAGTAGCCAAAAGCTAGCTTTTTGTAGATTCCTTAAGGAACGCCCCGAAACCAACCCGCGTTCTTCGAGTAGAAATTTTCCCAGATTCATCGTCGCTAGATCGGAAGAATAGTGAAAAATCGTCTCCTGCCGACGGTCATCGTCGGCCTCTCGGGCGCAATCATCGGCAGCTTCGTCATGATGCTCTACGCCAGCACGCACTTTACCAATGTCGCGGGACCGAACCACACGCCCCCGGCTGTTGCCGCCGCGCCGCTCAACGGCGTAAGCGATCAGGATCGGATCGTGAGCGCGGTCAAGCGCACCAAGGCCTCCGTCGTCGCGATCACTGAGACGATCAACGGGCAGCAGGTCGTTCCGATCGACCCGATGATCCAGCAGTTCTTCGGACAGCAAGGGCCGGGCATCGTCCAGCACTACAAGGGCCAAGCCTCGGGCTCGGGCTTCGTTTACGACAATAAGGGCGACATCGTCACCAACGCCCACGTCGTCAACCCGCCGAGCGGTGCAAAGTTGTCGAATCTCACCGTGATCTTTTCGAACGGCGATCACGTGCCGGCGCGCGTCGTCGCGGCGAATATCGGCGCCGATCTAGCCGTGATCCGCGTCGACAACTATAAGAAACTCCCGCCGCCGCTCGACCTCGCCGACTCGGACAAGCTCGAGCAGGGTCAGTGGGCGATCGCCATCGGCGAACCCTACGAGTTAGAGCAAACGGTCACGCTCGGCGTCGTGTCGGCTTTCCACCGCGAAGAGAAAGTCGGCGCGGAAGGCGGCGGCAGCGGTTACTACGACTTCAAGGACCTCTTACAGACCTCGGCGCCGATCAACCCCGGCAATTCGGGCGGCCCGCTGATCAACATCGACGGCAACGTCATCGGTGTCAACCAGCTCACCGATGAAGCTGCGCAGGGCATCGGCTTCGCGATTCCCTCGAACACGGTGCGCTCGGTCGTACCGCAACTTCTCAGCAACCCGGGATTCCACCAAGGCACCGACACCGGCTTCGCCGGCTTCGCACCGATCGACATGACCGCGGGCGCCCGCAACCAGATCGGCTACAACGGGACGGGCGGCCTGGCCGTTGCTCAGGTGGAGTCCGGCACCCCCGCCGACAAGGCCGGCCTCGAGCCCGGAGACGTCATTCTCCAGGTCGACGGCAAGCCGGTCACCACGGCCGACGCGCTGCGCAAGTACATTGCCTCCAAGAAGCCGGGCGATACGATGCGCCTCGACGTCTGGTCGCAAGGCGTCAAGAAGCTCGTCGCGATTACCCTCGAGGAGCGCCCGGCCGAGCAAATCGGCGCCCCCCAACAGGGCTCCGGCCAAGGCCCATAATCTAAAGCCAAAACTGGGCGAGGCTCCGCCACGACGGTACCCTGCGAAGCGAGCGTAAACAAGAAAGCTCGCCGAGCAGGGTGCCTCGGGGCGAAGCCTCGTCCGTAGAGGTCGGACCTGCAACTGGTCTCTTCTCTTTTGTGTTGGAAACAACAGACCCGTCCATCGTGTATGATGGTCGGGTACTACGACTGCGTGAGCCCGTAAGCGGCAAGGCAGATCTTCGCCCTCGTTTCGCATCCCCGAATCCATGTGACTGTTGCACTAACCTCGGTGCACGCTCGCCTCGGCTAAGGTTGCGGCGAGTGACAGCAAGAGAAGCTGGTCCTGAGCCCCCGCAGACACAATTCGAGAGGTAGTTTTACATGGCAAAAGTGGTCGGTATCGACCTTGGCACGACGAATTCGGTCGTTGCCGTGATGGAGGGCCCTTCGCCCGTCGTCATTCCAAATTCCGAAGGGTCGCGCACGACCCCGTCGGTCGTCGCATTTACGAAGACCGGCGAACGTCTCGTGGGCCAACTTGCGAAGCGTCAAGCGATCACCAATCCCGATCGCACGATCTCTTCGATCAAGCGCCACATGGGCGAGGGCGATTATCGCGTCAAGATCGACGGCAAGGATTACACCCCGCAAGAGATCAGCGCGATGATTCTCCAAAAGCTCGTCAACGATGCGAGCAACTATTTAGGCGAGCGTGTCACCAAAGCGGTGATCACCGTTCCTGCCTACTTCAATGACGCGCAGCGTCAGGCGACGCGAGACGCCGGCAAGATCGCAGGACTCGAAGTGCTGCGCATCATCAACGAGCCGACGGCGGCGGCGCTGGCCTACGGCCTCGACAAGAAGGGCAACGAGACGATCCTCGTATGGGACCTCGGCGGCGGCACGTTCGACGTATCGATCCTCGAAGTCGGCGACGGCGTCTTCGAAGTCAAGTCGACCAGCGGCGACACCCACCTGGGCGGCGACGACTATGATGGTCGTGTCGTCGAGTGGCTCGTCTCCGAGTTTCGCAAAGAGCAAGGCATCGATCTGAGCAAAGACAAGCAGGCGATGCAGCGTCTTACCGAGGCTGCCGAGAAGGCGAAGATCGAGCTTAGCTCGGTCGTAACGACCACGATCAATCTGCCGTTTATCACGGCCGATCAAGAGGGTCCAAAGCATCTCGACATCACGCTCACGCGGGCGAAGTTCGAAGAGCTGACCGCCGATCTCACCGATCGCTGCGTCGCGCCCTTCAAGAACGCGCTCTCTGATGCGAAGATCGACATCTCGAAGCTCGACGAAGTAGTGATGGTCGGCGGTTCGACCCGCATGCCCGTCATCCAGGAGCTCGTCAAGAAGCTCACCGGTAAAGAGCCGAACCTCACCGTCAACCCCGACGAAGTCGTGGCCATCGGTGCGGCGATTCAAGCCGGCGTGCTCGCAGGCGAAGTTCGCGACGTCGTGCTGCTCGACGTGACCCCGCTCTCGCTCGGCCTCGAAACGCTGGGCGGCGTGATGACCACGCTGATCGAGCGCAACACGACGATTCCGACGAAGAAGTCGCAGATCTTCACGACGGCCGAAGACGGCCAAACCTCGGTCGACATCCACGTGCTGCAAGGCGAACGCCCGATGGCACAGGACAACAAGACGCTGGGACGCTTCAGACTCGAAGGCATCCCGCCGGCTCCGCGCGGCGTACCGCAGGTCGAAGTTGCGTTCAACATCGATGCCAACGGCATCGTCAATGTTGGCGCCAAGGATCTGGGCACGGGCAAAGAGCAGGCGATCACGATCACTGCATCGACCAATCTCAACAAAGAGGAAGTCGACCGCATGGTCAAAGATGCCGAGCTGCAAGCCGCAGCCGACAAGGCCAAGCGCGAAGAGGCCGAAGTGCGTAACAACGCTTCGAGCCTGATCTACTCGACCGAGAAGTCGCTCAAAGAAGTGGGCGAACGTCTCGATGTGGGTGCGCGCGGCGAAGTCGAATCGGCGCTCGAAGAACTCAAGCGCATCAGCGAAAACGGCACGGTCGCCGAGATCAAGCCGGCGATCGAGAAGCTGCAAGCTGCCAGCTATAAGATGGCAGAGCTGCTCTACAAGGCCGCATCGCCGAACGGCGAATCCGCCGGCGCATCGCAAGACGGTGCCGCTGCCGGTGCGGGCGCGCAGACCAACGGTTCTGCGCAGTCCGACGATGTGATCGACGCCGAGTTCAAAGAGGCCAAATAGCAGACCCTGCGGGGCAGAGGTAAATCTCTGCCCCGCAGAGTCGCGCCCTCCGGGCGCTTTGTGCGCTAGAAATTATCTATGAACGATAACGAATTATTTACTGAAGCCGGTGAGGCAACGCTCGATCCTCCCGCAGGGTCGACGGGCGACGTGCGCGCGCAGCTTGATGCGGCAAACGCCAAGGCCGACGATAACTACCAAAAATTTCTGCTCGCGATGGCCGACTTCGAGAACTACAAGAAGCGGATGGAGCGCGACATTTCCTCGATCGTCACCTCGCACCGCCGCAAGCTGCTCGAGCGGTTTCTTCCCGTGCTCGACAACCTCGAGCGCGCGCTCGCCTTCGATCAAGGCGGCGGCGACAAATTGCGCGGCGGCATCGAACAAACGCTGCGTGGGTTCGAAGCCATTCTCGCGAGCGAAGGCGTAAAGCCGATCGACGTCAAGGGCAAACCGTTCGATCCGCGCATCGCCGAGGCCATCGGCACGCTTCCCGCTCCGAACGGCGTTGCCGACGATACGGTTCTCGAGGTCGCCGAGAAGGGCTACACGATCGGCGAGGAACTGCTTCGACCCGCGAAAGTGCTCGTCGCCAAGCACTGATGAACTACAAAGACTACTACGCGGTTCTCGGCATTCCAAAAGGCGCGGCTGAAAAAGACATCAAGTCCGCCTACCGCAAGCTCGCGCGCAAGTGGCATCCCGACGCCAATCCCGACAACACCAAAGCGGCCGAGGAAAAGTTCAAAGAGATTTCCGAGGCATATGAAGTTTTGGGCGATCCGGAGAAGCGAAAAAAATACGACGCGCTCGGATCGGATTGGCAGCGCGCTGCGCGCCAGGCCGAGCAGCAACGCGAGTATCACCGCACGTACAACGACAGCGATTACAGCGGGTTCGACTTCAACACGGGCGCGGCGGGTGGACCAGGCCCGAGCGGATTCTCGGACTTCTTCGATATGTTCTTCTCGGGCATCGGGCGCCGCCAAAGCGCGCAGAGCACGAACTTCTCGCAGCGCGGCCAAGATCTCGAAACCACAATCGAGCTTGGGTTGCGCGACGTGTACGACGGCGGCAAAAAGGCCGTCGCGTTACAAGTTGAAGATCTCTGCCCCAACTGCCACGGTACCGGTACCGTGAATGCTCGACTCTGTCCGCAGTGCGGCGGCACCGGCCGTGTTTTGGTGACCAAGAAATTCGAAGTCGCGATTCCTAAGGGCATCAGCGACGGGCAACGCATTCGTCTGGCGGGTCAAGGCGGCATCGGTCTCAATGGCGGCGCGAACGGAGATCTGTATCTCATCGTGAAGCTGCTCGACGATTCGATGTACAAACGCAAAGGCGACGATCTCTACGTCGACCTGCCGGTAAGTATCTTCGATCTGGTTCTCGGCGGCGAGGTCAAAGTGCCGACGATGGCCGGGCAGGTTGCGATGACCATCCCCGAAGGCACACAGAACAATCGTCTGCTGCGCCTAACGGGCAAAGGCATGCCCAAAGTCAAGGGCTCCGGCGCCGGCGATCAATACGTTCGCCTCATCGGCCAGCTTCCGCAGACCCTCTCCGACAAGGAGAAGAAACTCTTCAAAGAGTTGGCGGGTCTGCGCAATGGCAAGAAGAGCTCTTAACTTCGATAGGAGGCATTTGCGATGATTAAAGATATCGCGTTCACTGCGTACCCATCCGCGAACGTGACGGCCACGCGCGAGTGGTACGAAAAGATGCTGGGCCTCAAATTCAGCGGCGCTTTCGAAGAAGGCGGCGTCGAGAAATATAATGAGGCGCACGTCGGCAACGCCTATTTTAGCCTCATGACCTCGGAATGGATTGCGCGCGAACCGGGAACCGGTGTCGGCGTCGCTTTCGAAGTTGACGATATCGAAAAGACCGCGAAATCACTGCGGGATGCGGGCGTTACAGTCGAAGACATCTACACCACCCCGGTATGTAAAGTAACCTCGTTCGACGATCCCGAGGGTAACAAGGTGACGCTCCACCAAATTACCGTACCGCACTAGCCATGTTTGGCGGCCACGGGTTGATGTGGTCCAACAACTACTCGCCCGATAAGCCGACGATTCGGCGCAAGATTGACTGGCGCCGGATTCTCGTGCTCTTTCGGCCGTATTGGTGGGAGCAATCTCTCGTTTTTGGCTGCATCGTCGTCTCGGCTCTGCTCGGATTAATTCCGGGCTTCATGACGGCTCGCATTATCGACGTTGCAATTCCTCAGAAGAACTTTCGCGAACTGACCATCGACGTCGGCATCATCCTTGGAACGGCGCTGCTTTCGATGGGATTCGGCGTCGCGCAAGGTTGGATGAATTCGCTGGTCGGCGAAGGGATCATGCGCGACATCCGCACGCGGCTCGTCTCGCATCTACATCGGATGCCCCTCTCATTTTTCACCGGCACAAAAACCGGCGAAATCATGAACCGCGTGTCCAGTGATGTGGACAACGTCGACAACGTCGTAACCGGAACGCTCACCACGATCATCACCAACGTCGTGATGATCCTCACGACGGTGGTTGCGATGTTCATCTGGAACTGGCGCCTGGCGGTCATCTCGCTGATCGTGGTTCCATTCATGATCCTGCCGCTGGGGCCGGTCGGCCGGCGCATGTACGACATTCGCAAGAAGACGCGCGAGCAGCGCGACACGATCGAGTCGATCACGCAAGAGACCCTCTCGATCTCCGGTATCACACTGATCAAGTCGTTTGCGCGCGAGGCCTACGAGCGCGCGCGCTTCTACGACGTCGGCACCCGCCTGATGAACCTCGAGGTCCGTCTCGCGATGGTAGGCCGGTGGTTTCTCGCTTCGGTTACCGCAATGGTGCTTGTCGGGCCCGCAATCGTGTGGCTTGGCGGCGGGTGGCTTGCCCTGCGCGGCGCGCTCGACGTCGGCGTGATCGTTGCGTTCATCGGCTACATCCAAGGGCGGCTCTACGGACCGGCTGCGGCGCTGGTCGGCGTGCAAGTCCAGATCGTCAGCGCGCTCGCGGTCTTTGAGCGCATCTTCGACTACCTCGACATGAAAACCGAGGACTACGATCCGCCGGGAGCCGTCACGCTCACCGACATTCAAGGTGAAGTGCGGTTCGATCGCGTCACCTTCGGTTACGATCTAGACCGCGTGATTCTCCACGACGTTTCATTCGACATCAAACCCGGACAGGTTGCGGCGTTGGTCGGCCCGTCAGGCGCCGGAAAATCGACGATCACGCAGCTCGTACCGCGCTTTTACGATCCGCAGCACGGGCGCGTGCTGGTCGACGAGCACGACGTCAAGACGCTAACGCTCGAATCACTCCGCGCAGGCATCGGCATCGTCACGCAAGAGACCTACCTCTTCCACGACACGATCGCAGCGAATCTACGCTACGCCAAGCCCGATGCCAGCGAAGATGAATTGATCTCCGCAGCTCGCAGCGCAAATATTCACGAATTCATTGCGACGCTGCCTCTCGGATATGAGACGGTCGTTGGCGAACGCGGGCACAAGCTTTCCGGCGGCGAGCGTCAGCGCCTTGCCATCGCTCGCGTGCTGCTCAAGAACCCGTGCATCCTGATCCTCGACGAAGCGACCAGCGCCCTAGACTCACATAACGAAGCGGCGATTCAAGAGGCGCTCGATGTGGTGATGCGCGGACGCACCAGTCTTGTGATCGCGCACCGCCTCTCGACCATAGTCAACGCCGACGTCATCTTCGTCGTCGAGAACGGCCGGATCGTCGAGAGCGGCTCGCACGCCGTCCTGCTCGCACGCAACGGGCCGTACGCGCGACTTTATCGCACGCAATTCCGCGACACGGCGATCGCCACGTAACGCCGACTACGAATAGATCGGTTCGATCGCGCCCATCTTGCCGGCCTGAAAGTCGGCGAAGGCTTGCTCGAGTTCGTCCGGTGTGTTCATAACGAACGGACCGTAACGCACCATCGGCTCCTCGATCGGTTCGCCGGTGAGCATGAGAAATTCGAGCGGTTCGGTTCCGGCGTTTTCGACCGGGATCGTATCGCCGGTGCGATCGAATACGATCGCGGCGCGCGCCGCATGTTTACGCTCGCCACCGAAGCGCGCCTCTCCGGACATCAGGTATACGATTGCGGTGTGTCCATCTAGGACGGCGTGCTCGATGCGCGCACCGGGCTCGAGACGATAGTGCACGAAGCCGATCGGAATGCGCGTTTGCGCGGCACCGGCAACGCCTTGCGCCTCGCCCGCGATAACGCGAGCCGAAGCCCGCCCGTCCTCGCTGCGCCACACCGGAATCTGTGACGAACGCACGTCCTGATAGCGCGGACGCACGAACTTGTCGGCCCTGGGTAGGTTGATCCAGATTTGGAAACCGTGTTGACGGCCGCCCTCGCGCATCATGCGCTCCGAAGGCATCTCGGCGTGCACGACGCCCGCGCCCGCGGTCATCCACTGCACGTCGCCGGGGCCAATCTGGCCACGATGTCCGGCCGAATCGGCGTGCTGGTTCTCGCCTTCAATAACGTATGTCACGGTTTCGAAACCGCGATGGGGATGATCGGGCGCACCGATTGCTTCGCCGGGTGCGTACTGCACCGGCCCGAGTTCGTCGATCAACAAAAACGGATCGACCTGCATCACACCCGGCACCGGGAAGGGCCGATGCACGAGAAAGCCGCCGCCCTCTTCAAAATCCTGGGCCGGCAGCACGAGAGAAACCTTGCGTTCTGACATAACAGTACCTATAACCCGCCGGCGGTTGCAGCGGGTTTCTAGGCAACGCCGGCTGGGATCCTCATCTCTTTGGGTGGATGCGGCACGTGCAGCGTCGCGCCGGTTGCTGCCTGCACGTCGTCGACGGTGAGTCCCGGGGCAACCTCGAGCAAGACCAGTCCCCGCGGCTCAATGTCGATCGTCGCCATATCGGTGATGATCTTGTTGACGACGCCCTTGCCGGTCAACGGCAGGTCGCAGCGCTCGAGAATCTTGTGCGCGTTGCCTTTGGCGACGTGCTCCATCATGACGATGACGCGCTTGGCACCATGGACTAAGTCCATTGCTCCGCCCATGCCCTTGACGAGCTTGCCCGGGATCATCCAGTTTGCAAGGTCCCCGTTTTGCGAAACCTGCATCGCGCCCAGCACGGCGAGATCGATGTGGCCGCCGCGGATCATGCCGAACGAAAGCGCCGAATCGAAGAACGACGCACCTGGCAATACCGTCACTGTTTCTTTGCCGGCGTTGATCAGGTCAGGATCCTCCTCGCCTTCGTACGGATAGGGACCCATGCCCAGAATGCCGTTTTCACTTTGCAGCGTCACCGTAACGCCCGGGGGCACGTAGTTCGGAATCAGCGTCGGCAATCCGATGCCCAAGTTCACGTATTGTCCGTCTTGCAATTCCAGCGCAACCCGCGCGGCCAGCTGAGTCCGTGTTAGTGGCATTAGCGCTTCCTCGTGGTGACGCGTTCGATGCGTTTGCCTTGTGAGCCGACTTTGACGACGCGCTGCACGAAGATCCCGGGCAAGTGCACGTTTTCGGGATCGATCTCACCCGGCTGCACCAATTCCTCGGTCTCGACGATCGTGATCTTGCCCGCCATCGCACAGAGCGGATTGAAGTTGCGCGTCGCCTTGTGAAAGATGACGTTGCCGTCGGTGTCGGTAACCGATGCACGCACGAGCGCGAAGTCACACACGATCCCAAGTTCCATCACGTAGTCGCGCCCATCGAATTCGCGCGTTTCTTTTTTCGGCGAGGCGATCGCGACGGAGCCGTCGGCATTGTACTTCCAGGGCAGGCCGCCGTCCGCTACCAGCGTCCCGACGCCGGCCGGCGTGAAAAATGCCGGGATGCCGCAGCCGCCCGCGCGCATGCGCTCGGCCAGCGTCCCCTGTGGGACCAATTCAACCTCGAGCTCGCCGCCGAGGTATTGCCGTTCGAATTCCTTGTTCTCCCCGACGTAGGAACCGGTCGTGCGGCGGATGCGTTTGTGATCGAGCAACACGCCCAGCCCCCAGCTGTCGACGCCGCAGTTATTCGAGACGGTCACGAGGTCCGTCGCACCCTGCTCGAAGAGCGCCTGGATCAGGTTTTCGGGAATGCCGTTGAGGCCAAAGCCGCCCACCGCGAGCGACGCGCCGCTGCGGACATCGGCCACCGCCTCGGCGCACGTTTCGAACACTTTGTTCATGCCGGGCTATTGCGCCGATTGACGGAACGGCTCCCTCCCCCGTGGAAGCCTGGCGCCATGAGCATTGCACCCCCTCGCACCGTCGACAGCGACGAAGAGGCCATGATCATCAACATGGTGCGCGAACTGGTTGCGGAAAAAGTCGCACCGCGTGCCGCTGAAATTGATGAGACCGCCGAGTTCCCGACCGACATCAAAGAACTGTTTGCGCAGAACGACCTGATGGGCATCCCGATCCCGGCTGAGTACGGCGGACTGGGCGGCTCGTTCGTCACCTACGTCAAAGTGGTCGAAGAGATTGCGAAAGCGTGCGCGTCGAGCTCGCTGATCGTCGCGGTGCAAGAGCTCGGCATGCTGCCGATTTTGATCGGCGGCAGCGAGGAACAAAAGAAACGCTTTCTTCCCGACATCGCATCGGGGAAGAAGATTGCCGCGTACGCGCTCACCGAAGCTTCGAGCGGTTCCGATGCGCTCGGCTCGATGCGCACGCGCGCCGAGCGTAAGGGCGACACCTACGTGCTCAACGGGCAAAAAATTTGGATCACCAACGGTAGCGTTGCCGATGTGGTGTGCGTCTTCGCGGTCACCGATCCCAGCGCAGGTTCGCGCGGCGTCTCGGCCTTCGTGGTCGAGCGCGGCACCAAAGGCTTTATCGTCGGCAAAAAAGAGAAAAAGATGGGGATCCGCGGTTCACCTACCGTGGAACTCGTCTTCGACAACTGCGAGATTCCGGCGGCGAATCGCCTTGGCAATGAAGGCGAAGGCTTCAAGATCGCAATGAAGGTACTCGATAAGTCACGGCCCGGCATTGCCGCGCAAGCGCTAGGCATTGCAGCCGGCGCGCTCGAGTATGCGACGACCTACGCAAAAGAACGCGTCGCGTTCGGCAAGCCGATCGGTCAACATCAAGGCGTCGGCTTCATGCTCGCCGACATGAAGACCGAGGTCGAATCCGCGCGGCTACTGCTGTATGAAGCGGCGCGTAAGTGCGACGAGGGGGCGGCCGACGTTTCTCTGTGGGCCTCGATGGCCAAGCTCAAGTGCGGCGACGTGGCGATGTCGGTGACGACCGATGCCGTGCAAGTGCTTGGCGGATTCGGATACTCGTCGGAGTACCCGGTCGAACGCATGATGCGCGACGCCAAAATCACGCAAATTTACGAGGGCACGCAGCAAATCCAGCGCTTGGTTATCTCCCGCGCCCTGGTCGGCAAAGCAAAATAAGTCCCCCCGGGAGGGGGAGGCTTGCTTGCTGCGAACTTCCTGAGCCGTTGTTGCGTTTTTAGGACGTAACGGAGCACACGATGCGGCTTTCTCACGCCGCAAGACGTTCCCGTACTTTGCTATGGAAGGAGGTATATTGCTATGACCAAGACCCTCGCATCGCTCCTCGCAGCGGCGTTCCTGATGACCACCCCGGCGATGGCTGCAAGCCCAGCCCCCAAAGCGTCCGCCAAGGCGGCGTCGTCGATGAAGTCGGCAGCCAAACCCGCGGCCAAACCGGCTGCAAAACCAGCCGCCAAGCCGGCCGCAAAGCCGGCTGCCAAACCGGCCGCAAAGCCGGCGCCGGCTGCTTCCAAGAAGCCGTAACCCTCGTTCTTATCCATCCTAATAACGGCGCAGTCGTACGACTGCGCCGTCGTTTTCTGGTAGCCTAAAGCCAATGGCCGACCGCGCAGATCCCGCAGATCCAATGAAGCCTGAGTTCACCGCTCAAAACCCGATCGTCGAGGCCGCGACGCGGCTGCGCGCGCGCCGTGACATCGGTCGCGCGATCGACGGAGCGGGCGACGTGCCGGCTGAAGTGGTTCCGCAAGACGCGGAAGCTTCGCTCAAGCTCTTCCATCGCCGGCTGCTCGACGGCGCCAAACGCCTGGAGTCGATTCTCGGCAAAGGTTCAGTGAAAGTCGTGCAACTCGAAAAGCCGCTTCGGTTACGCGTGCGTTTCGGCGAACAACGCGTCAGCCTCGATCTCGATGACCTGCATCAGTTGGTGCACATCTCCGGCGCGGGGCTTGACGGCGAGTATCAGTTTGATACGGCGGCTTCAACTCCGGCACTCATCAACATCTCGAAGATTTCGACCGAGGCGGGCTACGGTGAGGCGCTTACCGCTTCTTCTTTGTTGAAGCTGATCGCGCAGGACGCCGAGTTGCCGCGGCCTTCGCACCTGGACCGATCCGGCCCGCTGCCGTTGTAGCGTTCATCTTCGCGATGATCGGCGGCGTCGGGCAAATGCCGTTCACCGGGCACTGACCGCACAGCGGCGTCGGAGCCTTGCAAATCTCCCGTCCGTGCAAGATCAGCCAGTGGTGGGCGAAGCGCCACTTCTCGCGCGGCACCAGCGCCGTGACGTCTTCTTCGACACCCAGCGGCGTCGTGGCAGTCGTCAGCCCAAGGCGGTGCGAGACGCGAAACACGTGCGTATCGACCGCAAATGCCGCATCTTCGAACGCGACCGACATCACGACCGAGGCGGTCTTGCGGCCGACGCCGGCGAGTGACTGCAGCGCATCGCGGTCGTTGGGGACTTCACCGCCGAACTTGTCAACCAGATCCTTCGCCGCGCTAATGATGTTCTTGGCTTTCATCCGGAAGAAGCCGGTCGACTTGACCAGCTGCTCCACGTCGGCGAGTTTGGCTTTGGCCAGCGCTTGCGGCGTCGGATACTTTGTAAAGAGTTCCGGCGTGGTTTGATTAACGCGCACGTCCGTGGTCTGCGCCGAGAGTATTACCGACACCAATAGCTCGAATGGATTGCGATAATGCAGCGCGGTCACTGCGCGCGGATAGGTGCGCTCGAGAATTGCGAGCTCTTGCTCGGCAACATCGCGCGAAACCACTTTCTTAGGGAACGGTATCTTCGCCATCCTAGAAGCGGTTTTTCCGCACGACGTTAGAACCCATTCCGAATGACCTTTTCCGGACCGTCGCAGGCCAACGACCGCGCGGTCGAGCTGCGCGCGGCGGGACGGTTGCCCGAGGCAATCGCTGCGCTTCGTGAGGGTGTCGCCCTCTTCCCGAACGTGATCGAGCTGCATCAGAATCTCGCCCACATGCTCTACGAGTTCGGCGAACTTCCCACCGCGATTGCCGAGCACCGCGCCGTGCTGGGCATCGAAGAAAATAACGTGGCCTCTCGGTTGGGTCTCTATGAGTTGCTGCAAATCGCCGGAGAGCGCGATGAAGCACTCGTCCACCAACGCGCCGCGCTGCGGGTGCGACGACTGTTTTCGCAGACTGCCCCGCACGAGCAACGCAGCATACTGTGCTTATGCGCTCCAGGTGATTGGCAAGCAAATATCCCCGTCGACTTTCTCTTCGACCACGATACGACCACCGTGCACAAGCTCTATCTCGTCGATGAGAAAGACATGGATGCTCAGGTCCCGGTGCGCTACGATGTCGTGTGGAACACGATTGCGGAATCGCCCGAGGCGCTCCCGTACCTCGCGCTTGCGAACCGGTTCATGCATACGCACCACAACAAGCCTACACTTAATTCCCCGGCGCGCGTGATTACAACCGGTCGATCGCTCCTCGACTCGACGCTTTCAGGAACGAACGCGCGGGTCGCGCCGGTTGTGGTGGTGGAGCAGGAGCGCTTGCGCAACGCAGCCTTGCCTCACGCCTTTCCGCTCATCGCGCGACCGCTCGGGTCGCACGCGGGTCAGGGGCTCGAGCGCCTGACCGATCGCGATGCCTGTGGACCGTATGTCGAGCGCAATCCGTCGCAGCGTTACTTCGTCAGTCCGTTTATCGACTACGCGAGCTCCGACGGATACTTTCGGAAGTACCGCGTCGTCTACGTAGACGGCGTACCCTATCCGGTTCATCTCGCGATCTCGCCCAATTGGATGATTCATTATTACAACGCGCCGATGCGCGAGCACGAGTGGATGCGCAAGGAAGAGGCCGCATTTCTCCAGGATCCGCGCCTGGCATTTGACGGCCCCCGATTCGAGACGCTGGTCAAGGTCGGCGCCGCCGTAGGGCTTGAGTACTTCGGCATCGACTGCGGAATCGACCGTGACGGTAACGTGCTCGTCTTCGAGGCCGACGCTGCGATGCTCGTGCATACCAGCGACCCAATCGACCTCTATCCCTACAAGCACGAGTTTGTTCCCAGAATCTACCGTGCCGTGGAACAAATGATCGACCGGCGCAAAGGCGTCGCCCCGGCTGCCGATACCTAAAGGGTCATGACCGCGCCCAGGCCGTATGAGCTCGCCGTCGTTGGCGGTGGCCTCTCGGCCACCGCGCTTGCTTGCGCGCTTGCCGGCCGCGCGGAAGCCGATTTGCGCGCAGTCTTCTTCAATCGCGGCGACCTCGGCCCCGGCACGGCGTACGCTCCGCAATCGGCTAGCCTGCTGATGAACGGGCCGGTGCGCGCCATGTCAGCGGTTCCGGGCGACGATCGTCATCTCGCGCGCTATCTGGTCGACGAAACCGACGACGCGATGATTTGCCGCGCGCGTTTCGGCGCGTACCTGCGAGCAACGAGTGCGAACGCGCTCGCGCAGCACGCCGGCATGACGCACGAGCGCGCCGAGATCATCGACATCGAACGCACCAAGGGCGGATACCGCCTGACCGACGAGAACGGTCGCCGGCACGATGCGCGAAGCGTCGTGCTCGCGCTGGGTAATCTACCGCCCAACGATCGCTTCATCCCCGAAAGCGTGCGCCGTCATCCGGGGTACGCCGGTGATCCGTGGACGGCAGACATCGCGCATTTCGATCCCGCGGCTGAGGTGATCATCATCGGCAGCCGGTTAACCGCGATGGACACGATCGCTCTGCTGGACGAACGCGCGTTCCGCGGCCGCGTGCATATCGTCTCGCGTCACGGTCTTCTGCCGCTCGTCGAGGATACCAGCGTGCGGGGCGTCGATCCCGCGACGCTGGGCCTGGACGTTCGCACGCCATACACGCTGCTGCGCTCGCTCCGTGCCGCCGCCGCCGGATTTTCGGGTGATTGGCGCGCGCTCATCGAGGCGCTCCGCCCCATCACGCCGGCGATCTGGGACGGGTGGAGCGAGCGCGAGCGCAAACGCTTCTTACGTCATCTGCAATCGATGTGGGCGATCCATCGCTATCGCGTTCCCCCCGCCACCTACGCGGCGTTTACACGCATGAATGCCGAGGGTCGCATCAGAATTCACCGCGGGCGCGTTACCGGCGGCAGCGCTCGGTCGAACGGGATCACCTTGAACATCGCGGCTCCAACCGGACCGCTTCAACTTCATGCCGCCTACGTCGTGAACTGCACCGGACCGAATTCCGATCTGCGCACGGTCGCGCACCCGTTCGTCCGCAATGCGCTCGCTCGCGGGCTGATGCGGCCCGATCCGCTCGCGCTCGGCGTCGACGTGACAAGTGAATATCGCGTACTCGACGCAAAGGGCCAGCCCCAGCCGCAGCTCTTTGCAATCGGTCCGCTGCTACGTGGTCTATGGTATGAGACAACCGCGGTCGGCGAAATTCGCAAACACGCAAGCGAGATCGTCTCGTTACTACTTCAGGTAGCTCTCGATCCAGCCCGACCAACGACGGTACACGTCGAGCGAACGGACGGGATCGCTCGGAAAGTGTCCTGATACCGGATACGCCCAGAACTGTACGGTTGTTCCGCGATCCTTGAGCGCGTGGTAGAACTTGTACGACTGAGTGATCGGCACGCGTTGATCCCCAACGTCGCTCAAGATCAACGTCGGCGTCGTAACATTCCAGGCCGCGCTGATCGGTGACTGCGCAATATAGTTCTTGACCAGGCCCTTCGTGTATGGCGAGCCATTCATGTCAAAACGCCAGCCAACTCCGTTGTCGGCGAGCGTGTACTCGTCGATCAGATCGTTGACGGCCGCACCCGAAACCGCAGCCTTCCAAATGTGGTAGTGACCGATCATCCACGAGGTCATGTAACCGCCGTAGGACCAGCCCGAGACGGCAACGCGAGAGGTGTCGACTTTATACTGTTGCTCAAGCGCGGAGATTCCGGCCATCACGTCGCGCCCGGGTCCCGCACCGGAATCATTGACGATACCGTACCAATACTTGGCGCCAAGGTTGTCGCTGCCGCGATAGTTTGGATTGAAGACGATGTACCCTCGCGCCGCGAGCAGCTGGTTGAACCCGCTGAATGAAGTGATCGAGGCTGAATTCGGCCCACCGTGGATTACCAGCACCAGCGGATAGGTCTTCGTCGAATCATATCCGGGTGGGAGCGTCACCACGCCGTCCTCGGCGAAGCCGTCGTTCTGCCATTGGATCGCGCGTACCGCGCCGAGATCGAGCGCCGCGATAGCATCATTGTACGAGGTCACTCGCTGCGGCGCCGTATCGGGAGTAGTCATATAATAGAGCTCGCTTGGATGATTGGGTTCGCTCCCCGCAAACGCGACGGCACCGGTCTTGGCCACGGAGGCGTCGAGCCAAAAGCCTTGGGAAGGCTGCGCGCCGTGCAGATCGAGGCGCACCGCTTTGCCGTCGAGCGGTTTGATCCAGAGCGCTGCATCGGTATCCTTGTGGCCCGAGATCAGCAGATGCTTGGAGTCCGGCATCCAGATGAAGCGCTGCACGTTGGTATCGATACCCTCCGAGGTCACGTCGGTGCCTTCGCCGCCGCTCGCCGGCGAAACGTAGACCTCGGTGACCGCGGCTTCGTCGCCGGATTGCGGATACCAGTATGCGACGTGCGTTCCGTCGGGCGAATACTCGCCGAAGCCTTCATATTTGCCGTGCGACGTCAGCGGCGTGATCTTGCCCCCGGCAACGTCGAGCGCGCAGACGATCGCACCGTCGGAATCGGCGTCGTAGGCGTTGGGCATCTTGGTGAAGACGATCGACTTTCCGTCAGGCGACCACGAGATCGGCGGACCCGGCGAACTCGGCGGTTGCGCGGACGGTAGACTCCAGCTTCCGCTGGTAAGGCGCTTCGTCGTACTCGATCCGTCGCCATTAAATGCGAGCAGCCAAATGTGATTGCTCGTCGGCGCCGTGCGATCGTCGTAGGCCTGATCGCCAACGACGAACGAATCGAGATGCTTCTCAACGTCTTTCTTGTTCGAGGGATCGTCGGGAGCCACGTAGGCAATCGCTCCGCCGTCCGGACGCCAAGCGAATTCTTCCACGCCTTGGGGCGCTTTGGTCGCTGCGACCGGATCGCCCCCGCGAAAATCGAGAATCCACAACTGCTGGTTTACGTCGTCGCCGCTTCCGTAGTCGGCAAGAAACGCGAGCTTGGTCCCGTCCGGCGACCACGCCGGCGATGCCAGCCCTTTGCGTTCGAAGGTGAGCGCGCGTGTCGTCTTCGCTACGACGTCGTACAGCTCGAGCGTTCGGTCGTTGGTGTCCGTCTTGAGATTCTGGCGCGTCAGGACGAACGCAATTTGTTTGCCGTCGGGCGAGATCGCGACGTTAGAAACACCGGCGATCTTGGGAATGTCGTCGAGCGTAAAGGTGCGTGGCGCCGGCGCCGGCGTTGCCGCAATGCAAGCGGCGAGCAATACCGAAGTTATGAATTTTTTCATGATTGTCGTCCCTTTACTTCAGGTACTGCTCGAGCCAATCGAGCCAATGTTTTTGTACGTCCTCGGCGCGCACCGGATCGGAGGGAAAGTGTCCCGCCACCGGATAGGCGATGAACTTCACCGTCGTGCCGTTGTCCTTGAGCGCGTGGTAGAGCTTGAACGAGTTGGTGATCGTCACATTATTGTCGCCGATATCGCCCATGATGAGCGTCGGCGTCGTGGCCTTTGGCGCGTCCGCGATCGGTGATTGCTCGCGCCACTCGGCCGTGTGAGCCGGGTTCCACGGTTTGCCCTCAAAGAACGGGACGTCGGTATCGTAGTAGAACGCAATGTTGTAGTCGTCCAGCCAATCGTCGAGCGACGCGCCGCTGACCGCGGCTTTCCACACATGATAGTGACCGATCAGCCATGACGTCATGTAGCCGCCGTACGACCAGCCCGAGACGCCGATGCGGGACGTGTCGATCGGAAACTCGCGCTCGACCGCTGCCAGCCCCGCCATCACGTCTTTGCCCGGGCCGTCGCCGGCGTCATTGGTGATCGCGTGCTGGTAGGCGTCGCCAAGGTTCGTGCTGCCGCGATAGTTGGGCGAAAAGACGAAGAATCCGTGCGAGGCAAAGATCTGCGCCTGATTGCTCCAGGCAAGCGTTGACGCGCCTTGCGGTCCGCCGTGAATCAGGAGAATCAGCGGTGCTTTAGCACCTTTGTAGTGCAACGGATAGAAGAGCACGCCGTCTTCCTTGAAGTCGCCCTTGGTCGAACGCCAGTTTACCGCGACCGAGCGCGCGACGCCGGCTCCTGCAACGAACGCGTTGTTGTCGGTCAACGCCACTGGCTTACTAGCCGGCGAGGCGAGCAGATAGACCTCAGTTGGGTGTGTCGCCGACGAGCCGGTAAACACGAGTGCGCCCTCCCTCGACGTGTTGCCCAAGGCGAGCGGTTGTACGGCGCCGAGACCGGCGCGCGTGATGTGACCGCGCAGCGGCCAATACCACAACGCAATGTTCGCACCGTCGGGCGTCGCAACCCAGAGCGCATCGCCGCGCGCATCCCATGCAGAACGGTTAACGTTGCGATCGAGTTGCGAACGTAAGTCGGCAACGCGGCGACCCGCGGTATTGGTGACGTAGAGATCGACGCCTTGCGTGAAGTCGCCGCCCGTGTTGCGTGCGTAGGCGACGAGATCGCCGTGCGGTGCGAAGTTGGGTTCGTCTTGTAACGACTCCCCTGGAACGAGCGCGCGCCGCGCTCCACTCTGCGCGTCGACGAGTTCGATGCGTTCGGCCAGCGAATCGCCGACGAACACCGTTGGATAATGTTCTATTGCAATCGTTTTGGAGTCGGGTGACCACGAGAGCGTTCCCCCGCCGCCCGGGTCGACGTTGGCGATGCTCCACGAACCGCTGGTTAGCCGGCGCGCGTGCGTCCCGTCGGCATCGCAGATCCACAAGTGCTCGGGTGGCGTGGCAGCGCGATGCAGATAGTCGTTGTCCTCGACCTGGAACGCGTCGAAATGCGTCTTGCTCGCATTCGGATTCGGATCGTCATCCTGCATCGCGTAGGCGAAGCGGCGGCCATCCGGACTCCATGCAAACCCGTCGACCCCGTTCTTCGCGTGGGTGATCTGCTGCGCATCGCCGCCGTCCATCCGCAGCACGAAGATTTGCGACTGGGGATTCTTCGCGTCTCCGTCGAGCGCGGCGAACGCGATCGCATTGCCGCTCGGCGACCAGACCGGTGAACTCACGCCCTTGCGATTCCAGGTGAGCTGGCGCGCAAGGTGCGTGCGCACGTCGATCAGCACGAGCTGACGGTCGGTGCGGTCGTTCTCGAAGTCGGCCTTGCTGCGGACGTACACGACGCGCGTGCCGTCCGGCGAGATCCGCGCATCGGCAGCGCCGACGACCTTGCGCGCGTCCGAAAAATCGAAGGCCGCGGCGGGTATCGCTGCCCCGCATATCGCGAGGCAGATGAAGGCCGTTAAGAAGCGCATCGTACTACTCCCGAGGACTAATCGCGCAGGGCAATGGCCTCACCGTCGCAAGCGACGAGGCCGTCACGCTCCAGTATTGCCACGAGCGCGCCGACATCCTCCAGCGATCGTTCGGGCATCAACGGTTGCAAATCGCCGTGCAGATCGAGCAGCGAGATGCGTTGCCCCGGCGGCAGCGCGCGCAGCCGATCGACGATGCGTCCGCGCGCGAAGCGTGTGGTGCGTTCGAAGGGAATCGCATTTTGAGGTGACGGAGTTTTGGCATGCTCCTTGCGCGCAACCTCGAGCTGCGCGGCATCGACCGGAGCGGCAGCGCAATGCTCGCGCAGCGGGCAAATGAGGCATTTTGGTGCGCGCGACGTGCATATCGTGGCGCCCAAATCCATCATCGCGGAATTCCAGTCATGCGCCGCTCCGGGGGTGGCGGCTTCGCGCGCGCGTTCGTCGAGTTCGCGCTGCCCCGCGCGGCTCGGGTACTCCAACCCGTAGTGCACGCGGTGCACGATGCGACGGATATTCGTATCCAGCGGAGCGTCGTCGAGATCGAATCCGAAGGCGCGAATCGCGGCGGCAGTGTAGGGCCCGACACCAGGCAACTGTCGCAACAAATGCGTTTGCGACGGCATCACGCCGCCGAACCGATCGACAACCAGGCCGGCCGTCTCGTGCAAGCGCACCGCACGCGCGTTGTATCCTAAACCCTGCCACTCGCGCACAACCTCGCCCACGCTCGCCCGCGCAAGCGCGGTGATGTCCGCGAAGCGCGCGATGAACGCCTCGAACTTCGGAACGACACGTTCGACTTGCGTCTGCTGGAGCATAAACTCGCTAACGAGTGTGTAGTAGGGATTGCGCACGACGCGCCAGGGTAACGCCGTGCGTCCGTGCCGCGCGTACCACGCCAGAAGCGCTTCCCTCACGCGCGGAGCGACGCCATAGCTTGGCCGATACGGCGAATGCCTTCGCCGATCTGCTCGCGCGTAACCGCGGTAAGCGCAAGGCGAAAATGATGATCGCCGCCGGTGTCTGCGAAGAACGCTTCGCCGAAAAGAAACGACGCGCCCAAGCGTTCGGCAACGTCGAGCAACGCGCGGGCGCGCATTTCGCGTGGGGTGGTTGCCCACAGGTAAAATCCGCCGGGAGCGCCGGCCGCCTTGACGCCTTGCGGCCAATGCGCGGCGATGGCTTCATCGGCGAGCGTCCGTCGCAGCAGCAGCTCTTCGCGCAGCTGAGCCACATGCGCATCATATCCGCGCTCGAGATAATCGACGATTGCCGCCTGCACGTAGAGACTCGTCGCCATGTCATAGGCTTGTTTGCGTAAGAGCAGCCGCTCGAGAATCATCCGCGGCGCCGCGAGCCAGCCGACGCGCAGGCTCGGCGCGATCGTCTTTGAGAACGTCGAAAGGTACACGACGTGATCCGGCGCGAGCGAAACAAGCGGCGGCAGTGGTTCGCTGGTGAGCGGCCCGTATGGGTCGTCTTCGATGATCGGAACGCCGGCGCGGCGCGCGATCGTGGCCAGCCGCTCGCGGCGGTCGGCGTTCATCGTCGCATTGGTCGGATTGTGCAGCGACGGCATCGTGTAGATGAAGCGCGGGCGCCGCGTGCGCAAAATCGCCTCGACGTGATCGACCCGCATGCCGTCCTCGTCGACCGGCACCGGAATCGCACGCAGGCCGTTGATCTGAAAGATTTGCAACGCACCGGGATACGACGGTGATTCAACGATGATTTCGTCGCCCGGTTCGGCGAGCGATTGGGCGACGATCATGATGCCCTGCGTCGAGCCGGTAAGCACGATGACGTTCTTGGCTGCGATCGCTCCCGCTCCACGCGCATTCATGCGCGCGGCAATGGCCGAGCGCAACGGCTCGTAGCCTTCTGAATCGCCGTACGAGAGCACAAATCGCGGATCGCGCGCGACGCGTTCGAACGACTGCGCGAGTTCGCCTAGCGGCGATGGTTCATCGGGCGCAACGCCTTGAACAAAAGAAATCCGTCCCGCCTCCTGTTTGGCGGCCAGTTCACCCAGGATGTTGGGAAATTCGCCGACCCGCCAGGGCGGGAGCGTGATCCACCACGGGACGCCCGCGGCTCGCTCGGGTTGCCCCCCGCGAAGCTGGGGCACGACGCGCGAGCCTGAACCGACACGCTGCTCGATGAGGCCGTCGCCGACCAGCTCCCGGTAGGCATGAACCACGGTGCTGCGGTTCACGTTCAGCCGATCGGCCATCATCCGCTCGGGAGGCAACCGGGTTGATTCCGGGAGGGTCCCAGCTAGAATTGCCTCGCGCAGATGCTCGTAAATCTGGCGATAGAGTGGGACTATTGACTCACGGTCGAGATCCGGCAGAATACCGGACCATCCAATGTTGGGCATTGATGGGGTCCATTTTTCGATGAACCAACGCCTAAGGCTTGCCGACAACCAGAATACGATGCTTGACTATCAAGCGGTCGACACGCGCGTTCCCTTTGTGGGGCGCGCGTACGAGCTCCGCGTACTCTTGGCTTTCTTAAAGCGAGGAGGCTTGCTCACGCTTGCGGGCCCTGGAGGTGTCGGCAAGTCGCGACTCGCTCATGAAGCGATCGCTCGTTTTTCGCGCGAGCACGCGACCGAGAGCATCTTCGTTCCGCTTGCCGGCGTGATGCCCGAGGCCGTTGTCGGAACAGTAATGAGCGCGATCGGAATCTCGCAAGAGCCGGGGCGCTCGGCACTGGACACGTTGGTCGATCGTTTGCACGACCGCCCGTTGATTTTGGCACTCGACAACTGCGAACATGCGCCCGACGAGACGTCGGCGCTGATCGACGCGCTCCGCGTTCTCCCGCACGTGACCATACTAGCGACCAGTCAACGCCGACTCGATTACGCCGATGAAACGGTTTTCGAGGTCGATCCTCTTCCCGTCGAGGACGGCGTAGCGTTCTTCCTCGCGCGCGCGGGGCTCAATGCCACGAATATCGACGATCCGATGATCGCAACGGTGACGACAATCGTCGAACGGCTCGACGGACTGGCAGTCGCACTCGATCTCGCCGCCGCACGTTTGGCCTCGCTCTCGCTTGAGCTTCTGGCCGAAGAGCTTGGAGAACTACGCCCATATCAGCTGCGCTCGACGCGCGGCTCAGACCCGCGTCATCGCACGATCGGCAACGTGATCGCTTGGACCCATTCGCAACTCGAGGATTGCGCGAAGCGCGCGTTTGCGCAGGCCTCGCTCTTCGCCGATGAGTTCGACGAGGACGACCTGGTTGCACTGGGCGACCTCACACCCGACGAGGTCCACGCTGCGCTCGATGAACTCAGCCTCAATTCGCTCGTCATGACGACGGAGTTCGGCTATCGCATGCTGCTGCCCATACGCGCGGTCGCGACCCGCATGTTGACCGCGGCGCGTAATCGGCGGGCACTCGACGATGCGTTTGCCTTGCGCATGAATGCGCTTGCATCGCAATTGTGGGCGCAGATTCGGGGCAGCGGGGAAGGCGCAGCCAAAGCTATTGCGCGTTTGCACGTGCGTTACGCCGACTTTTGCGCGACGATTGCCTGGGCGCTCAAACGCCCGCAGGATCGCTTGGCGTCGATCGATGACGTTTTGAGCGTGATGATGACGATTTGGGCCGAAGGCGGACGCTTCACCGAAGGATTGCGCTGGACCGAGCGCCTTGAGTCGGTTGCGGGACGCTTGAGCCCTCAACTGCGCGGACGCGTCTACTTCTTGGGTCTGGCCGTTGCGCACGCCGCGTCTGAATACCACCGAATGGTTGAAACCGGACCGCTCACCATCTCCGCATTTACGATTGCGGGCGATCAACTTGGCCTCGCGCGCGCGTACAATGCGCTCGCCGTGGCGTCGCTCAACACCGGCCGAATGGAAGATGCCTCCACCTACGTCGAAACGTCGATACGGTTCTACCAACAAGTCGGACACGAACGCGGCGTCGCCACCGCCTTGATCAACCAAGGAAGCATCGTGTTCGAGGGCTACGGCGATTACGCGCGAGCGCACGAGATCTTTCACAAGGCGGTCGTGGCGCTCGAACGCGAAGGGCCACCAGCGCTTTGCGGCATTGCGCTCGGCGATCTTGCTGAAGTCGAGTATGCGATGAGCGAGTATGATGCCGCCGTCGTGCACGCACGCGATGCAATCCAGCGCTTCGAGCAAAACTCCGCTCCCGCGATGATTGCATGGATGCAGGAGACGCTCGCGCGCTGCTCGCTCGCTCGCGGTCAACTCAGCGCCGCAGGCGAGGAACTGCTGGTAGCCTGCGAGCTGCTCCGCCACACGCCGCAACCACTCTACATCGCGCGCTTGGCGGAGGTTAGCGCGCGGCGCCTGCTGCTCGGGGGCGACCCGCGCGGCGCGGCGCTGGCGCTGGCCGCGGCCCGGCGGTACCGCAGCGAGCGCGCCCTGGTCTCGTTCGGTCTCTTCGCGCGCGAGGTGGGGGCCGATGAGGTCGCGCTTGCCCAGCACCTGCAGCCGGCCGACCTTACCGACGTGGCCCGCTCGGCAAGCACCTTGGATCTGGCTCGGCTCTGCAGCGTCCTGGCCGGGCTACTGACCGCGGGATAGGTCGGCGCGGCCCGCGGCGAAGGCCTGTTATAGTGAGGGAGCCTTCCCTCTCCACCAGACTATTAGGAGCTTCAAGCAGTGGCTGAACATCAAGTTGATGCGGTCGTCATCGGCGCGGGCCCGGGCGGATATCACGCCGCGATTCGGCTCGGTCAACTCGGCAAGAGCGTGATCTGTATCGATCGCGACGAGGTCGGCGGCGTCTGTTTGAACTGGGGTTGCATCCCGACCAAGGCTCTGCTCCACGTGGGCGAGGTGATTCGTCATATCGATCACGCCGCCGAGATCGGGCTGAAGGTTCCTAAAGCCGACGTCGATCGCGAAGGCGTTGCAAAGTTCAAGACCGACGTCGTAAACGCTAACGTCAACGGCGTCAAAACGCTTTTCAAAGCGAATACGGTGCAATTCATGTACGGCGACGCGAGCTTCAAAGACGCCGGCACGGTCGTCGTCAAGAACAAAGACGGCGGCACCGATACGATCAAAGCGAAGAGCGTCGTCATTGCCACCGGCTCGGCTCCGGTCGACGTCAAGGCCTGGCCGCGCGACGGCGACTATATCATCAACTCGGATGACGCCGTCCAAATGAAGCGCATTCCCAAGAACATGCTGATCGTCGGCGGCGGCGTTATCGGTCTCGAGTTCGCAACGGTTTACACGCGCGTCGGCGCCAAGGTCCTCGTGGTCGAAGCGCTCCCGCAGATTCTCACCGGCACGGATATCGAGATCTCCAAGACGCTCGGCCGCATTCTCAAGAAGCAGGGCGTGGAGATCATGCTCGACACCAAAGTCGGGAAGATCGAAAAATCCGGCAAGACGGTCAAGGCAACGATCAATGGTGAGGGGACAAACGGTAAAGACGAAACGCGAGAGTTCGACATGGTGCTGGTTGCCGTCGGACGCCGGCCGGTCACCGATACGCTCAACCTTGCTGCCGCTGGACTTTCAACCGACGACAAGGGCTTCATCGCGGTCGATGCGCAGTGCCGCACCAAGGTCCCCAACGTCTTCGCCATCGGTGACGTCACCGGTCAACCGTTGCTCGCACATCGCGCGATGAAACAGGGCGTCGTCGCCGCCGAGGTGATCTCGGGCGATAAGTCCGCTGCGTTCGATCCGATCGCGATTCCGAACTGCGTTTACACCGATCCCGAGGTTGCCACGATCGGCTTGTCCGAGGAAGAAGCCAAGGCCAAAGGTTACGAAGTCCGCATCGGCAAGTTCCCACTCGCGGCGAGCGGACGCGCGCGTACCATGAACGAGACCGACGGCTTGATCAAACTCGTCGGCGACGCAAAGACCGACTTGTTGCTCGGCATGCACATGGTTTCGCCGCAAGCTGAGTCGCTGATCGGCGAAGGCGTGATCGCGCTCGAGATGGGCGCTACCCTCGAAGACATCGGTCTGTCGGTGCATCCGCATCCGACCTTGACCGAGTCCATAATGGATGCGGCCGAGGCCGCGCACGGCAAGGCCATACACATTGTCAATCCCAAACCAAAGACTCCCGTCGGAGCGAAGTAGCGCAAAGGCGGCGCGCCTTCTCGATCTTGGGCTGCGCCCGTACCGCGAGGTATGGGATCTTCAGCACGAGCTCCACGAGGCGGTGCGCGAGGGGCGCGAGCCCGATACGTGGATCTTCGTCGAACATCCGCCGGTGATCACGCTGGGGCGCCAGGCCAAAAGAGATAACGTGCTTCTCTCCCCGGAACTCCTCGCGTCGCAAGGAGTCGATCTGGTGGAGATCGAGCGGGGCGGTGACGTCACCTATCACGGACCGGGACAGCTCGTGGTCTACCCCATTCGCAAGCTCGAGCGCTTTCGCGAGATCGTGCCGCTGGTGCGCTCGCTCGAAAGTGCCGTGATCGAGGCCGTTGCGCGCTTCGGTATCACGGCCGAGCGCTGGAGCGAGCACGCCGGCGTGTGGGTCGGGCGCAACCAGATCTGCGCCATCGGCCTTGCAGTTCAAAAGATGGTATCGTTGCACGGCATCGCGCTGAATGTCTCGACGGCGCTGGACTACGACCGCCTGATCAACCCCTGCGGGCTGACCGACCGGGGCATCACCTCGATCTCGCAAGAGACCGGTGGGCATGTCACGATCGACCGGGTCAAACCCGTCTTGCTTGAGGAACTGGCTCGCGAGTTTGATACACGGTTCGTGACTTATGGCAATTGAAATCGATTTAATTAATGGCAAGCCTGCGCACGCGCGCAAGCCGGATTGGCTGCGCGTTGCGTTGCCGTCGGGTGATGACTACGAACGCGTGCGCGCCAAGGTCAATACGCTCGCCCTCAACACCGTGTGCAAGGAAGCGGCGTGCCCGAACATCGCCGAGTGCTGGGGAGCGGGTACTGCCACTATCATGATTTTAGGCGACACCTGTACGCGCGGCTGCCGCTTCTGCAACGTGAAGACCGGCAATCCTAAGGGGGTCATCGACTGGATGGAACCGGTTCGCGTTGCCGATGCCGTGCGCGACCTTGGCTGGAAGTATCTCGTGCTCACCGCGGTCGATCGCGACGACCTCGCCGACGGCGGCGCGCTGATCTTCGCGAATACCGTGCGCGCGATCCACGAGCGCGTGCCGGAATCCAAAGTGGAAATTCTTAGCGGCGACTATCGCGGCGATCTGCGTGCGCTCGACATTGTGATGGATTCCCGTCCTGACGTCTTTGCGCACAACCTCGAAACGGTGCGCCGTCTCACCCCGACCGTGCGCGACAAGCGCGCGACCTACGATCAGTCGCTGAAGATCCTAGCGCACGCCAAATCGCGTGCCCCTGAGCGATTCACCAAGACCTCGGTCATGATCGGCCTCGGCGAAACCGAGGAGGAGATCGAACGCGCTATGGACGACGCTCGCGCAGTGGGCGTCGACATCTTTACGCTCGGTCAGTACCTGCAGCCGTCGAAAAAACACCTGCCGGTGGTTGAGTTTGTAACACCCGAGAAGTTCGAGCGCCTAGGTGCGCTGGCAAAGAGAAAGGGCTTCCATCAAGTCGTGTCGAGCCCGCTCTCGCGCAGTTCCTACCACGCCGAACAAGCCTTCGAGGGATAATGAGCAGTTTTTTCATTTACCGGCCGATCTTCGCCGCGGTGTGTTCGATCATCATACTGATCGCGGGGTTGGTCGTATTGCCGACGCTCGCCATCGATCAGTATCCGCAGATCGCTCCTCCGGTTGTCACGGTCACTGCAAGTTACGTCGGCGCTAGTCCGCAAGCCGTTGAAGCGCAGGTCACCAACCCCCTCGAAACGGCAGTGAACTCGGCGCAGGGTCTTCGCTACATCAGCTCCACGAGCGCGCAAGGCGTTTCGACGATCACTGCGACGTTCAACTTGGGGACCAATCTCGACATCGCCGCCGCCGACGTGCAAAACCTCGTGCAGTCCGCCATCGGCCTGCTGCCGCAAACCGTGCAGCAAGTCGGCGTAACTGTTTCGAAAAACTCGGGCGCGTTCGTCATGGGTATTGCGCTGCGGTCCAACAACCCGAAGTACGATAAACTCTTCCTGAGCAATTACGCCCAGCTCAACGTCGTCAACGACCTCTCGCGCATCGCCGGCGTCTCGCAGGTACGCATCTTTGGGCAACGTCAATACGCGATGCGCATCTGGCTCAACCCGCCGAAGCTCGCCGGTGAGGGTCTGGCCGCGACCGATGTTGTGAGCGCACTCCAGGCGCAGAACGTCGAGGTCGCTGCCGGCAGCGTGGGCGCCGCGCCGAGCGCGCCCACTCAGAAATACACCTATGCGATCGATGCACTCACCCAGCTCTCTTCCCCGGCGGAGTTTGCAAACATCATCCTGCGCGCGAATCCGAACGGCGGGTTCACGCGCCTGGGCGACGTCGCACGGATCGAGCTCGGCGCCGAGGACTACTCGACCGATTTGCGCTTCGACGGCAGCGAAGATGTCGTCGGCATGGGCGTGCTCCAGTATCCCGATGCCAATGCGCTGCAAACCGCCGATTTGGTCAAACAAAAGATGGCGCAGCTCCAGAGCAATTTCCCCGCAGGCATCACCTGGGAGGTGGCGTTCGACACGACCTTATTCGTGCGCGAATCGATCAAGGAAGTCGTGACCACGCTCGTGCTCTCGGTCGTCTTGGTCATTTTAGTGATCTTCCTTTTCTTGCAGGATCCCAAAGCTACGCTGATTCCGGCAGCGACGATTCCGGTCTCGTTGATCGGTGCGTTCTTCGTGATGAAGGTCTTCGGCTTTTCGATCAACACGGTCACGCTATTCGGCTTGACTCTTGCCGCCGGACTCGTCGTCGACGATGCGATTGTCGTCATCGAGAACATCGCGCGCCATATGGAAGCCGACAAGACGTCCGGGCCGGCACCGACAATAACAGCAATGCGCGAGATCCAAAGCGCCATCGTCGCCTCGTCACTCGTGCTCTTCTCGGTTTTTTTCCCTGTCGCGTTCTTTCCGGGCACGACCGGCCAGCTCTACAAGCAGTTTGCATTGACGATCACGGCGGCAATCGTGATCTCGCTTTTTCAAGCGCTCACGCTTGCACCGGCGCTGGCCGCGCGTTTACTCAGAGGCGAAACCGAATCAAACTGGGGCTTCTTTCGCTGGTTCAACGTAGGTTTGCACCGCTTCCGCGATTGGTATGGGCAGACGCTGCCGAAGCTTTTCCGCAATCGCTGGCCGGTGTTCGGCGTCTTTCTGCTCGCCCTCGCACTGACTGGGCTGTTGTTCAAAACCACGCCGACCGCTTTTATCCCGGATGAAGATCAAGGCTATTTCATTACGATCGTGCAAGCGCCCGAGGGAACTTCGCTTGTTGCCACGCAGCAAATCGCCATCCAAGCAGAGAAACTCATCCGCGCGCAACCCGAAGTGCTGCACGTCTTTAACGTTACCGGGTTCAGTTTCACCGGATCGGCGTCGAACCGCGGGATCATCTTTACCCTGCTCAAACCGTGGAGCGAGCGCAAAGGTCCGCAACATTCCGTGGGCGGGTTGCTCGGACGCCTCAACTTCATGTTCTACAAGAATGTCCCCGAGGCACAGATCTTTGCACTAAATCCGCCGGCGATCAACGGCGTCGGCAGTTTCGGCGGCTACCAGTTCGAGCTTGAAGACCGTGCGAATCTCGGCTTGCCGGCGCTCGCCAATGCAGCCTACGCGATCATGGGCGCTGCCGCGCAAGACCCGCGACTCAGCCAAGTCTTCACGCAGTTCCGGGTTAACTCGCCGCAGCTCGAAGTCAACGTCGACCGCAACAAGGTCGAGTCGTTCGGAGCGAACCTTAGCGATGTGTTCACCACGATGGAGGTGGACCTTGGCTCGCTCTACGTCAACAACTTCACCTACCTGAACCGGTCGTGGCAGGTGATCGTGCAGGCTGACGCGCCGTATCGCAACGATCCGGCAGCTCTGCAGTACCTCTCCGTGCGCTCGTCGACGGCCGGCACGCCGATAAGCCCGACGTCGAACACGAACGCGACCGGCGCTGGACTCACGCCGCTCAGTGCGATGGTCAGCCAGAAAATGACGCTTACCGCGCCGGTCATCACGCACTACAACCTCTATCGCAACATCGAAATCAACGGTAATGCCGCGCCGGGCCACGGCTCCGGCGAAGCGATCGACGCGACGCAGCAGATCGCGGCGAAAGTGCTGCCCAAAGGCATCACCTACGAGTGGTCGGGGTTGCAGCTCGACGAGATCGCAGCCGGTGCACAGAGCGCGCTGATCTTCTTGCTCGGTTTGATCTTCGTCTATCTCGTGCTCTCCGCACAGTACGAAAGTTGGATCGATCCCCTGATCGTGCTTCTCGCGGTGCCGGCTGCGCTGCTTGGCGCGCTCGCTTTTATCAACCTGCGGCACATACCGCTTCCATTGCTCTACGCCAACGTTGCGCAGGACGTGTACGCCCAGGTCGGCTACGTCATGCTCATCGGTCTTGCGAGCAAGAGCGCGATTTTGATCGTGGAGTTCGCCAACCAACAGATTCGGGCGGGCGCCGACGTGGTGACCGCGGCGCTTCGCGCCGCACAGACGCGGCTTCGTCCGATTCTCATGACCTCGATCGCTTTCATCATCGCCGTTATCCCGCTTGTCTTTGCCAGCGGTGCAGGCAGCGCGGCGAGGCATTCGCTCGGTACGGTCGTGTTCGGCGGCATGTTGCTCTCGACGTTCCTCAACCTGGCAATTACGCCGGTGCTTTACGTCATCATCAAGAGCATCGAGTTGCGCGGGACGAGTCATGCTGACGGTAAACCGCGCGGAGATTTCGTAGACGTAGCGCCGGAAGCGCCTGCGATCCCCAGCTAAACATAAGGGTTTTAACGTCGTCCGACCCGAAGAGGTCGCGAGCCGGAACCTGATACTTTTAATAGGCCGGTCCTCGAGTTGGAGACGATTATGCTCAAAAATCTCACCCGAGCGAGTACGGCACTTCTTGTTGCCCTCTCGTTCGGTTTTTCCGTTGTGCCGGCGCAAGCCGACCAAAGCGGAGCCCTCGCCAACGGCGTCGTGAGCGGCGCCAATACGGCGATTCGCAATGCTATGGATCAACAAGCGCAGCCCAAGACTGCAACGAAACGTCAAGACAGTACGCAGTCGAACGTCGCGCAAGTTCCTCCAGTCAATCAGCAGCCCGTCGGTGGTCCCGCGCAAGCCGGTCTCCCCACCGGTTTTACGTATTTCGCCGATTTCTCAATGGCCTATCCGTGGGGAAACATCGGCAGCGCCAGCGGCAAGTGGCTGCAGGGCGGCGGGGACGGCATGGCGTCGTACGGATTTAGTCCGACCTCGCGCGTCGTCGGGTCGTACTACGAATTGCAACATTATCCGTACGGCTTCAATAGCGGAACCGTTCCGTTCTACTTACCGCCGGGCTTCCCGAATGCGGGCTGCCAGAGCCTCGGCAAGACTGCCGTGGGAAGTTGCCCCGGAACGAATCCGCAATTGGATCTCACGACCAAGGACCGTTTTCTGCTGCTCAGCTACGAGCAGTTGTTTTTGGTTGGAAACATCGGGGGTCGCAAGCTTCCGATCGTGGTATCGCCGACCTATGTCGCGCGCTGGTCGACGATCGATCAATCCGGCAACGGGACCGATGTCGTACCGTTCGTGAACCCGCTCAACGGAGAACCGGTCACCGGTGTTCCGACGCGCTCGGCGCAATACAACTCAGTCGCCGTTACCGTCCCGTTTCTCAAGACGTCACGGATGTTCGGCACGTTCACGGTTGCGCCGACATGGCTGACGCATCTCAACGGCGTCAACCAAACCAATACCGCGCAGCTCTATCAGGTTCTTTACCTGGAGTACAACGTCAGCCGCAACCTGCGCTTCTTCTACGAGCCGCAGGCCTCGCGCGACTATCTGCCGACCGACCCGTACCCGCAGCACTTGAACGCTTACTTCCTCGGCGCAACCGAGCGCGTAGGCAAAATGGGGTTCATCCAGGTCGTGCTCAACAGCGGCGGTCCCTCGAACTACAGCCCCTACGGTGTGAAGTACTTGCAGTGCTACGGACTGCCGTGCAGCTCGAACACCGTACCTGCGATCGGCGGTCTGAAAGCTACGCAACTTCAAGTGCAATTCGGCGTCGGCTCGCCCGTCGTTCTTCCGATCTAAGGATTTGGTAACGCAATGAAATTATCGTATCTCGCGCGTCCGCTCGCAATCCTCACGCTCACTGCGCTGTCCGCTTGCGGCGGCGGTAGCAGCGGCGTGGGGCCGCCCGCGGCCACTCCAGTACCGATCGTCACGCCGGCCGGCGGTACGCCGCTCGTCGGCATCGGTGACAGCCTCACGGCCGGATATCAATCCGACGGTTTCCTGGGCCAGGCTAATCCGTTGGTGACCTCGTCGCTCTCAGCATACCCGGGCAATGCCGTGCCGCCGGGACAAGAGAACGGCTTCTGGGCCGACATCTACGTGCAACTGACCGGCGTACCGGCAGCGAGCTTGTATGTTCCCTCGACGTCGCCGCTTCCGCTCATCGCCGGACCGGGTCTCGGTACGCAACTCGTGATCAACAGAACCTCGTTGTTCGCGAGCATTCAGTCGGGTTGCGACCCGTTCAACGACCAGGCATATTCGGCAACCGCCTATGCCAACACGCGACTAGCCAACACACAAAACCTTGACCTCGGCGTCCCGGGCATCACGATGCACGAAGCCGTCGCGATGACCGGACCGCTCACGGGCCCGCCCAACGCGCCGAACTGCGGGTACAACGTGCTCCCGAATGATCCGACCTCGGGTGGTCTGCAGTCGCTGGTATCCGGCGAAAGCGCATTATTCTATCCGGTCATGGGCGCGTATCGCAATTCGGTATCGCAGCTGACTGAGCTGAACGTAGCCGCCGCATTGCAGCCGAAGCTCGCCACCGTGTGGCTCGGCGCAAACGACGTGCTCAAGTTCTCGTTCTCGGGCGGCAACCCGGTTGCGAGCGATTCGCCGACGCAAATGCAAGCCGATCTTACGCAAATCATCAAAACACTGACGGCAAAGGGCACGAAAGTACTGATCGCCGATCTTCCTAACGTGCTCTCGTCGCCCCAGTTCTTTCCGCAAGGAAATCGTCTCATTGCCGATCTCGCAACACTGCTGACACCGGCGCTCGGATCAAGCGCAACTGCCGCGGCAACCGCGATCTCGAGCTACGTCGCGACGCAATATGGCGTGACGACGGGAGGCTATCTCACCGAGAGCGGCTTCCTCGCAATCGTTCAAAATTGCGGTGTTTCCCCGTCAACATGTCTCACGCCGCAGCTCGATCCAAGCGGAACGGGAAGCGGTCTCGGCGCGTACTACCTTACGCCCGCGTTCGCAACCGAAGTTGCGCAACTCAACGCCGGTTACAACCAAGTCATCGACGCGGTTGCGACCGGATCGGGACCGAATGTTGCACTCGTGCCGATCACCGCGACGTTCAACGCGCTCGCGCCGTCGACGACAACGCCGGGTTCAGCTCCGAATCTCGACACGATTCAACCGGGTGCGCCGTCAGCAACGCTGCAGTTCGGTGGAAATCTCGTTAGCTGGGACGGATTGCATCCATCGGATCTGGGTTACGCGGTCATCGCGAACACGTTCATTGCGGCTGCGGATGCTTCGTTCAGCATGACGATCCCGCCGATCACCAACGCCCAACTCAACGCGATCGCAACCGCCGATCCATATAACGGAACCAACATCGACGCGGCTTTGGGAGAGCCCATATTCCCCCTACCCTAACCTAAGGAGCAAATGAAAGAGCCCGGGCAACTGCCCGGGCTCTTTTTCATTATCTTAGGAGCTAAGCGTAGATGCCACGCAAACGAAGCGCGCGCACGACACGGTCGATCGCCAGCGCGTAGGCGGCGGTACGGTAATTCGAGTTGCGCGCGTTTTTGATCGTACGCAATTCGCCGAGATTGGAGAGCAACACATCCTCGAGCTTCTCGTTAACCTCGGCTTCCTTCCAAAAGTAGCCCATGCGGTCTTGCGCCCACTCGAAGTATGAGACGGTCACGCCGCCGGCGTTGGCCATGATATCGGGAATCACCACGATGCCGTTCTGCTTGAAGATGCGATCGGCTTCGGGCGTCGTGGGACCGTTTGCGCCCTCGACGATGAGCTTGGCTTTGACCTTCGATGCGTTGTCCGAGGTGAAGACCTTCTCGAGCGCCGCGGGCACCAGCACGTCGCAATCCGAGGTGAGCAATTCTGCGTTGCTGATGCGATCGCCACCCTTGAAGCCTTCGAGGCTGCGATTCTTGACCGCATGATCGATTGCGAGCGGAACGTCGATGCCTTCGGCATTGTAAAACGCGCCGGTCACATCGGAGATCCCGCACACCTTGCAGCCACGCTCCGCAAAGAGTTTAGCCGCGTAGAGTCCGACGTTCCCGAAGCCTTGAATGACGACCCGCGTTTGTTCGGGAACCAGACCCATCTGGTGCATTTCGTCGAGTGCGCAGATGGTGACGCCGCGTCCGGTCGCTTCAACGCGGCCGCGTGACCCGCCGATCTCCAGCGGCTTGCCGGTTACGACGCCCGGTACGTTCTGTCGAACGTGCATCGAGTAGGTATCCATGAACCAGGCCATGACTTGCGGCGTGGTGTTGACGTCGGGAGCGGGAACGTCTTTGTCGGGACCGACCACTTCGACGAGCTCTGCGGCGTAGCGGCGCGTGATGCGCTCGAGTTCGTTCATCGACAGGGTTGACGGATCGCAGGTCACCCCGCCTTTTCCGCCGCCGAACGGGAGATCGACGACCGCGCATTTCCAGGTCATCCAGAATGCGAGCGCCGTCACTTCGTCGAGCGTCACGCCCGGATGATACCGGATGCCGCCCTTGGCGGGTCCGCGCGCAAAATTGTATTGCACGCGATAGCCGGTGTAGACCTCGAATTCGCCGCTATCACGCTGGAACGGAATCGAGAAGATGATTTGACGCGATGGGTGCGTGAGGATTCTCCGCATTCCCGAGTCGAGTTCGAGGAGATCGGCCGCCTCGTTGAAATAGGCAATACCGTCTCCAAAAACCGAGACTTCGCGTACCGCAGTGGTCATAAAGTATTTTCAGCCTCCGGTGGAGATCAAACCCCAAAGGCTACGGGAAGACAGTTCGGCCGACCTGCGGTCGGGCGCACCTCCTGTGCTCCGAACCTTCAGCCGCATCGTGCGGTTACGCGGCTATGCGATAAACGTCTTAATATGCCCGCTTGGTGCCTCTAGCGAGGCAACTTTCAAACGTTAAACAAAAAGTTGACGACGTCGCCCTCTTGCATCACGTAGTCTTTTCCCTCTGCGCGGACTTTGCCGGCGTTTTTGAGGGCCGTCATGCTCTTGTAAGCGACATAGTCGTCGTACGAGACAATCTCAGCGCGAATGAATCCACGCTCGATGTCACCGTGAATCTTGCCCGCCGCTTGCGGTGCTTTTGTCCCTTTGGCAATGGTCCAAGCACGGACTTCTTGTTCGCCGGCGGTTAGAAACGTCATGAGACCAAGCAGATCGTAGGCGCACAGCGCGAGCTCGTCGAGGCCGCTGCGTACGATCCCCAACTCAGCGCAGAATTCGCGCGCTTCCTCGTCGGTGAGGCCGGCCAGTTCCGATTCGATTTTCCCACTCAAGACCACGACGGCACTGCCGTCTTCCTTCGCCACCGATCGCACCGCATCGACCAGCGGGCCCGGCTTATCGATTTGCTCTTCGTCGACGTTCGCGACATAGAGCAGCGGCTTAGCGGTGAGCAGAAAGGATTCGTTGGCTATCTCGCGCTCGGGACTGCCCGGCGGGAAGCCGCGCGCGGGTTTTCCGGCTTCGAGTGCGGCGACGACATTTTGGGCGGCATCGAGCGCACCGCGGCGTTTCGGATTCGCCCGCGCTTCGCGTTCGAGCTTGTCGAGGCGCTTCTGCATGGTGGCAAGATCGGCGAGCGCAAGTTCGATCGAAATGATTTCGATGTCGCGGACGGGATCCGGGCTCCCCTCGACGTGCGTCACGTTATCGTCCTCGAAACAGCGCACGACCATCGCAATCGCATCCGTCTCGCGGATATGACTAAGGAACGCATTGCCCAAGCCTTGTCCGGTGGAGGCTCCTCGCACGAGCCCGGCGATATCGACGAAGCGGACGGTTGCGGGCACGATGCGCTCGCCGTGCACCAGCGCTTGCAACACCTGCAATCGGTCGTCCGGTACTGCGACTTCTCCCACATTCGGTTCGATCGTGGCAAACGGATAATTCGCCGCGAGCGCTTGCGCGGAGCGGGTGAGGGCATTGAAGATGGTGGACTTGCCGACGTTGGGCAAGCCGACGATTCCGCAGGATAACGCCATGGTGCGGGCCCTTGCGTTCGTGCGGCCGACGCCCGCACCCTTGCCGAGCAGCAAGAGAATCGCGCGGGTGCGTCGGATACCATCGGATGCGCCAAATGAAGGTCGACAAGCTCGGGATCGACCTGCTGACCCACGATCCGGTCGTGATCCTCAAGGATATGGACGGCTCCCATTACCTGCCGATTCTCATCGGCCCATTCGAGGCCACCGCGATCGCGCTTGCACTCGAAGGCGCGCCGGTACCGCGACCGCTCTCCCACGACCTCATGCGCAACATCCTCGAGTCGCTCGAGACGACGTTAGAGCAAATCATTATTCACGACATCAAGGACTCGACGTTCTACGCGAAATTGATCATACGCTGCGACGGCGAACTCCAAGAGATCGATGCTCGTCCATCCGACGGCATCGCGCTGGCGCTGCGCATGAAGGCGCCCATCTACGTAACCGACAAGATTGTGCTCGAGGAATCGACTCCGGACAAAAAACCGGTCGACGATACCGAGATGACGCGCTTCAAAAAATTCCTCGACGACCTGAAGCCATCTGATTTCAATCGCTAACAACATCTTATAGAACGGAGACCATGGATACGACGACGGAACGCGCCGACATCGGCGTTTTTGGCGGGTCGGGATTTTATTCGCTGATCGAAAACGCCCGTGAGGTGTGGATCGAGACGCCCTACGGTGCTCCAAGCGACCGCGTCGCGCTCGGCGAAATCGCCGGCAAACGGGTCGCCTTTTTGCCGCGTCACGGAAAAGATCATCGCTTTCCGCCGCAGTCGATCAACTACCGGGCAAATTTATGGGCGATGAAAGCGCTTGGCGTGAAATTCATCATCGCGCCCAACGCTTGCGGCTCGCTCAAAAAGGCGGTCAAGCCGGGATCGATGGTCGTTTGCGATCAACTCGTCGACCGGACGGCCGGCCGCAAAGACACGTTTTTTGACGGCCCGATCACGACGCACGTCAGCTTCGCCGACCCTTATTGCCCGACGCTGCGGCCGATTGCCATCGACGCACTGCGCTCGCTCGACATCGAAACGCACGAGCGCGGTACGGTAGTCGTTATCCAGGGACCGCGTTTTTCGACGCGTTCGGAATCGAAGTGGTTTCAAAGCCAAGGGTGGGAAGTCATCAATATGACCCAATATCCCGAGGCCTACCTGGCTCGTGAACTCGAGATCTGTTTTGTGAACATCTCGCTCATCACCGACTACGACGTCGGCATCGACGGAATCGCGCCGGTCTCGCATCACGAAGTGATGGAGGTCTTCAAGAAAAACAACGATCGCGTCAAGAACGCCATCGGACGGATCGTCGAAGGGATCGATTTGAAGGCCGACTGCTCGTGCCATCACGCGCTCGCCGGAGCACGGGGTTAGAGTGATGCGCCGCGGTGGACCGCGCGTCAACCTGGCCATCTACGGGCAGGCGTTCGTCCACCTCGTGCGCCATCCGTCGATTCTTGCGTTGCCGCTGCTGGCTGCGATCCTCGACATGTTTACGTCGTATTGGCAGAGCCTCTTTACCGATCCGCTTGGGGGATACGGCGGAGGGCTGTTCCAGTTTGTCATTCAGATTCTGTATCTGTTCGCGTTCGGCGGCGCGGTCATACAAGCCAACAACATCGCGCGCGGCTATCGTGCCGGCTTCGACGACGCGTGGGAAGAGACGCGGCGCAAGGCCGGGGGGATTCTGATCGCGGCGATCGGATTTCAGTTCGTCGTCTACGCCGCGCAGTATATCGGTAGCCTGCTCGGAAGCGGCGTGCTGCAGCTTGGGCTGCAGCTCATCGCGTATTTTTTCTTGATCCTCGTGATCCCGGCCGCCGCAATCGGCGGGCTCCCGGGAGGCCTCGCCCTATCGGGTTCGATCCGCGCGGTGCGCGCCAACCCAGTCGCGTGCGTAATCCTCGCGATTGTCTTTATCGCTCTCTGGGTTTTTGCCCCGGGATTGCTTCTCGCACCACTCGCACAATATGGCGTGATCGCCTCGCTCATCGGCGTCGCGGTTTTGCGCGCAATCGTCCTGGCCTATCTCGCGTTTCCGTTTGCCGTAACCTACGACGAAACTGCATTCCGCGGCTTCTATTAAACGGCTACCCTTTACCGGTCAGCGCCATTCGCACCAACTCGCTCACCATCGTTGGGCTCACGTTGGTACGAGCGAGGCGCTGCGCGTCGTCGAGCTTGCCGAACATCGCGATCGCTTCGGCCGGAGGCAGCGCCGGTAGCGCGCGCAGATCGTCCGCAAAGTCGACGCTCATCACAACTGCGCGATCGCCCGCGGTAGCCAAGGCCGTCCAATCACGTACAAAGGTCTTGATCAGCTCCAGGCCTTCGTCGAGCGTTTCTCGACTCGCCCAGCCCTCTTCGGGCGTTTCGCCCCGTGTGACGCGAAAGAACCACGTCGCGATCTGCGAACGCAACGTTTCGTCATCGCCTCCAAGCGCGGCAACGGCGCGCGTCACGCTGCCCTGACCGAGGGACGCGCCGAGATGCGCGCGTTCCTGATCGTACCCGAGCTTGAGCAGAATCTCGCGCACTTGGCTCTGCGCAAGGGACGGAAAGCGCAATTCGATCACGCGCGAACGGATCGTCGGGAGGAGGCGGCCGGGTGTCGGGGAGGTGAGGATCAGCACCACGCCGCGCGGCGGCTCTTCGAAGAACTTGAGCAGCGCGTTAGCTGCGTGATGCGTCGCGAAGTCAATGTCACCGAGCAGCAAGACCCGCATCCCGCCGCTGTACGACTGCATCGAGAGCTGGCGCACGAGATCGCGCGCGGTGAGATCCTCACCTTCGTAGAAGCCCATCGCCGCGTCGGCGTCACCGATCTTCAGAATGCCGATGTGTTCAAGAAAATCAGGATGACGGCCACCTTCGCTGGCAAAGAGCCGGCACGAGGCGCACGTGCCGTCATATCCGAGAACGCCGTCCTTGGGCGCCTCACAGAGCAGCGACTGGGCAAGACGGCGTGCAAAGAACTTTTTACCGACACCGGGCGGCCCGCTAAAGAGATAGGCGTGCGCAAGCGACGCCGGCGTCATCCGGCCAAAATAGGTCTTTGGTCCCGCCGCACCGATCACGTCGAAATGCAGATCGCTCACGCCAGAACTCCGGTGAGCGCTGCGAAGGCTTGCGCGATCAATTCCTCCGGTGGCTTGGTGGCGTCGAGCACACGATAGTGCGGCGCTCGTCGCGCAAGATCGAGGAAACCGCGTCGCACACGCTCGTAAAAGGCTTGATCCTCACGCTCCATGCGATCGGCTACGCCTCCGTCGCGCGACGCCACACGTTCACGCGAAATCACAACGGGCAGGTCGAGCACGAAGGTCAGATTCGGGACCAGACCTCCGCTGGCGGTATCGCAAAGTTCTTGCAAAAACGCAAGGTCGATCCCGCGCCCGTAGCCCTGGTAGGCCAGGGTCGAGTCGACGAAGCGGTCGCACAGGACGACGGCGCCGCCGCGAAGAGCCGGTTCGATCAGCTCGACCACGTGCTGCGCGCGCGCGGCGTTGATGAGGAGTGCCTCGGTCAGCGGAGCCACCTGCAAGCCCGGCTCGAGGAAGATTTGGCGGATTGCATCGCCCACCGGCGTACCCCCCGGCTCGCGGGTCACGATGGTTTCCTTGCCCGTAGCGCGTAATCGTTCGGAAAGGCCGGCCACGAGCGTACTCTTGCCGCAGCCTTCAATGCCTTCAGCCGTGATAAATGGCACGGTATGTTATTCGACGGAGCGGCTTTGTATGTCATCTCCCAGCTCCATGTTCGGCGATCTCATCGAGTGGTTTCTCGGGCGCGCCGGCGACCGGCGTCAGTACAAGCGTAAGGCCGGAGCTTATCACATGTGGTATCAGCCTAACCCTAACGACCCCAACTTGCTCAAGTCGGGTGTGGGCCTCGAGATCTCGCCAAATGGCGCAATGTTCATCCTGCAGGAACCCGTCGCTGCGAATTCCTTCAACATTATCGCGCGCGTGCGCGAGCGCAACATCCCGCTTCGTGTCAAACATGTCCGCTCGGACCAAGTGCAGCACCAAGGCGCGAAGTGGCACCGGTACATGTGCGAATTCGTCGGAATCGCCGCCGACGATTGGGATGCGATCGTTCGCTACGTCAACGACGAGCCCGAGAGCGACCGGCGCAAGATGCAGAATCAGGAGCCGAGCGAGAAGGTGGACGACGCCTATCGGTTACTGCCGCTGGCGCTGCAGCAAAAGATCATGGGGATGCTGGTGGCGCAGAACAAACTCGAGCCGCCCAAACAAGGCCAGACGCCGCTGCTCAAGCTGTTTTACGGCGGGCTCGTGAACCGTCCGGGACAAAAACCGGCGCACCGTTTCAACGTTCACAGTCGCATCAAACGCGGCGACGAAATGCTCGCCTTCGACACGCGCTTCTTGGTTGCCGAAGACGGCGAGATAACGGCGCTTTAGTCTGCTATTTTAAAGATACGGACGCGCCTATTCGGCTCGAGGCCGGTGCTGCGCGACTGCAGGCGATACTTTTCCGCGAGCTGATGCTGCATGCGCCGCACGTACGACGTTTGCGGGGAAAGCTCCATCGCTTGATTGGTGAGCAGCACTTGATAGACGGCTTCCTCGGCTTCGCGTAGCGCGATCTCTTCGTGATCGATCGAACCCAGATTGAAGACGTCGCGAAGCGCGCTTTGGATCTGCGTCGTCGTGTTGGTCTTGATCGAATAGATCGGCACGTTGTCCGAGGCGATCTGCTTGAGCTTAGGCTGGCCCTTACGCTCGAGCGTCTTGAGCGTGAGCACCACATCGGCATCGTCCCAATTGCGTGCAATCGACGCATTGATACGAAGGTTATGCACGGCGCGCTCGATCTTGTTGCGCGAGACACCGTAAGGAAAAATCAAGAGCGGCTTGTCTACGGACTCGTCGAGCTGCTCGTGGTGATGGTGGTCGAGCGACTCGGTGAGCTGCGGCATCGTCTCGGTATCGGCTTCTTGCACGATCGCGACGTCGCCACTGGCGGTGCGTTGGCGAATTTCGGGCTGGGGCTGATAACCGCGCAAGAGCGCATCGACGACTTCGGCGACATTCTTGTGGATAGCGAGCCGATCGCGATCCTGAATCTCGACCAGCAGGTCAAAGGTCGGCGGAGCTTTGCGTTCGAGCACGGTCTTGCGCGTACCGCGGCGGCGGGCTTCCTCATCCGACAGCGTCACCGCGCTGATGCCGCCGAGCAGATCCGAGAGCGTCGGATTCATCAAGAGATTTTCCAGCGTCTGGCCATGCGCCGTGCCGATCAACGTAACGCCGCGTTCGGCTATCGTACGCGCTGCGCCGGCCTCCATTTCAGTCCCGATCTCGTCGATGACGATTACTTCGGGCATATGGTTCTCGACCGCCTCGATCATCACCGCGTGTTGCAGCGCTGGATCAGCAACCTGCATGCGACGAGCTAGGCCGATGCCCGGATGCGGGATATCCGAGTCGCCGGCGATTTCATTCGACGTGTCGACGATCACGACGCGCTTACGGTCTTCGGAAAGAATGCGCGCGCACTCGCGCAGCATCGTGGTCTTTCCGACACCCGGACGACCAAGCAAGCAAATCGACTTGCCGCTGCGCAGCACGTCGAGCACAATATCGATCGTGCCGTAGACGGCGCGGCCGACACGGCAGGTTAGCCCGACGATCTTGCCTTGACGATTGCGAATCGCGCTGATGCGGTGCAGTGTCTGCTCGATGCCGGCGCGGTTGTCGGGCCCGAAGTGCGAAATTCGCGAACAGACGTGCCCGATGTCCTCGTTGGTAACCGGCGTTTCGGAGAGATACCGAAAGTCGTTGGCAAAACGAGCCTCGGGCGGACGGCCCAAGTCGAGCACGACTTCGATGATGTCTTCGAGATTGTGGAGCCGCACGAGCGACTGGCGGATGGGGAGTGGGAAGATGTCGAGGAGCTGTGAGAGTTCCCAGCTCGGGGAAACGGACTGCGCTTTAACGGCCAACGCGTTCCTCGCCTCCAAGGGTGACACGGTTCGTCCGGCCTCCGGCCGGCCGCGCATCCTGCGCTACGAACCTCGATCCGCATCCTGCGGATTCATGTGAGTAGTTACCCACAGTCGCGGACTCGCCCTCCCATATCTTGGGTCGGACGCCTAAGCAACTACTAGGGAACGGGATTCCCCGGGCTTCCCTCACGCGCCTTGAAGGTGTAGATCCGTCCCTTGACGGTGGCGGTGCCGCTGAACCATTGGCCGCTGAGCGTCCCGTGGAACGAAAGCGGTCCGATGAGTAGGGTGGCATGACCGGATGAATTGACGCCGCCGCTGACCGGCACGTTCCGCCGGTTGTAGAGTGGGCCGCCGGGCTTGAGCGACGTGTCCGTATACTTTCCGCTGATCGTTCCGTGATTGAAATTCAGTTTCATATTCCCGGAATAGGGTTGCGCGTTCGAATTCAGCGGCGCAAATGCAACGACGTACGGAACGTCCTGCGTGACGGCCTGGGTGGACATCGCAAACGTCAACGCCAGCAGTGCGAGCGACAGGAAGCGTAGTGAAGCAATCATGGTTTTATCCTACGCCTTATTCGGCGACAACGCGAATCTTGCGCAACGTATCGTCATTGGGGCCCTGAATGCGCACGCCCGCCTTGAGTTCGAGCCGTAAGTAATCGATGAGATCCGGGGTGATTTCCTCGCCCGGTGAGAGCACGGGGATGCCTGGCGGGTACGGCGAGATCGTTTCCGCGCAGATGCGTCCCGCAGACTTGCGAAAGTCGACGAACTCGGTATTCGCCAGGAACGCCTCGCGGGGCAGCATGCGCATCGGGGGAATCTGCGGCATTTTATACGTGCCCCGTTTGAGGCGCTGCTCGAGTATGCCCGACGGGGCAAACATGTCGAGCGGACGATCTTCGCGAGCCATCTCTTCGAACGCGGTGATCAGACGTTCGGCCGCTTCACGCGTCGTACCGATCGTGAACAGTGCAACGACGTTAAATAGGTCGGCTAGCTCGACTTGAATGTTGTAGCGTTTACGAAGAAGTTCGGACGCCTCGTACCCGGTGTAGCCGAGGCCGGTTACGCGCACGGTCATCTTCGTCGGATCCAAATCGAAGACGCCCTCGCGCCCTTGAATCTCCTCACCAAACGAATACAGGCCTTCGATCGCGTTGATCCGGCGGCGGGTCTCTTGCGCGAGGTCGATCGTTTGCGAGAGGAGTGCCGCGCCTTGCGTCGCCATCTGCATGCGGGCGACGTCGAGCGAGGCGACCATCGGCAGGTTGGGCGACGTGGAGAGAAACATCTTGAGGACGGCTTTGAGGCGATCTAAGCGCACGCGATCGCCGATTTGATGCAGCATCGCGCACTGCGAAAACGCCGAAAGCATCTTGTGCGTGGAGTTGATCGACAGATCCGCACCGGCTTGCGTTGCGGACATCGGCAGCGCCGGGTGAAAGTGGAAGTGCGGCCCCCACGCCTCGTCGACCAAAAGCAGCTTGCCGGCGGCGTGCGTTATGCGCTCGATCGATTCGAGATCGGCGGCGACGCCGTAGTACGTCGGTGAAACGATGTAGATCGCTTTGAGGTCGGGGTTCTCGGCGATCGTGCGCGCGACCGTCTCCGGCGTCACGGCGTTGTCCATGTGCATCTCTTGGTCGACCGCAGGCTGCATGTAGATCGGGTGCGCCCCGCTCATCACGAGCCCGCCCAGCATCGACTTGTGCGAGTTGCGCGGAACCGCGATCTTATCGCCCGGATTCAGCGCCGCCATCATCATGCACTGATTGCCGCTGGTCGAGCCGTTGATCAGAAAAAACGTGTGATCGGCACCGTACGCCTCGGCTGCGAGCTCTTGCGCCTCTTTGATCGATTCGGTCGGCTGGAGTAGATCGTCGATGCCGGGCATCGGCGTCAGGTCGATCGCTAGAATATTGTCTCCGACGAATTCGCGAAACGAAAGTTCAGCACCGCGCCCTTGCATGTGGCCGGGCGTGTGAAACGGCAGCACGCCGGAATCAACGTATTCGAGCAATGCTTGAAAATACGGGGTCTTGGTTTGGTCCAGGCTCGATGGGCGCCGCGCGCCCTCCACGCGTTGCGCGGTCACGCCATTACTTCAAAGCCGAGTCGTTCGAGCATCGCGAAGTCATCTTGATCGCTGCGGCCACCGGTCGTCAAGTAGTTTCCAAGTACGATGCCGCTCGCGCCGCTGCGCATGCCCAGATCTTGCAGGCCCTGCAGCGTAATCTCGCGGCCTCCGGCAAAACGTACGAGCGCACGCGGGAGCGCCAGACGCGCCATCGCCACGAAGCGCAGCGCCTCGATCGGTTCGACCAGCGAGCGATCTTGGAATGGTGTGCCCGGGCGAGGATTAAGAAAGTTTATCGGTACCTCTTCGGGCGCGAGCTCCTGGAGCGAACACAGAAAATCGATCCGATCGTCGAGGGACTCGCCCATGCCGATGATCCCGCCGCAGCAGACCTCGAGCCCGGCGCCGCGCACCAGCTGGAGCGTATCCATCCGTTCATCGAAAGTGTGCGTGGTGCACACCGACGGAAAGTAGCGCCGCGAGGTCTCGAGATTGTGATTGACCTTGTCGACGCCGGCGGCAACGAGTTGCGCGACCTGATCCTCACGCAGGATGCCGAGCGAGACCGCGACTTTGAGGGGAAGCTCGGCCTTGATCGCACGCACGGACTCGCACACGCGCTCGAGCAGGCGCGCCGACGGACCGCGTACCGCAACGACGATGCAAAACTCGCCGGCACCGCGTTGGCTCGCGTCGCGAGCTGCGGCGACAAAGCCTTCTACGCTCGCGAGCGTTTCGGGCTCAACGTCGCTTGCAAAACGCGCGCTCTGCGAGCAGAAATGACAGTCCTCGGAACAGCCGCCCTTTTTGGCGTTGTAGAGCACTTCGACTGCGATTCCATTGCCGCAACTCGCGGCGCGCACGTCGTCGGCAAGCGCTAGCAGATCGGGAACGTCCTCGTCCGGTAACTGCGCGAGCGATTCGAGTAACGCACGATCGGCGGGAAGTCCACGTTCCAGAACGCGCTCGCGCGCGTTTGCGATGGTCGAGTGCAAGGGTGTCCTCGTGTTAGGTAAAGTACGGTGCGAAGATCTGCGCGCCGGTCTTTACCGAACTCGCCTCGTCTTCGTCAAACGGCAGAATGCCAAGAATCTTCACCTTTCCCTGCAGCGTGCGCTCGACGTCCGCGCGATAGTGATCCTCGGTCGGCCCCCAGCGCTCAACCAGCACCGCACCCACGAGCCTAATTCCCGCCTGCTGGCACTGGTTAGCGGTCAGCAACGCATGATTGACGCAGCCGAGCTTGAGGCCAATCGCGAGGATCGTGTCGAACTTCCCGAGCACCGCGATGTTTCCGAAATGCTCTCGCGCGTTGAGCGGCACCATCAGGCCGCCCGCGCCTTCGGTGACGAGACCGTTCTCGATGTGCGCGACGGCCTCGACCAGTTCGCTTGCGTGTACTTCGGGCTGACCGGATGCGAGGGCAGCCGACCACGGGTCCGCGGCCTTCTCGAAGCGCGCGAGTTCGAGCGAACGCACGCCCGAGAGTTTAGCCGCGCGTGCTGCATCACCCGGGATGCCCGGTGCGAGCCCGGTCTGGACGAACTTGACGATCGTCGGCGTGATGCCGGCATTCTTGAGCGCAAGCGCCAGCGAGGCGGTGACTCGCGTCTTTCCGACGTCGGTGTCGGTACCGGTTACGAAGTAACGATGCATTTCGCCAGCCCTTGTACCAGCAAGTCGATATGTTCGCGCTGGTGATCGGCCCGCACCGAGAGGCGCAGCCGCGAACTGCCCGGCGGGACCGTCGGCGGCCGGATCGCCGGCGCGTAGATTCTCATGCTTTCGAGCTCACGCGCGATTTCCACCGCTCGCTCCTCGCTTCCCAGCACGACCGGCACAATCGGCGAGGGATCGTCGATCGTCGGAAAGCCCAGCGAACTCAGGCCATCGCGCAGGCGTTTCACGTTGTCATGCAATTGCTCGCGCGCTGGGTCGGCATTGCGAATGAGCGCGAGCGCGACGCGGGATGCGAGCGCGACCGCCGGCGGCATCGCCGTATCAAAGATGAACGGACGCGCACGGTTGACGAGCAAGTCGATCAGCACCGCGGGGCCGGCGATGAACCCGCCCTGCGCACCGAACGCTTTCGAAAGCGTGCCCATCACGACAACCCGCGGATCCGTGAGCGCGCGCGCGCGCCCGGCTCCGCCGGGACCCGTAACGCCGAGAGCATGCGCTTCATCGATCAAGAGCACATCATCATCGCCGAGAGCGGCGAGCATGCTCTCGAGTTCGACCGCATCCCCGTCCATCCCGAAAATCGATTCGGTGACGATCAAAGCGCTGCCGTGCCGCTGCGCACGCGGCGGAAGCATGGCGTGATCGTAAACGGATCGCTCGATCCGTGTAGCGCGGACTCCGTCAATCAATGAGGCGTGATTCAGGCGGTCCGAATAGATGCGTTCGACCGTCTGCGCCAATACGGCAATCGCGCCGAGCGCCGCATGGTAACCGGAGGAAAAGAGCAGCACGCGTTCGCGACCGAGCCAACCCGCCAGCTCTTCTTCGAGCATCGAATGCTCGCGATGACTTCCACCTAAGAGGCGCGCCCCGCCCGAGCCCACTCGAGTTGCACGGCGAAACGCTTCGACCACCTGCGGGTTCGTCGCGAGCGCCAGATAGTCGTTCGACGAAAAATCGAGCGCGCCACCTAGATTGTGCGTGCGTACTTTTCGATATCGTCCCTGTGCTCGAATCTCGTCAAGCAACACCAAGGCGCGGTCCAAATAGGTCAACGCGTGCGCTCCAACGCTTCCCCAAACTTATCGAAGAAGTCGTGGATCTCTCCGTCGCTGGATGAGAGCGGCGGAACGAGCTGCAGGACTGCGCCGATCGGCCGCGTGAAATGGCCCAAATCGTAGAGCGCATTTGCAATCGGCCACGCGCGAGCCGCGTCGTGCAACTCGATTCCAAGCATTGTGCCGGCTTGACGAATCTCTCGAATCGCCGGATGCGCCCCGAGAACGGCGGCGCGCTCGGCAGCGATACGTTCGATGCTCCCCGCGCGTTCGAACGTGCCTTCGAGCGCGAAGAGTTCGAGCGATGCAAGCGCCGCCGCGCATGCAATCGGATTTCCGGCATACGAATGCCCGTGAAAGAACTGCTTGTACTCTTCGGGTGCTCCAAGAAAAGCTTGATAGACGCGCTCGCGCGCAAGGACCGCCGAGAGCGCGAGCGTCCCGCCGGTGATGCCTTTGCCTAAACATATCAGGTCGGGGCGGAGCTCGAGCTGTTCGTAGGCGAACATCGTCCCAGTGCGTCCGAATCCGGTCGCAATCTCATCCACGATCACCAGCGGCGCACAATCGCGCAACGGAATATATCGTTCCGGTGGCACCAACCGCATGCCGGCCGCGGCTTGAACGATTGGTTCGACGATGACCGCAGCAACGTCATTCGCATCGAGATCGCCGGCATGCTCGTAGGTCCGGGTTTCGAACGTAATTGCACCGTAGTGCGATTTAAAGACGGAGATCCCCGACAGGCTCATCGCCCCGGTCGTGTCGCCGTGATACGCATCCACCAAGCGCAAAAACCGAGTGCGCTGCGGCTCGCCGACATGCTGCCAATAGTGGAGTGCCATTTTGATCGCCGCCTCAACGGCGCTGGCACCGTCGCTTGCGAAAAAAGCATAGTCGGTTTCACAGTATTCGCACAGCGCCTGGGCGAGCGCTTCGGCCGGAAGATTGGTGGCTCCGAGTGCGGTCGCGTGATCGAGCGTCGCCGCCTGCAGCGCAATCGCGTCGACGATCGCCGGGTGCGCGTGTCCATGAATGGTGGTCCAGATCGAACTGACCGCGTCGAACAGCCGCCGTCCCCGAGCATCGAACAGGCTCGTGCTATCTCCGCGGACAAACGTCCGCGCGCTCGCGTCGAAGGACTGCATCTGGGTGAACGGAAGCCACAGGTGGGACACCGCTTGAATCATGCAACGAACGGGCTTCGCGTGGACGCGCCGGTAATCATCGTAGGTGGAGGGCCGGTCGGACTGGCCCTCGCGCTGGGGCTTGCGCGGTACGACGCGCATTCGATCGTCCTCGAGCGCAATACCGAGCCCGTCAAGGAGTCGCGCGCGGCCGTTATCTGGCCGCGCACGCAGGAGATCCTGCGTGATTGGGGAGCCTACGGCCCCCTGCGCGAAGCGGGCCGGTTTGCTCCGGTACTACGCGGCGTCAACGCGCGCACGCAAGCGACCTTCGTCACGATCGACTTTTCGGCCATCGACGACGTGTTTGACGACCCCGGCGCGCTGTTGCTGCCACAGAACCATACCGAGCGCATTTTGCGCGAGCTGGTGAGCTCGAATAGCCGGTGCGAGCTCCGCACGGGATTCAACGTCACCGGTCTTTCGCAAGGCCCCGACAGTGTCGAGGTCCAGTTTGACGGCGCAAGCGGCCCGGGGCGTTTGCGGGCAGCTTTCGTGGTCGGATGCGACGGAGCACACGGTGTCGTGCGAACGGCGGTCGGCCTCACGTTGCAAGGCATGACGTACGACACGCGCGTCGTGCTGAGCGACGAGACCGTCAATGCGGATATCCCGGCCGAGGTAACCGCGCGGGTGCGTTTCGACCTGCCGGGGCTTCGCGGGGCGATTCGGTTCGACGACCGGTCGTGGCGCGTGATGGCGTCGGTACCAAAAGAGCTCAGCGACGAAGATGCGCTCTCGCCGCTCGCACACCGTGAACGCGTGCGCGATCTCTTCGGGGACGCACCGTTCGAGACGCAGTGGAGCAGTCTGTTCAAGATTCACCGGCGTCACGCGCGGCGCTTCGTCGTCGGGCGAGTGATGCTCGCGGGTGACGCGGCACACTTGAACAGTCCGGCCGGCGGACAAGGCATGAACGCGGGGATTCAAGATGCCGGGAACCTCGCATGGAAGCTCGCGTTTGCCGTACGCAGCGAGCGATGCGCCGCACCGCTCCTTGCCAGTTATGATCCCGAGCGGCGCGAGATCATCACCGATACGGTCGAGCGCGTGACGGATCGGATTACCCGCTTCGGGATCACGTTTCCGATGCGGGCGCGTCAGTTCGCGATACGCACGTTCGCGCGGGCGATTCGCGGACGAGGGATGCAGCGCAAACTGTGCCGCGGCATCGGCATGCTCAACGGCCGTTACAGTACCTCGCCGATTATCGACAATCGCCATCCGCTGGCAGGCCGGCGGATCGACGATCTCCGCCTCTCTGACGGGTCACGGATCAACCTGCGTCGCGCAGGTGAAGCGATTCTGATCGTAGCCGGCGATCTTGCGTTGGACTTGCCGCATGTACGGGTCGAGACGCCACCGAAACGCTGGCATGTGAAATCGCCGGTGGTCCTCATCGTACGCCCCGACGGCTGCGTCGCGTCGGTGATCGACAAGCCGACCCGCGCCCGCGTCGAAGCGGCTTGGCGCCGCGCCTTCTGTGACGCAATACCGCTGCCGGTACCGGCCTGAGTGTCAGTAGCGGCAGCGCACATCCGCGGCGCGGTCGCGCGCATTTCGGTCGGCGGCTGGTTCGAGCTCTACGACTTGTTTATGACCGCCTACATCTCGCTCGGTTTGATCCGCGCGGGATTGTTCAGCGCTACGTCGCCCTCGCCGTTTGCGCTTGGTGGTTTTGCCAGCTTCATCGCTTGCGGCTTTGCCGGAATGTTTTTCGGCACACTGATTTTTGCGGGCGTCTCCGACCGATTCGGGCGCAAGGCAGCATTTACATACTCGCTCGTGTGGTATTCGATCTGCACGTTGGTCATGGCGTTCATGCAAAGCGGTCCTGCGATAGATGCGTGGCGCTTTCTGGCGGGCATTGGTATCGGCGTGCAATTGGTAACCAGCGACGCGTACGTTTCGGAAATTGTTCCCAAAGAACAGCGTGGACGCTGGATCGCGTTCACGCAAGTCATCGGCTATTCGGCAATTCCTGCCGCGGCGCTCCTCGCGTACCTGCTCGTACCGCGCACCTTCGCGGGCCTCGACGGCTGGCGCCTCGTCGCCCTGATCGGTTCGCTCGGCGGCGTCGTTATCTGGTTCGTGCGCCCCGGATTGCCCGATTCGGCGCGTTGGCAAGAGGCGCGCAGCCAGCACAAGGCGACGGGCCCAATCTTCACGCTGAAAACGATCTTCGATCCCACCTACCGCGCGCGCACGCTGATGCTCATTATCTTCAATCTGCTCCAAGCGATCGGCTTTTACGGCTTTGCCTCGTGGGTTCCGATCTTTCTCGCCAATCAAGGGGTCGAACTCACCCATTCGCTGGAGTATTCGTTTCTGATAGCCATCGTCAACCCGCTCGGCCCGCTTCTCGCGATGTTCTTCGCCGATCGCTTTCAGCGCAAATGGCAGATCGTCGTGCTCGCGCTCGTCGTCGCCGCTGCCGGCGTTGCTTTTGCGCAAGTGCGCACGCCGGGTCCAATCGTGATCTGCGGCGTCATCGTGACACTTAGCCTGGCGTGGTTTTCGGCCACCTATCACTCCTATCAAGCCGAACTGTTTCCGACGCGCATCCGCGGACAGGCGGTGGGCTTCGTCTATTCGTGGAGCCGCTTTAGCTCGATCCTCGTGCCGTTCGTCATTGCTGCCGTACTGCGCACTCAGGGTACGCTGGGCGTCTTCCTACTAATCGGATCGGCGATGCTGATCGTCGCACTCGATGTCGCGGTGCTCGGCCCGAACACGAACGGCCGGGACCTGGACGAGCTCTCGCCGCTGAAATGAACGCACTCGTCATCGTCGGTTGCGCCTGTATCCTGGGCGGAGCGTTCGGGATCCTGATGAATTTCCGCATGCGCGCATCGCGCCCCAATCCCGTCTTCGCGTTTGGGAATGTGCTCTTCTTCGTCGGCCCGATCGTGCTCGGGATTCGTTCGATCGTGCACTCGGTGAACCAGGTCGAATACTTCGCCTTCGGTTTCGCCGCCCTGGGCCTCGTCGTCATGAGCATCGGGCTCGTCTTAGGGCGACGCCGCAACCGTATTTAAGCTTCTACGCGTTCGTCGATCGAGACGTTATACAGGAATAGGAACTTGCCCCATTCACCCGGCAGCGTGTTGCGCTTGATCTGAATCCACGGGATGTACTTGGGCTGGCGCGGTTTGCGCTTGAGCGACATGTTCGCTTCATCGGGCGTGCGGTTGTTTTTGCGATTGTTGCAGCGCATGCACGCGCACACTAAGTTCTCCCACGTTGACGGACCGCCACGACTGCGCGGGACCACGTGATCGACGGTCATCAGCTTCTCGCCGCGGATGCCGCAGTACTGGCAAGCGTGATCGTCGCGGATGAGCACGTTCTTCTTCGTCAGCGCGACCTTTTGCATCGGCCGGCGAATGTAATAGAGCATCCGGATAATCGACGGCATGCGCATCTCGTAGCGCGTCGACGCGAGCACGCGGTCGCGATTGTGGACGATCTCGGCCTTTCCGGCAAAGAGCAGCTTCACGGCGCGCTGGAAGCTCGTGATGTTCAAGGCTTCGTAGGTGAAGTTCAAAACAAGAACGTCGCTCATAACGGGCCTTCAGAAGCATGAAAGCGAGGCATTCACATGCCTCGCTTTCTAACGAACGTCAGTCGAGTTTCGGTCAGCATCTGCGTTATTGCTAACCTTTCGTCGGGCCGCAACCTTTCTTTGACGCGTTCGAAGGCAACGCTTGCAACCTCGATTGCTGCGTCGGCCGATCGAAAATCAGGTTCCTTGCCCCCGTCATCAGCGAGATAGGCGTGCGCCGCCAGCGCGAGCGTTGCGATCACTTCGGTCAGCAACGGCTCGAGCGGTGGGATCTGCCCCTGGAATCCGGATGCTTGCGCACCGCCCGATTCCGCCGCTTGCGAACTCATCGGTGGAGAGGTTACGCGGCGGAGGAAGCCTTCCCTTGCGCTTGCGCGTCATCGACCATCCTTAGAAAGTACGCGTGGACCCGCGTATCGGCGGTCAATTCGGGGTGAAAGGAGGTCCCCACAACATTGTCCTGACGGACCATGACGCCGTGGCCGTCGCGCGAGGCAAGCAACTCGACGCCCGGACCGATTCGCTCGATCCACGGGGCGCGGATGAAGACCGCGGGAAACGGCGTGCTGCCCACAGCCGGAATCGAAAGCTCGACTTCGGCCGATTCGTTCTGGCGGCCAAACGCATTTCGTCGCACCGTAATGTCGATGAGATCCAACGTGGGCTGATCCAGACCCGCCACATCGTGTGCGGCGACAATCATACCCATGCAGGTTCCCCAGAGCGGCATGCCTTCGCGTACACGCGCCACGATCGGCGCGGCAAGAGCAAAGCGATCGAGCAGTTTCATGACGGTTGTCGACTCGCCGCCGGGAATTACCAGGCCTTGCACGCGCTCGAGATCCCGGGCAGTCTTGACCGGGATTGCAGCTGCGCCGGCACGTTCGAACGCCGCGATATGTTCGACCACATCGCCTTGGAGCGCGAGAACGCCGACCAGGGGGTTAATTTCCACGCGTTGCGAGCAACTCCGATTCATCCAGTTTGCGCACGTCGATACCGGGCATCGCGTCGGCGGTTCCCAGCGACCGGCTCGCTTCGGCGACGATCTTCGGATCGGTGTAGTGCGTGGTCGCATCCACGATCGCGCGGGCAAAGCGTTTGGGATCTTTCGACTTAAAGATGCCGCTGCCGACGAAGATGCCTTCGGCCCCAAGCTGCATCATCAGCGCGGCATCGGCCGGCGTCGAAACGCCGCCGGCGCAGAACAGCACGACCGGAAGCTTTCCCGCTGCGGCGACGTCCCTGACCAATTCGTAACTCGCGCCGATCTCGCGCGCACGAGCAACGAGTTCTTCCTTCGGAGCGACGCTCAGTTGCGAGATCATATCTTTGATCGCACGAATGTGGCGCACGGCCTCAACGATGTTGCCGCTACCCGCTTCGCCCTTGCTGCGAATCATCGCCGCACCCTCAGTGATCCGGCGTAAGGCCTCACCGAGGTCGCGCGCGCCGCAGACAAATGGCGTCGTGAACGCATGTTTGTCGACGTGATAGAGGTCGTCTGCGGGCGTGAGCACTTCGGACTCGTCGATGTAGTCGATTCCGATCGACTGCAGCACTTGTGCCTCGGCAAAGTGCCCGATGCGCACCTTGGCCATCACCGGAATCGTGACGGCATCCATGATGCCGGCGATCAGCTCGATCGAACTCATGCGCGCAACGCCGCCCATGGCGCGAATATCCGAGGGAATACGCTCGAGCGCCATGACGGCGACGGCGCCGGCCTCTTGGGCCACGATTGCCTGCTCGGGCGTGACGACATCCATGATGACGCCGCCCTTGAGCATTTGCGCGAGCCCACGTTTTACGGTGACGGTACCGGTCGACTTCTCATCCATGTCCCCATCGTATCAAGGAAAACCAATGGTGACATTAGTGACAAGTCGGACCTATGGCGGCGTCACCGTCGGCTGGGGACTGGGGCTTGCTTGGGTCGAGTCTTCCGAGAAGGTCGTCGTAGAGGGCGACGGGCTCGGGATCCGGGTCTGGTCCCAGATCGGCACGTTAGGGTTCGGCGTCCAACTCGGGGTCGGCGAGGGGGAAGGCGGCTGCGATGGCGTCGGCAGAGGCTTAGGGGGAATGCGCGGATCGGGGAAGTGCGGGTCGCCGGCGGCGGCCAACGTTTGCGAGCGCTTCCAATCCTGCCCGTACGGCCCGTCGGTCGGCTGGGGAACCGGGGTGATCAGCGGCGTTTGGGTCAGGTTGTCGTTCTCGGCCGCCTCGGTCATCACACGGTCGCCCATATGTTCCCCTAAGAGTATCGCGGCCAACAGCACCACCACACCGGCGGCCAGGAGCACCGTCGCAAATCGCTTGGGGCCGGTCATCAGGCGGGCACCACATCCAGTTTTGCGGCCCGCGCGCGACGCTCGGTGGGCCGCCCGATCATCTGAACCTCACGCATCTCGCCCGCCTCCATCTGCACGCGGGCAGTATGCCCCCGAAACTCGATCAAAACCGGCCGGGCCCGATCGAGCATGTTGCACACGAAGATCCGCACCGCGCCGTGCTCGTCCTCGAAACCGATCGCGCCCACTTCGACCGGCGACATCGTCACCTCGTCGCTCACGTCGCGGCCCGCAAAGATGCATGTGAAAGGTTCCTCAGCCGAGAGTTCGGGCATGTTGCCATAGATGCGGTCGTGCTCGAGGTCGACGACGTAACTGCAGCGCTTCCCGCCCCAATGTACCCGCGCGGCGGCGATCCATTTCCAATCCTTGGGCCGCAGGGGAGCCAAATGCGGACGGCCGCTGGTGCGATACCCGTTGAGTCCGCCGATCGTTTCCGCCACGGCCCACAGATACTTTGCGCCGGTCCAAGGTGAGAGATACATACCCCGATTCGCCAGCGATCCGCCGTCAAACCATTCGCCGAACTCGCCCGGCACGGTGTTACGCGCGCTTCCTACCTCCATCGCCGCGTAGACGATGTTCAAGAAGTGCACGCACTCTTCCACGAATCCGTCGCGCGCTAGCGCAACCGCGAACCAGAGCGTGAGATCGGGCCAAATGCCGCCAAGCAGACCGAATCCGTACGACGGAAAGTACCAGGCGTCGGCCGTCGAGATCGTCCGCAACCCGACCGGCGTCACAAAATCCGCCTCAAGAAGCCGGCGTAGAATCGCCTTACGCTGCTCGGCTGCGGCGACGCCGAACAAGACCGGAAAGACTTCGTCGGATGTGAAGTTGTCTTGATAATTGCGATCTTGGTCGTAGTTCAGCGCGAACGCGCCAGTATCGTCATCGTACAAATGATCCATCATCGCTTCGCGAAGCGCTTGCGACTCGTTCGCGAACTTTTCCCAATTTTCCCAATCGCTTGCGACCGCGCATAGCATCGCGGCGGCTTCGAGCGCGAAGACTCCTTCGGCGTTGATTTCGGTAACCGCGCCGTCCAGCGTGTAGTACGGAATGATGTTGCGCCACGACGAGATACCGTACATGTCGACACCCTTGGCTTTGCAGAACAGCAACCCCTGATCGTCGCGCTGCGTGAGCATATAGTCCGCCAACTTGAGGATCAGCGGCAAACGTTCGCGCACCCAACCTTCGTCGAGCGTGGCGTTGTAGTAGTGAAGCATCGCTATGAGGTGCAACGGGGTGTCGTCGTTGATGTTCAAGTCATACGCCGTGGTGTAGCCGTTGACGCCGCGGACGTACTCGATCATGAGGCCCGATTCATCGACGGATTTATTGAACACCTCGAGCGCGTCGCGACTGAACTCGGGCCAAAAATAGTCGAAGCCATGCACGAACCATGACGTGTCGCGCGATACCAGAATGTCCGATGGCGGCGAATTGGTAGAGCCCCAGCCCTGAGGATATTCCTTGACGATGCGAATCATGTTGGCTTTCGCCCACGCGACGCCGCGGCTGATCTCGGGGGAAGGCGTCATGAACCGAGCGTCGGCCAAGCGGCGCGCGTAGTAGCGCTGCGTGTCATGCAGCGCGCGTTCATCTTCCAGCAATCGCTCGAGTACGGGAAGGCTTTTTGCCGTGCCGTCCTTGTGAAAGACGACGGCAAGACGCAGCGCTTCGCGCGCACCCGGCGCGATGGCGATACGATATTCGAGCGCACCGTAGACGCGTCGTCCGGTCATCGTTGAAGTCTCGGAAGTCTCGGCGGCGCCTCGCCCGAAACCGGGCATGCCTTCGGGCACAAGCGAGCCGCGGCGCATGCTTTCGGCGAGCACTTGTTCGCGCAACGAAAGCGAGACCGCGCGCGGCTCGCGCGATCCGCCCCACCAGCGCTCGGCGCCGGTTTCGTTACTCTTCGAGCAAATGAAACGTCCCTGCGACCAGGCCGTCATCTCGCTCTCGGGCTCACCGTAAAATCGCTGGCCCACCAGCATCGCCCACGGGAAAACTGCGACCTCGACTTGCGCCGATCCCGGATTGTAGAGCGTCACGTCGACCACAAACGAAACCGTACGATCGAAAGACTCGCCGAAGGGCACGTAAAATGCCTCGGTCACGTGCACGCGATGCTCGAGCGTGAACTCGGCGATCTGCGCGTACGGCAAGAACGTTAGTTCGCGGGTGATCTGGTGTGGAAAGAGGGTCGTCCGCCCGTCCTCGACGATCCGATACGCAATGTGATGGGTGCCGAAAATGATCTTGTCCGTGTCGGCATCCCACAAACCACGCACGCCGCCTTTTGCGGTCGATTGCGCGTAGGATTTGTAATTCCCGAGCAAGAGCCCGTAGGGCGTTTGCGATTCAGGGACAACATACGCGCAAAACTCGTTCCGCTGCGCGTCATAGCTCGGACCCACTTGTGGGCTCTACGCCCTTGACCCGAGCGCCCCTTTCGATTGAAACTAATGCCGATGACCTTCGCTTGCCCTGCAAAAATCAATTTGACCCTCGAAGTGGTCGGGCGCCGTGACGACGGCTACCATGCGCTGCGTAGTGTCATGGTGCCGCTCGAGCTTGGCGACGAGCTGCAAATCGTGCCGGCCCCCCGCTTTTCATTCACCTGTAGCGATCCAGCGTTAGAGAACGATGACAACCTCGTCGTCCGAGCGGCGCTGGCGCTCAAACCACCACCCGACTATACGATGATCCTGAACAAGGTGATACCGGCGCAGGCCGGGCTGGGCGGCGGGTCGAGCGACGCAGCCGCCGTCTTGCGCGCCGCGATGGCCGGCGCGTTTGGCCGGAGTTACGCCGCTGACTGGCTCGACCTCGCGCGTTCGCTCGGCTCCGACGTGCCATTTTTTCTCACCGATTCCGGCGCACTCGTTGAGGGGACAGGCGAGCGAGTAACCGCCATCGGTGCCCTGCCGCCTTGGCACGTGCTGGTCGTCAAACCGCCGGTTGCCGTTTCGACGGCGGCCGCCTACGCACAACTCGATCGGGCAACGTTGCCTTCGCGCCCCCGCAATACCTCGACCTCGCTTGCCATGCTGGCCGCACTTCAGCGCGGCAATTTTGATGAAGTCACAAGCGCGCTCGGAAACGATTTTCACGAGATCATCGCCGGATCAACACCGGAAGTGGCGCGCGCGATCGATGCGCTGCGCAGCGCCGGCGCAACCAACGCGCTGCTGTGCGGTTCGGGTTCGGCCGTCTTCACGCTCGCGCGCGACGCGGCGACGATCGCGCAAATCGATGCGCGACTGAATCTCGACGGCGGGTACACGCGATTCCCGACCGCGTTTGCGCGCAGCCATTCGTGGCGCGAAGGCACCCTTCGACAAGCTCAGGACAAGCTCTTATGACCACAGCGGTCGTTCTCGCGGGCGGGCCGGCCGACGACGTGGCGGCGCTCGAACGCGGTGCCGTAAACAAAGCCTTCGTGCACATCGGCGGCATGACGTTGGTTGAGCGGACGCTGCGCGCGCTCCGCTCGAGTTCGCAGATCGACCGGATCGTGGTCGTCGCACCGGTCGGCGCTCATGACGACGTCGCGCTGGCACTTGCCGACGAACGACGCGCGGACGGCGTGAAGATTCGCACGAGTTTGCGCAACGGCCTCGAGGGAATGCCGCCCGACGAAATCGTGCTCGTGAGCACGTCCGATCTGCCCATCCTCACGCCGGCGTCGGTCGATGATTTCGTCGACCACGCGCTCGAACGAGACGCAGACCTTGGCTACGGTTGCGTCGAGCGGACCGTGCACGAAGCGCTCTATCCGGAGGTTCCGCACACCTGGGCGCGCCTGCGCGACGGGACGTTCTGCGGCGCCGGGTTCGTCGCGATCAAGCCTCGCATTCTTCCCACGCTCGAAGGCTTCATCGAACGCCTCGGTGCGGCACGAAAGAACCCGTTACGGCTGGCCTCACTCTTTGGCTGGGACGTGCTCGCCCGCTTCGCGCTGGGCCGCCTGACGATTGCCGCCGCCGAGCGCCGCGCATCGCAATTACTCGGCGCCCGCGTCTGCGCACTCGTCTCCCCCTACCCCGAAACCGGCGTCAACGTCGACCGGATTAGTGACGTTGCGCTTGCGGAACAACTCGTGTTAGCCTCTCACTTACCAGCTAGGGAATGAGGAGTACATGTCTATTCTTTCCGACGTCAAAGAAATCGAAGCAAAGGTCCGCGAGTCAATGGAAAATGGGCCGGTAACGCCCTATTACACCTTGCCGCTCGACAAGGTCTATGATGTTCTCAACGCGGCGCTAGCTTCTGAGATTATTTGCGTGCTGCGCTACAAGCAGCACTACTACATGACCACCTCTATCCATCAAGAACAACTCCAAGATCTCTTCAAAGAGCACTGGATGGACGAGGAAGGGCATCTCGAGCGGATCGCCGATCGCATCAAGCAGCTTGGCGGGGTACCGAACTTAGACCCAAATGGCATCAGCAAGCGCGCCTTCTCGACATTCCAAAGTGGGCATACGCTGGCGGATCTGCTCCGCGAGGACTTGCTTGCCGAACGCGTGGTCATCAAAATGTACGGTGACATCGTGAACTTCTTCGGCCAAGCCGATCCGGTGAGCCGGCGCATGATGGAGGAGATCCTCAAAGACGAGGAAGATCACGCCGACGAGATCGCCGACCTTCTTTATACGGTTGATCCCATAACCGGAAAGACCGCAGAGCAGTTTACCGGCGATCACGTGAACAAGGCGTTTAAACCGAACGGTAAATAGCCTAGGTCGGGGTTCTCCAGCGCTTGAACAGATCGTTGGTGATGCCGAACTGATCGAGCGCCTTGCCTACCGTGTGCGCGACGATGTCGTCGACGCTCTGGGGCGCTGCATACATCGCAGGGATCGGCGGCAGGATCACCGCGCCGATCTCAGCGAGCTGCGCAAGCGTACGCAGATGGCCCAGGTGCAGCGGGGTTTCGCGCACCACCAGGACAAGCTTGCGCCTCTCCTTCAAGCACACATCGGCGGCGCGCACCAGTAGATTGTCGTTGATCGAATAAGCAATCGCGCTCGCGCTTTTCATGGAGCACGGGATCACGAGCATCCCGTCGGTGACGAATGACCCGCTCGAGATTGCGGCGGCGAGATCGTCGCCGCGATGCGCGACATCGGCCAGCGCCTCGAAGTCGTCGGGCGTCATCTCCATTTCGAGTTCGATCGTGCGACGCGCCGCGTCACTTATCACAACGTGCGTCTCGACGCCGCCGATCGCGCGCAACGCTTGCAACGCCATGTAACCGTATGCGCTGCCGCTCGCACCGCTGATACCAATAATGATGCGCCGCATGACCCCCCTTTATACGCCGGATGCAGGGGCGCCTGGTGCAAGCTTTAACTCAAGCCGTCAATCGTGAACGCTTCGCTGGCTGCTGCATTTATCGCCGATCTTCGCGCCTGGTGGGATACTGGAGAAGACGCAACCCTGATTCGGGCGCTGCGCTCACCATTTTCCGGCGTGCCGCACGATACGGCTGCGGCGTACGCAACCGCGGCGGCTCGTGTTCCGCCGCTTCTGGACGCAATCTCGCGCGGGCTCCTCGCCGTATCGACCGCCGAGCGCGACGCACTGCTGCAATTCGCGGAGCGCGTTCGCGCACTCGAGCCCGAAACCGATGTCTACGAGCTTTTTTCTATCTCCGCCTTTCCCGACGAATTCGGCGACGACGATGGCGGAGAATTCGCATTGGCGCCGGCCCAAACGCCCGATCGCCGCTCGGGCGTGCGCGCTCGGCAGACGCACTTTTCGGCGTCGTCACTCAACGCCTACGCCGAGTGCGCGCGCAAGTGGTACTACCGCTACGTCTGCGCGGCCGTCGAAGACGCGCCGTCCTCGCCCTCGACCTACGGAACGGCATTCCACGCCGCACTCGAAGACTTTCATGGAGAATTTCCCGAGCCACTTGCGCGCGACGAGGCGGCGATGCGCACCAAAATCACCGGCTACGTGAACTGGGCGTTCGAACGGTATCGCGACCAGTTCGATGCTCCGGTCGAATTCGAACTGCAGAAACGCCGGGCTTTGCGCACGGCGGAACGGTACGTCGATTGGTTGCTGGCCGAAGCGGCGCGCGCACCTTTTACCGTGATCGGCCGCGAGATCCCGGTCAATCTCGAACTGGATGGTTTCGACTTTGTCGGATTCATCGATCGCTTAGATCGCGACGAACGCACCGGCGGGGTAAGCATCTTCGACTATAAGACCGGATCGATCGCGACCAGCGCCGCCGAGTATCGCGACGAGGTGCGTCGTTTCGCTGATTTTCAGCTTCCCTTCTACTATTGGGCACGAACCGCGGCGGGCGATCGCGTGTACCGCCTTGCCTTGATTCCACTCAAAGACGCCCTACTCGACGTCGTCCCGATTTCGCTCGAAGTTGTGCCCGTGGCACCGCCGAACGGAAAACGCAGCGACGCGCCGAGCGGCACGATCGCCATCGCCGACCTCGAGCGCGCGCGCTCGCGAATGATCGAAATCTGCCGCGAGCTCAGCTCGGGCACACTCGAACGCTTCGAGGTGACAACCGACCCTGCGGCGTGCACCTATTGCGCCTACCGCGATGCCTGCGCCGACCGCCCGCACGACGAGCGCGAACGCTTCGGACGATGATGACCGTCGATTTGCGCGGCGAACAACGCGAGGCAATTGATGCCGGCTTCGAAGCGTCACTCGAGATCGCCGGTCCAAGCCGTAGCGGGAAGACGACCGCGCTCCGAGCGCGTGCACGGCGATATGAAGATGAATGTGGGCGGCCCCTTCTGTTCGCCAACCATCCGTGCGAGCTCGTGGCCTTAGCCCGGGCTACGCTCGACGCAGGCAACACTCCCGTTCGTATCGTCGACGAAATGGAAGCGCGGCGCGCTTTCGCCCGTTGCGCGCAGCCGCTTCTCGATCTTTCGTGGCCCGAGCTCCAGAAGGGCTCGATCGATCCCGAGGTCGCCGCGCTGCGAATGCCGCAGCGCTTTCTCGAGGCGGCCTATCGTATGATCCGCAAACTTCGCGACGCAAACATCGATCCCCAAACCTTCCTCGACCGATCGCTCGCGGGTGCGACCGATTTCTACGCCAAGCCGCCAAACTTCGCTCACTCGGCGCTGATCGCGGCGACCAAGGATGCCTACCGCGACTCGCTCGACGTCACGCCGCAAGAACTGCAGCGGCAATACCGGCGCGAGATCGACCTCGTGAAGATTCTGCATCGGCTCTATGCCGACTATGTTGCGTCGACGCACGCGAGCGAGGCCTTATGCGAGAGCGACGCCGTCGCGTTAGCGCTCGAGCGCCTGCGCGAACGTCCCGGGCTGGCGGATCTCGTACGCGAGCGTTTCGCGCACGTCTTCGTGGATGAGATGCAAGAAGCGACGCCGGCACAACGTGCCCTGCTTGACGCTATCTATGGAACGCCGCTCCAAAGCGTCAGTTTCGCGGGAGACGCGAAGGCCGCCACGAGCCGCTTTAGAGGCTCGCGCCCGGATATCGCGCTCGCGGGGGCGGCGCACACGGTGAGGCTCACGCACGTGGCGGACAAGCCGGCTATCTCGATGCATCGCGCAAAGACGCAATCCGAAGAAGCGGCATTCGTGGCCGCCCGCATACACGAAGAGATCGAGCGCGGTGTGCCTGCGGATGAGATCGCCGTCCTGTTCCGTAGCAGCGGCGACGTGCAAATCTATCTCGACGCGCTCCTCGATCGCGACATTCCGGCGGCTGCAGCCGGCGACGTCAACGTGTTCGCCGATCGTCGAGCGCTTGACGCAATCGCTCTGCTTTGGAACGTTTGGGATCCTTTTCGACATGAATGGCTACTGCGAACGCTCAGCGCTAAAGCCATGGCGTTCGCGGATGCGTCGATTGCCGTGCTGTGCGCCGACCCGCCCAGTCCGCAGGCCCCACTCTTCGCGCTCGATCTCGAGCAAGCACCAACGGCAAGAACGAGTCGCTGGGACCCCAAGCGCGACGTGCGTCTGGGATGGAACGTACTGCGCGGTGAAGCCGACGTTTCGCTCAACGAGGGTGCTCGCGAACGAATCGCGCGCTTCCGAAAGCTGCGCGACGGGTGGACCAGTGCGATGACGGCATTGCCGCTTGCCGCGTTCGTGCGCAAGGTTTGGTCGGAAGGCCTCGCATCCGACGGGCCGCCGGGTTCTGCGCGCGCAAGAGCCCAGCAGCACATCCTGCATCACGTGCTGCGCCGTCTCCTGATGCTGCAACGTGAACGTCCAAGCGCCACGCTCGGCGACTTGCTCGGCGACGTCTCGGAGCGAGCCGAGAGCGATTGCGAAACCTGCGACGCGATCCTCGACCCGGGGTTCGTTCAGATGCTCAACGTCGACGAAGCGCGCGGACGTTCGTTCGCCTTTGTCGCAATCCCGGACGCGCGCGCAGGCTCATTTCCGCGCTGGTACGTTCCCGATGCCTTCCTGTGGAGTCCGACGCTCGGGATGATTCCGCGCGAGAATGCGGGAGCTGCGCGAACCTCGCGCACGGCCAAGTTTAGCTATTACCTCTACCGCACCAAGGCGCGTGAGGCATACAATGCACAGGAGCGCTGCGCGTTCGAGTACGCGCTCTCTCGCGCGCGCGCCACGGTACTGGTCACCGCTTGCGGCTCACCAACGCGCGGCATCACGGCGCCCGAATTCTTGGAAGAGCTGCGCAACGCGCGATGAACTTGCGAGCCATCGACTTCGATACGTACGCAGCCGAAGTGCTTCCACGCACGGCGGAGCTGTGGGCGGGCGAGCGCGCGCCGGATCGGTACATCGCGCAGACCGGCGAGATCGCGCGTTGTGGATACGGGCGGCGCCATTACCGCACGATCGGCCTCTACGAGGACAAACGCCTTCTCGCCTCGTTCAAGCGCTATGAGCGGACGTTGCGCGTCGGCGGTGAGCGCCTGCGAGCGATCGGAATCGGAGCAGTCTTTACGCCCACTGAGCTGCGCGGGCGAGGTTACGCGAGCGCGATGCTCGCGATGGAACTCGATCGCTCGCGCTCCGAAGGTGTGGACATCGCGTTTCTCTTCTCCGACATCCGTCCGGAATTTTACGCTGAGCTCGGCTTCGTCGCGTTGCCGTCGCGCTCGCTAAGCCTGCGTGCCGACAGTTTGCCGCGCTCGCGCGTCGAGGTTTGGGGACTCGACGATCGTGACTGGATCGGCGTACAACGTTGCTTCGAGCTGGGAGAGCGGCATCGAAGCTGGGCATTCGTGCGAACGCCGCTAGTGTGGGAGTGGCTGCGTCTGCGCATGCGCCACGGATCCGAACATCCTGAAAGCATCGAAACGAACTTGGTTGTACGGCGCGGACGCGCCATCGCCGCATATGTGCTCGGTGCGCGCGCACCGCAACACGACGCCTTTATTCTCGATGAGTTTGGCTTTGCCGATGCCGAAAGCGCCGCGTTGATCCCGGCGCTGCTTCGCAGTGCGGCGGGCGACTTGCGACGCATAACCGGCTGGCTTCCGCCGGAGGCATCGCGCGACATCCTGCCGCACGCAGCGGTGCGCAAGCGCGTCAAGGCCGTGTTCATGGCTACGCCACTCACGCCGGCAGCAAAGCAATGGGTGAAGCTCGCGGTTGGCGCGAAGGTGGACGGCGTGTGGAGTTCCGATCACATCTAGTAGCTCGAGGTGGAAATGCTAACGCGCGGAGATCATATTCCGGACGTACCCCTGACCAACGCCGACGGAGCAACCGTGCTGCTCGGCTCCTTGATCGATCGGCCAGTCGTGCTGTTCTTCTATCCGAAGGACGATACGCCGGGATGCACCGCCGAGGCGTGCAGCTTTCGTGACGACTACCAAGCCTTCGTCGAAGCCGGTGCCGACGTCATCGGCGTCAGTTCCGATGATGCGCAAAGCCATGCCCGCTTTCGCGAACGCCATCATCTGCCCTACAGGTTGATGAGCGATCCGGGCGGCGTGGCGCGAAAGGCCTTCGGTGTGCCCAAGACGCTGGGCATACTTCCCGGGCGCGCGACCTTCGTGATCGATCGCGACGGCACAATTCAGTACGCGTTCAATTCGCAGTTCGCGCCCGAAAAGCACGTCGCCAACGCGCTCGCCGCGTTAAGCGTTCCCACCTGACGCATCGAACAGGCTGATCTGCTTTGCGTTGCCCAGACCGATAGAGGCGACGCGCAGGCCAAGCAATCGCACTGGCGTCCCCGCAAGGTTCGCGCGCCGCAAACAGTGCACTGCGGCCCGGTAGATGAGACGGGCCTCGCGGGTCGGCTCGGCGAGATGTGTCTGACGGCCGAAGACCCGAAAATCCGCGCGCTTGATCTTGATTCCCACCGTCGACGCGGTGCAGTCCTCGCGTTCGAGCTTCTCGGCAACCTCGAGCGCCAATTCGCGCAGTATTTCGACGAGCTTGCGCTCGTCGCGCACGTCGTACTCGAAGGTCGTTTCCGATGAGATCGACTTGGTCTCCCGTTCGGGCTCGATCTTGCGCGTGTCGATGCCGCGAGCGAGATCTCGAACGCTCGGCCCCCACGAACCGAAAATCGTTCGCGCCGCAGGCTCTTCGAGCGCGGCGATCTGACCGATCGTGGTAATGCCGAATGTCTGCAATCGCGCAGCGGTTTTCGGGCCGACGCCCCAGAGACGCGCCGCCGGCAGCGGCGCGAGGAAGGCTGCTTCATCGCCCGGCGCAATTGCAAGTAAGCCGTCCGGCTTGCAACCGTCCGACGCAGTTTTGGCAACCATTTTTCCCGTCGCAACGCCGGCGCTCACGGTCAGGCCGGTGAGCTCTCGAACCTTCGCGCGAATCGCCGCAGCAAATGCACGTGCCTCATCGAGCGTAATGTCACCGAGATCGACAAATGCTTCGTCAAGCGAGAGCCCTTCAACCGCGTGACCCGCGGCACCAAAGATGGCAAAGACTTCGCGTGAGATCGCTTTGTAGCGCTGCATGTCCGGCGGAACGACGACCAGTTGCGGGCACAGCTCGAGCGCGCGGTATAGTGGAATGGCCGAACGCACGCCAAAGGGTCGCGCTTCGTAGGACGCGGTTAGCACGACCGCCCGCCGATGGCGCCCGGCTACGGCAACGGGCTTACCGCGCAGGTTCGGATCATCGCGAACCGCGACGCTGGCATAGAACGCGTCGATGTCAAAGTGCGCGACGAATGCCATCAGGATTCAGCTGCGCTGAATCCGTGGCGTTCGGCCTTCGGCCGATCCGCTCACGCCGCGCGCTATGGCTAGAATCGTGCCCATGTTCTTGATATCCTCGGGCTCTTCACCGGGCGTCTCGAGGATCACGGTCTTCTCGTTGACCTGAGGATGAGCGAGGAGCGCGCGGAACCCGTCGAATCCAATGAAGCCTTCGCCGATGTGGTAGTGACGATCGCGGCTCGCGCCGAGCGGCACTTGCGTGTCGTTGAAGTGAAACATCGGAACGCGTCCAAGACCGATCTGTTTATCGACTTCTTCCAGGAAGAGATCGACACCAGCCTTCGTGTCGATCGCGTAGCCGGCGGCCCATGCGTGGGCCGTATCCAAACAGACACCGAGCTGCGGATGATCGATGGCCTTGATGAAGCGCCCAAGTTCTTCGAGCGTGCCGCCGGCCAAATTCCCCGCGCCGGCCGAGTTTTCCATGACCAGCATCACGCCGGGCGCAATGCCGCGCAGCGCATCTTCGAGCGCCGCGACGATCGCGGTGAAGCCTTCGGCGCGATCGCGGGTTCCGTACGAACCAAGATGCGTGTTGACGTAGTCAATCTTGCCGGCGGCAGCGACCGCGAGATCGCCCTGCAGCAACCCGAGCGACTTGCTCACGATTGTGGGATCCTCGCTGCCAAGATTGATCAGGTAGGCGGTATGGATGACGCACCGCTCGATCCCCGCCTCGCGGCGCATCCCTGCAAACGCGGCGAGCGCCGGTGGATCGAGCTTTGCCACCCGATAGCTGCGCGCGTTGCTGGAGAAAATCTGGACTGCAGTGCAGCCGAGTGACTTGGCGTAGGCAACGGCTTTTGCATAGCCGCCCGAAACACGGACATGGACGCCGAGATACACGCGTCTAGATTTTGGCCAGATAAAGAAAGTGCGTGTATGAGAGCGGCAAAATGGGGTCACCCTCACCGAGCGTTTCGCGAAGACGAGCCTCGAGGCGTTCAAAATACTCGGGCGCGTTGATCCCGAACTCGTCGCGCACGATCTTACGCGAGCGTTCGTATTGCATGAACTTTCCAAGCGTCACGATCGTACTCCAGGGAATGACACGCACCGCCGTCTCGGAAAATCCCGCGGCATAGAAGTCGCGAAAGCCACCGCGCCAGGAACTGGACAACGGGGCAATACCCATATCGCGAGCGATTGAGTCGCGCAGTTGCTTGACCGGGTCGTCGCTCATGAGGCTCTTCCACCAAATCGCGAGGATGCCGCGCGGCCGCAGGACGCGCTTGATTTCGGCTATTCCCGCGTGCGGCTCAGCATGATGAAACGCCTGCGCGCTAATCGCGACGTCAAATGAACCGGCCTCAAACGGCATCGCTTCTGCGGTGCCACGAACCCATTTGGCGCTGGGATAGCGCTCTCTCGCGATGGCGAGCATCGGTTCGGACGGATCGACGCCGGTCACGCTATAGCCGTTTTCGATCAGCGGAGCGCTGGCGAGTCCCGTCCCGGTACCGATATCCACGATCGCGTGCTTCGGCAGCAGGCCAAAAGCGATCAGATTATTGTAAACGTCGTTTGAGTAACCTAGGCGTCCCGCATCGTATTCGCTGACGAGTGCGTCGAACGACGTCACGTCGCCTCCGCAGGCAGAACTAAATTCAGCTCGAGCGGTTGGCCCGGCTCGAGTTCGAGCTGCGGCAAATCGTCAAGCGAACGTAGGCCGAAGGATTCGAGGAAGAGCGGCGTCGTTTTGTAGGTCATCGGCCGGCCGACAACGTCCTTGCGCCCCGCTTCGGCGATCAAACCGCGATCGAGCAGCGTGCTTACCACGCTGTCGGAGTTGACCCCGCGGATCGCCTCGATCTCGCCCTTAGTAACCGGCTGCATGTGCGCGACGATTGCCAATGCTTCGAGCGCCGGCGTGGAGAGCGTGGTTTTGGGCGGCAAGAGATAGGCCTCGACGACGTCGCGAACTGCCGAAGAGGTCGCGAGACGATAGCCGCCCGCAATCTGGCGCAACACGATGCCGCCGTGGCTGTAGCGCTCTTCGAGCGCTTGCAACGCGAGCGCGACCGCGCGCTCGTCCTCGCCGGTGAGCTTGGCGATGCGTTTAGGATCGAGCGCTTCACTCGCAACAAAGAGCAACGCCTCGATCGCTGCCTCCACGCCCTGCGCAGCGGCATGTAGCTCCTGCGCCTCGGGGCTGAGCGTTTGCTGCGAATCGGTCAACTCTTGCGTGTCCACGTTTTAAGGAAGCCTACCCCTGAGCGACGGAATGCGAGATGGGAAAGAGACGGATATCGTCCTCGATGTCCGCTTGTTCGAACTCGATACGATGGCGACGTACCAGTTCCAAAATTGCGAGGAAGGTGACAATAATGACTTCGCGCGTCATGCCCAGCTCGCGGCAAAGCGCGAAGAATGACACCGTTCCTTGGTCCTTGACCTTGCGCGAAATGTAGTCCATTTGCGCAAGCAGCGAGACGCGCTCGCGCACGACTTCGCGCTTTTCGGGCCGCGCCTGCTGCAGCATGATGATGAAGGCACGCTTGAGCTTCTCGGGATCGATGCGATAATGCTGCACCAGCTCGCTGGTTGGATCGCCCGAATCGCGAAAATAGAAGCCGCTGGCCTCGTCTTGTCGCGCACGCAATTGCACGCCGAGCTCGCGATAGCGCGAATAGGCGATGAGCCGCCGGCGCAAGCGCTCCTCGACTTGCTCGGCAGACTCTTCGCTCTCGTCGATAAACTCTTGCGGGATTGGCGGCAAGAGCGCTTTCGACTTGAGGAAAACCAGCGTGGCGGCGATGACCAAATACTCAGCCGCGACCTCCATGTCGAGATCTTCCATCACGCGCACGTAGGCCAAATATTGCTCGGCCACCGAGGCGAGCGGTACGGTCGCGATATCGAGCTGCTGCTCTTTGATCAGGCTTAAGAGCAAGTCGAGCGGCCCGTCGAAAACGTCGAGCCGAACGTGAAGGGCGTCGGTGTCGTTCAAGAGCTCTTCGGTTCGGCCAGGGCGACGGCCGTTTCGGGCGCGGTCTCCGGGAAGATAGCCGGATTCGCGGCTACGTATTCAAGGGCCATATCGACCAGGCGTTTCTCATTGACGTATTTGAGGGCTTTGCGCGCCGCTCGCACCTCGAACCAGCGAGCTTCGTCCACCTCGTGATCGTGATTGGCCGTATCTCCGGAGAGATAGCGCATCAAAAAGAACGTGACGCTCTTCTTGTGCTTCGCTTTGCCGACGTAGAACCAGTACGAGATCTCCGAGAGGCGGGTGAGGATCTCTCCCCAGCATCCCGTCTCCTCGCGAACTTCGCGCAACCCCGCTTGCTCGTTCGACTCACGCGCTTCGACGTGCCCCTTCGGCAGCGTCCAAATACGAGGCGACCCACGCCCGATCAAGAGCGCGTCGAAACCGGACTCGCGCGGCCGTAATACTAAGCCGCCGGCCGACACTTCATACTTGATTCGCATGTCGATAGACCCGTAGCGGGAGACAGGGAAGGGGGCTCTCTGCGCGCCCCCCTGATTACCCCCATTATAGCTTTCGGGCCCAAGAAGCGCCTGCCAAAAGGGCGGCCCTCTTTTTCCCTAACTCTTCGACAGGACGGTCACCGCCGCGTGCGCTTGGTCATAGCCTTGGGCATAGGCATAGATATCGACCACGCGCGTTACGTCGGCGGCCGGGATACCGCGTAAAAGTGCATGGTTGGTGTGTCTCGGGAGGGTCACCGCCCCGATGAACGTCTGGCCGACGCGGGCTACGAGCGTGACCGGCGAGGCGCCGGGCGTGAGGACATCCACGCGGATCGGGTGTCCATCGTAAACGGTGGACGCGACGCGCAAGCCAAGGTCGCGCACGACCGCGATCGCCTCGGGCCCTTCGGCGATCTGCTGCGCGCTAGGACGATCGTGATGGAAAAAGTAGTAGAACGTGCCGCGATGCCGCGGTGCCGGCGTCGGCTGCGGGTCGGGCGCGTCGCTCGAGAGATCGGCGACGATCGTCGTCGAGCGCTGCGGGTGTGTGCGCGCGATCGTGCGTGTGCTCGCCGGTTTGCGATGCTGCGCCGCTTGCTGCACGGATGCGACGGCGACGCCGTCGGGCACGACCTTGTTCGTCTCATCGATATGCGTCGAAAGGCTTAAGCTAAGCCGATCGTAGAGTGCCATCACATTTCGGACGTACGCTTGTGTTTCACTATAGGGCGGAATGCCGCCAAAGCGCTCGACTGACCCGGGGCCGGCATTATATCCCGCGAGCGCGAGTCGATACCGTTGCGCTTGCGGATACGCGGCATACCGGTCCAGCAGGCCACGCAAATACCGCGCGGTTCCATTCAAGTTGGCGTGCGGCGAGAATGGGTCGACGCCGAGTCCGGCGGCCGTCCCCGGCATGAGCTGCCCGAGACCGCGGGCGCCAACCGGCGAAATCGCGTACGGATGCCACGACGACTCCGTCGCAACAAGCGCAACGAGCAACCGTGGATCCAATCGGTAAAAGAGCGATTCAACGCGAACGCGATCGGCAAGCGCGCGGCTTTCCCACATTGAAAGATTGGGGTTGAACTGGCTAAGAACGCGCGCGTACGCCGCGAGATGCGACGTCGTTATCGTGGTTGAAGCGGCCGACGCGGGCGACGCCGCTGTGCTAAGCAGAACAGCCAGCGCGCCGGCGGCAATACGCCGCGAGCGAGCAAGTCCCATGCGTAGCTAATCGGTCGCGTGTGTGGAAGATTCAAGAGCGAGAAATTGTTCGCTCGCCTGCTGAGGGGCAGCGCGCGCGGAGCGAGCAGGCGGCGCAGAGCGGATTGGCTCTTTTGCACAGTTCTCGACCGTGGGCGCGCAGCAGTACAAACGCCTCGAGCGCCTCTCTCCCCCGTACCCCCGCCGCGGAGAGCGCCCCGACGCCGGCTCGATAGGCCGCCGCATATTCTAATCCGGGCTTCACGAAATGGAGCCGCTCCAGCACCCGTAGGCCATTTGAATCCAGGGCCGGCGCATCTCCGAGTCCGCAAAGCAACAAGACTTTGTCGGCGCCGGGATCGGCGATCCCCGGAAACCGTTTGAGTACCCTGCGATCGCCCCACCCGTCATCGCTCACGTCGAGAGCGATCTCCGCGCAGCGCAGTACTTTGGCGGCCCGATGCGAGGGCTGCATGCCGCCGCCGGCAATCGCCGCCTCAACCTTCTTCGCGCCGGCACCGATCAGCTTTGGGGGCGTGATGCCCACGGCGGTTCGCAGACGCTCGAAGGTTTCGGCGCGTCGCTGATCATCCACGAGATAGGCGCAGTTCTCCCACACGATCAGTTCGAACGGCTCGCGTGGCTCGGGCAATTCGACCGCGCCGTACTGCTTTCGCAAGGCGTCGATGACCGCTCCCGGTTGACCGGGGCCGGGCTTCATGCTATCGTCGGGTCCATGTCCAACCTGCACATTATGTGTCACATGTGCCCCGTCCCCGCGCCCGATCGGCGTAGGTTGGCTTCTCGCATCTCGAAATAGCGCGCGACACAAATTTCGATGAACGAAGCCCTCCGCCGATCGGCAGAGGGCTTTTTGCTTGCTTTCCCGTCTCAAAAGGAGGCAGTCATGTATCCAACCCGACGCGAGGCAATCGGCCTCGCCACCGCCGCGATCGCGGCGCTCGCCCTCCCCGGGCGCGTGCGCGCAGCCGATAAGCTCGACGCGATTACCGTCGATTACGCGTACTACAATCCGGTCAGCCTGATCCTCAAGCAAAACGGCTGGCTCGAGAGGGCCCTTGCGGCCAACGGCACCTCGGTGTCATGGGTGCTTTCTCTCGGCTCGAACAAAGCCAACCAATTTCTCGCATCGGGTTCGGCGCAGTTCGCGTCGACGGCGGGAAGCGCGGCGCTGCTTGCGCGCGCCAACGGCGTCCCGCTGCACACCGTCTTTCTTTATTCGCAACCGGAGTGGACCGCGATCGTCGTCGGCAAAGACTCCAAACTCTCCAACCTGCGCGAATTAAAAGGCAAGAAGATCGCAGCGACGCGCGGCACCGACCCGTGGTTCTTTCTCCTTCGTTCGCTCGCGTCGGTGGGGCTCACGTCGAACGACGTGCAGATCGTGGAACTGCAGCATCCCGACGGGCGTATCGCACTCGAGCGCGGTCAAGTTGATGCCTGGGCGGGACTCGATCCGCACATGGCGGCATCGCAACTCGAAGCCGGATCGCGGCTGATCTATCGCAACATCGCGTGGAATACCTACGGTGCGCTCAACGTGCGCGAAGACTTTCTTGCGGCGCATCCCGACGTGGTGCGCATCGTGCTGCGAGCCTACGAACTCGGGCACGAATACGCCAAGGCGCATCCGGCGCAAACCGCGCAGATTCTCGCTGACGCATCGAACCTTGATCTCAAGGTCGCGAGTCTCGTGATCGATGACCGCACGCGCTTCCCCGATCCCGTGCCGGGTAGAGCCTATCTCGACTCGGTCGGCGGCACGATTCCCGTGATTCGTTCCGAACAACTCGTCGCCGACGTCGGCTCGGTGCAAACCGCGCTCGGTTCGCTCGCCGATCCCGCACCTGCGCGGGTCGCATTGGCGCATGCGTAGGACGCTGCTCTCGTGGCTCGTCCCGGCGGCGATTCTACTTCTGTGGATCGTCGCCGGGCGCGCGCACTGGTTTGCTCCCGACCAACTCGCCCCGCCCTCGCGCGTGTTGGCGGAACTCGGCTCGCTTTGGCAACGTGGGCTGCTGCAGCAAGACATCCTCGCGAGCACGGCACGCGTCTTCGCTGGATTTACCATCGCGCTCGCGCTCGCTATTGTACTCGGTACGCTCGTTGGTTTGAATCGCACGGTCGAACGCGCGATCGATCCGACACTCCAAGCGATTCGCGCCGTGCCGTCGCTTGCGTGGGTCCCGTTGTTGCTGCTTTGGCTGGGCATCGGTGAATCGGCCAAGATCACCCTGATCGCCATTGGGGCGTTCTTTCCGATCTACGTGAATTTGGTCGCGGGCATTCACGGCGTCGATCGTAAGCTGGTCGAAGTCGCGCGCATTCTCGGCCTGCATCCGCTCGGTGTGGCCGTTCGCGTCGTCTTACCGGCGGCGTTTCCGTCGCTCTTGGTCGGCGCCCGCATCGGCCTCACCCAGGCATGGCTCTTTCTCGTTGCGGCCGAATTGCTCGCATCAACCCGCGGCCTCGGCTTCTTGCTTACGGAGGGCCAACAGATTTCGCGCCCGGATGAAATCCTCGTTGCGATCCTGTTGCTCGCGATCGCTGGTAAGCTGTGCGAGTCAGGGATGCTGGCGATCGAACGGCGCACGACCGCGTGGACCGACGGGCTGCGATGAGCGCGATTCGCATCGAGGACCTTCGCGTCGACTTCGGTGAGTTATGCGTACTCGACGGACTTGCGCTTGCGGTCGAGCGCGGCGAAATTGTCGCGGTGCTGGGGCCAAGCGGCTGCGGCAAGAGCACGCTGCTGCGCGCCATCGCGGGACTGGATGTGCACCCGCTCGGCACGATCGCCGTCGAGGGCGACGTCGGCTACGTGTTTCAGGAGCCGCGCCTCTTTCCGTGGCTCAACGTCGAGAAGAACGTGCGCTTTGCGGCGCGCACGCCGGAGGAGCGCGAGCGAGTCGATGACGTGCTCGAGCTCACCGGATTGCAAGATGCGCGCGAAACGCTGCCCAAAGCACTTTCGGGCGGCATGGCCCAGCGCGCCGCGCTCGCGCGCGCCCTGGTGCGTAAGCCCTCGGTGCTGCTGCTCGATGAACCCTTGGCTTCGCTCGATGCGTTGCGCCGCATGCAACTGCAGGAGGCGATCGCCGAGATCATTGCCGCTGTTGGCGCGACGGCCATACTGGTGACGCACGATATCGAGGAAGCGCTCTATCTAGCCGATCGCATCGTGGTGCTCGGTGGATCACCCTCGCGCATCGCGCTCGAGATCACCATCCCACCGCACAAACGCCGCAACCGCGACGCCAACCTCACCGCCGAACGCAGCACGCTGTTTCACGCGCTGTCCGGTGACGAAAACCGGGAACAAGAATCAGCGTAACCTTGTCATCCCGAGCGTAGAATGGGTAACGCAAAGCGATACCCATCGTATCGAGGGACCGCGAAGTCCATTGGCCTCGGGCATCCAAAATGTTGTCCTATGCCAATTGAAGCTCGACACCGTCACGGGCTCGGCGGCCGCCAGCGCCATGATCCCGGATGATCTCCACCAATGTGTCGAATAACTCGGAACCGAGTGCAAGGCGGGACTCTTCGGCCGCGTCCCACCGTATAATGAATCCCGCGTCGGGCGTTCCGAAACCACCGCGCAAGATGTCGTCGAAGGCGTCAAGATTTCTCCCCCAGTAAACGCCAGGAATCAATTTCTCCGAATCTCATCGTATGACTGACGATCGTTAATCCGATGACCGTCAATTACGTAGACGGCTTTCTGTTCCCGTCCCTCGACTGCGGCGCTTCGCGCCTACGCTCGGGATGGCAGCCGGTTCCCAGCGGAGGTCGGGTTGACGCGCGGCGCGGGTTTCGTCGACGCGGCCAACTACCGTGTTCACCGGTGCAGCGAAGAGCGCATCGGGATTCGTCTTCGCCTCGGCCACGATGTCACGCAGCACCGCGATGAAGTAGTCGAGGGTTTCCTTCGATTCGGTCTCCGTCGGCTCGATCATCAAGCACTCGGGAACGAGCAGCGGAAAATACATCGTCGGCGCCATCATCCCGTGATCGAGCAGCGCCTTCGCGATGTCGAGCGCCTTGACGCCGGTCTCTTTCTTCAGTTCTTGCGCCGAGGCGACGAATTCGTGGCGGCAAATCTCCGGATACGGCGTGTCGAGAAACTCCGCGACTTTCACCCGCACGTAGTTCGCGTTGAGCACCGCCAACTGCGAAACGCGCTTGAGCCCATCCGCACCGTTCGCGTAGATGTAGGCGAGCGCGCGCACCGCGTGCGCAAAGTTCGACCAGAACGAGCGCATCGGCCCGATCGACTTGGGCCGATTGAAATCCAGCGAGAAGGTAAAGCCGTCCGACGGTGCCCCGGTTCCGTTATTGGGAACCGCGCGAACCACCGGCGTCGGCAAGTAGTCGACCAAGTGCGCCGCAACGCCGACCGGGCCGTGCCCGGCGCCGCCGCCGCCGTGCGGAATGGTGAACGTCTTGTGCGTGTTGAGGTGCATGAGGTCGAAGCCCATGTCGCCCGGACGCACGTTGCCCATGATCGCATTGGCATTGGCGCCGTCGTAGTACATCAAGCCGCCGACGTCGTGCACGGCCGCTGCGATCTCGGCAATCTGATCCTCGAAAAGGCCCAGCGTGTTCGGATTGGTCATCATGCAGACCGCCGTATCGGGCCCGAGCACTTTTTGAATCTCTTCGACGCTAACGCGACCGCGCTCGTCGCTCGGGAGCGAGATCACTTTAAAGCCGCACATCGCGGCCGACGCCGGATTGGTGCCGTGCGCGGTATCGGGAACGATCACTTTATCGCGCTTCGTCTCGCCGCGATCTTTGAAGTATTTCTTGGCGATCAAGAGTGCGGCGAGCTCGGCATGCGCGCCCGCCGCCGGATTGAGCGAGAACGCCGCCATGCCGAAAAGCGACGCCAGCGAACGTTCCAGCTCGTACATCACTTGCAGCGCACCCTGCGCCAGCTCGTCGGGCGTATACGGATGCAACTGCGCGAACTCGCGCTTCCCCGCCATGGCGTCATTGATACGCGGGTTGTACTTCATCGTGCACGAGCCCAGGGGATAAAAACCTAGGTCGATACCGAACGTGCGCTGCGAGAGTTTGGTGAAGTGGCGCACCACGTCAAGCTCGCTGTTGTCGGGCAGCGGCAACTCTGCGCGCAGCACATCCTTGGGAAGAAACTGCTCGAGCGGTTTGCCTTCCTCCACGTAGCGGTTGGCGCGGCCCTCTTGCCCGAGTTCGAAAATCAACGGGCTGAACGTGCGATCAAACGTTGGCGTGGACACGAACGATGTCTCCGAGAGCGGTTGCGAGTTGGTCGATTTGTGCCGTGGTGGTGAGTTCGGTCGCGTTCATCAAGATGCAGGTCGAGAGTTCCGGATACCAGCGCCCGAGATCCACGCCGCCGAGAATCTTATGTTCCGCAAGTTTTGCCAGCACGTCGCGCGCCGGTTGATGCACGTCAACGACGATCTCGTTGAAGAACGGCGCGCTAAATTTCAGATCCACGCCGCCGAGTTTCGAGACGGCAGTCGCGAGCTCGCGCGAGCGCTCGAGATTGAGCGATGCAACGTCGCGCAGACCCGTCTTGCCCATCAGCGCGAGGTACATCGTCGCGATCAATGCGCAGTGCGCTTGATTCGTGCAGATGTTCGACGTGGCGCGTTCGCGGCGAATGTGTTGTTCGCGCGCTTGGAGCGTCAAAACATAGGCGGTACGGCCTTGCCCATCGACGCTCTTGCCGACCAGCCGCCCCGGAATACGCCGCATGTGCTCTTTGGTCGAAGCAATGAATCCGACGTAAGGGCCGCCGTAGGCCATGGCCACCCCGAAGCTTTGGGCCTCGCCAACCACGATCTGTGCGCCCCATGATGCCGGGGTCGCGAGCGCAGCAAGCGAGATTGCTTCGGAAATCACCGCGATCGGCACCGTGTCGCTCGCGCTTACCGCTTCGCGCGCTGCGGCCGAGAGCGTATCGACGTTCCCGAAGAAGTTGGGGGACTGCAACGCGATGCAGGCATACTCGTTTGAAGCGACTGCCGCAGCAAGCACCTGCATATCGGTTATGCCGTCCTTGGTGAGGGGCAGTTCATCGATATGCACGTCGAGCCCATCGCAATACGTTTTGAGCACCGCGCGGTAATTCGGATCGACCGCGCGCGAGACAAGCACTTTCTTTCGGCCGTTCTCGTTGAGCGCCATGATCGCGCCTTCGGCGAGCGCCGTCGCGCCGTCGTAGACCGACGCATTGGCCAGATCCATGCCGGTAAGCAGGCAAATATAGCTCTGCCACTCGTAGATCGCTTGCAAATAGCCTTGCGAGACTTCGGCCTGGTACGGCGTGTAGGCGGTGAGAAACTCGCCGCGCATCGCGAGCGCCGCGATCGCCGGGGGAGCGTAGTGGCGATACGAACCAGCCCCGAGGAACGAGGCATAATCGACGCCGGTGTTCTTGGCCGCGAAATGTTCGAATCGGCGCGCGATTTGATATTCCGGCAGCGCGGGGACGACGTCGAGCTGCGCTCGCAGCGCGATCGATTCGGGCACCGCAAGCAGATCGTCGAGCGACCCGACGCCGATCGCGCTCAGCATCGCCTTGATATCGGCTTCTGTATGAGGTGTATACATGTACTTGCTAATTATCCAACCTTCGTTAACGCAGCGGATTGGCGCGTAAGCGCCAAACGCCACGGGTTCGGCGCAGCCGAACCCTGCTAATCGTGCGCGATCTTTTCGTAGTCACTCGCGGAAAGGAGATTGCTCTTCTCGCCTGCGTCTTTGAGTTTCACTTTGAAGAGCCAACCCGCGCCGTAGGGGTCGCGGTTGACCGCGGCCGGATCGGCCTCAAGTGATCCGTTGATCTCGAGCACTTCGCCGCCGACCGGCGTAAACAGATCGGAGACGGCCTTCACCGACTCGACCACACCGATATTCCCGAACTGCTCGATCGCCTTCCCGACGCGCGGCAGCTCGACGTAGACGATATCGCCAAGTGAATTCTGGGCGTAGTCGGTAATGCCGATCGTCGCCGTGTCGCCGTCGATCTTCACCCACTCGTGCTCTTTGCTATACAACAGGTTCTCGGGTTGCGCCACTCTTCACAAGCTCCTATTTTGGACGTTTATAAAATGGTTGAGGCACGATGGTCGCCTCGTGCCGCGTTCCGCGAATGTCGACCTCGACGATCGCACCGACGGTTGCAGCTTCTTTCGGGAGCAGCGCCGTCGCAATGTTTTGCCCGCCGACCGACGGCGCCATGGAACCGCTGCGAATTTCTCCGACGGGCTTCCCTTCGTAGTAGACCGCGTAGCCTTCGCGTGCCGGCGCACGGCCCTTCATGATCAGCCCGGCGATGCGCGAATAGTCGTCGCGCTGCATCTGCTCGACCAGGACATTGCGCCCGATGAATTCGGGCTTGCTCGTTTTGAGCGCCCACTGTAAGCCCGCCTGCACGGGCGTAATCTCTTCGGTCAGCTCGTGGCCGTACAGCGGCATGCCGGCTTCCAGCCGGAGCACGTCGCGCGCCCCAACCCACACGGTTCGAGCCCTTCGGCCGCATTGTCGCGCAGCAGGTTGGTCCAAATCTCCGGCGCGTGCTCGCCGAAAACGAAGAGCTCGAAGCCGTCTTCACCAGTGTAACCGGTGCGTGCGATCACTGCCGGCCGTCCGTAGACGTTGCCTTCGGCGCAGAAGTAATACTTCAACGTCGTTAGATCGACATCGACATGCGGCTGCAACATGGCAACCGACTTCGGCCCCTGTATCGCGATGAGCGCGTTACGGCCATGAATATTTTCCAGTCGAACGCCCTCGGCAAGATTCGCGTTGAGATGCGCCCACATCTTATCGGCGTTCGCGCCGTTTACTACCAGGAGCCAGCGGTCGTTCAAACGATAGAAAATCGTATCGTCGTGCGCACCGCCCTGCGCGTTGCAAAAGATGTTGTAGCGCGCCTGCATCGGCTTCATCGATTCGACCGCGTTGATCGTCAGCGTCTCGGCCCAGGGCGCAACGTTGGGTCCCTCGAGCACGAACTGCGCCATGTGCGAAAGATCGAACAATCCGGCGCGATGACGAACCGCGTCGTGCTCTTTGAGGATACTGGAATACTGCACCGGCATTTCGAAACCGGCAAACGGCACGAGACGTGCGCCATGTTTGCCGTGCTCGTCGTAGAGCGCCGTGCGACGTAAACCGGCCGACGTGCTCATGATGGTTTCGGCGCCTCCTCGGCGTAGCTATTGAGAAAGTTGAGCGTGGTATGCGCGACGAGTTTACCGTTACTCTTGACCTCGACCTCGCCGTAGCAAATGCGACGTCCGGCGCGTAACACGCGCGCCTCGGCGATTAAATCGTGCGGCGGCAATGCAGGCGCGAGAAAGTTGCACTGCAGCGACACGGTGACGGTATCTTGCTCGCGACCGTAGATCGACGAGAGCGCGACGTAGAATACGGTATCGCACAAGCTCACGATCGCGCCGCCGTGCACCGCCCCAGTCCCATTGGCAATCTCCGGACGATAGGGCATCCGCATCGTCGCCTTGCCGTGCTCGACGCTCTCGAGCTTGAGATCCAACAGCGCAACGAAGTGCGACTTCTCTTTTTCCCAGCGGTGCGGCGCCGAGGTGAAATCGGGATGCATGCGGTCCTTAGAATACTGGGCCATCGGCCGCCAACGCACGACGAAGGTAGAGGGGCAGCGAGAACAAGCGCCGGTGCGTCTGCCCATCGTAGAAGAAATTCTCACCACGAAGCTGCCCGCAGTACGCATCGACCGCTGCGGGATCAAGCGCCGCAAGATCGACGGTATCGCTGCAAGCGAGGAAGGCCCAATCGGTATCGAAGGCCGGTACGTAGGTAAAGAACGAGGTGACGTGCTTATAATGGCGCCGTAGCGTGCGCGCCATCTTGCAGTGCAGCGAGTAGTTGTAGAACGCCGCCGTGCTGGCTTGCAGCACATAGACTCCGCCGTCGGCCAAGCGCGATTTGATCAGGCCGAACACGTCTTCATTAAAAAGGATGTTGCTCGGTGAGTCTTCGAGCGGTTCGGTGAGATCGGAGACGATCACGCCGTATTTCTCGTCGTTTTTGCGCATGTAGGCAAGCGCATCCCCGATGATGACGTTCGCGCGCGGCTCATCGAAAGCACCGTCTGCCCACTCCGGCAGATATTTCTTGGAGAGGTCGACGACCAAACCGTCGATGTCGACCATCGTGCAGCGCTTCACGCCGGGATGGCGTAAGACTTCACGCAGCGTCGCGCCCTCGCCGCCACCCAGGATGAGGACCTCGTTCCGGTTTGCCGCACCGGCCATCGCCGGGTGCACCAACGACTCGTGGTAAATTTTCTCGTCGCCCTGCGAACTCTGGGTATCGCCGTCGAGGATCAGCATTTTCCCGAAGACAGGCGTAGAGATCACCGCGACCTGTTGAAAATCGGAACGTCCGGAAAAAAAGACGTCCTCAATCGCGTGGTGGTGAGCTTCGGTCGGGGCGGAGGCCTCGACGTACCACTGCCAGTGTTCGGTTTTCGGCATAGCGGGCACCAGGCTTCGCCGCCAACGAAGGGCACCCCCGTAGCCCAGCCTTAGGTGGGCACCTCGTAGAGACAAAAGACGTAGGTATCGTTCGCGTTGAACGTCAGCGGCGAACTCGGGTTGGGATAGTACAGCGTCTGGCCAATGGCCGATGCGGCCCCAAGAAAGGATGCCGACCAGGCGTTATAGCCGCTCGGAAATGACGCGTCGTTGGTGTAGATCGCGCCGAAGAAATTATAGCCTGCGGGCACATCTGCCGGCGGCAGTGTGAGCTCGAACTGCGGGTACGACGGCAGCGTGAACATCGCGGCAGGCGCAAACTCGACGTAGAACAGCGCGGTGCCACTTGCCGTAAACGCCGGGATCCCCGACGGCGCGGTCGTCGACGTGCTGATCGCGAGATTTCCACCGCCGCTCGATGCCGCCGGAAATGCGATCGTCAGCCCAAAACCGCCGCTCCCGACATTGACGCTGCTTGCGGTTGCCGTACTGATCGGCGCGACGGTTGCGGGCGGCCCGGTTGGTTGAGAGACGGGCGTCGGCGTGGGCGAGGCGGTTGCCGTAGTCGACGGCGTCGTCGATGCTCCGCCTCCGCATCCCGCCGCAATCGCAAGAGCCGCCAAGGCAAATACGGTTCCGAGCATTGTGCGCATGCCGCAGAGTTTGGGATCTCAAGCTGGGAAATAACTGAAAAAGGCCGCTGCGTCGCAGCGGCCTTTTTGGTGATTCCCTCGAGGGATGAAATTACGCGGAGAGCGCGGTCGTTTCGTGATCGCGAGTGACGACGTGTGTGAAGCTTCCACCCGCTTGCGCGATTCCGCGTTTGACTTCAGTCGTCAACATGGTCTTGGCATTGAGCATTTTCGCTGCGAACTCGCAAGCGAGCCACGGATCGGTATGATCACCGCACGTGTAAAAATCCATTGCAGCATAGCCGGTCTCGGGCCACGTGTGGATCGAGATGTGCGACTCTGCCAGAACAACCACACCGGAGACGCCCTGTGGCTCAAACCGGTGAAACGCGACTTCCATAACCGTCGCGCGCGATGCATTGGCCGCTCCGATCATCATCTCGCGGACCGCATCGACGTTGGTGAGTGCCGCGCCATCACAGCCTGACAACTCACACACGATGTGCGTACCGAGTGCCTTCAATTCTTCCGCTCTCCTTGAGCCTCGGGGGAATCCCACCTCCGGACTTGTCGGCTGGCGCCTGCTGTGCAGCGTCACGTCCCCGACCTATCGACGAACTCTTGCCGGCGCTTTTCGGTGCACGGGCGATTCGTCGCGATGGCGCGAAAAGGGCGCGCCTACCCCCTACCGTGGCAATGTCTGAGCCCAGGAGCCGCACGACGCGGCTGAAGGTTCGGAGCACAGGATGTGCGACCGTCCAAGGGACGGCCGAACCATCGCCGGCGAACATGATAACCCCCCAGACCCCCCCTGTAAACCCCTCTGGGATAAGAAGTTCTTAATGTTAGGGAAAAGATAATGAAGATCAGACTTCACAATCTTGACTATAGGGGTCGGCATGGTACCCTCAGAGAGCATGACTACACCCACTCAACTCCCCGTCTCCGAGGACTATCGCCACGGGTTCCACGACACCGAAGAAAACTATGTTTTCAAGTCGGATAAGGGCCTAACGCGCGAGATCGTCGAGCGCATCAGCGCGATGAAGAACGAGCCGGAGTGGATGCTGGAGTTCCGGCTGAAAGCCTACGAGACTTTCATCAGCAAGCCGATGCCGACATGGGGCGACACCGAGTTGCTCAACGCGATCGACTTCGCCGACATTCGCTACTTCGTGAAGTCGACCGATAAGACCGAGCGCTCGTGGGACGATGTGCCCGACGACATCAAGCGCACCTTCGATCGTCTGGGTATCCCCGAGGCCGAGCGCAAGTTTCTCTCCGGCGTCTCCGCGCAGTACGAATCCGAAGTCGTCTATCACAACGTCAGCAAAGAACTCGACGCGCAGGGCGTGCTGTTTTGCGATATGGATACCGCGGTCAAGCAGTACCCCGAGATCGTCCGCAAATATCTGGCGACGGTGATTCCCATCGCCGACAACAAGTTTTCGGCACTGAACTCCGCCGTGTGGTCGGGTGGTTCGTTCATCTACGTACCGCCGGGCGTCGAAGTGAAGATGCCGCTGCAAGCCTATTTCCGTATCAACGCTGAGAACATGGGCCAGTTCGAGCGCACGCTGATCATCGCCGACAAAGGCGCGAAGATCCACTATATCGAGGGCTGCACCGCACCGAAGTTCTCAACTTCGTCGCTGCATAGCGCAGTCGTCGAGCTGATCGCGGACGACGAGGCCTCGATTCGCTATACCACGATTCAGAACTGGTATCGCAATATCTACAACCTCGTGACCAAGCGCGCGATCGCCAAGAAGAATGCCACCGTGGAATGGGTCGATGGCAACATCGGCTCAAAGCTGACGATGAAGTACCCGTCGATCTACCTCATGGGCGAAGGTGCGCGCGGCGAGATTCTTTCGATGGCGTTTGCGGGCGAAGGCCAGCATCAAGACGCCGGCGCGAAAGTCATCCATGCCGCACCGAACACGACGTCGGTCGTCACCAACAAGAGCGTGAGCGCGCATGGCGGCAAGACGACCTATCGCGGGTTGGTTGAGATTTTCCCCGGCGCGGTCGGCGCGAAGACGCGCGTGCGCTGCGATGCCTTGATCATGGACGACCAATCGGCCAGCGACACCAAGCCGACGATGAAGATTCACGAACAGCAGTCCACCGTCGAACACGAGGCGAGCGTCTCGAAGATCGGCGAGGACCAACTCTTTTATGCGATGTCGCGCGGGCTTTCCGAAGCCGATGCAACGGCGCTGATCGTGAACGGGTTCTTCGACTTCTTCGTCAAGGAGTTGCCGATGGAATATGCCGTCGAGCTCAACCGACTCGTGAAAATGGAAATGGAAGGCGCTGTCGGCTAAGGTCGCAGCCCTCCTCGCCGTGATAGCGTGCGTTCTTATAACGCGCGCTCCGGCACATGCCTACGACGTCATTTGCGAAGCGGCCATCCCCGCGACGATGATCGACAAGATCGACTCGGCGACTGCCGTGCCCGGCACTACGTTTCGCTTCAAGATCACGATCACAGCACGTATCGATGATATTCTCGTCCCGGAAAACACCATCGGCTATGGAGTGGTACGCGAGGTGACATCCGCCGGCACACACGACCGCAACGGTTCACTTGTGCTCGAGATGCGCGAACTCGTCTACGGCAAGCGCATCATTCAGGTGATGGCCGATCCGCGCGACACCTCGATTTGGGCGCCGGCCGCCACAATCACCGAAGCCGCGACTGGCTATCTACCCGTGCCGGGCATCGTACGCACCGCCGTCAACGACGTGCGCCACGGAAGGAACGTTACCGTCGGGCCGGGCCTCGTTTTTCACATCGTCGGGCTGCCCGACCCGAGGAACCAGGCACCTTGTCACAAAGTCGGGCAGTGATGGAACGACCGCTCGGCGCAGCCGCCGACATCCGACCCGGACATGCCAAGCCCTTCAACGTCGACGGCAACGAGATTCTCGTCTGTAACGTCGGCGGTTCATTCTACGCTATCGACGACGTGTGTACGCATGACGGCGGCCCGCTCGATCAGGGCGTGCTTGAGGGCTACTGCGCGATCTGTCCGCGCCACGGCGCGACCTTCGACGTGCGCACCGGCGCGCCGACGATGCCCGCGATCATGCCCGTTGCCACCTATGTGGTTCGCGAGGCGAATGGCGAGCTGTATTTGGAACTTTGATGCGCATCGTTCTTCGCTCCGTCGCCATCGTCGTTGTGGCCGTGGTGATCCTCGTCGCGCTCTATGCGGGCAATATTTTCGTCGGCATGCGGTCCACCGCGACGGTGAACGGCACGATCGCCGCTACGGGAATCACTGCGCCTACGCTGATTCTGCGCGATGCGCGTGGCGTGCCGCACATTCGCGCGGCAAACGAACATGATGCGTTCTTCGCCGAGGGCTACGTCGTAGCGCAGGACCGGCTCTTTCAACTCGATCTGCTTCGGCGCTTCGTCTATGGTGAGCTTTCCGAGATCCTCGGTAATGCCGTGGTGGCCTCGGATGAGAAAGCGCGCGTCGTTCCGGTTCGCGCGATCGTCGATGCGCAGTGGCAAAGAGCTCGATCGCGCGAGCAGCAGGCGACGCTGCAGGCCTTTGCCGACGGCGTCAATGCCGCGATGAAACGCGAGACGACGCCGGCCGAGTTTCGCATCCTCAATTACGACATGCAGCCCTGGCGTCCGCAGGACTCGCTCGCGGTCTCGTTTGCAACCGTGCTCGATCTCACCGACGACTGGAACGACATCGCGGTACGCATCGGGAACGAACCGCCGTTGACCGATCCGTGCTTTGATGCCCCGGTCACCGAAGGGCTCGCGCATATCGCCGATCCGGCGCACTGCAGCGCGCAAAGCGCGCGCTCGGCGTTGATCCGCAGCCTGCTCGATGCGCGTCCGCCGATCGGCAGCAATGAATGGGCCGCTGGTGCCGCGCACACGGCGTCGCATCGCGCACTGCTGGCCAACGATCCGCACCTTCAGCTGGCTATTCCAGGCGTATGGTATCTGGTGGACATGCAGTCGCCGGGATTCCACGTCGCAGGCGCTGCGTTGGTCGGGACACCGGGGGTCACGCTTGGTCACAACGACGACGTCGCCTGGGGCGCGACCAACGGCACGGTTACGGCGCTGAGCATCTTCGATGCACCGCCCTCGCTCGACGCGACGAAATGGCAAACCGAAACATTTCACGTACGCTTCGCCCGCGACGTAACCGCGCGTTACTATCGCGGCGTGCGCGAGTTCGGTGCCACGATCAACGTGCGCGGAGCGCCGCGCTTTGTACTCGTACGCTGGAACGCCTACGCGACGCCGAGCGCGCCGTTGACCGCATTCAACGGCCTCGACCGAGCACGCACGATCGAGGATGCGCTCGCAGCGCTGCGCGGCTATCCCGGACCGACGCAGAACTTCGAACTTGCCGACGTCAGCGGTCGCGTCGCCTACCAACTCGCCGGCGCGATCCCGAACGATCCGCTCTGGTCGCGCGACATTCACCCGGCATCCGACCTTGGCAAGCAGTACCCAGCCGTACCATTCGACGGACTTCCACGCGTTGCGGCTTCGCGCGATGCAATCGTGTGGACGTCAAACAACAAGATGTACGGCGCACGTTATCCGTTGCGACTTTCCGCCGCGTTCACGGCGCCGTGCCGCGCCTACCGCGTCGCACAGTTGCTACGAGCGCGCAAGACGTACGACGTCGCCTATTTCGCTTCGATGCAGATGGACACGCTCTCGGTGTGCGAACGCGCGCTGACCGCAAACGTTCCCACCTTGATGGCCTGGGACGGTCGCTTCACGCCCGACTCCGCCGGCGCGACGCAGGCGTATCATCTTCGCCTTGCGCTGGTCCGGGAATTCAGTTGGATGAGTGCCGCGATGATCGACTCGCGCGCGAGGCCCGACGCCGTCACGGCATTGAGTGCGATCGCCGACCCATCGCCACAGCCGTGGGGAACAGCGGGAGCCGTCCAGGTAAAACATCCCCTGGCCGCATTGGGCTTTTCGTTCTTGAACGGCACGAAGTTTGCGGGCAACGGCGATGCCTACACCGTGCACGTGCAAAACTACGGCTTCTCGCAGAGCTTCCGCGCGGTGTGGGATATTGGGAATTGGGACGCGGGCGGCATCACCATCCCGCAAGGCGAGTCGGGTCGCCCCGGCAGTGGTCACTACACGGACGAAGCCGCCGACTGGGTTGCAGGTCGCCTGCTTGCTTTGCCGTATTCGAATGCGGCCGTCGATCGGGCCGCAGTAGACCGCCTCACCCTCGCGCCCTAGGCGGCGAATGGCGTTGACACTGGGCGCGGCCCCTGGTACTGTGTGTCAGTTATGTACGCGATCATCCAGACCGGCGGCAAGCAAGTGCGCGTCGCGGAAGGCGATATCATTCGCACCGACCTCGTAGACCTCGAGGCCGGAGCCGACGTCACGTTCGACCAGGTCGTGCTCGCGAGCACCGGCAGCGACGTGAAGGTCGGGGCGCCGATCCTTTCGGGCGCGACCGTGACCGGCACCGTGGTACGCCAGGCCAAGGACAAGAAGATCCTGGTCTTCCGCTATAAAGCGAAGAAGCGCGTCCGCAAGCTCAATGGCCACCGCCAGCGCTTCGCCGAAGTCAAAATTACCAAAATCAGCCTTTAAGGCATGGTTGAAGTAACCTTTTACCGGGACGGCCGCGAGCGGCTGTCCCGGTTTTTTGCTTCCGGCCACGTCGAAATCCCGGAGAGCAGCTCGGACGAATACTCGCTGGTCTGCGCATCCGTCTCGGCGGTCCTTCAAGCGGCACGCGCGGGCCTCGAAGAAATCGCCAAGATCGATACCGGCGCACGGATGCAGTCCGGGCACCTCGACGTGAGCATTCCCGAGTCCGATCGCGACGATCGGGCAGTCGTAGCGGTCGTCGCGACCGCAGAAATCGCAGTCGAGCAGATCGCCCGCCAATATCCGCAGCACGTGCGTGTAACCCGTCGCCGCGAAACCGGGTAAGAAGTCTCTGCCCGGGTACCGAAGGAGATTTTCTATGTCTGAAACGTTTCGCACCACGCCGCCCGATCAGCAATGGTCCGGGACCAATTCCGCCGGCAACGGCTATCAAGGCGCCTTCGGCAGCGAACCGAACGCGGAGAACGACAATGAGGTGGGCAAAGCCCTCTTGATCGGCCTGCTCGGCGGGCTGGCCTCTGCGGCGGGCTACATGGTCTATCGCCGGCTCCCCGACGAGCAGAAAGAGCGGCTGCACGCGCAAGTGCGCACGCTCGTCGCGCAGCGCATTACCGAACTGCGCCAGAACTTCAATATTTAGACTCCGCTGGGGCGTGTCTCTCTATCAAACTGCTGCGGTACTTACATGTGCATGCAGCAGTTTGCGTTTATGGTCGCACTCTACGCGCACGCGCTTCAACTCTTCAATCCGTCGCTCACCGGCGATCGCGCGACGCGCCTGGCACGCGCCACGATCCACGAAGCCGACGCGCAAGGACTCGACGCGCGTCTGCTGGTCGCGTTGATTGCGACTGAATCGTCCTGGCACGATGATGCAATCTCCAACGCGGGCGCGCGCGGTCTCGGTCAGTTGATGCCGCGAACGGCTGCGGGGCTGGGCGTCGATCCCGACGATCCGCTCGAGAACATTCACGGCGTCGCGGTGCATCTACGCGGGTTGCTCGCGCGCTATGCGCAGCTCGGCCGCGACGATGACTACATCGACGCGCTGGCAGCCTATAACGCCGGAGCCGGGACGGTCGACCACTACGGCGGCGTGCCGCCGTATCCGCAGACGCGAGCCTACGTGCGCGCGGTCATTGGGCTTTGGCGTCGTCTGTCGGGGGATGGATCTCGCTAGGCGCGGGCGGCATCGGCGGCGGCATCTTTGTGTCGCTGACGTCCGCGGCACGCTCCATCTCGGCGATGAAGGAGTGCGAGGTGTTCTGAACCTCACGCATGACGCGTCCGGCTTGGCGCATGATTTTCGGCAGCTGATCCGGGCCAAACAGCAGCAACGCGAGAACTGAGACGACCATGATGTCAGGCACAGAAAACATTTCCCTAAGCTGGTTCGCACGTGACGACGCAGCTCCGCTTGCCGCGACTCGGCGTGCCCCTGCGCAGCTCGCATAAACAAGAAAAGCGAGCGAAGCAGGGGCACCCGAAGGAGCGAAAAGCGGAAAGCGAGGAGGAACACCTCCCATGCCTGTGCAAGCAGGCACGTCCGCCGTGAAGATTATCTACACGCGAGGCAACCGCACCGAAACGCTGGCCTCGCTGGCGACCCTCCGCAAGATCCTGAGCCGCTTCGTCGCCCACCGAGTCTTTTACGAAGTCTCGAGTCGCAGCAAGCGCGGCCATGAATTCTTTTCCGCCAAGAACGTCTTCGTTGTCGGCTCGATCGAGGTGACCAACTACGAGCACCTCAAGATCTTGATTTTCGATGCGAACAATGCAGCGCATTCGATCGAAATTCTCAATCCGCAAACCATGCGCATCTACGATGAAATGCCCGGCCGCGGATTTGCCGTCTCCTTCATCAGCGAAAGTGAGAACGGCGTCGAGACGCGCTGTTACATTCGCGACGAGGGCGAAGACGCCGATCGCATCAAGGAAATGACCGCGCTCGAAAAGATCACGCTGCCCCAGCTCTTCGAATATCTCGAAGAACTTACCGCAGTAGAGGCGACAAGCCGGAGCTAGTCAGAGTTTTAGGATTACTTCGGTAACGTCACCGGGAGATATACCCATCGCAGCCAGGACGCCGGGCGAACGAATCGCGTCGGCGGCAATGCCGAAGGCGATGTGCTTGGGCAGAAATTTTTCACCGTCGCCCACCCGTTTGGCCGCCTCGTTCCACACGGAATAGGCCTCGCGGCTAAGCCAAACGCTTTTGCTGCCGTCGGGCACCTTAAAAGCCAGCGTGTTAAAGCGCAATAGCGCAGCACGTTCGCCGGCTTGCAGATTCGGCTCGGGAACGCGGGAGGCGGTAAGACGCACGCCGGCGTCCTCGGGCAGTTCGTAGTTCTCGAGCTTTTCGCGCGGCAGCACTTCCTCGAGTGCCGGACCCAACGTCGGGTCTTCCAACAACGCGATGAGGAACGTACGAACCGTAATAAACGGCTCTCGCAATTCGCCGGCAAGACGCGCGGCGTTACGCATATACGCCAAGATCTCGTCCGAGAGGAAGATCTGCTCGACTCCGTCGGTCATACTTGGGCTCCCTTGGCGTCCAGCGGGGCCGCCCCTGCGGCCCCAAGAACTCCTAGCCGCCCCATGCTAACCATCGACGTCGTCACGCTCTTCCCAGAGGTCTTCGCTCCGTTTGTCGGCCTTTCGATTCTCGGCCGCGCCGTCGAAGCGGGAACCATTGCGATCCGCTACCATCACCTCCTCGACGCGCTGCAAGGCAACGAACGCGCCGACGATGTTCCCTTCGGAGGCGGCGCCGGCATGGTGCTGCGCATCGAGCCGATCGCACGCGTGCTTGATGCGATCATCGCCGCCGCGCCCCCGAACGAGCGACGCACCATCGCGGTGCCGGCGCCGGGGGGCCTTGCCTTCACGCACGCTCAAGCGCAGCGCCTCGCACAACTGGACCGGCTCGTCCTGATCTGCGGTCACTACGAGGGGATCGACGAGCGTCTTGCCGAGCTCTACCCGATCGAGGAGTTCACGGTGGGCGACTTCGTACTCACCGGCGGAGAGCTGGCGGCGCTGGCGATCATCGATGCGACTGCTCGCTTGGTGCCCGGAGTCATCGATCCCGATTCGGCGGCGCAGGAATCCTTTGCTAATGGTCTCCTCGACCACCCCAGCTACACGCGCCCGGCCGTCTTCCGGGGGGTTGAGGTCCCGCCGGTACTTCTTTCCGGAGACCACGCCAAGATTGCGGCCTGGCGGCGCGAGCAGTCCCGGGCCCGGACCGCTGCCCGTCGTAAGGACTTGCTCGAAGACGGGGGCCCGTGATACTATCCCGAGGTTGTCGCGGGGCCACCCCTGCGCCTCTTCGCATCTGCCGTACAGAGAAGTTGTGCCATGAACGTCATCGACGTATTGAATAGCGAGCAGCTCAAGGGATCGGTCCCCGAATTTCGTTCGGGCGACACGGTCAAGGTCTATTCCAAGGTCGTCGAAGGCGGCAAAGAGCGCACGCAAATGTTCGAAGGCGTGGTCACGGTGTGCAAGGGCGGCGGTTCGCATGCATCGGTGACGGTCCGACGTGTCGCCCATGGCGTCGGCGTCGAGAAGACGTTCCTCGTGCACAGCCCACGCGTGGAGAAAATTGAAGTCAGCAAGCGCGGCATCGTGCGCCGCAGCCGGCTCTACTACCTCAGCGAGAAGATCGGTAAGGCCGCGCGCATTAAAGAGAAGAAAGCGGTCAAGTAAGCGATCTCGACGCCCCTCGCACTCTTGGGATTGGTCGCCGTGTTCGCGATCGCCCGCCTGGCGCTCAGCAGTAAAGCATTCACGGCCGGCGACGGAGAGTCGTCGGCCGTTGCTGCTTTGCGCGGCTACTTCGATGCGATCATCGTTGCCGGTCTGGTTGCGCTGCTGCTGTTCATCTTTGTCATTCGCACCTTCTACATCTCGTCGATCTCTATGATTCCGACGCTGCAAATCGGCGACGTGTTCCTAATCGACCAGCTCAGCTATCGTCTCCATCACCCGCAGGACGGCGAAATCGCCGTTTTCGCGCCGCCGATTCCGGGGCAAAGCAACGATTTCATCAAGCGGGTCATCGGCGTCCCCGGTGACACCATTCGGATCTCCGGCGGTATCGTCTACCGCGACGGCAAACCGCTGGCTGAACCGTATGAAAACCAGCCGCCCAACTACGATCTCGAGGTCCGCAACTACACGATCTATGTCGACGGTTCGGCACTCGATCCGGCGCAGGCCGACATCCCTCCGCGGGGAATGTGGCAGGCACCCGACCGCGTTCCCCGCGGATTCTATTTCATGCTCGGCGATAACCGGAATTACTCCGACGATTCGCACGTATGGGGATTCGCAAAGCAGGCGTCGTTCAGCGGACGCGCCTTTCTGATTCTCTGGCCTCACGTGAAAGAACTATGACACCATACGATCTCCTCGGCTTGGTCGCGATCATTCTGGTCTCGCGCATCGCCCTCTCGATCCGCCCCGTGACTGCGGCCTCAAACGGGCGCAGCGTCGCAATCGCGCGCGAGTATCTGGATCCGTTTATCTACGCGGGTATCGCGGCGTGGGTGTTGATCACGTTCGTCGCGCGGACGTACTACATTCCGTCGGCGTCGATGGTTCCAACGCTCGAAGTGCACGACGTGCTGCTAGTCGACAAGTTTGAGTATCGCTTTCACGCGCCGCACGAGGGAGACGTTGTGGTCTTCCCGCCGCCGATTCCGACGCCGGACGATTTCATCAAACGCATTATCGGACTTCCCGGCGAGCGCATGCGTATCACCAAAGGCATCGTCTACCTCAACGACGTCGCGATGGACGAGAATTACATCGCTCAAAAGCCGAGCTACGATCTAAAGATTCAAAATTACGGCATATGGATTAATGACGGTTTTGGTTGGCGAGCGCTCGATCCGTCGGAGGCCAACATCCCACCCAAGTCGCAGTGGACCTCGCCCGACACGATTCCGCCGCATTGTTACGTGATGCTGGGCGATAATCGCAACGACTCCGAGGATTCGCACGTCTGGGGCTTCGCGCAGGACGGGGGAACGTTTGCTACCGGTCCGCGCACCGGCGAGCACGCCGGCTTCACCGGGCGCGCGTTCCTGATCTTCTGGCCGCTCAATCAGATGAAAATCTTGAAATAATCGCGAATACGCGCAAACGTGGTCCGGTTCGTGCAATTGCGCTCGCTCGCGAGCCTCATGCTGCAACTTGCGATCCTCGGCGCGCTGATCGCCGCATTTTTCGTCCGCTTTCCCGAGGTGTCGGGGCCATCGATGGCTCCGCAGATCAGTTCGGGTGAGCTCGTGATCATCAATACGCTGGCCTATCGCTTCGGTGCGCCGCACCGGGGCGATATCGTCGCGTTCCGTCACGACGGCATCACGCCCGCGACGTATATCAAGCGCGTTATCGGGCTTCCCGGCGAACGCATCCGGATCGATCGCGGCGTCGTCTACGTCAACGGCGCGCGACTCGCAGAACCCTACGTGCAGCACGGCGACGACCGCAGTATCCCCGAGATCACGGTGCCGGCAGACAGCGTCTACGTTCTGGGCGACAACCGCGCGGTAAGCGAAGATTCGCGCGTCTTTGGTCCCGTGCCCAAGAGCGAACTGATGGGGCAAGCCCTCGCCGGTGTGTGGCCGGTAGGGTCGATCGGTATCCTGTGAAAGACCGGCTCGACAACGTCGTGCAGTGGTACCCGGGCCATATGGTCCGGGCGATGCGCCGGATCGCCGAGTACCTCAAGCTGATCGACATCGTCATCGAGGTCATCGATGCGCGCGCCGCGCGCAGCGATGCCAATCCCATGCTCGACCGGCTCATCGGCGACCGGGCGCGCATCGTTGCGCTCAGTCGCGACGATCTCGCGGATCCGGCGACGACCAAAGCCTGGATCGAGAAGTTCGCCTCGCGCGGGCGCGAGGCGATGGCGGTCGAGGCACGCGCGCAGCAGAGTGTGTCTCGCATTCTCGCCGCCCTCACCGCAAAAGCCAAGGAGCGCAGCGGCATCTCGCGCGTGATCGTCGTGGGCGTCCCAAATTCAGGAAAATCGTCGATCATCAACGGGTTGCTCAAACGCGGCGCGGCCAAGACCGAAGATCGCGCCGGCGTGACGCGTCAACTGCAATGGTTTCGCCTTGCGCCGACTATCGAGCTGATGGATACGCCGGGCATCCTGGTTCCCAAAATCGAAACCGCGCAGGCGCAGTGGAAGCTTGCCTTGATCGGCGCGGTTCCGCGCGAGCGCTACGATCCGTACGAAGTCGCCGTTGAATTTCACCGCTGGCTCGTCGAACATAGGGCCGGACGCACAGAAGTTCCCGATCTCGCGAGCTTCGCGGCGGCGCGCGGCTTCGTACGACGCGGCGGCGAGATCGACGAGCACAACGCCGCACAGGCGTATATCAAAGCCTTTAACGATGGAGTTTTTGGCCGCATCAGTCTCGAAGCTCCTAGTGACGGTGACGAACAAGCAGCGTAAGCAAAAGAACGCGTACGAGCGTGAACGGCGGCGGCTCGTGCGCTTGCACCGCTTCGAACGAGCGGCGCGCGAACGTGGTTTCCAATTGATCGGCGGTGTTGACGAAGTCGGGCGCGGTCCACTCGCGGGTCCGGTCGTTGCAGCCTGCGTCGTTGCGGGCGAACCGTTGATGTTGCGCGGCCTCAACGACTCCAAGGTCGTACCGCCGCCGCGACGGCGCGAGCTCGCGCAAGAAATCATGGCCTGCGTTGCCGGGTACGGGATCGGCGTTGCGAGCGTTGCGGAGATCGACCGCCTCAACATCTATTGGGCAAGCGTGCTCGCAATGGAGCGTGCGATCGCGGCGCTGGCGTGTGGACCGCCGCAGTTCCTCTACACCGACGCCGTCCGCATCCGATCGTTCGCGGGCCCGCAAGAGCCCTTGATCAAAGGCGACGCCCTGTGCGCGGTCGTCTCGGCCGCGTCGATCGTGGCCAAAGTCCATCGCGACGCACTCCTCGAGGAGCTCGATCGCGAGGACCCGCGCTACGGATTTGCCGAGCACAAGGGCTATGCCACCGCGGCCCACATCGCGGCCCTGCGACTCCACGGGCCATGCGTCCATCATCGGGCTGCTTTCGCCCGGGTCAAAGATGCCCAGCTCGAACTCTTGTTCGGCAACGACCCTGACGCAGTGGAGGAAGGTGACAACTTCCAGCTCGAGTGGGAAGGGACGGTCGGGTGAGGACCTGGCTGCCCAGTTCCTCGCGCGCGCAGGCTACCGCATCGTCGCGCGCAACGTCCGCGTCCCCGGCGGCGAGATCGACCTTATCTGCGTCGAGGGGCCGACGCTGGTCTTCGTGGAGGTCAAGCGCCGCGACGGGCGCAGCTTCGGCTCGGCGCTAAGTGCAGTCGACGGGCGAAAACGCCGAAAACTACGGATGATCGCATCTGACTATGCCCAGATCGTCGCCCCCCAAGCGGCCATCCGGTTCGATATCGTCACCATAGACGGTAATCGCATAGCCGTGCATCGAAACGCCTTCTAGCTGCATGGATACAACGGCTTAGTGGATTCACTCCAAGGACGGACTCTCGGCGGGCGCTACGAAATCGCCGAGCTGCTCGGACGCGGCGGGACCGCCGACACCTACCGGGGCCTCGACAAGACGCTGCGTCGAGACGTCGCGGTTAAGGTGCTCGTCGAACGTTCCGACGAGACGAACGCGCGCCTCTTGATGGAAGCGCGCGCGATGGCGCGGCTGAATCACCCACGAATCGTGGCCGTATATGATGCCGGAGAAGATTCCGGCATCTCTTACATCGTTATGGAACTCGTGCGGGGTAAGACGCTCTCGGCGCTCGAAGGCGGCGAGCTCGGCTACAAACAGGCGCTCGGCTATATTTACGAAGTCCTCGAAGCGCTCGAGTACGCGAACTCGCAAGGCATCATTCACCGCGACATCAAGCCCTCGAACATCATGACAGTCGAAGAAGGCAAGCACACCAAGTTGACCGACTTTGGCCTCGCCCGCCGAGCGAGCGAGGTTACGCAAACGACGCGTACCGGACAAATCGTCGGAACCATCTCCTACCTCGCGCCGGAACGGTTCTTGAGCAAACCAGCCGACGTACGTAGCGATCTGTATTCCGTCGGCATCGTGATGTACGAGATATTTACCGGCACGCTGCCCTTCCGTAACGATCGCGATGACATCGTTGCAACCATGTACTCGCACGTCCACGACCTTCCGACGCCGCCACGCGAGATCAACCGCAACATCCCCGAGGCGCTCGAAATCGTGATCATGCGCGCCATTGAAAAAGATCCGGGACGGCGCTATCAAAACGCAAGCGAGTTCATGGCCGACATCCAGGGGTTGCTCGGTCCCACGACGCACGCGCACGCAGCGCCGGTTCCTGAAACCAAACAAATGAAAACGTTTTCGCCGTCAACGGGTGGAAGCACAACCGATCCGACGCTGCGCCAGGCGCTCGACCGCGCGTTGGCCAGTTCGCGCAATCGCAGCGACGCGCTCGAGAATGTGCTTAAGGGCATGATCGCGACGCGCCGTCGCGACTACGACGAAGCCCGCGACGCCTATCTCTCGGCGATGCACGAGCTTTCGGCGATCAACAATGAGGTAGAATACGCTAAGACGGCGCTCAAGTACGCGACGATGGTTCTGCAAAAAGCGACCGATGGCCGGCGCGATCGGAACGAACTGCGCGACGGGGTGAACCGCCTCAATGAGGCACTACGTATTTTTCACGAGTTCGGCTTACACGAACAATATGCACACACCGAATACATGATCAATGCGCTTGAACGCACCGCAATCGGGATTATCTTCTAAATCGCAGGATGAGTAGCGACCGGAAACCGGAACTTCGGCGGTCCGTCACGCCCTGGGGTTCATTCTCGTGGGGTTATTCCGACGTCGGCGCCGACATCTTCGTCGGACTCGGCCTCGTGCTCGGCGCGGCGGCGGGCGCTTCGAACGTGGCCTTCTTATTCGCCGGCCTCGTGTACGTGTGCATTGGCCTCGCCTACACGGAACTTGCGGCCACGTATCCGGTCGCGGGTGGCGGCCAGTACTTCGTTACGCGCGGGCTTGGTGATTTTTTCGGCTTCATCGCCGGCTGGGCGGTGTTGCTCGACTTCACCATCGATATCGCGCTTTTTTCCTGGAGCTGCGTCGACTATTTGAGCGAACTGCTGCCGCAGGTCAGCGCACCGTTTCATCCCTGGTCGCACTTCATTCTCGTGATCGGGCTGATCGTTGGACTGTGCGTGCTCAATATCATCGGCGTGCGCGAATCGACCGCGTTCAATGGATTCGTAAGCGCGCTCGACGTAGTGAGCGAAACGGCGATTCTATCGCTTGGCTTTCTTTTTGCCTTCAGCCCCAATCTGCTCGTTCACACGATGCAGACGAGTTGGCCCACGCCGTTCGAATTTATGAAGGGCATCTCGCTTGCCATCGTCTCGTTCGTCGGGCTGGAATCGATTTCACAGGCTGCCGAAGAGACCCAGCGTCCGGCCTCGATTATCCCGCGCACTTCGACCGCGCTGATCTTAACGATTCTCATCTTTGCGCTCGCGTACGCAAATCTGGCCCTAGGCATGCACACCTGGCACCCCATTCCACTCGACGCGCACGGGCATCCGCAGATGCTCTGGCAGTGGCTGGGCAATAACGATAACAACGGCAAAGCGGTAGCTTTGATCGCGCGCGAAGTTCCGTATTGGGGTGCGATTGCGGCCATCTACGTGCCGGTGCTCGGAGCGATCTTGCTGCTCATCTCGGCGAACTCCGGCGTCTTCGGCAGCTCGCGCATCGCCTATGCTATGGCCTCGGGCGGGCTATTGCCCTCGATCTTCCGGCGCGTGCACGCACGCTATCGTACGCCGATGGTTTCGCTGCTGGTCTTTACCGCCGTCGCCTTGATCGAAGTGATCTTCGCCGCATTGCCGTCGCTAAGTCCGAGCATGGCAGCACTCTATGACGAGCGCTTTCACGGCGAAGGTGGCATCGGTTTCCTCGGCGACCTGTACGCATTCGGCGCGGCGACCAGTTATTCGTTTGTGTTTGTTGCGCTTGTGGCTCTGCGTCTTACCGACCCGTTGAGCCCGCGCAAATTCAAGATTCCGATCAACATCCCGATGAGATTCCGCGGAGAACGAGTGGAGTTTCCCGTCATCGCCGTCATTGGATTCATCGGCATTGCCGCGATCCTCGTCTTTACGTTGATCACCCATCCGATCGGCCGGATTGCCGGTCCACTGTGGATCGTCTTCGGGGTCATCTTGTACTTCCTCTATCGCGCGCGCAAACGGCTGCCGCTGCTGCGATCGCGCAAGCGCGACTGGCGCACCGAGCAGATCGAAATCTTGCGTCGCGCCGGCGAGCTCGAGCTCATGGACGAATACGTCGCAAACGTGCGCGCGAGCGAAGCGCGCCGCGCCGGGACCACCGAGAGCTGATCGCATGCGGATCGTTCGCACGGTACTTTCGCTTGGGATGATCGTCATCGGCATAGTTGTGGTCGCGCAGATGCTCCATTATCCAATCGCGGCAAGTTTCACCGGCCTTATCTTGGGTCTCGCGATGATCGCACTCGGAGCGATTCGCCTGCGCGCGCTTTACGGCAGGAGCGGACCCACATGATGTACGAGAACGGCCAGGTTCATACGACCGTAGCCGGCGCGATTATCGCAATCCTGGTCGTGTTCGCGATCACCTCGACGATCTGGTGGATGCTGCATCCACCGGCCTCGTTCATTCAGAAACTCGCGAAGGAGGCGACCACCGGACTGGTCAGGATGGTCGGGTCGATCGTGGTCGTGTTCTCGCCCGATATTCTTTCCAGTCACATGATGGCGTTGGCCGCCAAGCTCGCGCGTGGCGAGCGGTCGGAACTTCTCGCAATCTATGTCATCGAGGTGCCCTACTCGCTGCCGCCGGATGCCGAAATGCCGCTCGAGGAACGCGCCGCGCTCGACGCACTTGGCGCCGCAGAATCGATCGCGGGTGCGAGCGGCGTCTCGCTCCGCACCGAGATCATCAAATCCCGATCGACCAAACAGGCGGTACTCGACCTGGCCAAGCGCGAAAGAGCGAACCTCATCATTCTTGGATCGTTCCGAGAGGGGAAGTACACCGGCGCACCGCTCGGCCGCACGATCGAAGAGATCGCCGCCGACGCTAAGTGCGACGTGCTCATCGGCGTCGAAGGCAAACACGGTACGCTCCTTTACGAAGAACCCGGCCAAGCAGGCACGCCCAACTCATAATCGGAGGATTCATGCACAAGCGCTATCTCGCACTCGCCCTGGTCTCGGCCGCGTTCGTCGCGCTCGCCGCACCGCATGCCGTACGTGCGGCGCAAACGGCGCCGGCAATCGATGCATTCAACGCGTCGTTCGCGCAAGTGACCTCATACACGTACAAGCTGCACTCGCACGAAGTGAAGGGCACCGACGTGCAAGACCGCGTCTACGACTACTCGTTCATGAAACCGCACTTTGCCAAGACCCTGATCGAATCAGGCGCGGGCAAAGGCTCGGGCGGCGTGTGGACCGGCGGCGATCAAGTCAGTGGCCATCAAGGCGGCTTCCTTTCCGGGATTCACCTCAAAGTCGATCTGCACGATGGACGCGCGGTCTCGCTACGCGGTTACACTATCCCCGATGGATTACCGCAGAACATCGTAGCCCGCTACGCCGACATCAAGGGCGACCTGACGCAAAGCGCCGGTGGCCCGATCGCCGGGGCAAATACGGATTTGCTCGATCTCAAAGTTGCTGATCCGGCAAATAATGGCGGGGTGAGCGAACAAAAGCTCTATCTCTCGCAAGCGACGCATTGGCCGCTGCGCGAGATCTTCTACGCCGGCAACCAAGTCGTGCTCGACCAATCGTTTACCGATTACAATTTGAACGCCGGGCTTACGCAGAACGACTTCCCGTTCTAGCCGTTGCTGTCAACGCTCAAGGCCGGCGTACTTACCGTTGCGTCGGCCTTTCCCGATCCCCCCTTCGACGTCAGCGCCGGCGACTATCGTAGCGGCTTCGACATCGAACTGATGCGGAATATCTGCACGACGCTCAACGTGCGTCTGCAGACGGTCGCGTACACCGGCAGCAACTTCAACGGCATCTTCGACGGGCTCGCTCGTCGCGAATACGACGCGGTTATCTCGGGCACGACGATCACAGCGGACCGCGCCAAAATCGTGTTGTTCTCGCAACCATACTTGGAGTTTGGGCAAGGTGTTGCGGTGAGTCGCGTAGCGCATCCGCACGTGCATTCGGTCCGCGACTTGAAAGGTCTAATAGCGGGCATTCAGCAGGGCAACACGTCGGAGATCCCGGCGCGCAAGCTCGTCGCCGACGGCATCCTCGCCTCGATCCGGTTTTATCCGTACGACGGCATTTTGGATGCGCTTGGCGACCTCGAAGCCAACCACATCGGCTGCATCATCAAGTTGCATCCGGTCATCAGCGAACTTGTTAAGAACCGTCCAAAACTCTACGTGCCTCTCGAACTTCCCACCCACGAAAAGCTCGGGATCGCCTTTGCAAAAGACAATACGCGTCTGTGCAAGGCGGTGAACGACGTGCTCGATACGTTAACCAAAAGCGGCACGCTCGAGGTCCTCAAGCAGCGCTGGATCATGCCTTAGCCGCTTAGGCCTTCGCGAGATAGCGCTTGCGCAATTCGTCCAATACAACGGCGAGTAAGATCACCACGCCGAGCACGACCTTTTGCAAGTACGAGTCGACGTGGATCAAGTTCATCGCGTTATAGAGTAAGCCGATGAGCAATGCGCCGAAGAACGTGCCGAGGATCGAGCCTTGCCCACCCATCAGGCTCGTGCCGCCGACGACCACTGCAGCGATTGCTTCGAGCAACTCGTCGTGCGTGCCGGTGTCCGGGGAACCCGACGAAAAACGCGCCATGTAGAGAAAGCCGACGACGGCGGCGCACATCCCGCTGATCACGTACACCATCGTTTTCACGCGCGCGGTCGCGATGCCGGCCAAGCGCGCCGCTTCCTCGTTGCCGCCGAGCGCGACCACGTAGCGCCCGAAGCGCGTTCGGGTGAGGAGCACCGACGCGATCGCGACGACGACGACCATCCAGATCACGGGAACCGGCAAGCCGAATACCGCGCCCGTGCCGATCGACGAAAAGATCGCGTTATTGACCGCTACCGGCTGTCCGCCCGAAAAAATGTACGAGAGTCCGAGGGTTACCTCGAGCATCGCAAACGTGGTAATGAACGGCGGCAGATTGAGTTTGACGACGGGCAGCGCATTGATCCATCCTGCGGCGGCGCCGACAGCCAGGCCGGCGAGCAAGGTCACCACCACGAGCGGCGCGCCGTCGAACGGCACGTGATTCGCGACCTGCGCCATGACGACGCCGCTTAATGCAACGAGCGAACCGATCGAAAGATCGATACCTGCCGTGATAATGACGAACGTTTGTCCTACGCCGAGGATGCAATTGTACGAGATCTGCTCGAGGACGGTGACCAGATTGCGTGGATTGAGGAATTGGCCCTTGGCCGCCATGTTGACGATCGTCATGAAGATCGCGACAACGATCACTAAGATCGTATTGCGCAGCCAAAGGTTCTTCAGAATAGCGCTCATGCGGCGGCTCCGGTCGCGGCAGCGATGACCGCGTCGGGCGTGGCGGCGTCGCGGCTGAATTCTTGCACGATGCGCCCGTCGCGAACCACGAGGATACGATGCGACATGCCAAGCACCTCGGGCAATTCGCTAGACACCATGACAATCGCGGCTCCGTTCTCGAGCAAGGTCTTCATGAGGGCGTAAATCTCGGACTTGGCCCCGACGTCGATGCCGCGCGTGGGCTCATCGAACAGAAACACCCGCGCTTTACCCAGGAGCCATTTTGCCAGCACCACCTTCTGCTGATTGCCGCCCGAGAGATTGCGCACGAGCTGCTCTGAGCTGGGCGTGCGGACGTGCAACTGGTCGATCATCCGGCGCGCGCTCTCCTCCTCGCGCGTGCGCGAGATCAGGTGCTCGCGATTAACGAACTGCGCCAGATGCGCCAGCGTGATATTTTCGCGCACGCTCATACCGAGCACGAGTCCCTGGCCTTTGCGATCTTCGGTAATGAAAGCGATTCCGGCGGAGATACCGTCATGCGGCACGCGGATGCGCGTGGGTTTGCCGTCGATGGCGATCGCGCCGCTGTCGGGCACATCGGCGCCCGCGATCGCGCGCACGATCTCGGTGCGTCCGGCGCCGATCAATCCGGCGAGTCCGACGATCTCACCAGCGTGTACGGAGAAGGTAATATGCGCGATTGCCGGATCGCGCGAGAGATCGCGCACATCGAGCACGACTGGTGCGTCCACCTTGACCGGATCAAGCGCCGGAAAGTGCGCGTCGAGCGGTCGCCCAACCATCGCCCGAATGACGTCAGCCGGCGAAAACTCCGCCGCGATGCGCGTTTCGACCACCGAGCCGTCGCGCAGCACCGTGATGCGATCGGCGATCTTGGGCAATTCTTCCATGCGATGCGAGATGTAGATGATGCCCGCACCGCCGGCCTTGAGGCGCACGATCAGCGCGAAGAGCGCGTCGATTTCCCGATCGGTGAGCGCGGCGGTCGGCTCGTCCATCACGATGATCCGGGCGCGCCGTGAAAGCGCCTTCGCGATCTCGATCAGTTGCTGCTGCGCAACCGAAAGGCGCCTTGCCGGGCGATCCAGCGGAAGTTCGATCCCGAGCTCCTGGAGCACAGCGCTCGCGCGCTGCGCTGCCTCACGCTCGTCGAGCATCAGTCCGCGCACCGGTTCGTTCCCGAGCAGAATGTTCTGCAGCGCGTTGAGCTGCGGGACGAGATTGAATTCCTGATAGATCATCCCCACGCCCAGTCGCTCGGCGTCGTGCGGCGAGGCAATTTGCACCTCCGCGCCGTCGATCACGATGCTCCCGCGATCGGCGCGCTGCGCGCCGGCGAGGATCTTCATCAGCGTCGATTTGCCGGCGCCGTTCTCTCCGACGAGGGCCAGCACTTCACCGGCATAGAGTGTCAGCGAGACGTCCGAAAGCGCGCGAACACCGGGAAATGACTTCCCGATGCCGCGCATCTCCAGGAGCGGGGCGCTCGAATTCAACGCGTGTAGGTGCCGACCGGAACGTGCACGACTTTGGGTGGTATCTTGCCGGCAAAATAGTCGTGAATGGTGTCGATCGTCAGCGCGCCGATCTTGTCGGGATATTGAATCGCATCACCGTACATCGATCCTGCCTTAATTGCCGCTTGCGCCTCGGGCGTTGCGTCGTACCCGACGACCGCAATCTTCCCCGTTGCGCCGGCCGCTTTGATTGCGCTCACCGCCCCCAGCGCTGAATCGTCGTTGATGCCGAACACGCCTTTGACATTGGGGTTGGACTGCAGCACGTCGCCCATCGAACTGTCGGCCTTGGAACGTTCGCCGCCCGCATCGATGTCGGCTACGACGGTGACGCCGGGGCAATCAGCTTTGAGTCCAGCCTTAAAGCCTTTTACACGATCTTGCACGCTGGTCACTTCGGGCTCGTCGAGAATTGCGACCGTACCGCTCGTCCCCACCGCCTTGCAGATCAGCTTTGCCGCTTGCATACCGCCCTGCACGTTATCGCTTGCGATGTGCGCGACGACGGTTCCCTGTTTGCTCGTGCTCGCGATGTCGGCGGTAAAGACGGGAATGTTTGCCTTGTTGGCTTCGACGATCGCACTGCCGATCGCCGTGGAGTCGTAAGGCGTGAGCACGATCGCATCGACCTTGCTGGAAATGAAATCCTCGACCTGGCTTTGCTGCTTAGCGTTGTCACGATTCGCGTCAACGACGACCAGCGTGTAGCCGTATTTTGCCGCTTCGGCTTTCATGCCGCTCTCCATACCTTGATAGAACTGCGCTTCACGGTTTTGAATCGACACACCAATCGTCTTACCACCGGCGGCAGACGATGCGGCGGGCGCGGATGAGGCGCTCGAACTCGAAGTCGAAGACGATCCCGAGTTCGAACACGCGGCCAGAACGGCGCAGAGTGCCAGGCAGAGCAGGCGAGTTGATTTCAACATAGTCTCCTTTAGGTGAGGTACGGCACTTTGGCGGGCGGGCATTTGCTCACGGACGCGGGTTGCGCATCTTCGAGCGATGTGTCGTAGAACCAGCAGTCTCCAAGTACCGAACAATAGCAGATTTGAACCGTAACGCGGTGACGCGCCGCGCCGATCGAGGCATACTCACTCGGATCAGCTTTACTCGGAAGAACCTCGATGAACGGCACATCCTCGTGCGCCATGATCACGCTGTCGTGAACCGTCGACGATACGATCCCACGGAGGTGTCCCTTGGCTCGCACTTGGCAACAGGCCGCAAGTAGGTCTCGAAGCCGCGAGTAGGGATGACCGTTATATTCGACGGCAAACGTGCGGACGATCGCCGGACCGACGCCGGCATTGCGAAGCCCAAAAGCGAGGCGCTTGTCGCCATTCGCCGTCGCGTCGCTCGAGTAGTATTCGACATAGGGCCACACGCTCGCTTGAAGCAGTTGTTCTTGCGTGCGGTCCGCTCGTAAAGCCACCCAAAGCGAGGCAAACGAGATAATGATCGCACTCGCCGCAATGACGAAATCGAGGGCGAGCAGGCCGGTGCGACGCGGTCGATCCGGGGTCTCAGGCATCAGCAGCCCGTTTTTCCGTGCCGGAACGCCGCCCCTCGTTGTCCACAATCAGCGACCTTAGCCTTGTGCAATCTGTGGAGAAGCCGCACGAACCAGGCGAACGAGCCCAATTGCAGACAGAAGAGCGACGATCAGCCACACGACCCCGGGACCCGGTCGGCCGTAGACGAACGCGCCGGTCGCAAAGAGCACGCCGTAGATCGACGCGAGCCCCAGCACCCAGCTTCCTAGCGCTTGCGCCGGTGAGTCAGGCGAGGGCGGTAAGCCGCCGGCCTCACGGACCTTCCGCCAGCCCGGACCGGCCGGTCGCACTTTGGCGTAGAAGCGGGCCAATGTCTGTGGATCGTCGGCGGGCGTAAGGAACGTCACCAATAGCCAGACGACGGTCGTGACCGAGACGGTCACCAAGAGCACCGTCGTGCTGCTCGCGCCATGCCCCAATTTGCCCGCAAAAAAGAATCCAAGTGAAACGACAAACGAGACGCACATCGCGCTGATTTCGCTCCACGCATTGATGCGCGACCAAAACCAGCGCAGCAGATAGATCAGTCCGGTCCCCGCGCCGATCGAAATTAAAAGCGTGAACGCGTCTTTGGCGGTATCGAGCAGATAGGTTACACCGACGCCCGCTACCATGAGCAGCACGGTAACGATGCGTCCGACCATCACGTAATGATGCTCGCTCGCGTCGCGGCGAATGAGTCGCCGGTAGAAGTCGTGGACAAGATACGATGTGCCCCAATTGAGATGCGTCTCGATCGTGGAGCGGTACGCCGCAAAGATGCCCGCAACCATGAGGCCGGCGAAACCGGCGGGCAAGAACACCAGCATCGCCGGGTACGCGATGTCGTTTCCGATCAACGCCGGCGAGACATAGGGAAAGCGCGCGTGGATATCGCCCAGCGTAGGATAGACGATGGTCGAGGCAAGCGCGACCACAATCCACGGCCAGGGACGCAGTGCATAGTGCATCGCTTGAAACATGAACGTGCCGAAGAGCGCATCATTCTCGCTGCGTGCAGCCAGCATGCGCTGCGCGACATAGCTGCCGCCGCCCGGTTCTGAACCGGGATACCACGCCGACCACCACTGCACGGTGAGCGGAATCACGAAGATCCCAAGCGCCGTCGGCCAATCGCTAAAATCAGGAAGAATCGAAAGTAGGTGTGGATGCGCTAGCGCAATGTGCGTGACCATCCCGTGCAGCCCGCCGACGCCCGGTGCATGCAGCGCGAAATACGCGGCGGCGAACGCGGCGGTTATCGTGATGCAGAACTGGATCGTGTCGGTGACCATCACGCCCCACAGACCTGCCGTGGCAGCAAAGACGATCGGCACGATCGCGCAGAACAGCAGCGTTTCCGTACGCGGCCACCCAAAAAAGATGTTCGCGATCTTGACCGCGGCGAGGTTGACACTGGCGATGATGAAGCAGTTGAAGAATAGCCCCAAATAGATTGCGCGCACCGAGCGCACGACCGAGGCAGCCTTGCCCGAGTAACGTAGTTCGTAGAACTCCAAATCGGTCAAGACGCCGCTGCGACGCCAGAGCCGCGCATAGAAAAATACCGTCGCCATGCCGGTGAGAAGAAATGACCACCAAACCCAATTCTCCGCGACGCCTCCGTCGCGCACGAGATTGGTCACGAGATTCGGCGTGTCCGTGGAAAAGGTGGTCGCGACCAGGGAGATGCCGATCAGCCACCACGGCGCCTTGCGCCCGGCGGCGAAAAACTCCGTCGTGTTCTTTCCGGCGCGCCGCGCCAGTACGATCGCCGGAACAAACGTGATCGCCAGTGAGATAACGACGATCCACCAGTCGAGCGTGGTGAGATGCACGCGTTAGTCGGGGAGCAGCGCGAACGTGACGGTGCGGTCCGCCTCGCGATGATTGGTCCAGAAGCGGCTCCCGTCCCACGCAAGACCACGCGCGCGAAACGGAACGCTTGCGATGTCCTGCGCCATACCGTTGCGCAGGTCGAGCCGCGAGAGATAGTATTCCTCGGTGTCCTCGTCGTCGGTGCCGAGTAGCATTGCCATATCTTCGATCACCGCAACGCCGCAGATCTCGTGCGGCGTCTGCCACTCGGTAGCGATCGTGCCGTCATCGTTGAGAAGCAGCAAACGCTTGTTGTACCACTGACCCAGCAATACGCGCCCGCCGTACAACGTCAGATGCGAGCCGGTATCCTCAGGGCACTCAATCACGATGTCGTCGAAGCCGTCGCCGGGGATGTAGCGGTGCACGCGGCGGTCATCGTCGGCGCCTTCGCCGCACGTCATCACGACGGCACCTCCGCCGTAGTTCATTCCCCAAGGCATGCCCGGCGTTTCGATTTCGCCGGTCTTGCGCCACCCATCGCGGTCCATCACGTCGATGCGCCGGGTGGCCCGAGAAGCGACCCAGACCTCTTTGCCTCGAAGCACGGCCACCGAGTGCGGCTCCGGCGAGGCGGAGACGAGGCGGTCGATTTCGAGGATAGGCTTGAGCATGAAGGCGCAGGTTCTCGGCTCGACAAACAAGCTCCGCCATGCGCGTACGAATTTACGAACAGCGCACGGGAGCGCTGCTAGCCGACGCGAGCGGCGATCAAGTCGCTAAAGTCGAGGGTAATTGGTACATCGACGCTACTGCGGTGAGTAAGAAATTGCAGATGTCGTCGCACGACTACACCTGCCCGTACAAAGGCAAATGTTACTACGCGGATTTCGTCGATGACCCCATACGAGCGATCGACGTTGCCTGGGTTTACGGCGACACGAAACCGGGCTGGGAGCACATCAAGGGAAAATATGGCTTCTACGCGGGCGAGATGCGCAACACGCGCGATGAGGTCACGCCCTAAGCCGTTACAAACACGAGCCGGCGCGATCGAAGTATGCATGAAGCGGTCCGGAGAGCAGCGCGATCAGCGACGCCCGAATCTGCTCGACATTCTCGGGCGACATGTCCGCGAGCACACGGCGCTCGGTCGCGCGCACGGTTTCCCCGGCTTGCAGCAAGAGCGCTTCGCCTGCGGCAGTGATCTCAACGATGCGCGCGCGCCGGTCGTCCGAATCGGCTTTGCGAAGCACGAAGGCGCGACGCTCCAAATCGTCGATCGTCGCGACAAGCGTCGTTTTGTCCAGGCCGACGCTTTGCGCGATCTCGAGCTGCGAACGGATCGCGCCGCCGGCCACGGTCGCCAAGACCGCGAAGGTCCGGAGATTTAGACCAAGAGGACCGAGCGCCTCGTTGTGCGCCGCCGTGAAGCCGTGCGCGATCCGAGCAAGCGGCCAGCCCAGCCCCTCCCGCAGCACCGCGGGGACTTTGCTGCAGGCGACCGGCTCATGGGTGAGTTCCATGGAATAATCATATCATAATGAGATCATCTTATTTAGGACTATCTTGACAAGGATGATCCGCTAACCTACCATGGAACCATGACGGCAACTTTTAATAAGTCAAATCGCGCGCTCGACGAGCGCGCTCTGAACACGATTTTCCACGACGCCCGCACAGCCAACGGCTTCCTACCGGAGCCGGTCTCAGCTGAGCTTCTCGAGCGCATCGTCGAGTCGACGAAGGTTGCGCCAACGGCGATGAACTCGCTTCCACTTCGCGTGGTATTCGTGACCACGCCCGAAGGCCGCGAGCGGCTTAAGCCGCTGCTCTCGCCCGGGAACGTGACGAAGGTCGAGTCCGCGCCGGTAACGGCGATCCTCGCACGCGACCTGAACTTCCACGAAACGCTTCCGCGACTATTCCCGCACGCTCCGCAACGATCTTACGACATGGCACGCGACAACGCGGAGCCCGCATCGTTGCAAAATGCGACGCTGCAAGCGGGATATATTATCCTCGCCGCTCGCGCGCACGGCCTTGATGCGGGCCCGATGGGTGGATTCGATAACGCCGCCGTCGATAAGGAATTCTTCCCGGACGGGACGCGCAAGTCGATTCTGCTGGTTTCGCTCGGATACGGCGACGACAGCAAACTCTTCCCGCGCAATCCGCGTCTCGACTTCAGCGAAATCGCTTCGTTCGTCTAATGGGGCGGCGGTGAAACGTACATTTGCCGCCGCGTTTGCGGCAGATTCGGATTGTGTACCACGGTCCCGTCGGCAAACGTCACGCGCAGCGCGATGCAACGCGGCAACCCGGTTTGCAGTGGGAATACGTTCGGGCTCAGACCATATTTGTGCTTGATCTCAGCGCCGGGCGAAAACGTGCCGACGTCACGCGCCTCGGCGACTAGCCGGCCGTTCGCGACCAATCCCCATTCCACCGTGGTCATCACCTTGTGGGTAATGTTCGTGAAGTCGACGCTCAGGGTTGGACTGGCGCTGGTGACCGGCGGCTGATAGAAGCGGTAGCCGTATGGGTCGCCCCAAAAGTACGGGCCGCCCGGATAATATCCCGGGACATAGCCCGGGTACGAAGTCATAACGTTCGCCTGCGGATCGCAGCGGCTCACCCTGAACATCTTGGTGGTAAACGGTATCGTCGTTTGGCCCAGTGCCGGCGCGTTGAGCGCGAGAACGGCGATGGCCATCAAGAAAAATCGCATGCAAAGTCCCCCATTGGCCAGATTATTACACCTTTGCCCTCGGCCGACTGTCCCATAGGCGCAAGGCGCCCTAGATACCGCTTCCGGAACGCGCAGAGGAGGATGCTGATATGCTCTCGCTTTCCTTTTGCGCCGGGATGCTCGGGATCGAAGGCTACGTGGTGCGCGTCGAGGCCGACAGCTCGCCCGGGACACCGGCGTTTACGATTATCGGCCTGCCCGATCGCGCGCTCGGCGAAGCCAGCGGACGCGTTCGTGCCGCAATCTTCAATTCAGGATTCGCGTACCCGGCGGGACGGCTTCTGGTGAATCTTTCGCCGGCGGACGTTCGCAAAGGCGGCCCCGCATTCGATCTCGCGATCGCGCTTGCGCTCCTCGCCATCGACGAACAGATCGATCGCCTTGCGCTGCAAAACGTTATCGCGCTGGGTGAACTCGCCCTCGACGGCACGCTGCGCCCGGTCAGCGGCATCTTGCCGATGGTGATCGGCGCGCGCAATGCGGGCTTTACCAAATTGATCGTGCCCGCGCGCAACGCCGACGAAGCCGCGCTGGTCGACGGCATCGAACTCTACGCCGTCGATTCACTGCAAAACGCGGTTGCGGTGATCTTAGGCAACGGTGGTCCCTGGCGCCGCCGCACGCAAGCTCCGGTGCTCGATCCCTCCGACACGCTGGTCCACGGCGACCTGGCGGATGTTCGCGGCCAACTCGCCGCGAAGCGCGCGCTCGAGATTGCCGCGGCCGGCGGACACAACCTGCTCTTCGTTGGTCCGCCGGGCTGCGGAAAAACAATGCTTGCGCGACGGCTGCCGTCGATTCTTCCGCCCATGACGCTGCGCGAAGCGCTCGACGTCACCAAGATCTATAGTGTTGCCGGATTGCTGGCCAATCACGCCGGCGTGGTCAGCGCGCGACCGTTTCGTTTCCCGCATCACACGATCAGCCAGACGGCTCTCGTCGGCGGCGGTCCATTGGCGAAGCCCGGGGAAATCAGCCTCGCCCATCACGGCGTGCTCTTTCTCGACGAGTTGCCCGAATTCGGGCGCGGAGCGATCGAGGTGATGCGCCAACCCTTGGAAGAAGGCACGGTGACGATCGCGCGCGCCGCCGGCACGTTCACCTATCCGGCGCGCTTTCAATTGGTCGCCTCGATGAACCCGTGCCCGTGCGGTTACCGCGGCTTGCGCGGCGCCGAGTGCCGCTGCGACGACGCGAGCGTCGCAAAATATATCGGCAAACTCTCGGGCCCGCTACTGGATCGGATCGATCTACAGATCGAAATCGCGCGCGTTCCGTTCGACGATATGGTGCGCCGCGACGGCGCCGAGCACTCGAGCGTCATTCGCGAGCGCGTCGTTGCCGCGCGCGCGGTGGCGCGCCAACGCTTCGCCGGCACACTGATCGGTGCGAACGCAGAAATACCGGCAAATCACATGCGCACATATTGCGCACTCGACGATGCAGCGCTGCGGCTTTTGGCGAACGCCAGCGCAAAGCGCCAATTCTCGGCGCGCGCCTTGGATCGCATCGCCCGCGTCGCGCGCACGATTGCCGACCTTGCGCAATCCGCCGACATCCACGCCGAACACATCGCCGAAGCGATTCAATACCGAAGCCTCGAGCGGCTCGACGGACGAGCCGCCTAACACGATGCAACGCGCCGCTCGCGGTCGCTACTTCCTATGAAAATCGCCTCTGTGGGGGCGCGTCACGGCTATGCCGCTAGGGAAGTTGCCCGCGGCAAATGGGGACGCCGCTAGCGGATTCAGCTCGCCTGTCTTCGCATCCACGGTGAAAGCGTAGACGTTGTTACCATAGCTGTTGACGTCATACAAGAAATTCCCCGAGGGGTCAACTGCCACGTAACCCGTCGCCGGGTTCTCTTCTCCCCCTACTTCCGCTAGCGCCCCGGTCCGCGGGTCAATGGCGTAGACATACGCGCCACCGTACGGACCATTGGTGCCAACGAATGCGAACTTGCCGGTCGGGTCAACGACGACTTCGAAGCTACCCGCACCTGTATTCGGCGAAGAGAATGGCGAACCGGCAAGCGGCGTGAGCGCGCCGGTTGTCGCGTCGATGTTGTACGCCGAAATGGTGTTGGCGAAGCTGTTGGCGACGTACAAGAACCTATCGGTAGAATCGACCACTACTCCCCAGGGACCGTTGCCCGCCGCGAAGGGTGAGCCCGCAATCGGCGTGAGGGCACCGCTCGCCGCGTCGATGGTAAACGCCGAAACGTTGTTGGTATCTCTGTTGGCGACGTATGCGAACCTGCCTCGAGGATCGACCGCCACCTCGGCTTGAAATCCACCAGTACCGGTAGCAAAAGGCGAACCTGCTACGGCCGTAAGCGCGCCAGTCCTCGCGTTAATAGCGAAGGCGAAGATGCCACCGCCTCCACCAAAGTATGCAAACTTACCGCTGGGATCGAACGCTGCACCAGTCCAATTGCCTCCGGCGAAGGGCGAGCCCGTCACCGCAGTGAGCGCGCCGGTCTTCATGTTGATCGTGTAGGCCGAGATGCCCGACCCGTGACCGCTCGAGACATACGCGAATCTGCCCGTCGGGTCTACCGCCACTCCGGTCGGATAGTTGCTAGTCGCAAATGGCGACCCCGTCACGGGTGTCAGCCGGCCGCGCCGCCTAAGTTCCCGCCGCCGACCCAATACGAAAGACGTATTTCACGATGAGACGGTTCAGCGTGACATTGGCCGCCGGCGAACCGTAGTTGATGTAGATGTCGCCATCCGTCGTGCGCGTGTGAAACCCGAAGGCGAGATTATTGCCCGGTTCCGTGACGAAGCCGCCCAAGGCGTTGATGCCGCGCAATCCGATCGAGATATTTGTCGAGGCGTTGATGTTGTATCCGACGGAAACGCGGCGCAACCACTGCGATTCGAGTACGCCGGTCACGATGGAACGTTCGAACGTTCCATCGTACTCCAGGCCAAGCGTCAATTTGGAGCCGATTGGGCGCGACGCCGTTGACGTATAGTAGTGGACCCAATTTCCCCCGAAGCTGCCCCAGTTGGCGCTCACGTCGATGGGGGTTGGACTTCCGTCGCGGTAGCCGATCGGGAGCGACATCAGGTTGTACGGCACATCGGTGCCTTGGAGGTAGCACGAAAAACCCGTGAACGATGACGTTCCGACGATCGGATTTTCGTTCGACACAGCGCAGTTGGCAGGAACGAGCGGAATCGAATACTGGCGCAATAGGCTAACTGTCGGGCCGATACCGTCGAGCGAGAACAGATTACGAAAGACCGCGCTCAGATAGACCCCGGAGTCGGCTTCGTGGATCGCGCCGCTTTGATCGTGGTAGCGATCGCCTATGGCGATGAAGTTCCAGCTCTTCACCCCCGGCAGCGTGCCGTTAAACGCCACGAACCCTTGCAGGCCGCGGATGTCCGAATTTTCGGTGTAGCCGTCGATCGGGTTGTAGTTCGGGCTGATGTCGACGTACCCGAGGTTGATCTCATAGTTGTTCTGGTGTTCGTCGATGAAGCCGTTGGCCGAATGTGCGGTTCCTTGCGGCACCCACGATCCGTGCTCGACTGCGATGTCGAAATCATAGACGAACTTAGTGTGCAGATTTCGGCCCTTGAACCCCGCCTCTACCGTATTGTCGTCGCCGTTGATGCTGTGGTGCGCCAGCACCCCGTCCACCCAGTATTGGAACGTCTGATCTTGCAGCGCATGCTTCCACCCGAACGCCTGATCGTCGAACGTCTCGCCCGTTTCTGCGTTGTAGCCATGAAAGGTGAGGACACCGAAACTCTGTAGGCCGTAGACCCCCTCGATCTTTGCTCCACTGTCGAACGGTCCGATGCTCGGCGAATAGAACACCTCGTTCGGATAGCTGATGAAATTCGAGTAGCCGTTGGGATTGGGATCGAGATACTGCGCGCCTTGCGCGAAGAACGGACGGTACTCGACGAGTTGGCGTTCGAATTCTTGGGGGGCGATCGTCTGCTGATCGATTTCCACGTTGGAAAAATCAGGATTCAGCGTGCCGACCAGATTGATCGTCGACGTCACCGGAATGCTCGCATCGGCGCCGTAGTAGCGCGTCGGCTGCGGGAAAAACATACCATCTGCCTGCTGGTAGTAGGAACGGTCCTCGCCGCTACTCGATAGCGCGAAGACCTCGAGCCGCGGCTGCGGGCGTGCGGAGCTGCTTTTTGCCAGCGAGACGGTGACGCTGGGCCAATAGCGCAGATCGTTGAACGACGGCCAGTTCCCCGCTCCGGCGTCCTGCATGAGACCATCGAACGCCCAGCTGTAGTGCTCCGCCGTCGCCGCGACGCCGCGGAAGAAGCCGATTCGCCACGTATTCGCGCCACCGTGGATCCGCATCGACGAAAGCGGGATGATCATCACGGCGCGCCACTCGCCCCCGGCGACGGTCGCGGCCGCTTTCCAGTCGGGACGGTAGCGGACATTTTCGGTCGCCTGCTGGTAGCGCACGCCGCGGGGCGTCGTCTCGAAAAGATATGCCTGCGAACCCGCCCCGCTCGTGTCAATCCCGACGGACACGAAATCGTCGGTTCCGAATCCGACGTCGTTGGTCGTTTGGGTAGCGACGATCGGCGCCTTTTGCGGCGCGACAAAAGCGACGTAAAGGTTCTTGTCGTCGTACAAAAAGTAGGCGGTCGTAGCGTCCGGGGCGTTGCCCCGCGTGGTTACGTCCTTCCAGGGCGTACCGCTAAGGATTTTGCCGAGTTGCCAGGCGGGATCCGAAAGGGCCGGATCCAGCGCGAGAGGATGGGGCGCCCTGGCGGCCGGGAACGAAAAGGTCGACGCAACGGCTCCCTCGGCACGCGCAGAAAAACCCGCGAGTGCGAAGACCGAACTACAGACTGCAAAAAGGAGCGTCCGCATTGTGGGTCGAGCATGGCCCCTAGGAATCGGATGCGTCCTCAAGAGTGAATCAAAGATTTCTCTGAACGCCGGGCAGACCCTCGAACAGGTCGGCCTAGCTCACGAACAGCTCGCGCTCGGTATTCTTGATGTCGGCGGTATCGAAGGACGCTTGCCACCATGGCTTCGGAGCAGACGCACTCTGGAGCAGAAGCGGTTGTGTCTGGGTCGCCGATTGCTCGTAAGCGCGAAACTCGTAGTGATCGATAAGCTTTATCGCTTCAACTGCATAGAAAACGGCGACCGCCGGATCGCGAATCTCAAGCAGGTTGTCGCCGTTACTCTCCTCGCCGCCCTCGGCGAGATTGGACGAGCCGCAGTATGACAACGGATTGGTTCCGTTGAAGTCGATCACCACGAACTTATGATGGATTACCTGACCCATGCCGCCGTTCCACTCCGCGGTGAATGGCGGCGGCACGTGCGCCTTCAGATAGCCGAATGGTACGAGTAAACCGTTGGCTTCACCCGATTTATAGTACTTGATGCCTGTGGTCGTTTGCGTCACACCATACGAGAAGATGTCAGGCCGTTTCATCAGCGTGGTGAGCTCTTGCATCACCGCACCTCCACCGGCAAGTTCCATCACCGCGAAGAGCACCGAGCTCTTGGCATTGGCGATGGCCGCGGCAACCCGATCGAGCGACACCTCGCCGGTCTTGTGTGGGGCAAACGACACGCTGAACGCGGGAATGCCTGTACCTTGCGCATCGAACCACTCAGAAGCGATCTCGGAATCCGCAAACTGCGCCATGTCGGTCCAGGCTTCGTCGAACGCTTGACCGTACAGTCCGGCAACCTGCGGATCGTCGATCGCGATAACGCTATTGGACTGCACGTAGAGCCCGCGAACCGAAAAATTAGCCGACCCGGTCAGAACGCGTATTGCGCTTCCGGATGCATCACGTTCGATCACGCATTTGTCGTGCGCGTAACGTTTGAAGTGCCCGCGCTTGAGCTGCACCCCGGCTTTCGTCAATAGCGCCGCGGACAGTACCTCGCGCGCCGTTGGCTTGGTGTGCAGGCTCGCATTGTCCAGAATCATGCGCACCGGCAGCTTCGCTTCCGCCTGCTGAGCGACGAACTTGATGAAGTCGGGCTCGTCAAGGTCGTAGGCGAACACGTCGAACCCGTGGCCGTCGTCCTTGCAGCGCTGCGTAAAGGTGGCGAGAATCGAGCGGGCATGCGCGCCGAGCCACTCGTAGAGTACGCGCCAGGTCACCGGCGGCTTGGCGTTGGGCACGTTCGTATCGGTATCGTAGTCCACCGAGTTGTTCGGACGAAGCTCGCGAACTTGGCCGTAGCGATCCGCGAAATCCTGCGATGAGATGTAGCCGCGCGTGAATCCCAGATCGAAATTTGAGAAGAGTGGTCCGCCAAGCTGCATGGTCAATGTCACGCTATATTTTGCCGAGAGCTGCGTACCCGAAAAATACACCGCGTCGATTTTATACGTCAGCGGGGTGCTCGCGTCGGGCGGGAAATCCACCCAACGGAACTTCTGAAACGGCGAAAGATTCGAGGGCGTCTCGTCGGCGAGCTGCTGCGTCGGATCCTTGGTCGCATACGCACCCTTGCTCGCATCGAATCCTAAACGATTCTTTATGTAGGTGAGATGGTCGGCATCCGGTCCGCGTGCGATCGCAAATCCGGCCAGGTCGGTGCAGGCCGTCTCCGGGAGATTCATCGCGAACATTACGCACTCGTCACCGCGGTAGACCTTGACCGTAAAATCGCGATCGTGAACCACGATCGAAGACGCGTTACTCATGACCACACCCCCAACTAGAACCCTAGCAAGGGCACCGTAAGGTCACAAGTCCTGCCAAATGGCTTACGGGTGGCCGTTGGTGGTGGTCGTCGTCGAATTCGTGGTTGAATTGGTGGTCGAACCTCCGTTTCCGGGAGCCCCCGGTTGCGTGACGGTCGTCTGGTGCGTCGTGGTTACCGACCACGGATGCCACACAAAGAGCCCGATGAAAACGGCGACGACGAGCACAGCGATGATTCCGAAAGAGGCGGCGCCGCTGCCGCTGTCTTCGCGTACGATTACAGGATCACTCATGACCAGCGTTTTTCCCAGCAAGCGCCGGCGCCAATCAGCAAGCGAGGGCTGCGGCGGCTACCTCGTTACCTGCAGTTTCCTGTACGGATCAAAGCTTGTCGTCGAACCTGCGCAGACGTTCGGTCATGACGGTCATGACCTCGATCGCGAAGTACGGATTCCGCGTGAGCAGAAAGAGAAAGCGCTTGCGATCGATGACCGCGACCTTGACGTCGGTCTTGGCGATCACGTCAGCGCTGCGCTGCTGCCGATCGATCAACGCCATCTCGCCGAAGATGCCTCCGGCGTGCACGGTCTCAAGGACCTTGCCGCGCAGGCTGATCTCGACATCGCCGCTCAAGACGACATACATTTCCTCGCCGCTTTCGCCGGCGGCAAAGAAGCGATGCCCCGCAGGGAGCCGCTGTGTGTCGGAGTCGTTGGCAAAAATAGAAAGATCGGGCATTAGCGAATAATTTGGGGTCCATGCTTGCAAGCCTCCAGCGTCACCGCAACTATCGGCTCTATTTTGCGGGCCAATTCGTTTCGCAAATCGGTACGTGGCTGCAAACCGCGGCACAGGCGTGGCTGATTTTGGAACTGACACACTCCGCGCAAGCCGTCGGCGTGCTCGGATTCTTCTTCTACGGACCCTACGCTGTACTCGGGCTCGTCGGCGGAGCGCTGGCCGACCGCTGGGACAGGCAAAAGACGCTGTTGGTAACCCAGGTTGCCATGGCGCTGTGCGCCTTGCTGCTGGCGCTCGCGGTCTATGGGCACTTCGCAACGGTGTGGTTCATCGACGCCGTCGCATTCGTACGCGGCGTCGTCCTGGTCTTCAACAGTCCGAGCCGTCAGGCGCTGATGGTGCAGCTGGTCGGACGGTCGGAGCTCGGCAACGCGATCGCACTCAACTCGAGTCTCAACAACGCGACACGCATCGTCGGCCCGGCCTTAGCCGGCGTCTTGATCGAAACGACCGGGCTCGGGATGTGTTTCTTGCTCAATGCGATCAGCTTCATTCCCGTCATTTGGGCGATTGCCGCGATGCGCACGAGCGAATTTCATGCACAAGCCGACATGCGCCGCACGGGATCGCTCCTCGAATCGATCCGCATCGGCCTGCAATATGCCCGGCACACCAAGACCGTCGCCATCGTCCTCCTGATGATGTTCGTGGTTTCGTTTCTCGCCATCAATTTCAACGTGCTCTTGCCGGTACTCGCACAGCAGACGCTGCACGGAGGCGCCCAGACGTACGGATGGATCGCTGCCGTCTTTGGCCTCGGTGCCTTAATCGGTGCGCTGATCGCCGCGTCCCGAGCGCGCGCATCGCGCACGCTGCTCCTGGGCGCATGCGCGATCTTCGGCGTCGCGCAATGCACGCTCGCGATGCAGGCGCGCGTCATTCCGGTCGCACTGCTTTTGTTGTTGACCGGTGTCGCCTACACGATCTATACCGCGGGGACAAACGCGTTCGTGCAACTCGCAACACCGGGCTTCTTGCAAGGGCGCGTCGGCGGGCTTTACAACTACGTCTTCCTCGCGAGCGGGCCGTTTGGTTCACTGCTCGCGGGGTGGTTGTGCGAACGCGGCGGCACGGAACTCGCCTTCATGACCGGTGGGGTCGCGGCGCTCGCGATGGCGTGCTTTGGATTGGTCACCCGTCCGTGGCCGATGCCCACCGGTACATCGCGCCGGCGTTGACCTTACGTACCAGCGTCGAGTGCCGGCACGGCATCGCCGTCGAGAAACACCCGCAGCTCGGAGGCCGAAAATTGTACGCCGCTCCAAAACGGACCAAATTCTCCAAAGCGCGCGCTCGCCTCGTCGAAGCGCATGTCGTAGACCAATTTCTTGAACACCAGCGGATCGTCGGCGTACAGGTCGACACCCCATTCGAAATCGTCGAAGCCGATCGAACCTGAAATGACTTGCGTGACCGCTCCGTGATAGCTTCGCCCGACCTTTCCGTGCTCGGTCATCATTTTGGCACGCTCATCGAACGGAAGCATGAACCAGTTGTCCGCCCCGTCGCGCTTCTTGTTCATCGGATAGAAGCACGCGTACCGGCGGCGCGGGATTTTGGCCCACAAGCGCGGACCGACGTACGGGCTCTCGGCCTGCTTGCGCACCAGCTCGTCAAACGCAGCGATCCATTCGGGCGACTGCGCGGCTAGGCCGCGCGATTGCAATTCTGCATGGATCTTTCCGGTTGCATCATACATTCCCAGCTCCAAGACCGAGACGTACGATCCGAGCGCATGCAAATATTCGCGCACTTCGAGTTTGTCGACCAAGGTTTGGGCGTACGCCAAGCCGTCGTACGTACGCGCGTAGTGGGTGAGCATCAAATCACCCTTATGGCCGACGATCTGCGCAAGGCCCACGTCGCCATCTTTTCCCGATTGTAAATGCTCCACCAGATCGGTCGCGTGCGCGGCATATTTCGCGCGCCGCTTTTCGGGTAAGCCGTCCCAGGATCGGCGATCGAACGCGAACATGCGGTGGAGGATCCACCAGCCCTCGAGCGACTCGGGCACGTTGGGATCGCGCATGAGTTCGCTATGCTCCTTTGGAGAGGGCTTTGACGCGGCGCATCTCGGCTTCGACTTCGGCAACGAGCGCTTCGGGCCGCTCGCGGTACTTGGCCCAGAGCTGCGGCATGTGCGCAATGTCGTCGAGTACACGGGTGTAGACGCCGTTCACCGGCGTCGGCACACCGTTGGCGTGTCCCGCCGCCGCAACCGCGCCATTGAGCCAATCCACTTCGCTATGCGTTTTGCCGGCGCGCAAGTCGAGCAAGAGCGAGGGCGGTTTGCTGCCGCGGCCGCCGGCGATCTGCCGAGCCATGACGGCGCGCGCGAGCGGACTGGGGAGTGCGGCTGAGGCGATTAAAGCGCGCACGGGATAGCGCGGCAAATCGATCGGCCGCAGCTTCATCGCCGACATCACCGCAGTCACCTCGCGAATCATGCGAATCTCGAGGGTATAAATCTTTTCGAAATGGACCATGCGCGCGGGAAGCACGTTGAGGATCGCACAACTCGCGTTGGCAACGACGTTCAGTGCGAGTTTGCTCCACTTGAGCGCGCGCCAGTCTTCAACCACGCTCACCCGCAAACCGCTGCTCACAAAAGTCGCGACCAGCCAGTTGTAAGCGCTCTCACCCACCGGCGAAACGGCAAGGCCTCCACCCTCCTTGGCGGCACTTGCATGCCCGTCGCGATCGAGATCGACCGGCACCGTGAGCGCAGCGGCGACGACGTTGTTCGCACCGAAGGCGGCGGCAAGTTTCTCTTCGTTCCCGACGCCGTTTTGCGGCGATACGAAGACGCACTTTTCCGGAAACGCAATCGCCTTGCGCAGCGTCTCGATGGCGCCGTCGGTGTCGTAGGCCTTGGTCGCGACAATTGCCACGTCGGCGTCGTACGCAGTGACGGCGTCGAGCGCACGCGGCGCGTACGCCACGTCGACGCCGATTGAAGCGAGCCGATCGCCGAGATAACTCCCGACCGCGCCGCGCCCGACGATGTAAACTTTCACCGAGCGATTCCGGTGCTACCGAAGCCGCCGACGCCGCGCGTGCTTTCGGGAAGTTCGTCAACGAGTTCGAACTGTGCGCGCGAAACCGGCGCAACCACGAGCTGCGCGATGCGATCGCCGCGTCGAATCGTCACTGGGAGGGAGCCAAGGTTGGCCAAGATCACACCGATCGGTCCGCGGTAATCGGCGTCGATTGTTCCCGGCGTATTCAGGCACGTAACGCCGTCGCGCAGAGCCAACCCGCTGCGTGGGCGTATCTGCGCTTCGAAGCCGGGCGGCAACGCGATTGAAAGACCGGTTGGCACGAGTGCTCGCTCTCCGGGCGCAAGCGTCAACTCGCTCGTGAGCGCGGCGCACACATCCGCACCGGCGGCATGCTCGCTCATGTAGGAGGGGAGCGGCAAATCATCCGCCTCGGGAAGCCGTTTGAGCGCCACCCGCACGAGCGTATCCATCGGTACGGCTATTTAGAAAGAAGCTGCGATAACTCTTCCCGGAAGCTCTCGATATCACGGAATGAACGATACACGCTGGCAAAGCGGATGTACGCGACCGGATCGAGCGTGCGCAGCGCTTCCATCAGCTTCTCGCCGACCATCGTCGAGCTGACCTCGCTCTCGCCGCGCGCAAAGAGGTCGCGCTCGAGATCGGCGGCGACCGCTTCCATTTGGTTCTCGGAGATCGGGCGTTTCTCGCACGCCTTGCGCAAACCGCCCAGAATCTTCTCGCGGCTGAACTGTTCGCGACGTCCGTCCTTCTTGACCACGAAGAGGCGCGGCGCTTCCATGCGCTCGTACGTCGTAAAGCGATGCTTGCAACGCGGATCCAAGCATTCGCGCCTTCGACGGACTACCGTTTCATCGTCGCGCGAGTCAACCACACGGGTCTCGCTCTTGCGACAGGTCGGACAAATCAGATCAACACCTCGAGGGCCCATATATAGTGGGTGCTCGTATTATACGGCACTACCCCTAGTAAACGCAAAAAGGCCGCCCGGCGTGCTCGCCGTCCGGCCTCTTTGAAAGATAAATACGATGCGAAAAGTGCTCCGCCGACCTAGGTTTGGCTAGGAGGCGGCGCCGATCTTGAACATTTTGGTTCCGCACTCGGGGCACTTGCCTTCGGTCGCGGGCCGGCCGTTCTTCATCGTGATCTGCACGGCGTCTTTGATCTGACGTTTGGTCTTACACTTGACGCAATAGGCTTCTGCTGCCACCTGAGGATCCTCCAGAGCTTCGGGCTAGGTGCGGCTCCCCGTATTCGGGTACGCCACCGGGCCTCCTACCGTGAGCGCCCCCTTGCCGCCGCAGGGGCGCTGAGGGAAGGCTTCACCGTGGATGCTCCGGAGTATACCACCCGGGCGGCCTTTGAGGCCGTGCGGGGCGAGCGCGGCCTTGCCTGGGATGGCCTGGGCCTGTGGTCCTGCGGCAGTCTTGCAGGGCTAGGCCGGCCCAGCGTGGCCCTCGTGGGCACCCGCGCGGCAACCCCATACGGGCGCCGGCTGGCTCGAACGTTCGCCCGCGACCTCGGAGCCGCAGGTTGTGCCATCGTTTCGGGCCTTGCGCTGGGCATCGATGCCGCCGCGCACGAGGGCGCACTGGATGCCGGGGCGCCGACGATCGGCGTCTTAGGCAGCGGGCACAATCGCTTCTTTCCACGCCGCAACCTCGAGCTTGCCCGGCGCATCGTCGACGCGCAAGGCGCGGTGCTCTCGCCCTTTCCACCCGAACAGGAGGCCGCGCCATGGCACTTTCTCGCGCGCAACGCGATCGTCGCGGCATTGGCCGACGCGGTCGTCGTGATCGAGGCGCCGGCGCGAAGCGGCGCGCTCAATACCGCAGGCTGGGCCGCGCCGAGAATTCCCGTCCTTGCCGTTCCTGGTGACGTGGACCGGACCCACGTCGCCGGCTGTCATGCGCTCATCCGCGACGGTGCGATCCTTGCACGAAGCGCTGCCGACGTGCTGGAAGTGCTGCATCTTACGCGCACGACGCCTTTAGCGCGGCCGCAGCGCGATGGACCGCCGGGCGCGTTATTAGATGCGCTTTCCGGTGGTGAGTGCAATCTCGACGATCTCGTAGATGCGACCGGACTCGCGCCGGCGCAAGCCCTCGCCGAACTCGCCATCCTAGAACTCGAAGGCGTGGTCGAGCGTCGCGGCGCAACGCGGTTTGCATGCAGCTCCGGCTAATCGCCGTCGACAAACTTCGCAGCGCTTACGTGGCAGCGGCATGCGCCGACTTCCGTAAGCGCTTGATGCCGTACTTCAACTACGAAGAGATCGAGGTGCGCGTGGCACACGGCGGCGATCCCGACGCCGCGAAGCGCGAAGAAGCCGAACGCATTCTCAAGCACGTGCGGCCCGACGATCGGGTCTGGATCCTGGAGCGCACCGGGACCGGCTTTTCGAGTTCCGATCTCGCGCGCGAGATCGACAAGGTCGCGCATGAAGGGGTGATGCGCCTGACCTTTGTCGTAGCCGGAACCTACGGCGCAGATGCCTCGCTGCTCGAACGCGCCGACGTGCAGTGGTCGCTGTCACCGCTGACGTTCTTGCATGAGTGGACCCGCGCAATCGTGCTGGAACAGCTCTACCGTGCGGCGAAGATTTCGCGCAATGAACCCTACCACCACTAAGGCGGGTTGCGCTGGACGCTGAATGGATGCTGCCCGACGACGCACTCGACGCGTTCGCGAAGGCCGTCGAGAGCATTGTGGCGCGCACGTATCCGGACGCACTCCCCGCACCGGTCACGTTCGAGGCGCCGCGCCGTCCCGAGTTCGGTGATTTCGCAACCAACATCGCCTTCACACTAGCTAAGGCGGCCCGCCGCTCGCCAAACGACGTGGCGAACGTCCTCATCGAAAAGCTGCGCGGCGAATCGCCCGCCGTCTCGGCGCGCTTTTCGTCGATCGACGCGGTTGCGGGTTTCATCAACGTGCGCCTTGCGCCCGCCGTGTGGCAAGCCTCGATCGCGCGAATCTTGCGCGACGGCGCAAACTTCGGGCGCGCGCTTCCGAGAGGCGAGAGCATTTCGCTCGAATTCGGCAGCGCCAATCCCACCGGGCCGCTGGTTGTCGTGCAGGGGCGAACGCTCTCGATCGGCGACACGCTGGTGCGCGCCTTCCGCTACCGCGGCTTCGATGTCTTCGTCGAGTGGATCATCAATGATGCCGGTTCGCAGATGGAGACGCTGGGCCGATCGCTCTTCGCGCGCTACATGCAGCATTACGATCCCGAGTACGCTTTTCCCGACGACGGGTATCCGGGCGAGTATCTCGTTCCGATTGCCGAGGCGATCGTCGAGCGCGATGGCGAAAAGTGGCGCAACCTTCCCCAAGCGCCGATCGCGCAGTTCGCGCAGCTCGGACGCGACGCGATTCTGGCCGAGCAACGCGCCACCGCCGAGCGTTTCGGCGTCCACTACGATCTGTGGCAGAGCGAGAAAGAACTGCGCGCGAGCGGCCGGATGGACGAAGACCTCGACAAGCTGCGCGCCATGGGCTTGATCTATGAAGCGGACGGCGCACAGTATTTCCGCACGTCGGAATTCGGCGACGACAAGGACCGCGTCATCATACGCAGCGACGGCAGTCCAACCTACTTTGCGCCCGATATCGCGTACCACTTTGAAAAGCTCAGCCGAGCCGATCGCGCTATCGATATTCTCGGCCCCGATCACCACGGGTACATCGGCCGGCTCAAAGCCGCGGCCGCCGCGATGGGCTTTCCCGGCAAGCTCGATATCTTGATCGCGCAACAAATCACCCTGATGCGCGGCGGCGAGCAAGTCAGTATGAGCAAACGCGAGGGGAACATTATCACGCTCGACGAGATCCTCGACGAGGTCGGCGTCGATGCGGCGCGCTTCTTCTTCACGATGCTCGCGACCGATTCGCCACTGACCTTCGATTTGAAACTTGCAGTCGAACAGAGCAGCGACAATCCCGTATATTACGTGCAGTACGGGCACGCGCGTATCGCCTCGGTGCTGCGCCGCGCCGATCCGGCCGACGTCGAGCTAGCGCACCACTCACCCGCGCTTCACGCGTTGACGCACGATGCAGAAATAAACCTGGCGCGACGCCTCGACGAGCTGCCGCGTGTCGTCCAGGGCGTCGTCGACCATCTTGCGCCGCACCGGCTCACCAAATACGCGCGGGATGTCGCAACCGAGTTCCATCAATTCTACACCGAGTGCACGATCTTGGTCGACGAACGCGAGCTGCGCCTCGCGCGCCTCGCACTGTGCGTCGCGACGAAATCCGTGCTTGCCGAAGTGCTCGAACTGATCGGCATCAGCGCACCGGAAACGATGTAATCCTCAACTAAGCGCTTTCTCTAAGCGCGCGCCGTCCGGACTGCCCAGGCCCGTGACCGGATCCCATCCCACGCCGGCATCGTACGCTCCGTTACTACCAGCGGTAATGTCGCGCAGTGGTCCGGGTGAATTCGGGTAGCCGTTCAATCCGTAGAGTTTAGGATTGATAAACCCGACGCTCGTTCCAAGCTGCTGATTCATCAGCGCGATGAGCCCGGCCCACAATGGAGCAACCGCACTCGTGCCGCCGACAACCACGCTCTCCCCGTCCACGCGCACGCTGTAGCCCGAATTGGGGTCAGCATCGGCGCTCACGTCCGGGACGCCGCGTCCGCCACTGGGACTCGTCGGCGCCGGGACGTGCGCGCTTGATTGCCACGACGGGAGCGCGAAGGTCTCGCTCACGCCGCCGCCCGAATCGCTCCACGCGGTTTCGGATGTGATCGTCGTCCCCGACGCGCTCAGGGTCGTGCCGCCGCATCCGAGCGCATGCGGACTCGACGCGGGAAAATCCGCGTGCGGTGCGCCGTCGCTTTGCCCGTCGCTCGATCCGCCGTCGCCCGACGCAACGCAGACCGTTACGCCGATCGCCGCCGCCGCAGCGCACGCCTCGTCGAGCGAGGCCATCGCCGCGCTCGTCCAATTCGACTCGGCGTCGCCCCAGCTGATCGAGATAACCGAGGGCGCGTGCGTCGTGTCGTGAACCGCGGTCGTCACCGCGTCGATAAAACCTTGATCGGTATTGGGCGCAAAGTAGACCACGATCGCCGCACCTGGGGCGACCGTGCCCGCTACCTCCACATCGAGCATCACCTCGGTATCGGAATCCTGATCCGTCCCGGGCGAGTTCGTCGCCCCGTCGACGGTCACGACGCTTACCGTGGGCTCGGTGACGCCAAGCTGCTTGCAATACGTGGAGAAGTCACTCGCGCTATACCCGCCGCCAAGCTCGATGATCGCAATCGTTTCGCCGGCTCCGTTAACGCCCGCCGGAAAATCGTAAAGCGCCGCAATTTGTGGCGGCGTAAACGATGCCGCGGGATCGACGGCACGGCGGCTGCGCGGGCGAGCTTGCGGACGCGTGTCCAAACCAAGAACCGCTTCAACGACGTTGGCGAGACTCGCCGGAAGCGAAATCGCTCCGGTGCGTCCGCGAAATGTCGTCGAGCCGATGCTGTACGTTCCGAGCGATACGCCGAACGCTGCCGACATCTGCGCAACCGTCCCTTCCAACCGAACGGTACGCCGGGCCGGATCGCGATCGACCACCGCTAGTCCGTTTTCTTGCGCAAACGAATCGACGCGCTCCAGGTCGCCCTCGCCCGCGCCAAATGCGGCGGCGAACTCCTCGCGCGAGAGATGCCCCGGCAGCGGCGGGCTTGCGTGTTTCGAACGCACGCGAATCGTTACCGTCACGCGCTCATTTGGATCGGCTACCGTCACGAACTCTCCAGGCGGCCGGCTGCGTGTGCTACCGGGTACGATCCATCGCTCTTCTGATGAGGCCATGGTTGCTTTCTACCCAGTTTTTCTTAGGTCTGATCCAGTCGCGTGGTGAGCCACGGTGTGACGAAGTAACGCCATAGAATCTTAATGAGCGCGGCAGCCGGAATTCCAAGCAGCAATCCAGGAATGCCAAAAAGTTCGCCGCCGGCAAACACGGCAAACATCACACCGATTGGCGAGACACCGACCGATTGCCCCATGATCTTCGGCACCAAGACGTTGTCGCTCACGCGCGCGATCAAGAACATGATCACCTGCACCCAGAGAATCATCCAGCCGCCCTGGGGCGCGCACAGGACGACCGCGATGCATTGAGCGATGAGCATCCCGATCACCGGCACGGCGTACGCTACCGCCGTAATGATGCCGAGGATTAGCGAGAATTTGAAACCGATAAGCGCCGACAGGACCGCCACGGCGATGCCGGTGATCGCGCTGACCAGCACCTGACCGGATATGAAGCTGCCGAAGGTCTCGGTAACCTCGGTCGCGAGCTTACGCGCCGTGGCGCGCCGCTTGACCGGGAAGAGCGAAACGAACGCCGAGACGATCTGCTGATCGTTGAGCAGAAAGAAAAACGAGAGCACGATCGACGAAAAGGCGACGAAGAACGCCGTGGCCGCCCCGATCAGAATCGCTCCGAGCGAGGTCAGCGATCCGGTTACAAGCGCGGTAAGCCTTTGGCTGCCCAGTTGCCCGATATCGAATGCGTTCTGCGGAATGATCAAGCCGGGAACGTGGCTCTGCAGCCACACTTCGGCATCCTGCGACCAGACGTGGATCGACTCAACGAATGCCGGAGCATTTGCGGCTAGCACCTGCAACTGCGCAATCGTCAGCGGGACGATTACCAACAGTCCCACAACGATCACGATCGTCAACGCCAGGAATACGATCGTAATAGCGAGCGCCTTGGGGACGCGGCGTCGCACGAGCGCGCGGCATACCGGGTTCACGCCGAACGCGATAAAGGCCGCGATAAGGAAAATCGAAATCGTGCGCGGGATGTGCTCGGCAAACACGTAGAGCACGACGAGGATCGCGATCCCGACGAGCACCAGCAGCGCGCGGCGCCAAGCACCCGGGCTTATAGCGTTTTGCACAACAGCCGGCGTTCGGTGCGGTAGCCGGCCCGCTCGTAGAGCGCACGCGCAGCAGCGTTCTCTTCGGTCACCATCAACGCCATGTACGGGGCTCCGCGCTTGCGGGCTTCATCTTCGGCTCGTTCCAGCAGCGCGGATCCGATCCCCGCCCCACGCGACCGCGGTTCAACGGCCATATACACGACAAATGCTTGATCGTCGCCCGTTACTTCATCCGGAAGTGAGTCCAAGGCGAGCATGAATCCCACGCGCACGCCATCGGCTTCGGCGATCAACGCCACGTGTTCGCGGCGATCGACGATCGCGAGCAGTCGCTCGAAGTTTGCCAGCACCGCCGGCGGCTCGACGCGGCGCAACGACGAGACACTGTCCATTGCCGTGCGCTTGCCGAGCGTCTCGATAAACGCGCGGTCGTCACCGGTCGCCGCGCGGATCCGCAGATTCAATTGCGGCGCGAGCCGGGATCGTCGATCGGCGTACCAGCCATACACTGGGGACACGCGCTGGGATCGTGCGATTCGAGCGGCATATTCAGCAGAGCATGCGTCGGCACGCCGAAATCGGCGTCGCCGCGCTGCACGATAACGGCGACCCCGGCAACCTGCGCACCGTGCTTGCGCACGACATCGATGACCTCACGCACCGACAGGCCCGTGGTAACGACGTCTTCGACGACGAGTGCGCGGTCCTCGGGCGTCAGCATGAAACTACGGCGCAGCGTCGCGACGCCGTTTTCTTTCTCGACGAAGATCGCGTCGGTGCCGAGTTGGCGCGCAACCTCGTAGCCGAGCACGATGCCGCCGACCGCCGCGCTGACGACGATCGTTGGTTTAACCGCACGAAACGCGGCGGCAATCTCCTTGGCCACCGCTTCCACGAGCGGCGGGCTTTCAAGAATGCGGAATTTCTGAATGAACGCGTCGCTGTGGCGCCCCGAACTCAAACGGAAATGCCCACGCAAGAGCGCGCCGCGATCGCGCAGCGCGCGCTCGAGATCGAACTCAGGCAAGAGCGTGAATGTCTTCCAAGACCGCGCGAGCCGCGGCAAGCGGATCGGAAGCTTGAACGATCGGCCGTCCAACGACGAGGTAGTCGGCGCCGGCGGCAACTGCTTGCGCCGGCGTCATCACGCGCTTCTGATCGCCGTGCGCCTCGCCCGCCGGCCGAATACCCGGCGTGAGCGTGAGAAAGTCCTGACCGAAGAAACTCTTGAGATCCGCAACTTCGTGCGCGCTGCAGACCACGCCCGAACAACCGGCGTCACGCGCGAGCGCGGCGAGCCGCGTTGTATTCTCGCCCGGACCGCCGTGCAGGCCGAGCTCGGCCAAGTCTTCAGCGCCATGGCTGGTAAGAATCGTCACCGCAAAGATGTGCGGCACCGTGATGCCGAGTTCTTCAGCGCGCGCCTGCGCCGATTCGACCGCCGCGCGCATCATTTCGACGCCCCCGAGCGCGTGAACGTTGACGATGTGAGCTCCGGGGCGCACAAGTTGCGTCATCGCAGCGCCAACCGTCCGGGGGATGTCGTGCAGCTTGGCATCGACGAAGTACCGCACGTCGCGCGCCTCGCAATAGGAGAAGATACGCTCAGGATAGCCGTAGAGCGACTCGAGGCCGATCTTGAAAATCACGTCGAGCGTATAGAGCTGATCGATCAGCCGTTCCGCGTCCTCGGCGGACGGCACATCCAGTGCGACGATCAGTTGAGCCATGCGTTTAGCCTTCGTCTCCTTCGTACTGGTAGGGATTGCTGAATCCCACGTTGGCTTTTCCTACTATCTGCGCGAGCGAGCGCAGGTTGCGTTCTTGCAAGTATAACACGAGCTCTTCGGCGATCCGCACGGGGATGCGCGGGTCGGTAAAGTTCGCGGTTCCGATCGATATCGCGCTTGCGCCGGCGAGAAGGAATTCGAGTGCATCGCTCGTCGTCTCGATCCCGCCCTGGCCGATGACCGGGATCTTCACCGCACACGAGACTTCGTAGACGGCCAGCACCGCAATCGGCCGAATCGCCGCGCCGGAAAGTCCGCCGGTTACGTTGCCCAGACGCGGACTCCAGCGGTCGACGTCGATCGCCATGCCGCGTACCGTGTTGATCACCGCGAGCGCATCCGCGCCCGCGCCTTCGGCTTCGCGCGCGATTTCGGCGATGTCGGTGACGTTGGGCGAAAGTTTGACGATCAGCGTCTTGTCAGTCGTCGCGCGAACGGCGCGCACCACTTTGGCGGTCAGATTCGGATCGCAAGCGAACGTCTCGCCTTCGCTTGCGACGTTGGGACACGAGATGTTGACTTCGATCGCGTGAATTTCATCGCGTGCGGCAAGCCGTTCGCTGACGTAGGCGTAATCGTCGACGCTGAAGCCGGCCACGCTGCCGACGATAGCGCATGGACGGCTCGCGTATTTTCCGACCTCGTGCTCGAGATACCACTCGATCCCCGGGTTCTGCAGACCGATCGCATTGAGCATGCCTGCGGGCGTGTGGACCAGACGCGGCGTCGGATTTCCCAAGCGCGGCAAACGCGTCACACTCTTGAGCACGACCGCGCCGATCTGCCCAAGATCGATGAACGGCGCAAACTCTTCGCCGCTGCCGTAGCATCCGCTGCCCATGAACGTCGGATACGGCAATTCCAGCTTGCCGATCTTTACACTCAAGTCGATGCCGGTGGTATTTACCATCGCAGTTCGTGCGCCCAAAACACCGGGCCCTCCCGGCAAACACGCGCGTAGACGACGTCGCTCCCGTCGCGCTGCGGCGGGGGAAAGCTCGGCGCTTGCTCCGACGTGCGCACGAGTGGAACGACGCACCCCCAACAGCCGCCGACACCGCAACCGAAAGTTTCTTCCAGCGAAAGTTGCGCTGGAACGTTCATCTCTTGCGCGACGCGTGCGACGGCGCGCAACATCGGTGTGGGTCCGCATGCAAGGATCAGGTCGGGCGGATCCGTCGCTTGCGCGAGCACATCGGTAATGTAGCCCGCATGGCCCATACTTGCGTCGTCGGTTGAAACGAGCACTTCGCAACCGTGGCTCGCGAAACGCTCGCGATCGACCAGCAACCCAACCGTCCGCGCACCGTAGTACAGTCGCACTTGCGCCCCTGCGCGCAACAACGCTTGGGCCGGAAGGAGCACCGACGCGATCCCGACGCCGCCGGCAACGATCGCCGCATTTCGTACATTGTCGAGTGTAAAGCCATTGCCAAGCGGTCCTTCAAGTGTGAGCTGATCCCCGACACGCAGCGCGGCGAGCTCCGCGGTGCGCTTACCGACCACGAAAAACATCACGCTTGCACGGTTGCCGCTGGCCTCGTAGATGCCGAGTGCAGTTGCCGCGCGCTCGCCACCGGGCGGAATCGCCATCACGAACTGTCCCGGATGCGTCACGCGCACCAGCTCCGGCGCGTCGAATCCTAGAAGGACGACACCCGGAGCGAGCTCTTGCCGATCGAGCACAAGCGCGTGATGGATAGCTGCGGATGTCGCGACGGTGGCCATATGCGTGGATGCGTTTTCGCCAAATTTTAAAAAAAGTCCGCGCAAAAGGGTGAACCACACCACATCATTGGCCGTTATATGGTATAGAGAGTGAAAGCTCGGAAAGGAGGGTCCGCAGAAATGGCTGGTCTCATGGTCTTTAAATCGCTAGCTGACGCGCTTCGTGCCGGTTATCAGGTCTACGATCGTACTGCGGACGGGTATCTCGTGCGAACGAGAACGACAGCAGGATGGGCCATAGCGTTGGTATCCTGCAAGTAAGCCCTCCCGAGCAGCAAACAAAGGCGCCGGTTCTTTAAAAGAACCGGCGTTGTTGTTTTCTTGGCGAGATCGTTACGAACGCTGATCCGGCGGGGGAACCGGCCGCTCGATTTCGGGCGTCGAGCCCGGACGCCAGGCGTACGGCCCGGCCGGCGCCTGCGGTGGCGGCGCGCCCCCCGGGTTTGGCGGCGGCGTGAAGGTCGCTTGATTCGAATAGCTCCCGGGGGTGAACCCAGGGATCCGCGCACCGTTGAGCACGGCGGTGATGACTTGCGCAACCCCGACGAACATCGGGATGAGGCCGCCGAGCAGCCACGGCCCGGCGAATCCGAGATGGCTTAGCGGCCCGATCGAGCCCAATCCAATGAACAGCGCAAAGCCGATGAAGGTGAGCGTGATGCCCTTGCGCATCTGCTTCTGCGCGTAATAGTAGTCGTCGTAGGCGGGATAATAGCCGCCCTTGCCCGAGACGTTGGGCGGGGGCATTGCGCCGGGATGCCAGTTCGGCGGCGGCATATTGCGCGGCACCGGTCCGGGCGGCGGCACCATCCCGCGCCGAATCATTTCCATCCGCTCGTTATGCTGCAAGACTCGGGTGGTGACCCAGGCCGCGATCGGGGCTCCGAAGATCAACAGGACCGCGAGCGCTCCGACAAAGTCATCGTTCATCATTGGGATGCTCCTACAGACGCGGTCCCCAACCCTCGAAGGTGGGGCGCAAAGCTTGAGCGGAGTCTGTACCGCCGGCGGGAATCGTCGGCCGCGAACCGTGGGGGAGCGTTTTGTTTAGGGTTGTCGTCAGGACCATGGTGGGGTGGGACCTCCGTAATTCGTCCTGCCACAGATACGGTCCGGCGCCCATGGTGTTTCAGCTACCCCTGCGAAACACGGCCCCGTGCCGCCGCGTAGGTGAGACATGGCTGCAGCACTGGCGGAGGCGCCGCGTATAGATACCACGGTACGCCCCAGCCCCGAGGACGGCGAGCTGGTGGCAATGACCCTCGGGGGACGCTCCGAGGCCTTTGCGACGCTGGTTGAACGCTACGACCGCGCCGTGTATCACCTCGCCTATCGAACGCTGCACGATGTCGAAGAAGCGCGCGACGCCTCGCAAGAAGCCTTTTTCAAAGCCTACCGGTCGCTCCGCACCTTCAAGCAAGGCGCGAAGTTCTCGACCTGGATTTTTGCGATCACGTATCATGCGTGCTGCGATCGTCTGAACCGGCGCAAACGTTATAGTAATGAAGAACTGCCCGAACGCGCCGATCCGGGGCCAGGGCCTGAATCGCAAGCGATCGCGCTCGACCAAGCGCGCCGCTTGCACGACGCCATCGACGCTCTCCCGGAGAAATACCGCACGGTCATTACGCTCTATCACCTGCAGGGCAAACAATACGAAGAAATCGCGCAGGTGCTAGGACTACCGATGGGTACGGTAAAGACACATTTATTCCGAGCCAAGGAGCACTTGCGCAAGATCCTGGGCGCGGAGGAGGTAGCCGAATAATGTTTGACAACGACGATGCGCTCGACCGGGCACTCTTTGCCCTTCCGCTCGAAGAGCCGCCCGCGGATCTGCGCGCCTCCATCCTGACGGCTACGATCTATCGCCCCGGCCCGGTTTTCTCGATGCGCGAACTCGTGACGCTCAGCGCAATGTGCGCGGTGGTCGTGTGGCTTGTCGTCGCGGTGATCGCGGGCGGCGGTTCGCTGCTCCTGCACTCACTGCAGGCGATCGGCGCCGGAACGATGCACGCGCTAAGCAATACGACGCTGCTGCTCTGGGTCGCAGCCGGCGGCGCGACCGCGATCTGGCTCTCGATTTTCACGGGATTCCAACCGCGTACAGAGGGCCAGACAGCGCATCGTCGCTAACCCTGCTCACATGAGTGAGCCGGAACACCGCTTTAAGGTTTTGGTCATCGAGGATGACGCCGCTATTGGGCGTGTGCTCCAGCTCGAATTAGAGCACGAGGGCTACGACGTCGAGAGCGCGCGCGACGGTCTTGAAGGTTTGGAGAAGGCCCTCAAAGAGCCGGACCTCGTGATCCTCGATTTGATGTTGCCGCGCATGGACGGATTGGAAGTCTGCCGGCGCATTCGTGCCAAGAGCCGGGTGCCGATCATTATGCTCACCGCAAAAGACCGCGTTCCGGATCGCGTGAGCGGCCTCGATATCGGCGCGGACGACTATCTCACTAAACCGTTTGCCACCGAGGAATTGCTTGCGCGCGTGCGAGCGCGCTTGCGCGAGCGAGCGCCCCACAGCAACGTCATTCACTATCACGACGTGGTGATGGATCGCGACCGGCACGAGGTTACGCGCGCCGGTAGGCCGATCACCTTGACGGCCAAAGAATACGCGCTCTTGGAGTACTTGCTGCTCCACCGCAACAAAGTGCACACCCGCGACGAGCTGTTCAACGGCGTCTGGGGGAGCGATTTCTTGGGCGATTCGAATCTGATCGACGTCTATATCCGGTACCTGCGCGGTAAAATCGACGAAGGCTTCGACGAGAAACTGATTACCACCGTGCGTGGCGTCGGTTACACAATAAGGGATTGAAACTGTCCCTGAGGTGGCGCATTGCCGCCGCATATGCGATTCTGCTCGTCGCCGCGCTCGCCGCGACCAGCGGCGTTATCGTGTGGCGCTTTCAGGCGATCCTCTTCGACGAAGCACGCTCGCGCATCGACGCGACGATGAATCAAATCGTCAGCGCGGCACAGCCGGTCAACCCGTTTCCATTGGGAAACGTGGTCGACGAGTCGCTGCTGCAAATCTTCAACAGCAATAACCTCGCGGCGTGGCAGGGCCCCACGACCTTCATTCAGGTCGACACCGTCCGCGGCTACCCGATCGCGCGCTCGCCCAACCTCGGATCGTTGAGCATTCCACCGAACACCTCGCTCACCGCAAAACACACGCGAGCGTTTCGCATGCTCACCCTCGGCTCGCGCCCGTTCTTGATCGAAGATCGTCTGCTGCGCAGCGGCGCGCTCTCGGTCGTCGTGCACGTGGCTGAATCGCTCGACGAACTCAATCGCACCTTCGCACAGACCAGTCGCACCATCCTCGTGATCCTCGCGATCGGCGCGGTGCTCGTCGGCGTGTTGTCTTTTGTGCTCGCCTCGCAAGCGATCGGACCAATTACCCGCCTCTCGCGGGCGATGCGCGAGATCGGTTCGGAGCGACTGGACCTGCGTCTCGCGGGCGCGCAGCGCCACGACGAGATCGGCGAATTGACGCGCAGCTTCAACGATCTTCTCGCGCGCTTACAAGAAGCGTTCGCACGCGAACGCCAATTCATCTCCGACGCCTCGCACGAGCTCAAGACACCGCTGACGTCGATCAACTCGAACGCACAGCTACTGCTGCGCTGGGGAGATCGCGATGAGACCATCCTGCGCGAAAGCCTCGAAACGATTCAGCACGAGAGCGCTGCGCTTGCCGACATGGTCAACGGTATGCTGATGTTGGCCAAAGCCGATCGCGGCGACGGGATTCCTATAGAGCCGGTCTCGCTGTCGATCGTGGCGCAGGAAGCCGTGCGTGGCGCGGCGCCGCGCGCTGTCGACAAACATCTCACGCTCGACCTCGAAGCTCCGTCTCCCTCGCCAATCGTCGAAGGCGACGCGAATTTGCTGCGCCAACTGGTGAGCAACCTGGTCGACAACGCGATTAAATTCACCAACGAGGGCGGTGTGAGCGTGCGCATTGGCGAGGATGCGCATGACGCATGGATCGAGGTGGCTGATACCGGCCCGGGCATACCCGATGAAGAACTCGTGCACGTCTTCGAGCGCTTCTATCGCGCCGACAAGGCGCGCTCGCGCGACGTACCGGGGACTGGGCTGGGACTCGCAATCGTCCGTTCCATCGCGCGTGTCCATGGCGGCGAAATCGTGGCACAGCGCGCGCCCTCAGGCGGCGCACTTTTCTTGGCACGATTTCCAAAGATTGAACAGACGCTCACCCCATCCTCATGATGCATGCGGCGCGCGGCGCCTATCATCAGAAGTAATGGCGACCACTTGGCGGCGGGGGCTCGCGGGGCTCTTGTCCGTTTTTGCGTTTCTCGCCGGCACGAGCCTCTGCGCTCATGCCGCGACCACGCTCATCCCAACGACCCCTGCGCCATTTGTCGTAGTCCAGCTCGACAGTGGGTCGGTGAACATTCGCACCTGGGACCGCGCGGCGATCCAAATCGACGCGGATCCGACGGTGACGTTCAACCATGCGCCGCCGCGTCTCGTCGCAACTCGAATTCCCCAGCAGATCCCACTCTGGTCGCAATCGATCAAGACGCCACAGGGGCAAGGGCTCGATCTGGCGCCCGAGCTGTTTCCGCTTCCGCCTTTCGCGCCGGGTGAACATGATGCGCTGATCGTGCGCGGCGAAGGCGACGTCACGCTGACCGTTCCGCAGCAATCGCCGCTGCTGCTCATCAACGTGCGGCTGGGTTCGGTGACGGTGGCGGGTTACACCGGAACGGCCTTCGTTGCGCACGTCACCGCCGGCGAGATCCATATGGAAAACGTCAACACGACGGCGGCCGTTCAAGTCAACAACGGCCCCATCTTTATCTCCAACTCGACCTTCGAACGCTTGCGCCTGCGCACCGGGCGCGGGAACGCGTTCATGAGTGCATGCCGCTCGCGACAGATTCAGGTCACGAGCTTGACGGGGTCGGTGACCTACGACAACGGCATCTTCGATCAACCTGGACTGGCGCACTTCGAGACGACGCGCGGCAACATCGCCATCGGCGTGACCAGCGGCATGCAAATCGAAGCGCATTCGGGTTCCGGGCGAATTCTCTACGACGTCGGCGCGGACGGTAACGTAAACCGCAGCGCGGATGATGCCCAAGCAACGTTGCTTGGCGGCGGCCCGGTCGTGACCGCATCGACCGTAAATGGAGCCATTCTCTTCTTCCGCGGCTCGCTGCATGACTATCCGCAATTCGAGCGTTTGATGGAGCCCAAGTTTCGCGGAAGCCAAGAGCCGCAAGGTCCGCCGCGCTAGAGTAAGTACTTGCGCATCATCGCCACTTGTCATCCCGAGCGTAGAACGGGTAACGCAAAGCGTTACCCATCGAAGTCGAGGGATTGAATCTCAGGCGGTCCCTCGGTTATGCGTTTTTCATCTCGTGCGAGGCAAAAATTCCGCCACACGAGGTTGCCAAAATACCACAGACACAACAGGGAACCAATGGAAAGCGCGAACGCGAAAAAGCCCCAACTGGGATTTAATTTTTCGGTGAGCAAGCCAGACCAGATGACAGTCGTAGAGAGGATCGCGGCTGACGTAAGAACGCCCGCAGCCAGCGTTTTGTTTGATGGGGCGACGACCGTCGCCGAGCCTATGGCCCAAAGAAAGCTCGCGCCAAACAGGCCTTCCTGTATGGGCCCGTTTAAGTTCAAAAGCGAAGCGAAAATCGCCAAACCTAGCCCGATGGCGAGTTGAAGCGCGACGAGCGGGACTAGCAAAAGCCAACGCGCCCAGTCCGACCGAGCGCTGACCCACGAACTTACACTCCAGGTCACGCTATTTATACCCCCATCACGCTCTCGTAACTGTCCCTCGACTACGGCGCTTCGCGCCTACGCTCGGGATGACAAGGTTTTTCACAGCAGGTACTTTCGCATCATCGCCATGTCGAGCTTGAACGTGTGCTGCGGGAGAATGGCCTCGACCCCGTAGCCGCAGGCCTCAAAAAAGCGCTGAGCGCCACGCAGATGCGGCACCATCGCCGTCATCTTGTGGCAGTTGTAGTAATTCGCGACGTCCGCCATCTCCGCCAGTATCGCGCGCCCGATCCCGGCGCGGCGGCGATCCGGTGCGACCACGAGGCGCTCGACGTGACCGAGTGACGCCGCGACGTAGAGCGTGCCGGCCGCAATGGTTTCCTCGTCGTCGACTGCGGCAAAACCATAGGCCTGTTCGTGCCAGACGACGGGAAATTCGTAGAACGCACGCAACGCCTCGCGCTCGTGCGCACCAAAGAAATCGACCAAGGAATGCGTCTGGACGCGCGCGATTTCAGCCGGCAACCGCCGCTACCTCGGTTTCGAGATCGACTTCGAGGCCGTCGTACGCGGCGATCGCGCGAACGCCGAGCTCGTCTTCGAGCGCCTGCGCGAGCTTGCGCGGATCCTGTTCGAGCATCTTGGTGCCGAAGTGCTGGAAGATCGCAACGCGCGGCGATACCTCTTCGACGACACGGCGTGCGTCATCCCAGGTAAGGTGGTCGACGTTCATCGCATCCGCGAAGCGCAGCACGTTCACAATGAGCACGTCGGGTTTATGCTCGGCGTAATCGGCAGCGAGACGGTCGAAGTAACGTCCGCACGGCAAGTACGACACGCGCAGGCCGTTGCGGCGGAAATGCATGCCGTAGGTTTCCACCGCGTGGTGATGGGCAATCGATGTGTACATCTCGACGTCATCGATGCGGTACGGGCCGCCGTGGGGCTCGAGCACCTCGACGCGCTCGACGAAGCGCTGCGCGTAGGGAAGGACGGTCGGTTCTCCTTCGAGGGCATCCTTGGGCGCGAGCAATATGCCGCGGCGTCGAAATCCGCCCGAGGTCATCGCCTCGATCATCGCGGTCGAATCTGCCGCATGATCGAGATGTTTGTGCGAGAGCGCGATCGCCGAAAGCTCGCGCGGATTGCACGGCGGCACGTGCGAGAGCGCCCGCACGAGCGCGCCCGGCCCAGGATCGACGTGAATCTGCGTCTCGCCCAGGCGAAGCCACATGCCGCCCGACGCACGAAACTGGCGCGCGACGACAAATCGCGCGCCGCCGCTGCCGAGAAAGAGAACGCTGGCTGACACCCTTAGGCGATTATAGGCAGCTGATCGAAATTCCCGGAGAGGATCTTCTGCGAAGGACGTCCCAGCCAGCGTTCGAGCACGGTTGCGTAGATGCTGCGAAAGTCGGTGTCGTAGCGCACGTTCCCCATATTGGTGTTGCTCAGGTCCGGCGTGGTGCCGTAGAGACCGCCTTTCACGCCGCCGCCGATCGCGAAGAGCGGCGAGGCCTCGCCGTGATCGGTGCCGCGGCTGCCGTTCTCGGCGATGCGCCGGCCGAACTCGCTAAAGGTCAGCGTGAGAACCTTCTTATCGTTCCCGTGCGCGGCAAGATCGTTGTAGAAGGCGCTGATCGCCTCCGAAAACTCGCCGAGCAAGCGGTCTTGGGTCGCCTTTTGGCTAGTGTGCGTGTCGAATGAACCGTGCTGCACGTACAGCACCTTGGTGCCTAGGTTGCTGCCCGCGATTTGCGCCGCAAGTGCGAGGCTCCGTCCCAGCGGCGTGGCGGGATAGGTCGCATCGGTTTTATAGCCTGCAAGCAGTTTGGGCAACTCTTCCGAGCCGCGCTGCGCGTGATCTTCGATCTCGGCGACGTGTCCGAGATACGGCGAGGCGAACGGGAATTGATTGTCGGTGACCAGTTCGGAATAGGTGCGCTTGGAGACGGCGTTGCGATCGCTGAGCAGCCCGTAGCCGTTGAGGCTCGCAATCGAGGGAACGTCGACCTGATTGGACACGAGCACTTCGGGCAACACCTGCGCCACGGCAACACCGTTGAAAAGATTGTTCTTGGGCAGTTGGGCTTCATCGAGGTAACGGCCGAGCCACCCGGTGTGCTCGTAGCGATCGGGGGCTGCGGTTTGCCAAATCTCGGTCGACCGGAAGTGCGAATGATCCGGGTCCGGGTAGCCGACGGTTTGCACCACGGCCACGTCGCCCTTGTCGTACATCGCTTTGAGCGCGCGCATCTGCGGATTGAAGCCGACGTTCTGATCGATGCGCAGCACATCGCTCTGCGGCACCGCCAGCGTGGGGCGCATCTGATAGTAGAGCGGGTTCCCGTGCGGCACGATGCAGTTCAAGCCGTCGTTCCCGCCTTGCAAGTTGATCAGCAGCAACACGCGATCGCTCGCGCCGGGCAGACCCGGCAGCGGCGCGTCGGCCAGGGCGCGCCCGAGCACGTGATCCAAGTTCGCCACGACCGTAATGCCGGACAGGGCGCCGAGCAAGAATTTTCCGCGTCTCATCGTTGTCATCGTTATCCTAACTGATAGGCCGGCATCGCCATCGTGAGATACGCGGCGCCGCGCACCCGTTCGTCGTAGTTTTCAGCCGAGAGGGTCCCGAGCGCCGACGTTCCCGAGCCGTTGAGGTAGGCGATCAGCTGCGTGTACGCCTGACTCGGAGCGTCGCCTTGCAGAATCGTGGCGACGAGCTCTTTCGAGGCGCGGTTCGCGTCCATCGGTACCTGCGACATCCAACCGGTCTGCATCATGTCCGGCGTGTTGACCATCTTGGTGATGAAGTTTTCGCGCGCGATCAGCATTTGCGAGGTGAGCCAATTCGCACCGCCCGGCCAGCCGGCAACGTTGGGCGGATAGTAGAGGATCTGACCCATGCCTCGCAGCGCCGCCGGCGTACCGTCGACGATTTGGTTCAAGCCCAGCTGCTTGTGCGCGCCGACGACGAACTCGACCGGGCTCTTGACCAGCGCGCGATATGCGCGCGGCGAATAGAAGACATTGCTGCGCAGCAGCATCGACATCGACGGCGCGAGTTCAAATTTGTTGCGCGCGATCACGTTGGCGAAGGCGTCGACCAGCTCGGGTTCGGGATCGTCGTACACGAAGGCGCTGAGCAAGGTCGTCGCCCAGAACGTTTCGGCCGCCCGCTGCTGATAGATGATGCCGACGATATCGGCGCCGTCAAAGTTGCCGGTGCGCGACAGGAACGTCTTGGAGCCGTCATCGTGCACGCGCTCATTGAAGGTGAATTCGCCGGTCTGACGGTCGATCGTCCAGCCGGTGAAGGCGCGGGCCGATTGCCGCACATCTTCTTCGCTATAGTTGCCGATGCCGAGTGTGAAGAGTTCCATAAGCTCGCGCGCGTAATTTTCGTTGGGGTGCGACTTGTTGTTCTCGGCGTTATCGAGGTAAAGCAGCATCGCCGGATCTTTGCTGACCGCGAGCGTGAGGTCGCGCACATTGCCCAGCGCGTACTGCCGAAAGAGCTGGTTCTGCGCGAGGACCATGTTCGGCCAGACGCCTTTTTCGACGGCGGCGGTCGTGAAGTGCCCATGCAAGAGGAACGCCATCTTCTCTTGCAGCGGCGCGGGCGTGGTGAGCATTCGATTCAGCCACCACAACTGCAATGCAAGGATGTCGGCGACGGCCTGCCGGCGGCGCATCTTAGCGGCGTCGCGTTTTGCCGCGTCGTCGAGACCCTTGTTCATCATGCCTATCGCGCGATAGTCCGGGTAGGGCGTCACGCTCGGCGGCGGCGCGAAGTTGGACGTGTCGGGGAAGTGGATCAACGACTCGGCTGCATCATGCGGACTCATTGCCGCGAGGCGCGCGACCTCGCCGGGGGTGCCGCTGAAACCGGCCCGGCGCAACAGATGCGCCGCCAGACGATTGTCCCATGGGCCGTCGTAGGGTCCGAGTGCCGTCATTACATCGAGGCGCCCCGCTGGGCGCACATATCCCGCAGCCATAGGGCCTCATTCTACCGGCAAACCCTGTTAGAGCGCCTGAAGGACGGGTTAAGCTAGGGGTTCGAGCGAAACGCGAGCCTCGTGAGTCTGCTGGAAAGTAACCTCGATCGGCACGGCGAGGGCTTCGCGCGCAACGCTGCACGTATGAACGCCTTGTGCGAGGAGTTGCGCGAGCGACTGCTTGCTGCTCGCAGTGGCGGCGGTCCCGATGCGATCGCCAAACATCGCTCCCGCGGAAAACTCACCGCGCGCGAGCGGATCGATACATTGATCGACCCGGGTTCGGATTTTTTAGAATTCTCGGCGCTAGCTGCGCTCGACATGTACAACAACGACTCGCCGAGCGCCGGCATGATCACCGGTATCGGTTGCGTTGAAGGCCAGGACTGCATCATCGTCGCCAACGATGCGACGGTCAAAGGCGGCACCTACTACCCGATGACCGTCAAGAAGCATTTGCGCGCGCAAGAGATCGCCGAGCAAAATCATCTTCCCTGCATCTATCTGGTCGACTCGGGCGGCGCGTTCTTGCCGCTGCAAGCCGAGGTCTTCCCCGACCGCGACCATTTCGGGCGCATCTTTTACAACCAGGCGCGTATGTCGGGCAAGCGCATCCCGCAAATCGCGGCGGTCATGGGGTCGTGCACCGCCGGTGGCGCGTACGTGCCGGCGATGAGCGACGAGACGGTCATCGTGCGGGGCACCGGAACGATCTTCTTGGGCGGTCCGCCGCTGGTCAAGGCCGCGACCGGTGAAGAGGTGACCGCCGAAGAGCTGGGCGGCGCCGACGTGCATACACGGATCTCGGGAGTCGCCGACCACTTCGCCAACGACGATCTGCATGCGCTCGGCATCGTGCGCGAGATCGTGAGCAATTTGCATCGCGAGCTACCGCAGCAGTGGGATCGAATCGAATCCCGAGCGCCCGCCTATGATCCGCGCGACATCTACGGTATCATCCCCGCCGACAGCCGCAGCGCCTACGATGTGCGTGAGGTCATCGCGCGGCTGGTCGACGCATCCGAGTTTCATGAATTCAAGGCACGCTACGGCACCACGCTCGTCTGCGGCTTCGCGCGCATCGAAGGACACCCGATCGGCATCATCGCCAACAACGGCATCCTCTTCTCGGAGAGCGCGCTCAAGGGCACGCACTTCATCGAACTGTGCACGCAGCGCGGAACGCCGCTGCTCTTCCTGCAGAATATCACCGGCTTCATGGTCGGCAAGGAATACGAGAACGGCGGTATCGCCAAAGACGGCGCAAAGCTCGTCACCGCGGTCGCGAGCACCGAAGTCCCGAAGTTCACCGTAATCATCGGCGGCAGTTTTGGCGCGGGCAATTACGGCATGTGCGGCCGCGCGTATTCGCCGCGGCAACTGTGGATGTGGCCCAACGCGCGCATCAGCGTCATGGGTGGACCGCAGGCGGCAGGCGTGCTCTCGAGCGTCAAAGGCGAGATGACCGCGCAAGAGAAGGCGAAATTCGAAGCCCCGATTCTCGAGAAGTACGACCACGAGGGCAGCCCGTATTATTCGACCGCGCGACTCTGGGACGACGGCATCATCGACCCGCTCGATACGCGTCACGTCATCGCAATGGGTCTGGATGCCGCAGCGAATGCGCCGCTGCCGCCCACGCACTTCGGCATCTTCCGCATGTAGTTAGTGCACGTAGTTGACCGCAAACACCGGCGTGATCGACGCTGAGGTATTGCGTCCGGCCGGGAAGAGCCGCACGCCGCCGATTAGACCAACATTCGCGTTCCAGTTGTATTCTACGGCCGGCGCGAACGCGTAGGATTCGCTCGTGCCCAGATTCGTGATGACGCTTGCGCTCATGAGGCGCGTATTGCCGCCGTAGCCGTAAACGAGATCCGTGGCGAGCACCCAGTTGCTCGTGATGCTGTATTCGCCGGCGGCATCGATGGTCGACGTCGCGCCGGGAAACACGCTCCCGGCAAAATTCGCGCCGGTGCCATAGACGCTGACACCGTACACGCTCGCGCTGCTCGAGAACGACTGCGAGAGGTTCAGACGCAAGCGCAAAATGCGCCCGTTCGGCATCCACGCCAAGGTTTGCGTGTAGAGTGAAACTTTCGTGTTGTACACGCCGCTACCAAAGCCGTTGTTCGGGTCGCCTCCCAAATTTTCGTATGCGCCGGTGGGGAACGTCTCTTGCACGGCGACCGACGCTTTGGCAAGCCACGTGTCCGGCGTCAGACGATACTGCGCAGTCACGCCGAGATCACCCATGCCGATATTCGAGCTGCTCGGGCCGCTGCTGACGTTGGTGTAGCCAAACGTGGGGATGAGCCCGACGCTCAGCCGATTTACCAAGCCGTAGATGATGTAGGTGAGATTGCCAAAGCCGTTCTGGTGTTGCGCAGCCCGGAGTGTCCCGTTGCGATCGTAGCTGCCATATTGCATCACATCGTACACGTACGGCTCCACCAGGAGGTGGCCGCGCGGCAGCGTCCCCGCGCCGGGCGCAAGCAGCGGACCGGTCCACCATGCGTCGTCGAGCGATTGGCGCTGGGACGGCGTTGGCGAAGGCGACGCAAGGCTCTGCGCGCGTGCCGCAGTCGCATTTATTGCAAAGGCGAGTGCAAACGTCGCGACGATGACGCAGCTACGAGTGATCACGAAGGCGTGAACGGTCGCTCCACGCCCTTCGTGACACACCGTCGACGATTAGGGATGCGGAAATGCGTTTGGGTACAGCTTGTAGTAGTTCGGTTTCTCGACCCACTTGCCGTTGACGTACGAGAGTGTCGCGGTCGCCTTGTTCTTCGTCGGACAGCACATCGCTGCGGTCGGCGAGTAGTAAGGGCCGGTGAGCGTCAGGGTATCGCCGCTCGCTCCGTGCACGATCTTGGCCGAGAGGTCGCAGCCGTTTTGTACGGTTGCCGCGGGAACGACTTTATTGGTCTTCGTATCGTAGCGAAAGATCGTGAGATCGGCGGAGCCGCAATCTGCGCCTGCCTGACGTGTTAACGTTACGAGCTGCTCGATGCCGGGCCCCATCAACTGTGCCGCGCCGACGATCGTTCCTGATTGACCCGGGAACCACATCGATGCATCGCTCGTGCGCGTGACCGTCTCGTACGGCCCGCCGTTCTTGGGCGATTGATATTTCAACTGATACGTCGTGTCGTTGATCGCGTAGATCGAAATGTACCATTGGTAGAACGACATGCCGGCCGACGTGCCGACGAGCTTCTTGCTGAGCACCCCGCGCCACTGACTGTGCATGGCCTGACCGGCAAGATACACGACCTGACTCTGCACGATCGTGCCTGGCGGCTTGGGGCTATAGGTATAGTTCGGTGGCTCATCGGCGAGCGCGGCCGCGCTGAACGCAAAGGCGACCGCCAACGTTAAGACGGCGAGGCGGAATCGTTGCATGGTATCCCCCAAAGCGTACGCGTGTACAACAGAACGAAACCAATTCGCCGGAAGTTTTGCTCAGAGACCGATCCAGGCCTTTCTCGCAGAACTCGCGCTCGATCTTCACTCGCCGGCTATATGCCGGCGTACCACTCGTACCCTTGGTCTTCCCAGTAGCCGCCGCCGCCGGCATAAAGATTCGCATAACTGCCGACGACTTCAATGCGGCCAATCCACTTCGCACTCTTGTATCCAAGTTGCGTCGGCACCTTAAGGCGCACCGGTGCGCCGTGATCGACTGGAATCGGCTGATTGTTCATGCGCATGGCAAGCAGCGCTTGCGGGTGACGTGCCTGGTGCATATCGAGGCTCTCGTAATATGGCGTACCTTGATCGTCCTTGTCGAGACAGTGGAAGACCACGTAGCGCGCGTCGCTACGCGGCTGTACGAGGTCCAGGATCGAGCCCAGCCGCACGCCGCTCCACTTTGCCACCACGCTCCAACCCTCGACGCAATCATGCCGGGTAATCTGCGTGCTGTTGCACAGCCGCTCGAGCATCGCGAGCGGAAAGACGCCGCGCCGTTCGACCGCGCCGTCGACGATCAGCTTGTAGTCGCGAAAGCCGTTTCGCGCAAGCTCCACATAGCGCGAATCCGTCGGCGTCGGTAAACTGTCGATGGGAAAGTCCGGGCTGATATCGCGCTCGCGATATTCCTTGGCGAGCCCCCGCGTTCCGATGGCCGCATGCGTGAGTCCTTGCGTCGAGCCCAGCAATTTGTGAAATCCGGCATTGTTGTTGAGAGCCGTGCCGATGGGCGCGCACGCAGCCAGGGCTGAAGAGATCGTGGTCGCGACAAAGAGGCGGCGCTTCACGGTCCAACTCCATCGTGTTTGCCCAAGCGATACCAGCCGGTGATCATCGCGTTCATTTGATTGAGGACACCCTGCGTAAGCACTTGGAACGTGTGGATCGCGAAGAACGCGATCAGCGCCCACATCGCAACGAAGTGCCACAAGCGCGCAAACTGCCGCCCGCCGAAAACCCAGGTGAGCGGATGCGCGATCGCGTCGATACCGGGCGAGAGCGCGAGGCCGGTAAGCACGATGACCGGTGCGAGCACGATCAGCACCAACGAGTAGGCGGCCTTCTGCAACGGATTGTAAACACCGTGCGGCGGCGGCTCTTTGCGCAGCCTCAGATAGTATGCTTGCATCGGCCAGAGTTTGGGGATATCGCTCGGGCGCAAGATCATGTCGCGCAGGTTGCCCTTCAACGCGCTCGAGATCACCCACGCAAGGCCGCAGATCAACATAATCCAACCGAAGAAAAGATGCCAGCGCCGGCCGTCGGCCAGATCTTGATAGGCTGGAATCGTGATCCAGCCGGGGAATGCACGCTGCGCCCGCTCGCCCATCCCGTCGTCGGTATAGCCCAGCCAGCCCGTCGTGTTGAAGGTGTGCCCAAAGATCGTCGTCGTGCCCACGCCGTCAGCGGGGGAACCGATCTCGAGCACACGATGCGCTGGGTTGGTCGTGTCCGATGCATCGAGAAACGGCGCGGCGTTGAAAATCTGCAGGCCGCTCGAGACCAGGGCTGCGAAGGCGATGACCCAGAGCCAGTGGCTGGCACGCGTCGCAATCGTATAGCGGTAGATCCGTTCGCCGAGCTTCATGTCCTCACTATAACGCCTCCAAGGCTGCCTTGGATGAAAAGCCGAAGCACGACGGCATCCATGGCAACGATCCAGATCACCATCGACGGCGCGGTGGCGCGCGTCACGCTCGCCCGGCCGGACGTTCGCAACGCCTTTAACGCCGAAGTCATTCGCGAGCTGAGCGCGGTGTTTCTGACCGTCTCCGAGGACCCCACGGTCCGTGCGGTTGTGCTCGCGGGCGAAGGCAAGTCGTTTTGCGGCGGCGCCGACGTCAACTGGATGCGCGGCGCGCTCGACCTGAGCTACGATGAAAACGTTGCCGATGCGCAAGCGATGAGCGACATGTTTCGCGCGATCGATCGCTGCAGCAAGCCCGTGATCGGGCGCATCCAGGGCGCGGCGCTCGGCGGCGGAGCCGGCCTGGCGGCCGTGTGTGACATCGCGATCTCCGCGGACGACACGACCTTCGGTTTCACCGAAGTCAAACTGGGCATCGTTCCGGCGGTCATCTCGCCCTTCGTGATCGCCAAGATCGGCACGTCGCACGCACGCGCGCTCTTTCTTACCGGCGAGCGTTTTACCGCCAAGCATGCGCTAGAGATTGGCCTGGTGCATCAGCTCGTCGACGAAGGCGATCTCGACGAAACAGTCGCGCGCGTCACGCGCGAACTGCTCAGCTCGGGACCAAACGCGGTTGCGGCAGCCAAGACCTTGATCGCGCGTGTGAGCGCGGCGAGCTACGAGGACACGCGCGACATCACGGCCGCCGCGATCGCCAAGCAACGTACAAGCGAGGAAGGGCAAGAGGGGCTGCGCGCGTTTCTCGAACGCCGACCCGCGACCTTCGCTGCGGATAGCGACGCGTGATTGCTCGTCTTCTGATCGCGAACCGCGGTGAGATCGCCGTGCGGATCGCGCGCGCGGCGCGCGAGATGGATATCGCTGCGCTTGGGGTCTATTCGCAAGCCGATGCCGGCGCCTACCACCTGCAATTCATGGACGACGCGCGCTGCATCGGTCCCGCTCCGGCCGCCGAATCGTATCTCAACATTGACGCCGTGATCGCGGCAGCGATCGACATGAAGGCCGACGCAGTGCATCCCGGCTATGGCTTTCTCTCCGAACGCGCGGCCTTTGCGCAAGCCTGCATCGATGCCGGGCTGATCTTCGTTGGCCCGTCGCCGGATGCGATGGCCGCAATGGGCAGCAAGATCGATGCCAAACATCGCGTGCGCTCGTCTAACGTGCCGACCGTGCCCGGCTACGACGGCGAGGATCAATCGCCCGCGCGCTTGCGCAAGGAAGCTGCGGCGATTGGTTTTCCGCTGCTCGTTAAAGCAAGCGCCGGCGGCGGCGGGCGCGGGATGCGGGTCGTCGACTCGCTCGAGGCCTTTGACGAGTCGCTCGCCGCAGCCAAACGCGAAGCGCTGGCGGCGTTCGGCGACGACGCCGTGCTCTTGGAACGCTATTTGCTCGATCCGCGACACATCGAATTTCAGATTCTTGCCGACGCGCACGGGACGACGATTCATTTGGGTGAACGCGAATGTTCGATCCAGCGTCGTCATCAAAAGGTCGTCGAGGAAGCCCCATCGGTTGCCCTCTCGCCGGAACTGCGCGCTGAGATGGGCGCAGCTGCCGTACGCGCCGCGGCCTCGGTCGGCTATGTGAACGCGGGTACCTGCGAGTTCATGCTCGACAGCGACGGCAAGTACTACTTCCTCGAGATGAACACGCGCCTGCAAGTCGAGCATCCGGTGACCGAACTGGTCTATGGCGTCGATTTGGTGCAGTGGCAACTGCGCATCGCAAACGGCGAAGCGCTTTCGATCGCGCAAGTGGACGTTCGTCCGCGCGGCTGGGCAATTGAAACGCGCATTTATGCCGAAGATCCCGCCAATCACCTGTTGCCGTCGACCGGCCGCATCACGCGCTGGCAGCCGCCGGAGGGACCGGGTGTTCGCGTCGACGCCGGCGTAACGACCGGCAGCGAGGTGAGCGTGTATTACGATTCGATGCTCGCCAAACTGATCGTGTTCGGCAGCGATCGCGCCCACGCAATTGCGCGGCTCGAGAACGCGCTGGATGATTTTGCGATCGACGGCGTACGCGCGAATCTGCCGCTGCTGCAATGGATCGTGCGCGACGAGTGGTATCGCGACGGCCGCACCACGACCAGTTTTCTCGCGCAGCGGCTCGACGAGTCGATCTTTGCCCCGCGCGCCGTTCCACGCGAAGCGGCAATCTACGAGATCGCGCGACGTTTGCTTTACGGCGAGGCGCCCTGGCGCGTCGGTAGTATCGGCGTGCCGGTCTTTCTGGCTTCGGGCACGAGCGCGTTTCGCGTATGGGCGTCGCGCCTTGCCGACGGGCGCTGGCGGCTTTCCGGCGATGTCGAGGGTGAGCTGCGCGCGCATCTCGCCGGCAATCGCATCGACGCCATGTTTGACAGCGAACCGGTCGTCGATTCGAATATTGCCTTTGAGCCGATCGCATCGCCGTCGGCACAATCGAGCGGGCTTGCCGCGACCGCCGGCGTGGGCGACGGCCGCATCACCGCTCCCATGCCGGGGAAGATCGTGACGATCGCCGTCGCTCCCGGTTCGACGGTCGAGGAACACGCGCTGCTGGTGGTGCTCGAGGCGATGAAGATGGAGCACCGCATCGAGGCATCGTTCGCCGGAACGGTCGGCGCGGTGCTGGTCAAAGAAGGCCAAATCGTCCCCGCGGGCGCACCGCTGGTGGAACTGCGCGCGCCGGCGAAAGAGTCGTAGCAATCATGACGCTTCCAAAGTCGGTAACGATCGTCGAAATGGGCGCCCGCGACGGGCTGCAGAACGAACATGCGCTGATCGCCACCGCCGACAAAATTCGCTATATCGACTTACTCTCGCAGACCGGGCTTCGTTGGATCGAAGCGACCTCGTTTGTGAGCCCCAAAGCCATTCCGCAGCTGGCCGACGCCGCCGAGGTGTTCACTGCGATCAAGAAAGCCCCAGGGGTTCGTTATCCGGTGCTCGTTCCCAACATCAAGGGCTACGAGCGCGCGCGCGCTGCCGGTGCCGACGCCATCGCCGTTTTCACCGCCGCATCGGAAAACTTCACCAAGCGCAACATCAATATGACGATCGACGAATCGCTCGCGACCTTTCGCGAGGTGGTCGTCGCGGCAAAGCGCGACGGCGTCTGGGTGCGCGGCTACGTGTCGACTGCCTTCGGTTCGCCCTTCGGCGACATCGTGACGCCGGCGATGGTGGTCGACGTGAGTCACAAACTGCTCGAGATGGGCTGCGACGAACTCTCGATCGGCGATACGATCGGCGTCGGCGTCCCAAGCCAAGTCGACGAACTTACGCCGGCCCTCTTGCGCGTCGTTCCACTCGATCGTCTCGCCTATCATTTTCACGACACGCGCGGGACGGCGCTTGCGAACCTCTATGCGGCGCTGCAACACGGCGTGCACATTTTCGACAGCTCGGCGGGCGGCCTTGGAGGCTGTCCGTACGCGCCCGGCGCCACCGGGAATGTCGGCACCGAAGACGTGTTGTATATGCTCGGGGGTATGGGCATCCAGACCGGCGTCGATATCGCCAAGGTGCGCGCCGCGTCACGCTTCATCCGTGGCGTGCTCGACCACGAATTGACCAGCAAAGCATTCCAGGCATTGGAAGCGGCGGACGCCCGCGCAGCTACGAGCGGTCTGGCGTGATTCTGCGCGCCGGTATTCTGTACGACGGAACGCTCGAAGCGCCGCGCCGCAACGTCGACCTGGTGATTGAGGGCGATCGTATCGCCGAGATTCGCGGCGCGGCGGAGGGCGTCGTGCCGGACGCAAGCGCCGCCTGCATCACGCCCGGCATGGTCAACGCGCACGTCCACGTGATCGGCAGCGGCGAACCGAACACGATGAGCGCTGTCGCACTCATGAATCAGAATCAGATGATGCTGGCGGCCGTCGCCAACGCGGCCAAATCGCTGCGCGCCGGCGTCACCACGATTCGCGATCTCGGTTCGCCCCATGGGATCGCACCGGCGCTGCGCGACGCGATCGACTCCGGCACCATTCCGGGTCCCCGCATGCGCGCGGCAGGTCACGCGCTCTGTATGACGGGCGGTCACGGTTGGTGGATCGGACGCACCGTCGACAGCCCGTGGGATGCGCGCAAAGCCGTTCGCGAGGAGTTGCGCGACGGCGCTGATTGCGTCAAGGTAATTGCGACCGGTGGTGTCTTGACCAAGGGTGCCGTACCGGGCAATGCGCAGTTGCTCCCAGACGAGCTCCAGTCCGCGATTTCCGAAGCCCATCGTCATGGCTTGCGCGTTGCCGCGCACGCGATCGGCGCCGAGGGGATCAAGAATGCCTTACGCGCCGGGATCGATTCGATCGAACATGGGCACATGCTCGACGACGAAGCGCTCGAATTGTTCAAAACGCTCGACGTCTATCTCGTGCCGACTCTGTCTGCGCCAACCTGCATTCTCGAGCACATTCAGGACGGTGGTCAGCCCGCTTTCGTCGTCGAAAAAGCTACCAGCGTGAGCGAGGCGATGCTGCGCAACATCCGTCGCGCATTCGAAGCCGGTATCAAGATCGCCGGCGGTTCCGACGCCGGCACGCCCTTCAACCTTCACGAAAACTACGGCCAGGAGATCGAGCTGATGCACCGGCTGCTGGGCATGACGCCGCAGCAGGCGCTGCACGCGGCGACCAACGTTGCCGCTGAGCTCATTGGCTTGCATCACGGGACGCTCGCGCCGGGAGAGCCGGCCGACCTGCTCTTGCTCGCGCGCGACATCAATGAAGACATTCGCAGCTTACGCGAGCCGCAATACGTCATCAAAGCGGGAACGACAATCTCCCGTTGATGTCGTGAAGGATCTCGCCGGACTACGCCTCGCGGTGCTCGCGCCGATCGCGTGGCCTACGCCGCCTCCCGGCTATGGGCCGTGGGAGCAAATAGCCTATAACATCGCCGAGGGCATGCATGCTCGCGGGCTCGATGTCACGCTCTTTGCGACTGGGAATTCACGTTTCTCGGGAAAGCTCGCATCGGTCGTGCCGGTGGGCGTCAACGAAGATCCTGCGCTCAACGGAGATGTCTTCGGTGCTCTGCACATCGGTGAACTCTTCCGTCGCGCGAGCGAGTTCGATCTGCTGCACAACAATTTCGACTGGAAGCCGATGACCTACGCGCTCGCGACCAACGCGCCGCCGCTGCTCACGACGATTCACGGTTTCTCGTCGCCGCAAATCCTCGCGGCTTACTATGCCTGCGCGCGACGAAGTTTCTTTTGTTCGATTAGCGATGCCGATCGGGATCCGGGCCTTGCGTATCTGGGCACCGCGTACAACGGCATCGATCCGAGCGAATTCACGTTTCGCGATCGTCCGGGCGACTATCTCGTGTTTCTTGGCCGCTTCCATCCCGAGAAAGGGACGCACCTTGCGATCGAGGTCGCCAAGCGCGCCGGTGTGCGCCTGAAGATTGCGGCGATCCCGCACGACGAACAGTATTTTCGCGAGCAGATCGCACCACACATCGACGGCGATCGGGTGCAATTTCTCGGCGCGGTCGAGCGCGAGGCGCGCAACGACTTGCTCGGGAACGCGCTCGCGCTGGTCCATATGACGACGCGGCCCGAGCGCTTTGGCCTGACGATGATCGAAGCGATGGCGTGCGGCACACCGGTGCTGGGCGCGGCGATGGGCAGTGTGCCCGAGATCGTGGTCGATGGTGTCACTGGGTTTGTGTGCGCGAACGTGGACGAGGCGGTGGCGAAAGTTCCGCAGCTCTCGTCCCTCGACCGTCGTGCGTGCCGCGCACACGTCGAACGCGAATTTACCGTCGAGCGGATGATCGATCGCTACCTCGACGCCTACCGCTTGGCGCTCGCGCAGAAGACGCCGCCGCCGCCGAGCGACGAACAGCTCCGCTGGCGCGCGCACGATTGGTGGGATCGCCCGATGGCCTACACCGATATCCCGGAAAAACCGCGTTCGTTTGACTTCTGAACGCAACTACGCGCATCGGTCGCTCATCGAAAAACTCGGGATCAAGCCCGAGCATCGCGTGTGCCTGCGCGCTATCACCGACGAGCGATTCGTCGATCTCGTCGAAGCGCACGTCCACTCCTCGCCCTCACGTTCCGCGCGCGGCCGCTACGATGTCATCATCTTCGAAGTAAACGCACCGAAGGATCTGGAGAACATCGAGCGTCTCGCGGAGCATCTCGTCCCGACTGGGGCCCTTTGGGTTCTGCACCCGAAAGGTAAGGGCGCGTCTCCGCATGATTCGGCGGTTCGAGCGGCCGGACTCGCGGCCGGGCTCGTGGACAACAAGATCTGCGCGTATAACGAGACGCACACGGCGACCCGGTACGTCGTGCCGCGAGCGCGGCGTTAGCCTAATCCTGCCAGCCGAGTTTCGCGTGCGCGGCTTTGGCGCGGGCTATCGCCGGTTCGTCGATTGGGCCATCTACAAGCATCGTAAAGTGCCCCATCTTGCGGCGATCCACGGCATGATGCTTGCCGTACATGTGCAGCACGATCGAGGGGTCGGAGAGCAGCTCGGCTTCGCCGGTAAGGCGATCGCCTTTGCCGGCGCCGAGGATGTTCATCATGATCGCGCTGCTGTTCAACTTGGGCTCGACCAGCGGCAGCTCGCAGACGGCGCGAACTTGCTGTTCGAACTGCGAGCACTGCGTCACATCGATCGTGTAGTGCCCGCTATTGTGCGGGCGCGGCGCGATCTCGTTGACCAATAAATCCCCGTTTGCCAGCAAGAAGAGCTCCACGCAATACGTCCCCACGATGCCCAGCTTCTTGCCGATCGTCGTCGCGATTGTGCGTGCCCGTGAACGCGAGTTGTCGTTGATGCGAGCCGGTGCGACGGTCATGGTGAGAATCCCGCGATCATGCGTGTTCTCACCGGGGGCATAAGCACACGATCTTGTCGTTTGCATCGCGCGTCGCAACGATGCTGAGTTCGCGCGCAAACGGGACGACGCGTTCGTAAATCAGCTTCGCGCCCTTTGGCGGCTGAAAAGGCGGCCCGAGCTTCCTCCAGCGAGGTAACGCGCCATTGCCCCTTTCCGTCGTAGCCGCCGCGCACCGTCTTGAGAATCGCCGGGAACCCGATGCTCATGCCGGCTTCGGCGAGATCGTCGAGCCGATTGATCTCCGCAAAATCGGCCGTCGCGATGCCGCACGATCGCACGAAGCGTCTTTTCCAACAAACGGTCTTGGGTAATTCGCAACACATCACTCGACGGTGTTACCCGGTAACCATGTTGTTCGAGGTATTCCACCGATGCGATAGCGATGTTCTCGAATTCGTAGGTGACGACGTCGGTACGTTGGCCGAGCCGATCGATCGCCTCCATGTCGTCGTAATTTGCGACGATTTGCTCGTCGGCCACTTGCCCGGCAGGGCGAATGCTCCTGCGGGTCGAGCACAACGACCTCAAAGCCCATCTGCTTGGCTTCAAGCGCAAACATTCGTCCGAGTTGGCCCCCGCCGATAACGCCGATCGTGCGAATCACGGAGTGCTCGACGCCGCGGCATCGTGCATACGCTGCACGTATGCTGCGAGCGCAGCGGCTGCCGCCTCGTCGTGGAGCGCGACGATTCGCGCCGCCAGAAGCGCTGCATTCACGGCGCCATTGATCGCTACCGTGGCCACCGGCACACCGGCCGGCATCTGAACGATCGAGAGCAACGAATCGATGCCGCTAAGCGTCTTGGACTGCAATCGGCACACCGATGACCGGTACGAGCGTTTTTGCCGCCACCATGCCTGGCAGATGCGCGGCACCGCCTGCACCGGCAATAATGGCGTGTAAGCCACGCGACCCAGCGCTCTGCGCGTACGCGAACATCTCATCGGGCATGCGATGCGCCGAGACGACGCGCATCTCGCACGGAATCTGCAACTCGTCGAGCGTCTCACGCGCGGGCTCGAGGGTTTCCCAATCTGAGCGGCTGCCCATGATGATACCGACCAACGGATGCTCTGCTTGCGTCACGTTGCAGGCGCTTCGAGTCGCGACGTTGGACACCCTACGGCAATGTCGGTGTTTTTGCTCGGCGTCAACTATTGGCCCGGTCGCAGCGCGATGTATATGTGGCAGCGCTTCGACCTTGGCGAGATTCGCGCGGATATGGCGCACATCAAGAGCCCTGGGCTTCGATCTGGTGCGCTTCTTCCTGCGCTGGGACGACTTTCAGCCCGCACCCGATCGCATGGACGAAGCGATGTTGCGGCGATTCGACGCGGTGATGCAGACGATTTCCGACGCTGGCCTGCGTGCAATGCCGACGCTTTTTTGCGGACACATGAGCGGTGTCAATTGGTTACCCGCATGGTCGCTCGATCCGAACACGCCGCACGGGCGCTTTCGCACGGTCGCACACAATGCGATCTCGCCGTACGGCATCGGCGACTTCTATCACGATCCGGCCTTGCTCGAGGCGCAAGAGCTCTTTGCGCGCGCGGTCGGCGAGCGCGCCCGCGATCATCCGGCACTCTACGCCTGGGATCTGGGCAACGAATTCTCCAATCTGCGCGAACCGCAAACGCCCGAGCACGCCGCCGCGTGGAGCGCGCGCCTGACGCAGGCATTGGTCGAGACGTCGCACGGTGCGGTCACCGGCGGTACGCACGGCGAAGACGTCGAGCGTGACCGGCACTTGCGCCCGTCAACGCTGGCAGCGCCGTGGTCGATGGCGACGATGCACGGCTACTCGGTGTACGCGACCTTTTCGCGCGGTAGGCTCGACACCGGCGTCGTCCCGTTTTATGCGCAGCTCATGCAGTCGTTCAGCGGCAAACCGCTCCTGTTTAGCGAGTTCGGCAATCCGGCATGTCCGCCCGGTGCGAGCACCGTTGGTGCATTCGCCTGCCTCGACGAGGATGAGATGAGCATCTATGCGCAGACCGTACTCGAACGGCTGCATGCGATCGGCACGATCGGCGCAATGTGGTGGTGCTGGTCCGACTACGTGCACGCGCTTGCGAACGTCCCACCATGTGACGAAGCCAAGCACGAGTTGCACTTCGGGATGATTCGGGTCGACGGCAGCGAGCGGCCCGTTGCGCACACGCTGTCGCGCTTTGCCGCGCAGCGCCGGCCCGTGCTCGATCCGCCGCCGCCGATTGCCGACGAAGCGCAATTCTACGCGAGCCTTCCGGGAGGAATCGATGCGCTCTATCGTCATTACGGGCGCTAGCTCCGGGATCGGTGCCGCGCTTGCACGCCGCGCCGCATCGGACGGCTGGGCGGTGCTCGCGGTGGCGCGACGCGCCAATCGATTAGAAACGCTCGCGCGCGAAATTCGCGAACGTGGCGGCACGGTCGAGTTCCTGGTCGCCGACGTGCTTGCCGACGCCACGCCGCAATCGATCGTCGACCGCGCGGCGCACGCCTTTGGTCGCATCGATGTGGTGGTGAACAACGCCGGCTCCGCGCACGCCTCCACGTTGCTTGACGAAAGCGACGCGCAGATCGAGCGACAATGGCAGTTGCACCTGGCCGCGCCGTTGCGCATCGCGCGCGCGGCGTTGCCGCAGCTGGAACACGTCCACGGTGGACTGGTCTTCTTCGGTTCCGGGCTCGCACGCGTGCCGGCGCCCGGCTACGGCGCCTATGCGCCGGCCAAAGCCGCGGTCCGCGCGGCGGCCATACAGCTGCGCCGCGAGTTGCGCGCGCGCGGCGTCTTCGTGACCTACGTCGATCCGGGTGTGGTCGACACCGAATTCTCGCGTGCATCCGGCATGGAAGAGCATCCGGCTTCGTGGCACGCGACGCCCGACGCAGTTGCTGCCGCCATTTTGCGTGGGATCGAACGGCGCGCGTCGCGCGTCAACGCGGTGCCGTGGCAAACGGCCGCGACCGTCCTCGCCGAATGGCTCCCGGGCATCGCCGATCGCGCGATGGCGTCCTTCGTCACTCCGCCAAAGGAAAACCAACGATGAGTTCATTCGCGGCAGCGCTCGAACCGGTGCGACGGCGTATGGAGCGCATCAAACTTCCCGAATCCTTTGTGCGCGAGCTGCTCGTTCCCGCGACCACGATCAGCCTCAACGATGCTGCGATGCGCTGGGCCGGCATGCCGAACAAAAACGAACGCGCCGCGCTTCACGAAGTGCTCGATGCGCTCGCACAGGCCGGCTTCTTGCAGCCCGACGGGGCCGAACGTTGGCGTGTGCTACGCGGGCCGGACTAACCGCAGATACTTCAAGCCGATGGCAAGGAAGAACAGCAGGGTCGCGAGGAGCACGATCGTCGCGCCGCTCGAACTGCGCAAGAAGTACGAGAGGTACAGCCCGCCGACGGTGCTGACGATACCGAGCACTGCCGCGAGCGCCATCATCGGCGTAAAGCGGCTGGTGAGTTGATAGGCCGCGGCCGCCGGCGTGACGAGAAGGGCCGCGACCAAAATGATTCCAACCGATTGCAACGCGACGATGATCGTGAGCGCCAGCATCACGAGCAAAATATACTCGATCGCCGCGACGGGGAGGCCGCTTGCCTGCGCGACCACTGGATCGAACGTGGTATAGAGCAATCCGCGAAAGAGCACGATCACCCCGATCGCGATGACGGCGCTCAGAACCGCGATAAACAGTACGTCGTTGGTGCTCACGCTGAGAATGTCGCCAAAGAGGAAGCTCTGTAAGTCCACCGCGTAGTTCTTGAGCCGGCTCATCAAGAAGACGCCCAGCGCGAACATCGCCGTAAAGAGGACGCCGATCGTGGTGTCGAGCGAGATGTTGCCGCGCCTATGCACGAACCCGATGCCGAGCGCCGTCAGCACCGCCACGATCGCTGCGCCTACGTAATAGTCCATGCCGCGGATGTACGCGATCACGATGCCGGCGAAGGATGCGTGCGCAATGCCGTCACCGATAAACGAGAGCTTGCGCAGCACGACGTAGGTGCCCATCACCGAGCACAGCAGCCCCACCGCCAGCGCCGCGACGAAGGCGCGCTGCATGAACGCATATTGAAACGGGACGAGTAATCCGCTCATCAGGCGGTTCGCGCGTGCCCGTGCGTATGCGTATGCTCGCGAATCGAAGCGTAGGCGCCCGAAGCCACGACTTCAGCCGGCGTTCCAACGGCGAGGACGCGACGATCCAGCACCAGCAGCCGGTCGAACCACTGATCGACGCGTTCGAGATCGTGCGTCGTCATCAGAACGGGCAAGCCATCGTCGACGAGCGAGCGCACCACGCGGCGTAACGCCTCCTCGGTTTCAGCGTCCACCCCGGTGGTCGGTTCGTCGAGCAAAAGCAATTGCGGTTTCTGCGCGATGGCGCGCGCGACAAAGACGCGCTGCTGTTGGCCGCCCGAGAGCTGCGCGATGTGGCGACCGCGCAAGTCGAACATATTGACGGCACGCAAGGCATCTTCGACCGCGCGCCGGTCCACCTCGCCAAAGCGCTGCCAAAAGTTCAGCCGCGGAAAGCGCCCCATCGCGACAACGTCCCAGACCGTCGCGGGAAAGGACCAATCGGCGGCTTCGATCTGCGGCACGTAGGCGATTGCGCCGGCGGGAAGCTTGTTCGGAAGCGTGCCGAGCACCGACAACTCGCCGCTGGCCGGCGTCAGGAGCCCCGCGATCGATTTGAGCAGCGTCGATTTGCCCGATCCGTTCGGGCCGACGATTCCCATCGCTTCACCGAAGTGCACCTGGAGCGTCACGTCGTCAAGGGCGACAGTGCGATCGTAGCGCACGACCAGATGCTCGACGCGGACAGCATCGGCAGCGTTCACTTGAGCGCCTTCACGATGACGTCGGTATCGTAGGTCAACATCGAGATGTAATCGCCCACGCGCGGATTGGTGCCGATCGAATCGTCGTACAGATCGGTGACGACGCGAATCCCGGCGTTACTGGCAATCTGATCGGCGAGCTTCTTGCTGTACTCGGGCTCGCTAAAAATCGCGCGAACGTGATGCGAGCGCGCGAGGTCGATCAGGTGCGCCACCTGCTGCGGGTTGGGATCCTGCCCCGGATTGGCTTCGATAAAGCCCAGCGTGACGAGGCCGTAGCGGTCGTTGTAGTATTGCCACGCGTTGTGGAAAACGATCATGTAGCGATGATTCGGCGGGATCGTCTTGATCTTGGATGCGATCGAATCGTTGAGCGCCTCAAGCTTGGCTTGATACGCGGTTGCATTCTGCCGGTATTCCTCGGCGTGACGAGGATCCACCGCAATGAGCGCATCGCGGATCTTTGCGACGTAGATCTTCGCGTTTTCCGGATCCATCCACAAATGCGGGTTGTCATTTTTGATCTGCAAGCCGTCGGCACCGACAACCACGCGCAAGTCTTTCGAGGTGACGTTCTTGAGCGTCGGCGCGAGCCACGATTCCAGCCCGGCACCATTTTCGACCAGAATCTTCGCTTGCGAAAGCGTCACCGCGTCTTGCGGCGTCGGCTCGTAGTCTTCGGCTGAAGCACCGACGGGCACGAGATTCTGCACGTGGACGCGGTCACCGCCGACACCTTCCACCAACGAATTGAAGGTTGAGATCGTCGTTACGACCGGGATTTGCGCGTTCGACGGCGTGGACGTGCCGGCACTGCTGCAGCCCACGAGCAGCGCAGCGATCGCCGCGATAAGGGTACGTTTTACTGACATGCTTTGCACCGGCCGAAGAACTCCATCGCGTGATCTTCCAGCATGAAGCCGCTGAGCGAGCGCAGCGATTCGGAGAATTGTTCGATCGCGGTGCAATCGACGTCATCGACGCGGCCGCAGACCTTGCAGATCGCATGATGGTGATGATGTTCGGGTTCGCAAAGCATGTAGGTCGACTCGCCGGCCGAATCGACCCGCACGGTGACGTCGCCCTTGGACGCAAAGCGCTCGAGCGTGCGATAGACCGTCGAGAGCGAGACCTTGCCTTTGGCCGTATCCAGTGCGCGATGGATGTCGGCCGCGGAGATAAAGCGCTTGCGCGCACGCAAAATCGACGCGATCTGCTCGCGCGGTCGCGTCACGTAATCGGACCGGATTCCCATACGGGGTCTATTTGCGAATGATTTGCAAAATCATCTAGGGGTGTGGGGTCTGCGCAGCACAGTCGACGATCGCCTGTTTGGCGGCCGTTACGTATTGCTGCTCCCAGTAGGCGGTCGCGTCGGCAAAGGCCGGCAGCGTCATGCCGGCCTGGACCGCAAGGGCCCGAACCTGCGGCACCAGCGTCGACACCAGCGCCGGCGGCTTGGCGGCGACGAGGGAGGCTCGCCCAAGCCGCAACCACGCGCTCGCGGCGGTCGCGGCGATCACTTTCCGGTCGGCATCCGGGCAGGATGCGCCGCCGCCCATCGCTCCGTTGCGTTGCTCGAGGAGGTCGGCCCACGCGTCAAGCGCGTACAGGCGCGCCGAGAGCGGTGGAAAGTCGTCCTGCGGGCAGATCCCCTGCAGCACCACCGATTCTTCCTCAATGTCACTCTGCGCCTGGACGATGTCGACGGCGCGCTGCTTGCGCTGAGCCCCCGAGGCCGGGCGCTGCGCAAAGCCCTGCAGTTGATCTTGGATCGTGTTGATGTTGATGGCGTTGCAACGAGAGTCGGACTGGGCAACGGTCGCGCTGCCGAGCGCGACCGCGAGAATTGCGGCGTGTAACATGCTGGGGTCTAGTGCTGGAGAAGCACGGGATTTCCCGCTACGCCCAGTCCTGTCTTTGACAGGGACGAAGCCCGGGACGTATAATGCCTCGCGTTGCCCTTAAGGGCTATTTGGGGATGTAGCTCAGCTGGTAGAGCACTTGCTTCGCATGTAAGGGGTCAGGAGTTCGAGTCTCCTCATCTCCACCAATTGAAAAGCCCGCGCTATGCTTCGGCGCGGGTTTTTCGCTTTTAGACAAGCGTGATCGCAAACTGTGCGATCAATAGAACCAGAGATGGTAGCCGTTCGAGTCGTGTTGAATCCGAGCCGTTGGGTGAGACGGCTGACTCGTAATGCCGGTCTTTCGCACGTCATACGTATCAGCAATCGTCGGGCCAGAGCAGTCGGCGTGAGCTTTGACTTCCGCGCGAATCTTGATCTCCGATTTCTTGTTGATTCCCCAACCAATCGACTGCCCCGGCTTCAGAAAACCAGGCGTGCCCGGATAGATCGACCATGGCGAAAGGGCGTCCGAGAAATACACCGTGATCCACGCGCACTTGTCAGTCTTATTTGTAAGGCCGACGCTTTCAATGTAGGCACTCGCCGGCGCTGCACTAAAAAAGGCGTATCCCAGGAGCAGGATTGAAAACGCGAGCAACCGTTTCATATGTTTCCCCATTTCAGCATCGGCTTTGTTTTCGTCAGGAGCCGTTAAACAACTGCTCGGATAACGCCTTGTGCGCGAGAGAAGTTCTACTTGTAAAAGCGGGCGTTGACCCCTTATCTCGTAAGTTGGCCTAAGTCGGCCAAACGGCTGGAAATGTGCGGAAACCTACGGACAACTGCGGAATCAGGTCGCATACGAAAAAGCCAGAAACCGCCGAGATTTCCACGTGATTTCTGGCTCTGACGGTGAGATCGCGTTATGGCCCTTCATTGCTTCGCATGTAAGGGGTCAGGAGTTCGAGTCTCCTCATCTCCACCAATTGAAAAGCCCGCAAGTTTATACGATTTGCGGGCTTTTGATTCTGCAAGGGACACGACGTTCGACGCTTAAAGGCGCGGTGCCCATTTGCTCGTCATTAGTTCCGGTTGACCGCCAGATTTAGCGAGCCCGGCTCTACACACCGAATGCCAAACGGCCTTGGATGCGGACACGGTTTTTGTTCGCCCCGAATGTACACGCTGTACGAGTATCTCGAACCGACACCGGGCGTCACCTGAGAAACGAGCCGCTCACCACCGCTGCCCGAACACTCTCCGGTCGGCCGAACCTCGGCCATCCACTTCACTTGCGGGCCGCCGCGAAATTGACTGAAGCGAACGCCGCCCGTCTGGTAGCCCCCAGGCCGGACCCATCGTGTGCTGCCCGGTTCGATATGCCACGTCGCCTGAATCCCGTACGACCAATAAACCGTAACCCACGCACAGTACTTTGTATCGTTATGCCAGGAATAGCTGACATAGACGGATTCGTCGGCTGAGCTGGCGCCTTGGGTGCCGGAGGCAGCCAGCACGGCGGTGATGAGAACGACACATAGCACCCGGGCAAACGCCCAATTGCTCGTCTTCATATCCGCTAGACTACTCCGATTCCGCGTCCTCGTCGAGGGGCCGGGCGGACCTTGACCACGATCAATTCCTTTCGCCACATCGGTGCTCTTGATGAACGCCACCACCATCGGAACGGCCGCGGAAACGCCACATGCCTGCCAGGATTTCGCATGTAAGGGGTCAGGAGTTCGAGTCTCCTCATCTCCACCAATTGAAAACGCCCGCTTTTACCTGCGGGCGTTTTCGCATAATTTGCCCGAACGATCTAAGCCGAATGGTCTAAAGGAGGCCACGTAAGCGGAAGCCGAAAAATGGTCACTCGCTTGCTTTCTTTGCGAGCTAGTCGGAGGGACTCTATGCGTTACATTTTGCGCCTAGCTCTCTTGGCGCTAACGATCGCCGTCATGGTACCGCCGCTCCATGCCGAGGCCCGGTATGGAATGACCACGTGGAACGCGTCCAACAACCCCGTTTGGATTACGATTTATCATGCCGGACGGCAGATTGATTGGGGGCATCTCGGGCCAAAATCCCAACGCACCTGGGAATCCGGGAACTATGCGGGGATGTCCATTTATACCGTGCGATATGAGTTCATGGACAAGAACGGCAAAAAGCTTTGTGACACCCAGACGGGCGTCCACGTTCCCTTCCCAATCGATAGCAAAGGTTGGGTTACCGGCTTCTTCGTCCCCGAAAAAGGCCCGCGTGGCTGCTGGCTCGAGCTTGGCAACAAGATGCCGAGATAGAGCACTGAATCAATCAGAATCAAAGAAGGCCCGCTAGGAC
>CAWHWL010000021.1:0-312403 GCA_963833045.1 Vulcanimicrobiota bacterium
ACGCGTACCCACTCCCCCCTTGTCATCCCGAGCGTAGGCGCGAAGCGCCGCAGTCGAGGGACCACCTCACCGGTCTGCGCCTCGAAAAGGGTGCGCGACGTCCTGTCGCGCGTGCGGTTACGCGAGCGCGCCTCTCGCCCTCCCGGCTCCGGCGCATCGCGAACTTTTCTCGGCTGCAAACCGGTGAGGCGCTCCCTTCGACCTTGCCGAAATGCCAAAAAAGAATTTTCGCGAGGGGGATTGACTCTGGCGCATTACTGTCCTATTGTACTAGTGTACTAGTACGACAGCACAGTAGTACTAGACGAGACAAGAAGAGGAACAGAACATGACACGCTTCATCAATCACCCCGAAGATCTCCGCGAATCGCGCGTCTGCCAGCCGCAGCGCATGGCGACCCCGCTCTTCCAAGGCTGGGGCCCGAAGCTCTAACCCGCGATGCCGGTCGTTTTAACGGTTGACCCCCGAAGCGGGGTGCCCATCTACCTTCAGGTGATCGAACAGGTCAAGCGGTCGGTAGCCTTGGGCGTTCTCGCTGCTGGAGAGCAGCTACCGACGGTCAAGCAGCTCGCGCTGGACTTGACGATCAATCCCAACACCGTTGCGAAGGCCTACCGCGAACTCGAGCGGGACGGCGTGATCGAGACGGCGCCGGGACGCGGATCGTTCGTGCGCGGGAACGGTGTAGCCGAGACGACCAAAGCTGCGGCGACCTCAGTCGCGCGTGACGCCTTCGAGGCCGCAGTTCGCGAAGCCAAATCGATTGGCTTGAGCGCCGACGAGATTCGAAAACTATCTAGCGCCGCTATCGACCGGTGGTTCCGGGAGGACGCATGAGCACGATCAGCATCAAAAATTTGCGCAAGACTTACGGCCCGTACGTCGCCGTCGACGATTTGAGTTTTGAGATCCCCGACGCCTGCGTGTTCGGTCTGCTCGGACCCAATGGCGCCGGCAAGACGACGACCTTCAAGTGCATGTTGGATCTTGCGCGCGCAACCTCGGGCAGCGTGCTGTACGACGGCGCACCGCTGGTGCCGGAGACGTTTGAAAAAATTGCCTACGTCCCCGAGCGCAGCGTGCTCTACGAATGGATGACGGTAGCCGAGCATGTCGAGATGCAGCGTCGCGCTTACCGCGGATTCAATCTCAAGCGTGCCCACGAGCTGCTCGCGCAGTTCGGGATCGATCTTCGAAAGAAGGCGCGCGCGCTTTCCAAAGGGATGCGCACCGCGACGATGGTCGCGCTTGCGATCGCTCGGGAAGCCGACGTTCTCATATTCGATGAGCCGACCAGCGGTCTGGATCCGATCAACCAGCGCCACGTGCTCAATCTCATCATCAACGAATCGGCGCGCGGCGCAACGGTGATCTTCTCGTCGCATCAGATCGGACAAGTCGAGCGCGCGGCCGAGCGGATTGCCGTGATCGATCGCGGCCGGCTCGCACTCGAAGGAGCGGTTGACGATCTCAAAGCCGATCGCAAGATCGTCGAGGCGATCCTCCCCAGCGAGAACTTCGCGCTCAACGGCCTGGCCGGCGATCCGCGCATTTTGCGGCTGGATCGCACCGGCCGCATCGTCCGCGCGCTGACCTTGCACGATGCATCCGACGTACTCGCAAAGTTCGAAACGCTCGGCGCGTCGGGCCTGCGCATCGTCGACCTGAATCTCGAGGACATCTTCTTATACGCGGTTTCGCCCGCCGACGAGACCGCCGACGTCGTGGAGGACGTTAGGTCATGAATTACGTCGAGTGGCTGCGCGTTCGCAATGCGCTGCGCATCTATGCGATCGTGCTGGGCATCCTGATCGTGATCGGTTTGATCGTTCGAATCTCGCTCGCACCGCAGCTTAACCACGATCAGTATCTCATCGATCGCGTGAGCAAAGAGCCCGGCACCAAGATCTCGCGTTCGGTGGTCGACGGCGTCAGCCGCACAACGATCGTGAGCCCGAGCGACAATACGACGATCACCATCGACGAGAAATCAGATGGTGGCCGCATCATCCACATCGTCCAGCCTTCGAGTTCTCATACAAACTCGAGCCACGCGAGCCATGTGGGAAGCATCGGCGCCAGCGACTCGATCTCGAACGGCATCGAGACGATTACCGTCGATACGAACTCCCCGGTGAACGTGGTGATCTTCCTCGCCTTCGCTACCTTTGCCGGATTGATCTTCGCGACGATCTTCGGCGGGTCGTTTGCGTGCGAGAACGGTCATCTCGAAATCGCCTGCCTCAAACCGGTCTCGCGACTGCGCTATGGACTGGGGATCGTCGGCGTCGACGTCGTAGGCATCGTGCTCGCGGGGGCGATGACCGTGGTGGCGGCGGTCATCTGCCAGACGATGTTCGAGGTTCCACACCTCGACTTCAGCAAGCTTGCCGATCCGTTCACCTTGCTGCTGATCGTCCTGCCCTTCTCGTGGTACGCCGCACTAAACGCGGCAACGGCATCGCTGCGGCGCGGCGCCGGCGCAGTCGTCGGGTTTGCGTGGCCGATTGCCTTTGTAATCATCGCGCTCAGCTCGATACCACTAGGTGACACGGTGGTGGGCCAAACGTTCCACACCATCTTCTGGTCGGTTTCACGCATCATTCCGCTGACCTACCTTTCCGGTACACATCAAGGAGCTTCGACGACGCCGGAAGGCTGGAGCTACACGGCCCGCACGCTGGCCGCTACTGGACTCATGCTAATCTACGGTGCGCTCGCCATCGTGCAGTGGCGCCGGGTGGAGGCGTAATGCCATGGAAATCCTTGGTACGAACTTCTCGATAACGCTCGGATCATGGCGGATACGCTTCGGCTTCACCGTCGAAGATGTCGATGCGCCGCCGCAAGCGAAGGAGCCGCCGCCGCATCGCGTCCGCATCATCTCCGAGGATGCGTACTCCCGCCGCGAAGCTTAGCCGAACCGTCTAAGCGACAAAACCGTTCTCGAAGGCGGAGCGGTAAAAGTTGAATCCGTCGGCGGTCAGGGTGAAGAGATACACGTTCGGCAACGTCGCGTCGCCCGCGTAGTTGAACGAATACTGTCCGACCATCAAGCTGTAGGTTCCGCCCTGCTGCAACTGTTGGAGAAGCTGATAGCGGTTGGTCACGTTGGAACGTTGCGAGGCTAGAATGAGCAGTTGCGCCGCGCTGTAGCCATATGCGGAGAACGCGGTAGCCGCGCCGACCTCGTTGCGATAGTCTTGCAGATACGTGATGATCGAGGGAACGCGCTCGAGCGGCGGCATTGCTGACGCGACGACCGCACCGTTGAGCTCTTTCCCGTAATTCTTGGGAACGTCGGCCGTATAGAAGCTGTCGCTCAAACCGAATTGGCCGGTGTATCCGCCGGTGCGCAACGCGACCGCGATGGGCCCAAGTTTCTCCGGACGGCCGGCGAAGAAGAGATAGCCCGGTGAATGGCGCGCGATGATCGCGCTCGAGTCGGCGACGTCGGCGTTCGACTCCAGTGTGAGCAGGTCGGCGGTGTGCTTTTCGCCCTTGGCCTGCGCGACGAACGCGCGCGTGACCTCGAGGCCATAGTCGCCATCGACAATCACGCCGAGCACATTCATCGATGGGCGGCCCTTCAGAACCGCACTCGCAAATAGGCGTCCTTCCGAAGAATCATTTGTCGGGAGGCGGTAGACGTTATGGTAGCCCTGCTGGGTGAGTTTGTCGGCCGTGACGGACGGGACGACGATTGCAAAGCCCGCGTTCGCGTATTGCGGCAGCGCCGTCATGGTGACGTCGAGCGTGAGGTTGCCGACCATTCCGACGACGCTGGGATCGGCGGCGGCGACCAGCACGTTCGACGTGGCGATCGCTCCCGAATTCTGATCGTCGAAGTAGCGAATGCCGTACGCCTTGGTTAGCGTGGCGTTGTATTTATTGGTCTCGTCGATTGCGGCAGTGACGCCTTTGACGATCTCGCGCCCATAGTTGGCGTAGTTCCCGGAGAGCGGCACATTGACGCCGATCGTGAGTTGCTGTAATACCGGCTGTTGTAACGGCGTTACGGGTGCGAGCGTGGTCGTCGCGAGCACGCCCTGAAGAAATGTCGCGCGTTGCATCAATGAACGAGGTAGCCTCCGAGCGTGGCGGCCAAAAAGACCACCGAGAACGCCATGTTCCCGGTAAAGATACGTTCGTTCAGAACAAAAACGTTCTCGGATATGCCGTAAAGCCGGTTTTCGTAGACGGTTAGCACGATCGCCGCGGCGACCCCGGCATAATATAGCCAGCCCGCTCCGCTAAGCACGCCGGCGAGCGCCAGGACGGCGGCCATCACGGCGTGCAGAGCGATCGGAACCCAGCGGCCGGCACGCTCGCCGAATCGGACAGGCACCGAATTGATATGTTGTTCGCGGTCGGTCGGCAGATCCATGAGCGCATAGGCGATGTCGAAACCGGCGACCCAGACGGTGACCGCGACAAAAAGCAGCAATGCGCTCGCGCTCACTTTGCCGGTCACCCCGATGTAGGCGCCAAGCGGCGCAAGCCCATCGACTGCGCCGAGCACAAAATGGACCAGCCACGTGAAACGCTTGCACAGCGGATAGACCAGTACACCGACGGCCGCGATCGGCAGTAACTTCACGCAGAGCGGATTGAGCATCCAGGCCGAGATCAACAGCAGGACGAGGCCGAGCGCGATAGCCCAGAGCATTACCGCCGGCGACAGCGCGCCGGTTGCAAGCGCGCGCCGCGCGGTGCGCGGATTGCGCGCGTCGATGTCGCGATCGAAATAGCGATTGGCAGCCATGGCCGCGGTGCGCGCGCCGACGACCGCGAGCGTGATCCACACAAGGGCCGTCCAGCTGGGCAGACCGCGTGCTCCGAGCACCGCACCGACGTAGGCAAACGGCAGCGCGAAGAGCGTATGCTCGATGCGTATCTCGCGCAAGAAGAGTTTGATCATGGCTCACCCTGGCGAAGGGTCCGCAAGAACGCCTGCGGGCCCTGCCCCGACCATCCATCGGGAACCAGCGATTGCGCGATGCGATCGAGCCCGTACTCGTGCCAGCGTTTGCTCACGCGTTCTTTGGTGGCGGTATCCATCACGATGTCGGGCGGCCACTCACGCGTGTAGCCTTCGGCCGCGCTCTTGCGCGTCGCGTCGATGCCGACTTTGGTGCCGTAGGCGATCGTATAGGAACCGTGATCGAGATCGTCGACCGGTCCCGGCATCATCACCACGTCACGATCCGGCGCAAGATTGTTGAGCGTAAACCAGGCGACGCTGCGCACATCCTGGACGTCGATATCGGCATCGACGATCAGCAAGACGCGGGTGAGCATCATCATGTGACCCAGGCCCCACAGAGCATTCATGACTTTCTTCGCATGGCCCGGATACTGCTTACGAATCGAAACGATTGCGAGATTCTGGAAGCCGCCTTCGACCGGAAGATTCATGTCGACGACTTCGGGCAACACCATTTGCAACAGCGGCAAGAAGATGCGTTCGGTGGCTTTGCCGAGCCACGCATCCTCCATCGGCGGTTTGCCGACGACGGTTGCCGGATAGATCGGATTGCGCCGATGCGTGATACAGGTGACGTGAAAGGTCGGATACGTATCGGCCAAACTGTAGACGCCGGTGTGATCGCCGAACGGCCCTTCGGTGCGAAGGTCGGTGTTGTCGACGTAGCCTTCGAGCACGAACTCGGCGCCGGCCGGCACTTTGAGGTCGTTGGTGCGCGCCTTGACCAGTTCAATCGGCTTGCCGCGCAAGAGCCCCGCGAACGCGAACTCATCCAGCACCGGCGGCAGCGGTGCCGTCGCCGCATAGGTCAAGACCGGATCGCTGCCGATCGCAACCGCAACCGGAATTTTATCGCCCCATGCATCGGCGTGTGCGCGGCCTTGTTTGTGGCGCTGCCAGTGCATACCGGTCTCACGCTCGTTATACACCTGCATGCGATACATGCCGACGTTGGGCCGTCCACTGCGCGGGTCGTTGGTGATGACGAGCGGCAAGGTGATAAACGGACCGCCATCGAGCGGCCAGGTGGTCAGCACGGGCAATTTGCGCAAGTCGGGATCGCGGATCACCACTTCTTGGCAGGACGCATCGCGCACGGTCTTGGGAATCGCGTTCGCCAGCGGCGCAAAACGTTTGAGCGCATCGAATTTCTCTCCCCACGATGCACCCGGCGGCGAGAGATCGAGCAAGGCGCGTAAACGCGCCGCGACCGCATCGAGCGCAGCTGCGTCAAAAGCCATCGCCATGCGGCGCTGCGAGCCGAACTGATTGGTCAGCACGGGGAACGCCGAGCCTTTAACGTCCTCAAAGAACAACGCCGGTCCGCCCGCCTTGACCACGCGGTCGGTGATCTCGGCGATTTCGAGGTGGGGATCGACCGGCGCGGAGATCGTGTGGACCTCGCCGGCGCGCCGCAGCGCGTCGACGAAGGCTCTGAGGGAATCGAAGGGCATGCCCCCACCTTTCTCGGCAGTTCCATGGGCCTCCCCGTCGAAGCGCTCGGGCATGGAACCGCTCGATTTGACGCGGCAGCCGCCGCGTTCGTGCTTTGAAGAGCTCGATGGGTTGATGCTCATGCCGCGCACTATCGACAAATTACGCGGGCAATTGCCGGGCGGAAATCCCGGCGACTACTTTATCAATGGAAAAACGCCCGGTATCTCGCAGTACGTGCTCGACCGTCTGGGAATTTCCTTAGACGACCTGCGTGCGATCGTAGCGAGTGCGGCAGATGAAAACGAGATCGCTGCGTGGCTGCGGAAACAAACGGATACCTCGCAATACGACGCGATCAATGAGACGCTGCGGCGCATCAAGCCTAAACACGCCCACGATCCCGAATATTTTGCCGAGCTCTACGCGCACACGTTGGCGTCACATCCCGAGCTCGAGCATATCCTCGAGATTATCGAAGAGGATGACCGGCGCATGTTCGGAACGGCCTCGTAACGCATGCAAGTTCTCGTGGTCATCCGTCGCCGCATGGAGGCGTTTTCGCAAGCGCAGTTCGATGAACTGCTCGAACCCGAAGCCGAGGTGGCGCGCACAATGTACGCCGAGGGCATCATTCGTTCGGCGTGGAGTCGCCAGGACGTGCTCGGCGCGTGCCTGTTGCTCGAAGTCGCGTCGCTCGACGAAGCTCAGGCAGCGTTTGGGCGACTTCCGCTCGCGGCCGCAGGTATGCTCGAAGCGCAGTTCGTGCCGTTGCGCGGTTATCGCGGCTTCGGCCCGCGCGGGTAAATTAAAGCTCTGAGCGTTACTTCCAGAACGGCTCGGCCATCCACGAGTCTTTGAGTTGTTGGGTACGAGTTTGCGTAAGCGCGGTCGTGCAGTTACTCTTCGCGCGCAAGCATGCGACATCGCGATAGTCAATCCACGTGCGTTGAGAATCGGCGAGCAGTTCGCGCTCACCCGGCGTTACGAGCAACTCGAGCAGACCGTACACGCGATCCTGCTCAACGACCGCAGCCTGTGCCGCGCGCGTCGCGCCGATCGCTCCGGTATAAAGTGCGATGTCACGCACGCGTGCTTGCGCGGCGGCGGCATTGCACTGCGCTTCAATCATCGGTTCCATCGAGCCGCCCGCGACCATCGAAGCAGCGAAGGCGCAAGCTGCGGAACGTGCATCGAGCCAGCGCATCTCGCTGAGGCGAAGCACGGCATCGTTGTGGAAGCGCCGCATCGCGCCGTGAAACGCCGCGAATTCCCGTGCGTCAGCTTGTGAAAGCGTCTGCGCGGCGCACTCGTCAAGATCAAGTTGCGTTGCGCTTGCACCACAGTTGAGCACTGCGACAAGGACGGCTGCGATCACGGAAGCTTCATCGCGCCCTTGACCAGCTTATCGCGCGTTCCCGGCGGGAGCATCGCGACGACGGCTTGCATCTTGGCTTTACTGCCGATGAGATAGCGTTCGCGCGGCTTGGGCGCGCGCAGTGCGGCCAGGACGGTTGCAGCAATAACGTGCGGATCCATGCCCTCGCGCTCTTCCACGGCCGTTTGTGCGATCACCGCGTCGGCAAGCGCACCGTAGTAGGTCATCGCTTGCGGCGGCATCGATGCTGCCAGCCTGTCGCGGCCGGCGCGCCCCTTCGCCCAGATCGGCGTTTTCACCGAAGCGAACTCGAGCAGCGAGACGCCGATACCGAACGGCGCGAGTTCTTGGCGCAGCGCGTCGGTAAGTGAGGCGATCGCGGCCTTCGATGCGCTGTAGGGTCCAATGAACGGCGCGGAGAGGCGTCCCGCGATCGAGCCGATGGTGACGATCCGGCCGCGCGATTCGCGTAACATCGGTAATGCCGCTTGCGTCATCGCGATGGGCGCGAAGACGTTGACCTCGAATTGATGGCGCAACGCCTCGATCGGAAGAAATTCGAGCGGGCCGGCGACCGCGATGCCGGCATTGTTCACCAGCCCCGCAAGGATATCGCCACGCTCGCGCACTGACTGCATCGCGCGCGTGACGTCGGCCGGCACGGTGACATCGAGGATGAGCGGGCGGATGTTTCCGTGTTCGGCCTCCAGCCGTTCGCGATCGCCTTCTTTGCGCACGCCCGCGTAGACCGTGAATCCATTGTGCGCCAGGTGCATCGAAATGGCATGCCCGATGCCGGTCGATGCACCTGTTACTAAAACTGCCTCGTTAGCCATGCACCTTTCGTTGGTGAATGATGATGGTGTTGCCTTCGGGGTCGGCCCCCGAAGCCATGAAACAGTTCGGCGTCTCGAGGACCTCGCTCAGCTGCATATCGCGACTACGCAATTCAGCCGCCTTTGCACGGACGTCGGCAACCGCGAACATCACGAATCCGCTTGGCGGCGTATTGGGCAGGCTCCAGATGCCGAACGTCGATCCGTCGGCAAGTTCGAACTCGCCGCCCCGTCCCGGCGTGATGGCGGTGGGCGTGAGGCCAAGGACGTCGCGATAAAACGCAATCGCTCGCTCGGGGTCCGTGGCGAAAAATCCGGCGATATCGATACCGTTGATCGTGGTTAGCGTGCGCGCTTGACCCGACGGCTTATGTTCGTCGCGCGCCTTCTTCTGGTGCACGATCACGCCGTTGCCCTCGGAATCGTTGCCCATCGCCATGAAGCAGACGGGCGATTCGAACGGGTCGCTGACGGTGCCCCCGCGTTCCCGGATCGCCGCAACGGCACCGGCGGCGTCGGCGACGGAGAACATCACGCTGAAACCCGGCTTCATGCCTTCGCTCTCCGGCGGTTGCCAGAGGCCGAACGTCGTGCCGTCGGGGAGATGGAACTCGGCCCCGCCCTCGGCGACGACGGAGGGCTCCATTCCGAGGGTGTCGCGGTAAAACGCGAGTGATTTTTGGAAGTCCGCAACCGTGCAACCGGCCAGATCGGTGCCGGTGATCGCGGTGGCGGTGGTGGAGCTTGATTGAACGCTCACGAGGCTCTCCTTGTGTACCGTTGTGCTTGCCTCAAGCGTAGCGCGCCTATATGACAGGCGCTGTCATATATATGATTATCTAGAAGCGAAGGGCGCTCTCGAGACGATCGATTGCATGATTGACGACCTCCCGGATCCGTTGCTCCCCACCTTGTGCGCCTTGGCCGAACCACAGTCCGACGGCTTCTTGCATCGCACCGGATAGCGCTCCGCAGGCGATGCGCACGTCCAAATCTTCGATCGGGCGGCGTAAGTGCCGCGCGATGAGCGCCGCGAACAGTTGCATCGTTCGTTCCTGTTCTTCAAAGGAGGCGGCCTGCAGCGCGGGGGTCTTCCGCCGAAGCTCGTGACGCTTGATGAGCAAGTCGCGATCACGATCGAAATACGTAGCGAGCACGCCGGCCATCACTGCGCGCACGGCGTCGATCAGCGGTTCGTCGGCGGGGCGCTCCATGAGCGCTTGAATGATGATCGGATCGTACTCATCGGTGACGACCGAATCTTCTTTCGACGTGAAGTAACGATAGAACGTCGCCGGCGAGATACCGGCCGCTTCAGCGATCTGCTCGACGGTCGTTTGCTCGTAGCCTTGCTCGGTGAAAAGGCGTATCGCTTCCTTCTGAATCGTCGTGCGGACGTGCTCTTTCTTGCGCTCGCGTAGGCCGGCCATCTATGCCGCCTCGGCCAGCGCCGGCGACTCGCTGCTGGCTTGCGCGGCGGTGCCGGGACGCACGAACAGTATCAACGGAATCACCGCAAGAAACAGCAGCGCGCTCAAGCGGAACACGTAGTCGTACGCGATGACGCTCGAGGCTTGCGCGAGCAAACCCATGAGCGTTGCTTGCGATGCGCCGTGCGATTGCGTGATGCCGCCGGCAAGCTCCGACCAGGCGACCGCGGTTTCGCGCGTGAGCAGCGTGGTAATCACCGCGATGCCGAGGCTTCCGCCAAGCTGGCGGATGAGCTGCGAAATGCCGGTCGCACCGGCAAGTTCTTCGCGCGGAACCTTTGAGAGCATCAACTGCGTGAGCGGAATGAAGAGCAAACCGAGGCCGAAGCCGATGAGCGCGCGCGGCCAGAACGTGTTATCCAGCCCGGCATCTTGTGTCAGTCCGCCCAGTTGCCAATTAGCCCAGGCGGCCATCAGCGCACCGGTGACGAGCAGGATGCGCGCGTCGACTTTGTTGACGATACGACTGGTGATGATCATCGCGACGGCGGTCGCGATGGCGTTGGGAATAAGCGCCTTGCCGGATTCGAGTGCCGTCATCCCGAGAATGCTTTGAAAAAACAGCGGAACGATTAGCTCGCTTCCGAAGAGCCCAAACCCGACGACGAACAAGATCACATTTCCCATGCTGAAACTGGGAATACGAAAGACGCGTAGATTTACGACCGGATATCGATCGCGCGCGGTCATGATACCGAAGATGACGAGCGACGCAATGGAGACGATCGCAAGCGTCACGATCGTGGTCGAATCCCACCAGTCTTCGTGCTGCCCCCGCTCGAGCACATATTGCAGTGAGATAAGACCGATGGCCATCAGGCCGAGGGCGATCCAGTCGATCGAGCGCCGCGCGCGTTCGATGTAGTGCGGCGTCGGAATGAACGCAAGGGCCATGAGGAAGGTGAGGATGCCGAACGGGACGTTGATGAGAAAGATCAGCGGCCACGAGGCGTTGTCCACGATATAACCGCCCATGACCGGGCCGAGCGCAGGCGCGGCCATGATGCCGATGCCAAAGATCGCCATCGACGCGCCCGAGCGCTTTGGTCCGAACGTTTCAAAGAGAATTGCTTGCGCGGTCGGCTGCAGCACGCCGCCGCCAAGTCCTTGCACCATGCGGCAAATCGTGAGCGCAACGATGCTATGCGCCATACCGCACAGGAACGACGCAATGGTGAAGATCGCGATCGCGCTACAGTAAAACGTCTTGCGTCCAAGATAAGCGGTAAGCCAACCATTGAGCGGCATCACGAGCACAGCGGCGAGGATGTAGCCGGTAGCGACCCACGCTGCGTCGTCGAGCGACGCGCCGAGATTGCCTGCGATCGTCGGCAGCGCAACGTTAACGATCGTCATGTCGACGATCGCCATGAACACGCCAAGCATCACCGTGACCGTGATAAAGAACTGCGCGCGGGTCATAGCCGGTGCGTTTCCATCTCGAAAATGAGAGAACCTCTCAAATGAGAGAGGTTCTCATTCCAATGAGCTAGCTTGCTCTGGGCCTCCAGGCGGCGAGAATCGCCCCTTGAATCGCCATGCCTACCGCTACATAGCCGATGTTGATCAGGCCGAGCACGACGCCCCAGCCGGAGTAGGCGTAATCCATCCAGGTCATCGTCCCGAAAATCAGCAGCCCGAAGGCGAAGCCGATCCACGCGCCCTCGAGTGGACCGACGGGCCCACGCCACTTGAGAATAAGCGCGAGCCCATAGGCGAGGAAGAATCCGGTGACGAGGGAGACCGCGAACGGATACCATCCGCCCGGCACCATTGGGGAGGCGATTTTGCTCATTTCGGTCATCCACAATTTTCCGAAGAGCGCGTCGTACCACAAACCACCCAGCAGAAAGAACACGATCGCGCATACGAGGATCGCCCACCAATTCACGTTGATGTGCACGCGCACACGCATACCTCCGCGTATTTCATTCTATGTTGTCAATCTATGGTTGAGCCGAGAGCAACCTTCGCACGACCGGATCGATCTGCACGGGCCCGCGCCGATGCGCATCGACCGCATGATGTCCGACCATCCTGTGCATTTGCGCGGCAGTGCGATATGCAATCGCGCCAAGTCGATGCGATGTGTACGTAATGTTCCCGCTACTCGGCGCACCGTAGATAAGTGCGTAAATAACGCCTTGGCACGGATCGGTGACCCATACGTAGCCACCACCCGCTGCTACGCCGTACATCTCGACATCTTCGTCTTCGCCGGCGCTAGGTGGCGGATAGTAGCCCGCAACCGGGGCGCTAGATGAGAGGCCAGAAAGGCGCCCGATCCCAGAGGCTTCGTCATTTGGACCGGCGACCCAGAAGCTTCCGTCTGCGTAGGCCATCGTATATGAATAGTAGTCCTCGATCGGGAACGCGACTTCGGCACGATTCAGCGTCGAGAACGTCTTTGATCCAGGGACGTACCCGTAGTAGTAATGGTCCTCGATTTGGTCGTCGCCATACCACGCAGCGGTACCATCGCTGGCTACAGCGATCGTTTGCGGATCGCCGCTGTTGGCGAGCCCGATCGTGGTCGGCGAGGTTAGCGTTGCCGTCGCGATCTTTGTGGCCGTGCTATTGTCTGAGTCGGCAATGAACATCTCCGTTCCGGCGGCGTTGATGGCCATGTCGCCGGGATATCCGATACCGCTCAACCCGGCTGCGCTAAACGATGTTTCCTTCACCGTGCCCGACGAGGTGAGCTCGCCGATTGCCCAAGTGCCCGAAATGAGTTGCGACTCGCCGCAGTCGCCGGACTCTTCGATGAACCAAGCATTGCCGGAGCTATCGACCTTGATTGGGCCTGGGTAGCCCTTGAGCACGTACTCCGTTGTCGCACCGGTCGCTGCGTTCATTTTCCCAATTGTGCCGGTATACAAGGTGTTGTCAGCGCAACTTGGAGCATCTTCAGGCGAGTCGGTGTTCCCGGAATAGTAAACGAAGCCGTTCGCTCCCCCAATGTCGTCATAGGCGTCGAACACCTCGTGGTTGATTTCGGAGCTCATGTTCGGGATGTACGTTACACCGGGAATCGTTTGCGGGCTGCTCGCCGGGTTGTAGAAGTCGCTCGTACCACCGACGAAGATGGACTGCACCGCAGTCGGCGAGGCAATAGTGATCCCCTCGAAGTTCGAATCTGCCGCGCCGTCGTACACCTCGGAGACGACGGCGGCGCTGCCGTTGCCGAGTGCCGCAACGTCGTAGGTTTCGAGCGAGACGTCGTTGGTGGTGTCGTAGTACTGGTACAGATTCATCACCGCCCCGGTCGCGTTGAAGGTCGCGGCCGTTGCGCCGGCCAGGCCGGATCCGCTTGGCGTGATCGTCGAACCGACATTCGTTCCGCCGTTATAGCTGAGCGTGACCACTTGCCCCGGCGACGTTACCGATGTCGACGAAAGCGAGAGCGTGGCGTAGGTATCGCCACTAATCGCGAGGTTGATCGGCGACGAGAAGAGTCCCGGGCCAATGATGAGGTTCCCACTTGCATCTTTCGCCTGTACGATCACCGCCGTGGAACCGGAATTACCAACGGGCAACGTCGCGGTGCCAAGTACAAGTGCAACCGTCGATGGAACGCCATCAAGATCGAGCTGCACCGTTGGCTCGGTCCCACCACGGGTCAGCGTTGCTTGCACTTGCCCCGTCGAGAGTACGCTGCCGCCGGCGTTCGTGGCGCTGTAGGTTGAAACAGCAAACGTATCCGTGCCGAACGGGGCCTGCACCGTTGCGGTGCACTGCAATCCACCACCGGTCGGCACCGTGCAATTCGGCGAGCCTGTCGTCAAATTGATCGTTGCCAACGCCGAGGTCGTGCCGCCGCTGACCAGACCGACCGTCATCGATTGGGTCCCCGCCGAGATGTAGTTCGGCCGGAAATGCGTGTTCTGCTGGCTCAGCGGCGGGATCGTGATGACCATGTTGGCCGGCGCCGTTTGCTGCTGCACCGGCGTACCCGGCCCGCTGCCGCTGGAAGGAATGGGCGACGAGCCGCCGCCTCCGCCGCAGGCACTCAGGAGCCCGGCCAAGGCCGCGAGCGCGAGTGAGGAGCGAAAATGCAGCATGAGCCGCCTCCTTATAGTGCCTATGCACTACGGCGAATAACTAACCGTGGTTCATTCTATGTTCATGAAAATTCGAGCCAGCGAGGGTTCGGCCTCTCGGTCGACCATGAGAAAAAGGACCCGATCTCTCGGGCCCTTTGCCTCATTTAACCGCTGTTATCCCGAATTAGCGCTTCGTATGCTGGGTTCTGGGATGACTCGGTCCGGGATGGGCATTGCGTTGCGTCCGGCGAGTCCGATGCGATGCAGCTGCAGACGATTGCCTGCGCGGGTTTATGTGGAAACGATAAGGGACGACAGAGGTCGCACAAAACAAAAAGGACTCGCATCGCTGCGAGCCCTTTTTGTTTTGACGGATTGCTGTTATTCGTCGTCGCGATGCGTTGGCGGGCGACGGCGTCGCCGCGTCGGCGGTGCTCCGGGTCCGGCCGGAACCGCGCCGGCCGGTTCTTCGTCGTCGCGGCGCGGGCGTTGCGGACGGAATTCACCGTTGCCGCGGCTTTCGCGACCGCCGCCGCCGCTGTTCTCCGAACCCGGAGCCAGCACGGCTTTGCGCGAGAGATTGACGCGGCCTTGCCCGTCGATCTCCATAACCTTGACTTGCGTCGTGTCGCCGACGTTGAGCACGTCTTCCACCTTCGCGACGCGTTCGGGCGCGAGTTGGCTGATGTGCACGAGGCCTTCCTTACCAGGAAGAATCTCGACGAACGCGCCGATCGGAATCACCCGCTTGACCGTGCCGGTGTAGATCTCGCCGACCTTGATGTCTTTGGTGATGTTCTCGACGTACTGTCTGGCAGCTTCACCGCTCGCACCGTCGAGCGAGGTGATGAACACGGTGCCGTCGTCCTCGATGTCGATCTTCTCGACACCGGTCTCGGCGATGATCTTGTTGATGATCTTGCCGCCTGGTCCGATAACGTCCTTGATCTTGTCGGGATTGATCTTGATCACGATCATTCGCGGCGCGTACTGCGAGAGTTCCGCACGCGGCTGCGCGATCGTTTCGGTGAGTTTATCGATGATGAAGAAGCGCGACTTCTTGGCTTGCGCCATCGCCTCGCGCATGATCTCGATCGTGATGCCTTGGACCTTGATGTCCATCTGGATCGCGGTGATACCCTTTTTGGTTCCCGCGACTTTGAAGTCCATCTCGCCCAACGCATCTTCGAGGCCCTGAATGTCGGTGAGAACGGTGTAGTCCTTACCTTTCATAATGAGACCCATCGCAACGCCGCCGACGTGTTCGGTGATCGGGACGCCGGCATCCATCAGCGCGAGGCTTGATCCGCAGACCGACGCCATCGACGACGATCCGTTCGATTCGAGCACTTCGCTCATCAGACGCAGCGTGTACGGGAAATCTTCCTTCTTCGGAAGCACCGGCAGCAACGCGCGCTCCGCGAGTGCGCCATGGCCGATTTCGCGCCGGCCGGGTCCGCGCATCGGGCGAGTCTCGCCAACCGAGAACGGCGGGAAATTGTAGAAATGCATGTAGCGCTTGTCTTCGAGCGCAACAATGCCGTCGAGCCGCTGCGCGTCGCTGGTCGAACCGAGCGTCGCCGCGGTAAAAACCTGCGTTTGCCCGCGCGTGAAGAGTCCCGAACCGTGGACGCGCGGCACCAAGTGCACCTTGCTCCAAATCGGACGAATCTCGTCGGGCTTGCGGCCGTCGGGACGAATGTGTTCGTCGACGACCATCACGCGCAGCTCGTCCTCTTCCATCGACTTGACGATCTTGCCGAATTCCTTGGCGGTGTCCGCGTTCTCGAGCAGCGCTTTGACGTCGTCGTCTTTCTTGCCGACGCGCTCGAGCGCTTCAGCAACGTTGATGTTCGAGAACGCTTCTTCGCGCGTGTGCTTGTCGACGATGCGCATCGCCTTGGCAACGTCCTTCGCAAACGTCTTGCGCACCCACTTATCGAGATCGGCGTTGACCTTCTTGAGCGGATACTCGCGCTTGTCTTTGCCGACTTTTTTCACGAGTTGATTGATCGCCTTGACGATCTTCTTGATTTCGCCGTGGCCGAACTCGACGGCACCGAGGAAATCTTCCTCGGAAATTTCAAGCGCGCCGCCTTCGACCATCATGATCGCGTCGGCCGTGCCGGCGACCACGATCTCCATGCCGCCGGTTTCATACTGCGGGAGCGTGGGATTGGCAATGAACTTGCCGTTCTCGTCGCGTCCGACGCGCACGCCGGCGACCGGCCCGTCGAACGGAATGTCCGAAAGGGCGAGGGCAGCGCCCGCGGAGCAGATACCGAGGATGTCGGGGTCGAGTTCGGGATCGACCGAGAGTACGGTCGCAACGACTTGGACGTCGTTTTGGAAACCTTCAGGGAAGAGCGGACGAATCGGACGATCCATCTGACGCGAGCTGAGCACGGCGTGCTCAGGCGGCCGTCCTTCGCGCTTGATGTAGCCGCCCGGAATCTTTCCGGCCGCGTACATCTTCTCTTCGAAATCGCAGGTGAGGGGGAACCAGTCGATGCCTTCGCGAGGTTTCAGCGAGGCAGTTGCGGCGCAGAGCACGACGTTTTGGTCGCCGTAACGAATCAGCGCGGAGCCGTTGGCTTGCTTCGCGAGTTCGCCGGTCTCAATGACCATCGTGCGCCCGCCGACCTCTAAGGTCACGGATTCGGGCACAATTTCTCCTAGTTTCTTTTGTTTTTGCTTTTTAAAATGAACCGTGCTCGGTTCGCGCAGCGCTCGAGGGGGTCCTATGCGGACGTGTCGATCGTGCTACCGGTCGCCGGGGTCGTGCCCAGGTTCTGAAGCTCGGTTGCTAGGCTAGCAAACTGATCGGCGTTGAGGCCGGCCGAGGCGTAGAGGGCTGAGGTTGCGCCCGAGGTGTCGCCGTAGAGCGACTGGGCCAGCGTCTGATATTGCCACTGCTGGAGGGTCGCGACCGCCTGCTGATACGGGTTCTGCCCGGTCGAGCTGGTCGAGGTCGAAGGCGTTGTCGACGAGGTCGTCGAGCTTGTCGACGGCAGCGGGGTGCTGGTCGGCGTGGTCGGCGTCTCCGCGTAGCTCGTCGGATTGAGCACGTCAAAACCCGGGACCACGTTGGGAGCAATCGGCCCGGTCAAGGCGTCCGCACCGATATAGGAAGTGCTCATCCGGGCCATTTTATCATTTGACCCGAACCGAGGGCCCTACGCACAGGAAATCTTTACGCCCCGGTCGCGAAAGACCGCGCTCATGCACGCGTTCGTCTTGAGTGCCCTCCTTGCCGCGGTCGCCGCGCCGCACGCCATGGTCGTCACCGAGCAACGCCTCGCCTCACAGGCCGGGCTCGATGTGCTGCGTGCCGGCGGCAACGCGGTCGACGCGGCGGTCGCCGTCGGCTACGCGCTCGCGGTCGTCGATCCGTGCTGCGGAAATATCGGGGGCGGCGGCTTCATGTTGATCCGCTTGCACGACGGGCGCCAGCGCTTCATCGATTTTCGCGAGAAAGCGCCGCTGCGCGCATCGCGCGGCATGTACCTGGATGCGCAGGGAAATGTCGTTCCCAATCGCTCGCGTAAAGGCTGGCTCGCGATCGGCGTGCCCGGCACGGTGATGGGCCTAGAGCGCGCGCGCGCCGAGTACGGTACGATGTCGCGCGCGGCGCTGCTTGCGCCGGCAATCCATCTCGCCCGCGACGGCTATGTGCTTGTCCCAGGAGATCTCGTTCCGTTCAGCGGCACGTTTTCGGAGCCGAACGTGCGCGCGATCTGGATGCCCGACGGCAAGATGCCGCACGCGGGCGAGCGCATCGTGCAAACGAATTTGGCCAACTCACTGCAGGCGATTTCCGACGGTGGTACGGCCGCCTTCTATCAAGGCTCGATCGCGCGCGCCATCGTCGAGGCGAGCAACGCGAACGGCGGTATTCTCGCGACGCGCGATTTCGCTGGCTATACCGTCGACGAGTCCTCGCCGTTGCAGTGCGAATATCACGGTTTGACGATCATTTCGGCACCGCCGCCGAGTTCGGGCGGGGTGACCCTCTGTCAGATCCTCAACATCATTGCGCCATTTCCGCTGGCGGATTGGGGCTGGCACAGCCTGCGCGAAACGCACTACGTCATCGAAGCCGAACGTCGCGCGTACGCGGACCGCAACGCATATCTTGGCGACCCGGCTTTCGTGAACAATCCGATCGCGCAGTTGCTCAGCCTCGACTACGCGGCGCAGTTGCGCGCGCAGATCGATCCACAGCGCGCGACACCGTCATCGCAGGTAAAGCCGGAGTTGCACATCGACGTGCACGAGAACGGGCAGACGACGCACTACTCGATCGTCGATAGCGCCGGCAATGCGGTGGCGGTAACCTACACGATCAACGACTGGTTCGGTTCGAGCGTTATCGCCGGGAATACCGGCTTCTTTCTCAACGACGAGATGGATGATTTTACCTCGAAGCCGGGTGTGCCCAACGGCTATGGACTCGTGCAAGGCGCAATGAACGACATTGCGCCCGGAAAGCGTCCGCTTTCGTCGATGGCACCGACGATCGTGTTGCGTGACGGCAAACTCGCGATGGTGACGGGGAGCCCGGGAGGTTCGCGGATTATCACGATCGCGCTCGAGACGATCTTGAATGTTTTCGATTTTGGAATGAATGCCCAAGCGGCAGTCGATGCGCCGCGCATGCACATGCAGTGGCTTCCCGACGAAATCCAATACGAGCCGGCCGCGTTTACCGATCCGGTGATGACGGCGTTGCGCGGCGACGGCTATGCGTTCAAAGAGATTCCGTTCTGGGGATCGGTGCAAGCGATCGTGGTCGATGCGCACAACGGCGCGTTGCAAGGTGGGACGGATCGCCGTCGTCCGTCGGGCGCGGCGCTTGGCTACTGAGCCATTTGGCAGGGGTTCGGTAAAGATTCCGTAAAAGCGCGGGCAGAGGGTGCGACCGAGCGGTTGGCGTCGCGGCCCTGCCGCTTATGTGTGGCGAAGGGAGAGCCCGTGGCACTGGCGCCGGAGCGCGGACCGGTCCCCACCATCGTTGTGGCGACCGATCGAGCTTTACGCATTACCACCGCGTATGGACCGCATTCCATGGATTTGGAGGAGCGGCCGCTCGGCGGTGCAGCGTTACGTGCGCTGCGCGGCGCACTGCGCGGACGACATCGTGCGCTCAAGGCCGACTTCGGCGGTGTCGCGTTTGACGGTCACGTGTTCCCGTTGATGGTCGAGAATGGCGACATCGCCGGCGCGGTCGCCGTCGGTGTGGATGCCGGCGAAGCGCATAGCGCGGTACTGTTTCTCTCGACCCACGATCCGCTCACCGGTTTGCTCAATCGTCACCAGCTGCTCGAAGCGCTCAACCACTACACGGAGCCCGGCGCTGCCGGCGGTGCGCTCGTACTCTTCGACATCGATCGCTTTGCGCAAATTAATGAGATTGCCGGACATGCCGCCGGCGATGAACTGCTCTGCGCGATTGCCGATCGCATGCGTTTCTTGGAGATCGACGGACATTACGTAGCGCGCCTCGGATCCGATGAATTCGCCTGTTTGCTGATCGAGCCGAAAGACCGGGCCGTGGTGGAACGGCGTATCGAACAGCTGCGCGATGCGCTCGACGCGCCGTTCAAAGCCGGTCATGCGGAGTTCGTGTTGCGTACCACGATGGGAGTCGCCACATTGGGGCAGGATGGGGCCGGCGAGCTTCTGCTGCAAAATGCTGCGATGGCGCTGCATGCAGCCAAGACCGCGGCGCGCGGCGGTCTGGTGAGGTATGGTCCCGCGCTCGAGCGCAAGGTGAGCGTGCGCAGCCGGCTCACGCGCGATCTGCCCGCGGCGATCGAACGCTGCGAATTCGCTATGTATTATCAGCCGCTGATCGATGCCTCGAGCAATGCGGTCACCGCTACCGAAGCGCTGCTGCGCTGGCAGCATCCTGAACTCGGGCTGCTGACACCCGACGTTTTTCTCACGATCGCGGAAGAGAGTGATGCGGTGGTCGAGATCGGACGTTGGGCAATCGACCGCGCCTGTCGCGACGCGATGCTCATTCGCGATTCAATCGGCCGAAACGTTCGCCTCAACGTCAATGTGTCGCCGCGACACGTGCAGTCCTCGCGGCTGGTCGGGCACGTGTCGAGCGCACTGCATGATTCGGGTTGGGATCCGTCGGCATTGCAGCTTGAAGTCACCGAACAATTGCTGATCGAGGACATCCCAAGCGCCGTAGCAACCCTCGAACAATTGCGCGATAGCGGCGTCTCGATTGCGATCGATGACTTCGGCACGGGATACAATACGCTATCGTATTTGAAGTCGTATCCGGTAAGCTGTATCAAAATCGATCGTGCGTTCGTCAAGGACGCCGAAAATGACCAGTACAGTCGCGCGATTTGCCGTTCCGTTGCGGCGCTTGCGGACTCGCTGCACATGAACGTCATCGGCGAGGGCGTCGAGACGCTGGGTCAGGCCGAATTTCTGCGGGCAATCGGCTGCCGAGAGTTACAAGGCTATCATTTTGGGCATCCAGTCAGTGCATGGGACTTTATGACCACCTACGGGAAGGAGGGCGTCTGGCTCGCGTAGCGTTTACATGAGGATTGCTGCGAAGGCCGAATGACCACTAGGCCGGTGTTTGACGAAATTTTTGGAACCATTTCCAAGAAGGGCGCTCGTCCCGTTGAGCGCCTCGCATTGATGCGCTCGTTTCTCAAGCGCCTGGATACCGAATTGCCCCAGGTGATCGTCGAAGCGCTCGAGGAGGCAGCTCGCATCACCCGGGCCGACGTCGCAGCGATCTTCGAAGTCAAGCTCGACGTGCTGCGCTGCGCCTTCTCGACCGACCCCTCCCTGCTGGAGGGTCGCGTATCCCTAGGCGATGAGCACGAAGTCCACGAGCACGGGAACGCTCGGCTCCGCGAAGCCGCCTCCGTGTCCGACGCGCTCTGCGCGATGCTCTACGCCGGCGAGCGCGAGTGGGTGCTGCTGCTCGGCGAACGAACCGGCCGAATCGACCGCGCGGTCTTCGAAACCGACGTCGAGACGCTGCTCGACGTCTTCACCCAATTGCTCCGTCAACTCGTCCACGGTGTCGAAGCGCGTTCGCTGGTCGACCATGTGACCGGTCTTCCGGATCGCTGGGCGACGATGAACCGGCTCACCGAAACCGTTTCGGCCGCTCGGCGGAACGGCACGCACGCGGCACTGCTCTTCGTCGATCTCAACGGATTCAAGGGCGTCAATGATTCGTTCGGGCACGCGCACGGCGACATGGTGCTCAAGACGATCGCCAGCACGTTACGCGATGCGCTACGCGCGAACGAATTCGTCGGGCGCATCGGCGGTGACGAATTTGCCGTCATTTTGCCGATCGTGCGCAGCAGCGAAGAAGCGACCTCGGCGGCAAAACGCCTGGCCGATGCGGTGCGCAGTTTGGAAATCGTACACGGGGCGGGTTCAGTCTCGCTCAGCGTCGGCGTTGCATTCTATCCCGAGCATGCGACCGACGTCGATGAATGGCTGCACCACGCCGACCTTGCGATGTATCAGGCCAAACGCCAGCGTGAGTCGCATTGCGTGTTCAATCCGGGAGAGTCGCCTGCGGATTGGACCCCGCCCGCAGCCGAGGTCGAAGACGCCTATTCGCGTGAATTTCTTCTATGTTTTCAGCCGATCTTCGAGGTCGAATCCGGCAGGGTCGTCGCGGCGGAGGCGCTCTTACGTTCGCTGCACCCGCAAGAGGGTGTGCAATCGGCATTCATCACCATGGAGGCGGCACGAGCGCGACGTTCGATCGAGCATCTCGACGCCTGGGTCGTGCGGCGCGCACTTGCCTGCGCCCACGAATGGCGCGCGCAAGGCGTGGAACGCATTCACGTGAACATCGGGCAAGCCAGCGACGAGATCTTAAGCAATGTATTACGGGCCGTCGACGGAAGCGGGTGCGACACGTCGATGCTCGCGCTCGAACTCGAATGGACCAAGTTCAAAGCGGATTTCGAGGCATACCACAACCTTTCCGAGGCTGCCGAGCGCTGTGGTCTCTACGTCGGATTGGACGGATTCGGCGAGACCGAACTCGATTTGCCCATGCTCGAGTCACTCGCCGTGCGCTTCGTCAAGCCGTCGCGCACGCTACTTCCTTCGGGCGGCGCCCGCGGCAAGAGCATGGAAGCGATTGTCGCGCTGTCGCGCGTGTATGGCTGGGACGTCATCGCGACGCGAGTGGCAACGGCCGACGATCGGGCAGCAATCCGCGTGGCGGGCGTGAAATACATGCAGGGTTTCGCCGTCGCGCAGCCGATGACGGTTATCGACTTCAACCAATGGATCGAAAGCAGCCCGCGCGTCGCTCTGATCAGTTAGTCGCTGTTTGCGTCCTCGCGGCAGGGGCCGACGGCCAATGCCGCTGGTGCGCGGAATCGTTACCGCCTCGACGAAAAATGTGGTGCAGCGATCGTTGCGCTGAGCGCTTTTGGAACAACCATTGGTGGACGCTGGCACGCCGCGCCGCCAAACGGCGCGACCGCTATCGCTGCAGGCGCTGCGGCCACAAGCCGCCGCCACGATCGCATCCCAAGTACAAGCGGTTGCGCAAGACCGACCGGCTCGAAGTCAACCATATCGAACAAGCCCATGGCGCGCACACGGTGTTGAGCTGCCTGCACCATCTCAAGAACCTCGAAACGCTTTGCCTTGCCTGCCACCAGAGCCAGACCGCCACCCAGCGCAGACAAACACAACCAGACGAGTCTCGGAGAGGAGAATCATGAAACGCATTCCTATCGTTTGTGCCCTCAGTCTCGCAACGCTGCTGCTCAGCATGCAGCCCGTGCTCGCGGCCAGAATCTACAACGGCCTGAACATCATGGTCGTCGTGCGATCGATCAACGGCAGCGTCGTGGTGAATCCCGGCGAGACGAGCGCCAGCATCAGTTGGCCGAACAGCGCCATCATCGACGTTTATCCACACCTCCAGAAGCATCCGCAAGAGCTCTGCCATTTGAGCTTTGGGGTTCACGCGGAGATCACCGGCGGCCACTATATGACTATCGGAAACAGGGGATCCTCGGTCACTTGTACGGTTTGCGATTCGGACTATAAGCGAATGGCTTGGGATTCGCGGGCCGTGACGATGGATGAATATACGCGAAACTTGCAGCACAGCACGAGCAAGATCGGCTGCTGACCGCTCGGGAGAGACCGCCGACAACGGGGTAGGTGGCCGCACGCGACCCCTGGTATAACGAGCGATATGCAGACCCTTACCCCCGAGCGCCGCAAAGAGCTTGAACTGCGGGCCAACGACGTACGCGTCGGCATCATTCGCTCGCTGCTCGCCGCCGGTTCCGGTCACTCGGCCGGCTCGCTCGATATGGCCGACATCTTCACGGCCCTTTACGGTTACGTTATGCGCCACGACCCCAAGGTTCCCGATTGGCCGCAGCGCGATCGCCTGCTGCTCTCGTGCGGACACATCGCGCCGGTGCGCTACGCGGCGATGGCAACGTTCGGGTATCTTCCGGTTGAGGAGCTGCTGACGCTGCGCAAGTTTGGTTCGCGCCTGCAAGGGCATCCCGAGCGCGTAAAATTGCCCGCGCTCGAGACCACGTCGGGCCCGCTGGGTGAAGGCCTGGCACAAGGAACCGGGATGGCGCTAGGAGCCAAGCTCGACAAGAAGGATTGGCGCGTTTATGTCGTCACCTCCGACGGCGAGCATCAGTGCGGATTGCATTGGGAAGCAATGATGACCGCGGCGAAGTTCAAGCTCGACAATCTCACCTGCATCGTCGACCGCAATTTCATCCAAATCGACGGCAGCACCGAGGACGTGATGCCGCTCGAGCCGTTCGCCGACAAGTATCGCGCGTTCAACTGGGAAGTGTTCGAGTGCGACGGAAATGACATCGGCGCATTCATCGACGTCGTCGAGCGCGCCAAAACGGTGAAAGGCAAACCGCAAGTAATCATCGCCAATACCGTGCCGGGTAAGGGCGTCGGTTACATGGAAGGCGATTACACCTGGCACGGCAAGCCGCCGAACAGAGAACAAGCCGACGTCGCACTCGCCGAACTCGCGGCCGCGCGCGAAAGGATTCTCGCGAATGTCTAGCACCGAGACGCTCGATGCCGCCGCGCGAGCGATGGCGCTGGTCGACTATCGTGACGCAGGCGAGCTCAAATTCGTTCCGACGCGCAACGGCTTTGGTGAGGGGCTGATCGAGGCCGGTAACCGCAACCAAAACGTGCTGGGAATTTGCGCCGACCTCGCCGAGTCGACGCGCATGGAAGGCTTCAAAAAAGCTCACCCGGCGCAATACATCGAGATCGGCGTCGCCGAGCAAATGCTCGTTGCGCTCGCCGGGGGACTCGCGGCGGTGGGTAAGGTTCCCTGGATCGCGTCCTATGCGATGTTCAATCCGGGCCGCTCGTGGGAGCAAGTGCGCACGATCATGGCGCTCAACGAAAGCAACGTGAAGATTGCGGGAGCGCACGCCGGCGTTTCGGTCGGTCCCGACGGCGCAACGCACCAAGCGATCGAGGATATCGCGATCATGCGCGTGATCCCCCACATGACCGTGGTGGTGCCGTGTGATTCGATCCAGACGCGTCAGGCCACGCTGGCACTTTCCGAACGCTTCGGGCCGGTCTATCTGCGCTTCGCGCGCGATAAGTCGGCGATCGTCACGACCGATGCAACGCCGTTTGAAGTCGGCCGGGCGCAAACATTTCGCAGCGGCAACGACGTCGCGATCGTGGCCTGCGGCATCCTGGTTTACAACGCGCTGATCGCCGCTGCGGAGCTTGCGCGCGAGGACGGCATCGAGGCGCGGGTCGTCAACAATCACACGGTTAAGCCGATGGATGACGCGGCGATCGTCGAAGCCGCCCGCGCCTGCGGCGCAGTGGTGACCGTCGAGGAGCATCAGGTTCACGGCGGCATGGGTTCGGCGGTGGCCGAAACGCTGGCGGCTCACGCGCCGGTGCCGATCGAGTTCATCGGAGTGCAGGATCGCTTCGGGCAATCCGGCGACCCGGTCGAGCTGATCGAGCACTACGGCATGGGGACCAGCGCAATCAAGGAAGCGGTCCGTCGCGCCTATGCCCGCAAGCGGGGATAAGCGCTCGGACGTTTGAGTCCGCAGGACTCGTGGGTAGAGAACACGAGCAAGAATGACCTCCGGTGCGATGGGCGAGTTCGAAGCCTCCGCGCTGCGCATGTTCGCGCAGCGCTTGGGCCGCGCCGTGCTCGTGACCGAGTCGGATGGGGCATGCGTTTATGCAAACCCTGCCTGGAGCACGTTCACCGGCTTGGACGCGGCGCATGCCGGCGGAAACGGCTGGCAACTTGCGGTCCACCCGCACGATCTTCCAAGTGTCCTCGCCGAGTTCGCTGCCGGAGTGCGCAGTCAGCAGCCGTTCGAGGTCCGCTTTCGTCTGCGTTCGGCCCAAAACGAGTATGGACTCTTTTCGGCCACGTTCGTGCCGACGCGCGAACGCGATGGACGCTTGCGCGAATGGTTTGCCGTCTGCGATCGCGCCGATGTCGAACACGCCGCCGACGACCGGTTTTGGAATCTCGCCGATGCCCTGCCGATCATGCTCTGGACGACCGATGACGAGGATCGCCTGACCTTCGTCAATCGCGCGTGGCTCGAGTACACGGGGTTGCCGGCCGGCTCGACGATCGACGAACGCAATGCGCTCGTTCACCCCCTCGATCTGCCGGTGCTCATGCGTGCGCTTCGCAGCGGACGGCACGAAGTCGATTTTCGCCTGCGTCGGCGCTCGGACGAGACGTATCGTTGGCATCTACTGCGCTGGGTGCACTTTTCGTCGGCGGAGCTGCCGTTTTATCGCGTCGGAACGGCGATGGACGTTCACGATCAGCGAACTGCACACGAGGTGCGTGATCGGCAGCTGCGTACGATCGCCGAAGCCCTGCCCGACATCGTGTGGTCGGCCAACCCGCAGGGCGAACACGACTACGCTAACGAGGCACTCCTGCGGTACACTGGACGCACGCTCGCGCAATGCACGGGCAACGCATGGGAACAGTTCGTCAGCCCGGTCGATTGGCCGCAGACCCGCGAACGCTGGTTGCACTCGATTGCGACCGGCGAGCCGTACGAAGTGCAGCATCGTCTCGCCAACGCCGAGGGTCGATCGCGCTGGTTTCTCTCGCGCGCAGCGCCGATGCGCGATGAGGGAGGGCGAATTGTCCGGTGGTTCGGAACCAGCACCGACATCGACGACCAAAAGCGCATCGCTCAGGAGCAGACGTATCTGGCCGAGCTTGGCCGTATCGTCAACAGCTCGCTTGAACTCGATCGCACGCTGCGTCACATCTGTGAAGCGGCGATTCCGTTGCTCGCCGATTCGTGCCAGGTCGACCTCCTGACCAACGGCGTTCCGCGAACGGCCGCGATCGCGTACGACTTGTTGTGCCGCGAGGTTCCGCCGTCGCGCATCCGTGCGCACGCGTACGGCGACGCACGCGCGGTGCGCTTTGTGGAAAACATGAACGACGCGGTCATTGAGACGATCGTTGTGCCCATGCACGTCCGCGGCAAGTCGATCGGAACGATTTCGTTCGTGCGGCCGGAGGATCGCGAGGCCTACGGTGCGGCCGGCGTGGGTTTCTTGGAAGAAGTCGCGCGACGCGCTGCGCTCGCCATTGCGAATGCTCAGCTCTATGCGCGCGAGCACCGCGTCGCCGAAGCGCTGCAGGCGGCCTCGTTGCCGCGGCGCTTGCCCGAGATCGACGGTATTGCGCTCGACGCGATTTATGTTCCCGGACGCAGCGAAGCGCAGATCGGCGGCGATTGGTACGATGCGTTTGCGCTAGCTGATGGGCGCATCGTCGTTTCGATCGGCGACGTGGCGGGAAGCGGGCTCGATGCCGCCGTTACCATGAGCAGCATGCGTCAGATCATTCGAGGCATCGCGCAAGTCCACGCGGATCCCGTCCTCATGCTCAATTCGGCGGATCGCGCACTGCGCATGGACGATCCGGATCGCTTCGTCACCGCCTTCGTGGGCGTGATCGATCCGATCGCCAGCACCATGGTGTACGCGAGTGCGGGGCACTTGCCACCCTACGTTCGACGCCCGGACGGAAGCCTCGAGGAACTCATTTTCGTCGATCTTCCGCTTGGATTGCGCGATCGGATGTCGATTCGCCCGTGTAGCGTCAGCGTTGATGACGGCGATCTACTTGTGTTTTACACCGACGGGCTCATCGAATCATCGCGCGACCTCGAAGGCGGCGCGGCATTGTTGCGCGCCACGCTCGCCGATCCACAGATCGAGGATGCAACGCATCCGGCGGCCTTCATCCGCGAGCGCGTTTTGCCCGACGGCGCTCGCGACGACGTGGCGATTCTGACGTTACGCATGCGTCGAGATCAACGTATCGGGAACATCCGGCGATGGAGTTTTGCGAGTCTCGATGCGGAGGGCCTCTCACGCACGCGTCGTGAGTTTCGCGCGCTCTTGATCGGCTATGGACTTTCGGAGTTACGTCTGGAGACGGCGGAACTCGTGCTTGGAGAGCTCGCCGGCAACGTGGTGCGTCACGCGGCGGGTGCGGTAGAATTCGTGCTCGACAACACCGGCGGCGATCTTGTCCTGCACGTGATCGACGATGGTCCGGGATTTGAGCGAGCCCCGATGCTGCCCATCGACGTCATGAGTGAATCCGGCCGCGGCCTGTTTATTGTCTCGCAGCTCACCCACGAGTTCAGCGTAACAAAACGGCACCCGCGTGGCAGTCACGCGCGTGCCGTTCTTGCGAAGTAGATTAGCGAAGTTTAACGGCGCAGGCCGAGTTCGCCGATCAGCGCACGATAGCGCTCGAGATCTTTCTTCTGCAAATAGCTCAGAAGGCGACGGCGCTGGCCGACCTGCAGCAAAAGGCCGCGGCGGCTGTGGTGATCCTTCTTGTGCATCTTGAGGTGATCGGTGAGTTGATTGATCGAAGCGGTCAGGATCGCGATCTGCACTTCGGCCGACCCGGTATCGTTCGATCCGCGGCCGTACTTGGCGGCAATCTCCGCCTTTTGTTCTCTGGTGAGAGGCACGTAGGTTTGCTCCTTGGAGTCAGGATAGTCTCGCTCGGGTACAGGGCCTGCGGCTTGCCTAGCGGCCACGGCTCCGTCCCGGCGACCGGCGTAGCATAGCAAAGAGCCGGAGGTACCGCAAGGGCAAAGGCCCTAATCCCAGATCGGCGTGGGCTTTTCGTGCTTGTCAACCGCCACGAAGATCAAGGAGCCGGTGGTCGAGAGGCGCCGCCGGTGGCCGGCTCGCCTTGCCGCCGAAAGTGTATCCGGCACGGTTTTCATACGGAATCATGCGGCCTTTAGCGAATTATATTTACCGATGCAAACGCATTTTGCGACGGTAAGCCGCGAGGGCATCGCGGCGATGGAACCGCTCATTCGCCCGTACATCCGTCGCACTCCGCTGCTCGACCTCGATGGCGTCGCGCTCAAGTTCGAGTCGATGCAAGTTTCGGGTTCATTCAAGGCGCGCGGCGCATTTGCGAACCTCGTCACGCGCGAGATTCCCGTCGCAGGCGTGGTCGCCGCGTCCGGCGGCAACCACGGTGCTGCGGTCGCGTACGCGGCGACGCGCCTGAATATTCCGTGCCGAATCTACGTTCCCGATATTTCTTCGCCGGCAAAAATCGAGCGCATTCGCGCGACCGGCGCCGAACTGATCATCGTTTCAGGCGCGTATCCGGATGCGCTTCGCGCAAGCATCAGCGATGCAGCGGAGCGGGGCGCGATTTCGGTGCACGCGTTCGATCAGGTCGAGACGATTCTCGGCGCCGGCTCGGTCGGAATGGAATTGGAAGAGACCGGAGTGCCGTTCGACACCGTGCTCGTGCCGGTGGGAGGCGGCGGCTTGATCGCCGGTGTAAGCGCTTGGTTCGACGGGCGCGTGCGTGTGGTCGGCGTGGAGCCCGAGGGTGCGCCGACGCTGGATTGGGCTCTGCGGGCCGGGGCGCCGGTTACGGCTCCGACTGGAAGCATCGCGAGCGATTCGCTGGCCGCGGGAGCCTTGGGATCGCTCGTTTACCCAATCGTCGCGCGCTTCGTCGAGCGCGCGATCCTCGTGACCGACGACGATATTCGCGCGGCGCGCGAGCAGCTTTGGAATCAAGGGCGAGTCATCGCCGAGCCCGGCGGCGCAACCGCCTTTGCCGCGTTGCTTTCAGGAAAGTATGAGCCCGCGTCCGGAGAACGAGTCGCAGTAATTGTGAGTGGTGGAAATACGGTGGTGTCATGGACTTAGGTATTCGCGGCCGGGTTGCGCTCGTGACCGGGGGCAGCGCGGGCATCGGCGAGGCGATTGCACTCGCGCTCGCAGCTGAGGGCGTATCGCTCGCGGTTGCGGCACGTCGCCGCGACAAACTCGAATCCGTCGCAAAACGCGCGAAAGACGCGGGCGCGACCGATGCGCGCGCGTTCGAGGTCGATCTGGCCGACTCGGCGTCGATCGCGAAGCTGCTCAAGGACGTCAGCGACGCGTTCGGCAGCGTCGACATCCTCGTGCTCAACGGCGGAGGCCCCAAGCCGGGCACGTTCACGAAGATGACGCTCGAGGATTGGGATGCCGGTTATCGCAGCGTGTTGCGCAGCATGCTCGAGCTTACCAACGGCGTGTTGCCCGGTATGGCGGCAAACGCGTGGGGCCGCATCGTTGCGCTAACCTCGAGTTCGGTGAAGCAACCGATCCCCAATCTGACGCTGTCAAATGCATTTCGCACCGCGCTGGTTGCCGCGCTCAAGACCCTTTCGATGGAAGTTGCGCGCGACGGAATCACGGTCAACTCGATTGCGACCGGGCGCGTCGAAACCGATCGTTTGCATCAGCTCTATCCCGACCAAGCCGCGATGCACGCGGCAGCGAAGACCGACATTCCAATCGGACGCGTGTCGACGCCGCAAGAGTTTGCACCGATGGTCGCGTTCTTGTGCAGCGAGGCGGCGCGCTACGTAACGGGACAGACGATTGCCATCGATGGCGGAATGATCAAATCGCTTTTCTAGACGCTACAAGCTCAGCGGAATTCGTTCGTGTCGCCGATCCGGGAGCGGTGCCGCCCGGCACCTCGCGTGCGTTCTCGGTTGGACGCTATGAGGTAGCACTCTTCAACGTCGGCGGGACGTACTATGCGCTCGAGAATGCGTGCCCGCATCAAGGCGGTCCGCTGGTGGACGGCTGGGTGGAGGGCCTCACCGTCACCTGCCCTTGGCATGCATGGTGCTTCGATTTGCGCTCCGGGACGATGACGCTGGGTGACTTAGCCTTCGTCGCGAGCTTCGATGTGCGGGTGGAGCAGGACGGCGTCTATGTTTCCACGCAGCCCGTTGCGCGATGATCAATGCCGATGATCCGGTCTGGGATGGGCGACTCGGAACGGCGGGCGGCGCCGCCTTCGGGAAAGGTCTCAACGCCCTTGCGGCCGAGCGCGAGGTAAGCCACGGCCGGCTGGCCGAGGCGATCGGGCTGCCCCTCGAACGGCTCGCGGCGGTTCTTGGCGGCTCCGAGCGGGTCGGGATTTCCGCGCTGGCTCGCCTCACGCAAGCGCTGCGGACGCGCCCGATCGAGTTTCTTCAGAGGACCGGCATCCTGTCACTCGAGGTCTACGCTTTTGGCCTCGATCCGCTCTATTTTCTTCCCGACGGGGCCGTCCGTTACGAGGCCCGGATCTACATGCGCGAGATCAATCCGCGTCACCGGGTTCCCGAGGGGGACATGACCAAGCGCAATCCCGTGCTGGCGGCTTTGACCGCGGACGAGGTGCTCGATCCGCTCGGGAAGATCGAGGTTGAGCTTGCTTACCTTCTTCGAGCAGCCGTTCAGCAAACGGGTGGGACACTCTAACGGCCGAAGCGAAAGATCGGCCCCACGATGCAAGGTATTGATGGAAAACGTATCGCCGCATTAATCGGCGACGGATTTGAAGAAGCAGATTTGTTCGACCCGCGCAAAGCGCTCGAGGAGGCAGGCGCGATCGTAACGATCGTCGGGATCGACGAGAAGGCGCGCACGCGCATCCGCGGCAAGCGCGGTCTCGACGACGGACAGAGCGTTCGGGCCGAAGAGTTGGTGGCGGATTGTACCGCCGAGGATTTTGACGCGTTGCTGCTTCCCGGCGGCGTGTCACCCGACCGGATTCGCACGAACAAAGAGGTACAGCGTCTGGTTCGGGAGTTCGATTCGGCGAAGAAACCGATTTTTTCGGTGGGCCACGGCGCGCAAGTGCTCATCTCGTCGCAACTGGTGCGTTCGCGCCAGGTGACCGGTGCGCACGCGATCGCCGACGACATCCGCAACGCAGGCGGACTCTATCGCGATCAGCCCACAGTCGGAGACTCGAACTGGGTCACGACGCGCGGAGCCGAGGACCTGCCGCAATTCAATCGCACGATGCTCGAGAAACTGTCGGCATCGGGAGCGGCACTCTCAGCATAAGTTACAGCGGGTCGTAGCCTGCGAGGGATTCGCCGTATTGGCGCAACGCCACAAACGCGATGATCCCGCACACGATGAGTTCAGTGGCGACGCCGACGGCGTCGCCACTTTTCGTTGAATAAGCGTCGGCGTAGACCGCCAAGATGTAAGCGACGGCGATGGTGGCGGCCGCCAAGCCCAACGCGATGAGGCGTGCAAGCCCGGTGCGCGCCGTTGCGTTGAGTGCCACGAGCGTGCTTGCAATCACGCACGCGAGCGCAAGAATGAAGAATGTCGGCGGCGCTGCGAATCCGCTCAAGAATTGCGCGGCCCAATAGACAAATGTCGCGAGCGTCGCGGAAAGAACCGGCGTCAGGGCCTTCGCGCGCGCGAGTTCGCGGCCGAACAACGGCGCGCTCCGTTCGCTTGTATCTAAAAACGCATGTCGCCCCGGTCCTTGCGAGAGCGCGATCGCGATACCGATCGTCGAGCAAAAGAACATTGGCCCCGCGAGCCACACGCTGCGTGTGGCAATGTCGGCGGTGAGCGGATCGGTGATCGCCGCGACACCGTGCGGTTGCACGAAGCCGACGATCGCCGCGCTCGCGCAGGCGAACGCGAGCGAGCGGCGCTCGACCCGCAGTCGCGCGCCGACGATGGCGCGCAGCGCCCGTGGCGTCACGCTCGGCCCTCGGTGTGCACAATCAGCACCGCGCAGCCGGCTGCGGCGCCGATGATCTGCGGAATGAAGGCTGCCTGGGGACGGTCAAGCACGAGCAGTTGCGGCGACGGGACGAGCGCTGAAACGATCGGATAGGCAAACGCCTCGTGCAGCCCGTCAAGCTGCTGATGAAGCTCGCGCGCGCGCCTGCGTGCGAGCGACGGATCGACGTCCCAGAGGGCGGCGCGGTAGGCGATGTAACGCGCTGCGTCGATCTGCGTAAGCGGCAGCGGGTCGTGCGGCACAAACGCGGCGATCCGCTTGCAATGCACGGGCTGAACGCGCGGATCGTATTCGCCGATGGTCACCGATCCCGTGGTCGCGCGGGCGAGCGCAGCCGCCATCATTGCAAGCGCCTCAGCTTCGCGCGAGGTGGTGCAGAGCCGCGTCATGCGCTCTCCCGGCGCAAGATCCAGATTTGCCGGAGTAACGATCGTCTCCCCGGCCCGGACGTATGCCGCGTCGCGCATGCGCAAAATGTGCATCGGGGGCGCTTTCGCCGCCGGGGTCGAAGAATCCATAGGGGTTTGAATCGATCGAATGCTCTCCAACGCCGAAATTGCAGCGAAGCTCCTGGAGATCCGCACGCTCATGGAGATGGCGGGGATGAGCTTCTATAAGTACATGGCCTTCGAAAAGGCGGCCGCCTCGGTGGAGAACGCGCCGCCGCTGCGCGACGTTGCCGCCACGGGCGAGTTGACCAAGCTCCCGGGCATCGGCAAATCGATTGGAACGGTCATCGCGCAGTTGTTGGAACGCGGCGGAGCCGATGCGCTCGACGAACTCTACGCGATCTTTCCGCCAACCATCGTCGAGGTGCTCGGCGTTTCGGGTATCGGTGCAAAGACCGCGGCGTCGTTGTGGAACGATTTTCAGATCGGCTCGCTCTCCGATCTCGAAACGGCGATCGAACGCGACGCATTTGCGGGCGTGCCGCGCCTGGGCCCAAAGACGATCGAGAACTGGAAGCGCGGGATCCTCGCCTACAAAGGACGTCAGCGCCGCATGCCGCTCGCTCGCGCGCTGGTCATCGCGCGCGAAGCCATCGAATACTTGCGTGCCGGACCGCCGCACGACCGGCTCGTCTACGCCGGCAGCGCTCGCCGCCAGGAAGTTACCGTCGGCGATATCGATCTCGTTTGCACGGCGAGCGACGCGGCAGCGATCACCGGATATTTTGCCAAATGGGAGCGGGCGCGCGCCGTGCTGGCCGAAGGCGCCACCAAGACCAGCATCTGGCTCGACGATGGGTTTCAGATCGACCTGCGCGTGTTGCCCGATCATCTGTACGGGAACCTGTTGCAGCACTTCACCGGCTCGCGCGAGCACAACATCAAGCTGCGCGAGTACGCGGTGCGCAAGAGTCTACGCGTGAGCGAGAACGGGATCCTCGATCTCGAAACCGGCGACGCGATCACGTGCGCGGACGAGCCGGGTGTCTATGAGGCGCTCGGGATGGGGTACATTCCACCCGAGCTGCGCCTCGGACTCGATGAAATCGACCTGGCTCTGCGCGGCGCGCTGCCGGATTTGCTCGAGTTGGGTGATATGCGCGGCGATTTTCACATGCATTGCACGATGAGTGACGGGCGCAATTCGCTCGAAGAGATGATCTCGGCCTCCAAGGCGCGCGGATACGAGTATCACGCGATTAGCGACCATTCGTGGGGACGTGGGCGCATCTACGGCCTGGACGCGGAAAAGCTGCGCGAGCAGCGCGCGCTTGTACACGAGCTTTCGGCGCGGGTCGGAATGCGGACGTTTTGCGCGAGCGAGGTCGACATTCTTCCTGATGGCGCGATGGATTTTGACAACGACGTGCTTGCGCAGCTCGATGTCGTCATCGCGAGCGTGCATTCTGCATTCGACATCGGACGTGAAGCGATGACCGCGCGGATCATCCGCGCCTGCGAAAATCCGTATGTCACCATCATCGGACATCCCACCGGGCGCATGCTCGGAAGCTTCCCCGGCTATGAATTCGACTTCGACGCCGTCTTTGCGGCTGCGGCGCGGACCGGCACCGCGCTGGAGATTGACGGGCAGGCGTTGCGGCTCGATCTCCCCGCCCCGCTAGCCCGCCGCGCCAAGGAACTCGGCGTCACGTTCAGCGTCGACTCGGACGCCCACGGGGTCGAGGATTTAACCGAAATCGAACTGGGCGTCGGACAGGCGCGCCGGGCCGGGCTCACTAAAGAAGATGTCCTAAACGCGCGTTCTTACGAGGACGTGCGTGCGTTCATTGCTCGCAAGCGAGGGTCCGTCTAGATGCGTGCCGCCACGAAGTCGTCTAACGAAGCCGCACGATTGTTAGCGCTCGATGCCTATCAGCTTCTCGATACGCGGGAGGCGTCGGCATATGAAGCGTTCACTCACCTTGCACGCGAGCTTGCCGAGACGCCGATGTCGACGATCTCTCTGGTTGACGACCGGCGCGAGTGGTTTAAATCGCACTGCGGCATCGACCCGCGCGAAACGCCGCGGGACGTAGCGTTTTCGGGTTACATCGTAGCTTCCGGTGAACCGCTGATCGTTGAAGACGCGAGCGCCGACAAACGCTTCCGAGACAACCCCTTGGTGAAGGGACCGTCACGCGTACGCTTCTACGCTGGTGTTCCGCTAATCGCGCCGGACGGAGCGGTGATCGGCGCGCTCTGCGTGCTCGACGAGCGCCCGCGTACACTCGAAGACTCCCAGCTGCGCGAACTGCAAGCGCTCGCCGGTGCGCTGATGAACACGATGGAGAGCCGGCGTCGTTTGCTCGCGCTCTTCGATGCGGCGCACGCCGACGTGCTGGCCGTCGACGCCGAATCGGAAACGATCTTCTTTGCCTCGCGCGGCGCGTGTGAGCGGCTGGGGTACTCGATGAAGGAACTCGCCGGGATGCCGATCTTCGACGTGCTCCCGGACATGACGCAGGCGGTGGTGCACGACATCCTGGTGCGTGGACGCAAGGGCGAAGATATCGTTCGTCAAGGAGAACTGCGCCGCCGCGACGGCACGAGCTATCCGGTTGAGATTCGCATCGACGTCACCAGCGAAAACGGCCGCGAACGCATCCATGCCATTGCCTTCGACATGAGCGCGCGACGTGCGCAGGAGCGAGAGATCGCGCTGCTGCTCGACGCCATCAACGTGGCCGGCGACGTGATTCTGGTGTATACCGTCGGCGCAGACGGTGATTTGATGCTCTCCTACGCCAACGACGCCTTTACCCGGCAAACGAAATATGCACGCGACGAAGCGATCGGACGTCAGCTATCCTTTTTCCGCAAGGGCATGCCGGACGATGAAGGAATGCGCGCCGTTCGCGCGGCGCTGCAAGACGGCACGCCGGCGCAAGCTGAGATTGCCAGTTACCGAAAGGACGGGTCGACCTTTTGGAATCAGGTCTCGTTGCACCCAGTTCGCAATGCCGACGGCGCGGTAACGCATTGGATCTCGACGGAACGCGACATCACGGGTGATGTCGAGCGCACCTCGGCCTTGGCCGAAGAGCACGATCGTCTGCTCGCATTGACGCGCACAGCGCGCCGCCTCTTTACCACGCTGGACGCCGCGACGGTCGTGACCATCGTGCGCGAGGCGATCGGACAGTTACTCGGCGCCGAGGCGCGTCTGCTGGCAGTCGCCGAGGACGGGACGAGCGTTGCGGTCGACGAGCTGGGCGCCGCCGATTTGAGCGCCGGCGTGCTCGATCCGCTGGTCGATAAGGCCGTGCGGCAGCGCGTGCGCATCGTCGACGAGAACGAGCCGCGGGCCATTGCTTATGCCGGCCGTTTCGCGGAGGCGACCTACGTGCTCGAGGTGCGCCCACGTCAGGGACGCGCGCTGCGCAGCACGGATCTTTTTGTCTTCGACCTGATCGCGGAATACTTTGCGGTCGCGGTGCGCAATGTCTCGCTCTATCACGAGATCGAGGAGCGTCGAAGCGCCGTGCTCGAACTCAATCAAACCAAGAGCGATCTCATCACGATGCTGGCGCATGATTTTCGCGGGCCGCTGACGTCGATCGTCGGCTTCGCTGATCTCACCAGTGAAGTCGGCGAGGTCACCGACGAACAGCGCGATTTTCTCGAGACGATCAAGGGTTCGGCAATGCAGCTCTCCGAGCTCGCGACCGACACGCTCACGTTGTCACGTCTGGAACGCAACGAGGTCACGCTACAGCTCGCTGAGACCGATCTGGGCGAATTGGTCGGTTCGATCGTCGCGCAGCAGAAGGATCGGCGTCACGTCGAGCTGGTGATCGGCGGTGACGCGCACGTGACGGGTGATGAAGATCGCCTGCGGCAAGTCTTTAGCAACTTGATCGACAACGCGATCAAGTACACGCCGGAGGGGCCCGATCCGGTGATTTGGGTGACGGGGGGCGAAGACGACGTCACCGTGGTCGTGCGCGACTTCGGTATCGGCATTCCGTCGGGCGAGATCTCGCGAGTCTTCGATCGCTTCTCGCGAGCGTCGAATGCGCGCAAGATGCGCATTTCCGGGACCGGCTTTGGTCTGTTTCTCACCAAACAGCTCGTGCAGCTGCACGGCGGTACGATTGCGGTCGAGAGCGAAGAGGGACGCGGGAGTACGTTTACCGTCGTGCTGCCTCGTCGCGTGGATCGGCGTTACGCTCCGCGCACGGTGCTCTTGCTCGACCAAGATCGCGACCGCTCGTTCCTTGCCTACGGACTGCAGGAGGCCGGCTATCGCGTCCTCGTAGCGACGAGCATCGACGAGGCGCTCGCGACCGCTGACGCGCAGCCGTTCGACGTTGTCGTGCTCTCCGCGCCTGAAGCGCTCTCGAACCAGGCTGCCGTGCAGTTCCGCGCCTTCAGCCGCGAACGCAACATCCCGCTCATCGCACTCGGCGCCAGTTCGCCACGCCTTGGTGCCGCGGCGACGCTGATGCGGCCGGCGGCGATCGCGGACGTGGTTGCGACGCTCGAACGTCTGCTTAGTTAATGCGCTCGGTTGCGCTATAGATGTTGGCTCGCTCGCCACGCACGAACGCAGCCAGCGTAATGTTAAATGCACGCGCGAGGTCGACGGCAAGACTACTTGGAGCAGACACGGCGCACACGATCGGTATGCGCGCGACCGCGGCTTTCTGCAAGATCTCATAGCTCGCCCGGCCGCTGACACAAAGAATCGAACCCGCAAGGGAGCGCCCTTCGAGCAGTGCCCATCCGGTGAGTTTATCGACGGCATTGTGCCGGCCGACGTCCTCGCGCACCGCCAGGGTCGTTCCGGATGCGTCGAACAACGCGCCGGCGTGCAGCCCGCCGGTCGCGGCAAACACGCGCTGCGCCTCATGCATTCGCGCGGGAAGTTCGTAAAGGCGTGCGATCGGAACGCGCACGTCGTCGCGCAGCGGCTCGATGCCCAGGTCGGCCAGCGCTTCGAGGTTTGCCCGGCCGCATACGCCGCAAGAACTATTCATCGTAAAGTGGCGCTCGAAGCGGGTAAGGTCGGGCAGCGTTGACGAGTTTAGCTCGATGTTGACGATGTTGTAACGCTGCTCCGCGTCGATCTGCGGATCGACGCAGTAGCTGACTCCAACGATCTCGTTACGCGAGCGGACGATACCCTCGCCCGAGACGAATCCTGCGGCGAGTTCGAAATCGTTGCCGGGGGTACGCATGGTAATGGCAAGGGTGTGCGTTGTCGCAGCGGCAACGAGGCGTAATTCCAGCGGTTCCTCGGTGACGACGCTATCGTATGCTCGAGTGCCGCGGGATCCGTCATACCGTACGATCGAGGTTTCGACCGTGCGGCCGGGGCGCGCGTCGCGCTCGATCCCGTCGTCGATCACTGCGGCTGAACGGAGGCCACGCTCAGATCGTTGACCGACACTCTGCCGGCCTGGATCACGGTGTTGCGCAGATTGTAGCCGCCCACCAGCGTGAGGACCGAGGCGATGACCGTCCGCACCGCGTTTACCGGTTTGGGCAACGGCACGATCGCTCCCAGCAAATTGAGCGCAAGCGGCGCCAGAATTCCGGCCTGGGTCGTGTAGGTGCGCAGCTGCTCTCCCGGCGCACCGGAGAACAGGGCTTTCCCGTATCGGCCGGCGTGCCGCTCGAAACTCATCAGTGCGACGAGCTCGGCGGCACTCGCAAGCATCTCAAGGCGTTCCAGCTTGTGCGTCACTTCGCTGTTGCCTTCGAGCGTGCTCAACAGACTCGAGAGCGCGCAGGCCGAGCTCATGCTCGAGCACACGAACGCGACCGGGATGTGGCGCTTGCCCGAACTCCAGAGCGGATTCGTGGTTGCCGATATCAATACACCGGTGTAGCCCATGATAAACGCACCGAGGATTGCCTGAACCGGCGCGAAGAAGCTCGGTGCCAGGAAACGCATCCAGCGCGGAAGCACGCCATGCAGCGCTAGTGCGCGCATCACATTCATACTTGCGGCACCGGAGTAGAGCACGAGCCCCCACACGCCCATCGACATTGGGGACTTGATCTTGACGATGCGCAGCATGTGCAAGAAGCGCTCGGGACGTCCGAGGTGCGTGACCAATACCGCGGGGTTGGCTGCGGCAAGCACGAGCGACGTGACCGCGAGCGTGCGCTTGAGCTTGCGATCGCTCTCGCGCTTGGGATTCGTCAACACGCCGATCACGCCGAGTCCGCCCATCACGCCACCCAGAAAAAGGTAGGTGACGACATTCCAGCCGTCCCAATGCGGCATCTTGAGCATTGGGCGCTCGTAGTACGTCGGCGTCGGTATCGTCTCTTCGCGTCCAGGCGGTTCGAGAAGATCACTCATGGCGGAAGATCATCCATCCCGCGATCGCCAGACCGAGCGCGGCGACCGCCGCCGAAGAGTACCCGGCGGGCTGACGCGTCGACGGAAGCACCGGCTGAGCGGGAAGGTTGTACGTTTCAGGACGATCGGTGAGTAAGAAGAATGCGTTGAGCGGCCCTACCCCGCCGCCTACGTCGTCGACACCATAGAGCTGCGCACCGCTCACGCCGCGGCCGACCAACGTTTCCACACGCTTGCGCGCGCGTTCACGCAGCACGTCAACGTCACCGAACTGAATCGATTCGGTCGGGCATGCTTTCGCGCAGGCCGGCTCAAAGCCGATCTTCTGGCGATCGTAACACAGCGTGCACTTACCGGCGACGCCGCCGTGGCCTTGCAGTGCGGTTTTGTCCTCCTCGCGTCGTGCTTCGTTGAGCGAGGCGAGATTGTAGTGTAGTCCGTCGGGATCGAACTTTTCGATCAAGTCAACCACGCCGAACGGACATGACGTCACGCAGTAACCGCAACCATTGCAGACATCGGGCTGAATGAAGACCGAATCGAACTCGTTGCGAATGATCGCCCCGGTCGGACAGGCTTCCATGCATCCGGCGTTGGTGCAATGCTTGCAGACGTCGCTGCTCATCAGCCACCGGTCGTGCAATCCGCCCTCGTCGACCGACATCTGCTCGATAAAGGCGACGTGACGCCACGTTGTTCCCGAAAGTTCGCTCGTGTTATCGTACGAATCGCCCGTGAACTGGAAGCCGTCGGAGGGCAGCTCGTTCCACTGCTTGCACGCAACCTCGCAGGCCTTGCACCCGATGCACAGCGTCGTATCGGTAAAGAAGCCAGTAGCCATTAGACTTTATCACCCTCGTGCTTTTGCGTGTCTCCGTGCGCCGAGCTCATCCATTTGCCTAAAGGCTGGCCGAGGGGATTGCGCTCGTTAGCCGGCACCGGCTCGTCGGCCGCGTCGCGATGATGCGCCGGCCGGCGTCCGGGCCGGATGTTGCACGTGAGCGATTTGGATTCATGGATCGAAACGTTGGGGTCGAGCGAGATTGGAATCAGCGTGCCGACCGAGTCCCCGCGCGCTAAGGCAACCATGTTGCCGAAATTGTAGGGTACGCCGATCGTGTGCACGCGCTTTCCCTTCCCCAGTCGCAGCGGCCGCATGCGTCCGCTTACCAACGCTCGGACCTCTATTTCGCCCAGCGCAGTCGACAGGGTGACCCAGTCGCCATTCTTGATGCCTTTCTCGACCGCGAGTTGCGGATCGATCTCGCAGAACGCGCGGGGTTGCAGTTCGGCGAGCCATGGCACGTAACGCGTCATGATTCCCGACATCTCGGTGACGCGGTAGCTGGTGAGGATATAGGGAAAGCGCTCGTCGATCGGTTTGTTGTACGGATTGTCGGTGCGATCATAGCGCCCGAAGACCGGACTGCTTTGCTGCTTATAGAGTTCGTTTTGAACGACCGACTGCTGCGGTTCGTAATGCGCTGGGATCGGCGCATCCTTGAGCGCACCGCCGGGGACGAAGATCTGCGCCTTGCCTTCGAGCATCATGATGAACGGGTCCGAACCGGAGTGGAAATCCATCCCGCCTGCATCGGGATTGCCCGGCGTGTTCGGCGCCTTGGTCGCGGGGAAGTCCGGAACGTCGACGCCGGTCCATTTCTTGGCGCTCGCATCCCACCACACATACTTCTTGCGTTCGCTCCACGGATTGCCCTCGGGATCGGCGGAGGCGCGGTTGTAGAGCGTGCGCCGGTTTGCCGGCCACGCCCATCCCCAGTTAGGTGCGGTGTATGGACCGCTGTTGTCGCGACTGCGAGCATGATTGGTCTGTTTGTCGGGGCAGACGCCGGTGTAGATCCAGCCACCCGCCGCCGTTGAGCCGTCGTCTTTGAGGTCGGTGAAACTCGCGACTTGCTCACCGGTTGCGGTGTAGTAGCCATTGATCTCTTGGAGCACTTTGAGCGTCGACGGTTCGCCTCGCTCGCGTTCGTGCGGATCCTCGTGCTCGTAGTTCCAGGTCATGTCGAGTATCGGGCGATCCTTGGGATCGGTCGATCCCGCATACAGCTCTTTGAGCCGTTTGGCTAGCCATGTGAAGTAGTAGGCGTCGCTCTTGGAATCGCCGGCCGGCTCGACCGCTTTGTCGTGGCCTTGCAGCATGCGGCTCGTCTGCGTCATCGTGCCGTCCTTTTCCAGCACGGTTGCCGCGGGGAGGAAGAAGACTTCCGTAGCGATCTCCGATGGGTTGGCACCCTCGCGCCGCCAGAACGAGACGGTTTCGTTGTCGTAGCTGTCGATGTTGACGAACCATTCGAGCGACTCCAGCGCGGCCCGTGTCATCTCCGCATTTTGACCCGAGGCGCCCGGATTTTGTCCGATCACGAAGTACCCTTTGACGGTGCCGTCTTTCATCGCGAAGGTCGTCGGGAGTTGTGAATGATCGCCGATGAGCTGCGGCAGATATTCGAAACAGTAATCGTTCTCTTTGGTGGCGGCGTCGCCGTAAAACGCCTTGAGCAGCGAGATCACATATTTGGGCGTGTTCACCCACCAGCCGGTCGCCTTGGTGGTCGACTTCAAGTAACTCGCGAGCGTCTGTTCGTCACGATTCGCGGAAGGCATTGCCAGGTAGCCGGGCAGCAGGTCGAACAGCGTCGCGATGTCGGTTGCGCCTTGTATGTCAGCGTGACCGCGCAGCGCCATGATGCCGCCGCCCGGACGCCCGATGTTCCCGAGCAGCATTTGTAGTACGGCGGCGGTGCGAATGAATTGCACGCCGTCACTGTGCTGCGTCCAACCGAGCGCATAGGCAAAGGCGGTGGTACGCTCGCGGCCACTGTTTTTCGCGAGCGTCTCCGCAATGGTTAAAAACTGATCGCGCGGCGTGCCGCACACGCGCTCGACCATCTCGGCGGTGTAGCGCGCGTAATGTCGACGCAAGAGACTGAGCACGCAGCGTTCGTGCTGCATCGTCGGATCGGTTTTGATGTGACCCTTCTCGTCGCGCTCCCACGACCATGAGCTGAAATCGTAAACGAGATTCTCGGCATCGTAACCGGAAAAGAGCCCGTCGAGATCCTCGGTGTCTTTGAACGACTCGCTCACCAAATAGGCCGCGTTGGTATACGCCGCGACGTATTCTTTAAAGTAGCGCTCGTTGGCGAGAACGTAGTTGATGATTCCCCCGAGGAACGCAATATCGGTGCCGCTGCGCATCGGCGCGTAGATGTCGGCCACGGCCGACGTGCGGGTGAAGCGCGGATCGACGTGGATGATTGTGGCGCCGCGTTCCTTCGCCTCCATCACAAAGCGGAACCCCACCGGGTGCGCCTCGGCAAAATTCGATCCCTCGATCAGGATGCAGTCTGCGTTTACCAGATCGGGGAGCCACACCGTCGCGCCGCCGCGACCGAACGAGGTGCCGAGACCCGGCACCGTCGAGGAGTGTCATATTCGAGCTTGGTTTTCGATCGAGACCACGCCGAGCGAGTGCATCAGCTTACCCAGCATGTAGTTCTCTTCGATCGCGAATGTGGCACCGCCGAGCGACGCGATGCCAAGCGTGTGATTGACGCGCTTGCCGTTGCGCTCGCGCACGAACGTCTCGTCGCGCGTTTTCTTGATGTGCTGCGCGATACGCTCGAGCGCCCACTCGAGCGGGCGTTCCTCGTAGCGGTCTGAATACGGAGCGCGGTATTTTACCGTCGTCCAACGTTGGTCGTTGACGGTAAGGCCAAAGAGCGCCGAACCTTTGGGACAGAGATGCCCGCCGTTGATCGGGCTCTCCGGATTTCCTTCGACGTCGAGTAGTTGGCCGTCGTCGCTGACATACGCGAGCGTGCTGCAACCGACCGCGCAGTAGCAGCACACGCTGGTGACGGCTTTGGCGCCGCTGATGCGCGCCTTCAAATCTCTCGTGCGCTCGGACTTGACGTTCGGCAGCATGCCGACGTGTTCGCGCAGCTCCGCGCCGTCGCGCGGAAGAAGCTTCGTCAAATCGACAGTGGTTTTCACGATCGCCCTCCGAGTCTAAGCGGGGGCCGTTGCCGGCCCCCGCACGTGTTGGACGTTACATCCAGAACTACGCTGGCGCGGTTTTGGGTTGCCCGGTCGGCTTTTTCACGAAGAACGGGATCACCGCCGCGATGATCAGCATCACCGCTATCCAGACGAGTGCGCCGACATACGACCCAGTCTTGTCTTTGACGAAGGCCGCGATGAACGGACCCACTACGCCTGCCACGCCCCAGGCCGTCAGTATGTACCCATAGATCGCTCCCAGGTAACGCGTGCCGAATAGGTCGGCTGTGAACGAGGGCATCACGCCGAATCCGCCGCCGTAGCAGAGCAGGACGATCGCAAAGCAGGTCACGACTCCGCCAAGTCCGCTTAAGTGACCGACGATAAAGAAGATCACCACCTGCACGAGGTACATGACCGTGTACGTCATGCCACGCCCGATTCGGTCGGAGATCGATCCCCAGAAGAACCGGCCGAGGCCGTTGAAGACGGCGATAAAGCCGTACCAAAGGGCCGCAGTAGCCGCGCCGGCGCCGCTGAATTCGCTGATCATCGGCACCGCGTTCGAAATCACGAAAATACCGGCAGTCACGTTGAGGAAAAGCAGCAGCCAGAGAAGGTAGAGCTGTCCCATCCCGAGCGTCTCGCCCGGCGTGTAACTCGCGCCATGCGCCGCCGCCGCCGCCGAGACGCCACCGACGCTGTACCCTTCGGGCGGATTTTTGAGGGCGAGCGCTCCGATGCCGCCAAGGATGAGGAACACGATACCAGACACGATGAAGAGCATCATCACGCCGTGTACGACGTCGGGCGAGAGCTGAAAGCTCGCCGGATCGAAGGGCGTGCCGGCCTTAATCGCCGCATCGCGCGCCTTTACGTAGGCGAGCGCAGGCTTCGCTGCTGCGCCGTATATGGCGAACCGCGTCACGACTTGGTTATAGAAAAATGCGCCGAGTCCGAATCCCATCACGACCAGACTACTGCCTAGTCCGCGCCTATCCGGGAACCACTTCGTCACCATAGCGACCGGGGTAACGTAGGCCATTCCGTTGCCGAAGCCACCAATGATGCCGTACGTCAGGTCTAGCCAATACTTCCCGAGCGCTTGGGTGCCTAGACCCGCAAGCAAGACTCCAACACCCCAAATCAGGGCGCCCACGATGGTTACCGTTCGCGGACCGACGCGATCTTGCCAGCGCCCGCCGATGACGGCGCCGATGCCGATGAAAAAAATTGCGAGTTCAAATGGTATTGTCGCGTCTTGCGTCGACCAGTTGAAGCCGGCGATGAGCGAATTCGTATAGATGCTCCACGAGTATACCGTACCGAGACAGAGCATCACCAAGACTCCGGCGAACGCGATTCCCCAGCGATTGCCCGAGGAAGCGGGATTGGAAGCCATGCGCGTTTCCTCTCTTTTAGTAGAGTTTGTCGTGACATTTCGTGTTGAGTGCTTGTTTGGGTACTTTTCCCTACAGGTAATAAGCCCTGGGGCGCTTGGCGCACCAATTTTCAGCGTGGCGCGGCTTGCACACGAAATATTGCGGCGAGCACCACGGTAAGTACGGCGAACGCCGCAACCATCACCGCGAGCGTAGCGTCGCCGAATCGCCAGACGATGCCGATCCCCTCGCCCGTCCAAAACGTCCCGAGGGAGACAAGCATGATCCCGACGATCGCTTTGAGCGCGTTCTCGGGTACGCGCGAAAACGGCACGCGTAACGCGAACGCCGCCAGCGTTACGACGAATAGCGCGCACAACGCACCGCCGCTCGACCATGCGATGAGCGACGGCGACGTTGCGGCAAACGTCACGACGATAATCGCAACCTCGAAGCCCTCAACGAAAACGCCCTGGAAGGCGACGGCAAAGCCCTGCACCTGTTCGGTACGCAAGCGCGAAACTTCGCGCGCGTAGATCGCCTCCTCATCGTGCATCGGAATACGCCCGGCATAGCGTAGGACGACCTTACGCAGCCAACGCACCCCGAAGAAGATCAAAAACAGCCCGGCGATCAGTTCGATCCAGCGGAGGGTTGCGGCGTTCGCGAGCAGCGGCGAAAATGCGCCGACGAGCACGACCAACGCAAGCGTCGCCGCAGCCGTGCCGGCGAGCGCCGGCCGCCACCCTTGGGTGGTGCCGACGGCCATCACGATCGTCGCCGCCTCGACGAACTCGACCGCTGAGGCCGCGAACGTCGTGCCGGCGAGCACGAGCGGAGTCACCTCCGTGGCACGTGTCCGGCGACGTGTGCAAGGATGTCATTGAGCGCGCGTGGATCGGCCGCGTCTGCCTCGCGGAAATCCATCCGTTCGCTCTGCGCCGCTCCATAAGCAGTGCGGGTGTTTTTCACCGTGTCGTCGATTTGCGGCGCGATGACGTCATAAGGCCGCAGATCGGGTTGCAACGCAAACGCGTCGTACATCGGGGGCGCAAGCGCGTCGTAGATCGTCATCGGCGGCAGGCCGAGCAGCAACTCGATAGTTCGTACCACGCTCGACGTTGTGTATTGCGCGTGATGGACGCCGGGTGCTGCGTACGCCGAGGCCAGATAGAACGTCGTACGCTGATCGTCGACGTGATCGGGTCCGTTCTGCGAGTCGTCTTCAATAGCAAAGATTGCCGTGCTCGCCCAGTAACGCGAGTGCGAAACAATGTCGACGACGCGCCCGAGCGCGTGATCGTTTTGGGCGACGTAAGCTTGTGGCGTGAGCGCGCCCGGATAGGTGCCGGACGTGTGATCGTTCGGAAGACGCAGGATGGTCAGCGCGGGCAGATTGCCGTTACGCTCGAATTCCGTGAACTCGCGCTGCCATTCGTCGACCCGGAATTCGTCACTGATCTTCAGGTCGAATCCGGGAAAGCGGCCGTCGATCTTGCCGATCAAACCGGCCATATGGGTCGTGTACAGACCGCCTGGATTCGACGGATCGGTCACGAATTCGCCGTAGTCGCGCAGCGAAACGCCGTGTTTTCCGGCATCGTCCCAGATGTAACCAGTTCCGGGTTCGCTCGCCGTTGCGCCGTCTTCAAAGTCGTACTGCTTGCGCCGTCCGCCGTAGTTGGGCGGCCAGAAACGCTCGAGATAATCATTGGCAAACGCGGCCGTCGACCAGTTGTGGCCGTTCGCGCTGACCTGGGCGTCGGTGAAGGTGCGATCGAAGACGCCAAAGCGCAGTGCGATCGCGTGATCGTTGGGTGTGATCGTCTTGCCGAACCACGCGAGGTTCGGATCGCCGTCACCGATCGGCAGATCGCCCAGCACCTGATCGTAGGTTCGGTTTTCTTTGATGATATAGATCACGTGTACGATCGGGCCGTGCGCGCGCACGACGGTCTGCGCGGGGGTCGCAACGGGGACGGGCATATTCGCAAGGACCTGGGCGGTACTGTTCGCGTCGAACGCGTCACGCTCGATCGATCGCACCGATCCGCTCATCGCCGAACCGACGTACTGCGGATCGTGATGGTGCTCCGGCCGAAAGTCGGGGTTGGCGCGCGAGCCCTCGCCCCGTCCATTTGATATGTAGACGTTGTGATCGTCGACCGTGACGCCGGTCGGGTACCAACCGGCGGGCGCACGCGCGATCACGTGGTCGCCGCGAATCTCCGCGACGGCGTTCTGCGCGCCAAGCGACGCATAGAGGGTGCCGTCGGATGCGACGGCGAGGGCGTTGGGCGACGCGCCCTGACCTTGTGGCACACCTACGTCGATGCGCGCGATCACCGCGCCGGTTTTCGTGTCGACGACATCGATCGTGTCGGCATCGCTGCAGGCCACATATAACTTCAATCCGTCAGGTGAGAGGGCCAGTGCGGCCGGGTGGAGATCGACCGCGATACGCTGCGCGCCAGGGAATTTCGAGAGCGTCGACTCGCCACGATTAGCGACATACATGCGCGCGCCGGCGAAAACGATCGCGGCCGGATGCGCACCGGTTGAGAGCGGAGCCGACGTCGAGCCCACGCGAACGAGCTGATTGTCGAGATCCGATGTTGCGTAGATCGTTCCGTCGCTCGCGCGTGCGACCGCGCTAATATACGACGCCGCGGGCTGCGCCGATACGGTGCCGGTTCCAACGTCGATGAGTAGGACCGCGTTGGTCGTTGCCCCTGGTACGAGCACGTGCGCATTGTCGGTCCACACCGGCGTGCCGAATGCATCTTTGAGTGGAACGACGCGCAGCGGATGCAGATCGCGCGTGTCGAGGATGCGTAGCGCAGGCGGATTGACGCCGCTCTCGACGACCGCGATCTTGCTGTCGTCGGGAGAGAGCGCGAGGCCCTGCGGCATCGTTCCTGTTGTGCTCACATCGCCCGCGGCCGGCGTGAGCGTCCAGTCGGTGGGGAGCCAAATCGTGCGGGTTGCAACTGCGCCGAGTGCGGCACACGCGAGCACGAGGGAAAAAACGAGGATCTTTTGTCGATTCATTATCGCTCCACGACGTAACCGAAGAGTGCTGCGAGAACTACCAGAGACCATGCGGGGACCTTAGCATACTGGATCGCGGCGAACGCGACCAGCGCTGCGATGCCGTCCAGCGGCGTGTGAACCGTGCCTGAGAAGATTGGCGTCACGAAAGCGGCGGCCAGCAGGCCGACCACGCCTGCGTTCGCGCCGGCAAGTGCCGCGCGAAAGCGCGCGACTCGCAGCAAGCTGCCGGTAAAACGGGGCGATGCCGGCGAGTAAGAAAAAATGACGGCGCAAAGATTGCAAGTGTTCCAACGAGTGCGCCGATGACGCCGAGCGACGAATGCCACGCGCTCGCGCCGATGTACGATGAGATCGTAAAGAGCGGGCCGGGCATCGCCTGGGCTGCAGCGTAACCGGCAAGGATCGTGGGGCTATCGACGATGCCCGCCGCAACGGCCTGCGTTTGCAGCAACGGCAAGACGACGTGGCCGCCGCCAAAGACCAGACTGCCGATGCGAAACAGCGTATTGGCCAGGATCGCAAGGTGCGAACCGCTTGTCGACCACACGCCGAGCACAAGGAGCGCGAGACCGAAGAGCACCAAGGCGAGGATGCCGCTGCGTCGCGAGACATGCAGATCGAGCTTCGGCTCCGCGAGCTGACGCGCCCTGAGCAGCGAGAGTCCGACGAGCGCCGCAACAGCGATAGCGAGCGGCGCGACGATCGGGAGCGGCACGAACGAGCATCAACAGCAGCACCGCGACGGCCAGAAGCGATCGCGCAAGATCCGGCGCGAGCGAGCGGCGCAGCGCGACGATCGCCGATGCGACGACCGCGACGGCAACGAGCAACAATCCGTGAAGCCAACCCGCGCGAACGTCGGCATGCGGAACGGCCAGCGCAAAGAGCGTCATCAGCACCGCGGAGGGGAGGGTGAACCCGATCCACGCGGCAACCGCTCCCGCCGGGCCGGCTCGAAGCCATCCCAGCAACATGCCCGTTTGCGAACTCGCCGGACCGGGCAAGAGCTGCGTGAGCGCGACACATTCGCCGAAAGCCGTGTCGTCGAGCCAGTGCCGACGCTCGACGAATTCGCGCTGAAAATAGGAAAGATGCGCGACGGGGCCGCCGAACGACGTGCAACCCAAACGAAGGAAGGTCAGGAAGACGCCCAAGACCTCGCGCATGTTGCGGTACAGGTGCGCCACCCCGCGAACGGCAACCTTCGATCCGTTAAGGAGTGTTTAACGCCCGTGGATCTTTCGTCGACTACCGTCTACGCAAACGGCACATTCTGCCGCTACGATGAAGCCAAGGTTGGGCTGCTGACGCACGGCCTACAATACGGCACGGGCTGCTTTGAGGGTATTCGCGGCTACTGGAGTCCCACGGAGCGCGAACTGTATCTCGTCCTTTTGCGCGAGCACTATGACCGTCTCAAGACATCGGCAAAGATTCTCATGATGAACGTGCCGCACTCGGTCGAGCAGCTCATTGAGATCACGACCGAATTGTGCGCGCTCAATCGCTTTGAAACCGACATCTACGTGCGCCCGTGCATCTTCAAAGCCGCCGAAGACATCGGCGTGCGTCTGCACAACGTCCCCGACGCTTTTGCGATCATTCCGTTGCCGTTCACGAGCTACCTCGATACGAGCAAGGGGCTCAATGTGTGCATCAGCTCGTGGCGCCGCGCCGACGATTCGATGGCGCCGCCGCGCGCTAAGATCACCGGTCTCTACGTGAACTCCGCGCTCGCGAAGAGCGAAGCGATCACCAACGGCTACGATGAAGCGATTTTGCTTTCGCATGACGGCCACGTTGCCGAAGGCTCGGCGGAAAATGTTTTTCTCGTACGCGACGGAAAACTGCTCACCCCCGACCCGTCACAGAACGTGCTCGAAGGCTGTACACGGCGAGCGATCATGGAAATTGGCGCGAGCCTGGGCATCGAGACGATCGAGCGATCGGTCGATCGCGGCGAACTCTATGCTGCCGACGAACTCTTCTTCACGGGTACGGCTGCCGGCCTCGCGCACATTGCTTCGGTCGATCGGCGCATCGTCGGCGACGGTACGATGGGTCCGGTAACGAAGATGCTTTCGGAAGTGTACCAGCGCGCCGTGCACAACCAAGATCCCGCGTGGCGTGGATGGCTCACCGCCGCCTACGCATCGCGAACGAAGGTAACGGTCTAAAGCTCTTTGTCATTCCGACGTAGCGCAGCGAAGTCGAGGAATCGACGAAGCTGTTTGCAGCGCTTTACCGTTGCCGCTAAGCGAAGGCTCGAAGTTTTGCGCCATTCGCAGGACGCGAAGTTCCTCTGGTCGTGGCGCAAAACTCGCGCAGCAGGAGCGACACAGGACGTGGAGCGACGAGCGTTTTCGCGAGCGGCAACGGTGAAGCGATGCACGGGTCACGATGATCCCTCGACTACGCTCACTACGCTTCGCTACGCTCGGGATGACAAATGTCGAACGCTAGTGAGAGCCGTTGCTCGAGGAGGTTGTGCTGTCGTGTCCCCAGTAGCCCAAGTCGGGCGACGTGGCGCCGTTCGTTTCGCTAAAGGCACCAATGCCGGTAAGGCTGCGCCACGCTGCCATGCGCGCTTCTTGTTGAAATGCGAGCAGCGAGAGCGAACGAATGAAGGTGCGACCCATGTCTAGCGAAGGAAGATGCGTCGTCATCACGGCGATGACATATGGGTCGTCGCCGTACACGATGCCGACGTCGTTGAGCGTGTCAAAGAAGCTGCCGGTCTTGTGCGCAATCGCGATGCCTTGCGGTAGTGGCTGAGGAAGCAACGTGTTGATTTGATCGCCTTCGAGAATCGAGATCATCTCGTTCGAGGACCAATCGTCAACCAGTTCACGCTTGGCCATCATCGCGAGCAAACGCACCATGTCGGCCGGAGACGATTCAAGCGCTTGTCGCACCGACCAACTATCCGTACGCACGTAGCCGCGCAGATGCGTCTGATCCAACCCGAGATGATACATCATCCGGTTGATGTTGCTTAACCCGACCAAGCGAATCAACATGTTGGTGGCGGTGTTATCGCTGATGTCGATCATCTTATCGAGCAGCTCGTCGACGCTGTAAGCTGGTGCCGACCGCGGCATCGCACAACTCGCCCGAGCCATAATCTTTGTCTCCAGCGAGCAGCGTTACGCGATGATCGAGTTGGAATCGCCCCTGCTTCGAGCTGAGCAAAAACCTCGACCATCACCGGAACTTTGATCGTGGATGCCGCCGGCATCACCGCACCGGCGTTATATCCGATGTGGTAGCCGGTCCCAAGGTCCATCACTTCGACGGCGGTCGATGCGGGGAAGCGCACAACCATCTTGTGAAGAGCGGTGCGGAGCGATTGCATCGGAGGAGGGGCGAGCATCGCCTGCGCGGGCGAAGATACCCCAAGGAAGGGCACCAGCATTCCCGCGACAATGGCAATGACAAAACGTACTGCCCGCGAATCGCCCACGTTCTTCGCAGTATAGCACAGGCTGCAATAGTTTTTTCTGGGTATTTAGAACGGAACGCCGTCGGCGGCAGGCGCGCGGACTCTTCCGGTGACGCCCGCAAGCGCAACGAGCGCCGCAATATACGGGAGCGCCTGCATCGCGTTTGCCGGCAGCCACGCGATTTGACCCTGTAAAACGTATTGTAAAGCTTCGAAAAACCCGAAGACGACACAAGCCGCGGTCGCGCCGAGCGGATGCCAGCGCCCGAAGATCACGGCGGCGAGTGCGATGAAGCCTCGGCCGGCCGTCATGCCGTCGGAGTAGAGATTCAACTCGCCGATCGACAGAAAAGCGCCTCCCAAACCCGCGAGCGCTCCGCTGATGATCACCGCGTAGACGCGCAGCGCGAGCGGATTAAGTCCGGCGGAGACAACGGCGCTGGGATTTTCACCGGACGCCCGGATCCGTAGTCCCCAAGGCGTTCGATAGAGCACCCACTGCATTGCCACCGCCAGCGCAAACGCGAGCACGATGAGGATCCAGAATCCCTGGCCGAGACTTGCGACCTGTACGCTTGCGCCGGGTTGGTTGAAGATGACGACAAGGCCGTAGGCTGCGCCGCCGGCACAGATCAAGTTGATGCCGGTGCCGGCGACGATCTGATCGACTTTGAAGCGCGTCGCCGCAACCGCGAGCAAACAACCGAAGAGCCCACCCGCGCCGATTCCGGCGAGCAGTCCCAAGAGCGGGCTGTGCGTTGCAAAAGAAACCACCACGGCAAAGAATGCCCCGGCGGCCATCATGCCTTCGAGTCCGATGTTGATCACGCCCGAACGTTCCGAGATGACACCGCCGAGCGCCGCGTAGATGATCGGGGTCGCTTTGATCAGCGTGAGCACGACGAGCGTGGCGATCAACTCGCTCATGGTAGCGTTCCTTCGACGCGGGTTGCAACGTAGCGTCGCGCTGCGAGCACGAAGATGATCAACCCCTCGATGACATGAATGGCATCTTTAGGGACTTGGGCGCTCGCCTGCATCGCGAGCCCGCCTGATTCGAGGATGCCAAAGCCGAATGCCGCAACGCAAATCCAGAGCGGCTGCAAATCACCGACCAGCGCGACCGCGATCGCGGTGAAGCCGTAACCCGGCGAGAGCTGGGTGTTGAACCGGTGCAACTCCCCGCTGACGATGGTCGCGCCGCCGACACCCGCGATCGCCCCCGAGAGCGTGAGCGCGAGCCACGTCAGCCGCGCGAGGTTGATGCCGCTGCGGCGCGCGGCTTCCGGCGCTTCGCCGCTCGCGCGCAGATCGTAGCCAAAGACCGTTCGCGAGAACGTCCACTGCAAGACGAGTGCGAGCGCAACCGCAAGAACCAACGCGATCGAGAGTCGCGTCGCCGGAAGCAGCGTCGGCAACCAATATTTCGGATCGAGCCACGCAGTCTCGGCGCCGGCCGCAAGCGGTCCCCGCAGCGGACCGCTAACCAGCTCGAGTGCGAGATACGCGGCGACAAAGTTGAGCATCAGCGTCGATATGATCTCGTTGGCGCCGAAGCGCGCTTTCATCCAGCCGGCGATCGCGCCCCAAACGCCCCCGCCGATCGCACCCGCAATAAGCATCAGTGCGATGCCGATCGGTCCGGGCACCGACAGCACGGCGCCGAGCGCACCGGCGCAGAGCGCGCCGATGAGCAGTTGACCCTCGGCGCCGATGTTGAAGAGGCCCGCGCGAAAAGCCAAGCAGATGCCCAGAGCGGGAAAGAGTAGCGCCGTGGTGGCTACGAGCGTCTCGCCGATCTGGTTGCGTCCACCGAGCGCACCGACGATCAGCGCGGTGAAACCGTCGACCGGGCTGGTCCCGGCAGCGATCATGGCGAGCGACATCAGCACCACAATCAGCACGACTGCGCCGAGCGGGCCCAAGATCACGCGTTTGGAGCGCGTCATGCCGAGCCTGCCATGAGGCGGCCGATCGCCGCGCGATCGAATGCTTCGCGTTCGAAACTCCCGAGCACCGCGCCGCGGTACATCACGATCACCGCATCGGCAAGCGCCAGAATCTCATCGAGTTCGAATGAAATGAGCAGAACCGCTGCACCACGGTTGCGGGCTTCCATCAGACGCGACTGCACGAGCGCTGCGGCGCCGACGTCGATGCCGCGCGTCGGGTTGTACGCCAGAACAAAATCCGGTCGATCGATCAGCGCGCGCCCAACGACGAGTTTCTGCTGGTTGCCTCCCGAAAGCGTTCTCACCGGTGCATCGACGGAAGCGGCGCGAATGTCCAAATGCTCGCGAATCGCGAGCGCGTCGCTGCGCGCGCGCGCTCGGTCAAGCTCGAGTCCGCGTCGCGCCTCCTTGCGATGTTGACGGCCCAGCAGCGTGTTTTCGACCAGCGACCAATTCATCACCAGTGCTTCGCGCTGCCGGTCCTGTGGAATGATGCCGATCGTGCCGCTACGCTCGATCGTGCCTTCGTAGTCGATCATTCCGGCGAGCGCGTCGGCAAGGGTACTCTGCCCGTTGCCTTCGACGCCGGCGATGCCGACGATCTCACCGCCCCGCACGTCGAGAAAGAAATCGTTAAGGCGCGTCGCGCCGCTGCCGGCGCACAGATCGCGGACGTGGAGACATGGTTTCATTTTGGTATCGGCGCGTTGCGCAACCGCGGGAAGTTCGCCGCCGACCATCGCGCGCGCGATCGCCTCGATGCTGGTCTCGCCGATCAATGTGCGCTCGACGACCTTGCCGTGGCGCATCACGGTCACCCGCGTTGCGTAGGCCGTGACCTCCTGCAATTTGTGGGTGACGATCATGATCGCAGTCCCGCGCGCAGCCAGTTGGACGATGGTTGCGAAGAAGCTTTCGATCTCCGCCGGAGCCAGCGCGGCGGTCGGCTCGTCGAGCAACAGGACCGCCGGTTCGCGGTCGAGTTCGCGCAGAAGTTCGACGCGCTGTTGTACGCCGATCGGCAACGTTTCGACGAACGCATTTGGGTCGATCGCCAGGCCGTTGCGTTGCGCTACGGCAACGACGCGTTCGCGCGCGGCCGATTCATCGATGCGCCACCCGCGATGCGGTTCGCGTCCGAGCAAAACGTTCTGCCACACGCGCAGCCGTCCGATCAATTCGAAATGTTGATGAACCAGGCCGACCGTTCCGCGGGCGCTCACCGTTCCCGTATCGGGCGCAAGTTCGCCGAACGCAATCGCCGACAGCGTCGACTTCCCGGCTCCGTTCTCGCCTACGAGCGCGTGAATCTCGCCGGGGTACAAATCGAGATCGACGCCGTCGACCGCGACGACGCCGGGGTACGCTTTGTGAATGCCGCGCAACGACAGGACGGGTTCTGCGGCCATGCCTTAGAGCGCCACCGGTTTGAACGCGGCCAGCGCCTCGCGCGAATCAGGCGGCGTGATCTTTCCATTCACGATCGCCGTTTCGATTCGCGCCAAGCGCGCAAGATTCGCCGGTCCGATCGCGGCCTTGGTGTAGGCGAAATCGGTCAACCCGATCGCCCCGTCCCGCAGACCGAAGACGACATGCCCGCGCATGGGCTTGCCGTCGTGCAGCGCCTGGGCGACATCGAAGACGGCGACGTCGACTTTTTTGACCATCGAGGTAAGAATTTTTCCCGGCACGAGCCCGTCTTGATTCGAGTCGACGCCGATCATGTAGCAGCCCTCGCGCGATTTGACCGCGTCGGCTGTTCCGAGGCCCACCTTACCCGCCGCAGCATAGATGATGTCGGCGCCGCCGTTGAAGAGCACGTCGGAAAGCTCTTGTCCGGCGGCGACGTCGTCGAAGCTCCCGGCGTATTTAACGTCGACGCGGATCGATGGGTCGACCTCGCGCGCGCCCGCGATGTAGCCGGCTTCGAATTTGCGAATCAGTGGAATGTCTTGGCCGCCTAGAAATGCGATATGATGCGTCTTGCTCACCATCGCCGCAAGCGCGCCCGCGAGAAACGAGCCATCTTGTTCTCGAAACGTGATCGACACGACGTTGGGATCGTCGACAACGGCGTCGATGATCGCGTACTGCTGCGTTGGATTTTGCTTAGCGACCGAATCGAGATCGAGCCCCATCAAGAAACCGATGGCGTAAATCATATCGTAGTGCAGGTTGGTTAGGGCGATGAGGTTGGGCTGGTAGTCGGCGGCCGAACGCGATTGCAGCACCTGCACGTAGGCGTGGAGTTGCGTTTTGGCGCGAATGAGACCCCGATATGCCGAGTCGTTGAACGAGCGGTCGCCCAGTCCGCCGACGTCGGTCACCATGCCCAGCGTCGTTTGACCCGGCGCTGGGCCGCGGTGATTCCCGCACCCGGCAAAAGCGAACGCGCAGACGGCGCAAAGGAGTACGGCGAAGGCCGACTGCTTCATCGCGGCGAGTTACGACTCCGGGAGGCGCAAGCCTTCGTACCGAAGCCGCGCGGTATGCAGGTTCTCGATTTGCGGTACCAATCGCCACGGCGCTGGAACGTCGAGCTCGACGGAGTTGCGTGGCTTCCGCGCTTGATCGACAAGGCACGTGCCGCGTTAAAAGGTACACTCGGTACCTACCTCTACGGTCAGTCGCCGGTGGATCGCGATTTTTTGCACACGCTCGGCCTGGGCCATCGTGCCTTTGCCGAAATCGTCGCGAACGCGCCCGACGATCGCGCCGTTGTCGCTGCGCTGATTGCGTACGATCCCGCCTGCATGGATCGAGCGCGCCGTTGGACGCAGGCGTGTCCTCGCGTCTACGGCACGTTTTTCTATACGCTCGACGTCGACGATGGATACGCGCCCGGAATGGGGTTTCTCAAACCGGTCGCCAATCGTCTCTCCGCCGGCATCACCTGGCTTATGAAACGCGTCTATCCGAAGCGACCCACCGAAGGGATTACATCAAAATGGTAACGCGCACCGATCACAGTCGAACCACTCGCGTTGATGTTATCGGTGTGCCGATGGATCTTGGCGCGAGCCGGCGCGGCGTCGACATGGGCCCGTCGGCGATTCGGTATGCGAAGTTGTACGAGCGGTTGCGCGAGCTTGGCATTCCCGAAGTGCTCGATCATGGGAATCTGCCGGTACCAATTCGCGAGGGGCTCGATGCTCACGATACATCGGCCAAATACCTCACGGTGATCGAGCGGGTTTGCGAAGAACTCGCGCGTTTCGTTGAGGAGAGCGTGCGCAGCGGCGGATTGCCGATCGTCCTCGGCGGCGATCATTCCATTGCGATGGGGACCCTTGCCGGCCTGACGCGCGCGCGTTCGGCGCCGCCGGGCCTCGTATGGATCGACGCCCATTCCGATATCAATAACCCGCAAAGTTCACCCAGCGGAAACGTGCACGGCATGCCACTGTGGTTTGCGTTGAAAAACGGCTATGCACGTGCCGAGACGACGGTGCAGATCGGCTTGCGCGACGTCGACGAAGTGGAGAAGCGCCTTTTGCGTGAGTCCGGCGTGCGGGCGTTTTCGATGACGGATGTCGACAGGCACGGGGTGACGCACGTTATGCAGGAAGCGCTTGCGATCGCCGGTGCGAACGAACGTCCAATTCATGTTTCGTTTGATATGGACGCGATCGATCCGAGCGAAGCCCCCGGAACGGGTACGCCGGTAAAGGGCGGCTTGAGCTTTCGCGAAGCGCACCTTGCGATGGAGATGCTCTACGAGTCGGGACAGCTCGAATCGATCGAAATGGTGGAGATCAATCCAATCCTCGACACGCGCAATCAAACCGCGGCCCTTGCCGTCGGCTTGATCTGCTCGGCGCTGGGAAAATCGATCCTCTAGCCGCGCCACTGCCCGTGCTTTCGGTCACGGGTGAACCCAGCCGCCCGGGCGGGATGCGCCTCGTCGCGGAGACGGTTGCCTCGCGTAATGCGGAGGTCTTTTGCGTGCACGGCATCGACGAAGGCGACGCGCTTGCGCTTGCGACGCGCTTTGATTGCGGGTATGCCTATCGTGGGCGTCAGGCGTTGTTCTGGAAAGTGCGCTTTGCGGCGCGCGAAGTGCTCGATCGGTACCTGCCGGGTGCACCGCTGCGGCCGTTCGATCGGCGCGGTCTTCTGCAGGTCGACGGCGTCCTCGCCGGCGGGCGGCTTGCGCTGATCGCAACGCAGTTCGCCGGCGAGCGCGCGGTACGCGTTCGCGAGGCGCGCTTTACACGTGCGATTCTTCGCACCATTGACGGCGCGGCGCTACTCTTTGCGACCGGAGTCGCGTCGGGTGCGATAAGTTTTCGGGATCTGCGCTTCGAAACGATTGCAAGCGAAGCGAGCACACTCGTCGCAGCGCGCGGCGTTGTGGCCGATGCAAGCATCGTCAAAGTGTGATCGTCGCCTGCCCCTCGCAGGTCATGCCGCCTCCGCAAACAGCCGGATCCCACGATGCCGACGCGAGCAACGAGCGTATCTGCTCCTCGATGCTCGCCTCGAGCGGCGGCTGAAATGCAACGTTTTTGGTGTGGCCCGCGCTATCGACCGTGATGGTCAAACGAACGTGCACGCCCAGCGCGAGCAGTGCCTTGCGCACCGACGGATCGAGCACCGGCGTGTCGCTGACGCCGAGCGGCATGTATCCGCCGATGGCTTGCCGGCTTGCGACCTCGCCCTGCGCCGCCGGGGGTATCGCGCTCGGCGCGGGAGCCGTGACCGAGGGCTGGACCGCCGCGCCTCCGGCACGTATGGCCGAAGCGACGAGCGGCGCGGCCGGTTGGGGCGCTGCGGGGCGAACGCTGGCGCGGCCGATCGGCCGCTGCGCCGGCGCGGGTGCCTTCGCGAGCGAGATCTGCGCATGCGCCGCTCGGACCGGCCCCGCGGCCAGATGTTCCGGGCGCGGGACCGGCGTCGCGATGCGCACGGTTTGCACGCGCACGAACGAGAGTAGCTCCACATTTTGCGCGCTCTCGAAGTTCGCAAATGGCGGAATGAGGGCAAGGAACACGAGGTGCAGCGCGAGCGACGCGAGCAGCGCCCGGTAGAGCAAGCGATTGTGTCCGACGGTTTGGCCCATGCGTACCTTTGAAAGAAGTCTTCGCAAAGAAGTCTTCGCTGGTCGAACGGCCCGCACCGCCCCGCCGTGACGGGAGGGGGCATGCGGACAACTGCGCAAGCCCCGTAGTATGATCGATACGAACATCGTGCTTTACCAGGCCGAGTGGTGCCCGTACTGCGCCCGCGTGCGCTCGAAGATGACCGACATGCTGCTGGATTACAAGATCGTCAACGTGCCGCCGGATCACGGTCAGCGGACGAACCTCAAAGAGCTCTTCGGCGTAACCGGCATCCCATCGATGGTCGCCGGCGACGTAAAGATCGCCGACGACGACGACGCGATCATTGCTTATTTAGAAAAAACCTATGCAAACGGCGGCTAGCAATCCGGCGGCGGGCCGCTACCCGATTGCGGTTGCGGCGATCGCCTTGCTCATTGCCGGCGTGTTTATGCCGACGCCCCTTTATCAGTTGTATCATCGCGAATGGGGCTTGACTTCGGGGCAGATCAGCATCGTGTTCGCGATTTACGCAGCATCGCTGATTCCTTCGCTGTTGTTTTTGGGTGGAATCTCGGACGGGATCGGCCGGCGCAAGACGCTGCTGATCGCGATAGCGATCGCGGCATTGGGATCCCTCGCCTTTGCGTTCGCGTCGGGTCTGTGGTGGTTAATTGCCGCGCGCGCGCTGCAAGGCGTGGCGCTGGGCATCGGCCTCCCGACGGCAGTTGCAGCCGTTCGCGAGTGGATGGACGACGCGATGCGCTCGCGTGCCGGGACCCTCGCGATCGTCGGGACCAGCGTCGGCTCGGCGTTCGGCGCGCTTCTCGCCGGCATTTTAGCCGAATACGCGCCACTCCCAAACACGCTGTCGTTTCTCGTGTACATCGTGTTGCTCGCCGGTCTTGCCGTTGCGGTCGCAAGCGTGCCCTCGTGCCCGCATCTCGGGCCGGCCTCGCATGAGAACTTTCCGACGATCCCGCGCGCAATCCGGCGGCCGTTCCTCGTCGCCTCCGGAGAGTCGTTCATCGGTTGGGCCACACTGGCCATTTTCGTTTCGTTGCTGCCCTCGTTCTTGGCGCAAGGGCTGGGCGTACACAATCTTTTGCTGGGAGGGATAATCGTTGCAGACATGCAGTTCGGTATGCTTGTCGCATCGCTGACCGGTCGAGGGTTGAGCAATCGCGTCGCGATCATCCTTGCGATGCTTGGCCTCGGCGCCGGGTTCTGGCTCTTGCTTTTGGCCGAGCCACATCAGCTGTATGCGCTCATCGTCGTTGCCATTTTCGTCGCCGGATTCGGCAACGGGCTTTCGTATCTGGCCGGCCTGGATATCGTCAACCGGATTGCGCCGCCGGAACACCGCGCTGAGACGCTTTCGGCTTACTTGGTGTCGTGCTACCTCGGGTTCAGTGTTCCGGCGCTGGGAGTGGGAGCCGTTGCGGACTACGTCGGGCTCTACAAAGCGATTATCTCGGGCGCGATCGCGCTCGGTGTCATCGCCGTTGTCATGATTCTCGTCACAACGGATCGCAATCTGAAGACAACGTCAGCGCAGTAAATACGCGACGGCCGCGCCGCAGATCGTCGCTGCGAAATTAACCGCGTCGTTGTCGAACCAGCTTAGGCCGCGGCGAATCACCGTCGGTGTGCCGCAAACGTGCGGATTGGTTTCGCAGTCGCGTCTGCACTGGGGGCAGTAGCGCAGCGCTTGCAGCGTCGCGCCGAGAACGGAGTCTGCAATCGAGCCGATCACGCCGCCGGCGAACACCGGCCAGAACGGCGCGACGTGCAGGCTCAGCGCGACGAGCGCGATTAGCGCCGCGCCGCCGAGTTGCGCTAGCGAACCCTGAAGAGTGATTCCGCCGGACAGGCCCGTCGCCAAAGGTCTGAACGTGAGGATCGAACGCGGTTCCCCTCGTGCGAGCGTTCCAATTTCGGTGGCCCATGTGTCCGCAGTCGCCGCCGCGAAGGCGCCCGCGAATGCCGCGAGCATTGGCGCTCCGAGAATCGGCGTAAGAATTATCGCAACCGCTGCAACGCCGCCGTTCGCCAGCACCTGCCATGCATCACGCGGCCCTTGCTTGCCGATATCGAACATCGCGCCCTTTCGCGCTTTCCCAATGCGCGAAAGAAGCGCAGATGAAAGGAAGAAGGCGAGAAGTATAGATGCTCCCCAATAGCCGCCGTAGGCGAACGTTATCGTGCCGACGATGGTGGCGGCCAACTGGCCGCCGCGTGTAAGAAGATTCGAGCGATAGGCGCCCGCCGCTACGAGAGCCGCGAGCAGGAAGCCGTAGATCCAGCCGATGTGGCTCAAGCCAGCAATGCGAGGTGCGCTTCGAGCGCGTCAAGTAGCCCGTCGGTCGTGAAGACGTCGGCGACGACGTCGACGTGCAGCCCGTACTCATCGGCGGCTTCAGCGGTGATCGGGCCGATGCAGGCGATCAATTTGTTGCGTGCAGCGTCACGCGCGGCCGTTGCGCCGCCGAGCAGCTCAACGTAACCGCGCACCGTGCTCGCGCTGGTGAAGGTCAAGACATCGGCACGTTGCACCTTTTGCCCGAACTCCGGATCGACGTCGAAGATGGTCTTGTACGCGGCGACGACGTGCGGCTTGCGCCCGGCATCTTCGAGCATCTGCGGCAACACGTCGCGGGCCTCTTGCGCGCGGTAGATCAAGATGTGATCGCCGGTGTGCGTCGCCTGCATCAACGCGCGCGCGATCTCTTCGCTGACGAAAGCTGCGGGAACGAGGTCGGCGCGCACGCCGAACTCGCGTAGACGTTCGGCAGTCTTGCTCCCGATCGCCGCGACCCGCGTCGCGCCGATATAACGCGCGTCGCTGTCGAGGGCAGCCAGACGGTCGAAGAATGCGTCGACGCCGTTTTGCGAGGTGAACACGACCCAGCGATAGCTGGAGAGATCGTCGACCGCTCGATGTGCCGCCGCAACGTCGTCCGGCGGAACGATCGCGATCGTCGAGGCAAGGATTGGTTCAACGCCGCGCGCGTAGAGCGCGCGGGCGAACTCTTGCGCCTGGTGCGCAGGACGCGTGATCAGCACACGCTTGCCGAAGAGCGGCATACGATCGAACCAGCGCAGGTTTTCGCGCAGCGCGACGACCTCGCCGATCACGACGATCGCGGGCGCCGCAAGTCCCGCACGCTGGACCTCGCCTGCAATGGTTTCGAGCGTTCCGGTCACCGTGCGCTGGGTTGGCCGCGTCCCATCCGCGATAACGGCAACCGGTGTGTCTGCGGGAAGGCCGTGCTCGATCAGGCGCGTGCAAATGTTAGCGAGGTTTCCGATCGCCATCAGCAGCACGAGCGTCCGATGCGGATCGGCCAGCTTGCTCCAATCGATGGTCGATTGCAGCTTGGTTGGATCCTCGTGACCGGTCGCAATGGTCAGCACCGGATTGATCTCGCGGTGCGTCACCGGAATGCCGGCATACGCCGGGGCAGCGATGGCCGAGCTGATACCGGGAACGATTTCAAATGGGATGCCGGCGGCATGAAGGGCTTGCGCCTCTTCGCCGCCGCGGCCAAATACGAACGGGTCGCCGCCTTTGAGGCGCACGACGACGTTGCCGTCGCGCGCGCGCGCGATCATGAGCTCTTCGATCTGCGTTTGCGGCATCTCGTGCGTGCCGCCGCGCTTGCCGACGTAGATGCGTTCGCAGTCTATCGGCGCAAGCGCGACAACTGGATCGCTTGCAAGCGCGTCGTACAGTACCACGTCGGCGGAGGCAAGGGCTTGTGCGGCGCGGAGGGTGAGCAGGCCTGGATCGCCGGGTCCGGCGCCGACCAGAACCACTCGACCGCTACTCACTTACTCGTCCGCGTCGGAGACGAGGGACGGCGGCAGCAGCTCGGCCATCCGCGTTGCGAGATTGAGTTCGAAGAGTTCGTCGAGCAGACGGGCCTGCGCGATGGCTTCGGCGTGATTGCTCGTCGCCTTCTCGCGAATCTTCACCACGACCGAATGCAAGAATTTCGAGACGACCGTCATCGACATGCCGGTCACGAGCATCTTTTCGCGCTCGCTCAATTCCGGGCAACGCCCGAAGAGCCGTGCCAGCTCGGCTAGGCGAATCGCTTCGGCTTTTTGCGTGAGCGACGCGATGACGGGCACAGCCAGACGGGATTGATACCAGGCGCCAAAGCGCGTGATGAATTCATCGATGATTTCTTCGACCTGTGGAATCGATTCGCGGCGTACTTCGAGCTTTTCATCGACGACGCTCTTGAGGCCGTCGATGTCTACCAGTGCTACGCCGGGAATCTCGCGCACCGCCGGGTCGGCATCGCGCGGAACGGCGATATCAATGATGAAAAGCGGACGATCCGGACGTCGCGCCATCGCGTGTGCGACGTGGTCGTGCGTGACGACGAAGTGCGATGCACCCGTCGACGTAACGACGATGTCGGCCGCGGCTAACGCTTCGATCAGCCCGGGCATCTCGATCGCTTCTCCGAAACCGACTTCGGCGATGAGTTCCTGCGCGCGCGAGATCGTCCGATTGGTGACGATCAAATGTTCGGCACCCTCGTCGCGCAGGCGGCGTACGGCGGTGCGTCCCATTTTGCCGGCGCCGATCACGACGACGGAAACACCCTCGAGCGAACCCAGACGGGCTTTGGCCGCGTCGATGGCGGCGGTGGCTATCGAGACCGATTCGTCACCGATACGCGTTTGCGAACGCGCGTGTTTGCCAGCATTGAGCGCTTCACGGAAGAGCCGGTGCAGGGTCTTGCCTAGCGACTTTGCGTGCTGTGCTTGAACGTACGCGTCTTTGACCTGACCCAAGATCTCGGCTTCACCGATCAGCATCGAATCCAGGCCCGTCGAGACGCGGAAAAGATGCTCGATCGCTTGACGACCGAGCAGCGTATAAAGGTAGGAATCGAGATCGTACCGCTCGCGCGCCAAGCCATGGCCGAAGTTGCCGAGGAAGGAGCGGAGTTGGGTGACGCCCGTTTCGTAATCGTCGATCTCGGCGTAGATCTCGATCCGTCCGCACGTTTGCAGCATCACCGCTTCTTTGACCGCGGAGTAATCGCGTAACGCGACCAATGCTTCGACGACGCGCGAGGGCGGAAACCCATGGCGCTCGCGCACCTCGACTGGTGCGGTGTGGTGCGAGAGCCCTAAACAAACCAGAGGCATCAGGCGTGCGCCTCCGCGGCTGCGTCGGCGGCGGTGAGCCAGTGGGTGAGCATCGAGAGCTCACCGGCGAGATCGATATTACGCACGAGTACCGGCGCGCGCAAATGCAGCGCGGTCGGTGCGAAATTCAAGATGGCGCGAATACCGGCGGCGGCCATGCGGTGCGCAATGGCTTGCGCTGCAGAGGCCGGGACAGCGATGACGCCGATGTTGCAGCCGGCGCGCGCAATGTCGTCTTCCATAGAAACGATGTCGGTTACCGTGATCCCTTGCCAGTCTTGCCCGATAACTGCGGGCGATCGATCGAAGATGGCCGCGATACAAAAGCGAGACTCGCGCGAGGTAATGAAGGTTGCAAGCGCATGGCCGAGATAGCCGAACCCGGCAATCGCAATTCTCCACTCATGCTCCAATCCTAGAACCCACGCCAGCTGTTCGACAAGCGGATTGATCGCATAGCCCTGCCCTCGCCGGCCCAGCGGCCCAAGCGAAGAGAGGTCCTTGCGGATCTGGGTGCTTGAAATCGAGTGGCCGAGCAAGGCCGCGAGGCCCTGCGAGGTAATCGTGGACTCGCCCGTCGCGGCCGCTTCGCGCAGGGCTCGGTGATAGGCGTAGAGCCGCGGGATCGCCGGATCGATCATGAGACGGCCGCGCCGACCTCGGCCAGCGCGTCATCGGCCGCGGCCAGCGTGCGTTCGATATCGCGCGTCGTGTGAGCGCTTGAGACGAAGCCGGCTTCGAATTGTGATGGTGCGAGGTAGACGCCGCGGTCGAGCATAGCGTGGAAGTACTTCGCGTAGAGCGCTACGTCCGACTTCATCGCACTTTCCAGATCGCTGACCGGTTCGGGCGCAAAAAAGTAGCCGAACATCGAGCCGGCGTAGGCGGTCTGATGCGGTACGTCGTGCTTGGTGAAGACCTCGCGCAGGCCGTCGGTCAACAGCTTGGTAAGCACTTCGAGACGCTCGTAGAGCGTGACGTCGTCGCGCACGATCTTCAGTGTCGCAATTCCCGCAGCCATCGCGAGCGGATTGCCCGAGAGCGTTCCGGCATGAAAGACTGGTCCGTCGGGCGTGAGGTAGTCCATGATCTCGGCGCGACCGCCAAATGCGCCGACCGGAAGACCTCCGCCGATCACCTTGCCGAGCGTGGTGAGATCGGGCATGATATTTAGTCGTTCTTGCACGCCGCCGCGCGCTACGCGAAAGCCGGTCATGACTTCGTCGAAAATCAAAACCGCCTTGTACGACGTGCACAATTCGCGCACGCGCTCGAGATAGCCGGGGAGAGGCAGCACGAGGCCCATGTTCCCGACGTACGGTTCGATGATCACGCCGGCGATCTGCGCACCGTATTCGCGGAAGCTGCGTTCGAGCGCGCCGGGGTCATTGTACGGAACGACGATCGTATCGGCCGCCACACTTTTCGGGATTCCGGGCGAATTGGGGACGCCGAGCGTGAGCGCGCTCGACCCGGCGGAGATGAGAAACGCATCGGCCGCGCCGTGATAGCAGCCTGCGAACTTGACGATTTTGTCACGGCGCGTGTAGCCGCGCGCGAGACGAACGGCGTTCATCGTCGCTTCGGTTCCGCTCGAGGTGAAGCGCACGCGTTCGACGCTCGGCACCATCGCGCAGATCAATTCGGCGAGCTCGCTCTCGGCTTCGGTGGGCGCACCGAACGAACTACCGCGCGCCGCGGCCGCTGCGATCGCCTTGACCACGGCCGGATGCGCGTGACCCAGAATGAGTGGTCCCCACGAGAGGACGTAATCGATGTACTCGTGCCCATCGATATCGCAGATCGAAGCCCCCGAACCGCTCTTCATAAAGATCGGCGTGCCGCCGACGGCTTTGAACGCGCGCACCGACGAATTCACGCCGCCGGGAATCACGTTCTTCGCGCGGGCGAACGCCGAGATCGAGCGTTCGAAGTTCACACGGTCTCCCCGAGCAGTGGTAGGTCCCCGGCGGTGTTGATGTTCGCAAACATCGTTGCCTCGCACGCGACCCGGCGCACGCGCAAACGCGCGAGTAGCGCGTGCATCGAGCGATCCTCCCCGTGAAGGCACTCCCAGCCCTCGCGCATCAAGGGCGCGCGTTCGTAGAGCGCGGCGAGCGGCTCAAGGCGCCCGTCATGCTCGGGAACGACGGCTTCGTCGCCTTCTTGCCACGCCTGTAACAGCGTATCGACGAGCGGCGCGGTGACCAGAGGTGCGTCGCCGGCTACTGCAAAAACGCGCTGCGCCTGCGTTTCGTAGGCCGCAGAAAGAAGGCCGCCGAGCGGTCCGCGGTCGGGCCAGCGATCGACGACGATCGGACAATCCAACAGCGCATCGAGCGGACCGGAAAAAGTATCGCGCCCGGCAATCATCACCGGAGCAACGTCGCGCAGATGATGATAGACGCGTGCCAGTAGCGGCTCGCCTTCAAACGGCGCCTCGAGCTTTCCGGGGAAGCGGGTGGCGCGACCTCCGGCCAAGATCACGATCGCAAGGCTAGGTGCGTGTACTTGCACGTTGCGCATACTCCTTTGCGAAGTAGGTGATGATGATGTCCGCACCCGCACGAACGAAGGAAACCAGCAGCTCGTCGATCGTTCGGTCGCGCTCGAGCCAGCCGCGTTCGATTGCCGCTTGCACCATGGAATATTCGCCGCTGACGTTGTAGACCGCGATCGGTATATCGAAGGCGTCGCGCGCCATCCGCACGATGTCGAGGTACGGTAGCGCGGGCTTGATCATGACGACGTCCGCGCCCTCTTCGATGTCGAGGGCGATCTCGCGCATGGCTTCGCGCGCATTCGGGGGGTCCATTTGATAGCTCCGCCGATCGCCGAACTGCGGCGTGCTGTCCGCCGCTTCGCGAAACGGCCCGTAAAATGCAGACGCGTATTTTGCGCTGTAGGCCATGATAGTCACGGCGGTGTAGTCGCGTGCGTCGAGCGCCCGGCGTAGCGCCTCGACGCGTCCGTCCATCATATCGGATGGTGCGATCACGTCGACGCCCGCATCGGCATAGGTGATCGCGGTGCGAACCAATAGCTCGACCGTCTTGTCGTTATCCACGTCGCCATGCTCGTCGATGATGCCGCAGTGACCGTGATCGGTGTACTCGCAATTGCACAGGTCGGCGATGACGTACATTTGCGGGATGGCTGCTTTGATCGCGGCAATCGCGCGCTGCACGATACCGCTTGGATCGTAGTTACTCGAGGCGACGGCATCTTTGCGATCGGGAATGCCAAAGAGCAGGACACTGCGCACGCCGAGGCCGTAGAGCTCGCGCGCTTCGGATACGGCCTGCTCGAGGGTGAAGCGTGAGATGCCGGGCATCGATGAGATCGGGCCCGCGTCACTGTCGCGAGCGACAACAAACATCGGCATGACCAGCGCATCGACGCGCACCTGGTGCTCACGAATCAAAGAACGCACGACGGGTGTGCGGCGCAGACGCCGCGGGCGCGCGTTCACGGCGCTTTTTCCAGGCGGTGTGCGACGGCCGCGACGAACGCGTCGATCGAGGCGTCGGGCGCGACGATATCCGGCGCAAATCCGGCCTCGCTCGCCGCGGCGCCGGACTGCGGCCCCATTGCGGCGACCAGCGGGCGCACCGCTTGGCCGCGAAGCCAGTCGAGATAGGGACGAACAGCCGCGACCGAGCCGCTGGACGGAAAGAGCAGCATCTGGGGAATGGTGTTCATCAGATCGGTGCCGGATTCTCCTTCGCGCAATTCCAAGACTTCGACCCCGCGCCCGCGTAGTTCGGCGGCGATACGGCTGGGGCGCTCCTGCGTGCGCGGCAGCAGCACGCGTGGTCGCCCGAGGCGATCGCGCGCAGCGGCGAGCGCGGCAGCGAGCTGCTCGCCGAGTTTGCGCGACGCCGCGACCGAATCGACGCCTCCCTCGACGCGTTCCCGTAGCATGGTCCCGCCGGCGGTCGCGAAAGCGGCGTCGATCGTCATCAGCGCGCCGACAAGCTGCGCGTGGACGCCGAGCGGTGCACTGCACCCGGCGCGCAAGGAACGCAACACGGCCCGTTCGGCTTCGACGCACCACTGCGTCGGTTCGTGGTTGACGGCGGCGTACAACTCGGCGGAAAGGTCGTCGTTGCTCGCGAGGGTTTCCACCGCGAGCGCTCCCTGTGCCACGGCCGGCACCATTCGGCGCGCATCGAACGGCACGGTGTGGGTTGCCTTCACACCGAGCCGGGACAACCCCGCCATAGCGAGCACGATTGCATCGTATTGACCCTCGCGCAGTTTGCGCAAACGCGTATCGACGTTCCCGCGCAAACTTTCATAGCGCAGATCGGAGCGCAGCGCATGCAGTTGCGCGCGGCGCCGCTCGCTCGAGGTGCCGACGGTTGCGCCGGCGGGAAGCGCGTCGAAGTTCGCGTAGCGTTCGCTGCAAAACGCATCGCGCGGATCCTCGCGCGCGGAGATCGCGGCGAGTTGCATCGCGGGATCCAGCTCCCCGGGAAGATCCTTGCATGAGTGCACTGCATAGTCGGCGCGTCCCTCGAGCAGGGCCACTTCGAGTTCTTTCACCCACACGTTGACGCTGCCCAGTTCGCTGACCGGACGATCTTGCTCGCGATCGCCGGTGGTAGAGACGGTCTGAATCGTCGTCGCGATTCCTCGTTGCGCCAGCGCTGCGGCAATCAGACGCGTCTGCGTCATGGCGAGTGCGCTCGCTCGCGATGCGCACACGACGGCGGTCCCTCGACTACGCTCACTTCGTTCGCTACGCTCGGGATGACAAACGTGCTCGATGGTCTCTTCAACGAGATGCTCGGCTTCGACCGGATTCATGCGCGCGAGTTCGTCAATCGGGAGATCGGCGAGATCGCGCATCACCGGTCCGCGTTGACTCGGATCGAGCACGGTGCGCACATAGGTGCGCATGCGTCCGAGCGTGCGTGCCGCGGCGGCGTAGTCGGGACCGAATCGCTCGCGCAGTTCGCGCGCGATACGTTGCGAAAATGCCGGCGTGCTTCGCCCGGAGTCAACGGCAAAGGTGAGTTCACCCACGCGCACGGTCGCCTGCATGGTGAAATCGCCGTTATCCGGATTCGCCGCGTCGCAGACGAGCACGCGCGCGGCGCGCGCATCGGCGACGACGGTTGCATTCACGTCATCGCGATCGGTTGCCGCGATGACCAGATCGGCATCGCTGAGATCCGCGCCTGGCATATACGCGCTCGTGCAATCGCGCGTCCGGGCGATCGAGCAAAGCGCGCAGCCGAGCGTCGATCGACGGCGCGATCACGGTAAGCGCGAAGCCCGCCTCGAGCAACGCTTCGGCCTTGCGGAACGCGACGTTCCCGCCGCCGATGATTAGCGCTCGACGGCCGTCGGCGCGCAAGGAAATCGGGAGCATGGGCAACGGATGACTTCCGCACCGGGGTGCCAAACACCGTCCGTCGATATGGAGAGACCGGCGCGTGCGGCTTTTGTCGGCGCACTCATCGCAGCGCTGATCACGCTGCCAGGCCTCGGGGTGGGCACGCTGTGGGACAACAGCGAGACGGCCTATGGCGAGGTCGCTCGCGAGATCTTGCTGACCCACGACTGGATCGTCATGCATCTCAACGGAGATCCGTGGTTCGTCCAGCCGCCGCTCTACTTCTGGATCGGTGCGATCGTCGCGAAGGCCTTGGGCGTTACGTCGCTTGCACTGCGGCTCCCGTCGGCTATCGCCACGATCCTGATGGGTGCGATGACGGGGTATGCGGTCGCACGTCAAGCCGGAACGCGCATCGGCATTTATGCAAGCGCCATCCTCTCGAGCTGTTTGATGCAGGCGATCATCGGACGCCTTGCGATTATGGACGCGCTCCTCGACATGGCGGTAGCGCTAAGCGTGTTTTGGTGGTTTCGTGCGCTCGAATCCGGACGCGATCGCTATTTCGTCTACGGCTGGATCGCCGCGGGCTTCGGATTTCTCTCCAAGGGGCTGGTGGCGCCGGTGATCGCGCTGATGGTCGTGGTACCGTACGCGCTGTGGAACGCGCGGCACGAGGAGCAGCGCATTCCGTCCTGGCGCGCCTGGATCGGCGGCGTGCTCGCCTTCATCGCCGTTATCGCGCCGTGGATGATCGCCATGGCACTGCACACCGGAATGGACGGGTTCGAACAGATGATCGTGCAGTACACGTTCGGCCGCTACACGGGTGTGATCCAAAATCAATCGGGGCCATTGTGGTACTATCTGCCCGTCTTGATACTCGGGTTCTTTCCGTGGATCGCGTTTCTCCCGGCCGGCATTGGATACGGCATTGCGGCACTGCGCACGACCTCGACGCCACCAAATCTCGCGCGCCTGTGGCGCTTGGCATTCACGTGGATCGTCGTGCCGTTGATCTTTTTTAGTTTTGCGCAGACGAAACTTCCGAACTACATTGCGCTCGAGCTCCCGGCGCTCGCCCTCGTCGTTGCGCTGTACTTCGATGCCGTGGTCAAGAAGGGTGCGAGCCGGTCGATTGTGATCTCGGCAGCGAGCGTGCCGATCTTCATCGGCCTGGTCACGATCGCGATCGCGCTCTTCGTTCGCGACAACAAGCTGGGTAGTTCGGCGCTGGCGGTCACGCCCGACTTGATTGCGATGGGCGCGTCGATCGGGATCGGCTCGATCGTCACGGCGATTCTGCTGGCGCGCCGTTCGACCATCGCGATAGCGCCGTTCGTGCTCGGCGCGGCGATGCTCGTGGCCGTCGACATACTTGCCGTCGAAGCCTTACCGCACGCCGAGCCGTTCAAACCCGTTCCGCAACTCGCCGCGATCATCCAATCGCGCAGGCATGGGGGCGACGTCGTAGCGATTCAAAGTTTTCGCGGCGCCAACGCGCTGGTGTTTTACACGCAGCCGCACGTCTATGCGTTGGCTCCGCCCGGGGCGAGCAAAAGTGACGAGGGTGTCCCGGCGCGCAGCGTGCTCTGCGCGCACGAGCGCATCTGGCTCGTGGCGCCGCTCAAACGCCCGGCATACGATCCGACCTACGGACGAACGCGCACGCTGATTACCTCGCGCGGCACCGGCGCGCTGTTTCTCATTGATGGCCCCGCGTGCAGCGCTATTTGATTTGCGATTCCGTTACGGCTGAGGCTTTGTTGCTGCCCAATCCGCCGCGAATGTAGGTAATCACTGCGGCGAGATCCGACTTCGAGAGCGTGCCTTTCCAGGCGGGCATCGGCGCGCCGTAGGTCTGCCCCATGATCGTCTGGCCGTGCAGGCCGTTTTCGACGACGGTGATCACGGCGTTAGGATCGCCGGTGACGAACGGATTGCCGGCCAGCGGCGGGGCCACTCCCGCTTGTCCTTGGCCGTTGGTTCCATGACAGCTCGTGCAGTTTTGCGAGAAGACCTTCGCGCCGGCTGCGACAGCCGACGACGCGCCGCCGGAGGCGGAGGTCGTTGTTGCCGCTTCCGCGGGCGCAGCAAGAATCTGCTCTTCGCTCATCGATGGTGGCCCGGCCGCTTCCTTAGCTTGAATGCCGAGCTGCGCGTAGAATGTGAGCGCGACGATCGCCGCGATGACGATGAACGTCGACCACAAGACCGTGCCGCGCGACGCAAACGAGCGCGTTGTGCTGCGATCGAGCCACGGCAAGAGCACCACGATGAGCAGCCCGATCGTCGGCACGACGATCGCCGCAAGCATCTCCACCCAGGGCGCATTCGCCTGCGATGCGAGAAACGGAATGTGACCGAAGAGCCACGGCACAAAGTTCAACAAACCGAATAGAAAGAGAAAATACCACGCCGGGTAGGGCACGAATGCCGCGTTCGTCGGATCGGCTTTTTGGTCGAGGAACGGCGGCGCAAAACTCGCCAGTGCGAGAATGATGATAAAGACGAAGAACGAGACCGCGCCGTCCATGAACATTTGGTCCGGCCAGAAACGTCCCGGTTTGAGTTTGCGCGGATCGTCGACTACCGGGCCGGCGGATCCGTTGTGGCGGAAAATTGCTAGGTGTGCACCGACCAAGAGCACCAGGACAGCCGGCATCAGCCACACGTGCAGGCCGAAAAACCGGTTGATCGTGTTGGTGCCCATCACCGGACCGCCTTGCGCGATCAGTTGCAGAATTGCGCCGCCCGGCGGCAAGCCGGCGATGTTGAGCGAGACCTGCGAGGCAAAGTATGCGTCCATGTCCCACGGCAACAAGTAACCGGTAAGCCCGAGCACCAGCGTAACCAGCAGCAGCAGCACGCCGACGATCCACTGCAATTCGCGCGGCGACTTATACGCGCCGAAAATCAGCACTTGCAGCAAATGCAAGAAGACCAGAGCAATCATCGCGGATGAGCCCCAGTAGTGAATCGAGAGCAGCGCGTGCGTCCACGGATTCAGGTAGATGGCGCGCGTCGATTCCCACGCGGTAGCAGCCGACGGCGCATAGAAAAAGGTGAGAAATATGCCGGTCGTGATCTGCAGAATCATCGCGAACAACGTCGCGCTCCCGAAGACGTACCAATAGCTCGCGCCGCCGGGAATATCTTCGGTGAGGAATTCCTTCGCCATCGACACGAAGCCGGTGCGTGACTCGATCCAGTTGAGCATCGCTATGCGAATCCTTCCTTACGATGTGTACGAGATGATCACGCGATTCGGTACGCCCGACTCATAGCGGATCCACATGATGTTGGCGACGCCGCTCTGCTCTTTGAAGGGGAGCGGATCCATTCCGCGCGGCGCGGGACCGGCGACGTGTTCGCCGTCGATGTCGAACTGAGAACCGTGACACGGACATTGGAACCTGTTCGCGCCGTCGTTCCACAGCGGGCGGCAGCCCAAGTGTGGACAGATCGGGCTCAGGATCACGAAATTCATGGTGACGACGGTGTACGTGCCATCGCTGAACGGCAGCGTACCGGATTTTGGTAGGTCGGTGCGGTCGGCCAGGAACTTTGCGGAACTGGGAACCTTGATGCCCCACACGTATTCGCCCGACGTCTGCTCGGGCAGGTACGAATCTTTCGCCTTGAGCTGGAACTCGAGTTTGACCGGCTTATTCGTCGCCTCTTGCAGGGACGTGAGTTCGTCGGCCGTCAGCGGCGCCCACGTGCCCTTGCTGGTCGCGCCTTCGGGAATCAACGAACCGACGATCGGAATGACGAGGCCGAGGCCGATGATGCCGCCGATCGCGAGCGTGGCATTGGCCATGAAGCTGCGGCGACTGATCTCTTCGGGCGTCCCAGGATCGTCATAGGCGCTAAAAATCTTGCGCGCAGCCCCTTCTGGGGAGCCCGCGGCGGCGGCTTGCTTCGACAACGTACACTCTCCGGAAAGTTGATTCTCGGGGGCTAGTCCGTTAGCCCAATTCCCAAGGATTGTACGGCCGCCCTCTTCGCTGATGCTACCGGGAAAGTCTATACTCATGGCATGTGCGGGCTCGTGAAGGGGACGCTGCTGCTCGCGACGTTGCTGGCAACGCTCGCGGCAGGTGCTCCTGGGGTCGTTATCCTCGACCCAACCTCATCGGCGCAAAGTCGCGCCATGGCGCAGCAGCTCACTCGCGCAGGGTTTGCTGCACTCACGGTAACCGGCAATCCGCTCGCCGCTGCAGCGAGCCTGAGACATCGGCCCGGTGTCCGCGCGGACGACATTGCGCTTATCGGCTACGGCACGGGTGCGTCGACGGTACTCGCGACGATCGTCGAGCCGTACGCACTCGACGTCGCGCAGCCGCCGGTGTTTCGTTCCGCGGTTGCCTTTAGTCCAAATTGTGCGCGCCGCTACGGTGATTGGACCGGATCTCTTCCGCAGGGGGCTTCGGGTGGGGGCGGCGCGCCGCACGGCGGCGGCCCGGTGCCGGGACTCTTTCGCAGCGCGACGCCGCTGTTGATCGCGGGCGGCGAGAGTCCGTGTCGCGATTTAGCGCAATATTCATACACGCACGAGTATTTCGTAGACTACGCGAGCGACGCTTCGCTTGGGACGATTCTGTCCTTCATTATGCAGAATGCGGAGTATTCGGTCGTCTCGTTTCCGTCGTCGCAGGCCGGCACGACGCTTACCGGCGAGCTGACGATTCCCAGCGTTGCGGCACGCGTTCCGGCGATCATCATCTCGCCGGGAACGGCCGGGATCGAGGGCTTCTCGTTTTGGGAGCGGCCCTGGGCGCGGCGCCTGCGCGACCTTGGCTACGCGTCGCTGATCGTCGATAGCTACATGTCGCGCCACTCGTCGTGGAAGGATCATTGGCGGATCGACGCGCGCACGGTAAAGTCGCGCGATCTGCTTGATGCGCGAACGTACCTCGCCGCGCAACCGTACGCGCGCGCCAATTCGATTGGGGTCATCGGGCGTTCGAGCGGCGGAACGGCGATTCTCGCGGCGATCGTCGGCGACCACAATCCTCCCGCGTTCGCTGTTGCCGTCGCCGATTACGGCTATTGCAAGCTCGCCTATGGCGCGTGGCCAGGCGGTACGCCGGCGCCGAGCGCGTCGATCGCCTACCGTACGAACGTTCCGTTATTGATCCAAGTGGGCGCGAACGACACGACCGCTTTGACGGCGGCGTGCGAGTCGCTTGTCCAAAGTGCGCAGGATGCCGGCGTTCCTATCGAGCTGGTTGTGTATCCCGGCGTCGGGCATCGCTTCGATGCCGGTGCTCCCGGAACGCCCGCCTCAACGATACAAGCCTCGATCGCGCGCATCACGCAATTCATCGAAGCGCATCTGCCGCCCTGATGGGTTAGTTCTCGGCCGGGGGATTGATCCGACGATATCATCGGGCGTCGTTTCGAACTTCTTCGCGAGGGCGTTGCGATCGTGCATGATGCCGGGCGAAGGCGGCGCCGAACACCGAGGAGACCCTCACTATCATAGCGATTGCAGCAGCAAAATTGAGGTAACGAATCCAGTCCGGCATCATACATTCACATCTTATACGAGTGTAGGCCGCTGATCCAGATGTTGACGCCGAGATAGGTGAAAATTACGACGGCGAAGCCGATGATGCTGATCCAGTTGGTGCGTAGACCGCGCCAATTACTGCGCGTGTGCAGATGCATGTACGCGAGATACACTATCCACGTCGCGAGCGCTGCGTTTTCTTTGGGATCCCACTGCCAATAAGCGCCCCAGGCTTCCTTGGCCCACGCAGCGCCGGTGATGATGCCGATCGAAATGAGCGGCAGTCCAATGGCAACCGCACGATAAACGATCACGTCGAGCTGCGCAAGAGAGGGGAGTGTTTGCAGCCATTGGGCTAGCCGGTTGCCATTTTGCGCTGCCGCCGCGAGGCCTGGCGTGTCGCCCGATACGCGCATCGTCATGCCGGTTCCGGCAAGCTCGACCGTCGATTCCATCGCGGCGACCCGCGCTTCGGCATAGTACTTGACGAGATAGATAAACGAGAAGACGAACGCCACCAAAAACGCCGCATACGATGAAACGACAATGGGGACGTGCACTTTCGCCCAATACGATTGCAGTGACGGCACGGCGGGCATCGTACCTTCGTTCCAGGTCACGCCGTAGGCGAGCGCAATTGCGGCCAGCGCCAACACGAAGCCGCCGGCGTACCAGGCGTTATAACGCCACGCCATGACGATAAAGATCGCCACCGACATTGCCGCAAAGAGCGAGAGCGAGCCGTACAGATTGAGCAGCGGCCAAATGCCCGTCAGCTCCCAGCGCACGAAGAGTTGCGCGAACTGCGCGACGCAGCCGACGATGGCGAGCGGGACGCCGAGGTTGCGCAGCCAGGCTTCGCGCGAGAAAAAATACGCCAACAGCGCGAGCGCCCCGAAGACGTAGCAAGCAATCGCGACGATCATCAACAGTTCGTCAGCCTGTAAGTGTCCGTTCATGGTGCCTCCCCCGCGTATTCGGACGAAAATTCCGAGATCAGACCGCGGAACTGGGATTCGAACATGTCGTATCCTTTGACGGTCGTTGCCGCCAAACCAACCGTCCAGCGGCCGTCGGGCGCCGGATCGATCCGCGCGTAGAGGCGCGCGGGAAGAAGGTAGAACGAGATCATGAGTCCGGCAACCAGTACCAGCGCGCCGATGCCGACCAGCGGAATCCCCGGATCGTAGCGATATTGAAACCCGCTGTACATGAGCGAGGTGCTTGGCACGAGTCGCCAGCCGCCGCCCAAATCGACCCAGCTATGCAGTGGCACGATCGCACTCTGGCCCTGCTGTCCGGCGTCACTGACCGTGAGGATGACCGCCGGATCGTTCACGCGCGGATCGGCCGACGGCATGCCGCTCGCGCGGTCGACCGTAGGCACAAAGCGGTCATAACTCACGCTCAAGCGCGTGCCGGGAACGTCGAAGCTCTCACCTTCGAGCAGCACGCGCTGCGAGATCGACGGTACGTCTTTGCCGTTGTGCGACATCGCAAAGCGCATCGCAAAGCCGTAACTCGCTTGGTAATAAAGTGTTTGGTCGACGTCGATTGGATGATTGACTCGCACCGTCATCGCCTTGGGAACGCCGTCGTTGCCGGTGACGGTCACGTGCGAGACGTAATCGGTCGGCTGGTAGACCATGCCGCCTTTGGTGAGCACGGGGGTGATTTTGTAGGCGAAGTTATCCAGATGCAGGATCGCTTTGGTCTGCGGAATCTGGACCGATTGTCCCGTGACGACGACGGTCTCGCCCGAAAAGCCGCGCGCCCAATAGAGCGTCGTACCGGCGGCAATGATCACAAAGCCGATGTGCGCGACGAGCACACCGCGCCGCGCCCAGTTGTGCTTGTCGGCAAAGGTCCACTCGGTGCCGTCGAACTCGCGTTTGCGTAGTTGCCATCCGCGCGCGCGGAAAAAGCCTTCGACGCGCTCGCGCACGCCGGCTTCGTCGCCGCCGACCTCAACGCTTGCGTGCAGCGGAATCTTGTCGATCTTCACCGGACGCAGCGGCGGCAGGCGCGCCGGAATAACGCGTTTGAAGGTGCAGACCGTCAGCGAGAGCAGAATCAAGCCGATGATGCCGACATACCACGGCGAGTGATAGATGTTATCGAAGCTCAGGCGCAGGATCGCACGCGCGATCGGCGCGGGATAGCTACCAAAGTAGATGCTGGCGTCTTTGTTTTGGTCGACGATGACGCCGATCAGCGTCAAAATGCCCCACACGACGAACAAGCTTACGGCGAAGAGCACACTCCCGAACGTGCGGACGAAGTCGCCGTAATAGCCGTCTAGTTTCTGGACCACGATGCTTCAAAGATACGAATGATCCAGATCGACACCTCATACAAAACATACATCGGGGCCGCAAGCAATGCCATCGTGAGCGGGTTGCCGTCCGGTGCCGCGATCCCGGCAGCGACGACAAACCCGAACAGCGCGTGGCGGCGATAGTGGCCCAGCCAGGCGGCGTTCACGATACCCAGGCGCGCAAGGCCGATCAACACGATCGGAAGTTGGAAGATGATCGCGAAGAGCGCGAGCAAGATCAGAACGAAATTGATCGTGTCGGCGACGCCGAAGGTCGGTGTCGCGACGGCATCGGTGATCCCGATGAGCGCGGCCACGACGCGCGGCAGCACGATGAAGTGCGCGAACGCAAGGCCCAGCGCCGCGAGCAGCAGCGACGGAATGATAAAACTGTAGACCATGCGGCGCGTGCGCGGATGGATTGCCGGCACGACAAACATCCAGGCCTGATAGAACAGCACCGGAAGGCCGAGCACGATGCCGCCGACCACAGAAAATTTAAACTCGGTGAAGATGACGTCGGCGGGACCAAACGCATGTAGCGCGATGCCGTGGAAATAGGCCTGCACCATCCATTTGATCGCGAATTGCGAGGGCCAAAAGAGCACGACGGAGATCACACCCACGCTGCCAATCGAGATCAATAGACGCGTACGGAGCTCCCGCAGGTGCTCCGTGAACGGCATCTCTTTCTGATCCCAGCCGGACTCCGCGATTGGCGCGGGCGGCGTCTCGAGTTGCATTACGCCGAAGGCGCGCCCTTATCGGAGGTTGTGGCGGCGGGCGGCGCCTCGGTGCCTTGCGCTTCCATCCGTAGGCGCGCCTCTTCGCGGGCCTTGGCTGTGGCTTCGTCGGCCTCGATCTGGCCCATCATGAATTCTTTTTTGGCCTGACCGGCGCTACGCGCGAGCTTGGGCAGCTTGTCCGCTCCGAACAGAACCGCGCCGACGACCAAGATACCGATGATGATCGGCATATCGATGAGTGCGAGGACAGGGTGAAGCATGGGTGTTCCTTTCTTACGAGGCGGCTAGCGCGTCGGCCAGTCGCCCAAGTTCTTCCTTCGCCGCGCTCGCGGGCAAAGGCTCCAGCGCGGCCTTGGCACGCTCCACATAGCGAGCGATCTCCGCGCGGGTTCCGTCGAGGCCGCCTTCGGATGCGATCGCGGCCACGATCTGCGGAATTCCGTCGCTTTCGGATCCGCTGTACAAGCGCGCGACCATCTCGTGTAACCCCTGGTCGCTGCCTCGCAGTGCCAGGATTAATGGAATCGTCATCTTGTGCTCGCTCAGATCGTTGCCCACGGGCTTGCCCAGCGAACGTTCGTCGGCGGTCACGTCGAGCAGGTCGTCATTCATCTGAAACGCGATGCCGTACGCGTCGCCGAAGCCGCGCAGCGCGTCGATTTGTTCTGCGCTGCCGCCGCCCATGATCGCTCCGCACGTTGCCGACGCGGCGAACAACGACGCGGTCTTTTTGCGCGCGACCTCCACGTACTCATCGAGCGGCAGGTCGAGGTTTCCAAGCGCCTGTAGTTGCAGCACTTCGCCATCGCAAATGTCGGCCAGTGTCGCCGATAGAATGTTCGGTACGGGATGAGGGTAGCCGGCGGTCACGTTCTTGAAGATCCACGCGAACAGATAATCGCCCGCTAAGACCGAGACGCGATTGCCGAAATCGACTGCCGTTGCGTTGATACCGCGCCGCGTCTGCGCGTTGTCGACGACGTCGTCATGAATCAGCGTCGCGACGTGGATCAACTCCATGTATGCGGCGAGATGCAAGTGGCGCGCCGGATCGGAACCGCACGCCGAAGCGGCCAGCAACGTGACGCGTGGACGCAAGCGCTTCCCGCCCGCGGCCAGCATCCGTCGCACGGCCTCGGTAATGATCGGATTATCGGTCGAGAAGGTGGCGCGAAAGAAGTTCTCGACCAGTTCGCGGAGGCCCGATTCGTCGCTGCGCAGCGCACTTTTCATTTGGGCTTGGTTCCATAGTGGATCGCAATCGACCCACCCATGAGGCGCGCGAACCCCGCATCAGCGAAACCGGCCCGTGCAAAGCGCTCGCGCAGGTCCTCGGCATTGGGATGATGTGTAAGCGAATTCGGTAGATACGTGTACGCGGTGCGCGACCCGCCGACCGCACCTCCGACCCACGGCACGACGCGATAGAAGTACACATCGAAGAACCGTTTGAAGAGGCGATTGGGCGCCTTGCTCACGTCGAGGTTGACGAAGCGCGCGCCGGGCTTGAGGACGCGCACGATTTCACGCAGCACGTGATCGATGTCCACGACGTTGCGCAGGCTGAAACCCATCGTCGCGCCGTCGAAGCTTCCGTCGGCAAACGGCAGCGCCATCACGTCCCCCTCGAGGAACCTCGCGTCGCCTCGCGCTTCACGCGGCGCGCGGGCGCGCGCACCGTCCAACATCGGGGCGCAGAAGTCGATGCCGGTCACGTGCAGCGACGGATCGGTTCGCAGGAGATGAAAGACCAGGTCGCCGGTGCCGCAGCACAGATCGAGGATCGTTCCCTCGCGCGGCGGAGCGAGCAGCGCGATCGACCGGCGACGCCAACGCTCGTCCATTCCCGCGGTGAGCACGCGGTTGGCCACATCGTAGCGCGGGGCTATGCTCGCGAACATCTCGCGCACGTACGCGCCTTTATCGCCGGGAGGTGGATGGGGGGCAGTGGGCATGAGGGTTCTGGCACTTCTCCCCTAGCTATAGTGGACCTTTGTCGTGATGGTAATGCTGATGCTAACGCTCAGTTCCACCAGCGAGCTGCTCTCGAGTCTCGCGGGAGCGCGCGAGATCGCACTCACCGCCTACACGCTTCCCGCCGGACGCGTGCTCGACGGGCTCGCCGCTGCCGCGCAGGCCGGCGCGCACGTTCGCGTGCGGCTCGAAGGCTACATCTATAAGGATGACGGCAGCGTGACGGCGGCCAATGCGGCGGCGATCGCGAAACTGCGCGCCGCCGGCGCCGACGCGCAGCTCGTGCATCCAGAGCAGAACGCTCCCGACGCGATGCTCCACTGCAAGGCGGCGCTCGTCGACGGGACGCTCTTTCTCGACGACCGGAATTGGCCCGACGACGGCGCCGATACCATCGTGCGCGACGATTTTCCGCGCGACGAGCAAATCGTGCGTGACGCGGTCGCCGGTGAGGAAGATGCGCCGACACCGTTCTTTGCGGTAGCCAAGCGTGAAGCGCTCGCTTCGGAGGCACGGCTCCTGCACGAGGCGCACGCCGGCGATGACGTTATCGTGGAGAGCGAATCATTCGGCGCAAACAATCGCGTGTACAGCGCGATTGACGCGCTCGGCCGCCAAGGCGCGCACGTGCGTCTTTTGGTGAGCGCGCGCGACCTGCGAGGCAATGCGAACGAGCGGGGTGCGCTCAAGAAGCTGGCCGCCGACGGCATAGGCGTTCGGGTCGTCGATGCCGACGAAAAGCTCGCCGTTGTCGACGGCACGAGAGGATGGATCGGCTCGGCAAATGCAACGGTCGCTTTCGATCACCCCGACCAACTCGATTGGGGCGCGCGCACCGACGCGCCGTCCATCCTTGCGCAACTCCACCAGAGGTTCGACGAACGCTGGCAGAGTGCGCGACCCCTTACGGCTGCGCTGCGGACCTCTTAGCGTATCGGAAATAACGCGCGCGCGTTCGCGTCGGTGGCCGCGACGACATCGTCGAAACCGCACTCGAGCACCTCGGCGATCCGTTGCGCTGCAAGTGCGACGTATGCCGGTTCGTTGCGCTCGCCGCGGTGTGGAACCGGCGCGAGATAGGGACAATCGGTCTCGAGGACGAGCGATTGCAATCCAACGCTTGCAATGGCCTCGCGCAGCGGCTCCGCCGTTTTGAACGTGACGACGCCGCCGATGCCGAGGTAGAGGCCGAACTCTTGCGTAAGAATCTGCGCTTGCGGCGCATCCCCGGTGAAGCAGTGGACGACGCCGCGCATCGGCGGCCGCCATTGCTCGCGCAAGATCGCGAGGAAGTCCTCGAAGGCGTCGCGCTGGTGAAAAATAAATGGGAAGCTCGCTTCACGCGCGAGGTCAAGCTGCTCGCGCAGCACACGACGCTGCACGTCGCGCGGGCTGTGATCGTAATAGTAGTCGAGGCCGGCTTCACCAATCGCGACCACGCGCGAATCACGCAGAAACGAATCGAAGATTGCGGGGATATCGGCGGGCGCGTCTTTGGCTTCGTGCGGATGGATCCCAACGGACGAATAGATGCGGTACTCACGCGCGCACTCGAGCGCTCGAAACGAGTCGGCAACGTCGCAGCCCACGGTCACGATCGTCGAAAGACCGGCGGTGCGTGCGCGCTCGACGACAGCCGCGCGGTCCTCGTCGAACTTCGCATCGTGAATATGCGCGTGTGTATCAATCACGCTGATTCCAGATCCTCCACGAGGCGGTTGCGGCCTTGGCGCTTGGCCTCGTAGAGACCGCGGTCGGCGCGCGCAAGCAGTGTCTCCGCCGTGTCGCCGACGTGCGCTGCGGCGGCGCCGATGCTCGTGGTCACCGGCTCGCCGTTCGCATAGCGCATGCCGCCGAGTGCGACCGCCAAGCGCAAGCGTTCACCGACGGTTAGTGCGATATCGCGCGAAGCGCCCGGCATGACCACCAAGAACTCTTCCCCGCCGATGCGACCGGCCGTATCGCCGCCGCGCACCGTATTGCGGATGATATCCCCGATCTTGCGCAAGCATTCGTCGCCCGCAGCGTGCCCGAGTTGATCGTTGATCGTTTTGAAGTGATCGATGTCGAGGAGAAGCACGGCGCCGTTCTCGGTGATCGACGTCTGTTCGAGCATCGAATGGAGCCGATCCATCGCTGTCGCTCGATTCGCAAGCCCAGTGAGACCGTCGATTGACGCAGCGCTCTGTGTCGCGACGATCGTGCGCATATCGCGAAGCAATGGCGCAAGTTCGAACGCTGCATTGGTGAACTGCGCGATCTGCTCGTTCGAAAGCGGTCGGTCGTTGCGACGATGCACGGTCAATGCGCCGTGAACTTCGCCGTCGGAAAGCCGTGCGGCAAATGCATATGCGGTGTAGAAGTCGTCGCGCAGCGATGTTGAGGGCGAGCCGCTGAATTTTAGCCGTGCTAAAATGCGACGGCCGAGTTCGTCGCCGGCCGAACTGAGCGTCGGCCCGAGTGTGGTAACGCTGCGCCAAGAGTCGGTGCGCGAACTGGTTGCCGCCAGAACCGAGACGGTTTCATCGAACGAGGGCACACGCAGGGTCGCCAGGATCGCGTTGATCTGCGGCAGCGGATTGCGTTCGCCGAGCATGGCTTGCACGGCGTCACGCACGAGCCGCAAGCGATGGAGTTCGGCGTGCTGCCGATCGATCGTGCGCAACAGAAACGCGCTCAAACACACCGGCAGCCATAAGGCGATCGCGACAAGGTCTTGTCCCTGCACGACTTCGTTGCGTCCGATCGTCGCCCAGATCACGCCCCCGATCGTGACCCACCAGGTTCGCGGATCGCGCGCGAGCCGCCCCCAAAGGCGCGCGAGCGAAAGGTGAAAAGTGTACGACGAGACCGGGGCCGAGATCGCAAACATGAACACGATCACTGCGGCGAACACGATAGCGGCAAGGGTCGGCGTCGCCTGCGCTATTGGAATTGCCCGTAGCTGCGCGTCGTAGTTTCCGAACAGCAAAAAGAACAGCGAAGCGAGCACGCGCAGCACACCATGACGCGGCAGGTCGGCCAGGCTTTCGGAGTCGCGCGTGATCGATGCGCCGCCAAAGCCGAGGGCAAATGCAAGCGCGCATGCGGTTGCGCCGACCGCACCGCCGAGCGAAAAGAGCGAGACGGCGATCGGCAGATCGAGAAAGATCGCTTCGGCTGAGAGGCCGGTGCGACGCATGCGCAAGCCGCGCACCGGCAGCGCATTGGCCGCGACGAAGCAAATCGCGAGCGCGCCGCATGCGGTGAAGATCCAATCGACTTGCGTAAACTGCGGGGCATAGAGGGTCAATGCAACGGCGAGCCCGGCGACGGCGACGATCCCGCCGCCGATGGTGATCGCGCGGCTCGGCGCGTTGCGCTCGCTCATCGGTGCTACGCGCTCTCTTCCAATTCGATCCGCGGAAAGAGCACGTCACCGACCCTGGTTTGCGTGCCGGGTTCGAGCCCGCCCCAGCGCAGCGCGCGCGCCCAGTCGTCACCGATGCCGCCACGCAGGCCAAGCTGCTCCCACATCTGGGACGTGCGCTCGGGCATGAACGGATGCAACAAGATCGCGAGCCAGCGCAGTCCTTCGCAGACATCGTAGAGCAGCGCATCGAGTTCGCGATCGCGCCCTTCCTTGGCCAAGGCCCAGGGTTTGCGTTCGTCGATCGCGCGGTTGAGCGCCGTTACGAGCTCCCAGATTGCTTCGAGCGCGCCGCGGAAATCGAGCGCGAAGATCAACGAGCGCACACGCTGCGGCAGTTCGCTGAAGCGCTGCACGAAGACGGTCTCCTCGCTGCGATGCGGGACGATGCCGTCACGATATTTTTGCAGCATCGACAGAGAGCGCTTGAGCAGATTACCGAGATCGTTGCCGAGGTCGCTGTTGTGGCGTTGCGCGATCTTTTCTTCGGAGTATGAGAAGTCGCTCCCGAACGGAGCTTCACGCAGCAGAAAATAGCGCAACGAATCAGCTCCGAACCGGTCCGCGAGCAAGAACGGATCGACCGCATTCCCGACGCTCTTGCCCATTTTTTGACCGTCGACCGTGATCCAGCCGTGCGCAAAGACGAGTTCGGGCGCAGCCTCGCCCAACGCCCAGAGAATCGCCGGCCAAATGATCGTGTGAAAACGCGCGATCTCCTTGCCAATGAGCTGCACGTTAGCGGGCCAGAGCGAGTGAAACCGTTCGTCATTTTCGGACCAATCGATCGCCGTGATGTAGTTCAATAACGCGTCGAACCACACGTAGATGACGCCGCCGTCGCCGGGAATCGGGATACCCCAGTCGAGGTTTGTGCGCGAGATCGAGAGATCGTCGAGCCCCTCTTCGAGCAGCGCGACCATTTCGTTGTACACGCTGCGCGGCCGCACAAACTCCGGATTGGCTTTGAAATAGTCCAGCAGCCGGTCGCGGTAAGCCGAAAGGCGGAAAAACCAATCGTCTTCGGAGATCCACTCCACCACGCGTCCGCAGGTCGGGCAGCGCCCGTCAACGAGCTTGGACTCGAGCCAAAAGGTCTCGTCGTTGACGCAGTACCAGCCTTCGTATTTTCCGAGATAGACGTCGCCGCTTTCGCGCAGGCGCTCGAAGACGCGCTGCACCTTGGTCGTGTGGCGGGCTTGGGTGGTGCGAATGAAGTCGTCGTACTCGACGTGATACTTCGCGAAGAGCGATTGCCAGCGCGGGACGAGTTCGTCGCACCATTCCTGTGGCGTCTTGCCATGTTCTGCCGCGGCGTTTGCAACTTTTTGCCCGTGCTCATCGGTGCCGGTGAGGAAAAAGGCCGGGCCGCCGGCGCGAGCGGTACGCGCAAGCACGTCAGCCACCACCGTCGTATAGGCGTGACCAATGTGGGGGTTGCCGGAAATGTAATAGATCGGCGTGGTGACGTAGAAAGTTCGGCTCATGGGACGGACTTAGTGTTCGCGCCCTTCCGTTTACTGGCCCGCTCGTACAGGCTTCGGCGGTCGCCGGCGCCGCGCTTCGCCAAATTCCGCGCGATTTCGGCCACGCTCGCCCCGCTCGCCAGCAGGCTGTCGATCTCCGCGTCGAGATCGACCGGCGCTTGGACCCGAGCCGCACTCGCATAGGGGGCAACGGCAAAGGCGATCTCGCCGCGAACCGGCGAGGCCAGGCCGTTGCGGACCTCGGCCGGCGTGCCGAGCAGTTGCTGCTCGAAGCGTTTGGTGTATTCGCGAACGAGAAAGACCTGCGCGTCGGGAGCCACCGCTTCGAGGTCGGCGAGTGCGGCGACGATGCGTTGCGGGGATTCATACCAAATCGTCGTCGCTCCGCAGCGCAGCGCTCCAGTAAAGTGTTCGCGGCGCGCCGAGGACGTGCGCGGCGGAAAGCCTTCGAAGAGCAAGCGCCGCAGGTCAAAGCCGCTGAGCACGGCTGCACCGAGGAGCGCACTCGGACCGGGGAGCACGTCGATCACAATCCCGTTTGCTCGCGCGGCCGCGACGAGATCGTTTCCCGGGTCGGATATTCCGGGCATCCCCGCGTCGGTGACGACGGCGACGCGTTGCTCGCGCGCGCGTTCGAGGATGCCTGCTGTTACGGCGCCGGCGTTCTGCTCGCGATAGCTCCACAGCTCCTTCGGACCGATTTCGTACGCGTTGAGGAGCTTGCGCGCGACGCGTGTGTCTTCGGCCACGATCAAATCGGCGTCGCGCAAGACCTCGATCGCGCGGCGCGTCATGTCGCCGAGATTTCCAAGCGGTGTCGGGACCACAAAGAGCGGCATGGAGACCCCTTCGCCGCCGAGAATCGTATCTCTCGTTATGGCCCTCGACGTCGAGCATCCGCCGGTCGGCGCAACGCTCGAGATCTACATCAGCCCAACGTGTCCCTACTGCCGTCAGGCGCTCGCGCACTATGACGCAAACGGCGTACATTATACGAAGCACGATGCGCAAAACGATCGCCGCGCACGCGCAGCGATGCTCGCCCTTACCAAAGGCGATCCGACCGTGCCCGCGATCGTCCTGAATGGCGCCTACGTTCAATCCGGGTGGGGACATCCGCCTCGCGGCTGAACCGTGCATTAGCTCGTCGGTCGACGGGCTTTAACTGCGGATGACGCTCCAGACTTGGCGCAAGCTCGGCGCGCGTCCGTACAAGAGCATGCCGACGCGGTAGATTTTGCCGGCTAGTACGGCGATCGCGTAGAGCGCGACGAGATTGATCCCGATTGAAAGTGCGACTTGCCACAGCGGGACGTTGCTCACGGCGATGCGCGCGAACATCACGAACGGCGCGACCAATGGAAGATAACTGCAAATGACCGCGAGCGGTGCGTCCGGTGAGCCTAGTGCCGCGATCGCGATGATGAATGCGAAGACGATCGGCATGACCAGCGGCAGCGCGATGCTGCCCAAATCTTCGGTGCGATTGATTAGCGATGCCGCGCCGGCGAACATCGTCGATAGCTGCAGGAAGCCGATGACGAAGAACAACAGGAACGCGACCACCAGTCCCGGGGTCAGCACGTCGAGCGCGTTCGCAAGCGAAAGCATGCCGCTGTCGGCTTGCCCATTCGCTCCGGCACCGGATCCGCCGCCCAGGTATACGGCCGCAGCGATCCACACGGCGAGCTGGAGAAATCCCAGCGTTGCGGAGGCCAGAATCTTTCCGGTAAGAAGCGTGGTCGGGTTGACTGACGCGATGAGGAGCTCGGCGATGCGGCTCGTCTTCTCTTCTGCAACCGAACTCATCACGAGCTGACTGTTCATGATGATCAAGAGGTAGAGAAGAAAGAGCAGTGTGTAGGCTACGCCCCGCGCAGCACTTGCCTGACCGGCCGACGCAAACTTCGATGCGACCGTCGTCACGGTGACGGGGATCGCGGTGATCTTCGCCACGGCGCCGGCACTGCGGTGTGTAACGAGTTGCAGTTGCAGCGGGAGTAGAGCCTCACTGAGCTCGTCGCGGTGGATGCCTCCGGGATCGTGCGCGTAAACGGTGACGTGCAAGCCGTCCGAGTGCGCTTGCAGCGCGACGGCGGAGCCCGCGCGGTAGCGCTTGAGTACGGCGTCATCCACCGGACCGTTCGCGAGCGTCCCGACGACCTTGTAGTCGTCGCTCAACAGCGGCTTCGCGCGTGCGACCAACGCCTGGTCACCGACGAGCACGATCGAGCGAGCGCCGTTAAATGCGCCCTCGAGCATGGTGGGGAGCCTGGTCAGGAGCGCGATCGCGATCACGACGACGAGCAGCCCGATGATATACGGGCGCGACCGGATGCGGCGCATGACCTCCGTGACGTAAACGGTACCAAGCTCGTCCATCATGCCGCACCTTCTCCGATAGCGCGCAGGTAGATTTCGCGCAGCGATGGCTCGATTGCTTCGAATTTCGTCACCGGTGCGGACGCGACCAGCGAACGCAGCAGCGCGGCGAAGTCGGTCGTCGACGGGACTTGATAGTCGATCGCACCGTCAGCATGCGCTAGCGCTTGCGCGCCGGCCACGCTTTCGAGGAGCGCGCGCACGGAATCGCTCGGCGGCGCGACGCGCACGACGCGTGTCGGCCACGCCGAACGCAACTCGACGAGCGATCCTTCGACACGGTTTGCCCCACCGGCAATGATGCAAAACCGCGAACACAAGTCTTCGAGTTGCCACATTTGGTGGCTTGAAAGAATCAGCGTCGTTCCGTTGGAGCGCATCTCGTTCAAGACCCCAAGCAGGACGTCGGCGTTGACTGGATCGAGTCCCGAGAAGGGTTCGTCGAGCACGAGCAATTGCGGCTCGTGCACGGCCGCGCAGGCGACTTGAACTTTTTGCTGGTTGCCTTTCGAGAGTTCTCCACATGGACGATCCGCGTAGACCGAAAGTCCCAGCCGCTCGATCCAGCGATCGACGCGCTTGCTCACGTCGGGCTCGCGCAGGCCGTGCAATTTTCCAAAATACGCGATTTGTTCGCGCACCTTCATCTTGCCGTAGATGCCGCGCTCTTCGGGCAGATATCCGAAATGACGACGGCTTCTGTCGTGGATAGGCTCGCCGTTCCACGCGACGCGTCCACCGTCAGGGACCAGGATGCCCAAGATCATCCGCATCGTCGTCGTCTTGCCGGCGCCGTTTGGGCCGAGCAACCCGAACGTCGTGCCGTCCTCAATGCGAAAGGACACGTCGCTTACGGCGTGCACCGAGCCAAAGTCTTTGCGGACGTGGTCGACGTTGAGCATGACTACGTGCCTTCCATTACCGGAGCCGGACGCCTGGGTTTCATTGCAGCCATCGCGACGGCGGCGACCAAGAACCCCACGTAGTACGAAAGGTCGCCGCACTGCGGGAACGCGCGTGCAAACGGCCCGACAAACCAGGCTTGGTTCCAGAACGGAACCGACGCGAGGACGCCGAGAACCCATGCGAGCGCGCCGGCGCGCCAGGCTGGCACGCGCTGCGGATCGCGCAGCGCGCCGCGTCCTTGCCAGGCATCGACCAAGACGACACCGGCCCATGGCGCGCACCAATACGAGAGCAGCAGCAAAAAGTTAGTATAGAACTCGGCCGTGTCGCGCGGGTCGGCGCCGCCGAGCGCGAGCACCGCGCCGATGACCCCGACGCCGAGCGCCGCAAACGCGCGTTTGACGCGTGCATCGAATGCAACCAGTGCCGCGAGCGCGCCGGAATACAAATTCATGCAATTTGCCGTCAACGTGCCCAGGACGACGGTAGCGAGCACCAGATTTGCTATCACGCCCGGTCCGAGCAGTTGCGCGATCGCCTCGGTCGGCACCGACGTGCGCAGATTGACGCGCGATGCGCTCACCGCCGCTGCTCCCAAGATCTCGATCGCGATGCACGGAAGCGCGCAGCCCAGGAACGAGTACCACCAGATCGCTCGCGGACTCGTGTCGCTGCGCAGGTAGCGAGAATAATCCGACGCGCACGGTACCCATCCCATCGCGTAGGCGAACGCAAGGGCTGCTGCAAACATGAATCCTTGTAGCGGCGCCGGGGCCGGAATCCACGAAGCGTGCGGCAACGTCACGAGGCCGAGCAACACGAAACCGGCCGCGAGCAGTACGGCGCACGCGCGCTCGAAGGCGCCGATGAGATTGTAGCCGTAAACCGCCAATGCGATCTGCAGCACGAGCATGATGCCGAGGGCAAATCCGTAGCTAATGTGCGCGATCGTTTGCAGCGCATAGGTGCCGAAAATGGTGTTGATCGTAAACCAGCCGACGCCGGCGAGAAACGAGAGCGTCGCGGGCGCGATATTTCCGCGCTTGCCGAAGGCCAGCCTTGAGGCGAGCATCTGTGGCACGCCGTAGCGGGGACCATAGGTCGCAAGTATGCCCAAGATCGCGAAGCCTAGCAGGTTGCCAAGAACGATTCCAAACGCCGCGCTGCGCAGATCGGCGCCGAAGAGCGCCGCGATAAAGACGCCGACCATCCAGGTAGCAATTTCGGCGTTAGCCGAAAACCAAACGCCGAAGAGATCGCGCGCCCGCCCGTGACGCGCGGCATCAGCCACCGGCTCGATGCCGGTCGGCTCGACGACGAGAACTTGATCTTTATAGATCAAGCGTTTAGTTCAGAAATCCAGCGTTCGACCGCGTCGGCCTTCGAGGGCAGAATCGCGGAAAGATTTTCGCGGCCCGACGCGGTGACGAGCACGTCGTCCTCGATACGCACACCGATGCCCCGCAGTTCTGGGGGCACGGTCTCGTCGTCGGGCTGGAAGTAGAGGCCCGGCTCGACGGTGAGGACCATGCCTTCGCGCAGGGTTCCGTAGCGATAGTTTTCCGAGCGCGCGCGCGAGCAGTCGTGAACGTCGAGCCCGAGCATGTGGCTTACGTTGTGTAACGTGTAGCGACGGTAGAGCTGACTCTGCGGATCGAGCACTTCGTCCAGTGACGCATCGAGTATGCCGAGGTCGATCAGCCCTTCGGCCAGGACGCGCATCGCGCGCCGGTTCGGTTCGAGAAAGTCGTTCCCGGTCGACACCGCGTCGATTCCGACACGTTGGGCTTCATAGACGATATCGTAGACGGCGCGCTGCGGCTGCGAATAGCGCCCGCCGATCGGCATCGTGCGGGTGATGTCGGCCGTATAGAGCGAATCGCACTCGACGCCCGCATCGAGCAACAGCAACGCGCTCCGGTCGACGGCACCGTCGTTGCGATTCCAATGCAGCGTGCACGCGTTGTGTCCCGAAGCGGCAATGGTCAGGTAGCCGACGTCGTTGGCTTCGACTCGTGCGCGGTTCCAAAACGCGCCTTCGAATTCACGTTCGCTCGCGGCGCGCGGAAAGAGACGAATAACGTCTTCGAATCCGCGCTTGGTGATCTCGCAAGCTTTGCGAAGTTCGGCGATCTCATATTCATCCTTGACCAGGCGCATCTCGGAGAGATGCACCGCGAAGTCATCGTCTTCGTCGTCGTGCGCCAGCAGCGAATCGATCGCGCGATTGTGCCCGCGGAGCAGATACACCGGGTGTTTGCTTGCGGCGAGTTCTTCGAGATAGCCCGGGATTTCTTGCAGCGGCCGGCAGCGATCGACTCCAAAAAAGATTTGACTCTCGTCGAGTCCACGATGCCGCCCAACCCACAGCTCACCGTAGACGCGATCGGTGAAGAACTCGGCTTTTCCGCGGTTGTGTTCCGGAACGAAGAGGAGCGTGCGGTGCGAGGCGCCTTCCGGCTCGAGCACCAGGGCCGCCCCCGGTTCGCCTGTACCCATCAGGTATGCAAAGTCGCTTGCCGGCCGGAACCGAAAGTTGGTATCGTTGGCGCGCACGTGTTCCTGGCCGGCTGGAATCACCAGGTAACAGCCCGGAAATTTCCGTGAGAGCTCGTCGCGGCGTGACTGCAGTCGCGCGAGCTGTGGATGAGCGCCCACGCGGAGCGGAACGTCGGCCCAGCCGCGCGACATGAAGTCGATCAAGCGCGGCGGCGTGTCACTGTCATAGTTGGTCGTCGAAGGCGTGGCCGGGGGCTGTTTGGTCGAGTCCGTCATAGTGGTTTGGGTTCGCTACGCCGGAGCGAATCCCGGCCCAGTTTCTCAGCGTTTCCCAGGGAGCGGTGCCGTACAACTGTGCTATGAAACGTCTTTTTCTTGCACTCGCCCTCGTGCTCGCGGTTCCGGCAATGGCCGGCGCGCAGCAAGCCCCGGGCTCACCCAGCCCGATGCGCCAAGCGATGCACGCGAACATGCAGCAGATGATGAAGCTGCACCAGCAATTTCGCGCGCAGGTGCTCGGCGCCCTCACCCCTGCACACAAGCAACTCTACGCTACCGTGGTCGGTAATCTCGCAATCGCGGCGAGTCCGGACCCTCGTGCCGCGGTCAAACAACTCGATGCTGCGCTTTCGACAAGCGAAAAGACCGCGATCCTGAACGCGAATACGCAGTTCATGACCGCGATGAAGTCGATGCGGCAACAGATGATGGCCAATCATCCCTGGCCTAGCCCAAGCGGTTCGCCGTGGCCCAAACGTAGCCACGGTCAGCGCAAGCCGCACACCCCCGACGCCGGCGCAATCCTGCTCGGCATGGCAGGCGGACACGGCGGGATGATGATGGGCCGCATGCACGGCGGTGGGCCCGGAATGGGTCACCCTTAGAGGGCGATATCTAAACCGAGGTCGAGAGCGGGTGCGCTGTGGGTGAGCCACCCGACCGAGATCAGATCGACGCCGGTCGCGGCAATGGCGGCAATCGTTTCCGGACGTACGCCGCCGCTTGCCTCGGTGATCACCGAACCGTCGACGATGCGCACAGCGTCTTTGAGCATCGCGGGTTCCATATTGTCGAGCAGCACGGCGTCGATCGGCTCGCGCAACGCCTCGCGTAATTGATCGAGCGTATCGACCTCGACTTCGATCTTGACCATGTGTCCGGCGTGCGCGCGCACGCGCGCAACCGCTTCGTGAACCGAGCCGGCCAGCGCGAGGTGATTGTCTTTGATCAGCACGGCGTCATCAAGCCCGAAGCGATGATTACTGCCGCCGCCGCAGCGCACGGCGTACTTTTCTAAAACGCGCAGTCCGGGCGTCGTCTTGCGCGTGTCGACGACTTTGGCGTGCGTTCCGGCGACGGCGTTCACCAATCTGCGCGTAGCGGTAGCGATGCCGCTCAAGCGGCAAAGCAGGTTGAGCATCGTGCGTTCGCCGGTCAGGAGCACGGCTGCCCGACCCTCGAGCTCGGCGACGAGCCCTCCGCGTTTGACCGGCTTTCCGTCGTCGACCGACGTGTCTACGTGCACGCCTCCCGGCTCGAGCATTTCAAAGGCGAGCAGCGCGGCATCGAGCCCGGCGATGACGCCGTCGGCTCGCGCAACGATGCGCGCCGTCGTGCGCAGCTCGGGCGGAACGATTGCATCGGTCGTGAGGTCGCCGCCGTGCGCGACGTCTTCGAGCAGCGCGGCCCGCACCAGCGGCTCAACCACGAGCCGGGTGAGCTTATGCGCGGACAAGACGCGTGAAAGAGCGTTTGGCAAGTGCATCATCCGTCGCGGGGTAGTCGCTACGATAGTGACTGCCGCGGCTCTCTTTACGTGCAAGCGCCGCTTCGGCGATCAAGCGGCCGACAACCAGCAGATTGCGCAGCTCATTCGCCGGACGCGGAAAACTATGTTCGAGGTCTTCGATGCGCGAGAGCGCTTCGCGTAGCCCGAATTCATTGCGCACCAGGCCGACGTTAGCGTACATCACATTGCGAAGGTCGCTTATAGCTTGGACTTGTCCCTTGTCATCCCAATCGTGATAGACAGCGCGAGCGGAGTCGAGAGGCACATACTTGGTTTGCTCGTGTCGCATCTCGCCGATATTTTCGGCGACGCGGGAGCCGTAGACCATGGCCTCGAGCAACGAATTGCTCGCGAGACGGTTTGCCCCATGCACGCCGCTGGCGCTGGCTTCACCGCACGCCCAGAGCCCTTCGAGCGAGGAGCGCCCCCATTCGTCCACGGCGATGCCGCCCATGTAGTAATGCGCTGCGGGCGCAACCGGCATACGTGCCGTGCGCGGATCGATGCCGGCGTCGCGGCAAAATCCAAAGACCGTGGGGAATTCAGTTGGAAAAGCTTCGCCGATCGCAGCGCGCGCATCCAGGCCTACCAGTCGGCCGCGCTGTTGTTGTTCAAAGATTGCCCGCGCCACGATGTCGCGCGGCGCAAGTTCGGCGTCAGGGTGAATTGCGAGCATGAAGCGTTCGCCCAAATCATTGAGCAGGATCGCACCTTCGCCACGGACCGCTTCGCTGACCAGCGGCATCGGGTCCGCGCCGATGGCCAACGCCGTCGGATGGAACTGTACGAACTCCATGTCGGCGAGCATCGCGCCCGAGCGAGCCGCCATCGCGATACCGTCGCCCGTCGCTTCGACGGGATTCGTCGTGTAGCGGTACAGCCGGCCGATGCCGCCGGTCGCAAGGACGACCGCGTTCGCGAGGTAGGCGTGCGCGTCGCCGTCGCTCGCGTGCGCATAGACGCCCGCGACCCGTCCGTCGTGCAGGATGACATCGTCGGCCGTGACGTCCTCGACCACGGTAATGGTCGGCGATTCGCGTACGGCGGCGATGAGCGTTTTGAGAATCTCGTGACCCGTCGCGTCGCCGCCGGCCTTGACGATGCGCCGCCGCTGATGCGCCGCTTCGCGCCCGAGCGCAAGCTCGCCCGACGCATCGCGATCGAACGTCGCGCCGAATTCGAGCAACTCTTCGATGCGCGCGGGTGCGTCGCTGGTGAGAATCTTCACGATGCGCGCGTCGCTGATGCCCGCGCCGGCGCGTTGCGTATCGATGGCGTGGAGCGAAGGTGAATCGTCGGCGCCGAGCGCTGCGGCGATGCCGCCCTGTGCCCAGTCGGTCGCGGCACCGCTACCCAAGCGGCGCTTGCACAACACCGTGACCGGGATTGGCGCCAGTTTGAGCGCGGCCATCAAGCCGGCAATGCCCGCGCCGACCACCACGGCGCCGGTACGGTGAACGTTCATTCTGCCTGCCGCGAACGGCTAAATTCGAGCATCCGATCGACGGCGGCGCGCGCCCGCGGCGCGATAACCGGATCGACCGTGACTTCGTACTGCATGGTTTCCAGACTATGCAAAATTTTGGGCAACGTGTTGCGCTTCATGTGTGGGCAGAGATTGCACGGGCGCACGAACTCGACGCTCGGATAGGTGCCCGCGACGTTGTCGGCCATCGAACATTCCGTCATCAGCAACACGCGCGCATGCTGATGCTCCCCGACGTACTCCACCATTCCGTGCGTAGAGCCGACGTAATCGGCTTCGGCGAGCACGTCCGGCGGGCATTCGGGATGCGCGATCACGACGAGTTTTGGGTCACCTTCGCGAAACTTGCGAATGTCTGAGCCGGTGAAGCGTTCGTGCACTTCGCAGTGGCCCTTCCACGCGATGATTTCCGTCGTCGTCTTCGATGCGACGTACTTCGCCAGGTACTCGTCGGGAAGAAAGATCACGCGGGGTACGTTGAGCGCCTCGACGATCTCGACCGCGTTACCGCTGGTCACACAAACATCGGACTCAGCCTTGACCGCAGCCGAGGTGTTCACGTAGGTGACGACCGGAACGCCGGGATAGCGCTCGCGCAACAAGCGCACGTCGTCGGCCGTGATCGATTCGGCGAGCGAACAGCCCGCGCGGAGATCCGGCACCAGCACGGTCTTGGTCGGATTCACGAGCTTGGCGGTTTCGGCCATGAAGTGCACGCCGCAAAGGACGATGACGTCGGCGTCGGTTTTGGCTGCCTGCATCGCAAGTGCGAGCGAGTCACCAACGATATCGGCGACGGTATGATAGATCTCCGGCACCTGGTAGTTGTGCGCGAGGATCACGGCATTGCGTTCGCGCTTGAGCCGATTGATTGCCGCCACGTAGGGAGCGTGCAACGGCCATTCAACGCGCGGGATGACGTTCGCGACCCGCTCGAAAATCGGCGTGGTCTCGCGTTCGTCGTCGGCAGTGAGGGTGAGATCGGTAAGTGTCATGAATCCTTGGAGGCGATGCGTTCTCTTCGCTACCTCTTAATACCCGTGATCGTGGCAATCGTTTGCGGAGCGATTCCCCGGCCAATAGGAGCGCAAGTGCTGCCCGGGCTTGCTCCTTCGGCAAGCCCTCGGCCGACGCTGTTTGCTACCGCCCCCGTCATCGTCGATGGTTCGACAGTGCTGCGGATTGCCGCACCAGCAAGCCCGTCCGCGGATGCGATGCCGATCGAGATGCGCAGTTTTCTGATTGGCGGTGCGATCGCGCAGGTGCTCGCGACCGATCCGGACGGCGGTAAGACGGTCTACGATCCCGCAAGTTTCAAGGTCGCGCTGCAAAAGGAGGGCGCGGAAGAGGTTCTGGTTGTCACGGATGCGCGGCACGAGACACCGTACCCAATACTAACGGTAACGGCGGATGATGCGCGACGCGCGAATCTCACCGTCGCGGAGCTTGCACAGCAGTGGCAAGCCTCGCTGCAGTCGGCACTTGCGGCCGCGCTCGAGCGCCGGCAGCCCGAAGCAATCCATCGCAACGCAGAGCTGATTGTCTGGGCCGCTGTTGCGCTCGCAATCCTGACGCTGGCGGGCATCGTCCTCTTTCGGTTCTTGCGGAACCGCACCGCCGCCACGACCATTGCATGGATCGTCCCGGTGCTGTGGCTTGCGGCGATCACCTACGCGCTGCTGCAATTCCCGCAAACGGTCGGTTACGGCCAGACCGTCGTGCGCATCTCGTTGCGAGTGGTGCTGGTGTGGATTGCGGCGTTCATCGCGGACCGCTTGTTCGCGATCGCCATTCGTCAGGCGGTGCATTGGTGGGCAAGGATCGGTGTTCCACCCGGTGCGCAAGGGCGCTCGCTCTTGCGCGTGCCGACGATGTCGAACGCGCTGGTGGGCTTCTGCACCGTCATCGTCGTCGTTATCGCGATAATCGGGACGTTGTCGGTGCTGCAGGTACCGGTCGCATCGGTAGTGACCATCGGTGGCATCGCCGCTGTGGCGATCGGCTTCGCTGCGCAGAGTTTGGTCCGGGATTGTCTCGGCGGCCTGCTGGTGCTGTTCGAAGATCAGTATGTCGAAGGCGACTATGTGATGATCGGCGACTACAACGGCATCGTCGAACACCTGACGCTGCGCGTGGTGCAAATCCGCGACTCGCGCGGAAATCTGATCACCATTCCGCACAGCTCCGCGATACAAGTGGTGAACTCGTCGCGAACCTGGTCGCGGGTCGACTACCGTGTCTCGGTCGAGGTCGGTGCCGATCTTCGCAAAGCGATGGATGTCCTGCGCGACACGCTCGAATCTCTGCAGCGCGACGAGCGCTGGCACGATACGATCGTCGAGCCTTTCGAGTGGATCGGCATCGAGGCAATGTCGCGCAACGGCGTGGTGCTGCGCGCCGTAATTCGAACCATGCCCCTGCGTCAGTTCGAAGTCCGCCGAGAGATCAACCTTCGCGTCTACGAGGCCCTGGCGAAGGCGGGTATTCCGCTCGGAAACGATCCATCGGCGCCGTTTGTCACAGCTCCGCAAGCGAGCCCCGATCCGTCATGAAGACCTTTGAGCGTGTCGTTCTCGTGGTGATCACGGCGCTCGTGATCCTGATTTTTTACGTGCCGATCGGCCATTCCGACTACGCCGGCGACTGGCGCGGCGGAACCTACGGCGTCGATGCAACTCGCTCCCTCGCCGGTTTTGTCGTGGCCGTCCAAGCGGGATCGCCGGCGGACCGAGCCGGTATTCGTGTCGGCGACCGGGTGCAGGTTGCACCGTTTAGTAAAGACTTTCCGCGGTTTGCTTTTCCACGCGCGGGCGATCGCGGCACGTTCATATTGCGCAGACCGGACGGCGCGCGCTATTCCGTGACGATGACCGCGGTACCGTTTAGCTCGTTCACTCGGACGATACAGATTCTCGGCATCTTGGCGATGCTGCCCGCGACGATCTTCGTTGCCATTGCATTCGTACTCGTATTCCTACGGCCGAATATCATGACGTGGTCGTTTTATGCGTACGCGACGGGTTTTCTCTCCACGCAGGCCTCGATGGCGTTCTTTTACCCCTACCTCCCGCAGCCTGCATACTATGGGCTGAGTTTCCTCCTGAACACGGTGTGGGGAAATTTCGCCGTGCTTCCGCTCTTGCCGTTTATTCTGCGCTTTCCCGATGACAAGCTTACCGGATTCAGTAAGACCTTTGATCGCATAGTGTGGATTGCGATTGCGCTCGCGTTCGGTGCGTATACCTACGAGTGGTATGAATACGCAAAGGGTGTGCCGGTGTCGTGGAGCGACGCGATCGACACCTGGCTGCCGCTTGCGACCTTCGCGGTAGCGACGCTCATCCTGATCCAAAAGTACAAGCATGCGACCCCGCAAATACGCCAGCGCTTCGGCTTCTTGACGCTCGGGCTGATCGTGTCATTTGTTGCCTATGCGGTATATTTCGTTCCGGGGATTCCCCGGGCGATTTCTGAGGTCATCGGTTTTGCCGTCGTGATCATGCCGATCAGCGTCATGTATGGCGTCCTGAAGCATCGCGTGCTCGACGTAAACTTCGTCCTCAACCGCGCCCTCGTGTACGGAATTCTCTCGGTATTCGTGATCGCGTTCGTCTCGCTGCTGGATTGGTTTGCCGGCCACGTTATCGCCGGCGAGCGCCTGGCGACGGGCATCGAACTCGTCTTGACAATCGCTATCGGATTTCTGCTAGATCGTATCAATCGCTGGATAAGTAACGCGGTGGACTTGATTTTCTTCCGCGACCGCCGTGCCGCCGAGGACTATCTACGTCGAGCCGTGCGCGCGCTGCCGTATGCAACCGAAGAAGCGGCGGTGACCGAGAGCCTCGTGCAGGTACCGGTTGACGCGCTTCATCTGAGCGCCGCCGCGCTCTATCGCCGCGCGGACGACGGAGAACGCTTCGAGGGTATTGCCACGTCGACGAATACCGAGGTTGCGCCCTTCGGATTCGACCGCAATCATTTGCTCGTTCGGATGTTGCAGTCGGCAGAACAGCGCGTGTGGCTCGATGAACTGCGCGGGCATCTGGATCGCGAGCAAGCCAAGCATTACGTCCTCGCCGTTCCGGTGACGGTTCGCCACGAACTCGTGTCCTTCACGCTCTATGGTCCGCACCGTAACGGTTCGCAACTCGACCCTGATGAGGTCGAGCTGCTCGAAGATCTCGCGCGCGAGGCTTCACGCGCTTACGATCATATCGAGGCTGTGCGCCTACGAGAACGCTACGTGAATCTCGCGACGAACCCGGCCTAGCCAAAACATAGTTCCTTGGTCCGTAGGTGAGCGTGCGGCGCTCCGCTAAGTGCGAACCGTGCACGCTCGCCGTCGTTTAGCGGTTTTCGCTGGTCCGTCACTTCCGCTTGAGGATCGCACCGCCGGCGAAGGCGTTTTCTATCTTCCTCCAGCCTCCCGCGGCGACGTCGAGCGCGCCGCGCGAGACTATGATGTCGTCCTCTTGATCGACGGCGTCTTTCACCATGATCTCGCTCCCTCGCCCAAGGAATGTTACGCGGCTCTTGCGCAGGCGCGGATGTTCGGTGCCGCGAGCATGGGTGCGCTGCGCGCCGCCGAGTGCGCGCCATTTGGATTTACGCCGCTCGGCGCGATCGCAACCTGGTACGTCCGCGGCGCGATCGACGGTGACGATGAGGTCGCGGTTCTTACGCACCCGACGACGCATCAAGCATTGAGCATTCCACTGGTCAATGTGCGCTACGTCGCGCGGCTCGTTCATCGCCGAGGCCTGCTCGACCGAGCCGAGTGCGATGCTTTTATCCGGCGTGCGCGCGACATTTTTTATACGGACCGTACGTGGCAGGACGTGCTCGAACTCGCGCCGTCGCATGCGCGCGAGGCGATCGAAGCTATCGCACATGCAAACGGTGACCTCAAGCGTTGGGACGCGCGCTTTGCCCTACGTAGGGTGTTGCGCGAGCAGCACCGCATTGCGCCTCCGCCGCGCGAAGCGACCGCGCCGACGTGCAACACCGTCGCATGCCAGCGCGCGGCCGATACGTCGCCGATTGTTCTTCCTGAATCGGTTCGCAAGGCGCCGGAAACGTACGATCGCGCCGTGCCTTTTGCACAAACGCTCGCTCTCATTCCGGAACTGCGACGGCGCTACGGCATTACTCGCCTTGCCGACACGACGTACCTCGATCGTACCGGAATTCCGACGTACTCGGCGTTGGTGCCAAATTCTCCTGACCTGCTCGGCGTGTACAACGGCAAAGGCATGACGCGCGACGGCGCGTTGGCGAGCGCGGTTATGGAAGCGGCAGAACGGCAAATCGGAGCCGTCGTCAATCTGCCGATCTTCAAAGAATCGCTGCGTACGGTCGGCGAACGTATCGACCTCGCCGCCTGCGGGCTGCGGGATGATGGGCACGATCGAGTGGTCGAGTGCGTGCTTGGGACCGAGCTGCTCTCGGGCGAGCCGACTCCCGTTCCACTCGCGATGGTGCAATGCCCGTGGTTTGGCGAGAAGTTGTTCGATATCACGTCAACGAACGGCCTCGCTTCGGGGAACAATCTCACCGAGGCGATTTATCATTCGCTCTGCGAACTGATCGAGCGTCATGCCTGGACGATGTATCACGTGCGCTGTTCGCTGCTGCCGCGGTTCTATTTGGGATCCGACGCGCACGATCTCGCGCTCGCGCGCGAGATCGTGCTGCCGACCGGGGACGAGCGCGCCGATCGTCTCGTTACGCACATTCGCGCTGCCGGTCTGATGGTCCGCGCGCTCGTGCTCGAGGAAGCGCCGCTACCGGTTACGATGATCGCTTCGATTACCGAACCTGCGGCAAATCCGGCGATGGCGCACATGGGGCTTGGGTGCGCACTCTCTCCAGCTCATGCTCTCACGCGCGCGCTTACTGAGGCGGTGCAGAGCCGGGTGGTGGATATCCAAGCGGCGCGGGAAGATATCTTGCGGCCCGACGAACCGGCGGGCATCATGGGGACGCACGCCCGACGGTTGAAGAGCGCACCGGCCAATCAGTGGTACTACGACATGCCTTGCGTGCGCATTGCATTGAAGGAATTGCGCGATTACAGTAACGACGACTTGGCGACCGACCTTCGCACGACGCTCGACTCGCTGCGTGACTCCGGCATGTCAAGCGCCGTTGTTGTCGATCTCTCGCCGGCGGATTTACCGATCGCCGTGGTGCGAACGATCGTCCCCGAACTCGAGACATTCGTTTTCACGGGTCGCATGGGGGCGCGTGCGCGCGCCCTCCTGAATCCGCTTGCCCTCAGCGGGAAAGCACCGTGACGCGCTATCTCATCCGTGCGCTCGCCGGTGAACTTGCAACAACCGACGAGTGGGACGATCACCTCCTGGCATTTCATCGTACCTACGACGTGACGTCCCGCTCGATCTCGCACTTTCGGACCTCGGGCGGCGAGACGTCGTACGAGTACCTGGCGCGACGCGTGCGTGAGCTGGCGCCCCGAGCGCGAGACATTCTCGACGTTGGCTGCGGTGATGGAACGCTGCTTGCTCGAATCGCGGACGAGTACGGGGAGGACGTCGGCCTCTACGGCGTCGATCTTTCGCAGGACGAGATCGATCGGGCGCGCCGCAGGTTGCCTGCGGTGTCCCTACGCAGACTCGATGCCGCCACCTCGGAGCTGGGCCAAAAGTCCTACGACGCTATCGTCTCGCACCTGACCTTTCTGATTCTGTCGCGGCCGGCGGATGTTCTCAGACAAATACGCGACGCGCTGCGGACTGGGGGAATCCTCGCCCTCGTGGCCGAGGATCTCTCGGCCCAAAGCTCCATATTGCAGTTCGCCGGGTCGGCGCTAGCGTCGATGCGCGCGCGACTGCCCGCTTTCGCACCAGCCATTCCGCGGCGAGAGCCGATCGAACGCGACGAGGTCTTGGGCGCATTGCTGGACGGCGTCGACCTGGGCGATCGCGCCGTCGAGCGGATCGAACTACGGGCGTCGCTCTCGCGCGAGCAGGTCTGGGAGTTTGTAGAGCACACCTACGCCATTGGTCTCTTGGAACCACCGCTGCGTCGCGAGCTGCGCGACCATGTCGACGCCGAATTCGCAAAGATTTCTGAGAAGAGCGCGACGGTCTCGATGATGTTGCCGCTGCGGTTCGTCGTGGCGCAAGCGCGTTCGTAAAAGCAAGGACTCGCCCAGTGGCCGGGGAACGAGCTTGCGAGAGCCGACCACGTCCTGCCTTATTGAAGACGGAGCACTATCGCGATGAATGATGTGCAACAGCGTGCAGCTGCAGCTGGGTTTATCCATGCGCTGCATACCTCGCCGGAGCTTTTCAACGAGTGGATGGGCACGAAGAAAGACGACGATGTGGCAATTGGAAAGCTCGTTCAGAAGACGTTAGGACTTGCTCAGGCTCCGGACAAGCAAGATCTTCACGCGATGGCGACCTACATCGACGCCCATCTCAAAGACGAGGTCACCAAATTTCACGCCGCGCACCCCACCGCTCCGCACCACGTCGGAATTGCGTTCCTCATGCAACAGAGCTAACGGTTCGCAGGTACCACGTCGCGAGTTGCGTTCGTGAATTCACGTTGACCTTCGCGAACAGATTGGCGATGTGTCCCTCGACGGTGCGTTCGCTGAGCACGAGCCGCTCGGCGATCTCCCGGTTGGTCAAGCCGTCCGCGACGTGTGCTGCGATTTCGCGCTCTCGTCGCGTCGTGTTTCCCGGGCGCTCGGCGCTCTTGGTTCGCAGGGCGGTCGAACCGCCTGAGGCCATCTTCTCTGCAAGCGTAGCAAAGTAATCCGCACCAAGCGTCACAAACATATCGCGCGCTTGGCGAAGCATATCGGGCGCATCGGGTCGGCCCAGGATTGCGCTTGCGGCACCGCGTGCCAGGAAGACGTGCGCACGGTTTGCGGGCTGTTCGTCGCTCCAGAGTGCTGTGCCGCCGGCGATCCGCTCGAGCACCTCGTTATGCCTGACCTTTTGCGCCGCGAGTACCAGCGTAACCGGACAAACGTGAGTCAGGAGGTCATAGGGCAGAGCCGCGAGATCGGTAAGCTCGGATAACAGCGATCGAACCTGGTCGCCGTTACGCGTGCTCTCGGCGAGCGCCCACGCCGACATTACCGACAAAAGGAGCGGCGAGCGCTCCCCTTCGGTAAATGCGGTGATCTCCGGCCGCACGAACAGCCACGCTTGATCGTCCGCACCCAATCCTTGCAGCGCTGCCGCGGTCGCATGAAGTCCGGCGAACACCCTTCGATCTTCGCTAGAACCGGCCGAGCGATGATATTTATCTCGAATGAAGTCTCGTACGTCATCAAATGCTCCGTTCCCGAGCATGATCGCGGCGCGCAACACGCTCATCATCGAGGCGTTCAGCTCATCGTTACGCGATTCGAGCAGCCTCTCGAGACTTTGGGCTCCAGAAAAACGGAAGGCATGCAGCATTCGGACAGCCCGCGGCATCGTCGAGATGTACACGGGGAGCGGTTCGGCGGCTCGCTCGGCATCGCGTACGGCCTCGAGCGCCGCCATCTCGTCGCCCATTCGCAACGCGAGAAACGCCTTTGAAATGTGATGGCGAACCATCACGATGGGTTGTCCGGAGCCCGCGACTTGTTCGAAGACCGCCGAAAACTCGCGCGCGCGCGCGATGTCGAAGTCGTTCATTGCGAGATATTCGCCAAGACTGAGGAGTTGGGCTCGATCCGCATCGGAGCGCAAGAGCGCAAGATATTGTGTGAGCTCCTCATGCGCCGTCGCGTACCTTCCGCTATGGTAGTAGCCTAGAATCATCGAGGCGGCGATCCCGCCGAGCCCATCGACGATGCCGTAACTCCGCGCCAGCGTCAGCGCCTCGTGGGACGCGCGAATGGCATCGTCGGCGCGTCCAATCCCATTGTACATTTGCGAAATACGCGAATAGAGCGGTATGAACTCGTCGCGCGTCGCGGCCGCAATCTTCAGCGCGCGCTCTGTTGCGCTCGTTGCCAGCGTGTAGAGACTCTTGGCTGCGGCCATGTCCGCGAGTTTTAATAGCGTTTCGCGTTCGAGTTCGCGATCGCCGCAGGCCGAGCTTTGTGCAACAAGACGTTCGTAGTCCTCGAGTCGCGGCACCGTTAGCTGCTTGAGCGCGTTGATGATGCGATAACGCAGAGGAATTTCGATGGGGATCGTCTCGAGCACGCTCTCCATGACCGTCGCGTGAACGAAACGCAGGCCGTCGTTGTCCTCGACGAGATAGCGCCCAGAGACCTTCGAGATCATTTCGAGCAGAACGTCGCGCGGCCACAGTTGCGTGAGGAGCGAGAAGTCGATCGGCTCGTCGATGAGGGCGGCGAGTTGAAGGAAGCTGCGAACTTCCGGGTCGAGCAATGCCAGATCGCGTACAACGACGCGGCGCGTGCTGTCACTCACGTCCCGCACGTTTTCGGCGCCACTTTCTCGCGCTGCGGTGGCCACCGCGACCAAGTCCATCGCGTGCCCCTGTGTCGAGGCAGCGATAGTCGCGGCGACGTCGTCGCTCACACCCGGATAGATCGAACGCACCATCTCGATGGCCGCACGAGGCGAAAGATGACCAAGCGCGATCGACTCGTCGGCCAGCGTCAGCGCGGGCTGGGCGTTCTCGTCACTCCGCTCGGTCGTCAGCAGAACGATTGCGCGGTCGGCGAGCCTGGTTGCCGTTTGGGCTAGCAGCTCACGGCTTTGAGCGTCGGTCCACTGGGCGTCGTCGAGCAGAAGCAGCAGTCGGCGGTCGAGGGTGACCCCCTCGATGATACGCACGAAGGCTTCCTGGAAATCTTCGGGCTGATCTCGATCGAGGGTGAGCCCGGAGCTGTACCGCTCCGCACTTTCACCCAACGCTTCGAGCAGCGATTGGACGATGCGCCGCGCGGCAAAGAGCGGGAGCGTGGCATGAATCCGGAAGCTCGGCGTTCGTAGGACCAGCCAGCCCTCCAACTCGGCTGTGGCGGCGACCGCCTCGGCCAGGGTCGTTTTGCCGGCTCCGCTCGGACCCGCGATGCGAAGTGCCCGTACGAGATGCCCTCGCGCCGAGGAGCCCAGAATCGTGCCGGCCCGCGCAAGCTCGGTCTCCCGTCCGAAGAGTCTGCCCACGGTCGGTGGCTTAGGCGAAAACTAGGTATTTCCCCGGACGCGTTCAGGACGGTGGAATTGCTAGGCTAAGGCGTGGAGGAGACCATGACCATGTATGCGCGAGCAATGACCATCGAGGAAATCTCACCCCCCGGACTCGCCGCCGAGGCGAACCACGTGCCGTATTGCTTTATCTTGGACGACACGTATCGCGTCATTATGGCCGGGCCTTCCGGCGGTGAAGACCCGCTGGCCCCGCTCTATGCTGCGGACTCCCGGATCGACGAACTGCCCGGACCGATCGATCGCGTCGTGCGAGCCCTGACCGCGACCTGGCGGACGTCACGCGCCCCTTCGAATATGACCGCGGTCGTGTCGCATCTCCATGTGACCGTCGCGCCGCTCCACGGATATGACGGGCGCCGGATCGCCGTCTTCGTCAACCGGCACTAGCGCGCGTCAACCACGGCGCTGCATCGCGCAGCACCTGCAGATCGTGCGGGTCCTCGAACGCGCGCGCATACCGTTCGTAGCTCGCCTTCGCGGCCTCATGCCGCTCCACACTCCATTGCGCTTGTACGAGCTGCGCTGCGAGTGCTCCAAGATGTGGAAGCTTGCGGTGCTGCGCTTCGCTGAGCGCGAGCGCCGCGACCGACTCGGCTTGCGCAAACGCGCGCGCTTCCATGAGCGCCGCAAAAAAATTCGTGTAGAATTCGACGAAACGATCGTCAGGCGGTTCGCCGAGCTCGAGGTGGCGCTCCGACGCCCAGACTACCGCGCGCGTTAGATGTTCAACGTTTGCGGCGAAGGCGAGATCGAGCAACGTCGCTCGCGCGAATGCTGCGTCGCCGCTCGCCAGCGCTTGCTCGGCGAGCGCGAGCCGGTCCCGGATGGTGCGCAGACCGCGGCGCTCGATTGCTCCAATGATCCGCCGGCGCAGCGGAATCTTCATCGCGATCGTCTCCATGATCGCAGCTGATGTAAGCGCATGGTCGAAATGAACGACGTCACCGTCGTGCAGAACGTAGACCGAGTCGATTAGCGGCGATCCGAGTAGCGCCGCTTCTACCGGCTCGGAAAAGAGCGAGAGCATTTGCAGCACGCCGCGCTGGTCAGCCGGTAACGCGGCAAGCTCCTTGGCGATGGCGGCTCGCGATGAACTATCGACTGCGTCTGCTTCGCTCGTTCGACGGCGCGCCGCCGCGCTTGCAATCGCAACAACCTCGTAGGGCACACCGTGAGCGTTCGCGACAATGGCATCGAGTACGCCCGAAGCTGCATCCGGAAAATACTTGCCGGCCATGGCGCGCGCCGTTTGCGTATCGATTCGGCGCAGCGAAATCGTCGCAGCCGGCTCGATCGGCAGTGCGCGATCGACTTCATCATCGCGAACGAGGACAACGAGCACCGGCCGGTTCGAAAGTTGCTGCATCATCGCGCCGATCTGTTCGAGACTCTCCTCGTCGGCGTAGTGTACGTCGTCGATCACGATGAGAGCCGGCTGCGTGCGCGTCGCGCGCTCGACTAACTCGACGAAATTAGACAGACGTACCGAGAGCGAAAACGGAATCAAGCGATCGAACGGGTAGGCAGCGGCGCGTATCACCAGTGACTGCGGGGCAGCAAATTCCTCGAACGCGTCTGCGAGCGCACTCTTTCCTACGCCGCCCGGTCCGGAGATGATGACTAGTCGAGGGGCGCAAGCGGTCGCGGCGTTCATATGGGCGGCGCGTAACTTGGTGAGCTCCGATTCGCGGCCGACGAGTTGCGGCATATCCTTGCCTCCTCGGGCGCGGCGGGCTTTTCCTGCTCTACCAAGCAAGACTGACGTCTATGCGCGTACAAACGAACGCTCGTGCAAACTGAGATGAACGTGGCACCGCCATCGCGCGTAGAGCTCACGCTTCGTGGCCTTGCGCTAGGTGGCGCAATCACGCTGGTCTTTACCGCTGCGAACGTCTACCTTGGGCTGAAGGTCGGATTGACATTTGCCTCGTCGATCCCCGCAGCCGTCATTTCGATGGCGATCTTACGCGGGTTCAAAACCGCGACGATTTGGGAAAATAATATCGTGCAAACGGTTGCCTCTGCGGCCGGCACGTTGTCGTCGATTATTTTCGTCTTGCCGGGCCTCGTCATGGTCGGCTGGTGGACCGGATTTCCGTTTTGGGAATCGTTCGGCGTGTGCGCGGTCGGCGGTATCCTCGGTGTGATGTACAGTGTTCCACTACGTCGCGCGCTCGTTACGAACTCGGATCTTCCTTACCCCGAAGGCGTCGCCGCCGCCGAAGTGTTGGAAGTCGGCGCGGGTAAGCACGCCGACGAGGCTGCGGCAGAAAACGCGTTGGGGTTGCGCGCCCTCGTCGTGAGCTCGATCGCATCGGCGGCCGTACAATTCGGCGTAGCGCTGCGCCTGCTACAGAGTTCCTTTGCCGGTTACCTGCGCATCGGGCCCGCGATCACGGGCATGGGCTTCAATCTTTCTCTCGCGCTCGTCGGCGCCGGGCATCTTATCGGCTTGACGGTCGGCCTCGCGATTTTCGGCGGATTGTTCATCGCTTGGGGCATTTTGATTCCGGTGATCACTGCTCTGCATCCGATATCCGGCTCAATCGGCGACGTGGCAAACGCCGTGCGATCGCACGACGTTCGTTTCATCGGCGCCGGGCTTATCGGCATCTCCGGCATCTGGACGCTGTTCAAGCTCATTGCGCCGATCGCGAGCGGCGTGCAGTCGTCGCTGCGCGCATCGGCCGCGCGCGGCCGCGGTGATAAACTCGATATCACCGAGCAAGATATTCCGTTTAACGTCGTCGTGCTCGTGTCGGCTGCTTGCCTCATACCGATCGCCATCCTGCTCTATGCGTTTCTTGCCGGCGGCGTTCTGCAACCGATGATCGTACCGCTCATCCTTGCATCCATCGCCTACATTGTGATCGCAGGGCTCTTCGTTGCGGCTGTGACCGGCTACATGGCGGGATTGATCGGATCGTCGAATTCGCCGGTTTCGGGCATGGCGATCCTCACCGTCATAGGCGTTTCACTCTTGCTGCTGGTCATCGCCAAGGCCGATCCGGCGACGACACCGGCGCTGATCGCCTATGCGCTCTTCGTGACGGCGATCGTACTCAACGTTGCCACCATATCGAACGACAACTTGCAAGACCTCAAAACGGGACAGATCGTCGGCGCAACGCCGTGGAAGCAGCAAGTCGCTCTAGTCGTCGGCGTCATCTTTGGCGCAACGATCATCCCTCCGGTCCTCGTTGTGCTCAATGCCGCCTACGGGTTTGGAGGGAAGGGACTTGCCGCGCCGCAGGCCGTGCTCATCTCCACGCTCGCGAAAGGCGTGATCTCGCTGAATGCGCCATGGAACCTCATCGGCGTTGGGGTGGGAATTGGTGCCATCGTTATCGCGATAGACGAGATCGGCAGGATCACGGGCCGCTATCGCTTTCCACCGCTCGCGGTTGGTTTGGGCGTCTATCTTCCGCCGGAAACAACGGCGCCGGCCGTTATCGGCGCAGTCTTCGGCGCGCTCTACAATCGCTGGACTTCGCGCGGACCCAATCCCGATGCGGCGCGTCGCCTGGGCGTCTTGATCGCCTGCGGCCTGATCGTCGGCGAAAGCCTATGGGGCGTTTTTTACGCCGGAGTTATCGTGGCGGCGCAACGTAGTTGGTTCCACGTCGCCGATCCTTCGAATCCGTTTGCGGTCGTGGGCGATAATTTTGGCGCAATCGCAAACGTGCTGGCGATCGTTGCGTTCGTTGGCGTTCCGGTCGTTCTCTACCGTTGGGTCGCAGCGCGGGCGCGGACGCTCTAGTTCGGCGGCATCGCGCGCAGCCACGTGTCGTCGTTGCGCACTCGGGCGACGCGGGCGCGCACGAGCGAGATCAGCGGCGCTCCGGTGAGGGCTGCGCGTGCCTGCCCAACCGCGGTGGCAGCCGAAGCATCACCCTCCGCGTACGCGGCGTGCGCGGCTTGCGGCCACAGGCACACGCTCCCGGAAATGCAACCCGCAGCACCGTAGCTTTTTGCCTCGATCAGCGTTTCTTCGGTTGATGGAAAGACGCGCAGGTCGGGATGGCGTTCAAGCAGCTCTTTCTGCAGTGCTACGTCGTTCGAGCTGTCCTTCATGCCGGAGATCGCTCCCGGAAAGGCCTCGATCAAGCGGTCGACGAGATCGGCGTGAAACGTAATACCGGTCATGCGCGGAAAGTTGTAGAGCAATATCGTGGTGCGCAGCAGTCCCGCGCGTGAGAGCAGCGCATCGAAGAAGCATAGGATTCCGTCGTCGCTCGCATCGCGAAAGAAAAACGGCGGCATGATCAGCGCCGCGGCAAAGCCGAGCTCGCCGGCTGCGCGCGTCAGACGCACCGCATCGGTCAACGAGGCCGCGCCCGTGCCGCACATGGTGCGCTCGCGCGGAACGCTCGCCGCGATTGCTTCCATCAAACGCAAGCGTTGATCCGCGCTAAAGGACATCGCTTCGCCGGTCGTACCGAGCAGATTTATGCCGTCGATGCCGTCGCGCAGAAGATCGCGGTAATAGGCGACCGCGCGGGCCGCGTCGGGCTCGTAGCTTTCGTCGACGGGCGTGAGTACTGCAGACCACACCCCGGTTAGATTCGTCGTTGCAATCATCCGCGCGTCATGGCTCCTTTCAGGAAGAATGCCAGATTGGCGGGTCTTTCGGCAAGCCGGCGCATCAGGTACGGGAACCAATAGTCGCCAAACGGTACGGCAAGGCGAACGCGGTAGCCGCGAGCCGCGAGCGATGCTGCGAGCGGTGCAGCGATTCCGTACAGCATTTGAAATTCGAAGCGGCCGCGCAGCGGAATCGCGCGTTCGCGCACGTATTGCTCGACGCGCTCGATGATCCGCGGGTCATGCGTGGCAATCGCGGTATACCCCGGCCCGTCGAGAGAGGCGAACACGAGGCGGAGGTAGTTCTCGTCGACGTCGTGCTTTTTCTCGTACGCGATCTCGGGTGGTTCGAGATAGGCGCCCTTGACGATGCGAACGCTCGGAGCCAGGGGCTCGGCGGCGCGCAGATCGTCCAGGCTGCGCAAGAGGTAGGATTGCAATACGAAGCCGACGTTATCGAAGCGCTCGCGCAGCCGCCGGTAGATCGCGAGCGTCGCGTCGACGTAGCGCGACTGCTCCATGTCCAGGCGCACCGTGTTCTGCGATTGCGCCGCGGTGGCGGCGATGCGCGCGGCATTCTCGTAAGCGAGGCCGGGGTCGATGTCGAGACCCACGTGGGTCAACTTGAAGGCGACGTTGGCGTCGATCTTCTGGCTTGCAAAGATCTGCAAAAGCGCGCAGTAACGATCGGCGGCGGCGACGGCCTCAGGGCGTTCGCGCACGCCTTCGCCAAGGATACCGCAGGCAACCGCAAAGCCGCGAGCGTTGACCTCGCGTGCGACGGCCAGGAATTCGGCGTCGGTTTCGCCCGCGACAAAGCGCCTCGCGCCCAGGCGCATCCCATAGCGGCTCACCGCCCGCTGCACGGCGGCGTTGTCGGCGGCTGCTAGGATCGCTGCTCGTAACGGCCGTTCGAGCAGCGAATCGATGGATAGCGTGGGCATAACGTGTGAATAACTTCTCTTTCTTGCGGATAGGTTGTGAGTGTCGCAATTTTGCTCTTGCACGCCATTTGTTCGCTTGCTACGATGCAATCACTTCGAGTAACGACGAAGTGCGAAACGTAGAAAGCGCGACCACCACACGCCCGACGGGTCCTGTCGTTCAGGAGCCGGAGTGAAGGGGGTCAGAGCCGACGACGCGGCGGTCAGTAGGGGCCTGGCAATGGGCTCAAACAGGCTAAAGCGCTCGGTACATACATCAAAGCCCGGCGCCTCACGGCGACGGGCTTTGTTCTTTGTTCGCTAGTAGGAGCGCAAAGAGGCCGGTGAATCCCGCGATGAGCACCGAGCCGGAAATGACGTCGGGACTCCACCAAAGGCCGTCCATCGTAACCGCTAGGATGACGAGCAGCACGGCCCAATAGAGCGCCGGGATGCCGAAGGCAAAGAGATTCCAGCGCCGGCCGACGGCGTCGCCGAAGATTCCGGCGCACAAACTTGCGACGGTGACGCCGGCGAATTGCCCGGCGTAGTTCGAGTGCGCGGCGGCGATAAAGATGTTTCCGATCAGGAACATGACCGCCAGTGCGCCCGGCGCGAGGGCAACACGCTTCGCGGCATAGAGCGCGAAGCCGGCCATCAGCAGGCTTTGCACAATGACTGCAAGCAACCCGATGCCCTGTTTGTAGTAGAGCAGCGCGAGTAGGGTCAGCGTGTCGTGCGGAAAGCGCGCGGGATCGAGCGGCGCGTTCATGTGTTCGGCTTCGCTCAGGAAGACGAACTGCGTCCCCCAATGGATCAATTCCATCATCGAGGCAAGCGCAAGCAGCATCGGTAATTGCTGGATCAGCGAGCGCGGCTGATTTTCGCGCTCGATGGCGGAGCGCACCGGCCCCGCGATGATGAGGAACATGCCGGCGCCGATTAATAGGTGCGTCGGGCTGAGCAATGCGTTGAAGCCTTCCTCGAAGCCCCACAGCGTGTGCTTAATCATGTCGAGCACGCCGCCCGCAAGAAAGACGATCAACCCGGCGATCGTGGTCTCGTAGCCTTTGGGAAGAGCATTGCGCCAACTAAACCCGCGGCGATGATTGCTCACCATCGCGATCGCCACGAAGACATACGCCGCGAGCAAGCCGGCATAAAGCAAGCCATGCGCAGGCTCGAAGAACGTCTCGACGTCCGAATGAAAGTGGTGATACGCGTCGACCATGATACCGCCGGAACACCACAAGCTCGCAATCGCCATCGACCAATCGAAGAGCGTGCTCGGCTCCGGGCGATTCTTCATGAGCGGGTGGATTCAGCGGAGCAAACGAAACGACCCTTCATCATGCAACGGTGCTGCGCGATGCTTGCGGTCATTTTTTTGCTCGTGGGCTGCGAGGAGCCGACCCGCGGAACCGCGGTGAATCCTCGCTTGGTTACCGTCGCTCCGGCACGATGGCCACCGGCCCTCGTGACCGCTGCGAACGATCCGCCGCGCATCGTCGCGCTGCTGATGAACGAGACATCGATCGCGCCGGGATCGGACTGGACCGGCCGCATCGCGACCACGACCAACGTTGCGAGCCTCGAGATTCGTACCGAGTCGTTCTCGTTCAACGCGACGCGCACTGCGTTCGGACAATTCAGTTTCGATCAGCATGTGCTCGATATCGTGCCACAATACAAACGCCCATACACGCTGGAAATCATTGCGCGTAACGCCGCCGGGAATGAGGATATTCGTCTGATTCCTATCGAGTTACGCTAACGCCGCAAACCGCGCAAGACCTTTCCCTCGGTGTTGAGGTAGTAATGTGCGCCGTCGAAGCGCGTCGTGTCGGAGAACATCAGATAGAGGTACTTGAAGTTTTCCGAAAAGGCGTACGCCGGGAAGTGGTCGCCCGCAATCATCGGCCGCGGTCGCACGTCGCGCACGTCGGTATAGCCATTAGCGACCCGGCAATTGGCGCGAAGCGCGGTGAAGTATCGATATGCGGTGCGGCGATACTTTTCGTCTTTGGTCAAAAACCATAGATCGAAGGCCGAGTTTGCATACTCGGGCCGCATCGCGTAGGCAGGATCGACGATGGCGAGGGTCGTGTAGTCGATCACCTCGGGAATCAGCGCGTACCGGTCGAGCACCGCGGTCCACGAGTCGTAAAACGCTTCGCCGATCGCGCGATCGCCGCCCTTTGCGACGAGCTCGGCGTAGAATGCGGAGAGTTCCGTGATCTGCATGTCGCCGGCCGGTTCGCCGGTCTGGTAGTTCACCTGGCGAAACCAGAGGCGACCATCGACGTGAGTGACCTTGTATTTCAGCAGCGCGTCGGTCAGCGGGCGGTACCAGTCGCGCGACTGCGCGATGCCGAGCATCTGCCAGCCGCCCCAAAGGTATTCGTAAAACGAATCGGCCGGTTCGTCGGGCGCGACGTCGATCGGATCGATGAACGCGCTGCTCTCCACGTCGAAATTCGTACCGAGCAAATCGATTGCCGAACGTTTGGCGATCACCGTCTCATAGGCGCGCATCGATGCGCGCAGGTATTTGGGGTCGCCGGTCAAGCGCGAGAGATCGCCGAATTCGAGGATGTTGGAACCGATTTCGGCCAGGTTACTCTTTGGATCGCTCACCGCGCCGGTCCGTAGATTCGCGAAACGGTAAGGCGCCCCCGATGGGGACTTGGTGAAGCAGACCAGCAGCCGGTCGGCGAGATCGCGCGCGCCGTCGAGCATAAAGCGTTCGCCGGTCGCGTAGTAGCCGGCAAGCAATCCCGCGACCATGCGGATCACCGCTTCGAACATTTGGACATCGCCGTCGACGTCGAAGTCGAGATGCGTTTGCAGCCAGCGAACGCACGCGCGCAGCTCGTCGTCGAGCTCCATAACGTAGAGCGTATCGAGCGCCTCGATGATCGAGAGGCCGAACGAATGGCCCGGGAGGAAGAAATCGCTTGGCGCTCCGCTAACCGGCTTGACCTCGTCGAAGCCCCACGCGAATTGTTTATAACCATTCCATGCGTGCAAGAACTCGTCGCGCACCTGTGCGGCAATCGTTTTGGCATCGGGGATGTCGTCCGCGCGGGCGCGCCACGGCAACGCGAGTGCGCTCACGCCGGCAAGCAGAAAAGAGCGCCGTCTCACGTATGCTGGGTGAGGCCGCGTTGATAGACGTTGAGATGGACGTAGGCCGCTTCGAGCACCGGCGTCGCTAGGCCGAACGTCCGCGCTCGAGCCAGCAGATCGCCGAGGATATGATCGGCCTCCACACGGCTGCCGGATTGCATGTCACGGTACATCGATGCCGTGAGCGGCAGGCCGGCCTGGGTCAACCGCGGACGCATGGTGGCCAGAAACGCATCGCGCGGGGGATTTCCGGACGCGCTCGCGACCGAGGCGCACTCGTCGAAGATCCGGGCGATCACCGGCTCGCCGCCCGCTGCGACGATCGAACCGACCGATCCGCCGAGCAGCGTGGTGCTCGCCGCGAGCGAAGCGAGAAAAACCCACTTCTCCCACATGTCATGGATGATGTGTTCAGAGAGGGTTGCGGTGAAGCCGGCACCTTGGAATGATTCGCTCATCGCGGTAACGCGCTCCGTGGGCTTACCCCTCCGGTCGCCGTAGATAAGCTGCTGGGCCTCGTTGAGTTGAAGGATTCGGCCGTCGCTATCCAGCGTGCTTGCGACGATGCAGACGCCGCCAAGGACGTGCTCGTCCCCGAAACGTTGTGCCAATACGTCGATGTGGCGCATGCCGTTGAGCATCGGCAGGATCAGCGTTTGCGGTCCCACTGCCGGGGCGAAATCCTCGATCGCGGATTGTAAGGCGTACGCCTTCAGGCCGAGGAGAATAACGTCATACGTTGAGGCGATCGTTTCCGCTTGAGCGATCTGCGGTGCGACGGTAACATCGCCGCGAGGACTGAGAATCTGCAGTCCTCCCTCGCGGAGCTGTGCGGCGCGAGCCGCCCGAACCAGGAAGGTGACGTCACGACCGGCGTGCGCGAGCAGTCCACCAAAAAGGCCGCCGGTTGCACCGGCCCCGACGACGAGAATTCGCATGGCGGCCTGTTTCGAAGAAGAAGAGCGATGCAACTGCATCGCCCTTCACTTTTTACCGCCGCCGGCAGGGGTTACATGTGCCAGACGTGGCCGTTGGCAAACGTGACCGAGATGGCCTGGCAATGCGCGGTCTTGCCGCCGAACGTCACATCGTTGTAGAGATCGAAGTGATGATCGATGGTCGCGCCCGGTGCAAAGGAGCCGATGTCGACGACGCGGCGGAGAAAGTTCGAGTTCGCATTGCGATAGCTGACAGCAAACACGACTTTGGTCGCCGGTTGACGTCCGGTATTCGTGTACACGATTTGCGTACCGGTGGCCCTGGAGCTCATGTGTTTTGGTACCGTGACAAAGCATTGTTGAACGGAAATCGGCCCCGGGCCGCTCTGCTGCGCGCTTGTCGAAACGGACAACGCAGAGACGGCGATGAGAAGGGCTGTAAGAAAACGAGAAGCAGCGTACATGATCTTCGCCTTTCGTCGGTATGTACCGTAGCGCTTGGTTTCTTCGGAGGTGCAGAACATCTTCGCGTTTTGCACTATTGGGATATCGAGAGCCTAGAAAACGGGGGTGTTGACCGCCCGCTCGCTCTTAGCAGGCTCTCATCCGCGAAGCCGGTGACTATCAACTTCGGGGCCTACGCTATGAGCATCATGAAACTCCAAATCCCGGTCATCGCCTGCCTGCTCGTCGCCCTCCCCGCGGCGGCGTTCGCCGACCCGCACAATGACCATACGTCTTCCTCGCGCGCCACAGCGCCGGCGCGCTCGTACCAGCAATCGTCGCGCTCGTACGCACAACCCTCGCGCTCGTACGCGGAGCCGTCGCGCTCCTACGCGCAGCCCTCACGCTCGTACGCGCAACCATCGCGCTCGTACGCGCAACCGTCGCGCTCGTACGCGCAACCGTCGCGCTCGTATCAACAGCAGCAGCCGCGCTACACGCAGCCGATGCCGCGATATGAGGCCCGCCAACCGGTCAGCTACGAAGGGTCGCGCTACGTTGGTCGCATGAACGTTAGTCCCTGGGGATGGAACGGAGGCCGCACCTGGATTGCATCTCCAGCGTACTGGGGCGGCGGCTTCTGGGGCGCCTTCTCGATCGGACTGGGCTACGGTAACGCCGGCTACTATCAGGTAGCGCAGTCGTCGCCGGGTGAGCAACTGCTCGCAAACTACGGGCTACAGCAAACCGATTGTAACCAGCCAAACCTGGTCGACGTCTTCGGGCCGGACGGCAGCGAGATCTGCGCCTTCCCGAACGACCAAGTTGCGCCGGGGCAGTACCAAGTCGATCCGTCGACACTCAGTCTCGTCTCGCAATAGGGCGAAAAAATTGCGGGGTCGCAGGAGCGGCCCCGCAATTTTTATTTGCTTATGCAGCGAAAACCCAGATGGCTCATCGACGTGTCGATCATCTGCGGCGAGCGAGCGGCGGGCCGAAAGCGCAAGCAGTAGTTCGGTGCGCAGAGATGCGAGCCGCCCTTGACAACCTTGCGCGGGATGCGCACTTCGGGTTGATTCGGATCGTAGCTTTGCTCCATCGGTACCCGCGAGGATGGCTCACCGCAGCATGGCTTTGACGCTTGCGCTCCGGGCGTAGCGGTGTACCAATCGGTGGTCCATTCCCACACATTGCCCGCCATGTCGTACAATCCGTAACCGTTGGGCGGGAAGGATCCAACCGGCGACGTGCGCTCGTAGCCGTCGAGTCCGAGATTCTGCCACGGAAAGTCTCCTTGCCACGTATTCGCCATCATCTTCCCGTCGGGCGTCATGTCGTCGCCCCAGGTGAAGTCGTTGCCGTCCAGACCTCCGCGGGCTGCATATTCCCACTCGGCTTCACTCGGGAGCGACATTCCCGCCCACCGCGCATAGCTCTCGGCATCTTCAAACGCGACGTGTATGACCGGATGATCATCGAGTCCAAACGTCGACGTCTGGGGTCCAAGCGGATGACGCCACGACGCGCCGGGAGTCCATGCCCACCACTGCGACCAGTCGCGCAGATCGACCGGACCTTTGGTTGCGCGAAAGACGAGTGAACCAGGTACGCACAATTCCTCGATTGCGCCGGGATACTGCGCCGGATCGATTGGCCGTTCCGCGACCGTGACATATCCCGTTTCGTCGATGAAGCGTGTAAATTGCGCATTCGTTACGGCGTACCGGTCGATGCTGAAAGGTTCGACGCGAACGCGCCGTGTCGGGCGCTCTTCGGGATAGAAATTCTCTGAGCCCATCGTGAACTCGCCGCCCTCGATGGAAACCTGGTCCGCGGTCATAGATGAGGGTGCCATGGCAGTAATCTTCCCAGACGGACGGGGCCGTCAGGTCAGCGCTGTCCTGGACACGCCCCCAACGCGACGACGACAGCGATCGCGCAGAAAAACTCACCGCGTTGGTCGGCTTCGAGCAGCGAGTTGAGCCAACGCTCGCCCGCATCCTCGTCGATCCTGCCGGCCTGCACCGCGACGTCGACGGCGGGATTGAGAACGTTGACGAAGGCGACCGGAAACACTGGAGTCGAGACCATCGTCGTGAAATCGACCTTCGGGAATCCCGCCCGTCGCAGCAACCCGGGTGCTTCGCGTCCAGCCCACGGGCGCGCGAAGTGCTCGCCGAACGTGCGAACGATGCGCTTCGTCGTTGCTGTTTCGGCGCCGGAGATCATCAGCGATCCCCAATCTTGATCGAGAAGCAGCGTGGTACCGCCGGCTTTACTCACCCGCCGCAGCTCGGAGGCTGCAACGTCCGGCTCGCGTAGATGTTGCATGACGCGATCGGCCCGCACGGCGTCAAAACCTCCATCCGCATACGGTAGCGTATATGCCGAACCAACCCCGAAAGTCGCATTCGAAGGTACGCCCCGCGCGTTGGCTTCGCCGATCATCGCTTCGCTCGGGTCGATGCCCGTAACCCGACCAAGCGACCCGACGATCTCTGCGATTGCGCGCACGTCGTCGCCGGTACCGCACCCGACGTCGAGCACGTTCATCCCAGCATCGAGCTGCTGAATGGCAAATGTCCGCAGTTTGTCGTCTCTGGAAAAACGCGAGCCGAAATCGAGATATTCAATCAGTTCTCGGCTCCGCGAATCGTCGACGTGGCTGAAATCCACGCTTATTTCAGCTGGGTGAGCACGTAGTTTGCAACGTCGTGCAGATCGGGATCGGAGAGACGCCAGCGGGGCATGACCGGATTAAGCGGTTGACCGTCGTTATCAACACCGGTCGTTATCGCGCGCTCCAGCAACGCGAGCGTGTACGGGTGCTTCTGTCCCACAACCAGCGTGCTATGGCGCAGATCGGCGCTCACCGCACCGCCCGGTAAATGCACGCCGCCTGCGCCGTCAACGCCGTGGCAGGCCGCACACGACGGACGTAAGGGTGGATTAGCCGCCGTAATCTGTTTGCCGGCGCTGTCGACACCGGTCAGGAAGATCGCTTGTCCGTTGCTTGCGCCGGCGCTTGCACCATGTCCGCACGCGGCCATCGTGCAAGTTGCTAGCAGAACCATCGCGCGGAGACCTTGCAAGCGCTCGATGGCGGTGCTCCTTCCACGGGTGTATGAGATAAGAGCGAAGCTCTTCGTCACTGTTGCCCGCCATGCCCCTGAAGATGAGCGCGTGAGCGCAAGTGCGTTTCATCCGCGAATAGCGGCGAGGAAATGAGAAAATCCGCCGTTGCTCTGTTGCAGGCAATGGGTACGTTGTACAGGACCGCGAGTCGCAGAAGTGCTTTGACGTCGACGTCGTGCGGCTGCGTCGTTAGCGGGTCCCAAAAGAACACGATGAGATCGAGCTGATGTTCGACCAGCATCGCACCGACTTGTGCATCGCCGCCCAACGGCCCTGACAGCAAGAGGTGAACGTTCAATCCGGTCTTTTCGGCGATCATCCCGCCGGTGGTCCCGGTTGCTACCAGCGAACAGCGAGCCAGCGTTTCCCGGTTGAACTTGACCCATTCGGTGAGGTCTTCTTTTCGCGCGTCGTGGGCAATCAGCGCGACGCGAGCGGCATCTTTGCTAAATGGCGAGTCGGAGCGTTTCGTCGTGCTCATGACCCCACCTTATCAAAATTCAGCGTGAAAAAGCGGTCAGCGCGCCGTTCTGGTCTGCGCAGTAGACCGTATTGCCGGCGACAACCGGAATCTGCCAGTGGATCGGGCCGATCGCACTGCTGCTCCACAGGCGCCGTCCGGTTTGCGCATCCAGCGCCAAAAGCCCGCTGCTCGTTGCAAGGTAGAGCACGCCGTCACCGACGACCGGAGAGGTGGCCTCTCTTCCCAGCTCGAGTGCGGTATGCCAGGCGGCGACGAGACGGCTGACACGGTTCTTGTTGACGAGGTGGTACGCGTGCATGCCGTCAGCAATGCCGATGAACACGTCGGTCGTACCTGCGCGGTCCGTCCATACGCCGGGAATCGAAAAGAGGAGATAGTCGAGCGCAATTGTCTGTAACGGCGGGTGCAATCCGTCGAGATGCGTGCGATCGAAAAGGCGCAGCACCGAATCCTTGCCGCCTTGAACGGCCATCAACGGCGTCGCACTATCCGTTTGACGCGGTAGCATCGCCGGTGACGAGCTTCCGACGTCTTGGTCCGCGGCCTCGAGCGCGTCGTAGTCCGGCGGCGTCAGATATCCGATCAACTGCGTCGCATCGCTGTTGAGCGACAGGATCGAATCGCCGTAGTTTCCGGCGGCTGCATCGAACGGGCCATTCCCGGTGGCGCCGTAGATGCGCCCGCCCATCGACGCATCGGGATCGACAACGATGCCCGCGCGCGACCACATTCCGGCGCGCTGCGCAGCGCAACTTTGCGGTTCGATCAGCTCGTGACGCGAACTGCAAAGCGCGTTGAAGACGTGCTTGCTGCCGTCGCTCAAGCGAATCGCGACGACGTGGCCGACGTACGGTGTTGCGTCGCCGATGTATCCGGAAGTCTGGACATACAGATAGCCGTTGGCCACATGCAGCGGGGAGGCGTTCTTTTCGGTTTGCGGTGCGAGCGTGATCTGCTCGGGAAAACCGCCCTCGCGCAGTTCTCGTCCGCTCGCGGGATCGAGCCGGTGCACCATCCCATCGACACCCCCAACGTAGAGGGCGCGCGTCGCCGGATCGTACGCCGGGACCGACGTGGTGATCTTCGGACCCTGCGTTGCAAATCGCCACAGGATTCGCCCGCGCGCCGTGTCGACGGCATACGTCGTGCCGTCCGTTGTGGTGATGTAGAGCGTGTTTCCGGTGACGAGCGGCGCCGTGTCGGCGACCGAACCGAGCTTGATCTGCCAGCGCAGGTGCGAGTCCGCGGCGTCGCTCGGCGCAATCGTGGCGGCCATGGTCACGAGCGCGAGAATGAAGAAAAAATAGCTACGCATCATTGGTTAATCATACCCGTTGAACGCGTCAGCCACCGAGAAGATCACGCCGAGTGTGTACACCGCACAGGCTACCTGTACCACGGAGCTGAGGCCTAGCCGGTCCGCCGCGATGCCGGCTGCAATCGGGCCGATCAATTGTCCGATTCCAACGGCGACGGTGGCAGCGGCGATTGCCACCGCTGCTGTTGACGGGATACTGCGGGCTCGCGCGAACGCGGTTGCCGCGGCCGGCGTCGCACTCAGGCCGAGACCCACGAGGAAGGCACTGGGTATGACGGCTAGCGGGAGAACGGATGCGGCCGCGGATCCAACGGCGCCGGCCAGCCCGGCGAAGATCATGGCGCCGCGTCCGATCGGAAGGTTCAGAATAACTCCGATCGCGATCGTCCCGATCACGCTCGCAATCCCGTAGAGAGCCCACAAGAGTTCGATCGTCGCTTGCCCGCCGCGAACGCCGAGCCGCCCGTCGATCGATGCGACGATAAACGTCGCGTAGGCAATGTAGGCGAAGCCGAAGCAAAAATACGCAAGAAAGAAAAAACCGAAGCGTCGCAGCGGCAGCGGTTGCTTTGCGGCGGCTCGGGGGGCAGGCGGGGTTGCCGCCGCGGGGGGAGCCGCAATGCTGTAACCGATGCCGGCCAGCGCGGTCAACACCCCGGTGGCCAGCGACGCGATGCGCCAGTCGAGTCCGCGAAGCAGCCAATCCGCGCCAATCGCCGAGAAGAACATTCCGACGCCGATGCCGCCCCACATGACCGCGCTTGCGCCACCGCGTTTCGACGCATCGACGGATTCGAGCGTTTGAACCGCCGCCGCGACGAGCGCGATGCCGCTGGCGAGTCCGAAGAGTACGCGCGCCGCGCCGAAGACGAGCTGATCGGCGGCGAACCCGGAGATGGCGAGCGCCATGCCGGCCACGACGCTACTCCAAAGAACTGCGTGAGGTATGCGCCGGATCGCCAGCGGCGCGATCAGCGCACCGAGGAGATAGCCGCCCAAACTGGCGGCGTTGATCGTTCCGTAGAGCGTGTAGTTCCCATGCAGCGTCGTTCGAATCGCGGGTAGCGCGAGGCCATAGCCCAGCCGGGCGACGCCGATTTGCAATGCAAAAACGGCGCTCGACCAAAGGACGAACGCCGAGGGCATGCGGCGGGTTAGGTCCGGCGCGCTTCTCCCGCCCGGTAGCGGTACACGATGCGGCCCTTGCTTAGATCGTAGGGCGAGATTTCGACATCGACGCGATCACCTGGAAGAATCTTGATGCGGTGCCGGCGCAGACGTCCGGCGATATGCGCCAGGATGGTGTGCCCGTTGTCGAGCTCGACCGAGAACGTCGTGCTCGGAAATACTTGCTTGACGCTGCCATGAACTTCGAGCGGCAGCTCCTTTTTGTTGTCGACGTCGCGCGTCTTGACTTCGCGCGTTTTTCTTGCTGTGCGATTGCGAGTAGCGATAGAAGATCCTCTCTGGGGTTGCCTAACGACGTTTGGCTAAACCCCAACGGTACACGAAGAGTTGCGTCTTTTAGTAGACAAAGGTCGCTAATGAGCGTGCGGGGCCATGATCTCCGAGAGCATATCGGTTGTGCCCGGGATGCGCTCCAGGTGCGGATACTTCAGGCCATCGTGGTAGTTGAGGGACAATTTCGCATACCATGTCCCCTGTTTGATCCGCAGGGCAATCGGCGTCGTGCCGCCTTTGGCTGCGGTGATTGCATCCGTCCACATCTTCGGGGTGAACACCTGATCGTTGACGGCGACGACCTGCATGCCGGGCGCGAGCCCAGCTTCCCACGCGGCCGACCCCTTGCGGACGTCTCTGACGTTGCCTTTGCTGCTCAGGCGCACGCCCGCGTCGTACCAAGCGTTAACGCCGGCCATCGGTCCGCCGCGGCCCGCCGCGTAGAAGTTCGGCTTGTCGTTGAATACCAGCTTGTATCCAGCGCGTTCGATTTCGTCGGTCGGCGGAAGCGGTGCGATCGAGTAAACGTACTTCTCGAAGAAGCCGTGCCAATCGTACGGCGTCACTTCGTTCAGATAGTGTTCGAGATCTTCGCGCGTGTAGGTCACGACCTGCGGCCCGGAGACGCCGCCTGCGAAGATCTTGGTGTAATCGTCGAGCGATTTCTGACCGTGGGTTTGCTGGCGAATGATCGTGTCCGCGTCGAGCCACATCAGCTCGCCTTCGGAGTAGAAGTCGCCGGCCGTGCGGCGCAAGCTGGGATACCAGCCGCGTCCGTCGGTATAGTAGTACGGCGCGCCGGTGGTCGTATCGATGATCGGCGTCGTGTCGCGCCCCGGTTCATAGGCGAGTTCCGAATACATGGCCGCGAGGAAATCCGGATAATCCTTCGGATCGCGGATACCCGCGCGAAACGAGAGCAGATCGCCCATGTACTGGTTCATGCCTTCGTACTGCCAGAGCAGTTCCGTGTGTTCCGGGTGCGGATCGTTGTAGTTGGGTTGCTGCAAGTCGAAGGGCCGGCGATACTTGCCGTTCCACGAATGTGAAAACTCGTGCGGAATGAGGTCGGCCCCGAGCTTTTGCATATCGGGGTCGGTCATGAAGTCGTCGACCGCACGGTCGTCGCTGGACTCGTGGTGTTCGATGCCTTCGAAGCCGATCTCGTCGCTGAGCGTGAGTTCCGCGTGATAGACGTTCCAATGGCGCCCGCCGTAGAGCGCGATGGCTTCGGGTGCGAGGCGCTTGTACTCGTTGAGTAAATCGTCTTTGATGGCGAGATCCTGCGGCTTGTCCGCAAAGAGGTCCAGGTACATCGTCGCGCCGTCGGGCGTCGTGTAGAGCGTGTAGTGCTTGACGTAGCGGCCGATGTCGGTCGGCGAGTCGATCAGCCTCTCAAGCGTCACCGTATTGAAGTCGACGCGGTTGCCGCTGCTCGATGCAATCGGCAGCGCCGACGCGTAACCCCAGCCGTCGGGCATGATGAGGCTGGCTTTGACGTAGGACTGCGTGTTGTCGATGTTGCGCTGATAGAGAATGTAGCGGTTCCAGTTGCCGACCATGACGTTCCGCGTTGCGAAGGTTCCCGGGCCGTTGAGCAGCACGGTGAAGTCTGCGTTGATCGTGGTAACGCCTTGCGGCACGTCGATGTGATAGGCATAGAGATCGACTTGATCGCGGTGCCATTCGATCGGTTTGCCGTTGGCGCTGACGCGCAGTTCCGAAATGTCGCCGAGCGGGCCGTCTGCGGAGTGTTCGCCCGGTATCCATTCCGGATAATCGATGGTGAACGATCCAGGCTGCACTGGAATCGTCATGTGGGTGTACGCGATCCCGACCGATGCTTTGCGCGCATCGAGCACGATCGTTTCCGGATTGCTCTGCGTCGACAGCGACGCAACCGTTCCGGGCGCTTGCGCGCTCGCCGAAGAGGCCGACGCGACCACAATCGAGAGAGCCGCAGCGGCTCCGAGGAATAGGTGTTTCATCGTCGCCCCCATTATTTCGCGTGCGGCCGCATGATGGCGGTCAGCATGTCATACGTTCCCGGGATCCGCACGAGATGCGGAATCCGTAGTCCGCCGGTGTAGTGCACCGTGAGATCTTCGTAGTAACCGTCTTGAATGACGGTCACGTCCATCGGCCCGAAGCTCGACGACGTCGCCTTCACGGCGCGCGTCCAAACGTCGCGGCTGAACTGCTGATTGTCCACCGCGACGACCGTCGTGCCGGGTGCGAAGCCGGCATCCCATGCAGGCGAGTTTTTGCGAACGTCGACGACGCGGCCGTCCTCGTTCAACATAAGGCCGATGTCATAAAATGAGTTGATGGATTTTCCCGCGGTGTCGTCCGCCGTCTGATATTTGTTCGGTTTGTCGTTCCAAACGAGCCGATAGCCGGCCCGCTGGAGCTCATCGGTCGGAGGCAGCGGCGCGATCGAATAGACGTACTTCTGAAAGAAAGCGTGCCAGTTGTACGGGACGACCTGGTTCAGATAAGCTTCGAGGTTGGCACGCGTGTAGGTCACGACATGCGGCGATGAGGTGCCTCCCGCGAAGATCTGACAGTACGTGTCAAGCGACTTTTTCTCGCCGGTCCGCTCGCGAATGATCGTGTCTGCGTCCAGCCACATCAGCTCGCCCTCGCCATAGAAGTCACCCGCCGTGCGGCGAATGTTTGGATAGGCTCCCTGCCATCCGTACAGGTAGGGCGCGGCGGTGGTCAAGTCGATGATCGGCTCGGTGTCACGGCCCGGTTCGTAGAGCAGCGAGGCGTAGACCGTCGCGAGATACTCGGGATAGTCTTTTGCCGTGCCCTTCATACCGGCGCGGAACGCGACGAGGTCGCCCATGTACTGGTTCATGCCCTCGTACTGCCAGAGCAGTTCGGTGTGCTCGGGATACGGCACGTTGAAATTCGGCTGCTGCAAATCGAACGGACGACGGTACTTCCCGTTCCACGAATGCGACATTTCATGCGAAAGCAAGTCGCCACCGGCGAACTGCTGGTCATCGTTCGTCATGAAGTTATCGGGGGCACGATCGTCGCTGGATTGATGGTGTTCGATGCCTTGGGGCGGGATCAGATCGCTCAGCGTTAGTTCGGAGTGATAGACGTTCCAGTGGCGTCCACCGTAGAGCGCCATCTCTTCGAGCGTCATCCGCTTGTATGCGTCAATTCGCGACTGGGGAATCGCCAGGTCTTCGGGATTGTCGGCGAAGAAATCGAGATAACTCTTCGCGCCGGTGGGACCGCTCCAGGCGAGAATGTGCTTGTAGTAGCGACCCGAGTCGGTCGGCGAATCGACCAGTGTTTCGAGCGTCACAGTCTTGAAGTCGATGCGTTGTCCGTCACGCGACTGCACGGGAAGCGCGCTCGCGTAATCCCAGCGGTCGGGGAGAATCAGCGATGCCTTGACGTAGTACTGCGTGTTGTCGATGTTGCGCTGGTAGAGAATGTAGCGGTTCCAGTTGCCGACCATGATGTTGCGCGTGGCAAGCTGGCCGTCGATGAAGTTGTTCGTCGTGTTTAAAAGAACGGTGAAATCGACGTTTACGCTGCTCACACCTTGCGGAACGACGATATGGAACGCGTACATGTCAACCTGATCGCGCAGCCACTTCAGCGGCTGTCCGTTGGCCGTGATCACCAGCTCCGACATGTCGTGCAGCGGACCGGTCGGGCCGTGCTCGCCGGGAATCCATTCCGGGTAGTCGAGCGTAAACGGTCCCGGTTGCACCGGAATCGTCATGTGGGTGTAGGCGAATCCACGCGGGGCGGTACGCTCATCGAGGACTACGGTCATCGGATTGCTTGCCGTTGCGAGCGACGTATCCAGCGGATCGGCCGCCGTTGCCCGAAGCGTCCCGGTCGTCGCGACGAAAGCGAGCGCGAGTACGCACGGAAAAAACCGGCGTAAACCCGGATTGAAGTTCATTCGAGTGCCTCCACATGCAGACTTCAATCCCGGGTGTAGGCGCTAATAGGCGGAAATTCCTACCCCGCCTGGTTCACTGCCGCGAATTTGGCATCAGCATGCTTCTGATCTTGTGAGTCCAATATTGTTGCACTGTGAGCCCTTCATTCAGGCTTCGACTCGCATCCGCGGTTGAGGCGACCGTCGACGGTTTTCCAAAGCCCGTGCGCGTTACGGTTATCGATCTTTCGAGTGGCGGCTGCCGTTTAAGGGCCGCAAGCATCCTTCTGACGGGTTCCGAGATCCGGTTCAAACTGCCGGCCGGCGAAAGGAATATCCCTATCGTCGGAAAGATCCGCCACAACTCCGGAAGCTCAGGGAATTCCCTCGAATACGGCGTAGAGTTTGCAAAGCTCGCGCCGGACGATGATAAGGTGCTCGGTCGTTTTCTCGAAGAGGAGCGTTTGAAGAGCGCGGCCGCCGATAGCGCGATTCGCGTCGAAACCGAGTTCAACGTGACATGTACAGTGGCCGGAACGAAGGATGAGATTAATGCGCTCGCGCTCGACTTGAGTCGCGGTGGCATGCGCCTCGCGTTCGAGAAGCGGATTGCCGAGGGTAGCACATTGAGCATGCAGTTCACGTTACCGAACGGCGAGGCGGCGCGGTCTTTGCAGGTGCGTGGAAAAGTGGTGCACGCGACGCAGCAATTTCGCGAATTTCACCACAGTGTGGTATTCGTCGATATCTCACCGGCGATAGGCGATGAAATCGAGCGCGTCGTTCGCGCCTTGCGATTGAACCAACGCTAGCTGCGGAAAAATGGCGAAACGTTGACCGTCGAACACGGTGAGATTGTGTCCGGCAAGCTCACGGAAATCGAGCATGCCTTTGCAGAATCGCTTCTCCCGTCGCTTATGACCTGGACTGCCGCATTTTCATCCGTACGATAGACTCGGGTACCAATGCGCTCAAGCGTTTCAATCGTTGACGGCGCGGGGTGGCCGAACATGTTGTGTCGTCCTACAGAAATGATTGCATAGCGCGGGTGCACCGCCGCGATGAAGGCCGGCGAGGATCCGTAGGCTGAGCCGTGATGACCGACTTTCAACACGTCGGCGTGTAAATCGACGCCTTCTGCGAGAAAGCGTTGCTCTGCGGCGCTGCCGGCGTCCCCGGTGAAGAGCATGCGGAACTGCTTGTATTCTAGGATGAACGCGACGGAGTTGTCGTTGATCGCGTTCTTGCCGTCGATGAACGGCAATGACGGGCCGACGAAATGCAGCGTGACGCCGTCGTCAGTGCGCCACACGTCGCCCGCTCGCGGATAGACGACGGGAACGCGATCCGTGTGAGCTGTATCGAGACAGTCGTGGTACGCATGGCCGCCGTAGGTTTGCCCACTGTCCGCAATCTCTGCGACGCGCAGTTTCCGCAAGACGGGCGAACATTCACCAACGTGATCTCATAAAGTTCTGTACTCACACCACCGTCACGATAGCCGTTTCTCGCCCACCTCGCGGAGAGTTAGGCTTGGGGAGGCGTCAGCGGCGTCCGGTTGAGGCGCTGGCTCTGCGATCACCGTTTTTCCTTGCGCGTAGCGCCTTCGCAAGAACGGAATCGCGAGAATTCCAACTGCGGCAGGCCAGAGCCATCGGATGATGACAGGATGCAAGAATGTGAAATTAACGACAGAAAATGCCGTGACCGTCGCGATATAAGCGCCAATCATTAGCTGCAAGTGGTCGAGCTTCCAGGCGCCGGGCGCCGCAGGCGGCGCAAGGTAGCGTCGAATCGAACGCGCACCCGAAACGATCGCAATCAAAGCGAAGACTGAAAGCACGATCGTGAAAGTGCCAAATTGCTCGTGCTGCAAGTACGCGAGCAACGCGAGCCCGACGCCGGCGAGGACTGAGAGTGACGCTGCAATCCAGTCGATCGCTGCGGGACGATCGACGCCGCGTTTCAACCGAAGCACGCGACGTCCACTGAAGGCGAGGTAGAAGCTGAAAACAGCTATGAAAAGCAAGAACCAGCTCTGGAAAAACGGCGCTAGAATGAGCGCTGTGGTTGCCACGACCCCCATGGCGAACACGTAGATCCTTCCAAAGCGGCGGTGAGTGCGGCCGCCCTTAAGGACGGCGAGGGCAACGGGCGCGGCAAAAAGAGCCACCGTGCCTGCCAGAATATGAACGGCCAGGAGAATGCGGATGAGGATCGGAGCTTCCGGATGCGGCATGGCGCTCTCCAGGGGGCAAGGAGCCCGTCAGTAAAGCTACAATGACCTGTCAAATTGGACTATATAAACTGTAATGACTGACACCGCCGATGTCAACCCGGAGCTGAATGCCACGGCGGCATCGCTGCTGGGCTTCCTGACTTTCGGCCCGTCCTCGGGCTACGAGCTTGCCGAGCGCATAGAATCGTCGATCGGCAACTTTTGGAACGTGACCCGCAGCCAGATCTATCGCGAGCTGCGTACGCTGGAGCACCTTGGGTTGATCGACGCGGGCGACCGCAGCGCTCGCGAGCGGATCCCTTATACGATCACGCCTGCGGGCGAGCGCGCCTTCACGGCTTGGATTGCGCGCGACCCCGCTGAGGGTTTGCGCCGTTTCCCACTGTTGCTAACCGTATTCTTCGGGAATCATGTACCGCGCGAGGAGTTGGCGCGCATGCTGCGCATTCAGCGAGCGCAACATGAAGCTAAGCTGGCCGAGTTCCGCCGTAGGTTACCTGCCGTAGAGTCCGATCATCCGTATCCGGCGCTCACGCTGCGCTTTGGGATCATGCACGAAGAGATGATTCTGAGGTGGATTGACTCGATCGAATTGTCTTAAGGAGACATATAATAGCGGTGCGATAATCATCACTTTTCGGTCTACCTCGATGTAACGGAACCGTTCTCGTCCGTACGGTAAATAACGGCGCCAAAGCGCTGGAGTGCGGAAACCGTTGAGGGCGCCGGATGGCCGAACATATTGTGGCGTCCGACAGAGATGATCGCGTAGCGCGGGCGCACGGCGGCGATGAATGCAGGCGAGGAGCCATATGCTGAACCGTGATGGCCAACCTTGAGAATATCGGCATGAAGGTCGGTGCCTTCGTCTAGGAAACGCTGCTCCGCGGCGGTTCCGGAATCGCCGGTGAAGAGCATGCGGAAATGTTTATACGTTAGGATGAATGCGATTGAGTTGTCGTTGATCGCGTTCCTCCCGCCGATAAACGGGAGCGACGGGCCGATGAAGTGCAGCGTAACGCATCATTCGTTTGCCATACTGCACCTGCGCGCGGATACACAATCGGCACGCCGTCCGCATGCGCTGTGTCAAGGCAATCGTGATACGCATGGCCGCCGTAGGTTTGCCCGCTGTCCGCAATCTCCGCAACGCGCAATTTATCCAAAACTGGCCGGCAACCGCCGACATGATCTCATGAAATCCTAGACTCACATACCTGGGGCCTAGGCGAAGCGTGAACGATGAGGGAGTGACCTAAGTCTCGACTGTGGGAGCGCGTTATAGACGCCGCGGCAGGAGCACCAAGTCGGCCGCTTCCTCGGCGTCATGGAGGAGCGTCTTACGCGACGCGCCCATCCGTGCACGCATCGTCAGACCGCGAGCGAGGTCGAGGACCTGGCTCGCGCGCGCGACGACCGGAAAGTCCGATGCGATTTCTCCCGCGCTGATCGCGTCGCGAAAACGGCTTTCCACTAGCGCCAAGGCGCCGTGCTCCGCGTCTTGCAAAAACTGCCGAACCTCAGCATCGTCCACGAGCGGCGCGACGCACAAGAGAAGACATCCCGGGGCGGATCCTTTTTCGGTCGCAGTTTCTACTTCGTGCTTTAGGAAGGCGACCAGCGAATCGCGCAGAGCCTTCGGCGAGAGCAGTGCCTTCGCGGAGAGAGCGCCCTTCCTCTCGGCGTACGCATGGAGTGCACGCAAGAATATGCTCCGCTTGGACCCAAAAATTGAATACAGGCTCGGTCGCCCGACTCCCATCCCGGAGACGAGATCGTCGACCGTCACCCCGTCGTAGCCCTTAGACCAGAAGACCTGGATCGCTTTTTCCAGCGCGGCGCTCTCGTTGAAGCTGCGCGGTCGGCCACGCGGCCTGGCCGCATTTTGAATCATTTAGTTCGAAATTCCTTGCCCTTGGTCATCTGATCCATTATAGTACGAAAAGGTTCGAAATTGTCCACCTCACTATGGAGTCGCCCATGGAACATTCGATCGCTCTCGTCACCGGCACCACTTCCGGGCTCGGTTATGAGGCAGCCAGCTTGCTCGCCCAAAAGGGCTACCACGAAGTCATCGTCACCGGGCGCAGCTTGGTCCGGGCCCGGCAAACGGCCGCTCAACTCGCGGCTGAGACCAAGAAACAAGTTTTCACGCCGCTGGAGCTAGATCTGGACGCACCGAGCAGCGTTCAAGCCGCCCTCGGCGAGCTGGTCAAGCGGGGCCAGCCGATCGATTTCCTACTGCTAAACGCGGGGATGATCGGAGGCAAGAAGCGTGTGCTGACTGAGGCGGGTATTGAGGCGCATCAGGCCGCGCTCATCGGTCATCATCAGCTGACCGTCGGGTTGCTCGGCGCCGGACTGCTGAGCCCCGATGCGCGGATTGTTATCGCCGGTGCGGAGCCTGCCCGAGGGGGCGTGCCCATGTTCAGCTACACCGAGGTGCCAGCCTTCGCGGCCAAATACCACCACGGCGACCGAACCGCCGCAATTGAAGACCTGTTGCACAGCGGGCCGAACGTGAAGTACGATCCCAACCGGGCGTATGCCGACGCCAAGCTCATTATCGCTTGGTGGGTCGCGGCGCTGGCGCGCCGGCTACCCTCCGGCATGGCCGTGTACGCTGTCTCGCCCGGTGCGGCGACCGCCACCAAGGTGGTGCGAAACGCTGGCCCGGCGTTGAAATATCTGTTTATCCCAATCTCCAAACTGATTCCCGGCATGGATCAGACGCCGGAGACCGCGGCCCGTCGGTACCTCCAGGCGTCGGAGTTCGGAACCGACGTCTCAGGGCAATTCTTCGCCTCGGCTCAAGGGAAGTTCAGCGGCCCAATTGAGGCGCAGCGCCAGCCACACCTCCACGATCGCGCCAGCCAAGAAGCCGCGTGGCAGGCCGTCGTTAAGGTATCCGGTGCCGACCTTTCTGCTACAGCTATTTTGAAATAAATAGTTCGAAATGCCTTGACAGCTGATTCCTTGCGTCTCATTATCGTACAAAATAGTTCAAAATTAGCTAGGCGACCCGGCGTCGCGAGGAGACTACACATGGAACGGTATCAAGGCAAAAAGGTGGTAATCACCGGCGGCACAAGCGGCATGGGGCTAGCGACGGCAAAGATGCTCCTGGATGGGGGCGCGCGCGTTCTGGTGACGGGCCGCTCGCAAGCTGGCCTGGATTCGGCGCAGAAAGAACTCGGGAAGGACGCGTTTGTGGTCTCGAGCGACGCGCGATCGTTGACGGACATCGACGCTCTCGCCTCTCGTGTGAAGGCCGAGTTCGACACCTTCGATCTGCTTTTCGTCAACGCCGGGTTCAGCACTCCAACGACTCTCGAGAGTATGACCGAGTCCGTCTACGACGAGATGTTCAACCTGAACGCCAAGGGCCCGTTTTTCGCCGTTCAGAAGCTCGCGCCGCTGATCAATCGCGGAGGCGCTGTCGTCTTCACGACCTCGGTCGCGAACGTCAAGGGAATGCCGGGCCAAGTCGCCTACGGAGCCGCCAAGGCCGCGTTACGATCCTTCGCTCGGACGCTCGCCACTGAGTTGATTCCTGCGGGGATTCGCGTCAACGCGGTGACGCCCGGCCCCATCGACACGCCGATCCTCGACAAGGCGTTCCCCGATAAAAACGCGGTCGCCAAAGTTAGGGAGCATATAACGGGCATCATTCCGATGAAACGCTTTGGGACGGAGGATGAAATCGCGAAGGCCGTCCTCTTCCTCGCGTTCGATGCGACCTTCACAAACGGTGCCGAACTCCCCGTCGACGGCGGTTGGTCGCAACTCTGAGTGCCAAATACAACATACCAAATATTTCCTAGTACTGGTTTCACCGTCACGCACTTTCTCGTTTCGGCGGACCCAAAGAAGTCGTTGGACTTCTACTCGCGGATCCTCGGCGGGAAAGTCGTCATGGACGGAGAGAACGGCAAGCCGCACGTCGTGCAGCTCGCGAACACGTGGGTCATCATCAATGTCGGCGGCGGGCCGACCGACGACAAACCGAAGGTATACCTCGCACCTCCGAACGATGGCGAGCCTGTCAGTAGCTTCATGAACATCCGCGTCGCGAACATTGCGGAATGTTACGAACGTTGGAAGGGTCTGGGTGCGGAGTTCCTCACCGAGCCGAAGGTTCGCGAGGTCGAGACGCGGTGCTACATGCGCGATCCCGATGGCCACCTCATCGAGGTCGGCGAAGCGAAAAAATAGCCTGGAGCTGATACCGATACTATGGATGCGCCATCGTTGTCTGTTCGGTAAACGACGGCACCGCTTCGCTCGAGGGTTTCAATCGTCGACGGCGCCGGGTGGCCGAACATGTTGTTGCGGCCCACAGAGATAATCGCGTAATGCGGATGAACCGCGGCGATAAACTCTGGTGACGAGCTATAGGCTGAACCGTGGTGGCCGACCTTTAGAACATCTGCGGCTAGATCGACACCTTCGACGAGAAATCGTTGCTCGGCGGCGCTGCCTGCATCACCGGTGAAGAGCATCCGAAATTGCTTGTATTGTAGGATGAACGCGATCGAGTTGTCATTGATCGCGTTCTTGCCGCCGATAAACGGCAGCGACGGGCCGATGAACGTCAGCGTTACCCCATCATTCGTCTGCCACACCGCGCCCGCGCGCGGATAGACGACCGGCACGTGATCCGCGTGTGCCGTATCGATACAATCGTGATAGGCATGTCCGCCATACGTTTGCCCGCTATCAGCAATCTCCGCGACGCGAATCTTACGTAATACCGGAGCACACCCACCTACGTGGTCGCCGTGCGGATGCGAGATGATGACGGCATCGAGCTGATGGATTCCCTCACGGATGAGGAACGGCACCACGATGCGTTCACCCACGCGCTCGGCGACGGAATCGTCGCCTTGCGGGCCGCGCTCGAGCCGGCCGCCGGCATCGACGAGGATCGCGTGATGTGCCGGCGTCTCGATCACGATCGCATCGGCTTGCCCGACGTCGAGCACGGTGATTCGAAGGTCGCGAGCGGGCAATCGCGGCGGCCAAAGGACGAAGGACGTGGCGGCGAGCGCGAGCGTCAGCGCAAAGGTTGCACCCCCGCGCCGGATTAGGGGAACTGCGGCGAGCAACGATCCTTCATAGAGCGCGATCAACCAGAGCGGCGCGGGCGTCATCACGATCGTCGAACCCGGTAACGCGCCAAGCGTACGAACCACGCCGACCGACCAGGCGATGATCCAGCCGTTGATATTCGCGCAGGCCTGCGCAAGTGGTGCGCACCACGCGAACGATAGTTGGAGCGCCCCCAAAAGCATCGTGAACGGCACGCACGGCACGACCGCGAGGTTGGCAATGAGCGCATAGCTCGACCACTGCAGAAAGATCGACGCGGTGAGCGGCCAGGTGCCGAGTTGCGTCGCAATCGTGAGCACCAGCGCTTCGCGGGCGCGCTTGGGCAACCGCACGCGTTCGTGCAGCATCTCGTCGATCGCATTGCCGAGCGCGAAGATCGCGCCGACGCAGCAGAACGAGAGCCAGAAGGAGGGTGCCGCGAAACTGCCGGGTATTGCGGCGAGGACCACCGCCGCGGCGATGGTCAGCGTGTTCCACGAAAATGCTGCGCGCCCGCACGCGCGCGCCGTTAGCGCGCAGGTTGCCATCGTCGCGGCGCGCAGCGCCGGCAGCTCGAGCCCGCTAAACGTGGCGAAGCTCCAGACCGCAAGGATGCCGATGCTGCATCCAAGCGCGCGCGGGAGCGACAACTGCGCGCAGCACCACGCGACGAGCAGTGCAACGAGACCGACGTGCAACCCGGCAGTAACCAGCACGTGAACCGTCCCGGTCTCTTGAAATTCAGCGCGTAAGTCCGGGGGCAACTGCGCGCGTTCACCCCACAGTTCGCCGGCGACGATCGATGCGGCCGGTTCGCCGAGGCGCGATTGCAATTCGCTGTGGGCTTGCTCGCGCAGCCTCGCGATCGTTGCGCGCCAGGATCCGTCTGCACCAAGGCTTTCGATCAGCTGTGCGCGTTCAATGCGCGCGTCGATGCCGCGCTCGCGTTCGATCGCACGCTCGCTCGTCTCCCCAGGGTTGCGTGCGTTGTCAAGCGGTTCGAGTCGTCCGCGCACGATCGCGCGTGTCCCCGCCGCAAGGCGATCGCTAAGCGAAATGAGCGCCGTTGGTCCACCGTCGATCGCGAACGTGTAGGACCGGAGTCCTCCTTCCTCGCCGCGTGGATCGAGGAGCGTCCCGTACCAGCGCATCGTTCGCGTCTCGAGTCACCGGCGCGACCATGCGTTCGCGCCCCAACGAGCATAACAACGCAGCGCAGACGAGGGCGCAAAGCGTGCCTACGCGAAGCACGCGAGCCGAGGTGTACCTTGAGATCATCCGCGGCCTCTGCGTCGGCGCGCGGCCATGACAAGCCGTTGAGGAAAAAAGCCGTGCGTATCATTGTGACCGGCGGGGCCGGCTTTATCGGTTCACACATCGTCGACACCTATCTCGCTGCGGGTCACGAGGTGCTTGTTCTCGACTCGCTGTGGGAACACGGCGGCGGCCGCCGCATGAACGTCCCGGAGCGCGCGAACTTCACGCATATGGATATTCGCGACGAGGGCGTGATGCGGATTTTCAAGGAATTCAAGCCGCAGATCGTGAGCCACCATGCCGCGCAACACTCGGTGGCGATTTCGTCGCGCGATCCGAAGTACGATGCCGACGTCAACGTCATGGGTTTGCTCAATATCCTTGAGACGTCGGTCAAGACCGGGGTCAAGAAAGTTATTTTTGCTTCGAGCGGTGCGACCTATGGTACGCCCGAACGCTTCCCGATTACCGAGGCAACGCCGCAGCGCCCCACGTCTCCCTACGGCATCACCAAGATGGTCGCCGAGCACTACTTGCGCTTTTACAAGCACGAGAAAGGGCTCGACTTCACCGCGCTACGCTACGGCAATGTGTACGGGCCGCGCCAGGATCCCAATGGCGAAGCCGGCGTCATCGCGATCTTCATCGGAAAATTTCTCAAGCGTGAAGGCGTGCGCATCGATTGGGATGGGGATCAGACGCGCGACTATATCTACGTCAAGGATATTGCGGATTTGAACGTGCTTGCGCTCGATAAAGGCTCGGGCGGCTGCTTTGCGATCGGGACCAACGTCAAGACGAGCGTGAACGACATTTACCGCACGCTGGTGGAGATCAGCGGTTTCGAAGCGCCCGTGACCAACGGGCCGAAGCGGCCCGGCGACGCGCGCGATGCGCAGTTTGACGCGGCGCTTGCAAAAAAAGAACTCGGCTGGAAACCTCAGACCAGAATCCTCGATGGTATGCGCGAGACGTACGAGTACTTTAAGGGATTAGTTCCCGCTTAACGTGCTCCGGTCGGAAGCCGATTCCGACGATATAAGCCGGGATGTACCGGAAACCGGGAATGCTCGTAAGTATACGCAGGATCAGCGGCGCGCGTTTCGGCGGAGCTTTTGAAGCCAGGACGCGCGAGATAATGTGGCGTTGTATCTCCACTTGCAGACCTTGCGTCATCACCGTGGGATACATGCGCCGCCGCTGCACCGCGGCAACGGCGTCTTCACCAACCGGCCCGGGCCGCCGCAGCGCTGCCGATAAGATATTTGCCGTGGCGATCGCATCTTGTACCGCGAGATTGATGCCGACGCCGCCGATGGGCGACATCGCGTGTGCGGCGTCGCCGATCAGGAGCAGACCCGGCAGATGCCAACGTTCCAGGCGATCGACGGCGACGGTGAGCAGTTTGACATCGTCCCAACTCTTGATTTCGTTCACCCGATCGGCAATGACCGGTGCGATCGATGCGAGCACGGCGCGAAACGCATCGATGCCGCGCGCGCGAACCTCGTCGGCGGTCCCCTTGGCGATCACATAGGCGCACTGCCAGTAGTCGTTGCGATCGATCATCACAAAGACGGCGCCTGCGCCGATGAACCCGAACGCGGCATTTTGATCGGTCGGGCGTTTGGACAGGCTCGTCCAGAGCACGTCCATCGGCGCACCGAGATCGCGCGGCGTGATGCCCACGGCCGAGCGTAGCGTCGAGGTGCGCCCATCGCATGCGACCACCACGTCGGCACGGATGTCAAAGGCTCCGTTAGGACCGGTTGCGCGGACGCCGGTGACTCGGCCGGCCTCGCTGATGACGTCCGTCGCGGCGGTGTTCATCATCAAGTGAAAACCGGAGTACGCCCGCGCCTTCTCCGAGAGAAAATTCAAGAAGTCCCACTGCGGCATGAGCGCAAGAAACTTCGTCTTTGCGGGCACATGGCTAAAATCGCCGATTTTGATCGTATCGGCTCCCACGTGACCCAAAAGATGAACGATCTCCGAATGCGGCCGCTTTAAGAAATCGTCGAGCAACCCCAATTCATCGAGCACCGTCATGGTCGACGGATGCACCGTGTCGCCACGAAAGTCACGCAAGAAATCGTTGTGCTTTTCGAGCACGGTGACCGCGTGACCGGCGCGCGCAAGCAGATACCCGAGCACAATTCCCGCCGGCCCACCGCCAACGACGCAGACGCGCGTCTCTATCGACGGTGTAGCGTTCATCCGACCACGAGGTTGACGAGCTTGTCGGGAACGTAGATTTGCTTGCGCATCGCCTTGCCGTCGATCTGCGCCCGGACGTGCGGGTCGGCGAGTGCGAGTTCGATCGCGTCGCTCTCGGCGATGCCCGGCGCGGCGGCAATGCGCGCGCGAATCTTGCCGTTCACTTGCACGACGAGAGTAATCTCATCGACAGCGAGCGCCTCGTCCTCGGGCTCGAGCACGCGCTCGAGATGCACTGAGGTTGCATGACCCAGCCGTGACCACAGCTCATCGGCGATATGCGGCGCGTAAGGCGCGAGCAGCAGGGCCAGCGCGTGCACGGCGTAGAGATATTCCGGCGCACTTTTTGCGGAGAACTCGGTCATCGCGTTGATCAACTCGTCGAGTTTGGCGATCGTCGTGTTGAAATGAAAGCGGCGCGAGGCGGCTTCGTCGATAACGGACTTCGCGGCGACGTGGACGGCGCGCACGAGCGCGCGGCCCGAGGGATCGCTTACCGGCGGCAACGCACGTGGCGAAATTGCCGCTGCATCGGCGAGGTACGGCTCGCACGCGCGCCACACGCGGTTGAGAAAGCGCACGCGGCCGCTGATGCCGTCCTCGGTCCAATTGCCGGTGTCCTCTGGCGGCGTCGCAAAGAGCAGGAACAAACGCATCGCGTCGACGCCGTATGTGTCGGCGGTCTCGTCGATACCAACCACGTTCCCACGCGACTTCGACATCTTCTCGCCGTTGGCGAGCAGCATGCCCTGATGGAAGAGGCGCTCGAACGGCTCATCCCGGCCGCTCACCCAGCCCTGATCGTGAAAGAACTTATAGAAGAAGCGCGAGTAGAGCAGATGTAGCACCGTGTGCTCAGCGCCGCCAATGTACTGGTCAACGTTCATCCATCGGTTGGAGAGTTGCGTAGACCAGGGCGCATCCGTGTTGCGCGGGTCGATGTAGCGCAAGAAATACCACGAGGATTCGAAGAACGTATCCATGGTATCGCTCTCGCGCCGCGCCGGGCCGCCACATGTCGGGCAGGTCGTGTTGATGAACGCCGGATCGCGCGCGAGCGGCGAGCCTTCGCCGGTGATCGGCACGTCGGGCGGCAACAGGATCGGCAGTTGCTCGTCGGGGACGGCGACTTCGCCGCACGCCTCGCAGTACACGATGGGAATCGGCGTTCCCCAATAGCGCTGACGCGAAACGAGCCAATCGCGGAAGCGATAATTGACGGTTTTGCGGCCTACGCCCATTGCGGTCAGGCGCTCGGCGAGCGCGATGCGCGCATGCTCGCTCGACATGCTGCTGTAATCGTCGCTCGCAACCAGCCGTCCGTCGTCGACGAAGGCGGCTTCGAGCGGCGCGGTGACCTCTTCGCCGGGGCGCACGATTACTTGGGCGATGGGCAGCCCGTGCTTTTTCGCGAAGTCGAAATCGCGCTCATCATGCGCGGGCACGCCCATGACCGCACCCGTGCCATATTCGGCCAGCACGTAGTTCGTCACCCAAATCGGCACGCGCTCGTGCGAGAGCGGATTGATCGCAAAGGCTCCGGTAAAGAGCCCTTCTTTCTCCATGAGGCTGGTGCGCTCGAGTTCGGACTTCGAGCGCAGGCTCTCGGCGAAAAGCTCGATCGCCACGGCGTGCTTGTTCGAAACCATCTTCTTGATGTGTGCGACCAGCGGATGCTCCGGCGCAATCGCGAGGAACGTCACACCGTAGACGGTGTCGACACGCGTTGTAAAGACGTCGATCTGCGCATCGAGGCCGTCGACGGCAAAAGCAAATTCGACGCCTTCGCTGCGTCCGATCCAATTGCGCTGTCCCGTCTTCGTGCGCTCGGGCCAGCCGTTGAGATCATCGAGCGATTTCAAGAGACGGTCGGCGTAATCGGTAATCTTCAGGAACCACTGCGAGAGATTGCGGCGTTCGACCATATGACCGCAGCGCCAGCAGCGCCCGTCGATCACTTGCTCGTTGGCAAGCACCGTTTGGTCGTGCGGGCACCAGTTGACCGGCGCTTCGCGTTTGTACGCGAGACCGTGTTCGTACAAGCGCAAGAACAGCCACTGATTCCAGCGATAGTAGTCGGGCAAACAGGTCGCGATCTCGCGCGTCCAGTCATAGCTGGTGCCCATCAAACGAAGCTGGCGCCGCATGTTCTCGATGTTCTCTCGAGTCCACGATGCCGGTTCGATGCCGCGCTGAATCGCGGCGTTTTCGGCCGGTAGTCCGAACGCGTCCCAACCCATGGGATGCAGCACATTGTAGCCGAGCATGCGCATCGTGCGTGCAATGGCATCGCCCAGCGTGTAGTTCTTCGCGTGGCCGACGTGCAGATCGCCCGATGGATACGGCAGCATCTCCATTGTGTAGTACTTGGGGCGAGCATCCTCGTCGCGCGCGCGATAGATGCCCTCGCCCTCCCAGCGCTCTTGCCAGGGGCGTTCGATGCTGCGGAAGTCGTAAGAGTCGGCCATAGAGAGGATGGTAATTGGGACGGCCGCTCTCCGGCCCCCTTTCGGGTCGGACCCTTGCGCGTGAAAGAGCAAGACGATGCAACGCATTCTCATCGTCGTGGCCGTCATCGCGCTTGTCGCGCTTGCGGTCTGGCACCCGGCGCCCCGCGCTCCATCCGTCTCGGCGACTCCGGCCGTTGTTAATTCGGCGTCGCACCGGCACGCTCGTTTGCCGGGACCTCTGGGCACGGCTCTGGTGTACGTCGCCGGCGCGGTGGCGCGTCCGGGACTCTACCGCGTCGCTAGCGGAGCGAGAATCGACGACGCAGTTCGAGCGGCGGGAGGGCTGCGCGCCGACGCCGATGCGGTCGAGGTCAACCTCGCGGCGCACGTGAGCGATGGTGACGAGATCGCGGTCCCGGTGCTTGGTCAACCGTCGCAGCGCGCTCTGAATACCAAGCGAACCACACATTCGCGTACGCGTTCGGGCAAGACGCGCGCAATCGTTGACGTCAACACGGCGCCGGCACAGGCGCTTGCATCGGTGCCCGGTATCGGCGCCGCGATCGCCGCACGCATCGTGGAGATTCGCGAGCAAGACGGCACGTATACGACCTTTGACGAGCTGCTTGATGTGGCCGGGATGACCGAGAGTCGACTGGCGCGCGCGCAACCCTACTTGCGTCTTTGATAGAATGATCAATGCCTCGCTCGGCGAAAACCGGCCCCATGCCCGACTCGCAATTTCCAAAGGAAACGCTGCCGCAGCTCATCCGGCGCGCTCTTGCCGATCCGCGCCCTGAAGCGCTCATCGAGCGCGTCAACGGCGCGTGGACGCCGACATCGTCGAACGTGGTGCTCGAGCGATCGCTCAATGCCGCATGCGCGATTCGCGCAGCCGGTTTGCAACAGGGCGATCGCGTTGCCTTGGTTGCGCACGACAGCATTGACTGGATCATCGCCGATTTCGCAACGTTCTTCGCAGGCTGCGTGGTCGTGCCGCTCTTTCCGACGCAGGCGCTCGATCACACGCAATACATTTTCCAGCACTCCGATGCGAAGCTGCTGTTCGTCGATTCCGAGGCGACGCTCGAGCGGCTGCGCACCGGAAACTTTCCGTTGCCGCAAGCGGTGGTCTTTGAATCCAGCGGCGCGGGTTCACTGGCGGCGTTCGAGGCAAAAGGCGCGGCTGTTCGCGCGGCGCATCCGGAGCTTCCGGGCGAGTACGAAGCACTACTCAAGTCAGACGATCTTGCGGTACTCATTTACACCTCGGGAACGACCGGCGTTCCCAAAGGCGTGATGCTCTCGCACGACAATCTGACCTTCGATGCGCAATCGGCGCTTTCCGAGGGACTCAAGGACGCCGAAAACGACAACGTTTTGTCGGTACTCCCGTTCTCGCACATCTACGAGCACACGATGATTTACATCTATCTGCTCGCCAAGACGCGCTTCAACATCTGCCACGATCCGAATAACCTGCTCGCCGATCTGCGCGAGGTCCAGCCGAATTACATGACGAGCGTACCGCGGATCTTCGATCGCATCCTCACCGGCGTTCAAGGGCAAGCCATGAAAGCCGGGGGTCTGCAGGCGCGCCTGGTTCCCTGGGCGCTGCGCGTGGGCCGCGAATATATGGAAGCGCAAACGCTTGGCTCGGGCGCAAACCCAATGCTCGCGCTTCAGTACGCGCTGGCCAAGCGGCTCGTCCTTGAAAAGTTGCGCAAGATCCTCGGGCTGGAAAACATCAAGAATCTCACCAGCGGCAGTGCGAAGTTGCACAACGACGTCGCGATGACGTTCCTTGCGATGGGTGTCCCGATCATGCAAGGATATGGCCTGACGGAAAGCTCGCCCGTCATTACCAGCAGCCACCTCGAGGCCAACGAATACGGTGCGGTCGGAAGACCAATTCCCGGCGTCGAGGTCAAGATCGCGCCGGACGGCGAGGTGCTCGCGCGCGGCCGGAACATCATGCAAGGCTACTATCGCGATCCCGAGGCCACGGCCGCGGCGCTTTCCGACGGCTGGCTGCACACCGGCGACATCGGTGAGATCGACGCGGGTGGATACTTACACATCACCGATCGGAAGAAAGAGATCTTCAAAACGGCGACGGGTAAGTACGTATCGCCGGCGCGCGTCGAGGCGGCGCTCAAGCGCTCGGTCTTCGTCGCGCAGGCCATGGTCGTGGGCGACGGACGGCCGCATCCGGCAGCGCTCATCGCGCCGAATTGGGACCTGCTTCGCGTGGAGATGAGCCTGCCCGCACTCACGCCCGAGGAACTCGCCTCGCGCGACGACGTACGCGAGTTCATTACGGCCGAAGCGCAAAAGCAGACCGCCGACCTCGCAACATACGAGCAAATCCGTCGTGTTATCGTGATCCCTCGTGAGTTCAGCATCGATAGCGGCGAGCTTTCGCCGTCGATGAAGATCAAACGCCGTGTGGTTGAAGGGCGCTATAAGGATGCCATCGAGCGCGCCTACGCCGTCGACCTTCACGCGCCCGCTCATGCGTGATCTGCTCGCTGCCGGTACTCCAGCGTCGCGTCGGGTCGACGAAGTTATTCGTGGTCCGATCAAGAGCAAGACCATCTTTCCCGTGTTGCTCCTGCATCTGATTCGCGAGCACCCCGATCACGGGTACGGTCTGATGCAACGGATCGAGTCCGTATGTGGTGACCTCATCGCGGTGAACACGAACAAGATCTATCCGCTGCTTCGCCGACTGGAGGAGCGCGGCTTCGTTACCGCGACCTGGGATCATCCGACGAAACGCTCGCGTCGAATCTATTCGATCACGGCCGCGGGCGAAGAGCGCCTTACGAAAATCAAGGCAACGATGTTGCCCTATCTCGAATCGATCGAACGCGCCGTGGGGCGACTCAAGAAGCGGCTCTATCACTCCGCCGAAACGCATGCCGTTTCTAGCACTCGTTCATCTGCGTGAACGGCGCTGCCCCGACTGTAGCGCGTTGCTCGGTGCCGCGGGCGCGCGTTCGTTCGTCGTCGATCGGCGGGGCGACCCGGTAAACTTCTCCTCCGATGACCCGCCCGAGGCAATGACGGTGGAGCTGGTTTGCCCGAACGGACATCGCAGCGAGCTAAGCGTGCCCGAAGATCTTTCGGCCGAAGAGACGCTGGCGACACCGGACAGCGTGCCGATCGGGCGCGATGCCACGATCATGGCCTGAAGGAAGGCGCGGTCGCTCGCACGATCATAGGTCCTATGAATCGTGTGCTTTCTTTATTGATGCTCGCGGTGCTCGCCGGTGCCAGCGTTAGTGCGCGCGCCGCCGATCCACCGAACGCAAAAGCGCCGCCTGCTATGGCGCCTAGCGCACCTTCCGAGCCAGGTGCTGCGTATCCTGATTCCGTGACCTCGCATTCGCTTGCCATCGGCGGTAAAACGATCGCCTATACGGCGCGCGCCGGCTTGATCACGCTGCACGACACGGACGGAAAAACGACGGCGCAAGTGTTTTACACGGCCGACACGGCCGACGACGCGAATCCGTCGACGCGGCCGGTGACCTTCATTTATAATGGCGGCCCGGGCAGTTCGACGATGTGGCTGCGCATGGGTTCGTTTGGGCCGGTGCGCGTCGTCGCCGCCGACGGTACGGCCAGCGGTCCACCTCCCTATCGGATCGTCGACAATCAATACAGTCTGCTCGATAAGAGCGACCTGGTCTTTATCGACATGCCGGACTCGGGCTTTGGCCGCATCACGCCGGGCTTGGAAAAATCGTTCTTCGGCGTCGATCAAGACGTTGCGGCGTTCGGCCAGTTCATCAACAACTATCTTTCGAAATTCAACCGCTGGAACTCACCGAAGTTCATCTTCGGCGAAAGCTACGGGACGCCGCGATCCGCCGCTCTCTCCGAATATCTCGTCGAGCATGGCGTTACCTTGAACGGTGTGATTCTGCAGTCGTCGATTCTCAACTTCGGACTCGACTACGGCAACGGCGATCCGATCGGCGGCGGCGATTGGCCGTACGTGCTGTATCTTCCGACGGAAGCGGCGACCGCCTGGTATCACAACATGATTCCGAACCGGCCGTCCGATCTTCCCTCGTATCTCGCGACGGTCAAACAATTCGCGATGGGCGAATACCTCGACGCGCTTTCCAAGGGCGACAAGCTCGGCCAAGGCGAGCGCGACGACGTGATCCGAAAGTTGAGCGCGTTTACCGGCCTTTCGCCGCAGTACGTTCGTATTTCGAACATTCGTATTCCCTACGACAAATTCGAGAACGAGTTGCTGCGCAGCCAAGGCCTGACGGTCGGCCGGCTCGATTCACGTTATCAGACCTGGAACCTCGATCGCGCGTCGGTTGAAGGACCGCCTTGGGATCCAACGGACGCGTCGATCGACGGGCCCTACACGACGGCGATCAACGAGTATCTGCGTCAAGATCTCAAGTACAATCCTCCGATTCCGTACCGCCCCAACATCTACGAGATCATCTACGGGCCGGGTTTCTCGAACCAAGACGGCTGGGATTTCTCGCACAACAAGCGCTATCCGACGAACACCGCGCCCGACCTGGCGTCTGCAATGGCGCAAAATCCGAGCCTAAAGGTCTTCTCGGCGAACGGGTACTACGACTTTGCTACGCCGTTCTTTGCGACGGACTACACCTTGCGGCACATGAACCTCAGCCCAACGCTACAGAGCAATATCACCTACGGTTATTATCAAGCAGGGCACATGATCTATCTCAGCGAGCCCGCGCTCGCGCAATACAAGGCCGATCTCGCGCGCTGGTATGACAGCGCGCTGGGACACTAGGGAGGACGCGAACATGAAATCACGCATACTCGCGGCCTGCCTCGGGGCCGTACTTTTGCTCGGCGCCGCACCGGCGCCGTACGTTCCGCCGGCACCGGCCGACTCGGTCACGCACGCGGTTGCGCACGTTAACGGTCAGGCGATTCCATACACGGCTCGCGCCGGCATGATCACGTTGCGCAACGACAAGGACCAGTTGACGGCGCGTCTGTTCTATACCGCATTTACCAAAGACGGTGCCGACGCGCGCACGCGTCCCGTGACGTTCTTCTACAACGGCGGTCCCGGCAGCTCGACCATTTGGTTGCGCATGGGATCGTTCGCGCCGTTGCGAGTCGAAACGTCGAACTATAAATCGATTCCCAACGCGCCGTTTCACTTGATCGAGAACAACTACAGCCTGATCGACAAGACCGACTTGGTCTTCATCGACGCGCCCAACACCGGCTGGAGCCGCGTACTCGGCGTCGGCGAGCCCAAGGACTTCATGGGCGTCGATCAGGACGGACGCGCCTTCACGCAATTCATCGAACGGTACATCACCCAATTCGGTCGCTGGAACTCACCGAAGTTTCTCTTCGGTGAGAGTTATGGCACGACACGCGACTGCGTGCTTGTGAATATGCTGCAGGAAGCCGGCGTTCAGATGAACGGCGTCGTGCTGCTCTCGTCGATCCTCAATTTCGGCCTGGGCGGACTTGGCGGCGGCGAACAGATCGGCGGCGGCGATTGGGCTTACGTTACGTATCTGCCGACCGAAGCCGCGGCCGCCTGGTACCACCATAAAGCGGGACAAGGCCAGTCGCTGACCGGATTCTTGCGCACGGTTGAGGCCTTCGCGGGAGGAACGTATCTACACGACCTCGCGCAAGGTGCCGACCTCAATCCGGCGGAGTTCAACGCGGACGTCGCGCGGCTGCATCAGTACATCGGGTTGCCTGAAGACTACATTCGCAACTCGAATCTGCGAATTCCGTACTTCCGCTTCTTACAGGGCTTGCTGCGCGACCAAGACACGCTCATCGGGCGTTACGACGCACGTTACACGACCTGGGATCTCGCGTCGAATGCCGATTATCCGCAGTGGGATCCGTCCGACGTCGGCATTTCGGGCGCATTCGTGGGGCTTGGCATGAACTACATGACGCAGACGCTGGGTTACCACACCAACCTCCAGTACCGGCCGACGGCCTATGGCCCGGTGCTGGGTGCGCGGTGGGATATGCATCACGACGGCGATGACCCGCCGGCCAACGTGACGCCCGACCTCGCGCGTGCGATGACGACCAATCCGCACCTGCAGGTCTTCTCAGGGAACGGATACTTCGATTTCGCAACACCCTATTTCGCGACGGAGTACACGCTCGACCACATGGGTCTGGCGCCGCCGCTTCAGAAGAACATCACCTTCGGCTTCTATCCGTCGGGGCACATGGTGTACCTGAATCCGCAGGCGCTGGTCGCGTTCAAACGCGACTTGGCCGCTTGGTACGATCGAGCGCTAGCGGGTCAATAGGCCACTAGAACAAAAGAGGCCGGGTGAATCGCCCGGCCTCTTTTTTATCGCCCTCGTACGTGTCGATTCGGCGACGCCCCGTTCGACGTATCAGCACAGAGCCACCCAACCGTCGCCCAACCAAAGGAGATTTCGCAATGCGATTCATGGTCATCGTCAAAGCAACCCCCGCGTCAGAGAAACAAGGCGCCCTCCCCGATCCACAGCTCCTCATGGAGATGGGCAAGTACAACGAAGAGCTCAGCAAGGCTGGCGTCCTGCTCGCCCTCGATGGACTCCATCCTAGCTCCAAAGGCGCACGCGTCAAATTCTCGGGCAAGTCTCGTACCGTCGTCGACGGTCCGTTCACCGAGGCTAAGGAGCTCATCGCCGGCTTCTCGATCTTGAAGGTCACGTCGCTCGAAGAGGCCATCGAGTGGGTCAAGCGCAGCCCGAACTGCAGTCCCGACGACTACGAAGTCGAAATTCGCCAGGTCTTTGAGATGGAAGACCTCGCACCCGTTCTGACCGACGAGCAGATCCAGCACAAAGTCGCGCGCCGCGCCGAGTTGCCAAATCAGACCGCCAACAAATAGCCCTCGACGCTCCTAGTTTGGACCGGCTATGGCAGCGAGAGCTGCAATCGTTCCATCTAACGTGTGCGAGAGCTTGCTGAACGCGAAGCGCTGATCGTGGGTCGGCGCTGCGTCGGCCATTTCGATTGCGCCAAAAAGCGCGGTGAACGAGTTATTGAGGAACCGCAGCGAGGTGAAGTCTTGGGCAGGTTTCCCGATCGTGTCGTCGGGATCGCCTTCCCCGCGAATGCCGAGAATCGTACGCAGATGCGCTGCCTGGCCGGCACTGGGCTTGCCCGACTTGAGCAGCGCCTGCGCACGCTGCCGGGCCGCTGCGATTTGCGTCAATCTTCCATCGATGGCGGTTGCGAGCGCGTACTGGTCGAGCAGCGCGCGGTCGGTAATCGCCAAGCGTGGATCGTGCACGATCACCGCGTTGCGCGTGAAGGTTTGGCCGTTCACCGACAGGCGCACCGTATAGGTTCCCGGTGGCGCAAGCGGTCCGCCGTCGTGGTGCGTTGAGAAATCCCACACAAAACGGTGCGTGCCGGGATCGGTGTTGACCGCGACCGGTGCAGGGATCCAGCGCGGTGCGATCTCTTGCGTCGACGGGTCGATAAAGTTGAGCTTGTCGGCACTAGAGTAACGACGTAGCACTGCACCGTGCGGGCCGACGAATTCGATCGTCACCGGCGTCGAAGGCGCGCCGTGCAGATAGTAATCCACGTACATGCCCAGCGGCGGATTGGGAGCCTGCGGCTCCTCGGGTTGAATCGGCGTGCCTTCGTCGGCAATACCGCCGCCAACTCCGCCGGCGCGATTGAAGCGCGTGGTTTGCGCGGGCGTGAAGAGATAGTTTGTGCCGCTCCCGACCGCGCGCGCCATTTCGCGCAGCGGCTCGATATCGTCCATGATCCACATCGAGCGGCCGTGCGTTCCGATCACGAGATCGCCCGCGTGGACGTCGATGTCGCGCACCGAGGTGACCGGAAGATTGCGTTGCAGCGATTGCCAATGCCGGCCGTCGTCGAACGAGACGTACATCCCGCGCTCGGTTCCGGCGTAGAGCAACCCGCGCACGTGCGTATCGGCGCGCACGACGTTGACGAACGAGCCGTCGGGAATGCCGTTTGCGATCGCGCTCCAGTGCGCTCCGCCGTCGGCCGTCTTATAGATGTAGGGGCGGTAGTCTTCGACCCGGTGGCGATCGATCGCGATGTACGCGGTATTGCGGTCGAGGCGCGAGGCCTCGATAATTCCGACTTTGCTCCACGGCTGCAGTTGCGGCGGCGTGACGTTGTTCCAGCGCGTTCCGCCGTCGCGCGTAATCCAGACGCGGCCGTCATCGGTTCCGGCCCATAGCGTCTTGGCATCGAAGGGTGAGGGTGCAAGCGCGTACACCACGCCGCGTCGCGGTTGGCCACTGTTATCGGCGAGTGTCGCCGGATCGAGGTTGGCGGGATGATCCTCGGTTGGCGGCCCGGTGAGATCGGGGCTGATGATCGTCCACGATTTTCCGTCATCGCGCGAGCGAAAGACTTGCTGGCGTGTCGCGTACAGCGCGTGATCCACCGGCGAGACCACAATCGGCAGCGTCCAGGTTTGGCGCCACACGTTGTCGGGATAAGCCGTGACCGCGTCGATGCTTTGCTCCCAGCCGGTCGCGAGATCTTCATACGTCGCGTCGTTGCCGCCAAAGAGTTTTCCGGGATGATTGGGATCGGGCGCGATGTAGCCGCTCTCGCCACCGACGTCGATCGGACGCCAGTCCATGAAGGTGATGTTCTGATGAATCGATTGACTTGGGACGGCGATCGCGCCTGAATCTTGCTGCGCGCCGTAGACCCAGTAGGGAAAGCGATCGTCGGCGATCACGTGATAGAGCTGCGCTGTCGGCTGGTTGTACCAAGAGCTCCACGTCTTAGCGCGATCGACCGAGACCACCACGCCTTGATCGCTGCCGAGGACCATGTGCGTCGGATCGTCGGGATTGATCCACAGCGTGTGGTAGTCGTCGCCGCCCGGCGTGCCCTTGATCGCGTTGAATGTTTTTCCGCCGTCGTCGGAGCGATACGTTGCAGTGTCCATCACATAGACGACGTCGGGATTTTTGGTATCAACGGTGATGCCGCTGAAGTACCAGCCGCGCTGCCAAATGCGCCGTTGTGCGGCGCCGCCGGCCTCATGTGTCCAGCTGGCTCCGCCGTCGTCTGAGCGGTAAACGCCGCCTTGCGCGAGGCTTGCAGACGTATCGACTTGTGCGTACACGCGCGACGGGTTGCTCGGTGCCGCGGCGAGCCCAACGCGACCGACTTTCGCGGGCAGTCCGTTCGAGAGTTGCGTCCAGCTCTTGCCGGCGTCGGTCGTCTTGTAGAGCCCGCTACCCGGCCCATTCGACGGCGGATAGGTGTTCCACGGCGGACGTCGCGTCTGCCACAGTGCCGCGTAGACAGTATCGGGATGCTGCGGATCCATCGATAGCGAGATCGCTCCCGTGTTCTCGTCTTTGTAGAGCACTTTGTTCCAGGTCTTGCCGCCGTCAATCGTTTTGAAGACGCCGCGCTCTGCGTTCGGCCCGTATTGATGACCCAGAGCCGCGACGTACACGACGTTTGCATCGCGCGGATCGACCACGACCGCGCCGATCTGACGCGTATCTTCGAGGCCGATGTGCGTCCAGGTTTTGCCGCCGTCGGTCGACTTGTACATGCCGTTGCCATACGCGATGTCCGAACGCATATCGGCTTCGCCGCTGCCGACGTAGATCGTCTTGACGTCGCTCGGAGCCACCGCGATAGCGCCGATCGAACCGATATCCTGGTTGTCGAAGATCGGGTTCCAGGTACGTCCGGCGTTGGTGCTTTCCCACACGCCGCCGTCGACCGCTCCGAAATAATAGTGATCCGGTTCGCCTGGAACGCCGGTCACGGCCAGCGCGCGACCACCACGAAGCGGGCCGATCAATCGCCACGAAAGCGAGGTTAGATAGGCAGAATCAACGTGTGCCGGTTCGCTGGCAGCCGATGATGCACCAAGCGTACCGGTCCCGAGCACAAAAAACGCCGAGAGCATGAAGCAAAGAAAACGTCGCATAGTCCCTGCTTTTTACAACAACGAGCGAGCGCCTTTTTGCGGCCGTGTAAGCGTGCGGTAATTCGGGTACGATTCCGCGCATGAATCATACACATCACTTCATCCGCGGCACAGCGCTCGCGGTGTGCGTCGCGATCGGCGGCTCGATCGCAACGCCCGTCGTCGCGCTCGCCGATACAAATTCCACCGCAGCACTGATCGCGATCGGCGCGATCGTCGGCACGCTCATCTACGATTCAAGCCGCCAGCAATACTACTACGTCAACAACGACCGTCATCGCGTGTATGTCAACAACCAGACGGCGCAAGGCTGGTATCAGCGCCAAGATCCACAGTTCTATCGTGCACATGAGAGCGATTTCCGCAACCACCCGCAGCAGTTCGATCAGGAGTACCGCTCCTCGCACCACGGACATCCGCCGCACCCCTAAGGATCGCTTTCAACCGAAGAACCAGAAAACGATCATCGCATCGATCCTTGCCGCCACACTCTGCACCGTCTCTCCGCTCCTCGCGAACGCGTCGGACCACGGCGGCGGCAGCAGCAGTAGCGATCACAGTAGCGGCAGCAACAGCGGAGGCGGGAGCGACCGCTCCGCCCCGGCGCCGGCTTCGGCGGACCGTTCTGCTCCGGCTCCAGCGCCGGTCGAACGTTCCGCGCCGGCGCCAGTGGAGCGTTCCGGGCCGGCGCCGGTGCAAGGCGGCGGAATGCAGCCTTTGCCACGGCCACCGGAGCACGGTCCCGTTCAACCACTCCCGCACTATCAAGCACGCACGCCGGTTCGCACCGCATCGAACGGCAACGGCCAGCCCGCACCAAGTCCCCAACAAGACTCGAGTCGATGGGACTGGGATAGCGGCGCTCCGTGGGTTGGCACCATTACATACTGGGGCGACGGTTTTTGGGGTCCACTCGTAGCCGGCCTCGCGTCAAGCGCGTACATTGTTGCGCAGGGCTCGCCCGGCGCGCAGCTTCTGCAAGAATACGGTCTTACGCAGACGCCGTGCGGGCCGCCGAATCTGGTCGAGATCCTGGGTCCCGGAGCGAGCGAAATCTGCACCTTTCCAAACGATCACGTAGCTCCCGGAGTCTATCGCATCGATCCGGAAACGCTCACGCTCATTTCGTCTCCGCAGTAGAAAAAGCGGCAGGCGCCGGGCATTTAGCCCAGCGCCTGCATCCCCCGCACCACGGCTGCTCGACGCACAGGCCCATCTTCTAATTTCAACGCGAGACATTTCGACGATCCGCCCGCTTTGTGAAAATCGGAGAGATCGGTCTCGAAGACGCGATAGCCCGCACTGCCCAAACGATGACGCAGCGCGTTGCTCGCGCTGTGCAGCACGATCGCGTCGCCGGCTTCGACCGCGTTGCAGGCGAAACCGAGCGCATCGTCTTCACTCACTTCGATAAGGTACTCACTGCCAAGCGTCATGCGCAGAAGCGCTTGTGATTTCGGGGCAAAGGCGGGCAGATACGCGATCACATGTCCGCTTGCAAGCGGGCACAGCGCGGTGTCGAGATGATAAAAGCGCGGATCGACGAGGCGAAGCGGGAGAACGCGCGTTGCGCAAAGGCGTTCGAGTTGCGGTGCAGCCGCGTGGTCGCTGCGCCAACCGTAGCCGAAGTAGATCAGCGCGAGGCGTCGATCGAAGAGCGCATCGCCCGCACCTTCAAAAAAAGCGCCATTTAGCGCCGTGGTCGCATACCCCAACGAGTGCAGACGCTCGCGATAGCGCTGCTCTTCGGGCCGACGCTCGGGATAACGAAAAGAGCTCACGATCGCAAGCCGTTCGCTAATCAGTGCGGCGTTTGCAGTAAAAACGATATCGGGAAGACCAGCCTGCGGCTCGATCAGCTCGATGCTCGCCCGGCCTTCATCCAGCAGCAATGCGACGAGTCGTTCCCACTGACGCGAGGCCTGTGCGGTTGCGCCTCCGACGTTCCGTGTCATCCATGGATTGATGTCGTAGGCGACACGGAAGTGCGTCGGCGCACACATCAGGAACCTGGTCATAGAAAAAGAATAGGCGAACGCGCTTCGTTGCGCATTCGCCATTTGTTACGTCGTATGTATTCTGCGTTAACCGGAGGACTGGTAGAAGCGCGGAGTTTAGCATTCCCCGCTCTCTAAGCGCCTCGCGTCTCGCACAAAGGCTACACTGTCAGGGTGCTCGCCGCTCGGCTAACCCGTTCGGGGGAACGCTAAACCCCGCGCTTCTACCAACCTCCTCCGGAGTCGCCGCCGCCGCCAAATCCGCCGCCGCCGAAGTCACCGCCGCCGCCGCCGAATCCGCCGCCGCTCCAATCACCGGAGCTCGCGCCGCCCATATCGGCTTGACCCGCATTGTTCGCCCAGCCACCGGCGTCGCCGCCGCCAAACGAACCGCCTTGATCGGTCGGAACCACGTTGCCGCCGGTTTGATCGACGATCGTCGTGCCGCGATTGCCGAACATCTCGTTGCCAAGCCATGCTCCGCCGAGTCCGCCGAGCAGCCCGCTCCAGAAGCCTCCGCCGCCGCCGTAGTATCCGGGGCCGTAGCCGTAACCGCCGTAGCCCGGTCCACCAGGCCCCGGTCCGCCGGCTCCCGGCGGAACGCCCGGACCGCCGCCGTAGTAGCGCGGTCCCGACATTGCGCGAAGAATTGAGCGCAAGACGAGATAGCCGATCACGATGAAAAGAATGATGGTGAACATGGATGGTGCTCCCGAATGCCGGCGCACCGGCACGTACGTCGTGGAAGGAACGGCCGGGACGTTGTTGGTCGTGCCCGCGCCGGGCGCGCTATTGAGATGCGCGCGAAAAACATTGAGAATGCCGGTTACCGCAGTGGTGACGCCGGCGTCATAATCCTCGGCTTTGAATGCGGATTCCATCGATTGACGAATCGACACGATCGTCGGCTCGGGGAAAAACTGCGCGGTCGCGGTATCCGGGAGGATGATGTCACGGCGATCGTCCTTGGCAATGAAGACGAGGATGCCGTTGACGTCTTGCTGCGTGAAGACCGCTTCGGCGGCGTCGTTGAGCGACTTCCCATTGAGCGAGGGAACAGTGACTACAACGATCTGCTTGCCGGTTTGGGCGGTGAAATCGCTGATCTGCTGATCCAACTGCGAAATGGTTGCCTGCGAAAACATCCCGGCGCCGTCCTGAATCGGCGTTTGCGCCGCGGCAAGCACCGCGCCACCGGTCAGCAGCACGATAGCTAGCGAGGCAAGCACTCGGAAGAAGATTTTGGCGTTCACGTCGGTCCTCCGTCCCCTAATATCCCGCCCGGCCCCGAGGTGTTTCACCGGACCACGGCGATGGCGATAACGCCGCCCGCAACGCTAAAGGCGAAGATAATGATGAAGGCCCAGACGAAGGCTTTTTTCCACATTTCGCGCCGGGAGCGATGGGCGCGGGTCTCGTGGACGACGCGGACGCGGTTGCTCATGATCCTTGGGCCTGCCGTTTCTCGACTTCGCTCCACAAACGCTCGAGGTTATAGAACTGACGCTGCTCGGGCGTGAAGACGTTGACGATGGCGTTGCCGAGGTCGAGCAGAATCCAGGAGCCGTCCGAGTAGCCCTCCACGCGCCGGACCGCAAGCCCTTCGCCTTCGCAGCGCTCCACGATCGCATCGGCGATGGCGCGCGTTTGAATTTTCGAGCGGCCGGTCACGATTGCAAACGTATCGGCGAGGATCGTACGCCCCTCGACGTCGATGGTAATGAAATCTTCGCCCTTTTTTTCGAGCGCGGCGTCGCGTATGACGTCGATCAATTCAGCGATGGTTGAACTCCCTGCGAAACGGAGGTGGAAAAAATGCGCTGCATGGCCAGCGTCTGCGGGGCTGGTTCACGCCCGAGGTTCTGAAGATACACCATCGCGTCGTCGATCGTCGCCGACATTGCCGCATGAAGGTCGCTCTGGGCGAGTTTCCAGATCGTCGAACGATTTTCGAAGTCGCGCCCCGGCTCGAGCGCGTCGGCGAGGTAGACGATGCAGTCGAGCTGCGACATCTCTTCGGCGCCGAGCGTGTGCTTGGTAATCGCGGAAAGCACCGCCGCGTCTTCGATGCCGAATTGTTCGCGCGCGAGGACGGCGCCGAGCGGAGCGTGCAGCACGATCGGATTGCGCCGTTCGAAATCGTCGACCGGCATGCCGCGGCGCTCGCATTCCTCGAGCAGTTGCGTGGTGGAGTAGAGCCGAGCCAAGTCGTGCAACATCGCCGCGGTACGCGCCTTCGCGCTGTCGGCGCCGTGGATTTGCGCGAGGATGTCGGCGCTCCGAGCGACGCGTACGCAATGCCGATAGCGATGGTCCTGATTCAGATGGGCGCGCACCTTTCGCGCAAGTTCAGAGTAGCTCAAGGGTCGAGATGTAACTGTTGCATTAGCGATTGCTTGCCGAGCGTAACCTCGCGCAAGAGTCCGTCAGCAGCGCCGCTTGCGGCAAAATCTGCGCGTATGCGCAGATCGTTATCGTACTGATATTCCCAGCAGTCGGCGCCGAAGTTCCCCTTGCACAGCGTCCCCGGGGCTTCCAGGAACACGTTCACGTGGCTGCTCAGATTAAACGTGTAACCGATCTCTCTCGCCCCTTCATTGGCACGCCCAACCGGTTGATCGGGAGGAGCGGCAGTTTCGTCGATAAGCGTGATACAGCCGCTTGGATCAGTGAGCACGGTGACTACGAGTCCGGAGGACTTGCGCCACTGATATCCGGGGACTTCACGGAAGATGGCGGTCCGCGGTTTTCCGAACTCTACAGTCGCGGTCGCGAGTGGTTCACCCACGTACATTCCTTCGAGCGCTGGTAGCAAAAAAATCTACTCTAACCGCGCGCGTAAGGCGTTGAGGCGCGCGCGAAAGAGTTCGCCTTTGAGATTGCCCGCCCACATGACCATGGCGTTCTCGTTGTTATCGCTGTAGTAACCTTTGCGTGTCGTGACGGTGGTAAACCCGTACTTTCGATAGAGCTGCTGCGCTCCCACGTTGCTTTCGCGCACTTCGAGCGTCATCCAGGAGGCACCGCGTTCGATCGCATCGTCGAGAAGATACAGCAGTAGCTTCTCACCGTAGCGCCGGCCGCGCATCGAGGGATCGACCGCGATGGTCGTGATGTGCGAATCCTCGAAGATGACCCAAATGCCGCCGTACGCGACGATCTTGCCCCCCACCCGCCCGACGTAGTAGTGCGCGAGTTTGTTGGTGTGCAACTCGTTATAAAACGCATCGGCCGGCCAGGTAGTTACAAACGATGCGCGCTCGATGGTCAGCACGTCGACAATGTCGGTGTGAACCATCGGCACGATTTCCAGCGGCTCGGGCCGCCCTGAAGGCGCGTGCGTGAGTTCAGCTTTCATCGTGCGCGCGGCGTCGGATCAAAGCGCGGAATTTTCACCGCAGGCAGCTCACCATAATCGGCGCGCACCGCATGAGCGCTGGTTGCCGCGGGCGTGCTCGCGCCCAGCAGCGCAACGGCTGCGGCGGGAGGCGTGACGAGCGGCGCACGTGCACTCACAGTCCACCCGCCTTCGGCGAGGGCGCAGAGCACGTCCTCCGGCGCCCCGATGACCGGCAGCTCGCCCGGCTCGATTCCAACCAGTACCTCGCGCAAGACGTCATCGGTTCGGCCGGAGGCCCGGGCGCTTTGTCCGTGCGCCCGATAGCGTGCCGAGATCACCCCAGTGCGTCCTTCGACCACCGTCAATACGACGGGCAGCGGCTGGCCGAATTCAAGCACGTCGAACGACGAGACGGCGACCAACGGCCGATCCCACGCTTGGGCAAGCGATTTGCTATAGGCGATCGTGATGCGCAGTCCGGTGAAGCCGCCCGGGCCCACGCCGACGGCGAGCCGATCGAGTTGCGCGGGCTCAATGCGCGCATCGCGCAGCAACCGCGCGAGCACGCCGAGCCCCGCTTCGAGCGCGACATTGCCGTCGAGAGCGTGCGCTGCGACGATCTCGCCATCGCGCGCGACCGCGGCCGAGAAGCCGCCGAGCGCGCCGTCCAATCCAAGCACGATCACGCCGGCAGCTTCACCTCGAGGGTGCGCGGCGAATCGCCCGAGCCGGCGATCGTCACCTCGTAGTGTCGCGCTGGAACCAGCGACGGCGCATGGCTCCACCACTCGATGAATGCGATCGAATCGCCGTCGAACGCGTCTTCGAGCCCCAGCTCGTGCAGGTCGGCCGGATCGTCGATCCGGTACAGATCCAGGTGATCGATCGGTGGATCGCCCGCGTAGCGATGCCAAAACGTGAAGGTGGGGCTGCTCGTCTGGTCCTCGCCGTGGCGCGCGCGCACGGCGGCGCGCACGAACGTCGTCTTGCCCGATCCGAGCTCCCCAGAGAGCGCGACCACGTCGCCCGGCCGAAGCGTCCGTGCGAAGGTGGCGGCGAAGGCCTCGAGGCCGGCCTGCGTTGGAAAAGTCTGCCGCGCCCACGCGGCGAAGCTATCGGACATGTCGACCGGCGATTTCGAAGCGGAGCTGCAGCAGTCCGTCCACGATCATCTCGCGCTGATTGCAGCCGCGGCCAAGGCGGCCAAGGGGCGCATCGGCACCAGCGTCAAGAGCCTGCGCGCCTCCGAACCGGCACCCGTATTGGAAGATCCACCGGTCATTGCGCCTTCTCCGGCGCGTCAACCGCGCCCAGCGGTCAACTTCGACGCCCCCGAACTGGATGAGGATCCGGTGTTTGCGACCCAGGCCGCAGTACTGAGCGAGGCCGACGCATTTGCCGAGGAACCCGGGCCTTCGCCGCTCCCCCAGGGGGCTATTTCGTTCGATGATTTGGCGGTCGAAGGGATCGACGAAGAGGGCATTCCGGTGTGGGAAGACCCCCCGTAGAACGCGAATATATTAAAGAAGAAACCTTTGAGAGAAGAAAGGGATCCCACGCCGCTCGCCGGCGCTTTTTTAATTCATGCACAACGATATTATTCAACACGTAAACGTCGAAGACGAAATGCGGGAGAGCTATCTCTCGTACGCGATGTCGGTCATCGCCTCGCGGGCGCTGCCCGACGTCCGCGACGGCCTCAAGCCGGTGCAGCGGCGCATCCTTTATGCGATGCGCGACATGGGCTTCGATCCGACCAAGCAGCACCGCAAGTGCGCCGGTATCATCGGCGAGGTGCTCAAAAGCTATCACCCGCACGGGGACAGTTCCGTCTACGACGCGCTTGTCCGCATGGCGCAAGATTTCACGCTGCGCTATCCGCTGGTCGATGGGCACGGCAACTTCGGTTCAATCGATCCCGACTCGCCGGCCGCCTACCGGTACACCGAAGCGCGTCTTGCTCGGCTTGCGCTCGAAGTGCTGGCTGACATCGAAAAAGAGACGGTCCCGTTCATTCCCAATTTCGATAACCAGGGCACCGAACCGAGCGTGCTGCCGGGCAGGCTGCCGCAACTCTTGCTCAACGGTTCGAGCGGCATCGCGGTCGGGATGGCTACCAACATCCCGCCGCATAACCTCAACGAAATTGCGGATGCAATCGTGCTCCTGATCGACGATCCGAACGCAAGCGATGACGACCTTGCAGCGATCGTCAAAGGTCCCGACTTTCCGACCGGCGGTTCGATCCTCGGCCACGAGGCAATTCGCGAAGCCTATCGCACCGGTCGTGGCTCGATTACGATGCGCGGCAAAGCCGAGATCATCGAAGAGAAGGGCCGCCACAAGATCGTGATTTCGGAGATTCCGTATCAGGTCTACAAGAGCCGCATCGTCGAGGCTATTGCCGAGGCGCACACCGAGAAAAAGATTCAAGGTATCGCACGACTCGACGATCTTTCCAACCGCAAGGGCATGAATGTGGTCGTCGAGCTACAAAAGAGCGCGACGCCCAAAGTCGTGCTCAATCAGCTCTTTAAGCACACGCCGTTGCAGTCGAGCTTCGGCTTCAACATGCTGGCGCTCGTGCCGGTGGGCGAGCCGCGTGCCGACGGGTCGGTGGCGCTCGAACCGCAGGTGCTCAATCTCAAGCAACTGCTCGAGCATTTCATTACCCACCGCAAAGACGTCATCACGCGGAGAACGCGGTACGACCTGCGCAAGGCCGAAGAGCGGGCGCACTTACTCGAAGGCTATCGCATCGCGCTCGACAACATCGAAGAAGTTATCGAGATCGTGCGCGGCAGCCAAACGACCGAGGAAGCCAAAACGAAGCTTTCGTCGCGTTTCGGTCTCTCCGACATTCAAGCGCAAGCGATCGTCGACATGCGCCTGCGCACGTTGGTCGGCCTCGAACGACAGAAGATCGAAGACGAGTACAACGAGCTGATCAAGACCATCGCCGAGCTGCAGGACATTCTGCGCAGCGAACGTCGCATCGCGCAAATTGTCAAAAGCGAGACGCTCGAAATCAAGAAGAAGTACGGCGACGAGCGGCGCACCGACGTGCAGCCGGCCGAGGACGAGATCTCGATGGAGCAGCTCGTGCCCAACGTCGACGTGGTGGTGACCTATACCGTCGGCGGCTACATCAAGCGCGTCGGCATCGACACGTTCCGCACGCAGAACCGCGGCGGCCGCGGCGTCACCGGCATCGCGAACCTCAAACGCGAGGACGTGGTGCGTAACTTCTTCGTGACCAAGACGCACGATCACGTGCTCTTCTTCACCAACAAAGGACGCGCGTATCGTCTGCGCGGGTACGAAATTCCCGACACGACGCGCACGGCGCGCGGTACGGCGCTGGTCAATCTGCTCACGCTGCCGCCGGGCGAGGAGGTCACCGCGGTTTTCCCGATCCACGAGTTCGCGGAAGGGCGCTACATGGTGATGGTTACCCACAAGGGCGTGATCAAAAAGACGCCGCTTTCAGAGTTCGCTAACGTGCGCCGCAACGGCCTCAACGCGATCAATCTGGATGAAGGCGACGAGCTTTTGTCAGTCGATCTCTCCGACGGAACGCGCGACATCATCCTTGCCTCGTCGGCGGGTATGGCCGTGCACTTCAACGAGAAAGACGTGCGCCCGATGGGCCGCAACGCACGCGGCGTGAAGGCGATGACGCTCGACGAGGGCGATACGATCGTCGCGATGGACGTTATCGAAGACGAGCGTAAAGAAGTCTTGCTCGTAACGTCCAAGGCATTCGGGAAGCGCACGCCGATCGAGGACTATCGCCACACCTCGCGCGGAGGCAAAGGCGTCAAGGCCTTTGCGCGCGAGCGCGAGGACATCGGCCAAGTGCTCGATCAGATCATGGTTGCGCCGGACGATCAGATTCTCATGATCACCAGCGGCAATCAGGTCATTCGCCTCAACGTCAAGGAGATCCGTAAAGCCGGACGCTCGACCAAGGGCGTGCGCCTGCAGCGGCTAGGCGAAGGCGACGAAGTGATCGCGATCACGAACGTGGGCAAACAAGCCGAGCAGGTGACGGACATCGTCGGCGAAGGTGCCGAAATAGAGGGCTAGATATGAGCGATGAACGCGAGAAACGAGACACGGAATATCCGCCACCCGAGGCAACCGACCCGGAAGAAGAAGAGACGCCGCAGATCGACCCGCTGACGATCGAAAAAGCGCCGGAATACCCTGGGCCGGGCGCGTAAGCTCCGGTCACAGGGGTCCTCCGTCTCGCGGAATGACCGCGAGCGTGCTCGACATTTTCGCGACGAGCACGCGCTCGTCGCTGCGTTCCACCGTGACCTCGGCTTCGACGAAGATCAGCGATTTGCCGGCGCGCAGCACGGTCGCACGCGAATGCAGCACATCTCCGGCTGCCGGGCGCAGAAACGACGTCTTGTTCTCGACGGTGATGACGTCTTGGTCTTCGCGCACGACCGAGACCGCGGCGCCTCCGCACGTGTGATCGGCCAGCGTCATGACGACGCCGGCGTGCGCGAACCCGTGCTGCTGCCGGTGCTCCGGGAGGAGCTGCTGCTTGGTTTCGCACCAGCCTGCTCCGTAATCCACGAGCTCGATCGCCATCGTGCGAACAAAGGCGGCTCGTCCGAACACGTCGGGAACCAACCGGCTTTTCTCGGTAGCCATGCTCTATAGTTCATTCGAGGCGGGACGGCGCAACCTTGGGCTTGGGCTCAAGGGTTGATATCCCCGGAGGCAAGAATCTACATTTTATGAGCGCTTTAGCAGACGTCGGTCAAACGAATTTTCAGGACGAGGTCCTCGGCAGCAAAGAGCCGGTGCTCGTCGATTTTTGGGCCCCGTGGTGCGGCCCGTGCAAGATGCTCTCGCCCGTGGTCGAGAAGGTCGCGGCGGCGAACAGCGGCAAGGCGAAATTCGTCAAGCTGAACACCGACGACAACCCGAACATTGCCGGCCAGTATCAGGTCTCGGGCATCCCGTGCCTGATCCTTTTTAAGGATGGCCAGCCGGTCGACCGGATCGTGGGCTACGTTCCGGAGAACGTGATCTCGGGAATGCTCGCTAAACACGTAGCCTAAGCAGCACGTGAGCAACCGCCGCGCCGTCCCGGCGATGAATCGGTTGCTCGAAGATCCCTCCGTCGCGCCCTACGAGTTGCTCGTGGGGCGCGACGCATTACGGGAGTTGATCGCTGCCGAGCTCGATCGCGTGCGCGCAGCCGATGCCGTGCCCTCCTTCGAAACGATCGTGCGGCGTCTGGTCGATCGGGCGGCCGAACATGCCGCGGCCAGTCTGCATGGCGTCATCAACGCGACGGGCACGCTGCTGCATACCAATCTCGGACGCGCGCCGCTGGCTGCGGCCGCATTCGATGAAGCACGCGCGGTCGCGCTGGGCTATTCAAATCTCGAATACGACCTTACTGCCGGTGAACGCGGTTCACGCTACTCGCACGCAACGGACTTGTTGCGGCAAATCACCGGCGCGCCGGACGCACTGGTGGTAAACAATTGCGCGGCGGGGATCTTGTTGATCCTCGACACGTTTGCGCGCGATGCCGAGGTCGTGCTCGCGCGCAATCAGCTAATCGAGATCGGCGGCGGTTTTCGCCTGCCCGACGTGCTCGCGCGCAGCGGTGCGCGTTTGGTCGAGGTCGGAACCACCAACAAGGTCTATCTCAAGGACTACGAGCGCGCGCTCTCGCCACGGACTGCGCTGCTGATGCGCTCGCATCAATCGAACTACTCGATCGAAGGGTTCGTCGATGACGTCGTACCGTCCGAGCTCGCAGCGTTCGGGCGTCGCGCGGGCGTCGCGGTCGTGGAAGATCTGGGCAGCGGCGCGCTGGTCGATCTGCGCGACTATGGACTGCCGCACGAGCGAACGGTCCAAGACGCCGTCGCCGACGGGCTGTCGCTCGTCGCGTTTTCGGGTGACAAGCTCCTTGGCGGTCCGCAGGCCGGGGTGATCGTCGGCACCCGCGCGCACGTAGCGCGGCTGCGTTCAAACCCGCTGATTCGCGCGCTGCGCGTCGACAAGGTCACGCTCGCCCTGCTCGCAGCGACGCTGCGCTTGTACGCCGACAAGGAATCGCGCGAATCGATTCCCTTTTTCGCGATGCTTGCACAATCGCAAGAAGAACTTCGCTCGCGCGCGAGGCGGATTGCTGCCGCGGCGCCAGCCGCGCACGTCGTGGATACCGAGGCGCGCGTGGGCGGTGGCTCGCTGCCGCAGGCGCGCATTCCATCCGTCGGTGTCGCGGTGGCGTCGGCGCAGCCGGATGAACTTGCTGCGCGCTTGCGCAGAGGGACGCCGCCGATCGTTGCGCGTATCGAGCAGGGACGTGTGCTCCTTGATCTTCGCACGGTCGCGCCGCAGCATGACGACGCGCTCGGGAACATCGTATCCTATGTTTTGCAGCGTGAATCGGGTGTAACACCGGTGAAGAACGTGGATTCGCTTGGATAGAACGCGCCGCGCGCGGCAAAGGTCCCGGGGCTGCGCTCTTGCCAGAAAATTCCGTGGCGATGCATGATGCAATGGCTGACGAAAGCGATCGCCGCGCTATCGCTATCGCGCTTTAGCCGCAGCTGCATAACGACGGCGCTGCTATTGCTTCCGGGCACGCTGGTCTCGGTGCGTATCTGAAAATACTTGCGTTCGGATGGGCTGACGAAGCGCGAGGCGGGTGCGGAGCAAACCGTGCGATCGTCGACGAACAGACGCAGCGACCCATCGCGAACATAGATACCGAGCCGATGCGGACGTCCGTCGTCAACAAAGAGGCTCGTATCCTTATACTCGACCGTCTTGCTGCCGGGCAGCGCCCAAGCGATGGCGATATGCGGGCGATAGTCGAAGCGTGCCCAGCGGCTTATCTCGATCTGCGCGGTCACGTCTTCGTTGTCGAATGGTCCAAAGTGAATCGCGCTGTCGTACCAGCCGCGTCGTCCATCCAGCGGTGTCGTAAACACCGCGTCGGCACCGTAATCGGAGCGCAGGCGCCGGTTGCCGACATAGAGGTAGGTAACGCCCTCTCCAACATCCACGGTATTCGTTTTCGGTTTGTAATCGGGCAAAAGCGGAACCGAGCATGTCCATAGGGCAGCCGCCAACATATGTGCGATCAGCATGACATCTAGTATAGGCGAACGCCGGTACAAAGTGTCGGCGGGGCTAGGCGTCGGCAAGGCGGAATGGCTCTGGCCGTGAAAGGAATCTTCGCGCGGCAGCCGCTTGCGTGGACCGCGCGCGAGACGGATGGCCCAACGCTGCGCCGCACGTTGGGGTGGCCGGCGCTGACGGCGATCGGCCTCGGCACGATGCTCGGCGGGATCTTTCCCACGATCGGTGCGGGCGCGCACGCGGCTGGGCCGGCGGTCATTCTCGCCTACGTGCTCTCGGGACTCGTGAGCCTCTGCGTTGCGCTATGCTACGCCGAGTTCGCGTCGATGGTGCCGGTTGCCGGTAGTGCCTATACCTACGCCTACGCGACGCTCGGTGAAGTGGTCGCGTGGGTGATCGGTTGGGACTTGATTCTCGAGTATGGTCTCTCGGTTGCACCGACAGCCTCATCGTGGTCGGCGTACGCGCAGCAAGTGCTCAGCGGAATCGGCATAACGCTTCCCACCGTTCTGCAGACCGGCGCAATCGCTTCGGGACAGATCGACGTGATCGCGGCGCTGATCGTGCTGGTGATTACGGTGCTGGTTGCAATCGGGATTCGTGAATCGGCCAACGTCAACGGTGTTCTCGTTGTCTTTCAGATCGTCACGATGCTGGTGTTCATCGCAGCGACCGCCACCTCGATCCATGGCGCGTTGCTGCATCCGTTTGCGCCCAACGGCTTTCACGGGGTCGTCGCGGGCACGGCGCTGGTCTTTTATGCGTATATCGGTTTCGACACGGTGACCGTCGCATCCGAGGAGGCGAACGATCCCGTCCGGCAAGTGCCCATCGGTATCATGCTCGCGCTGGTGATCGGGGGACTGCTCTACGTTGCCCTTGCGCTCTGCACCGTGGGCGCGTTGTCGTACACGAAGCTTAGCGAAGGCGCCGCGATGCTCGATGCCGTGCGCGCAGCGACGAAGAATCCGGTGGTCTTTTGGATCGTTGCGCTCGGCGGTGTGGCGGGCAACACCACGGTAATGGTCACCTCGCTGCTCGGGCAGATCCGCATCTTCTACGTCATGGCGCGCGACCGCATGCTGCCCCCCGCTGTCGCGAAGATCCATCCGCGCTTTCGTACGCCGGCGATGATGACGATGATCACCGGCGGGATCGTCGCCGTGCTGGCCGCACTGCTTCCGCTGGCCGATTTGCTCGACTTTGTAAACATCGGGACGCTCTCGGCGTTCGCGATCGTCTGTGCCGGCGTCTTGGTCTTGCGAATCGTGCAACCAAAAGCGCACCGCCCGTTTCGCGCGCCACTCGTGTGGATCTTCACGATCGGTGGGGCGGCGTCGTGTCTGTTCCTGATTACTGGGCTCTCGCTGCCGACGTGGATCCGCTTTGGCGTGTGGTTCGTCATCGGCATCGCCATCTATGCCGTGTACGGCTATAGAAAGAGCCGGCTGCGTTCGCTCGCGCCGCCGGCATAACATGCATATCATCGGGACGGCGGGTCATGTCGACCATGGCAAGTCTTCGCTGGTGCAGGCGCTCACCGGCACCAATCCCGATCGCTGGCTCGAAGAGCAAGTGCGGGGGATGACGCTGGATTTGGGTTTCGCGCACCTGCGCTTCGATGACGGGATCGAGGCTGGGATCGTTGACGTTCCCGGTCACGAGCGTTTTTTGCACAACATGTTGGCGGGGGCAGCGGGCATGGAACTGCTCTTGCTGGTGATCGCGGCGGATGACGGCGTAATGCCGCAGACACTCGAACATTTGCAGATCCTCCGGTACCTCAACGTGAAAAAGATCGTCGTCGCGCTGACCAAGATCGATCTCATACCGCCGCAGGAACAGGGCCTGGCATGTCAGCGCGTCCATGCGCAACTTGTCGGCACGATCGCGCGCGACGCGTTCATTTTCGCCGTATCGACGGTGACCGGCGCGAACCTCGACGTGCTCAAAGAAGGCTTGCACCAAGAATTGGCTGCGTTGGCGCCCCGCGATCCCGATGCGCCGGCGTATCTGCCGATCGATCGCGTCTTTGCGCTGGCCGGCCGCGGCACGATTGTGACCGGAACGTTGATGCAGGGGCGCGTTGCGGTCGGCGATAGGGTTGCGCTCCAGCCGCTCGGCGCACGGGTGCGGGTGCGCAGCCTGCATGTCTTTGGAACTGCGCGCGAGGCCGCGACCGGCGGGACGCGCGTCGCGCTCAACCTGCCGGGCATCGACCGGACGCAGATCGCCCGCGGTGCCGTCGTGGCCGACGCGGCGTTCTCCGCGCGGACACAACTTTCGGTGCGATTTGCCGCGCTGCCGGATGCACTTGCGCTGCTGCGTCGCCGCACGCCCGTACGCGCCTACATCGGCTCGGCCGAAGTGCTCGGGACGCTCGTCTTCGACACGATTCCAGCGGGCGTGGACGTGGTCTCGGCGACGCTGCACCTGCGCGAGCCCGTGCTGGCGTTCCCGGGTGTGCGCTTCGTCGTGCGGCGCGTCTCACCCAAGGCGTTGCTGGGCGGTGGCGAGATCGTCGCGTTTGAGGGAAATGGGGCGCCGCCGCACCCTACGCAGGCGGATGGTGCGATCGCCTCGCTGCTGACGCAGAGCGGTCTCGAACCGCAAGAGATCGCGTCCATCGCCTTTGCGGCGAACGTTCGCGAGGAGGTTGCGCAGCAGGCGCTCGATGCGCTTGCCGAACAAGGGGCTGCGGTGGTGGTCGCACGTCCCGTTGCGTACGTCGACGGCTCGGCGTTCGCGCAGTTCGCTGCGCGTGTGGCGAGCGAACTTGAGATCATGCACGAAGCGCAGCCCTGGGCAATGGGCGCGACGTCCCTTATTCTCGCGCGAACGCTCAGTATCGCCGAACCGCTGCTGCTGCGACTGCTGATGGCGCTGGCCGACGAGGGGCGCATTGCGCTGCGCCAGGGCTACTATGCGACCACCGAGCATCAGCCCAAACTTTCGAGCGAGCAGCGAGCCTTCTTCGAAGAACACGTGCCGTTTGATGCGACGACGCCGTTCTTACCGGTTTCGCTCGACGGCGTGACCACGCAGGTGCGATCGTCTCCGATTCCCGGTTTGGCGCGGGCCTTCGAAACGCTCCTCGCGCGCGGCGTGCTGGTGAAAGTCGGCGATGTGCTGTATCGCGGAACGCAGATCGAGCGTGCGCACGAGCGCGTCGACGCGTTCATCACTGCGAACGGCAAGATGACCATGGCTGAATTTCGCGATTTGCTTGAAACATCGCGCAAGTATGCCGTGCCGCTCCTCGAGTGGTTTGACGCGCGTGGCATTACGGTGCGAAGTGGCGATTACCGGATGTTGCGCATACGAAAAGGCGCGCACGAACGATCCGTATAAGCTGGTGGGCGTGATCGACCTCCTCCGCCTTCCTAAAGCCGAGCTCCATCTGCACATCGAAGGGACCTTCGAGCCCGAATTGATTTTCGCGATCGCTGCGCGCAATGGGCTGGACCCGGGTTATCCGTCGCTCGAAGCGTTGCGAGCGGCTTATCGGTTCACCGATCTGCAATCGTTCTTGAACGTTTATTACGCGGGAATGCGGGTTCTGCGCACCGAGCGCGACTACTACGATTTGGCGTCGGCCTATTTCGAACGAGCCGCAGCGCAGGGCGTGCGGCACGCGGAAATCTTCTTCGATCCGCAGGCTCACACCGATTGCGGTATCGCATTCGGCGTGGTGCTCGAGGGCCTGCGTAAAGCGCTGGACGAGGCGCGCGATCGGCTCAGTATCACCTCGCATCTGATCATGTGTTTCCTACGCGACCTTTCGGCGGAGTCGGCGATGGAGACGTTGGAGGCGGCGATCCCGTATCGCGATCGGATCATCGCCGTAGGACTCGACTCGGCCGAACTGGGCAATCCGCCTTCGAAGTTCGTCTCCGTGTTCGATCGGGCTCGGGCCGAGGGATTCTTGACCGTCGCGCATGCGGGCGAAGAGGGCCCGCCAGAATACGTGTGGGAGGCGCTCGACATGTTGCACGTTTCGCGCGTCGATCACGGTGTGCGCAGCTTGGAAGATCCGCAGCTGGTCGAGCGGCTTCGCCGTCAGCGCATTCCGCTGACCGTGTGTCCCTTTTCCAACGTAAAGCTGCACGTCGTCACGGACCTCGCGCATCATCCGCTCAAACGGATGCTGGATGCCGGGCTGGTGGCGACGGTGAACTCCGACGATCCCGCGTACTTCGGCGGCTACGTTGCGGACAATTTCGAAGGCGTCGCAACGGCGTTGGGCCTCGGCGACCGCGACGTGATCACCCTTGCGAAGAATTCATTTGAGGCATCGTTTATCGACGACGCAAAGAAGCGCGCGCACATCGAGGAGATCGAGCGGCTCGCTAATGCCGCACGAGCGTGATGACGCCGATCACCACCTCGATGGCGATCAGAAGAATGACGATGACTTCCAGGAATTCGTCGCGCCGGCCGCGCGCCTGATCGATGAAGAAACGGTAGAGATCGCCCACGCTGGCGAGCTTACTGTCGATTTGGCGCTGCCAGTCGGCCAGGCCTAACCGCGCAGCGGCCGCGCGATAGATGCGCGCATAATAGGCGTCACCGACCACTTTGAGCGCGTTGCTGGAGCGGTCGATCAACTCGAGCACGTCGACGATCAAGTAGCGGACGTTTGCGGCGAGATCGGCTTCACGCCGGCCGAAGAGCGAACGCGAACGCTGGCCGGGCTGCGCTGCGTAAATCGAGTCGAGCTCGTTATCCAAGAGCGTATCGTAGGTTCGCAGTTCTAGCAGCTGGGAATTGGCGAATTCGAGGATGTCTTGGATCGCGTCACTCGATTCGCGCCGGTCGTAAATGAATGCCGTGTCCCACTGAATGACCGTGAGGTCGTCGTTGTAATACGAAAAGCGCGTACGCAGCGACTCCTCGATTTCGCTTTGCGAGAGCGAGCCGGACTCGCCGAGCAAAATATTCGCCAGCGATTCGGAGTGGTCGTGCAGCAGCAGCTCGGCTTCGAGACGTGGCTCGAAACGCTCGATGTCGACGACGAGATAGTCTTCGATCAGCGGGGAATGTGGATCGTCGAGCGCGGCACCGAGTTCGTCGCAGATGCGCGCAATGGTCGCCTTGGCGTGGCGCAGGAGTTCTTCATTTCGCCGGACGTGCGTTGCCGCCGCCTCGAGCTCTTCCCACGCGCCGCTGAGCGAAAAGCTGTAGCGTAGCGAGATGACGCCATAATCAAAGAACTTGGCGCGAACGGTGTAAGCTAGGCCGTCGAGGGTGCCGTCGGGGAGACGCGCCACCAGCGGGGGCGTGGGAAACTGCAAGTATGAGCTGGTTTGGTGCGCGCGCAACGGGATGTCGGCCGGCGCGACGCCTTCGCCCTCCACGGTTCGAAGCGCTGCGAGATCGATGGTATCCGCCACGTCAAAGAGGTAAAACGCGCGAACCGCTCCCGCAGCGATCTTCATATCACAAGATAGAATGGCTGCGGGAGCACGATACTCCTTGCCGCGTGTTAGACGGCGGCCGGCTGCTGCGCGTTCACGGCTTGGATCGTCAGCGCGATCTCGAGCTCATCTCCGACGAGCACGCCGCCGGTTTCCAGTGCCTGATTCCAGGTCAGTCCGTAGTCCTTGCGATTGATCGTGGTGCTCGCGCTGAACGCGATGCGATCGTTGCCCCACGGATCTTTGCCTCGGCCGTCAACGACGGCGCGCAGCGTCACCGGGCGGGTGATGCCGTGTAGGGTCAAGGTTCCGTCGATTGTAAACGCATTCGGCTTACCGCTGATCTTCGTGCTCAGGAAGGCGATGGTCGGAAACTTTTCGACGTCGAGGAAGTCGGCCGAGCGCAGGTGCGCGTCGCGATCCGCAACGTTGGTATCGATCGAGGCGGCTTCGATCGTCGACGCCGCGGCCGTTGGCAGGTTGGTGGTGTCGTCAAGGTCGAGGTCGAGAGTAAACTTGGTGAAGGAGCCGCGTACGCGGGAAAACACCATGTGCCGAGCGGTAAATTCTACCGACGAGTGGTTGGGGTCGAGGGCAAAGGTAGCCATTGTGTGGGGCCTCCGAGCGAATAGCTATTTAATATTGCCAGGCTATCATAAGTAAGAAAAGGCGTCAAGTGGTGCTTGCGGTCGGCAGGGAAGCCCTGCAACCAGAGCGGCGCGAGGGGCGGTTGTTGGAGGTGAACCATGAACGTTGACAAGATGACCGAGCGCGTAGCGGACGGCCTCAACGAGGCGTATTCTCTCGCGCTCCACGAACACAACACTCAAACCACCCCCGAGCACATGCTCGCTGCGCTGCTCGATCAGCAGCGCGGTATTGCTCCCGACATTTTGAGCAAAGCCGGCGCCGATCCCAAAGCTTTTGGGGCGCACGTGCGCGAGGCGATCGAGCGTTTGCCGCGTCTCTCCGGCCCGAACGCCGAGTCGGCGCAAGTGACGATCTCGCCGGAGCTTACGCGCATCATGACTGCGGCCGAAAGCGAAGCGAATGCCCTGCAAGACGACTACGTGTCGGTCGAGCACGTCCTTCTGGCGATGTCGCAGGCCGGCGGCGCGATCGGCAAGCTCTTCCGCGATGCGGGATTAACCAAAGACAAACTGCTCGCCGCGCTGCGCGACGTGCGCGGCAACCAGCGTGTGACTTCAAAGGATCCCGAAGGGACGTATAAATCGCTGGAGCGCTACGGTCGAGACCTCACGCTCGAAGCCGAGCGCGGTAAACTCGATCCGGTGATTGGGCGCGACGACGAGATTCGGCGCATCGTGCAAGTGCTCTCGCGCCGCACCAAAAACAATCCGGTGCTCATCGGCGATCCGGGCGTCGGTAAGACCGCGATCGTCGAAGGCTTAGCGCAACGCATCGTACGCGGCGACGTGCCCGAAGGTTTAAAGAATAAGCGCATCGTCTCGCTCGATATGGGCGCGCTCATCGCCGGTGCCAAGTATCGGGGCGAATTCGAAGAGCGTCTCAAGGCGGTGCTCAAGGACGTTTCGAGCTCCGAGGGACGCATTGTCTTGTTCCTCGATGAACTGCACACGCTTGTCGGTGCGGGCAAGGCCGAAGGCTCGATGGACGCGGGTAACCTGCTCAAGCCGATGCTTGCGCGCGGCGAACTGCACCTCATCGGCGCCACGACGCTGGACGAGTACCGGAAGTACGTCGAAAAGGATGCGGCGCTGGAACGGCGTTTTGCACCGGTGCTGGTCGATCAACCCAGCGTCGAAGACACGATCTCGATTCTGCGCGGATTGCGCGAGAAGTACGAGACGCACCATGGCGTACGCATCAAAGACGGCGCGCTGGTCGCGGCCGCGACGATGAGCAACCGCTATATCTCGGACCGTTTCTTGCCGGATAAGGCGATTGACCTGGTCGACGAGGCCGCGGCCAAGCTGCGCACGGAAATCGACTCGATGCCGCAAGAACTCGACGAGGTGTCGCGGCGCGTCATGCAGCTCGAGATCGAGCGCGAAGCCTTGCGCAAAGAGAACGATGCGCAGAGCCGCGCGCGGCTCGACGTGCTCGAGCGGGAACTCGCCGAACTGCGTGAATCGCAAGTCAAGCTCCGCACGCAGTGGGATGCTGAGAAGCATGCCGCCGTGCGGCTACGCGAACTGCGCGAACAGATCACCGACGCCAAGGTGCAGATCGAACAGTCCGAGCGGCAGTACGATCTCAATCGCGTTGCGGAGCTGAAGTACGGCCGCCTTCCGGCGCTCGAAAAGGAGCTCGCCACCGAGGAGACGCGTCTGCGCAGCGCCGACGGCGGCCGTTTATCCAAGGAAGAGGTCGACGAAGAAGATATCGCCGAGGTGATCGCGCGTTGGACCGGTATTCCGGTCTCGAAGCTGCTCGAGGGCGAGAAGCAGAAGTTGCTGCACCTCGATGAAGAGCTGCACAAGCGCGTCATCGGGCAAGACGAAGCCGTGACGGCCGTCGCCGAAGCGGTGCTGCGTTCGCGTTCGGGACTTTCGGATCCGAATCGTCCGATCGGCTCGTTCATCTTCTTGGGTCCAACGGGCGTGGGCAAGACCGAGCTCGCGCGCGCACTCGCCGACTACCTCTTCGATGACGAACGCGCGCTCGTGCGCATCGATATGTCGGAGTACGGCGAGAAGCACAGCGTCGCGCGCATGCTCGGCGCACCTCCGGGATACGTCGGCTACGACGAAGGCGGACAACTCACCGAAGCAGTGCGGCGCCGTCCCTACTGCGTCGTACTCTTCGATGAGATCGAAAAGGCGCATCCCGACGTGTTCAACGTGTTCTTGCAGATTCTTGACGAGGGACGTTTGACCGATGGTCAAGGCCACACGGTCGATTTCCGCAACACCATCGTCATCATGACCTCGAACATCGGCAGCCACCGCATCCTCGACTATAAGGGTGCGATCGGCGGCGCTGAAGAGGCGCTGATGCGCGCGACGGTCATGGAGGAGTTACGGGCGCATTTCCGCCCCGAGTTCCTCAATCGCGTCGACGAGACCATCGTCTTCCACTCGCTCTCGGAAGAGGAGCTCTTGCAGATCGTCGACATTCAGCTCGCGCGTCTGCGCGCGCGGTTGGCTGAACGGCGCATCACGCTGGTGCTCGACGATGCAGCAAAACGCCACATCGTCAAAGCCGGCTACGATCCGACGTATGGTGCGCGCCCGCTCAAGCGGACGATTCAGAAGGAAGTGGAGACCCCGCTCGGTCGCAAGATCCTCGCGGGCGACATCAACGACGGCGATACGGTCAACGTCTCCTTCAACGACATCACCGGCGAGTTGATCTTCAACCCATCCGATCGTGTCATCCCGAGCGTAGGCGCGTTAGCGCCGTAGTCGAGGGACGGCGACGGTTTAAGCCGGCGGTGTATTCCCCGCGGCGTTGAGCACGCCGTCGAGCAGACCCGGGAACATGTCGTCGATGATATCGCGGCGCAGCCAGATGAACTTCTGGCGTCCTTCGTAGCGCGACATAATCAGGCCGGCCTCTCGTAGCACTTTAAAGTGATGCGAGAGGTTTTGCTTTGAGGTGATGTCGAGGAAGTCGAACGGACAACGTTCTTCTTGTTCGGCCAATTGGCGCACGACGGTCAAGCGAGTCGGATCGCTCAGGGCCGCCAGAATGCCGTAAATGGTGATGTCCTCGCGGTCTGGATACCAGTGCGTGCGCGGGGTGACGGCGGCTTCGGAAATTTCAGGGCTCATCTTGACAGTAAAACAACCTTTGAACTATTCTATAGTACAAGATGTATTTTACTATAGACGAGCGGGAGCCGTCTAGCGCCATCCAAGACGCCCGACGGTCCTTCAACACCATCCGCAGCCAAGCGGCTGCGCTCGCAGGCCTCTCGGCCTCATTCCAAGAGCAAGCAAGCGAGGTAACCTCCTCCTACCGTCGGGCTCTGGCCGACGGGACGGAGAGCTCCTGGGCGCGGTTCATCTACGCCGCCTCCGACATTGCCCAGCATGGACAGGCCGTTGAGGAGCTTTTAGGTCTGCGCGCGCCCGAACGCGCCGCCTGGCGCGCCTTCCGCCAAATTGCGGATGAGAATGCCGACCTGCTGCTGCGCCAACCCGCGATGGCCACCGCCTAAACCCACCTCGTAACAAAGGAACTTCCCGTGCCCACCGTGGTCGAATACGGCGCGCGTCGGATCGCCGTCGTCGCCGCCGTCATGCTTGCGGCCCTCATGCAACTCGCCGATACGACGATCGTCAACGTCGCGTTGCCGTCGATCGACGGTACGCTCGGCGCGTCGACCGATCAGGGCGCATGGTTCGTGACGGCCTACATCATCGCGAACGTGATCGTGATTCCGCTTACCCCGTGGCTGCAATCGCTCTTCGGGCGCAAACGCTACTTCGCGATGTCGATCGCAGGCTTCACCCTCGTGTCGATTCTGTGCGGCCTCGCCAACGACACAACGACCGAAATTGGGCTGCGTTTTATTCAGGGCGCGTTCGGCGGCGGTTTGATGGTCCCGGCGCAGCAAATCATTCGCGACACGTTCCCACCCGAACAACTCGGCAAGAGCCAATCACTTTTTGCGCTGGCCGTCGTGATCGGGCCGACGATCGGCCCAACACTGGGCGGTATTCTCACCGACGATCTCAGTTGGCGTTGGGTATTCTTCATCAACGTATTGCCCGGCATCGCTGCGGCACTGCTCGTATTGCTCTTCGTGCGCGATCCACACGCGCCCAAGCGCATTCCGGTGGATGCCATCGGCATGGGATTGCTCGCGACCGGTCTTGCGACGATGCAGTACGTCTTGGACGAAGGCGAACGCAACGGCTGGTTTGACGATACCACGATCGTGATATGTACGATCGTTTCGGTGATCGCGCTCTGTGCCTTCGTCGCCTGGGAGCTGTGGGGAACCAAGCATCCGGCGGTGGCACTGCGCGTCTTTCGCGACCGTAACGTCTGGTCGTGCTCGATCGTATTTTTCGGCATCGGCGCGACGATGTACGCGTTGATCTTCATTCAGCCGCAGTACGTGCAGAACTCGCTCAACTTTACCACCACGATGGCCGGCTTCTTGTTGATGGTGCGCGCCGGGATGCTGGCGCTGCTCTACCCGATCACGACCTGGGTCGTCTCGCAAAAGAAGTTAGACCTGCGCATCGTTGCTGCGGCGGGTCTCTTCCTCATGGGTTTGACCACGTGGTATCAAACTTTTGAGATGACGACCAACGCGACATTCGGAACGTTCGTTGTAACGCAGGCGCTCGGTGGCGTCGGCATGGCGTTCGTCTTCGTACCGGTCTCGGTCGTATTGCTCGCCGGAATCGATCATGCAATCGTGCCGTCGGCGCTGGCGCTAACGCGCTTGATGCAGCAGATCGGTGCGTCGATCGGCTCGGCCTACGCGGCAACGTTGCTGGATCGAAACTTCAATACGGCGCTTAGCAGCATCGCCGGCACGATCACCATGAACAACGCGAACGTCGCCTCGGCCGTGATGGCGCACGGCGCGCACGCGATCGCACAGCTCGACGCGCTGGCGAACGCGCAGGCGGCCAACCTCGCCGCGATGACGACGACGCAATTCTTCGCCGTCGCCACGATGGCGGCGACATTCCTACCGTTGCTCATGGTTCGCCGCGCGATTAAGCCCGCGCAGCCTGCGCCGATTCCCTCGCCGCCCCCGGCGCCGAGGGCGATCGTCGGCGAACTACAGCTCGAGGTGCGTGAGCCCGCGCTTCGCTAGCGTGAGGCCTTGCGCTTCGACGTTTTCTTGCGCGATGCGGTGATCTCTTCGACTATGTCGGCGCCCTGCTCGAGTGCAACGCCCACGCGCTCCATCGTCTGGCCGATGGTCCGCGCGCGTTTTGCCGCCTTCTTCGCCGCAGGCACGACCTTCTTCGCTGCCTTTTTGGCAGCCGGCACGGCCTTCTTCGCGGCTTTGGCTAGCGAGCTGCTCTTTTTCTTGGTCGATTTCTTTTTAATTGCCATGCTACAACGATTCCCGCATTCGAGCGGCGCAAAACCGCGCAGCTAGACGCTGGTCTTTTCGCGGCGGCGCGCCTTGAGGCGGTCGCTTTCGTCCAAGATGCGTTTGCGCAGGCGAATCGTTTGCGGCGTGACCTCGACCAACTCGTCATCCTCGATGAACTCGATCGCGCGCTCGAGCGACATGTTTTCCTTGGGCGGCAGTTTGACGGTGTCGTCGCTGCCTGAGGCGCGCATGTTGGTCAATTTCTTTTCACGCACCACGTTGAGGCCCACGTCTTTGTCGTCGTTGGCGCGGCCGACGACCATGCCTTCGTAAATATCCTCGCCCGGATCCACGAAGAAGCGTCCACGCTGCTCGACGCCGGCCAGAGCGTATGCGGTCGCGCGGCCGGTATCGGTCGCCACCAGCGCGCCGACGTTGCGGCCGGGCAATTCGCCCTGCCACTCCTGATGGTCGTAGTAGGTGTGCGACATCACCGCGGTGCCGCGCGTGAGCGTCAGCAGTTCGCCGCGCAAGCCGAAGATCGCGCGCGTCGGCATCGTGTATTCGAGGCGGCGCGAGTCGCCGATGTTGATCATGTTCGACATGATCGCTTTGCGTTTGCCCAGCGACTCGATCACGGCGCCAGAGTAGTCCTCGGCGACGTCGACGACGACGTACTCGACCGGCTCCCACTTCTTGCCGTCGCGTTCCATGATGATGACTTGCGGCTTAGAAACCGCGAGCTCGTAGCCTTCGCGACGCATCGTCTCGATCAGGATCGAAAGATGCAGCTCGCCGCGCCCGCGGACTTCGAACGTATCGGCCGATTCCGTGTCGGCGACGCGTAGGGCGACGTTCGATTCGAGTTCGCGCATCAGGCGGTCGCGAATCTGGCGCGAGGTTAGATACTTGCCTTCTTTGCCGGCGAACGGCGAGTTGTTCACCGAGAACGACATCGAAACGGTAGGTTCGTCGACCGCGACGGCGTGAATGCCCTCGGGTGCTTGCGCGTCGGCGATCGTGTCGCCGATGTTGAGATCCTCGATCCCCGAAACGCAGACGATGTCGCCCGCCGCCGCTTCCTCGACTTCGATGCGCTCGAGGCCGGCAAACGTGAGCAGCGTGGTCAGGCGCAGCCCGCCGACGACTTTCCCCTCGCGGTCGACCTTGGCGATCGGTGCGTTGATCTTCGAGGCGCCGCGGAACACGCGGCCGATGCCGATGCGTCCCACATACTTGTTGTGGTCGATCGCGGAGATAAGCAACTGGAAGGGCCCGTCTTCGCTCGGCGCTTCGGGAACGTGATGCTTGATCAGTTCGAACAGCGGCTCGAGATCGGTGCTCTCCTCCTCGAGCGAACGCTTGGCGATGCCCAGCTTGCCGTTGGTGAAGACGATCGGGAAATCGGCCTGCTCGTCGCTCGCGCCGAGTTCAATGAAGAGGTCGAAGACTTCGTTGACGATCTCGGTCGGCCGCGCGTCCTTGCGATCGATCTTGTTGATCGCGATAAGCACCTTGAGATCCAGTTCCAACGCTTTACGGAGCACGAAACGCGTCTGCGGCATCACGCCTTCGGCGGCATCGACCAGCAGCAACACGCCTTGCACCATCTGCAGCACGCGCTCGACCTCCCCGCCAAAGTCGGCGTGGCCGGGCGTGTCGACGATGTTGAACTTCACGTCGCCATGGCGCACTGCGGTATTTTTGGCCAAAATGGTAATGCCGCGCTCGCGCTCGAGCGGGTTTGAGTCCATGACGCGGGTCTCCACGTGCTGGCCCTCGCGGAAGACGCCGCTCTGCTTGAGCATGGCGTCCACCAGCGTGGTCTTGCCGTGGTCGACGTGGGCGATGATGGCGACGTTGCGGATATCGGGACGGGTCTTCACGCTCCCGGTTCTACCATAGAAGCGCGAATAAAGCTACTTCTTACGTTAAGAGTGCGCCCGCGGGAGGGAGAACCAGAAGCTGGTTTTGTGCTCGGGCTCGCTATCGAAGCCGATTTCGCCGCGCATCATCCCGACCAGTTCGCGGCAGATGTAGAGGCCGAGGCCCGTCGAGCCCTCGCCGGACGAGACGCGGCCAAATCGCGTGAAAAGCTTGAGCCGGTCCTCGTCACCAATGCCCGGCCCTTCATTCACGATCGCGATGCGCACGTGGCCGTCGCTGCTCTTCACGTCGATGTGGATCGGGCTGGTCGGGTAGCTATACTTGACCGCGTTGGAGAGGAGGTTGGTGAGAATCTGCACGGCGCGGCCTTCGTCGGCGAGCATCTTCGGAACCGGCTCGAGGTATGCCGCATTGAACAGACGCTCGGGATATTCGCTGCGCATGCGCGCCATCGACTCCTCGATGATGCTGACGACCGAAATCTGTTCGATCCGCAAAGCGAGGTGCCCGGCGTCCATGCGCGAGAGCAGTAAAAAGTCTTCGAAAATCGAGGAGAGGCGCGAGGTCGAACTCGACAATACGCCGAGCAACTCTTGGCGCCGCTCGAGCCCGAGCGTTTCGAAGTGGGTTTGTAGCAGCGCGGTTCCACCGCGGATCGCCGCGAGCGGCGAGCGCACTTCGTGCGAAACCATGCTGAAGAACTCATTTTGCAGCCGCGCATTTTGTTCGAGGCTCTGGCGCTGCTCGGTTTCGATCGCGTGGGAGCGCGAGCTTGCGAGCGCAAGCCCTACCAAATTGGTGAAAAGCTGCATCCTGCGTAACGTTTCGATCGACGGAACCTTGCCGTCGAGCGGCGCGTCGGCCGAGAGATACCCGAGCATGTTGCCGTCGCGATCGGGCAACACGAGCGTGAGCGTATCGCGCTCGTGCCAGGCATCGGGTGCGCCGCGCGGTTCGTCGAGCGGACGATAGCCGGTGTAGATGCCGTGCTCCCAATAGATCTCGCGCTCGGCGGGGTTATAGAAACAGTACGGCAGCACTTCGGATTCGGCGGGAAGAATCTGCAACACGCCTTGGCGATCGATGTGCTCGCCGAGGCGCTCGCGCACGACCGCATCCGGAAAGCCCAACAACACACGCCGGTACAGCTCGCCGCCGGGTGCGTCGGCGGCGACGATCGTGACATAATTGAAGCCGAACAACTCCGCGACGGCATGCGCAATGGATTCGAGCGCCGGTGCGATCTCCTGCGCGTGCAGGATCTCATAGGTAATCCCGAGCAGCCGCGCCAGCAGCCCTCCGTCACCCGTCGGCGTATCCAAAAACATCATGAATTTGCTTGCCTGCTTATGCGGTGAACGCGGGCATCCTGCGCCATTAACTGCCCCTTTACGATATACTCCCCTTAAGATGCTACTTCACGCTGTATTTGTGCTAGCGGTCGTTGTCGCCGACGTTAACGCCGGGGCGAAACTCGTTGCCCAAAACGGGTGCCAGAGCTGCCATGGCACGACGTTTCGAGGAACCGCTGGTTTTCCGGCACTCTATGGTATCGAACGTCGACGAACGCGTGAGCAAATTATCGCCGCCCTGCTCAGCCCGACGGCGCCAATGCCGAACTACGGCTTTACGCGGGCGCAAGCCGGCGACATCGCCGACTATCTCACCGGCCTTGACTGCGGCGCGTCACAATCCCAACCGGTTATCAGCATCGCGCCGGCGCATCCGATCGACTATGCTGACGTGACCGTGCGCTTTCCCGGAGCGCTGCCGAAGAACGTGACGGCGGTCGCGACAATGGCGATGGGCAACATGCCGATGACATCGCCCCAAGTGACGTTCACCGCGACCGCTGACCCGCACGTGTACAAAGGGCGAATCGCATTCTCCATGTCGGGCGCGTGGACGATTCATATCGTTTACGACGGCAAGACCATCGATCGGCCCATCGTCGTCGGCCAGTAGTGCGCCGATCGCGCTTTCTCGCCGGCGCCGTGAGTTCGATGAGCGCGTTTGCGCTTACGAGGTTGCCGGAGCGCGCGCTTGCCGGTGACGTCGTCTCGTATCGTTTGGCGGCAATGCCGATGCGCTACTCGCCGGCGCCCGGTGTCGTGGTCGAGGCGATCGGCTACAACGGCAGCATTCCGGGACCAGTCCTGCGCGTTGTACATGGGCAGCGCGTTCACGTCGAGTACGTGAATCATTCCTCGATCCAAACCAGCGTGCATTGGCACGGCATGGTGCTACCCAACGCGATGGATGGTGCGGCCGGCGTCACGCAGGCACCGGTTTCGCAAGGCGGGCGATTCATCTACACCTTTGCGCCGGATCCGCCCGGGACGCGTTGGTATCACGATCATGCGGGTGACATGGGCGTACTACGCGGGCTCTTCGGCATGTTCGTCGTTGAGGATCCGCGCGATGAGCCCGCCGACGTCGAGTGTGCGGTGATCTTTCACGACGTTCCGGACTTTGCCAGCGTACGGGCCGCGATGATGGGCGAGAGCCGCGCGCCGATGATCGACCCGATGGGATCGCCGGAGATGCGCGCGATGAAACCCAACGATACCATGGGCGACGAAGTACGTTACCTCGCGCACTGCATCAACGGCGCGACGTATCCGAATACGAAAAGTCTGCAGGTCAAGGTGGGCGACCGGGTGCGGCTGCGCATCCTCAATGCCAGTGGAACGCAAACGCGGTACGTGCGTTTGGCGGGCCATCGCCTGCGCGTGACCCATGCCGACGGGAACCCGGTGCCGTTACCGATAGAGTTCGATGCATTGCGCATCGGCGTGGCGGAGCGCTACGATGCGTGGTTCGAGGTGAGCCAGCCCGGCGCGTGGCTCTTGCAAGGGCTCTCGAGCGATCCGCTCGCTTTTCAGCAAGCGATGGTCGTGTATACCGAAGGGATGGAGAAGGCGGCACCGTTGTCGTCGCCGCAGTCGCTCGACGGCGTCGACTATCTCACTTACGAGAAACTTGGCGGCGGCTTCGGATCCGCCGTCGACGAACGCGGCGTCACAATTCGCAAAACATACACACTCGGCGGCGGCGCGTGGGATTCACCGCGCTGGACGCTCGATGGCGCGACCTGGCCAAACACCGCGAAGATTGCGGTTCGCCGCGGCGATCGCGTGCGCGTGCACTTCAAAAACACGACCGACATGGATCATCCAATGCACTTACATGGGCACGTGATTCGCGTGGTCGAGATCGACGGCAAGCCGCTGGCGCATCCGCTCGACAAAGATACGTCGCTCGTTCGTTCAAACGGCGGCACGCTGACCTGGATCTTCGATGCCGATTCGCCCGCCGGTCGCTGGCTGTTACACTGCCACAACGAGATTCACATGATGGACGGCATGATGACCGAAGTGGACTACCTGTCACCCTAGGTGTACGCGACGTGAACTTGATCGATCGTGCCGTTGAACGTAAATGGGGCTAGGTCAAAGTAGTCGAGCGAAACGGGCGAGCCTAAATTGCTCCCAATGTTGAGGCATCCGTTGGCGGTAAATGCGACGGGCGCGGAGACCGGGACCTGGCCCTGCGCCACGACGGCGCCGTTCGCCTTAAGCGTTACGGAGAGCTCGCCGGCAGGCCGCCGCGCACCAACATAGGTGGTTTGCACCTCAATCTTGACCTTGCCCACCGGCAGTTTCGCCTTCGCCTTGATCTGCGTTCGTGCGATCTCAAAGAGGTTGTATTCATAGCAAAGGATGCCGTCTTGCACGTAGCAAGTCAGACCAGCCGAAAACCCTCCGAGCGAATAGAGCACTCCGTTGCCACTCGCGGGAACGGTGGCGTCGATCGTCACGAGATTTGGTCTGTTGCCGAGCGCCGGCGCCGTAAACTCCGGCATGCGTGTGATGCGTCCCGCGAACGTCCACTCCGTTGCCGGCGAGGCGACGCGATCTTCGGGGTGAAGCAGGACCCAGAGGCCGCCACCGACTGGGAAGCCGTTATTCCTCGCGAACTCGATTGCGAAGAGTTCTTTCATCTGCGCGAGTTTGTCGGGCATGTTCGCTGCGAGGTCGTTGGCCTGGGACCAGTCCTCCGAGAGATTGTAGAGCTCCCACTTATCGTTCTCCGGCAGCCAATCAACGATGCCGGCCGACAAGCCGGGGGCCCATGGAATCCGCGGACCAAACGCGGAAGCAAACCACCCGTCGTGGTAGATGCCACGGCTCCCCATGATTTCGAAGTACTGGGTTAACAAGCGACCCTTGGCTTCTGCATCATCGAACGTGTAGGCGAAGCTGACGCCATCGATTCGATCTTGCGGAATGCCGTTGACGACGCGCGGCGGCGTAATGCCCAGCACTTCGTAGATTGTCGGAACAACGTCGTTGACGTGATGGAACTGTGGTCGCGGCGTCACGTCGGGACTAATTTTCGCCGGCCATTTGATCGCCATCGGATTGCGCGTGCCGCCGAAATGTGAGGCGACCAGTTTGGTGGCCTGGTAGGGCGTGCTGCCGGCCCATGCCCAGCCGGAGTGATACATGTTGTCGGCCTTGGGTGAACCCAGCACGTCGAGCCCGCCGAGCTCGTCCAACGCCTTGATGTGTTGCGCGATCGTTGTTGGAATGCTATTTTGCGCGAGCAGCTCGCTGATCGTGCCGTTCTGTCCCTCAGCCGACGATCCGTTATCGCCCCAAATATAGAACACGAGCGTGTTCTCGCCGTAGCCGAGCCGATCGATTTCGTCGATTACGCGGCCGGCTTGCGTGTCGGCATGTTCGCCGAATCCCGCAAACACTTCCATCAGCCGTCGCTGAAACGGCCGTTCGTTTTCGGGGATGCTGTCCCAAGCAGCCATCGCCGGATGGCGTGGCGTTAGTTGCGTCTCTTGGGGAATCCACCCCTTGGCCTTCGCGCGTTTGAACACGCGCTCGCGATATGCGTCCCAACCATCATCGAATTTGTTCCTGTATTTATCAGCCCATTCTTTTGCGACGTGATGCGGGCCATGAACGGCGCCGGTCGCCCAGTACATAAAGAACGGCTTATCGGATTGGAACGCCTTATGCTTGCGTAACCAGTCGATCGCATCATCGGCCAAATCTTCGCTGAGGTGATAGCCTTCTTCCGGCGTCTTGGGCGGTTCGACCAAGGTGGTGTTGCGCACAAGGCTCGGTTCCCATTGCGAGGCTTCGCCGGCAAGAAAGCCATAGAAGTACTCAAAGCCATAGCCGGTCGGCCAATAATCAAAGGGGCCGGCAGCAGTCGTTTGATTTGCGGGCGTATTGTGCCACTTCCCGAAGGCCGCCGTGCTGTAGCCGTAGTTTTTGAGGACCTCCGGGATCATTGCGCTGCTCTTTGGTTGAATTCCGGCATAGCCGTCCCAATCGTTCGCAAATTCGGCGATCTGACCGGCACTGACATGGTGATGATTGCGACCGGTCAAGAGTGATGCGCGGGTCGGCGAACACATCGCGGTGGTGTGGAAGCGGTTATAGGCGATACCGGCATTCATCACGCGCTCGAGCGTCGGCGTGTGCACTTCGCCGCCCAGCGAATCAGGAAGACCGGGGCCGGCGTCGTCGATAAGCACGATCAGAATGTTTGGTGCATCATCGGGCAAGCGATGCGGCTCGACGCGTTGCTTGTAAACCGAGTCTTGCATCGAAGGTCCCGCGATGCTTGCCGAGGGCGTTGGTGGAAACGGCAAGACATCTTGCGGTGGAAGCTTATCGCCGACTGGCGCCGTGGGTTTCGAGCTCATGCTGCGCTCCTATCGAACGCTAGCGTAAGCCCGGTGCCCACCTTTGACTATCCGAAAAGGGCAACCTAAGAGCAGAAGAAAAGCGCCCTTCGAGGCTCGCTGCGCTCGCACCTCAGGATGACAACGCGCGCACCGCGAAGGACGGATACACGGGGGAGCGTACGAGTCTGGTGGCTCGGCCGGTCTTCAAAATCGAGCAGGCCGTCGTAAGACGGCTGGTAGGTTCGATTCCTACACGCTCCCGCCAAGAAGCAATTAGCCGGCTGACGTTCGGAAGAGTTTCGGACAGAGGAGCACGCCTGTCGGTTGGCCCGAGAGCCACGTGATCTCGTCGTCGGTAACGTTGAACTGGACTTCGCCCAGTCCACCGGGCGCTAGCGGGAACGGCACCTTGATCCTGATGTAGTGATCCTCGCCGGTCGCCGTTTGCAGTTGTAAGGCGACGATCTCCGGCCCTCGCGCGACGAGCGACGGATCGGAATAGAGCCAAATGTAAAATGAGTCTTGATCGTTTTCGATCGTTTCGCGCACCGGGATGGGATCGGGAACGGGCTTATCGCACTGCGTGGTCTTGTCGAATAGCACATACGTCGGCGAAAGATAGAGGAACGACGGCGGAGCCGTTCCGTCAATGAGCATCGGCCGGGTTCCGGCAACGGGAGCACCGTCGCTCAACTGCTCGTTGACCGTTCGATTATGCTGATCGATGACGACGATAATGTCGGACGCATAGCAGCGATATTGCGGTGCACTGACTTCAAGTCCGTAAGAACCTGGCGGCGAGTCGAACTCGAGGTGCACGGTCGGATCGCTTAAGCGCTTGACCGTAAAGTCTTGATCGACGTGCGGCCGCGAAAGACGGTCGAGCATCCGGACGTGCACCTTGGTGGTGGCACCCTCCGGGAGCTTGAGCATTGCGTTACACAACCCAAGATGGAGAACGATGTGTGCGCCGATCATGAGTGCGTGAAGCGACCTGTTCGCGCGGCTTTGGCGACGAGCGCGGCGCGCGAGCGCACGCCCAGCGCCTTGAAGATCAATTTGATATGATTTCGGACCGTCGAATGGCTGCGCCCCAGGCGCGCCGCGATCGCATCGGTCGAAAGCCCCTCGCAAATCATATTAAAGACACGCTCCTGCATCGGGGTCAGTGACACGCCTTCCACTTCGTTCGGGAGATCCCCGAGCTCTTGCGCCTGTTCGTAGAGCCAGGAGGCGGCGTAGAACTCAAGCTTTTCGAGCGCAAGTAGGCGCCAGCGCGCCTCACCCGTGGTTTGAGCGAGTGCAATTGCGGCTTTGCCCGCTCGCCACTCGGATCCGGTGCGGTTGAAGGCCTCGTAAGCCGAACTCAATGCGCGCACCCCTTCGCGCAAACGTCCGTTTGCCAGATGTACGATACCGCCCGCCGCGATCGCAATCGGATCGGACGTAGCACTGAGCGTCGTATAACGCGCGATCGCCGCCGAAGCGCTCTCCGGATCGCTCGCCGCGAGCACCTCGGCAAGCAGCGGCAACACCGCGCGTTCTCCGGCGCTCGTGCGCGGCCAATCGACGTCGCGTATCAGGTCAGTTGCCGCTGCCGATTCGTTTGCGGACCAGTGCTCCTCATGCGCGTTGCGCGCGAACTGGGCGCGATCCAGCATGACGATCGCACGCAACGGTGCACTGCCCAGCGACTCGGCGATCGCTCCCGCTTCGCGCAAGTAGCGGAAGGATCCAAGCGCGTCACCTGCCAGCGCCTTGCACCACGCCAGCGATCGGAGCGAATAAAAGTGGCCCGCTGCGAAATCGGCCGACCAGATCGGACGCGCGACTAGAGCAGCAGCAACCGTTGCGGCTGCGCCGGGCGCAGGGAGTTCGGACGCGCGCTGCGCGAGTTGCGCGACCGTACGGTACCAGAGGGCGACGTGCGTGTCGAGCGTCTCGCCAAGAAGTGAGAGCAATCGCATGAGCGAGGCAGCTTCCTCCCCGAAGCGCGATTCCGAAGAATGGATCTCGGCTTTGAGCGATTCGCTCTCGATGCGACCTTCGATGCGCCGATCGACGAGCGTTGCTTCGTAACAGCGCCACGCGTCACCGATCCGCGCTTCGTCCAAATAGCGCCGTCCACGGGCGGCAGCGAGTGCTGCTCCTTGCGCGAACGAACGGCGATCCACCAGAAGACGCGCGCGTTCAAAATATGCGTCGGCGGCGGCGTAGTCGCGCAACTGCGCAAAGCTCGATCCAAGAAGAATTTCGGCGGCGAGGAGGTCGGCGTCTCGTTCGAACCGCGCGCGCTGCGCGAGCAGAATGTCCAGAGCCGCCGGCGGATCCGTCGCAAGCGCAATCCGAGCCCGTAGCAGCACAAGGTCAGCCGGGATGTCGCGCGAGGCAGCGAATTCGTCGTACAGCGCACTCGCCTGCGAGAAGTGCGCTGACGCGTAAGCCTCCCGCACACGGGTGGCCCAGGTGGCCGGAACGGCTTGGGGTCGGCGTGCCATGTGCCGCATGGATTGGCGAGGGTCTGGGGCCCCACCCGCCAGGGGAACCTGCCGAAAGGACTACGCTACAACTAGCCCAAATGGGCTAGCCCCAACGCTTGCTTTCCGGAGGCTGCATCGTGCTCGATACGACCCAAGCCTTTTATTCCCGGCTTTTGGCCGATGATGTCCAACGCCGGATCCTCTACTATCCGCGGACGCTGGCTGCAGCGGTGTATGTGCGCGAGCACATTGGCGAGCCGATCCGCCTCGAGACCGCGGCGGCCCTTGCCGGCATGACGTCCTGCGCATTCTCGCGGTACTTTGCCGAAAAAGTCGGCATCACGTTTTCGACGCTGGTCAAAACCCTACGCATCGAGCACGCGCTCTCGTTTCTCGAAGCGCGCGATGGTGCGATTTCGGCCCTGGCCGCGCAGACGGGTTATCAAAGCTGTTGCACCTTCTCTCGCGCCTTCAAAGACGTTATGGGGCAATCGCCTTCGGAATACCGCCGCCGGATGTTGTTCGAACGCTAACTCGTCGACGACTCTTACAGACCGGAGCCGGAGGTGCGGTGCTGCTCGCGCTGGGCGGCTGCGCCGCTACAAGCGATCATCACGACATGTTGCGCGCGATCGCGCACGAAATGCTGGCCGGCGCTTTGCCCGACACGCCGCAGGCGCTCGACGCGGCCGTGCACGGCGTTGAAGTAGCGATCGCCGGACTACCGCCCGCGGTGCAAGGTGAGATTGGGCAGCTCTTTGGACTGCTCGAATTTCCGTTGACGCGCCGCCTCCTCGCGGGCATTGGACCATGGCGTCAGGCTTCGGATGTGGACGTCGCGAAATTTTTGCAGCGTTGGCGCGCGAGCAACGCGGCGCTCCTACGCAGCGGATATGCCGCATTGCACCAGTTGGTGATGGCCGGCTGGTACGGCAACGAGGCGGCGTGGCTAACCATGCGCTATCCCGGGCCCCCGCACATCGCATGATCGCCGACCCGATTGCGCAGGGGCTCGCGCGTGGGTGGGACGTGCATGACGCGTCGACCTTCGATCGCGATCGTGAGATCGAGGCCGATGTCGCCATCGTCGGCACCGGCGCGGGCGGCGGAACCGCGGCAGAAATGTTTTCGAGCGCGGGCCTAAAGGTCGTACTGATCGAGGAAGGGCCATTGCGTTCATCGCGCGATTTTCACATGCTCGAACGCGAGGCGTATCCGCAGTTGTATCAAGAATCAGCGGGACGCCGTACCAAAGATAAGGGCATCGTCATTCTTCAAGGGCGTGCCGTCGGCGGCTCGACGACGGTGAATTGGACCAGCAGCTTTCGCACGCCGCCTCAGACGCTGAGCTATTGGCGCGAGCAGTTCGGTCTGAGCGATTACACGGAAGGCGAACTCGCGCCATGGTTCGAGCGGATGGAGCGGCGCCTCTCGATTCATCCGTGGGACGAGCCGCCGAATCCAAATAACGAGGCCTTGGCGCGCGGAGCGCGCGCCCTCGGGATTCCGACCGCCGTGATCCCGCGCAATGTGCGTGGTTGCTACAACCTGGGCTACTGCGGCATGGGTTGTCCCACCAACGCCAAGCAATCGATGCTCGTGACCACGATTCCCGCGGCGTTGGACCGCGGAGCAACGTTGTTCACGCGGACGCGTGCGCAGCGTTTTCACATCGACGGCGAACGTGTCGTGACGCTGGAATGCGCCGCACTCGATCCTAGCGGCTTGCAGCCCGGGCCGTACACTATTCGCATCCGCGCGCGAACGTACGTCGCTGCCGGCGGCGCGATCAACAGCCCCGCCCTGCTGCTGCGCAGCGGCGTGCCCAATCCTTACGGAATGCTCGGAACGCGAACGTTTCTTCACCCGACCGTGATCAGCGCAGCGATCATGCCCGATGTCGTCGCCGGATATTCAGGTGCGCCGCAATCGATCTACAGCGACCATTTTTTGCATACCCAGCCGCTCGACGGCCCGATCGGCTACAAGCTCGAAGTGCCACCGCTCCACCCGATCCTGCTGGCGACCACCACACCCGGCTTTGGAACCGAGCACGCACAGCTCATGGCACAGATGCCAAACTTGCAGGTGATCATCGCGCTGATGCGCGACGGCTTTCACATGCAAAGCATCGGCGGTAGCGTCGGACTGCGCGATGACGGCACGCCGCTACTCGACTATCCGATTTCGCCGTTCGTGTGGGACGGTGCGCGGCGCGCGCTCAAATCGATGGCGCAGATCCAATTTGCCGCCGGCGCGCGCTCGGTGAAGCCGGCGCACGAAGCTGCGACGCCCGCGGATTCGTTGGATGATGCGATACGCCAAATCGACGAGCTGCCGATGGAGGTCCTGCGTATGAGCGTCGTGAGCGCGCATGTGATGGGCGGTTGCGGGATGGGAAGCGATCCGCATGCGTCCGTTATCGATGGCGACGGGCGTCACCATCAGCTCGAGAATCTGTACGTGTTCGACGGATCGAGCTTTCCGACGAGCATCGGCGCGAACCCGCAACTTTCGATCTATGGCATGGTCTCGCGCAACGCGAGCCGGCTTGCAGGTCTGATCCCGGCTCCGGCCAAGCGGTAGGTCATTATGGAACAAACAATGATCCACTTGGCCGAGACGGCCGCCTGGGCGTTCATCATCATCTTCGTCTTTGCGATCATCGGCGTCTGGGCCACGATTCGTTGGATCGTCAACATGGTGACTGCCGGCGAGCACGCTGTGGAGTCCGGAGTGCACAACGTGGGCGATCGGTTTACCCACCACGACCAATAGCGATTAAAACAATATCGTTTGGAACTCTGACACTGTTTTGAAGCCGACGCGTTCGTAAAGTGCAATCGCTTTTTCGTTGAAATCGTTCACATAGAGCGAAAGCGTGGGCGTTAGTTCGAGCAGCCGATCGCAGATGGCACCGAGCGACGCCGTGGCGAGCCCCTTGCCGCGCATTTCGGGCGGCGTCCAGATCCCTTGTAACTGCGCGGTCATCGGGCTCCATGGCCCAACGTTGCAGAAGAAGCAGAGCCGTCCCAGCGATTCGCCGACCCACCAAAGGCCGCGATCGATCATCGCGCGTACGTTTGAGGTGAATTCCGGAGACGACCGCATCGGATCGTATTCGAGTTCGGACGCAATCATCAATGCCGAATTGTCGGCGACGGAAGGCCATTCGTCGATGCGGGCGCGTCGCGCGACGACGTTGCGGTCATAGGGCAGCATCTGCGAACGATCGATCATCATGACGAACTGCCGGTCGCGGATCACCCGTGGACGCTCGTGTTTATGGCGCACTTGCGACCAGTACGCAGCTGTCTCGGTGCGCGGACCGACGATCATCTTCTCGCCGTGATGCGCAAGTCCGATGCGCGCAAACGCTTCAATCGCGGCCGGATCCTGCGCGGCGATGGCGATCTGCCGCGCAAAATACGCAATGCCGCAGATCGTGTCTCGATCGTCAAGAGCGAGATGGAGCGCGTGCTGGGTTGCGGGCGAACGGTCGAAAAGGATGAGATAGGTTAAAAAGACGTTTGCGTACGGCGCGTGGGAGAGATACGCGAGGGCGTCTTGCTCGCGGGCGCTCGTGAAGTGCTCGACACGCACCATCAAGTGAGCTGTTCGACTACCAGGGGCTTGGTCGTGGGCGCCTTGCTGCCGCCGTCGGGCTCGACGCTGATTTCGACCGCAGCGACATCCTTGGCGTCGGCCGAGAGTGCGACGACCGCAACGCCATGCGAATCCGGAACGAACGTCAATGACGGCTGGAGCGTCACGCTCGTCTTCGGCATCGTCCACGCCTGGTACACTTTGCCGCGAGGCGGCTGCGCCAAGTCGTGCATCGTGATATAGAGGCGATCGCGAACCCGCACGATTTGACCGCCCGGGATATCGAAGCGCTGCGCGCTCTCGTCCATCAGATCGGCAACCGTGCCGCGCTCGCCGGTGAGATCGCGAACCAATCCGCTCGAACGCGCCTGCGCGAGGGCCAGTTGCGATTGCGCGCTCTTGAGCTGCTCGATCAGTGAGAGGTTCATCAGCGAAAGCGTGACCGCGACGGCGAAACAGACGGCGGCAACCAAGTAAGCCGGCCACACGATCGGCCGTCGACCGCGCGTTTGTGGATCCACGGAGCCATGCTTCGCCTTGGCGAAGTTGCGGCCATGCAGGAATTGGTCGAGCGTTTGCGCGCGGCAGGCTCGGTGCTGGTACTAACCGGTTCGGGTATATCGGCGGAAAGCGGGCTCCCCACGTTTCGTGGTGTCGGCGGTCTGTGGCGGACGCACCGGGTGGAGGAGCTGGCGTCTCCACAAGGATTTGCTGCGGATCCGCAACTTGTGTGGACGTGGTACAACGAGCGCAATGCCGCGCACCGGCAGGTGCAACCCAATGCCGGACACTATGCGCTGGCTTCCCTCGAAGAGCGTTACCGCGATTTTACGCTTGCAACGCAAAATGTCGATTCGCTGCACTTGCGCGCGGGCTCGCGCAACGTGCTCGAATTACACGGAGCACTGCGAAGCGCGCGCTGCACGGGTTGCGATGCGCGTGAACCGCTGGATGCTCGTGGGCTTGCGTTCGATCGCATCGAACACGACTGCGGCGGTCGCATGCGTCCGGATATCGTCTGGTTCGGCGAGTCGTTGCCACAGTATGCCTGGGAACGCGCACGAAATGCGGCGGATCGCGCCGACGTGATTCTCGTCGTAGGGACAAGCGCGGTCGTCTATCCGGCGGCGGCGCTTGCGATGGGCAAGGGGGCGTTTATCGCCGAGATCAATCCGCAGGAGACGGCGATCAGCGGCCGGGTCGATTGCGCCGTGCGCAGCGCGGCAGCGCAGGTGCTCCCAAAGCTGATCGATTCGCTGTGAATCGACCCCCGCTCCAGCCGATACACAGTCTATGAGTATTTCTCGTGCCCGCTTTATTGTTGCCTCGGGCCTCGGGGCCGGCGCTGCCGTTTTGCTGGACCGATTGGTAGCTCGCGCAGCGAGCGCCGATCCCGGCGACCTCGATACCCTCAATGCGGCGATCGAACTCGAGCGCGCCGGAATCAAAGCCTACGACGATGTGGCTTCGACCAAACTGCTCTCTCCGAAAGTGCTATCCGTAGCGCTGCTCTTTAAGCGAGACCATCAAGTTCATCTTGCGGCTCTGTCTGCTGCCGTGCAAAGCGGCGGCGGAAAAGTCACCGACCAGACCGCGCATATCGATTACCCCAAGCTCGCAACCGAAGGCGACGTGCTTGCATTCGCGCAAGTCGTCGAAGAGAAGGCGGCGAGCACGTATCTTTCGGTCATCCCTGAATTCAAAGATCGCGAGCTTGCGCAAGTCGCAGCGTCGATCATGGGGGTCGAAACGATTCACGTCGGAATCCTGGCTCAAGTACTCAATGTGTTTCCGCCCTACCCGAGCGGATTCGTAAGATAGAACGATGCGCTTTGGGTTCGTTGCGCGCTTTGCCGCTGCGCTGCTGGTCTGTGCGATCGGCGTTGCCGCGGCACTTTCGTTTTTCTTCGCGCGTACGCACCTCGACGCACTCAAACGCGATCTAATCACGACTGCTGTCGGTCAAGCTAGCGCAGCGCTACAGCCATCGCTGGATCGGTATGCCACCGCCGGGAAAATGTCGGCGGCGTCGCGAGCGTCGATCGACGCGGCGATCCGCAACGTTCAGAGTTTCAATCCGCTCGTGCGTGGCGTGCGCCTGTACAGTCCCGCAGGGACTCCGCTCGATCCGCCAGAGGGTCAGTCCGCTGTTGGTTACGCGACCGCGGCCGTTTCGCAAGAGAACGTCGTCGAGGCACCCGTGCAGACGGTGGCCGGCGAGTCGGTGGTTACCGCGTACGTTCCGATTGCCGGCCCATCGGGGCGCTATCTCGCGGTCGCAGCGGTCGACATCTCGGTCAGTCAGATCACGGCGCAATCGGGACAGGAAACAAAATTTGTCATCGTTTCGACACTGATCGCGTGCGGCGTCATCTTCATTTCGTTGTTGACCTTGGCGACGGCTGCACAGCGCGAGCTCAACCGTCGAGGGCGCGCTGCTGAGACAACCTTTTTGCAAACGATGCTCGGGATTGCCAATATCGTCGACCAGCGCGATCCGTACACGGCCGGCCACTCGCACCGGGTGGCTGAATATTCCGTCGCTGTCGCCAGGCACCTGAAGCTCTCAAACGTTCTGGTCGAGCGTGTGCGCTGGAGCGCGCTTCTGCACGATCTGGGGAAGATCGGGATTCCGGATGCGGTGCTCTTAAAGGCCGGCCCCTTCGATCAGCTTGAGCGCCAGATCATCAACCACCACCCGTCGATCGCGCGCGATATCCTGGGGGAGGTCGAAGCCATGGCCGAGATCGTCCCCTGCGTCTTACATCACCACGAGCGATGGGATGGCGGCGGATATCCGGCGGGTTTAGCCGGTGAAGCGATCCCCTTGCTCGCGCGGGTGATTGCCGTGGCAGACTCATTCGACGCGATGACCACTGACCGGCCCTATCGCAACGCGTTACCACTCGACGAGGCGCGGCGTCGCTTGAGCGATGGCTCCGGCAGCCAATGGGACGAACGATGCATCGTCGCAATCGTCGAGTTGATCGACACCGGCAACCTAAAACCTCCGAGCGAACACGTCCGTCAATTCGGTTCGCGTCTCAGCGCGAAATCCGGATATCGAGTGTAAGATCGGCGCTCTCGGCCGGAACGTCGATCGTCATCGTGCGCTCGCCGTGCGCGAGATCCCAAGCGTGCAACACATATTTTCCGGCGGGAACACCGCTGAGCGTATAGGTTCCATTCGCGCTTTGGGCGTACGGCCCGTCGGCGACGATGATCGTCGCGTGCATCGAAGCGTGAATGTGACAGTGCACGTCAATGATTCCCGGATTTGGGAACGGCACCGTCTTTCCGGGCCCCGTGTCATAGAAACCGATGTCAAACGGATCCTGCGGCGACGTCGAATAGATGCTGTGAAAGAACGGGTCTTCGTTGGGAAACCGGATGGTCGAGCCGACGGGAATCACGGTTAGCGGCGGGATGAAGCTGCGATTTCGATTGGTGAGGACGCCTTCGATCGGTTTCGGGGCCGCTTTCGGAGCGCTCACCCAGAGCACATCGGCATCCGTCGCACCATGAATCGTCGCCGCGCTCGCGCGCGCAGACGCCCACAGGACTGCGCCAAGCGTCAATGCGACTTTACGGAGGAAGCTGAACTGGCGGACCTTGGTCGTCCTCATAGGTTCCAATAACCGGTGGTGGTTCGGGTAGCGCCGTTGCATCGTCGTCGAGTCGCGAGAAACGTGTGAACTCCGGAGGCGGACTGCCGGTCCGCTGGTCAACGGTGTGCTCCGGCTTGGGTGAATCGGGCGCGATGTACGAGTCGGGTTCGACCGCGGTCGCCTCGCGCGTCTCGTACGAGCGCACGACCGTTTCATTAAATGCGCGCTGTGACGGAAGGGTGAGCAGATTCTCGTCGGCTGCGCGCCGCGTGAGGCCGCGGATGATGTACGCGCTTTGCAGGCGCCGCAAGCCTCGCAGCGGGAGCGATGAAGCCGGAACGCCGACGAAGAGTTCGCGCACCGCGTCGTAGGTTGCCTCGGATGCAATGATTGCGGCGTTGAGATCCTCAGAGGCGGCTTCCAATTGCGCCGCTACCTCAACCGGATTGCCGACAACGGCGAAGTCGCGCCGATCCTTATATCCAGTATCCCCAGCGACGATCTTCCCTGAGTTGACTCCCATGCCGACCGTCATCGGTTTGCGGCCTTGATCGCGCCAGCGACCCTCCATTGCGCCGATCACGCGCATGATGTCCAAGCTTGCGCGCAGCGCCCGCTCTTCTTGGAACTTCTCTTCGATCAAGACGCCGAAGACCGCAAGGACGGTGTCGCCGCGTAAGCTCTCGATCATCCCGCGATGGCGCTGCACTGCTTGGCCGACGATGGTGTAGAACTCGTTCAAATAGCGTAACGTCTCGCTTGGTGAGAGCGACTCGGAAAAGAGCGCGAAGTTGCGGATCCGCACGCACAGGATGGTGGCGTAGTATTCCCGCGCCTCGAAGAGCCGCGCGTCTTTGCGGGCCAGTAAATCCTCGACCACCTGCGACGGAACGTAACGTGAAAAAAGCGAGAGCACGCGATTGTGCGCCTGACGCGCAAACACGTACCTCTGAAAAAAGATCCAGGCGTAGTAAATCGCCGCACCGGCGAGAGCCGCGAGTGCGATGACCAAAATAGCAGCCATCGGACCTGAGGAGTTCCCGAGGCCCCGCACAGAAACCCGTCGTATCTGGCGCGGATGGACACAACGGCGGCGCTGAGCGAGAGAATCCCGGGTTTCCCCGGCTACGCGGATACGGACAGCCGCCGCCTTGCCGACGAGGAGGTGCGAGCGTACTTGGGGGAGGCGCTGGCCGCGCTGAGCGACCGGTTGGGTCCGGCGGTCGGCCCCTTGAGCGAGCGCCTGGAGTCTACGCTCCTGCGTGCCGAATTCATGAATCAAGCCGCCTTCCGGGAGTTCGAGAGTGCGGACCTCGACGAGACGCGCACGCGTGCGATGGCCGCCGCGGATCTCGCAGCCGTCGAACTCGGCGACCGCGCGGCATCCGTTGATGCCGGGTCGCTTGCAAGTTACCTCGATGCAGTTACTGAGGCGCTCGATGCGCGCGAACGCATCATGCGGGACGCGACCTAGCTACGTCAATGCGAGCACGACGTGCTCCCGGGCGAGGGAGAGGGCGTCGGTGTCGCTTTCTTGTGTCCGAACATTCCGCCGACTGCGCCGGCGATCTGACTACCATATCCGCCCGTCGCACTGTCCAGCGCGCCTGACGCCTGGTTCGTAGCGGCGCTGACGATCTCGCCTTTGGCCGCATCCCAACTCGTGGGAACGCCAAAATCCGGCGAAAATTGATCGATTAATTGTTGTGTCATTTGCTCGACCTTGGCTTGAATGACCCCGTTGACCAATCGGGCCGCAAGTGATTGTCCGGCGATCAGGGTGAACTGCTGGCCGTTCTTGGTCGTGACGGTGACTGGTTCGCTTTGGTCGCAGACTTCGTACACGTTGACCGTGAGGTCGCTGCCGCTCGTCTGGATGTCTCCGTCGGTGCCGCGTACCGCCACCGAGCCGGTCGCAGTTTGAAAGGTGTAATCGGCCTTTGCGCCCTGTGGATGCTGCACGATGAAGCGTATCTTGCCGTCGTACACGAGGAATTTGGCCTTCGTGCCTTCGGCTTGAGCGAAAAAGTTGAGTTGAATCTTGCTTTGCGCTCCCACGAGGACGCGTGAACTGTCGGGCAGCCCGATGGCGGCAAGTGACGATGCGCCGGTGATTGCGTAATCCGAGTCGTCGAGCACGGTGCTGGCGCTTGGCGCGAGCGGCGCCGCTGCGCTCGATCCGTGCTGATAGCTAACGCTTCCGTGCATATTCTGCAACTCTTTGTCGTTTGCGGCGTGAACCGGAAGCGCGCACAGGAACGCGGCGAACGCCAATGCTGCGCGCGCAGCGATCGATCTCCAGGACATCATGACGGAGGAGTTTAACGCCGCCGTATGCTTGCCCCGCTGCTCGCGCTGGTCGCGCTGCACGTCATACCGCGGCCCGTGTCGATCGTCCAGGGCACGTGCTTGATCGCGCCTTCGCTTGCGGTCCCCGCCGGGATGGACCCCGGTGCGCGCGATGAATTGCAGCAGCGCTGGGATGCTCTCGGCGTTACGCAGCACGCGAGTGGTGCAAACGTGCCGTTGCGCTTTGCTCGCGATGCCTCGCTCGCAGCGCAAAGTTATCGACTTGTCGTCTCACCGCAAGGCGTGACGATTGCGAGCTCTGATTCCGATGGTGCATTTTACGGGGTGATGACGCTCGCGCAGCTTCCGGTCCGCGCGAGCGGCCGCTGGATGCTTCCCTGTGTGCGCATCAGCGACGCGCCTGCGTTGCGCTGGCGGGTGCTCTCGGATGACGTCTCGCGCGGCCCGATTCCCACGATGCGTTATTTCGAAGAGCGCGTTCGCACGATCGCCGCATTCAAAATGAACGCTTACTCCCCGTACATGGAGCAGGTCTTCGCTTCGCCGACCGATCCGTTGCCGGCCTGGCCCGACGGGATCACGCCGGCGCAGTTGCACGCGTTGTCGCTCTACGCGGCGCGCTACCATGTTGCGTTGATCCCCGAGCAGCAGACGTTCGCGCACATGCACAATACGTTGCGCCTCGAGCAGTACGCGAGCGCGGCAGATTTTCCACATGGGTTTCTGCTCGATCCCGGTTCGTCGCTCGCTGCGGCGTATCTCAAGCGCATCATTGGCCAGGAATTGGAAGCCGTACCGCATCCGCCGTTCTTTCACATCGGCTCGGACGAGACGTCGACCCTCGGCGAGGGCACGAGCGCAGAGTACGTCGCGGCGCACGGTGGGCGCAGCGCCGTCTACGCGCAGCACATCAACGACATGAACGCGCTGATCGCACCGTCGGGCGCACGCATCATGCTGTGGGACGACGGGATCGAGAGCGATCCGTCGATTATGAAATCCTTGCCGCGCAATGCGGTGATCGTGAATTGGCACTACGATGCGGAGAAGAGCTTCATCTCGTATATCCGTACAATCGCGGGCGGCGGTCTTTCACAGATGGTTGCACCGGGTGCAAATAATTGGAGCCGTATCTTTCCTGATTTCGTTGCCGCGCTGCCGAATGAGCGCCGTTTTATCGACGAAGGTAAGGCCGCCCACGTGCTCGGGTTGTTCCAAACGGTGTGGCACGACGACGGTGAGACGCTTTTTGAAGCGACCTGGTATCCGGTGCTGTATGCCGCCGCGGATGCGTGGAGTACGAGCGATGGGTTTGCAGGCGATTTCCCAAGCGCGTTTTTTGGTGTCGACGACACGCGCTACGCGACGGACGCCTTGCTGCTCGGGTCGCTTGACTCGAGGCTGTCGGAAACCGGCGACAAGCTGTCTTGGGCCGATCCGTTTGCGCCGGCCGTCGCTGCGCGAATGCAAAGCGTCAACCTGCGCCAATTTCGCCTCGATGCCGAGCACGTCGCGACCGACATGATCGCGGCCCACCCCCCGCTGCACGCAAACGCCGCAGCGGTGATGTTCCTGGCGGCGCAGCGCTATGACGCGCTTGGACGCCGCTATCAGATCGCGCGCGAAGTGCGCGACTATTATGCCGATGCCGCCGCGCACCCCGACGATGGGATTCGCGACCTGTTCTGGTGCAAATACTGGTTTTGGGAGCAGCGCGATAGCGACGAACGCCTCGCGATTCTGTACGCGAGAGCCTGGCGCTATGAAGATCGCGAGGACCATCTCGCGAGCAACCTTGAGCGCTATCATCTCGACGCGCAGCGTGCAATCGAGCGGGCCGATGCGATCGATCGCGCCACCTACGACGACTACGTACCGAACAAAGTACTGCCGCCGCTCGATACCGTGCTCGGAATAACGCCGTGATCGCCGCCTTCGGCGTGCTCGCGGTCTTCCTCGTCAGCGCTATATTGATGTATCGCCGGATGATGCCGGCGATTATCGCGGTACCGGTCATGGCCGTGGCGATGGCACTGGTTGCCGGCGTCCCGTGGCCGCAGATCGGCGAGATCGTGACCGGCGGCGCCGTTGCGCTTGCGCCCGTGTATGTTACGGTGATCTTCGGCGCGTTGCTCGCGCGCGTTACGCTCGATACCGGCATCGCGCGTTCGTTGGTCAATATCGCAGCCGAGTACGGCGGCGAGTCTCCGCTGATCGTGGCTCTCGTGCTGTGCGCGGTCGTCGCGCTGCTCTTCACCTCGCTCTCGGGATTGGGCGCGATCATCATGGTTGGGTCGATCGTCTTGCCGATCATGATGACGACCGGCGTGCCGCGCGTCGTCGCCGCGACACTCTTCCTGATGGCCTTTGCGCTGGGCTTCATCTTCAATCTGACGAACTGGCGCTTTTATACGCAGCTCTTTGGCGTCGTGCCCGCCCAAATGACACACTATGCGTTGCTGCTCGCGGCGATCGACGCGCTCGCACTGATCGTCTACGCACTGATCTCGTTTGCGCGCGAGCGCGACTATGCGACGTGGGCGGTGCGTGTCGATGACGAGCCGCAGGGTCCGCGCATCCCGGCGATCGCGCTGATCACGCCGCTGCTTCCGCTCGTGCTCTATTTCGCTTTGCATCTCGACCCGACGATCGCGTTCATCCTCGCGGCGATATTCGGTGCGATCGTCACGCGCGGTTTCCGGGCGATCGAGACGCTGATCGCAGCGGCGATTCGCGGGGTTGAGGATGTCGCACCCGCCGTGCTGCTTTTCATCGGGATCGGCATGCTGCTCACCGCGACGAGGACGCCGCAGTTCACCGCGGCACTCGGTCCGCTGGTGCACGGCTGGGCGAGCAATCCGCTTGCATATGTCGCGATCTTTGGCCTAGGAAGCCCGCTCGTACTGTATCGCGGGCCGCTCAATCCGTTCGGCGTCGGGATCGCGGTCTTCACCGTGTTGCTCTCGACACATGCGCTGCCTCCGGTCGTGCTGGTCGCGGCGGTAATGGCCGTGGTGCAAGTGCAAAATGTATGCGATCCTACCAACACGGCGAACGTGTGGGTTGCGAACTTTACCGGCACGCCGATCGACACGATCAGTAAGCGAACGTTGCCCTATCAGGTCGCCGTTGCAACCCTCGCGGCGCTCGTCACCGTGATCGCGACACCGCAGCTATTCGGCGTGCGCGCGTTCGCGCTGCTCGCATCGCCTGCGCTGGCTGCATCTGCGGGACTTTATGCGCCCGCGCAAGCCGCGCAGCGTATCGCCGTCGATTCGGACGGGAGTGCACTTTCGGCCGAGGCTTCGCGCACGGTCCTGGCCGAGCTGCAGCGCGCTCCCTGGAGTGCGTTCGCGTGGCACGGAAATCCCAACGCAAGTGATTGTTCGAGCAAGCCTTTTGCCGCGTACGTCTACGTGAGCGCAGCGACGTTCAGCTTGACCGAGGGAACCGACCTTGACATCGGTCTACGCTTGGAAGACTGCGGCGGGTGGATCGTCGACGAGTGGCACGACCACGCGACGTCGCCCGGCGCACCGACAACCGCACAGGCGCAAACCCTCGCAAGCGAAGGCGCCGCGCGCCTGGTCGCGTGGGCGGCCGCCGACCCGCGTTCCGCCTCGCTCTTTGCTCGCGGGATTGCGCTTGCACCGGGTGAAGCGCCCGGCTACCTCTATACACTCTTCAAGACGATTGACGGGAACATGCGCGCCTACGTGCGCGCCGGCGGACCGGCCTACGACGCTGGGTTGCGGACCGGGGACGTGATCGAAAAGCTGGACGGGCGGTTCTGGTGGGAATACGGGACCTATCAAACCGAACAGCGCGTCTACGACGGGAAGCCGCACACGCTCGAGATCCAGCGCGGTAGCCGTACGCTCGATATTGCGCTGTCAGGAAATGCATCATGACGACCATCGATACCGACCTCGCGGCCTATTGCGATGCGCATCGCGATGCGTACCTCCAGGAACTCAAAGCCTGGATCGCCATTCCCTCGGTCTCTGCCGATCCCGCGCACCGCGACGACGTACGCGCCTGCTGCGAACGCTTGGTGGAACGCATGCGCGCGATCGGCCTCGACGCGCGGGTGCTCGAGACGGCCGGCAATCCGCTCGCATTCGGCGAGTGGCTCGGCGCCCCGGGCGCACCGACGGTCCTGATCTACGGTCACTACGACGTGCAGCCGGCCGACCCGATCGAATTGTGGAAAACGCCGCCGTTCGAAGGACACGTGCGCGACGGAAAGATCTACGGACGCGGCGCCGTCGACGATAAAGGGCAAGTATTGATGCACCTGGCGGCGATCGAAGCGCACATGCGCACGCGCGGGCACTTGCCGATCAACGTCAAGATGGTGGTGGAGGGCGAAGAAGAGATCGGGTCTCCGAATTTCGATGGTGCGCTCGAGCGCTATCGCGACCTCATTCGCGCCGACGTCGCGGTGATCAGCGACACCGCCGTCTTTTCCGAAGACGTCCCTTCGCTGACCACGAGTGTGCGCGGTCTCGTGCACTGGGAAGTCACGGTTCATGGCCCGACCGATGACGCGCACTCCGGGTACTATGGCGGCATTCTCGCCAATCCGATCGAGGCGCTGGCACGCATCATCGCCGGCTTGAAGGATGCGCACGGACGCGTGACCGTGCCGGGTTTCTACGACGGCGTTCCTGAACTCGATGCGCAGACGCGTCAAGAAATCGCGAAGCTTCCCTACGACGAAGCCCGAGAAGCCGCGCAACTGGGTGTGCCCGAACTCGTCGGCGAGCCCGGACTTTTGCCGCTCGAACGCAATTGGTTTCGCCCGACGCTTGAGTGCAACGGCATCTACGGTGGCTATCAGGGGCCGGGTGCCAAGACGATCATTCCATCGTTCGCGCGCGCAAAAATCTCGGCGCGATTGGTGGGATCGCAAGATCCCGCGCGCGTGCGCGCGATTGTAGCGGACGCAATTCTCGCCGGCGCCCCGCCCGGCGTGCGCGTCGAGGTTGAATCGGGCGGCGATGTGCCGGCAGTTGTGCTCGAACGCGACCATCCGGCAGCCCAAGCCGCCGGGCGCGCCATGCAAGCCGGCTTCGGCGCAGCGCCAGTCTATATCGGCACCGGAGGTTCGATCGGACCGGTAGCGAGTTTCGATCGGATTCTGAAGATTCCGCAGGTCATGATCGGCGTCGGACTTCCCGACGACCACATTCATGCCCCTAACGAAAAGTTCAACCTCTCCCAATTCTTCGGTGGCATCGTCACCATGACGGCCCTATACGACGAACTCGCGAAGGCATGATCGCTCTGCTGCTGGCTGCGATACAGCTCGTGCCGACGCCGGCACCGCCGATGGGGACGCCGACGCCGGGGTCTATCTCCGAGCGCGCCGTCCTTCGAAGCGGCATCGATGCGGCGCAATCGCGCGCCAGTGCGCTCGGCGCAACGCTCGGCGTGACGATCGTTGATCTGACGACCGGTGCGAGCGCGATGGATAATGGCGACGCGAATTTGCCGATGGGAAGCGCGCAGAATCTCATCGTCACCGCGCTTGCCTACCGTGACGCCGAAGCTCCGCCGCAAGACGTCGTCACGCGTGCGCTGCTCAACGACGACGGGGGCGCTGCAAAAGAGCTGATCGGCCTCGCGGGCGGTGCCGACGCGCTGAACGCCGAGTTGCGCGCGCTCGCGCTCGACGCCATCTTCATTGCGCCGCGGGACGGCGGATACGCGTCCCCAAACGTGTTGGCCCGGTTCTTGAGTGCCTTGGCCGGCGGTGAATTTGTTCCGCCGCCGGAGACGAAGAGTTTGCTCGATTTGCTCTCGCGGGTTGCGCTTGGCCCGGCGCGCTTGCGGGCGGGTTTTCCGCCGGCGACGCGACTTGCGCACGTGACCGGAACGGCGAAGGATGGAATCGTCGACGCCGGTGTCGCGTACGTCAACCGGCACACGATGATCGTTGTTGCAATGCTCGGTGGCACGCACGGCAGCGACGCGGATAGCGATGCGGTGATCGCCGCGGTTGCTCGAGCGGCCGCCGATGCCGCGAACGCAAACTTCTAGCAGCAGAGTTGCCATGTACGCTTAATCGCTTGCTGTGCGCGCCAAATCGGCGTGCTCGTCGTTGCTGACAAGCGATGGTACTATGAAGCTGGCAAAGGAGGATTCCATGTCGCGATTTTTACCCGTTTTACTCATTGTCGGTTTGCTTTTTCTCCTGGTTGCGCCGCGGTTGGAGGCGCAGAGTTCCTGGCCCACGTCCGACTCCTACGCGAACGCGGCCACGGACAACGCTTCCTGGATATTACCGGCGCGCAGCTACAGCGGCAACCGGTACGTGCCCTCGGCCAAGATCAGTGCCGCAGGCGTCGCCAAGCTTCAAAAGGCGTGGTCGGCGAGCGTCGACGCGCGCGGTCCACTCGAAGTCTCGCCGATCGTGTGGAACGGTACGATGTACGTCACGTCCTCGCACAATGACGTCTATGCGCTCGACGCTAAGACGGGCGCGATGAAGTGGCACTTCCCGTATACGCCGCACGTTATCGCGTTCTCCGCGAACCGTGGCGTTGCGCTGGCGAATGGCAGAGTCTACGAAGCCACGCTTGACGGTCATCTCATTGCGCTCGATGCGACGACGGGAAAACCGGTGTGGAACGTGCTCGCCGCGCATGATCCGCGCAACACGTTCTTCACGATGCAGCCCGTGCCGTATAAGAACATGCTGCTGCTGGGGGCCTCCAACGGCGACTGGGGCGGAATCGGCTATCTCAGTGCCTTTGATGCAGCGACCGGCAAACGTTTGTGGGACTGGTACACGGTACCCGGACCCGGCGAACCCGGTCACAATACGTGGAGCGGTGACTCTTGGAAGCGCGGCGGCGCGGCGATTTGGAGCGGCGTCGCAATCGATCCATCGACGAATACACTCTACGCCGATCTCGGCAACCCGCAGCCGGACTTCCTCGGAACGGTTCGCGCCGGTTCGAACTTGTACAGCAACTCGATGGTGGCGCTCGACATCAGCGGCCCTAAGCCGACGATGAAGTGGTATCACCAGTTCATTCCGCACGATACGCACGACTGGGATCCGGCCATGCCGCCGGTGCTGTTTACCGGAAGCATCGCCGGCGCACCGCGAAATCTGGTCGCCGCCGGCGACAAAGGCGGCAACTTCTGGGTCCTCGATGCCGGAAACGGAAAGGTTGTCTATCATCTCGCGGTAAGCACGCAACGAGGCCAAAACACCCAGCCGAGTAAGGCCGGCGATATCGCGTGCCCCAACACCAACGGCGGCGTTGAATTCAACGGCGGAAGTTATTTGCCCGAGACCAACGTCTTTTATGTGCCGAGCGTCGACCAGTGCGGCATCTGGACATCGCCGGGAACGGCGGTATACCTCGCGGGGCAATTCTACCTCGGCGGCGCGTTCCCGAAGCTCTACGGACCGAGCACCGGGTACATGAACGCGATCGACATCAGTACCGGAAAGTTCATGTGGCGTAAGCATCTGGCGTTTCCGCAGATCGGCGGAGCGCTGTCGCTCTCGAGCGGCATCGTCTTTACCGGTGGCGTCAACGGGGATTTCACAGCCTACGATGCTAAAACCGGCAATGTCTTGTGGCATTATCCGATGGGGCTGACGATCCAAGCGCCGGCGAGCTATTACGAACTCGACGGTAAGCCGTATGTCGTCGTGGGAGCGGGCCCGGCCGGCGTCAACTTCGCCGATCCGCGTTTCGGGCAGGGCGCTCCGACGCTCGAAGGCAGCTACACGCACCCGGTCAAGGCGGTGATCACCGCTTTTACCACGCCCTGACGAGAAGGAAGGCCTCGATGCGTACGATGTTCGCGTTGCTCGTCTTCGCGTTGGCGCTTACGTGCGCAACGCGGGCGCAGCCTCTGCGCGACGACCACGGCAACGCGCTCGCCGCGCTCGCCGACGTACAGACGGCAGTCGCTGCGATCGTGCGCATCGAGGACGGAAACGAAGTCGGCCGTATCGCGTATCAGGGCGCAGCTCGACGCGCCCGTAATGCGGTCGGGGATGCGCTCAGCCATGTCGATCGCATGCTCGATCAAAGTGCAACACCGAGATGGCAGCCCGCGGTCGAAGGCGCGAAAGTCAACCTTCTCGAGGCGGAGGAAAACCTCAAGGACGCGATCGGCGAACACGAGATGGAAGACTACCAAACGGATCTCACGCGCGCGCTCGCAAATCTTGGGCTCGCAGTCGGGCGGCCTTCGCAAGACGGCGTCCTCGGCGGACTCATCGGTGCACTTGCAAACACCGACCTCGCCGTACCGGCGGGAGCGATGCGTGTCGACGGCTGCGCTATGCCCGAGCGCTCGCCGGCCTACGGGGTGGTCGCGGGGCAGTTGGTCTATGTTTCACTGCCGCGCGCCGCAGCTGCCGCGCAGACGCCGATGAATCTCGACGTGCGGTCGATTGCGGTGCACGGCGACGACGTGGTGCTCTACACCGCGCACACCTCGGCGTGCAAGCGCCAGCGTACACGCGATATAGCGATGGCAACAGCGTCGGTTCCTCCGCTCTACACGGCGGCTCAAGCTCGCGCAGGCAAGATCGTCTACGCGCGATATTGCCTGCAGTGTCATGGTGTCGATCTCCAAGGTACCGCCGGTCCGGCGGTTGCCGGTACGGAGTTTTTAAAGAACGCGAAGTTCGACGGTTGGACGCTGAGCGACGTGCGAACCACGGTCGTCCAGAATATGCCGTTCTCGAACCCTGGTTCGCTCACGCCGAAGCAGTATGCCGACGTCATAGCCTTCCTGCTTGCGTCGAACTGTTACCCCGCCGGAACGACGCCGTTTCCGCAAACCGATCGAGCTGCTTTCGCGTCGATCTTCATCGGCCCGATCAGCGGTGAACACGCGACCAATGCAAAGATCGGAACCTGTGCCGTCAAATAGCGCGCCGCAGTGAATAAACTTCGTATCGGGGTCGACGTCGGTGGTACATTCACCGACGTCGTTGCGATCGACGCAGCGCGCGGTGCGCTGGTCGCCCGCGTCAAAGTGCTCACGACGCACGACGCACCCGAAGGCGTGGCAGCCGGAATCGTCGCCGGAATCGAACGCATCTTGCGCGAGAGCGGCGTGAGCGCGCGCGATGTAGCGTTCATCGCGCATTCCACTACCCAGGCGACCAACGCGTTGCTCGAAGGCGACGTGGCGCGTGTCGGCGTGATCGGCCTTTTCCCGCGCGCAGGCTGGCTAGCATGCGCTCAGATGCGTTTTCGTCCGGTTGCGCTTGCGCCCGGTGTCTGGTTTGCGCCGCGCGTTGCGTTCGTCGCGGTACACGACCCGCACGCGCTCGAGCGCGCGCTCGATGCCTTCGAGCGTGAGGGCATCGAAGCCGTTGCGGTGAGCGAACCATTCGGCGTCGACCGGCCGGCGCGCGAACGCGCGGCGGCGCAGGCCGCGCGCGATCGTGGACTTCTCGCGACCAGCGGTCACGACGTGACCGCCATCTACGGACTGCGCGCTCGCACGCGCACCACTGCGCTCAACGCGGCGATCTTGCCGAAGATGGTTCGCACCGCGGAGATGACGCGCGCGGCGGTCGAGCGTGCATCGATCATCGCACCGCTGATGATCATGCGCAGCGACGGCGGCGTTATGGACGTGCGCGAAGTCATGCGACGTCCGATCCTCACGATGCTGTCGGGGCCGGCGGCCGGTGTTGCCGGCGCGTTGCTCTACGAGAACGTCACCGACGGAATCTTCCTGGAGGTCGGCGGCACGAGCACGGACTGTTGCGTGATTCGCGGCGGTCGTCCCCAAGTGCGTTCAGCTCGCATCGGTGGTCACCGAACGATGCTGCGCACCATCGATTCGCGAACGCTGGGCATCGCGGGCGGAAGCATGGCGCGCATCGATGCGCATGGGATCGTCGATGTCGGTCCGCGCTCGGCGCACATCGCCGGCGCGCGCTACGCCGCGTTTTGCAGTGAGGCCGATTTCGCCGGCGCGCGGCTGGAGCGGTTTGCGCCCTCGGCGCATGACCCGTCCGATTACCTGCGCTTTGCTTTGCGCGACGGGACTTACGCTACGGTGACGCCGACCTGTGCAAGTAATTTTCTGGGGTACGTTCCGCCGACCGCCTTCGCGCGCGGCGACGCGGACGCCGCCCGCGCCGCCTTTACCTTACTGGCAAACGAGGTGGGCGGGGATGCCGAGGCGCACGCCCGCCGTCTGCTCGAGCGCGCAGCGGCAAAGGTGCATTCGTGTATCGAGGGACTCGTTGACGAGTATGCGCTCGCACGCGAGACGCTTGAACTGGTGGGCGGCGGCGGCGGGGCCGCAGCGCTCGTGCCGTTCCTCGCAGAGCGTTATGCGTTGCGGCATCGGATTGCGCGCGATGCCGAGGTTATCTCACCGATCGGCGTCGCCCTTGCGCTGGTACGCGACGTGGTGGAACGCACGATCGTCGATCCAACGCCCGAAGACATCGTCCATCTTCGGCGCGAGGCGGCGGATCGGGTCATAGCGGCCGGTGCCGCACCGGACCGAGTCGAGGTCAGCATTGAAATCGATGCGCAGCACAATCGCGTGCGTGCGACGGCATCCGGCGCAACGGCGCTGGTCGAAGCTGCAGCGGCACCAACCTCGTTGCACGTCGAGAAAACCGGGGACGACGTGCGCATCGTCGACACGCGCGGGGTGGTGCGGCTCGGGCTGCGCGCAGCACATGTGACGGAGACGACGGTACGTGATCTGGATCAAGCGCTCGAGGCTGCCATGGAATCGGCCACGTCGTTCGGCGACGTGGGGCGCGCACTTCCGGAACTTTACGTGCTGCATCATGGCCACATTGCCGACTTCAGTGGGCTCGGCAGCATCGATCAAGCGCGCGCCCTGGTGCGCGAAGAGGTCAGCGGTCGCGGCGCGGGCGAGGCGGTGACAATCGTGACGGTGAAGCGACTCGCGTAGGATGCCGCGTACTTATCGCCTCGGCCAGCGTAAGGCCTCGGCCGACGAAACGCGCGCGCGAATTATCGCGGGTGCGCGTGAGCTCTTGCTTTCCGACGACGGGTATCGCCGGTTCACGATGGACGCAATCGCGCGCCACACGAATGTTGCGCGGATGACCGTTGCCGGCGCTACGACGATTCTTTCGGGAATCGCCGCGCTGTGGATCGTCTCGGGTGGATTCAATCCGGCTTTCATGCGACCGGAATACTGATCAGCTGCGGCGCGGCCTGCGGCGTTCTCGCGGTAGCCACGGGCATTACCACCGGCCGGCTGCAAGAAAAAGGCGCCCCGTTCGCTGTCGCGACCGGGACGCTCCTAGTGATTGCGCTCGTCTGTATGACGCTCGGAGCGCACGCCTAGCAACTAATTGACGGGCGGTTGCCGTACTGCGACGCCTTCCACATCTTGCAGCGCCACGGTGCTCATGCGCCGTCCGTACGCGAAGTAGAGAAGTAACCCAAGGATCGCCCAGACTGCGTACGCGAGCCAGACAAGCGGTATCCCCAACACGTACGGATTGCCTTCTTTGAGGAAGTAGATCATCACGAGCGCGGAGACTGATGAAAGAATCGGTAGGAAGTACGGGCCGAGAGGAATGGTGAATTTTCCGACGAGTTCCGGATGGCGCTTTCGCAGTACCGGGACCGCGATGCCGACGAGGACGAACGCCACGAGCGTGCCCATGTTCGTCGCCGAGCCCAGGATCCCAATCGGGAAGAATGCGCCGGCGGCCGCAATAAGGATGCCGAAGAAGATTTGCGAGAACATCGGCGTGCGCCACACCGGGTGCAGCTTGGTGAAGTTCGGTGGAATCAATCCGTCGCGCGACATTGCATAGAAGACGCGCGTTTGTCCGAACATCATGACAAGCATAACGGTCGTCAGGCCGGCGATCGCGCCAAACGAAATGATCAGTCCCGCCCATGGCAGTCCGACGTAGTTCATTGCGAACGCGACCGGGTATGCGACGTTGAGCTTAAAGAACGGTACGATGCCGTCGAGCAGCGCTGCAACGACGATGTAGAGCACGGTGCAGACTGCGAGACTTGAGATGATGCCGATAGGCAAATCGCGTCCGGGGTTGCGCGCCTCCTCCGCCGACGTCGAGACTGCGTCGAACCCAATGTATGCGAAGAACATGAACGCCGCGCCACCGAGTGTGCCGGCCCAACCAAATGGGAAATAGCCGCCTAGCCCAGTTTGGGGTCCCGCCGCGAGATGATAGTTGGCAGGATCGACATGGCCGAAGCCAATCGCGATAAAGAACAGCACGACGAGCACTTTGAACGCGACGATCCAGGAGTTGACGACGCCGGACTCCTTCGTGCCGCGTACGAGCAGCGCGGTGATGAGCAGAACGATTATAGCGGCCGGAAGGTTCGCGACTCCGGGCGTTGGGTCCCAATGACTGTGAAGCCATTGCGCGGGGATATTCCAACCGAATAGCTGCAGCATGATGTTCGCGAAATATCCCGACCATCCGACGCTGACCGTTGCTGCGCCAAGGGCGTACTCGAATACCAAACCCCATCCGACGATCCACGCAAGAAACTCGCCAAGGGTCGCGTAGGTGTAGGTATACGCGCTTCCCGAGATCGGGATTTTGCTCGAGACCTCGGCATAGCACAGCGCTGCCAGCGCGCTCACGATGCCGGCGATTATGAAGGAGATCGTGAGCGAGGGGCCGGCTCGCGTCGCCGACGCGACGCCCGTCAGAACAAAGATGCCCGTGCCGATGATGGCGCCGATCCCCATCGCGGTCAGCGCCCACGGCCCGAGCGACCGCTTCAGTCCATGCTCTTGATTGGCGCCCTCGGCGAGGATGCGCTCGAGCGGTTTCACACGTTGCAGCATTAAGGCAGCGGAATACTTGTAATAACAGGCGTAGACCTGCGTGGTGAGTACCGCAGGGGCATATGATGTGCTGGTCATCGGTGGCGGAAACGCCGGATGTGCGGCAGCATTGGCGGCGGCGCGTCACGGCGCGCGCACCCTCCTGATCGAGCGGTATGGGTTCCTGGGCGGCACCGCCACCGCGGCGATGGTCGGACCTTGGATGACGTTTCATTCGGGAACCCAGCGGATCGTCGGGGGCATCGCACAAGAAATCGTCGAGCGCCTGATGCGTCGCGGTGCGTCGCCCGGCCACATCGCCGACTCGTCGGACTACGTGCCGACGATCACACCGTTCGATCCCGAGATCCACAAAGCGTTGCTCTTCGAAATGATGCGCGAATCGGGCGTCGAGATGCTGCTGCACTCGTGGTTTCTCGGAACGCACGTCGAGGGCGAACGCGTCGTCGGCGCGAGCGTTGCAACAGTTGGGGGCGGACGTAGCTTTCGCGCGCGCGTCGTCATCGATGCGACCGCCGACGCGCACGTGGCGGCCTCGGCCGGCGTGCCGACGCAGACGGGCGACGAGCACGGTCGCGTGCAACCGGCGAGCTTGATGTTCCGCCTGAGCCACGTCGATCTTTCGAAGACGGCGACCTACGTTCGCATGCACGCCGATCAGATGCGCACGTCGCTCAAGGCGCACGAACGCACGGCGCATTCGCTGACCGCCGTTGCCGGTCTCTACGAACTGTGGACGCAGGCGCAAGAAGACGGCGTCGTGGATATTCCGCGCGAGCTCGTCTCGTTTTTCATTTCGCCGTATCCCGACGAAGTGACCGTGAACATGACGCGCGTCACCGACATCGATCCGCTCGATCCGGTCGACCTTACCCGCGCCGAAGTCGAAGCGCGTCTGCAGGTGATGCAACTGTTCCGGTTCTTCCGCGAGCGTGTGCCGGGTTTTGAAAACGCGCGGATCGCGGGAACGGGGGCCCAAGTCGGCATTCGCGAATCGCGCCGCATCGAAGGTCGTTACACGCTCACGGCCGACGACGTCTTGCACGCACGCACCTTTCCCGATGCGATCGCGCGCAGTGCGTATCCGATCGACATTCACAACCCTTCGGGAAGTGGAACCACGACGCATCGGCCGCCGCCCGGCGCGAGCTACGAAATTCCGTACCGGTGCCTCGTGCCGATCAATCGCGAGCAGCTGCTCGTCGCCGGGCGTTGCATCTCAACCACGCATGAAGCGCTCGCCTCAACCCGCCTTACACCAACGGTGATGACCCTGGGTCAAGCGGCCGGCACCGCTGCTGCGCTCGCGAACGAACGTGGCGACCTCGTCGCCGCGATCGATACGGACCTCCTTCGCTCGACGCTCATCGCCGACGGCGTCGATCTGCGTAGAGCATCGTGACGGCATTGGAATGCGCACGGACGTATGGTGTCGCGGTGGTCTTTGCGGACCTCGGCGACTGGGGGTCATCGTGCGAATTGCTTTCGGAATACGATCCGCATGCGCCGCAGATACGCGTCAACACGCGTATCCTCGAACGGCTCGATGAGGTGGCGCGCAACGAATTCATCGCGCAGTGCATCGGCCACGAACTTTATCACCATCGTGAAGCACTCGGTGAGATTGCGCGACTCCCGCATCGGCGCGAACGGGAAGCCGCAGCCGATGCCTTCGCTCGTGCCTTGAGCCGGCGCTGAGGATGCTTTTTGCCGGAATCGACGGTGGGCAGAGCGGAACCACGGCGGTAATCGGCGATGAGACGCGCGTGCTTGCGCGTGGCCACAGCGGCCCGGCCGACGAGATCGGCGCGGGCCCGGACTCTACGCGGTTGCGCGACGCCCTTGAAGGCGCGCTTGCCGATGCATTGTCGGTGGCGAACTTGCCGCACGATGCGCAGTTCGACGCGATCGTTGCCGGAGTCTCGGGTTACGAAGGACGTATCTACGGCCAGGCGCCGCAGATGGCGGCGCGACGTTTCGTTCTTATGCACGATGCTCCGATCGCCCATGCCGGCGCGTTCGGGGGCAAGCCGGGTGTCGTCGTCATCGCGGGAACTGGTTCGGTCGCCTATGCGCTGGCGGGCGATGGGCGCACCAAGACCAGCGGCGGATGGGGATACCTTTTCGGCGATGAGGGCAGCGCGTTTTGGATCGCGCGCACATTCGTGCAGTGTGCGACGAAGAAGAACGCGTTCGTGCGGCCGCTGCTCGAGTACTTCGGTGCGGCAAACTTACGAGCGCTCGTGCGCGCGTTCTACGGCGGGGAGATTACGCGCGAGCGGCTTGCGTCGTTTGCCCCGATTGCGCTTTCGTCGGAGGAGGTCGCGTCTGCGGCCGCTCGCGCGCTGGCGGAGCTTGCCGCGCAAACCGTCCTCGACCGGCCGTGCGGGATCGCTTTCATCGGTGGATTGTTGAGCGACGCCGCGTTCCGAGCGCGGGTTGAAGCGACGACGCGCGAGTCGTTGCCGGATTGCGCGATTGTCGCGCCGGCCGCCGACCCAGCCGAGGGCGCGCTCATTTTGGCGAGGCGCCCGTGAAGGCGCTCGAGCGGCTGCGCAGCGGGTTGATCGTTTCGGTGCAGGCGTGGAGCGGTTCTGCAATCGACGACCCGCTGGTGCTCGGCGCGATGGCGGCCGCGGCGCAAGCCAGCGGTGCGGCCGGCGTGCGCATGCAGGGTACCGCGAATCTACGGGCCGCGCGCACGCGGCTCACGCTTCCGATGATCGGGATCATTAAGCTTGATTATCCCGGGTTTGCACCGTACATCACACCGACGCTCGAGCACGTGCGCGAGGTAGCGGCCTGCGGTGTCGAGATCGTCGCCTTCGACGCGACGCCGCATCCGCGTCCGGACGGATCGACCGTGGAATCGCTGGTCGCCGGCGTTCACGCGGCAGGCTGCATCGCGATGGCCGATTGCGCCACCGCCGGCGACGCGCTCTGCGCGCTCGCTGCCGGGGCGGAGATCGTCGCGACCACCCTTTGCGGCTATACTGATGAAACGAAAGGAACGCCCTTGCCGGCACTGTCGCTGCTCCGCGAACTCGCCGAACTGGATGCATTTGTGGTGTGCGAAGGCGGCGTGCGCCGGCCCGATGACGTTGAGGCCGCGTTTGCCGGTGGGGCGGATGCGGTCGTTGTGGGAAGCGCGATCACCAATACCGACTGGCTTGTCGGGGAGTTTGCCGCCCGCGCGCCTAAAGGGCGGGAGTGAAAACAAGACTCGCGAGGTTAGGGAGAGAGATCCTTGGTTGAGAATCGCGCTGCGGCCGTCTCGCTTGGTCGCAGCTTTTGGATCGTCACCGCCGTGCTTGGGCTGCTGTCGATCGTCGGCATTTATTATTGGATAACGGCGCCGATGGATCGCATCATGCCTGTCGTCGGCGCGCAACCGGGTGAACAAGTCGATCAGCTCCTGCGCTTCATGGCGGCCTCCGGCACCGCGCTCTTCATCTATGTCGCCGGTTACATCGTGTATTTCTGTATCGCGTTTCGCGCCAAAGCGACCGACGGCCCCGACGCGATCGGCGTGCAGGTTCACGACAACCACGTGCTCGAGTTCTGGTGGACGCTGATCCCGACGGCCTTCGTCGTGGTGCTCTCGATCTTGAGCGTGAAAATTTGGTATCAGATCCAGGTCGCCCAACCCGAGAATGGCTTGGTCGTCGAGTCGCTCGGTCACCAGTGGTACTTCACATTCCGCTATCCGCAAGTAAACGGCGAAGTAACCGGCGAGATGCACCTGCCGGTCAACCAGCCGGTCGTGCTCAACGTCACCTCGTCGGATGTGATCCACTCGTTCTGGGTGCCGGCGTTTCGGCTGAAGGCCGACATGGTGCCCGGTCTGATCAACACGATCCGTTTCACGCCGACCGTGATCGGGCGCTATCCGATCATTTGTACCGAATTCTGCGGCACCGATCACGGCCTCATGAACGCGCAGGTGCCGGGCGAGAACGGCAAACCGAACCCCGGCGCGGAGTATGTGGTCGTCGATTCGCCGGCCGACTTCCAAAAGTGGTATCACGGCTGGCAAGTCAAGAATGCAAATGCGAGCAACGCACTGCCGAGCACAAGCGGCACGGTCTCGCTCGCGGGCGGCGACGCCGCCGCCGGTCAGGCCCTCTTCGCGCAGAAATGCAGCGCTTGTCACGCGCTCGGGCCGTTCTCGCAGCGCATCGTTGGTCCGGGGCTTAAGGGCGTGCTCCACGATGCATCGCATCCCAATCTCGTCGACGGCGATCCCGCCAATCCGGCGGACGTCGCGAAGATTTTGCAACAAGGCTTCACGGGCGACATGGGCCACATGCCTGATGCAACCCAAAACGGCCTCTCCGATAAAGACATAGCGAACCTCGTCGCCTACCTGGCTTCGCTCAAGTAACCGGGAGCTCATCAATACATGTCAGCAACAGCGGTACACGCCGGCGGCATCGCCGATCATATCCACCCCGAGCCGCAGGGATTCGTCCGACGGTACATCTTCTCGATCGATCACAAGATCATCGGGATTCAGTACCTTATCACCGGCTTTGTCTTCTTGATTCTCGCCGGCATGCTCGCCGAGGTCATTCGCACGCAGCTCTTGCACGCGAACGGCGGGTTCGTTAGCCCCGACGTCTACAACGAAGTCTATTCGATGCACGGGTCGGCGATGGTGTGGCTGGTGATCATTCCGCTGATTACCGGCGGTTTCGGCAACGTGATCATGCCGTTGCAAATCGGTGCGCGCGACGTCGCGTTCCCGTGGCTAAACATGATCAGCTTCTGGATCTTCCCGGTCGCGGGCCTGATGCTGTTTTCGTCGTTCCTCATCGGCGCGCCGGTCGCCGGTTGGACGGAATATCCGCCGATGTCGCTGCAAGCGGGGCCCGGCACCTCGATGTGGGCGGCCGCGATCTTCTTAATCGGCGTCAGCTCGACGCTGACCGGGATCAACTTCGTCGTGACGATGTTCCAGATGCGCGCCCCGGGCATGACCTGGACACGTATGCCCTTGTTCTGCTGGGCACAGCTCGCGACGGCGCCGCTGCTGATGATTGCGACGACGGCACTTGCCGCCGCGCTCGCCGCCCTCTTTATCGAGCGGCAATTCGGCGTACCGTTCTACGATCCGACCAAAGGCGGGAGCCCGATCATGTGGCAGCACATGTTCTGGTTCTACTCGCATCCGGCCGTGTATATCATGGTTCTTCCGGCGTTCGGCATGATCTCCGAGATCATCCCGACCTTTGCGCGCAAGCCGATCTTCGGCTATAAGCTCATTGCGTTCTCGTCGATGGCGATTGCCCTGGCCGGCTTCATGGTGTGGGCGCACCACATGTTCACGTCGGGCCTCGCGCCCTATCTGCAGTTGCCCTTCATGATCATCACGTTCATCATCGCGATTCCCACGGGCGTGAAGATCTTCTCGTGGACAGCGACGCTGTGGGGCGGGAAGATCCACTTCACGACCTCGATGCTGTTCGCCGTCGGGTTCGTCGCGCTGTTTACGCTCGGCGGCATCACCGGCATTTTCCTTGCGGCGGTACCGTTCGATCTGCACGTGCACGGTACGTACTTCGTGGTCGCGCACTTCCACTACGTGCTGGTCGGCGGTTCGCTGATGGGCGTCTTTGCCGGGACGTATTTCTACTTCCCGAAGATGAGCGGCCGGTTGATGAACGAGACGCTGGGCAAGTGGCACTTCTGGCTATTCTTCATCGGCTTCAACGGCACGTTCTTACCGCAACATTGGCTGGGTATGCTCGGCATGCCGCGCCGCGTGCCCGAGTACGATCCGCAGTTCCAGTTCTGGAACGATTTCTCGTCGATCTCGTCCTACGTGATGACGTTCGCGATCCTGCTGTTCTTCATCAACGTCCTGTGGAGTCTGCGCAACGGCAAGAAATCGGGCCCCAACCCGTGGGGCGGACGCACGCTGGATTGGCAGATTCCCTCGCCGCCGCACTACTACAACTTCAAGAACATCCCGACGGTCTACGGCCTTCCATATGACTTCGGACAGCCGCTACCATATAAAGGGCTGGAGGAAGAACTCACCGATTCGCCCGTTCACGTAGGAGCGCACTAATGGCCGTCGCTTCACTTCCGCACGGCAGCTCTGCCGGCCATGACGGGGTCGATCAGCTCTACGCCGATACGCGGGCGCTGCGCCTGCAGGGCATGCTGCTCTTCCTGGTCTCGGACTGCGTTCTGTTCTCGTCGTTCATCTTCGCCTATCTCTACATGCGCAATAGCGGACAGGGCTGGCCGCCGGCGGGCATCAGCCGTCTGGACGTCGCGTTTGCTTCGGTGAACTCGGTCGTGCTGTTCGGGTCGGGAGCGACGATGCACTATGCGCTCGAGAACTGGAAGCACAATAATTTCGGCCGCTACGCGTTCTTCATGCTGGCGACGATCGTGCTCGGCATCGGCTTCCTCTCGGGTCAGGCCTATGAATACACGAACCTGATCTACAAAGAGCACGTAACGTGGGCCGGCAGCGGCATCTTCGGCGCGTCGTTCTTTACGCTCACCGGCATGCACGGCTTCCACGTTTCGGTCGGCGTACTATACCTCATCATTCTGTTCTTGCAATCGATCCACGGCGTCTATACCAAGGACAAGTATTTCGGCCTGACGGCAGGCACCCTGTACTGGCACTTCGTCGACGTCATCTGGGTCGTGCTGTTCTCGATCTTCTATCTGATTTAGGCTCCCACAGGAAATAACGTCATGCATATCGATCCTGCAGTTCTCGAACGGACCATCGCGATCGTCGGCGGCATCATCGTCGCCATCGTGTCGGCGAAGGCGCTCAAAGACGACTGGAACACGCCCGGCCTCGACAACCAAGTGTTCAAACTGATGCTGGGGCTGCTGTTCATCGGCGCGATCGTAGCGGCGCTCGCCGGCGCCAACGTGCTCGGCAACTTCCCGAAGACGGCATAAGCATGATCGAACATCAAGACGTCATCGACTTCACCGAAATACCGCAGACTCAAGGGGTCGGCCGCGGGATAATCGTCGTTCTCGTTATCGGTCTCGCGATGATCTTCACGATCGGCGGCCTCTCAGCGTTTCTCTCGGGCTACAACCACATGTGGCCCTCGAACACGACGTTACGCATGCCGTTAGGGAATATGCCGAAATAGCCCAGCCTGGGCACGGTAGGACGCGCGACCCTCACTCAACGCCTCGCGTCTCGGACAAGTACTGTCAGGGTCCTCGCCGCTTCGGCTAATCCGTTCGGGTTCGCGCCTCCTAACCTCGCCCAGGCTGGCCTACTCGTCTGGGTGCGGACCTTTTCTAGGTGCGATGCCGATTGCGAGCGGAGGAAGCTCATCGGGGAGCAGGCCGGTGTTGTGGCCGTCGATCTTATGGATTCCCGCGAAGACCGAAAATTCGATCATCGCGGGAATCGTTGCATTCTCGAGCGAGCGGGTTCCGAAATACTCCCACTCGCACGCGACGCTGCGATCCTCGAAGAGCGTCGCGACGTAGCCATGTCCGTCTTCGGCCGAACGCTCGTCGGGCGCGCGATAGCGAACGAAGCCGTCAACCTTGTAAATCGGTTTATAGGTCTGCAAGTACGCTCGAAACGGTGCCACCAGCACGGCGATAAAGTAGCCTAAGAACGCGATCGCGCCGATCGCGAAGATCCACGCGATCTTGATCAACGTTTGCTCGGCCGGAACGTGCTGCGAGCGATAGACGATGCCCCAGGTGAGAAAACTCATGAAGAGCACGCCTAAGAGCGGCTCGATCGCGATCGCGAAACGCCCCATGAGCCCGCGCCACACGACTCGACGTTCGGCTTGCGTCCAGCCACGGTGCGCGAGTTGACGCGTGCGGCGATCGAAGAGGCGGGACTTCATCACCGCGCGGGGACGGCGCCCGTTTCGCGCGGGGCAGCGCGGTCGACGATCGCACGCAGCGCGGTTTTGATCGGCAGCGTGCCGATCGTCCGGCCACTTCCGGGTGAAACGCGGCTTGCGATGAAGCAATCGCTGACGTAGTTCGGCGCCGATTGGAGGAGCAGGCTCGCTTGCCACAGGATGGCCATACGCTCGACCAGCGATCGTGCGCGCCACTCCGAATCCTCGTCGCGCAGATCCTCGCGGAGCTGGCGTGCTGCCGCGCCGATACGCGGGTCGTGCATCGCCGGCTCCAATTCGGCGAACAGCGCTTCGACGGCGACGGGCTGCTTCTGCACGATGCGCAAGACGTCGAGCGCATTGATGTTGCCCGAACCTTCCCAAATTGAATTGAGCGGGGCTTCGCGATAGAGGCGCGGCAGAATCGATTCCTCGACGTAGCCGTTGCCGCCCAGACATTCGAGCGCCTCGCCCACAAATGCCGGCGCGCGCTTGCAGACGTAGAATTTGCCGACGGCGGTACCGATGCGCTTGAGCGCGCCCGCATGGGCGCTGACCGGGGCTTCGTCGACGGCGCGCGCCAGGCGCACGAAGAGCGCGGTTGCCGCTTCGGATTCGAGTGCCAGGTCGGCGAGCACATTTTGCATGAGCGCGTGATCGACCAGCGGCGCCCCGAAGGTGCGGCGATGTGTCGCATGATGGATCGCTTGGGCGAGCGCCGCGCGCAGCAACGCTGCGGAACCGATGATGCAGTCGAGGCGCGTGCCGTTGACCATTTCAACGATCGTTTGCACGCCGCGCCCCTCTTCGCCGACGAGCCAGGCGTGGGTGCCGTGAAATTCAACTTCGCTCGAGGCGTTGCTGCGATTGCCAAGCTTGTCTTTCAAACGCTGGATCGCAAAGGGGTTGCGCGTTCCGTCCCCGAGCACACGCGGTACCAGAAAACACGAAAGCCCGCGCTCGGCTTGGGCGAGGACGAGAAATGCATCGCTCATCGGTGCCGAACAAAACCATTTGTGCCCTTCGAGCCGGTATTCGCCGTCGTCGCCTGTGCGTGAAGCTCGCGTTTCGTTGGCCCGAACGTCGCTGCCGCCTTGGCGCTCGGTCATACCCATACCGCAGATCGCGGCGCTCTTCTGCGCAATCGGAACGAGCCGCGGATCGTAGCATCGCTCGCCGAGTTTGCCGATCCATTCCGGTGCGAGCAGCGGCGCGCGCTCGAGCGCCGGAACCGCGGCGTACGTCATCGAGATCGGGCAGAGGTGGCCGCCTTCGACCTGCGACCAGACGAAGAACTTCACCGCGCGGCGCAGGTGCGCGTTTGGTTCTTTGTCGAGCCAAGGAGCGGCGTGCAGGCCGCTGGTAACGGCTACGCACATCAGCGCATGATACGCGGGATGAAAATGTACCTCGTCGATCCGCTCGCCGAAACGGTCGTGGGTGCGCAATTCCGGTGAATGACGATTGGCATCGAAGCCGAGCTCAATCGTGCCCGGATCACCTGCAAGTGCGCCTAACTGCAGTAACTCGCTGCGGTCGATATCCGGCGCTCCGCGCTCGAGCGATTCGAGCAGTGCGCGATCGGACGAGAAGAGGTTGTAGTCTTGTAGCGGCGGCGGCTGATTATTCACACCCGCTAAAATTCGAGCGCACGCACCTCTGCGGCCTGCGCGCGCCGCTCTCGCTTACGTGTGTCGAGCGTGGCAGCGATTGCCAGCGCTGCTAGGGCGATGCCGCAGAAGCACAAGTAGGCATCGCGGTAGCCGAGCAGTTCGCTCTTGGCAAGGCCGATGACACCCCCGGCGAGCGCGCTGCCGAGGATTTGCCCGACGATCAGCGCTTGGCTGAGCAACCCTACGGCGGTTGCGCGCCGCGCTTCGCCGATCTCATTGGTCACGATGTAGCGCGTCGGGGCGCCGAGCAGCGCACCGAATCCGCACCCGGCGACAACCATCGCAAGCAAGGTGAGCGGTAACGACGTAAAGCCAACGGCGAAGATTCCAAGGCCGATCTCGGTCAGGATGGCGCCGATGAGCAGCACGTCGCGGCTGCCGATCCGGTCGAGCGCGCGTCCGGAGATCGGGATCACGATCACGAACGCCAACGCACCGAGCGCCGCGACCAAACCCGCAACCGCATATGAGAGGCCTTGCGCACCCACGATCACCGTCGGGATGAAGAACAGCGAGCCCTCGAGCGCGCCGATCGCGACCTCGAGCAGATAGGTCTTCGCCAATTGCGGCGCTGTGAAGATTGCAAGCGGAACGATCGGAAATTCCGCGTTGCGTTCCCACCATACGAAACCGGCAAGCAGCGCAAGACCGGCGATCGCGCTGGGCGGACGCGCGGTGGTGAGACCGTCCATCAGCAGTAAGAGCCCGGCGCACAAGAGCGCAAGCCCGAAACCGTCGAGCGGTCCACGCACGCGCGGGGCGCTTCGCGGTATATAGCGGTAGGCGAGGAACAGCACGATCGCGGCAAGTGGAAAGTTCAATACGAAAATCCAACGCCACGAAACGAAGTGCGTTACCAGGCCACCGAACGCGGGTCCGATGACGGCGGCAAGTCCCCACGTCGCGGCGACCAAACCGAGCGCGCCTCCGCGGCGTTGCGGTTCGACGACGTCACCGATCGCTGCGGTGGCCACGGGAAAGACGCCGCCCGCACCGAGCGCTTGAATCGCTCGCGCTAAGAGAAAAATGCCGTAGTTTGGTGCGATGACCGCGACGATACTTCCGAGGGCGAAAAGGCCGATGCAGCTCATGTAGACCGCGCGCCGTCCGAGCCGGTCGGCGAGCGTGCTGGCAATCGCGATCGACGCCACGGTCACCAGCAAGTAGAGCGTGAAGATCCAGGCGAGGTCGCTCGTCGGCACGGCGAACTCGCGCGCGATCGCGGGTAACGCAGGAGAGAGTACGCCTAAGTCCAGCGCACCGGCGAAAACACCCAGCGCGAGCGTCAACAGAAGCGGGCGATTGCTACGCAATGATGCGATCGATGACCATGACCAGGCACATCAACGCCAGGTACAGCAGCGAGAATTTAAAGGTGCGCCGGGCCCAGAACGTGCCGGCGTCTTTCCATGTACGAATCGTATCGTAGAGAAAGATCGCTCCGAGGACGGCTGCGGCGGCGGTGTAGAGTGCGCCCATCACGTGCAACGGGTAGAGCAGCAGCGACGCGACGACCAACAGAATCGTGTAGTAGATGATCTCACGCTTGGTGCGTTCCTCGCCTGCGACGTTGGGCATCATCGGTACGCGCGCCTTATCGTAATCGGTCTCGGTCATGAGCGCGAGCGACCAAAAATGCGGCGGCGTCCACAGAAAGATCAAGGCAAAGAGTCCGAGCGCGGGGCCGCCGATGTGACCGGTCACCGCGGCCCAACCGACGAGCGGCGGAACCGCACCGGCTGCGCCGCCAATCACGATGTTGAGCGGCGTCGTGCGCTTGAGCCACATCGTATAGATGCCGACATAGAACACGTTGCCGCCAAGCGAGAGCCATGCTGCGAGCGGATTGACGAGCAGATACAGCACCGCGAACGCGGCAACGCCGAGTGTCACCGCATAGATCGTCGCATGCGCGGGCGAAATGCGGCCCTGCGGAATCGGCCGCGCCATCGTGCGCCGCATCACCTGATCGATGTCGGCGTCGAAGACGCAGTTGAGCGCGCCGGCGGAGCCGGCCGCGAGCGCGCCGCCCAGCAACGTCCAGAGTGTGAGCGCGAGCGGAGGCAGTCCCCGCGCGGCCATCAGCATCGCTGCCGCCGTCGTAATCAATAGCAACACGATGATGCGCGGCTTGGTCAATTCGAAGTAGTCGCGTAGCGTGCTCACGTCGGCGTGCCGCTCGATTCGAAGACGAACTCGCGAGCATCAAGAACCGCAAAGAGCGTGGCAATCACAAACGCGAGAAAGACGAGCGCGGCATTGAAGGCATGCGCCTCGCGCAGATCCATCGGGAGTCGCAGAGCGACATTGAGTAACCCGAGGACGACCTGCACGAAGACCAGCGCAAGTCCGGTACTCACGGCTGCGCGTACGCGCGCCGATGCGGGCCGGATCCAGGCAAATGCAAAGCTGGAGACGGCGCAGAGCAGGGTGGCGGCGGCGATTGTTCGATGAAGCATCTGAGCGTATTGACCCTGCGAATATACGACAACGTGTCCGGCACATCCCGGAATCGACAAACATGCAAGACCGTCGCCACTCGAGCTGACGTATGCGCCGATGCACATCGTGACGAAAGTCACTAACGCCGTTCCGGCAAGAATTCCGCCCAGTGCAATCTCGGCGCGCGGCGCGCGGTTGCTTGCGTTCGCGTCGACGGCATCGCCGGCGAACAACATCATGGCACACAGGGACGCAATGAATGCCATCGCTGTTCCCCAATGCAGCACCACCGACATCGGGCTGTTGGAAAGGCGCACGGTCGCCGCTCCGAGCACGCATTGCACGACGAAGAGCGCGCCGATAACCCCGAGCGCGGGGGTGACATAGCGGGAGCGATCGCGCACGCGCCACGCGGCGACCATCACGGCGACAACCAGCGGCGCAACGCAGAAGGCGAAGAACCGGTGCGTCCATTCCCATACCGTTCCATTGGCCATTGAGGGCACGAGCATGCCGTGACAGAGTGGCCAATCCGGACACGTCATGCCGGCGCCATTGATGCGGGTCCAGCTTCCCAGCATCACGGTGCCAAGCGCAACGATCACCGACGCGGCTGAAAGACGTCGCAGGGTTTTCATCGGGACCTCAAGGGTACGCGGGTTGCCGGCCTCAGAACAACGACTAAGGAGGGTTCCTCAGCAATGGTCTGCGGCTAGCTCGATATGGCTCCCCGCTGTCAGTTCGTCCTGCATAACGGCCGACATGCGACCCTGGAAGTCCGCCGAAGCGGCACGGGACATCGCGACGTCGGCGGCGAGCGATTCGCTGCCGGCGAGCAGCGGCGGGTTGTTGATCGCATTCTGTACGTTGGGTAGCCAAAAATCCGTCGTTTCGTTGGGCAGCGCCGCACGCGCATCGGACAACATTGTGCGGCGCGGCCCGTCAGCCGTATCGTCCGCCATCATGTCTGACGCTTCGAGAAAGGCAACGAAGCCGTCGAGGTCCCGCTGGATCAGATGTTGGCGATAGAGCGCGCCGCCGAGGGCGTCGGCCGAGGCCGTCATCTCGGCTTGCTCTTGGGGGTCGGTTGCCTGCTTTGCAAGCTCGCGTAGCTTATTCACTTCGCCCAGCCCCGCCCGGTACTGTTTGTAGATGCTGTCGGCGAGCGACGTCAGGCGGTGTATTTCGAAGTTCCGATCCAGGACCGTGCCCGCCAGGTTATTCGAGCGCAGGGTCAGGATGGTCGAGCCCAGGGTTTGGTCGTTCTGGACCGCCGAACCAATCGCGGCATTGGTATGTGCGGCGAACGCCCCGCAGAGAGGCGTCGATTGGACGGTAATAATCGTCTTCAGAAGCGGGGTCGGTGACGGGCTCGGTGAGACCGCCAACGCCGCCAGCACGATCGCCAACATGACTTATTCTACAACGCGTACCGATGAAAGGTGGTGACAGGAGGAATGTCTGGCGCCCAAACGCGCGAAAACGTCGAGCCGTGAACCGCTGGATGGCCCTCGTGGCGCTGCTGCTCTTGACCGGCTGTCGTGAGGTGCGCGTCCAAACGCTCGGCTCGGGAATTACGGCCGGGCCGGGCGGCAATCAGATCGTCGTTGTTCGAGATGCCGCCGCGCTCGCGCACCTGGGACTCAAAGCTCCGGTCCGTTTTAAGGGCGAGTTCGGGGTCGTATTGCTCATGGGGCCGCATACGCGCAGCGGTTATCGCCAAGTCATCGAATCGATCCGCGCCAGTGACGTGCGCGTTCGCGTTGTCGCTTTCGAACAGCCGCCTGCCGATGGGGGCGAACCGGCGAGCGACTACCGGACGTACACATTATGGATCGTGCCGAATTCGGTGTATCGTAGCGGCATACATGTGGAAGTCGTGACACCGAGCGACAACCCGATCGCGCAAACGGTGCTGCCATAATCGATATGCGTGCCGGCGTCGAGCGGCTCGGGCCGGTTCTCGTGCCCGACGGCGATCCGTCCGAGGCCGAAGGCGTGCTCAATCCCGCGAGCGCGCGCACGCGCGAGGGGAAGCTGCTGCTCTATCCCCGCGCCGTCGCGAAAGGAAATATCTCGCGCGTCGGCCGCGTACGCGTTTCACAAAATAACGGCACATTTGCCAGCGATCGCGAGGGTTTTGCGCTCGAGCCGGACGCGAGCTACGAAGTGCGTCCATCGCCTGGGTACGGTTGCGAAGATCCGCGGGCGACGTTCGTACCGGTGCTCGATCGCTACGTGATGGCGTATACCGCGTTTGGTCCGCTCGGGCCGCGCATCGCGATCGCATTGTCGCGTGACGCCTATTCTTGGGAGCGCCTGGGGCTCATGCGATTTGCGCAACCGGGCATGGTCGACGGCGACGACAAAGATGCGGCGTTCTTTCCCGAACCGGTGCTCTCGCCGCGCGGCGAGCGCAGCCTCGCGTTCTACCATCGGCCGATGTTGCATCTCTCAGCCGTTGACGGCCGCGCCGCGATTCCACTGATCGAACGATTGCCGTTCGAGGATCGCGAGTCGATTCGCATCGGATACATTCCACTCGAACCGGCGCTGCACGATACGCAGGCATTGCTCGACGTAAGCGAGAGCACGATCGTCCTCTCGCCCGACGACAAGTGGGGCTCGATCAAGGTCGGTGCCGGTACGCCCCCGGTACGCATCGCGGAGGGATGGCTTTCGCTCTTCCACGCCGTCGATTTGATCGACAACAGCGGCGCGAAGCCGAAGTTCCGTTACAGCGCGGGCATGGTGATTCACGATTACGAACGCCCCGATCGGATCCTGTACCGTTCGGAGCAGCCGGTACTCGCACCGGAGACCGATTACGAGCGCAAGGGCGTCGTCGACAACGTGGTCTTTCCGACAGCGATCGACGAACGAGCGGACTTGGGTGCACGAATCTACGATATTTACTACGGGATGGCCGATTACGCGATCGGCGCCGCGCGCTTGACGCTGCACTAGGACGCCCGAGCATGTTGCGTTACTATGCCATCGCGACGCTGATCGTACTTTCGATCGCCGTGATCGTAACGGCCCGCAGCTACGGCGACTTCATGCGCTTTCGGATGGCCGCGTCTAGGCACAGCGCGCCGCCTCAGCATCTGCACGTTTCCGGCGGCGGCAGCGGGTCGTCGACGCAGGACGTGACCGGCGACGCTCCCTGGGCACTCTCCGCGCTGCCGGACTGCTTCGTGCAAAGCTCGGAGAGGACCGGGAGCGTGGCCTACGTGCGCGCGGCGATTCCGGCCGGGGCGCAACCGGTGCCCGACGGATCGCGTCTCTCGTATGGGCCCTGCACGATTTTGGTGCGCAAGAGCGAACTGCTGGTTGACCGAGGCTCGGATCACCTGCGCGTCCCGCCGCGCGCCGAGCTGTATACGTCGGGACATTCGCTCGTGCTCGTACGCACGAGCGGAAACTCGGCCGTGCTTCGGGCCTACGATATCACGACGGATCATCAATGAATATTACCGAAGAAGTTAGCCGGCGACGAACCTTCGCCATTATCTCGCATCCCGACGCGGGCAAGACGACGCTTACCGAAAAGCTGTTGCTCTATGGCGGCGCGATTCATGTTGCCGGTCAGGTTTCGGCTCGCAAGCGGCAGCGCGCCGTGACGAGCGATTGGATGGAGCTCGAGCGCGAGCGTGGGATTTCGATCACCTCGACCGTGCTCCAATTTCCCTACAACGGCTTTACGGTCAATCTGCTCGATACGCCCGGTCACCAAGACTTCGGCGAGGATACGTATCGCACGCTGCTCGCGGCGGATTCCGCGGTCATGCTGATCGACGCGGCCAAAGGCGTCGAACCGCAGACAAAAAAGCTCTTTGCGATCTGTCGCGACCGCAAGATCCCGCTCTTCACGTTCATCAACAAGATGGACCGTCCGAGCCGCGATCCGCTCGAGCTGCTCGACGAACTCGAGAGCGTGCTCGGCATCGGCACCTATCCGATGAATTGGCCGCTTGGGAACGGCGAAACATTCAAGGGCATCTACGACCGCCGCACGCGCGAGCTGCAACTCTTCGAGCGTAGCGCGCACGGCGCGACCAAGGCCTCGATGCAGGCCGTCGATGCGCGCGATCCCAAGTTGAAGGAGTTGGTCGACGAGCCCACCTTCGAAGCGTTCGTCGAGGGGCTCGACTTACTCGAAGGCGCGGGCGAGACGTTCGACCGGGAGGCGATGCTGCGCGGTGAGATCACGCCGGTCTTTTTTGGATCGGCCGTGACGAATTTTGGCGTGCAACTCTTTCTCGATGAGTTCATCGAGATGAGCCCCGCCCCCGCCGGGCGCGGGATCATCGATCCGAGCGACGAGCGCTTCACCGGATTTGTCTTTAAGATCCAAGCCAACATGGACCCGCGCCATCGCGACCGGATCGCGTTCATTCGCGTCTGTTCCGGAAAGTTTGAGCGCGACATGATCGTGCGCAACGAGCGCACCGGCAAGGATGTGCGCCTAGCGCGCGCCATGAAGCTCTTCGCCGACGAACGCGAATCGCTCGATGCGGCGTACGCGGGCGATGTGGTCGGCCTGGCCAACCCCGGCGTCTTTGCCATCGGCGACACCCTCTACGAAGGCGCGCCGGTCGTTTTCCCGCCGATTCCCTCGTTTGCCCCGGAACATTTCGCATCGGTTCGCAGTATCGATACGTCGAGCTACAAATCGTTCGGGAAGGGTGTGGCTCAGTTGCGCGAGGAGGGCGCGGTGCAGATCTTTTATCCGTGGGGATCGACCCGGAGCGAGCCGATCTTCGGCGTCGTCGGCGAGCTGCAGTTCGAGGTTGCCAAGTACCGCCTCGAGTCTGAATACGGCGTAAAGACGCATCTCTCCACGCTGCCGTTGTCGCTGGCGCTGCGCGTCGGCGGCGATCCTGACGCGGCATCGCGCGCGCAGTTGCCGAGCAATGCCAAGCTCGTGGAAGACTGGGAAGGCCGTCCGATCGCGCTCTTCGAGAGCGAGTGGAGCGTGCGCCTCGCCCAAGAGTGGAATCCTTCGCTATCGTTTCTCCCGTATGTAACGCAGGAGGTTGTATCAACGTGAAAGCTCGCTCCGCCGCTGTGGCGGCTCTTTGTGCGGCGGTTGTGCTTGCCGGGTGCTCGTTCGAAAATAAGTACGAGCGGGAGGCCGACAAGATCACGCATGCGGTAATGAACAACGACTTGGGCCCGGTGAAGAACGATTTGACCCCGGGACTGAATATTTCGCGCGTCAAGGTGGCCGAGTGGTCGGACGAGCTCAACGCGCAGGGCAAACTGGAATCGATCAAAGAAAACGACGCGAACTGCGAGCCCGGCTTTCACTGCTTCGATGTGAAGTTCGAGAAGCATAATTACACCGAAGAGCTTGCGATGGACGATCAAGGTAAGGTCACGCAGTGGCGCTTCAAGATGGCCGATGCCCATTAGCTTTACCGACGTCATCGAGGCAGCCCAACGCATTCGCGGCGTTGCCCATCACACGCCGACATTAACGTCCCAGACCTTCAACGAGCTAACCGATGCGCAGCTCTTCTTCAAGTGCGAAAACTTGCAACGCATGGGTGCGTTCAAGTTTCGCGGCGCGTACAATCGGTTGTCGCAGCTGACGCCGGAAGAACGGCGCGCAGGTGTGGTCGCTTATTCGAGCGGAAATCATGCCCAAGGCGTTGCGCTCGCCGCGAAATTGCTGGACATGCCGGCGACGATCGTCATGCCGCGCGACGCGCCCGAGAGTAAGCTCGCGGCGACGCGCGGCTACGGGGCCGAGGTTGTGCTTTACGAACGCTCCGAAGAGAATCGCGCGGTGATCGCGCAAGGAATCGCGCGGGAGCGCGGCGCGACGATCGTGCCGCCCTACGACGACGAACGGATCGCCGCCGGCGCGGGAACGACCGCGCTCGAACTTCTCCACGATGCGGGCCCGCTCGATACCCTCGTCGCGCCGCTCGGGGGCGGGGGCCTCCTCGCCGGGTGCGCGGTCGCCGCGCACGGCATCGATGCGGATATCGAGATATGGGGCGTCGAGCCACGCGCCGGCAACGACGTGCAGCAGTCGCTCGAACGTGGTGAGCGCGTGACGATCGACGTGCCCATGACGATTGCCGACGGACTGCAGACGCAGTCGCCGGGCGAGATCACCTTTCCAATCATCCAGGAACACGTTACGGGCATTGCGACGGTCAGCGACGCGGAACTCGTCGAAGCGATGCGGCTGCTGTTCGAGCGCATGAAACTCGTGGTCGAGCCCAGCGGGGCCGCCGCCTTTGCCGCGGTGCTCAACGAACGCTTTCCTGTCCGCGGCAAACGCATCGGTATCGTGCTCAGCGGCGGGAACGTCGACCCCGCACGCTACGCAGCCCTACTTTCAGGCTGAGCGAATAAGCTGTTCGAGGATGCGGCCGGCCTCCTCGAGCACGTGTAGCTCGGCCGGCGTCGCTCCCTCAAGCAGCGCCTCGAAAGCGTCGATGCGGCGCGCGCGCGCGGCGTGCAACAAGCGCTCACCGCGAGCAGTGGGACGAAGCACGACGGCTCGGCCATCATGCGGATCTCGTGCTCGTGCGACCAGACCGTCGTCCTCGAGCCCCTGAACGATTCCCGTCATCGTCGGTGAGCGAACCATCTCTGCGCGGGCGAGTTCGCGCACGGATGCCGGTCCGCCGAAGACCAGCACCGAAAGCGTGGAAAGCCGCGATGGGCTGATTCCGCTCGCTGCATCGGCCTCACGCAGGCGCCGCAAGAGATGAATGGCCGCCCAGTGAAGGCGGTCCGCGATCCGGCGCTTACCGCGCGCCATAGAACGAGAGCAAGTGGCCGTCCGGATCGGTGCAATTCGCCGCCCAGGCTTCGGCGTTGACTTGCCGGGGCGCATTGATGAACGACACGCCGCGCTGGCGCAGCTCTTCGTGTGCCGCATCCACGCTGGGGACGCCGAGAACGACCTCACTTGGATAGGATCCGCCCGCCACAAGACGATCGCGCAACCCGCTCGATAGAATCAACGTCGCGTTCCCGCAGCCGAAAAACGCAAACCCCTCGAACTGCTGTTCCAGCGGCAGCCCCAGGTCGTCACGGTAGAAGCGAATCGATCGGTCGAGATCGCCACTGGCAAGCATGACGTAGCGCAATCCATCGATCTTCACATGACCCTCGCTAAAAGCCGATTAGGTAGGTAGGCTACCTAATAATATACGGACAATCCGGCGTTGGTCAAGTCCCCTTCTCGGCGCCGACGTACCGAATCCACTTCAAGAAGAGCGCGGGCTCGGTCGCGAGATTGTTCGCGTTTCCGTAAACCAGATAGAATTCATTGCGCCGGAGTAGGAAGTGCGCCGCAACCGATACGTTCCCCGCGTTCACGAAGCATCCGGGCTGGTACAAATTGGTCGCGCAAACCGCCGTATTGTAGGTCAGGGCCTGGTAGGAGACGGGGAGATTACCGCCGATGATGCGCCGCACGCCGACGTCGAACTGCAGCTCGCGGCTGAATTGCCAGTCGAGCGAGGCGCGCTCGAGCCACTGATTCGTCGTTGCTTCGCTCGGGTACGCCGTGAGATACTTGTCTTCGTCGGTCTCGAGCGCCAGGTGGACTCGCGGCGCCACCGGCAGCGTCGTCAAGTACGTCCACGCGACAAGATGCCCGTGATAATAGTTGCCGCCGCTATACGTCATGTATGTCGGCGTGTTGGTATTGCCTCGATATCCGAGGTAGAACCCGTTCTGGTCGAAGGGTAAGAACTCGTTCGCGAACGTGCGCACGCCGTTCCAGACGCCGAAGACATGAACGCTCACCAGATCGCTAAAATCGAAGTTGATCTGCGGATCGGCATCGGTCTGCGCGAGCTGATCGAAATGATCGTTGTAGCGTGCAAGATAAGCGCTTGGGATAATATCGTGCAGCAGGCGCTTGGGCGCAAAATTGAAGGTGTGGCTCGCGTAAATTTGATAGCCGAGAATGTCGCTTTGGGCCGTGTAGCCGTCAAGTGGCGCGAATTGCGCGCCGATGCGCTGGATGCCGGCGGTTACCGTCGTAACTGCGGTCAAGTAGCCGAGGCCGAGATCGTGATACGTGCCGAGGCTCGGGTCGGTCACCAGCGTCCCTGTCTCCACCCCGTTGTTGCTGTAGATAAAGACATGTGCTCGCTGGTCAAAGTAGCCACCGTCGAGCGTGTTCGTGTTGTCGTTGAGCCCGTATGCTGCGACGTTGACGCGTTGCGCGCTGAGCGAAATTGACTGCCCCGGGTCCTCATAGCTGTAGTTGATGGTTTGCGCTTGGTCGGTGCGATCCTCACCGAGCGCGTCGAAGCCGGCGAAGTTGAGGCGGCCTTGCGTACCTTCGATGCCGTAGCCCTGGCCGAACGTCGGAATCGACGGCGTGTAGAGCGTTTGCGGACAATTCGAGCAGTTGAACTTGGAGTTGAAGAGTGACGAGAGCTGCGTAAAGAATGGCCGCACCTCGCTGTACTGGCGGGCAAACGCGGTCGGCGCAATCGTCTGCTGGTCGGCCTCGACATTCGAGTAATCCGGGTGCAGCGTCCCGACCAGCGAGGCGGTCGGCGTGATCGGAATCGAGAAATCGGCGCCGATGCGTGAGGTACTGCCGCCGTTTTCTTTCGATGTGCTCTCGGAGAGCGCGTACGGCTGGAGTCGTATTGCATTGCGCGACGCGGCGCTCTTGCTGCCGGCCGGCGCGACGCCCACGCCGCTGAGCGTGCCGATAAAGGTTGGATCGGTCGCTGAGGTTGCGATCGGTGAATACGCCCATACGTCGAGCGCGTTTGTCGCGACCGTGAAGTGCACGAACTGTGCTTGCCACGTATGCGACCCGCCGCTGCGCATGATGCTCAGTGGAATGCGCATCGTCACTCCGTATCCGCTTGGGGTCGGCCTCGCGATCGCCGTCCACTCGGGCGAATAGGCGCTGTTCTCGCTCGACGTTTGGTATCGCGCGCCGTTGGGATTGGCGAAGAACGCGTATTGAAAGCCGCGCTGGCCCTGAGGATCGAGATAGACGGCGACATAATCGTCGTTCTGCACCGAGCTGCCGTTGGTATGCTGGTTTGCGGTAATGTGGCTTTGCGTAACGTCAAATGCGACGTAGAGCGCAGTTCCGTCTTGCGTGACCCGTACGTGCGCAGGGACGGCGGCGGGGCGCCGATAGGTAAAGTCGTAGCCGAGCGTCAGAGCCGCCGCCTTGGACCACGAGTCGTCCACCGTGCCGGTGAGCGTAGGTGCCGCGGTCGCGGGCAGTGCCACTGACGGCAAATCGGCCGCCCCGGCGAGGCCGCGACACACGAACACGAACGCAAAGCAGGCCGACAGCGCGCGTCTCATCGTTTCGAGCATACAGAAAAAAACGGCGCCCGGTTTCGTATCGGACGCCGTTTTGAGCGATCTTTGAGCGAATAGCTACATCGCGGGTGTTGCGGTGATGTTACCGCATGAGACGTAGGTCCCGAGCTCGGTGCCGCTCTTGTGCACGTTCACGGCATAGGTGCCTTTGAGCAGGTCGGCCAGTGTGATGCCCTTCACGGTGTAAGCGCCTTCGCCGTTGACGGTGTTTACCAACGGATATTCCGGCGCTTTATTGATATGTCCGCAGTTGCCGACGTGAATGTGCGTCGGTTGCGGAACGTCCTTTGGCGCACCGTCGAGCTTGACCGCGACGCGAACGCCGTCGGGAACTTGCGTGAGCGTGGCGGTGCCGTTTTCACCGCTATCGTTCTGGGCTACCATCTTGATCGTAACGGTAGTGGGTGCGTCGGCGGCCGAAGCCACCGCGACGAGCATTCCGGCGAGCGCGGCGCCCAGGAGCGCGAAACGAAGCTGTTTCATGAGTGCGAGTCTCCCTTGTTAGCATGACTGACAACCTAACGAGTGCAGAGGGGGTTTCGGATTGGTGGTTGGCCTAGTGCCGTCAGTGCCTGCGTACGGAGCGAACAATAGGCTTGGGCCGTGCCTTGCGGCACCGGCGCATCGGCGCCGTCGACGATATCGATCAGGAAGCTCAATTGACCGTTTATGCGTGCGAGGTCGGCCGCGTCCTTGGTGTCCTTACGGGCGACGTCGCGCTCGTGTGCGTCGTAGGTGCGATCGAGCAGCGTCGCCACGTCGTGCGCCATCTGATATTGCGCGACGAGCGTCGACTGTGCGATCTGGATGCGAGGATCCATTACCAAGGTAAGTGGTTGCGAGCGCACCGCGCCGCCGGCCTCGAGCCGCACGGTATAGCGTCCGGGCACGACCAACGCTCCTTGCGGAACACGCGGCGTGTCCTCGTCGTTGGCCGAGATCGGTAGATCGATCGCCACGGACTCTGGCGACGGTTCGCGCAGATCCCACACGAAGCGATGCATCCCCGCGTCGGTCGAGGGGCGAACGAACGGCTGCTCCCAATACGACGGTTTGTCGAATTCGACCGGTTTAGGCGTGGGGTCGTCGCTTGAATAACGCCGGACCAGCGCACCGTGCGTATCGTAGATCGAGATCGATACGTTCGCCACTGACGCGGGGAGGAGGTAGTAGAAAATCGCGCCGTCGGGCGGATTGCTGCCGTGCGGCTCCTCCGGCGGCAGCGGGGTATCGGTGTTGGTGTTGCGGCGTACGCGATACGTCACGATCGGTGAAAAAAGATGCGGACCGCTCCAGGTATGCGTTCGCGCGAGTTCGCGCACCGGTTCGATGTCGTCGAGAATCCAGAAGCCGCGGCCGTGCGTCGCTACAACCAAGTCGCTCCCGTGCACATCGAGATCGCGCATCGACGTATGCGGCAGATTGCGCTGCAGCGATTGCCAGTGCGCGCCGTCGTCGAATGAAACCCAGACGTTGCCTTCGGTTCCGGCATAGAGTAAGCCGGGCACGGTCGGATCGGCTCGTACCGCATTCACCGGCTCATCGCCCGCAAGTCCATCGGTGATCTTGGTCCAATGTGCGCCGCCATCGTGGGTGCGATAGATCCATGGACGTAGATCGTCCAAGCGGAACCGATTGACCGCAATATACGCGGTATTGTCATCGAAACGGGAGGCGTCGATGATCGAGATTTTGCTCCACGGCGTCAGCGCAGGTGGAGTGATGTTGCTCCAATGGGCGCCGCCGTTGCGGGTGATCCACATCAGCCCGTCGTCGGTGCCGGCCCAGATCGTGCCTTTGTGTGTGTACGAGGGCGCAAGCGCGTAGACGACACCGCGATGCGCTCCTTTCTGCGGATCATTGAATTCAAACGCCGCGATCACGCTTGGAATCGCCGGGTGTGCTCGGGTGAGATCCGGGCTAATTGTGTGCCAGCTCATGCCGCCGTCGCGCGTGGCATACACTTGGTTCGCACCAAAATACATCAGCGAGCGATCGAAATGGTCGAACGCAATCGGTTCGGTGCGCACGACCCGATAGTCCATCGGCCGTCCCCGATTGCCCATCATCGGCCGGACCGGGTGCGGCGAGACTTCCTGTGCCTGCGTGGTGCGATCGTCGTACTTCTCGACCTTGCCGCCGTAGAAGAGACCGGTGTGGAGCGGATCGGGCACGACGTAGCCGTATTCTTCGGCGCCGACAGGATGCCAGTCACGTTCGGTGATCTCGCCCCAATCGCCGCGGCTGAGGACGCAGGCCGAACCGGATTCTTGTTGTCCCCCGCAGACCCAATAGGGAAAGCGATTGTCGGTATTGACGTGGTACATCTGCGCGGTCGGCTGGTTGTACCACGAACTCCACGTGGCGCCGTGATCGACCGAGATCGTTGCGCCCTGATCGCTTGCAAGGCCGATGATATTCGGATCGTTCGGATTGATCCAAATGTTTTGATAGTCGTCGCCGCCGGGTGCGCCCTTGATCGCCGTGAAATGCTTTCCGCCGTCGGTCGAACGATACGTCGACGTGTTCGTCACATAGACGGTTTGCGGGTCCTTGGGATCGACCGCGATTGCCACCAAATCATCGCCGCGCTCACCGATCGTGTTCTGATCGTCGTTCATCTGGGTGAAGTGGCCGCCGCCGTCGTCGCTCCGGAAGACCGCGCCACCCGTGCTGCCGAAGCCGTCGACGTATGCGTAGACGACCTGGGTGTTTGACGGTGCGAGTGCGACTTCGGCGCGCCCCATCGCAGCCGGAAGACCGCCCTGCAAACGGGTCCACTGATCGCCGCCGTCCGTCGATTTGAAGATGCCGCTTCCGGGCTGCTCGAACGAAGCGCCGATTTCCCACGGGGCTTGCCGCGCCGCCCACAAGGTCGCATAGGCGATTTGCGGATTGGATGGATCGATGCTGACGTTGTATGCACCGGTGTTTTCGTCGCGATAGAGCACCCGCTTGAACGTTGTACCACCGTCCAGCGAGCGGTAGATGCCGCGTTCGGGATTGGGCCCGTACGGATGTCCTAGGACTGCGACGAAAAGACGTTTGGGATCGGTCGGATCGACCGAAATTTGAGGGATCTGTTGCCCATCGCGCAGGCCGAGGTGTTTCCACGAATATCCGCCGTCACTCGACGCGTAGATTCCGTTGCCGACCGAGAGATCCGGACGTTGCAAGCCCTCGCCGCTCCCCGCGTAGACGATATTCGGATCGCTGGGCGCAACAGCCAACGATCCGATCGATCCGGTGGACTGTTCGTCGAAGATGGGATTCCAGGTTCGACCGGCATCGTCCGTTCGCCAAATGCCGCCATTGACGGCAGCGATGTAGAACCGGTTGGGAGCGCTCGGCACGCCGGCGATCGCCTTGGTTCGCCCTCCGCGTAGCGGCCCGATGAACCGCCACTGCAGCCCCGCGTATTGCGAGGGCGAGACCGTCCCCGTGGCAGCGGCTGCCGGAACGAGCGACGCGAGCAGCGCACCCAGTGCGACGAGCGCGAACGAACGCGAGAACTTCAACTGCGCCTCCTGCGGCGCGGGTTCGGTTTGAACGCCGGGCCGACCTTATAAGCTCCGCGGTGCGAGAGCGTCTCGTCGACATCCTCGCAGCCGATGGGGGTGAAATCGGCGCAGTCGTGCGGGCGCGCCTCGTAGATGCCGCAGTAATAACGCCCGCTCTTGCTGCCCATCAAGAAGACGCAGTTGTCGGAGAGATCGTCGGTAACCTTGCGTAGCCAGCCGACGTGGAAGCCATCGGCCGAAGGCCGCTTGACGACGTATTCGTTCATGACGTCGGTGTACGTCATGCCAAGGTGATCGGCGATCCGTTGCACGTCGGACTTGCTTACGAACGGCTCGTAACCGCTACAGCATTCGGCACATCCGGGCGGACACGCGACGTTCTCAGGCAGATCCTTAAGGTGTTTGCGCGCAAGGTCGATGACCTTGCCGATCGCCCGCACGAACTCGGGATCGTCGTTATACTTGTAGACCCACTCACGTTTGGTGGTCTCGTTCACGTTGTAGAAGCGCGTCGTGTGCTCGTCGTAGCTGATCGTGATATGTTCTTCAGTGATCTCGATCTCGTTCACGTGCTGTATGGGGCGCGCGTCGAGCAATTCCGGATGCGTGGGCTGCCCGGTTCGCTTGGTGAAATCGCGCAGGCTGATTAGATCGATGGTTTCCATAATTCGACCGGGGTTCGCTGCGCGTGGCGCGAAACCCAGGAGCCCAGCGTTTTGATGTAGGGGGATGTTTACTTGCGCACAGCTATCGGCGTCGACATGGGCGGTTCGCACATCACCGCCGCCGTCATCGGAGAAGACGGCACGATCCATCGGCAGCACGAGGTCGATCTGGAAGACCTCTCCTTCAGCGCCGTCAGCGCCGTGCTGACGTCGACGATCGAGCAAGCCCTCAAGGATCCCGATGCCAAAGAGGTGGTCGGCATCGGCATCGGCTCCCCGGGCAACATCGAGCCGCGTTCGGGCGCCGTCCTCTACAGCCCGAACTTCAAGTGGACCAACGCTCCGCTCGGTGAAACCTTGCGCGCACACTTCGACATGCCGGTCTTTGTCGGCAACGACGCGCGCTGCGCGACGTTGGGTGAATACACCTACGGAATGGGGCGCGGCACGCGCAACTTTGTGTTGTTGACACTTGGGACCGGGATCGGCGGCGGTATCGTCGCCGACGGAGATTTGATCCTCGGTAACCGCTTTGGCGCAGGGGAGGTGGGACACCATCAGATCCGCCCGACCGACGGCTTCGTGTGCAGCTGCGGAAAGATCGGCTGTTTTGAAGCGCAAGCCTCAGGCACCGGCTTGATTCGGCACGCCTTTGCCATAGCACCATCCTTCCCGCGCAGCACGCTGTTGGATGTGGACCGCGATAAGCTTGGATCGAAGAAGATCCGCAAGCTCGCGCAAGCCGGCGACTTGCACGCGCTCGCGGCATGGAAAAACTTCACCGCCGATCTTTCGATCGGTCTTGCCAACGTCATCGCCTTCGTCAATCCGGAGGTCATCGCACTCGGGGGCGGCGTCTCGAGCGCGGCCGATTTCATGCTCGATGCGGTGCGCGGGCGGGTCGATGAACTCACGACGATGGTGCCGCGCGGAACCACGCGCATCGTCGTCGCGCAACTCGGCAACGACGCGGGCCAAGTCGGCGCCGCAACCATGGCCTTCCGTGGCGGCCTGACGACGCTGGGTTCATAGATCGTGAAGGCGATTGTCACCGGCGCTTCGGGCGGCCTGGGACTCGAATTCGCGAAGCTGCTTGCGGCCGACGGTATCGATCTGGTGCTGGTGGCCCGCTCTGGGGATAAGCTCGAATCGATCGCTGCCGATTTGCGCGCGCGCTGCAACATAGCAGTAGATACGATCGCGCAGGATCTGGGCGTCTTCGATGCCGCAGCGCGCATCGTCGAGCGCGTGCCGTCGTGCGATATCCTCATAAATAACGCGGGCTTTGCGAGCAACGGCCCGTTTGACAGCCTGTCGCCTGCGCGTCTGCGCGAGGAGCTCTTGCTCGACGTCGTGACGCTGACCGAATTAACGCGCGCGTACGTGACCGGGATGCACGAGCGAGGCTCGGGGCGCATTCTCAACGTCGCGTCGACCGCCGGTTTCGTGCCGGGGCCATTCGCGGCGGTCTACTACGCTTCGAAGGCCTACGTACTCTCGTTTTCGCAGGCGCTCGCCGAAGAACTGCGCGGGAGCGGCGCGACCGTCACCTGCCTCGCTCCCGGCGCGACCGCAACCGGTTTCGCCGAACGCGCCGAGATGAAGCGCACGCTGCTCTTTAAACTTCCGATGGCCGACGCGGCGTCGGTAGCAAAGGCGGGATATCGCGCGATGATGGCCGGCAAGGATCTCGTCATCCCCGGGCTATCGAACAAGATGCTCGCCCTGTCGGGCAGACTGATGCCACGGCGTGCGGTGTTGTGGATATCGCGCAAACTCATCGAGCAATGACGCCGCGCGCAGCGCGAACCGTGGCGATCTGCCGCGCGATCGCGTACGCCGTCATGATTGGCGCGGTGATCGCCGTCATTCCGACCCGCATGAATTGGTTTTGGGCCATTTGGATAGTCTTTGTGGTTGTAATGTTGCAATCGCGCCAGATCTTCGTGGGCTATGTGCCCTTGAGGTTTCCGGATTTCGACGATCAGGTGGCGGGCTTGATGCTAGGCGGCACGAGCGAGGACGTTGCGGTTGCCCAAGTCTCGCGCGGGTTGGCCGGCGCCGCGATCTTCATGCTGATCCCGACGACCCTACTCTGCGTGATGATCGATCTCACGGCCTACGGCATCAGCTACCACATCGGTCTGCCGCCCGAGGTTATCGGCGGATTCGTCGCTCACGCGGCACTCTGGTTGGTCGGCATCGCGCTTGTCTGCATCGTGCTGCCGATGGTGTTCATTCCACTCTCATTGCGAGCTGCCAAGCGCAAAGAGCCGTAAGATGTCAGACGATAGTGAAATGCTGGTATAAACAGGTACTAGTTTTTAGGTCAATATCGAACACATTAACGTCTTGTCACTTCAAGTTAATATACAGTAGATTAATCTCATCGTGTGCCACGAAGTGTGCACACGCTATTTACTGCTACAACTAGGAGTCATATGCACATTTCGCAACGGGTGCTGGCGGGATCGCTGGGACTCGCGCTTGTGGTGACCGCTTGCAGCGGCCACTCGACGTTGCCGGGAGTCGGCACGCCGCAGGCGGGTTCCATGCAAAGTGCGACCAGCGGAGGACAGCTCACACCAATCATTTCGGTGCCTCAGACCTCTGGGGCACTTGCTTTTTCTGACCTTGGACGGCGGTCGTCCAATTTACCGGTCAACGTGACGATCACGCTGCGCTACAACAATCAAGCGCAACTCGATGCGCTCGTGGCCTCGCAGAGCGGACCGAACGGTTCGCACCAGTTCCTCACCCCTGCGCAATTCAATAGCGAATTCGCGCCGACCGCGCAACAGGAACAAGCCGTCATGACGGCGCTGCAAAACGCGGGCTTCACGATCACCCAGACCTTCTCGAACCGCACGATCGTCGATGCTTCGGCGCCGAGTTCGACGGTCGAGCGGTTCTTCTCGACCCAGATGCACAGCGTGTCGCAGGGCAAGTATGGTCAACGCTACGCGAACCTGACGTCGGCGACTGTGCCGGCCTCGATCGCGTCCTACGTGCGGGATGCCTCGCTGAGCAACATCGTCATCGCGGAGACCAAGGTCGACCAAGACGGTGGGTTCGATCCGGATCGTCGACGCACACCGACGCCGTCGCCGTCACCGACGCATTCACCCACGCCTTCGCCTTCGCCGACCCACTCGCCGACGCCGACACCCTCGCCGTCGACATCGCCTACGGCGTCGCCAACGAGTTCGCCGGGGACCGCGTGCAACGGCGCGGCCGTTGACAGTGGACCGCTCACGAACTCCGATGGCACGCTAGCCACCGGGCTCGCCAAGCCGTTCGACTTCCCGGTTCAGCACGGTTGCAACGGCGCGGGCTACACTGCGGCGGTCGTGATCGACGATGCCGTGAACACCAGCTACGTCAAGACCTACCTCACCGCTGCCGGAGTCACGCAGACCGGCACGATCACCAACGAAGCCGTTGACGGCGGCGGGACCGCCGACGATCCGGAAACCGACCTTGACGTGCAGACGATCTCGGGGCTCGCGCCGGGCGCGAACATCATCGTCTATGACGAGGGTTCGCTCTCCGATCAAAACATCGAAGACGCCTACAACAAAGTCCTTAGCGATGGAAAAGCAAGCGCGGTGAACTCTTCGTTCGGCGGTTGCGAATCCAGCGATACGTCGTTCGAAGATTCCACCAATTCCATCGCGGAGCAAGGCGCGTCGGAAGGCGTGGAGTTCTCAGCTTCGGCCGGTGACACCGGTTCCGACGAGTGCGGCAATGACAATGAAAAGGGTGTCAGTGCACCGGCCGGCGATCCGTACTTCACCTCGATCGGCGGCGTGAACTTCACCGAAAACAGCAGCACGGGCGCACTAGAAACCGTCACTGCAGGCGATGCCTCGTGCAATGGCGGCGTCAAGGACGTGTGCTACGGCGGCGGCGGCGTCTCGACGGTAGTCGCGGAGCCCAGCTGGCAGAGCGGCATCGCCGGCATGATTACCACGGGCCGCAATCAACCCGACATCTCGTTGCCCTTCGACTACGTCGCGGTGTACACCGGCGGAGCATGGGGCGAGTACTTGGGAACGTCGTGGTCTTCGCCTGCATCGGTGGCGCTGTTCATCGAAGCCGACGAATTGCACGGCACCAAGCTCGGCTGGCTCAACTCGACGTTGTACAGTCTCTTCTCATCAACGGGATACAGCGACTACTACACGCCATGCACGTCGGGCAACAACATCGCCTATACGTGCAGCGCAACCGAATACAACCAAGCCGCGGGGATCGGCACACCAAAAGGCTGGGCCCTAGCGAACGCGCTGTAGCGTTTGGCCGGTCCCTCGACTACGGAAAGGCCTCGTGCATTTGCACGAGGCCTTTCCTACGCTCGGGATGACAACGAGCTGTCGCGACAATTGGTAGGCGGTTTATTCACCCGTTCGAGAAAGGCTACAACTTTTTGCGCTTTGCCCGGAGGGCAATTTCAAAACTTGTTCTGCGCAAAAAGTGTCGCAGCAGAAAAGCCCCTGGATGGGGCTTTTCGAGCGTCTTTCGAGGGCGGGCGAATAAACCGAACTACAAGCTTGCCGCGACAGCGAGCGCCCGCGCCGGCATATCATCCTGCGACGGAATCGTCCCCGTATCCGCAATCTGCGCGATCAGCGCAGCGATGCGACGTGAACTGCGCACGGGTGCGACCAGTTCTTGATTGCGGCGAATCTCTTCGAGGCGGTGCGGCGTGCGAATCATCGAGCGAACCGCGCGAACCACTTCGCTTGCACTGTGCAGAGCAACGGCACCCAAGCCGTTGTGCCGCACGAACTCCACGTTACCGCGCTCTTGACCCGGCACGTAGTCGTAGACCACTACCGGAAGCTGCGCAGCGTTGGCCTCGGCAAGCGCACCGGGACCGGCCTTGGTTACGAGCAAGTCGACGGCGTGGAAATATTCGGGAATCTTGTTGGTAAACCCAAGGACCGTCATCGGGGTCGGGAGCGACGCCGAGATCTCTTCGAGTCTCGCGCGTAGCGGTTCGTTGCGGCCGCACACGACCATCAAATGGATCGGCAACCGCGCTTTTGCGAGGGCCATGGTCGTCGGAAGCAACTTCCCGCCGCCTTCGCCGCCGGCCATCAGCATCACGATGAGCCGGTCCTGCGGCAACCCGAGTTGCGCGCGTAGTTCTTCCTTGGTTCCTGTGACGTCGTCGAACTGCGGGTGGATCGGTTGCCCGAGCAATCGCAGACGGCTCGGCGAGATTCCACGTGAGAGTGCGCGCTCGTAGACTTCGCGCGCCGGCACGACGACCGCGTCGGCATCGGGCATCAGCCACGACTCATGAACTTTGCCCAGATCCGTGATCACCGTGACGATCGGCACGTGTTGCATGCCGGCGTCGGCGCGCGCGCGCAGCGCCGCGTGGTTGAGCAGCGGATGGACGGAAACGATGACGTCGGGATGGTAACTGAGGAAGAGGTCGCGCAAGCGCTCGCGATAGAGCGGCTCGCAGAAGCGCACCAAGGCGCGGTAGCGGCGGCGGCCGTTGGTTGCGTAGTAGAGCGCGCCGTAGACGGGAGGCGCGTAGCGCAGCGCCATGCTGTACCCCAGGCCAAGCTGGGTCAATGGAAACGAACAGTGGGCGGCGACGTCTTCGATGCGGTGTTCGAACGCAAACGGTTCTTTGATTTCGTCGAGGGCTGCCGTGATCGCGTTTGCCGCGCTCCGGTGGCCGCCACCCGTGTCCGAAATCAGGAAGAGGGCCCGTTTGGTCATTCAGTCTCCGCTATCGTCTAGGCGCGCACCGGGCCCCGTTTCGTACGCCGAAGCGCGGCGTTGCGCGTACGGCGGGAGGTCGGGGCGAGTTTGGTCAGCAGAAATCGAGCCGGTGCGTCATAGAAGCGAAAGATGTCGCCAAACTCGATATCGGGGTTTCGGTGATGGCCGTCGTGGTCCTCGGGGAGGACGATCTGCAGGGACCGCGCCAGCCCCAGGAGCCAAGCCGGGCTCTTCCAGCCCAACTCCGTGGTATGGCGCCACCAGACGTGTAGCTGCCCAAGCACCAAACCAAGCAGGGCTCCCGGCCACGAGAGTTGCCACACCAGCGCGGCCACGATGAGGTAAGGAACGGCGCCGAGGAACCCGTCGAGCAAGACTTCGTGATTGGTGGAAAGGACCGCGTGATCCCAATAGGACCGACGGCGATCGTGATGGGTGCGCAGATGCAGCGTAAACCAGAGATGTTGCGGGACGTGATAGAAGAATGTTGATGCAAAATCTCCTATCACGAGTACGATCAGCATTGCTACCGCAAGTGCCATGTGTGCGCTTCCTTCGTCCGGGGACGGTCGTCGTATTAGCCGTTGCATCCATGTTGTGCGGATGCAGCGCTTCTACCTTTGAACGTACTACGCTCGTGCACCCGATGGCAATTCCCAATCTCAAACATGCCATTAACGCGTCGTTAAGCTGGCCGGCACCCTCATATGTCGATGCGCTGGTGGGAGACCGTGCGCTCCAAGACGGCGGTCCGGTCGCGTCGCCGCAACTTGCAATCGCGCGAGCGATCTTGCGCACGAATCCACGGATCACCGCGGTTGGCTCGCTTGCCCTCGCCGGCGCGACCGTGCGTGCCGCTGCGGCGACATCGCTGCCGCCGGAATTTCTCGCCGCGACGATCCTGCAAGAGAGTGCCTATGATCCGCAGGCGCTCTCAGCCGCCGGCGCAATCGGGATCGCGCAATTCGAGATCGAGACCGCGGATGCGTACGGTGTCGATCCGTTCGATCCGTATCGCGCAATTCCAGGGGCGGCGCGCCTGCTCGCGTCATACGTTGCGGCCTACCGGCCGGTGTACGCCGACCCGTACGCGATTGCGCTTGCGGCATACAATGCGGGGCCCGGTGCGGTGGAGCGATATCGCGGCGTTCCTCCCTATCAAGAGACGCGTGACTACATCGCATTGATCTACGAACGATGGGGGCGGATCGCCGGTTACGAGCGTGGAAGGCAGCACACATGAAGAACGCTCGTTGGCTCGTCGTTTGCGTACTTACCGCCGTGCTCGCCGGCTGTGGGAGCGCGACCGATTCGATAACGTTCAAGCCGCCGGCGAATTATACCGTGGCGGCATCGGTTGGCCCGTTCATGCAGATGTGGAAGGGGCCGCAGCAGAGCGCACTGATGTTGATGGCGCTCCCGACCAAGATCGATCTCGCGAAAGCCGTGAGCAGTTCCGATATCAAGGGGGCGCAGATCGAAAAGGAATCCACCATCGCGATTTGCGGGGATCAACCGGCCTACTACGTTTCGATGATCGGCGACCGCGAGGAGTTCGGTTCGGCCGGACCTGCTGGTGCGGCGGAGAAACGCCAGATCGACTTTCTCGCGACCAATGTGAACGACAAGACCTACATGGCCATGTATATTCGCCCCGTCGGCACGCCCGCGGACGCTGGTGCTGAAGCTGCCATTCATAACGTTTGTGCGAATAAATCGTCTTCCCAATGAAACCAAGGGTTAGGCTGCGGCGTTGGGGTGGTATAAGCCATCCCTGGAGGGTGCATGCGGCAGTGGGTTACGATCCCTCGGGATCGGCTGGAGATCGTGGAGCTCGCGGGAGCCGCGGCCGGTGATCATTTCCCGCAGGACGTGCGCGCCGGACTAACCGCCGAGCCGCGCGCGCTCTCGTCGAAGTATTTCTACGATGATTTGGGCTCGGTGCTGTTCGACGCGATCACCCACCTTCCCGAATATTACCTCACCCGCGCCGAGACCGAGATTCTCCGCGAGTGGGGCTGGGAAATCGTGCGCGTGCTCGACGAGCCGGTCGAGTTCCTCGAACTCGGAAGCGGGAGTGCGAGCAAGACGCGGCAGTTGATCGAAGAGGTACTTCGCGTGCAGCCGACGCTGCACTACAGCCCTATCGACATTTCGCTCGACGCGCTACGCGAATCGTCGACCACGCTGGTCGAGAGCTTTCCGGGATTGCGCGTCCGCGCCTACGCGGGCGACTATTTTACCGTGCTTGCATCGGGAGCGCTTACCTTCGAGCGCCGGGTTCTGGCGATGCTGATGGGCTCGAACATCGGCAACTACGAGCCCCACGTTGCGCGCGAATTGATCGCGTTGATTTCGCGCACGCTACGCCCGGGGGACGGCATGCTGCTCGGCGTCGATCGCAAGAAAGATCGCGAAACGCTCGAGCTGGCCTATAACGATCCGACTGGCGTGACCGCGGCTTTCGATCGCAATCTGCTCGCGCGCATCAACCGCGAATTGGGCGGTACATTCGATCTGCGAAACTTCGATCACGTCGTTCACTACGACGAGAAACGCGGGTGCGTCAACTCGTACTTGCAATCCAGGGGCGAGCAACGGGTACGGATCGCAGCACTGGATCTCGATATCGCGTTTACCGACGGCGAACGCATTCACACTGAATCGTCTTACAAGTACAACGACGACGACGTCGCGGAGCTGGCCGCGGCGAGCGGATTTGAATTGCGCAAAACCTGGACCGATCGCGCGTCACGCTTCGCGCTGCATCTTCTGGTCCGCACGGGTTAACTTCTCCAGGAGCCGTAGCAAAATGTCGGCGCCGATTGCAAGCGTGCAGACGGCGATGCTGCCGGCTACGATCTCATCGCTGTGATGCAGGGTGAATCCGATGAAGATCAGCGATCCCAGGCCCCCCGCGCCGACGTAGCCGCCCAGCGTCGCGAGCGCGATCATCGCGACTGCGGCAATGCGAACGCCCCCGATAATCACCGGCAGGGCTTGCGGAAGTTCGACTCGTCCGACGCGCTGCAACGCGGACATGCCCATCCCGAGCGCCGCATCGCGTTGTGCGGGATCGACCGCGCGTACGCCGGCAACCACGTTGCGCACCAAGACGAACTGCGCGTAGACGACCAGCGCCACGAAGACCGGCGCGGGTCCAAGTCCGACGACTTCGACCAGCAACGCGAGAAGCGCGAGGCTCGGGATCGTGTAGAGCGCGCCCAACACGCCCAGGCCGATGCGCAGAGCGCGCTCATTGCGCGCGATCCACAAGCCCAGCGGCAGCGCAATGGCGAGCGCCGTCGCCAGCGCGGCGGCAACTAGGCCGAGGTGCGCAAGTGCCAGCAGCGCGACGCTTCCCGCGTGCGCGACCAAATAGCTCATAACGTGTGCGCCTGTTCGCGGAGCTTCGCCACCGCATCGTCTGCAGCGAAAAGCTCGCGCACGTAATCGCTCGCTGGGTGAGCGAGCACCTCGAGCGGCGATGCACACTGCTCGATGCGACCGCTACGCATCACCACGATGCGGTCGGCCAGCAAGAGCGCCTCGTTGACGTCGTGCGTGACGAAGAGCGTCGTCGTCCCTGCGCTGCGGACGATCTCGTGCAGTTCGCGTTGCAGCACGTGCCGTACGATTGCGTCGAGCGCGCCGAAAGGCTCGTCCATCAAGAGTGCGTGCGGAGAGGCCGCCAGTGCCCGCGCGACGCCGACGCGTTGCGCTTCGCCGCCGGAGAGCTCGCTTGGACGCCGCCGGCGATAGCGCGCCGGATCGAGCCGAACGAGTTCCAGCATTTCGTCGACGCGCGCCGCGATGCGCTCGCGGTCCCAGCCCAGTAATGACGGAACGATCGCGATGTTGGTCGCGACGTCCATGTGTGCGAACAGGCCCACCGCCTGGATTGCGTAGCCGATACCGCGGCGCATGACGACCGGATCCAGGGTCGCCGTGTCGACGCCGTCGAGTTCGATGCGCCCGCGTTCGATTGGAACCAGGCGGTTCACCGTGCGCAGCAGAGTGCTTTTACCGCTGCCCGATGGACCGACGAGCGCAATGAGCTCGCCCGGGTTGACCGCAAGGTTCACGTCGTCAACCGCGAGTTGGTCGGCGCCTTCGTAGCGGGCGCTGATCCCGCGCAGCTCGATCGCGGCCCCGCTCATGCAACACCTTTGAGAAATTCGGCTGCCACGTCGGCCGGGTCGCGGTCGCGGCTTTCGACTTGTGCGTTCATGGTTCGTACGGCCTCGTCGGTGAGTTTTGGAGCGATGGCGTTGAGCGCGGTTGCGATGCGTGGTTCGCGCGCGAGCGTTGTGGCACGTACCAACGGAGCAACATTGTAGACCGGCCACAGATGCTTGTCGTCCTTGAGTACCACAAGGCGGTCGACGGCGATTGCCCCGTCGGTGGTGAAGGCGGTCGCGATATCGGCGTCCCCGTCGAGCAGCGCTTCATACTTGAGCGCGATGTCGTACGAGCGGACCGATGCGAAGTGGAAGCCGCCATAGACGCGTTGCAAACCCGGAATGCCGTCGGGGCGCGTGACGAATTCGGGAATCGTCGCGAGGCGAAGGCGCGAGGCTAACGGCGCGAGGTCGGAGAGCGTGCGCAGGTGATAGCGTTGCGCCACGGCCGTCGTGGTTGCAAGCCCTTGCGAATCGTTCATCGGTGAACGCTCGAGCCACACGATGCCGTAGTGGCGCGCGAACGCGTCGCGCACGTAGGCGTAGCTTGCCGCGGGATCGCGAATCGGCTCGTGATGCAAAACGTCGATGAGTGCGGTGCCCGTGTATTCCGGGTAGAGATCGATCTCGCCGCGCGCCATCGCGGCCATCGCGATCTGTGTCGATCCCAGATCCAGGCGCCGTACGACGCGTAAACCGGCGCGTTCGAGCGCTTGCGCGTAGATCTCGGCGATAACGATCGACTCGGTGAAGTTCTTCGAGCCGACCGTGATCGCGCCGCCAACACCGCAGGCCGGCAGCGCACAGAGCGACGCGAACGTCGCAATCGCATGAGCACGCGAGTATCTCATCGGAGAAACTCGACTGCAAGGGCCATCGCCGCAACGATGGCCGAAGCGATCGCGAGCAGCACGCCGTCGCCGGTTTGCAAGCCGCGCACGATATCGTCACCCAGGCCGCCGGCACCGACGAATGTGGCAAGCGTTGCGCTACCAATGACCTCGACGCTCGCGGTACGAACGCCGGCGAGTGCGATCGGAAACGCCAGCGGAACGACCACGCGCGAAAATCGCTGCCGAGCCGACATTCCCAGGCCCCTGGCAACATCGAGCGCGGCGGCCGGCGTCGAGCGGATCGCCAAGTCAATATTAATGATGATCGGGGGGAGAGCGAGCAACGTCAGCGCGGCGACGGCGGGAAGCACCCCGACGCCCAGGAGCGGAACGAGCAGCGCGAGGACAGCGATGCTTGGAAGCGTGCGACCCAGGGCCGCCGCTCCCAGAATCGGCGAGCGCGCCCAGTCGCGTGAGGCGGCCATCAGGCCAAACGGCGCGCCGATCAGGCACGCGAGCGCCAACGCCGCCATGGCAAGGAGCGCGTGGCGCAGGGTGTCGGCGAAAAGCATGGCCCACATCTCGCTAGACTTTATCCCTGCTGTGGCGAAATACCATCAAAACCATGCTCTCGCAAGAAGAAGCCGCGCTAGAGCGCCTGCCGCTCGCGCTGGATGATCCGTCGTTGTATTTCAGTCGCGAGCTTTCGTGGCTCGAATTCAACGATCGGGTCTTAGAGGAGGCGCTCGACGGGGGCAACCCGCTTTTCGAGCGCTTGAAGTTCGTCGCCATCTACGGAACCAATCTCGACGAGTTCTTCATGATCCGGGTCGCGGCGATCAAACAGCAGATCGAAGCGCAGGTCGTGCGCCGATCCGACGACGGCCGCCTGCCGGCCGAACATCTCGCCGCGATCTCAACCCGGCTGCGCAGCTCACTTGCCGTGGAGACGCGCCTGCTTAATGAAGACCTCTTGCCGGCGCTCGAGCGTGAGGGTATCAAGGTGCTGCGCATCTCGGAGCTCCCCGAGGAGCGCCAGACGGCGCTCGAGCGCGTCTTCGACGATCGGCTCTTTCCGGTGCTCACCCCGCTTGCGGTCGACTCGGGCCACCCCTTCCCCTACATTTCAAATCTGTCGCTCTCACTGGCGGTCGAGCTCGAAGAGCCGACGGCCGAAGGCGTGGAACTGCACTTTGCGCGCGTCAAGATTCCGCCCACGCTGCCGCGCTTCGTTCCGCTCGAAGGCGCGCCCGACGGCGAGCGCCACTACGTGTTGATCGAAGATCTCATCGCGCACCATCTCGATGCGCTCTTCCCGGGCATGACGGTTCGCGAGGCCTATCTTTTCCGGGTAACGCGTGACGCCGACTTGGATCTGCAAGAGGACGAGGCCGACGATCTGCTGCGCGCGATCGAATCGGAATTACAGCGCCGCCGCTTCGGCGAGCCGGTGCGCCTCGAGATCGAACGCGGCATGCCTGAGTACATGCGGGACCTTTTGCTCAAGGCGCTCGATCTCTCCGAGGTGGACTGCTACGAGGTCGACGGTATTATCGCGCTCTCCGATTTGTGGCAGATCGTCGGCCTCCCGGACTACGAGACGCTGCGCGACGCACCATTTCTGCCCGCGATCCCGCGTGCGCTCGTGGGCAAGACGGATCTCTTCGCGCTCATTCGCGAAGGCGATCTGCTGCTGCATCATCCCTACGAATCGTTCGATCCAGTGGTGCAGTTCCTACAACAGGCCGGGAAAGACGAACAGGTGCTGGCGATCAAAGCGACGCTCTACCGCACCTCAGGGACAAACTCACCGATCGTGCGCGCCCTGCTCGAAGCGGCGGAAAATGAAAAGCAAGTTGCCGTCGTCATCGAGCTCAAAGCGCGCTTTGATGAAGAGAACAACATCGAATGGGCGCGGCGCTTAGAGCGCGCGGGCGTTCACGTCGTCTACGGATTCCCGGGGCAAAAGGTGCACGCCAAGACGTTGATGGTGGTGCGGCAAGAAGAAGACGGCATTCGGCGTTACATGCATTTCGGAACCGGCAATTACAACGAGAAGACTGCGCGCCTCTATACCGATTTAAGTCTGTTCACCTGCCGTCGCGAGCTGGGCGCCGACGTGACGCAGCTCTTCAACGCGTTGACCGGGTTTTCGAACATTACCGACTACGAGGATCTGTTGGTGGCGCCGGTGACCCTGCGTCGCGAAATGCTGGCGATGATCGATCGCGAGACCGAGCACGCGCGCGCGGGACGCGTATCGGGTATCCGGGCCAAGCTCAACGCGCTGACCGACCCGGATATCGCGCGCGCGCTTTATCGCGCTTCTCAAGCCGGCGTCCCGATCGAACTGCTCATCCGCGGCATGTGTATCTTGCGGCCCGGAGTTCCGGGGGTCAGCGACACGATTCGCGTCCGCAGCATCGTGGGGCGCTTCCTGGAGCACTCGCGAATCTACGTCTTCGATAATGGGGGCGACCGCGAGGTCTATATTTCCAGCGCCGATTGGATGGGGCGTAATCTGGATCGCCGGGTAGAGCTCGGCGTCCCGGTCATGGATCCGGTCATTTCCGAAACCCTGACCAACCAAATCCTCTCGGTGTTGCTCGCCGACAACGTGAAGAGCCGCGTGCTCAATCCCGACGGGGGATACTCGCGCATGCAAATCCCGGTGGCAGAAATGCCAATCCATGCACAGCGCATTTATTTAGCACAAGCACAGTCCGCGTAATCGGACCGAGTGCATAATGACACCTTAACTTTGTAGCCCGTAAGCTTCTAGTGAAGGTGCGCCGCGGCTTTGCTGCGGCACATTGTACTTTGTTCGCGACATGGAGGCGGTGTGCATAAACTCGTTCGGTCATTCATAGCCGCGGCGCTCGTTGCTGCGGTCGTCCAACCGGTTTATGCGGCGACCACCGCGAGTCCAGAACTCGTCTCTCAGGCAATGAGCGCGACCACCGGCGCGATATCCGGTACGGTCAAGGATGGAGGGGGTGCTCCGGTCGCCGGAGCCACGATCACGCTGCAAGGCGTCAAAACCCTTCAGACCACGTCCGACGCGACGGGCGCGTTCCAAATCAGCGCTGTCCCGCCGGGCCTCTACATAATAAACGTGGCGAAGCCCGGATTTGAGACCGCGACCGAATCGGACTTCACGGTCTTTTCGGGTGAGGTTGAGAAGATCGCGATCACCTTGCCGATCGCGACATTCACCTCGCTGCGCACGATCGCAAGCGTGCGCGCGACGGCGCAGTCGCAATTCAATACCTCGACCGCTTCACTGAACGTCATCACCGCGCAGGACTTTGCGGATCAGGCGCAGCCGCAGGTTGGCCGCGTCCTGAACCAGATCCCGGGCTTACAGAACACCCTGCCGACCTCGAGCGCCAACGGCTCTGTGCCGGGCGCGATCACGGTCCCGAATATTCGCGGCGGCCTTTCCTTTGAAACCGCCTCACTCATCGACGGTCACCCGCTCGCAGTCGGCGACTACGGCGACTACGTCACGACGTTCCTCAGCAGCTACATGCTCGGCAGCGTCGAAGTCGTCAAGGGCCCCGGCGCCATGTCGCCGCAGACGAACTACGCGATCGGCGGCACGGTGAACTTCCGCACGAAGGATCCGACCGCGACCCTCACACCGGATTACACGATCGGCGTTACGAATCGCGGCGGCACGTTCTATAACTTCGGCATCTCGGATACGATCGGCCGCCTCGGCTTCGTCCTCGATCTCGCGGGGGTTGACGATCTTCCCGCCCTGCACAACTACAGCTCGTACTTCAATCCGAACAACAGCTTCTACGCCAACGGCACCGGCCTCGGTTACACCGATAACCTCGGGTGGATCGGGAACACGAACAGCAAAACGTATAACAACTACTCGCTGGTCGCGTGTTGCTATACCTACGACGGCGCCTACGACGGTACGTACGAGCTCGCAAAACTCCGGTATAAGTTCTCCAACGCTACGACCGCAACGGTAAGCTACCTCGGCGGCCAAACGTGGGCGGACCAAAACGCGAACACGTCGGAGCTGGTTCCGTCGGTCTTCCAGCCCGGTGCCGGCTACGACGGCTCGCTGCCCGTCGGCGCGCAGATCCTCGGGCCGTACAGCCTCTATCCCCAGACTGCGCAAGAGATCAACAACGAGCCGATCTTCCAGGCAGAAATCCGAAGCCTGATCGGCAATGATACCGTCCTCGCGCGCTACTACCACGCGTCGATCAATCGTCTCATCTACGAAGGCAATCCGAACCCGGCGGTTCCGGTTCAGGAAACGTATTCGCTGTACGGCACAGCCGGCAGCCAGGTCTTTAACGGCGAGTCGGTTCCGGTTGACATCTACGATTGGTACAACCAGTTCGAAGAGGATCGTCTCAGCGGTCTCTCGTTCGAGTACGAGCATCCTTTTGGAGACGGCGACGACGTGACGTTCTCCGTCGACCAGAACCGCGCGTCCTCCGTTGCCGGCTCGTGGGGCACGGTCAGTGGATCGGCCGGCGATGTGGGTACGCCCTCGATCACCAATCCGGCGGGCACGAATCAGACGTTTACGACGTTCCTGCTGCGCAGCCAGTACAATTTCACCCCGAAGTTGAGCGGCACGGTCGCGCTTTACGATAACCTCTATCAAAACACGTTCCCGTACGCGCTCAACGGTACTGCGAACGCGGCCGGCACCGGCTATTCGTTCACGACGAGCAACAGTGCGCACTTCGACGAGCGCATGGCTCTCGAATATCGTCCGAGCTCGGGGATTGCGATTCGCGCGTCCGCCGGCTCGGCGATTGCTCCGCCGTACCTGAGTTTGCTCAGCAAGCTGACGACCCCGCCGAGCACGTGTTCGACCTCGTGCGCGTACAGCGCGAATAACCCGAATCTCGTTCCGGAAACGGCTTTCGGCTACGACCTCGGAGCCGATTTCCGCCTACCGCACGACTACGGCGTGGTTTCGATCGACGGCTACCTGACGGACCTCTACAACCACTTCCTCGCGGAGACCGTAGCGGCCGGCACCTGCGCGGCCATCACGTATCCCGGGCTTCCGCCTTGCCCCGCCGGCGTCGGCGGCGCAATTCCGGTTTATGTGTCGCTGAACACCAACCTCAATAATTCGCGCTTCGAGGGCATCGAGCTCTCGTGGAAGCGCGGATCGACGCCCGGAAAATTCGGCTGGAACATCTCCGGAGCGATCCAGCACGCATATGCGTACGATCTGCCCGCGGGCTTCTATTGTCAGAACCTTCCCGCCGGCGAACCGTGCGTACCGGCGACCTACAACGTGAACCTTCCGATCATCGCGGGCGCAAACTTCACCGGTAACGCGTTCGGAACGACGTATAACGGCGCCGGTAGCGTCGGCGCGAGCGGCTTCTCGAACACCGCAATCCCGTACTTCCAAGGGAACGCCACGGTGAACTACACGCTCAAGGACGGGATCTATCTCGAGCTCGGCGAGACGCTCTATGGAAAGAACAATGGCTACAATCTGCCGCCGTTCGGCATCGGCTACGCCACGATTCGTGTCCCGTTGAACAACTCGATCTCGTTCCAAGTGTCGGGTGACAACATCTTCAATGCTTGGCCCGGACTCTTCCCAATCGTCGGCGGCGGCATCGCCTATCCGCTTGCGAACGGGACGTTAGGCGCGACGATCGGCAACACCGTCGGTCCCGCGACCTACCGGTTCATGCTCACCAAGACTTTTGGCGCGGGTGGCGTGGCGCCGGGAGCAGGTCAATGATCGCGATTCGTAATGCTCATCTTGGGGGGATCAACCTTGCGTAAGTACATCGTAGGCGCGTTTGTCGCGCTGAGTCTCGTGGCCATTGCAGCATGCGGCGGTGGCGGCCAAAACGACGCGATCATCAGTTACCCGACGCCCGCGAACGTTACCAGTGGAACGGTCACGAGCGGGGGGACATCGATTACCATGGCGGCGACCGGCGGGCTTGCCCTCGGGACGGTGTCGGTCAAAGGCAGCGGAACCGTGCAGGCGTCGCAAAGCGCGACTCAGCCAGCCTCGGTTCCGGCTCTTCAGTCGGTCGTGCGTTCGTCCTCGAGCACGGTCGCCACAACCTCGAAGCGGGCGGCGAGTTCGGGTAATACCGCCGTTGCTTACGTCACCTTGACGGCAACGTCCGCGACGACGCTCACCGAGGTCGAACTTACCGTTGCGCCTACCAGCGCGATTCCGTCAGGTACCTACTACGCTGCGTTCTGGAACGGCTCGCAGTGGGTGACAGTCGGTACGGCAGCCACCGTGAGCGGAGGCCTCATCAGCGTCAGCACTGGTACGCTATCGCCGTCCGTTACGCTCACGAGCGGCAGCAGCTACTATGTGGCCGTTTATACGGGCCAAGTCTTCACGACGCCGACGCCGCAGCCGTCGGCACCGGTTGCATCGCCGTCGGCGCTGACGCTCTCCGAGGGTCAGCAAGGCACGATCACCGTGACGACCAACCCCGGCCTTGCGATCACGGCGTCGAGCAGCTCCACACTCGTCTCGGTGAGCCCCTCGCCGTCGGCTACGGCAAACGCGAGCGGTCAGGCGACGTTCACCGTGACGGCGGGGCTTGCGACCGGCACGGCAACAGTCACGTTCACCGATCCGGTGAGGCAGACGACGACGGCAACTATAACGGTGAACAACACCGCGCCGACGCCGTCGCCGCTACCCGGTGCGCCGACGATCGGCGTCGGCGATGACGCGATCGTTGCCATCTCGGCGAAGCCGAACACGCTGATCAGCATCAGCTCCAGTAGCTCAACGGTTGCACCGGTTGCGGCAGGCGGTTCCGGCGCAACTCCGTCGCCCGCCCCAGCCGCACCCGGCGCATCATCGTTCGGATCGAGTGCCACGGTGACAACGAGCAGTACCGGCGTTGCCTACTTCTGGGTGAGCGGTACGACGGGCGGTGTTGCAAACATCACGCTCACGGATCCCTATTCGAATACCGACACGTTCCAAGTCGTCGTCTCGAACATCTCGAACGGCACCTTCTCGAACGGTCTCACCGGATGGGCGCCGTGCAGCTACGTGCACAACGCGGCGAATCCGCCGACGAACCTGACCTCGCCGCTGCCGGCCTCACCGCCGCCGTCGCCGTACCCGACGCAATCGGCGGTCCCGACGGAGTCGCCGATTCCGCTGGCGAGCCTCTCGCCGCTGATAACGACCGCAGCGGTTCCGGCTAACGACAACCCCGGCTATCCGAACGCCGGATCGATCTCGGCAAACGGCATTACGTACGTCACGCCGACGAGCTCCCCGTCCGTCCTCGGCACCACGGTGGCGTTCATCGGAACGATCGACTCCAGCAAGGTCACGCTCCCGAAGGGCGAGTCGGGCATGTGTCAGACGTTCACGGTACCCTCGACGACGCCGTACCTGAGCCTCTGGGTGTGGGAAGGCGGCAGCGGGTTTTCGTTCGCGACCGCGGATCAAGAGGTGGCAATCTTCCCCTCGTATTCCGCAAACGTGGCGTCGGGTACGCCGACCTATCTCCTCGCGGAGCAGAATTGCTACGTCCACCCGAATACGCCGGCAAGCGGCTCTTCAACCGCTGGCGGCACGTACGGTGGCTCCGGGTACTACCAGGACAGCGGGTGCTGGCCCGAGGCTTACGACGGCGATACCTGCGCCAACTACAGCGACTACGGAAGCAGCACGTGCAAAGCTCCCTTCTACGATTGGATCCAAGGCGGATTCTGGTCGCAGCGCGGACCATACTCGCTGTCCAGCTTCGCCGGTCAGACGGTGACGCTGTTCATCGGAAACTGGAGCTACTATAAGGACACCGGCTCGTACTACGGGCAGTGGATGTTCGTCGGCAACGTGGAGCTCCAGCCGACGAGCACGTTCCCAACCACGGCACCGCTCTCGAAGCAGCGCCGCGTTCTCGGAACGGTGCAGCTCTCTCAGCGAAACGGCGGAACGATCCAGAGTACGATCCGCAAACCCTAGCGACCGGGGGTCGCATGAGCCAGTGGCCCGCGGTTAAACCGCGGGCCATCTCCTTTAGGCGAATGTCGATATGACTCGTGCGCCCTGTCGCGAATAGCTTTCTTATATTCGCCCCGAGATGTGGAGGTTGTATGACAACTAGCCTAATCCGCGTGCTTGCTGCGGTAATGATCGCGGCGTTCTCCGTTGGACCCGTCAGTGCGGCAACGGCCCCGAACCCCGCTTCCATCGTCGCACAGAATGCGCAATCGAGCGGAACCATAAGCGGCAAGGTGCTTAACGGCACCGGAGGTCCGCTCGCCGGGGCCCGCGTCGCTATCTCCGGTCCAAAATCGGCCGAAGCCATCACGAAACCCAACGGCACGTACAGCGTCAGCCTTCCGCCGGGCGTTTACGCGGTGACGATCTCGGCCTCGGGCTTCCAGTCGACGCGCCAAGACAGCGTCGTGATCTTGTCGGGCGAGACGGTCTCGCTCGCCACCACGCTCGTTCCGGCGTCGCTGACGACGATTGCCAGCGTTAGCACGAGTTCTTCGACCTCGGTTTCCACCTCGGCCGCCTCGTCGACGATCCTGTCGGCCGCCACGATCCAAAATCAGGGGCTATTCCAGGTCGTTAACGTGCTCGACCAGATTCCCGGCGTCGAAATCGACCGCGTGAACGGCGGCTCGAACGAACCTGGCGCGAACACCGCGCTCTCGATTCGCGGCGCACAGCCGTACGAGTCGCAGGTGCTCATCGACGGTCATCCGATCAACACGATCGGCAACGGCGCGTTCGGCTTCAACGCGACCTTCATCAACGCGCTTCTGCTCGGCGGCGTCGAAGTCAGCAAAGGCCCCGGCAGCCTTCCGAACACCGTTGCGGATGCCGTCGGCGGTACGGTAAACTTCCAAACGCGGCCCATTACCACGAAGTTCACCTCCGATCTCATGACGCAACTCGACTCGTTCGGCGGCTGGACATACGGGGCGCGGGTCTCGGATACGATCGGCAAGTGGGGCCTCCTCGCCGCCGTCGCGCGCGTGACGACGCCCGGCTACATGGCTCCGCAGAATATCTTCGGCTTCGGGCGCGCGAGCTTCTTCTCGCCCTACACCTCGCCGACGATTCCTGAAACCGGCAACGGTCAAGCCTATCCGTCGGGCACGTCATATACCGGCGTGTTGAATTACCAGTATCCCGCCACGTCGGACTTCGAGAACAACGGGCAGCTCTTTAAACTCTCGTACAACTTCTCGTCGGTGACGTCAATCACGCTGAGCAGCTTCTCCACGCAGACATGGCTCGACGAGACCGGCAACAACGTCGGCTGGATCTACGCGAAAATCGCTCCGTGCATCGACACCTACGATGCTATCGTGCCGGCGAATTGTGGAACGGGAACAAACTACAACTATAACTTCACGAACCAGAAGTACCTTGGATATGTCGGCCAAACGGTGCCGATCAATCTCTATGCCGGTTATCCGAACACGTTCGAGACCGACAACGAGCCGATCTTCACGGCGGACCTGCGCACCGTCATCGGCCCCGGCACGTTCCTCGCGCGTTTCTACGGCGGCAGCATCACGCGCGACATCATCCAGAACACCGACACGAACGCGATCGGTCCGTGCTATTCGCCGGACTGCCTTTGGGTCGGCAGCAGCCCCGCCATGTCCACCGATGCGGGGAACAACTATGCGGATGACAACGGCTACGCCGGCGAGCCGTATTACGAGCTCACGACCGACACGCTGCACGGCTTCGATGCGCAATACTCGCTTCCGATCGGAAACGATCGGGGCAATGTGACGCTCGGCTTCGATACGCACAGCGATAGTTTCAACTACACGGAGGCGTACTCCAGCGGCTGGTATTGGTATGGATCCGGAACCGTGGCCGATCCATATGGTGGGTGCGGTTACCCCGGCCAAACGGCTGCGCAGATCTTCGACTGCGCATATTCGGTCGCGTACTACCCGCAGCCGCACATCGTGGTCCGGAGTACGACGGAGAATCTGCGCGGCAACTACGAGATCGCGCCGAAACTCCAGCTCGAGTTCGGCGGCTACCTCTCGAACACGACCTTCGTCGGCTCGCGCTTCGATCCGCGTGGCGGCCTCACGTGGCGGCCGAATTCGAAGGTCAGCGTACGTGCCTCAGCGGGCAGCGCATACTCCACGCCGTACCAGGGCGTGATCAATCCCACGTCGACGATCTGCGCCAGGAGCACGTTCTGCCCCGCATCGCAGTTTCAAGCGGAAACGTCGATGGGCTACGATGTCGGCGCCGACTACAAATACTCCAGAGACAGTATCGTCTCGGCGGACTTCTACCAAACCACGGTCTACAATCGCTACGCGACGATCACATCGGCGCAGAGCGGCGAGTACGATGGAACGCCGTATACGAACATCCTCCTGCCGACCTCGCAAGGCCAGCTCTTCAACGAAGGCGTCGAAGTCAACGTGCTCCATCAACCGCATGTCGGCTTCGGCTATCACGTCGCGCTCGATTTGCTGCGCGACTACGCGTACGATCAGAATCCCGTGGCGCTCACGGCCGGCGGGGAGTTCTACACCGGACCGTTGCCGGACAACGGGGTGCAGTTGCCGGAATATCCGTACAGCAAGATGCGCGTCGATCTTTCGTACGCGTTTTCGAATGGTGCGAACCTCCGTGTCAGCAGCACCTCATACGGCGCGAATAACTCGTTCGGCCGCTCGGGCTTTACACTGTTCGACGGCGCGCTCGTCCTCCCGGTGAATCAGGTGAAGGTCACGGTTGGCGCGACCAATATCCTCGGGTTGGATAACTACGCGACGGGCGGCCTCTACTACGGCGGTTATACCTATAAGGCGCTCCCAGGGAGCATGGATTCCAGCGGGAACCCGGTCCTGTTCGGACCGACGAACTACGAGTACGCCACACCGCGCACGGTCTTTGTCCAGTTCAGCGCGGCGGTCGGGCACTGACAACCGAGTGGATAGCGCTTTTCGCGAGTTCTAAGATGATCTTCCACTCGTGCGGCATCACCGGCTGCACCGAAAGGCGCTGTCCACGTTTGAGCAACGCCATACCAACCAGGCGTGGGTCGGCGCGCATGCGCGCCAGCGTCACCGCGTGTGCGAGCGGCTCGACATACTCCACGTCGACGTTCATCCAGAGGGGCTTAGCAGGCGTGCTTTTGGGATCGTAGTATTCGCCGCCGCGCTTGAATGCGGTTTCATCCGGGTACGCGGTGCGCACGACCTTCACGATGCCCACCGCCGCCGGTTCTGCGATACTGGAATGATAGAAGAGCCCAAGATCGCCAACCGCCATCTCCATCATATTGTTACGTGCCTGGTAGTTTCGCACGCCACTCCACGGCGTCGTGCGATCCTTGTACAGTTGCTCGAAACTGTAGGCGTGTGGCTCGCTCTTGAACAACCAATAGCGGGACATGGACGTTACCTCTCGGAAATGCGCACGTAATGCTCCGGTCCGTGCTCGCGTTCGTGCTCGCTACCGTCCAACCTTGGATTGTGCTGAGCGATCTCCACTTCGACCCGTTCACTCAACCGCACATCGTCGATCGTTTGGCCGCCGCACCGCCCGATCGCTGGCGCGCGATCTTTGAAGCCGCTGACGTCGGCGGTCCGTCGGCTCGCGGCAACGATACCAACGATGCGCTGCTTGAATTGACCCTCGACGGCGCGCGCAGCGCGGTCCCCGACCCGCGTGTCGTCGTCATCGCGGGCGATTTGTTGGCTCACGATTTCCGCGCGAAGTTTGCGCGCACCGCCAAAGTGCATGACGACGCTGCATACGACGCCTTCGTGGACAAGTCGGTGGCGTTTCTTGCCTGGGAGCTTGCGGCAGCGTTCCCACGCGCGCGTCTGTTGCCGGTCATCGGCAACAACGACAGCTATTGTGGGGACTATCAGAGCACGCCGCACGACGCGTTTCTCGCGCACATGGCTGCGGCCTGGGCGGCGTCGGTCGGCGCGTCGGACCCCAATGCGTTCATCGCGCAGTTCTCGACCGGCGGCTACTACTCGGTTCCGCTCCCGGTCGATCACGCGCAAGCGATCGTGCTCAACGACGTCTTCTGGTCCGCAAAATATAAGAACGCGTGCGGCGATCCGAAAGCCGATCCGGGCGGCGACGAACTGCGGTGGCTGCAGTCGACGCAAGCGGCGCTTCCGGCCGGTACGCCCGTGTGGGTGATCGCGCACATTCCACCCGGCGTCGACGTCTACGCGACGCTGCATGCGCCCGCGGGCTCCGCGCCGGTTCCGTTCCTCGCCGACCGTTTCAACGATGCGTTTCTGACGGCGCTCGACTCGAGCTCGACCGTCGCCATGTCCATCGCAGGACACACGCACATGGATAGCTACCGTGCCATCGGCCCCGATGCAAGCACGTTGCGCGCGCCGATGCTGGTCGTTCCGGCGGTCAGTCCGATCTTTGGCAATGCGCCGTCGTTTACGGTGCTCGACGTCGATTCGGCGACCGCGCAAGTCGACGATTCTCAAGTCTATCATTCTTACCAAAGGCAAGGATGACTGGGCCTGGCACCGGGAGTACGATTTCGACTCGGTATACGGCAGCGGCGTGATCGATGCGACGCACTTGTGGAGGGTGCAGCAAGCGATCTTCAGCGACGAGCGGGTGCGCCGGCGTTTCGAGGAATTTTATCAAGGCGGTGACGGCATCGCGCCGATCACCGACTCGACCTGGCGATCCTATTGGTGCGCGAACGTCGCGCTGACGATCACCGAATATACCGCCTGTGCGATGCCGCAAATCGAGCACGATCTGCCGCCGCATCCGTCACCACCGCCGGCGCCGACCGCGACACCGTCGCCGGTACCGTCACCGTCGGCAAGCCCGTCCCCGGCAGCTACTCCAACGCAATAGGCCGCGACGGGTCGGCGATCCACTCACTCCACGAACCAGCGTATAGGCGCGCTCCGCGCAGGCCCGCTATCTCCATCGCGAGCAGATTGAGAGCACCAGATATGCCAGATCCGCATTGATGCACGATCGATTCACTCTGACCGAACGGCTCGAAGGCTGCGCGTAGATCGAGCGACGGCTTGAACCGCCCGTCGTCGGCGAAATTCTCTTTGTAGAACCGGTTTCGTGCACCCGGAATATGTCCGGCGACCGGATCGACGGTTTCATTGCGTCCCGCAAAGCGATCCGCGGCGCGCGCGTCGATGAGCTGCACCTGCGGATCGTCGAGGTGCGCAAGGATGTAAGGTGCGTCGACGACGAGTTCGGGCCGGACCCGCGCTTGAATCGTTCCGCTGCGCGCGGCCGGAAGCGCGGTCGTGACCGGATAACCACTCGTTATCCACCCCGCAAGACCGCCGTCGAGAACGGCGCACGCATCGTGTCCGATCCAGCGACACAAAAACCACATCCGTGCAGCGAAGATGTCGCCGCCCGCATCATAGGCAACAATTTGGGTTGTATCGTTGACGCCGATGCCGTGCAGAAACGCAGCGAACGCATGCGGATCGGGCAATGGATGGCGCCCGTTCGAGCCGGTGTGTGGGCCGGCGAGATCGCGCTCGCCATCGGCAAAGAACGCGCCCGGGATATGCGCTTCGTCATACAATCGGCGCCCGCGCGAAAATTCGCCGAGCGCATGGCGGCAATCGACCACAACCCATGCCGGGTCGTCGAGATGCGACGCCAGCGTCGCGGCGTCGACCAGCGTGGTAAACGCCACCTCTAGTGGAGGTTGATCGTCGCCTTGGTTTGCGGCTCGCCGCCGAACGCCTCGCGCAGCGCCGTTTGCAATTCGCCGTTCTGCGCCATCGGTCCGAGAATATCGGTATCGCCGTAGAACTTGCCGTCGATGAACACCTTTGGCAGCGTCGGCCAATTGGTCATCTCGGCGAGCACTTCGCGCTTGGGCATGTTCTCCAGCACGTCGATCACTTCAAACGGGTAGCCGAAATGATCGAAGAATTGGATCGTCTCGAGCGTGAAGCCGCAGCGCGGCGCCGTCTTGGTGCCCTTGCCGTAGACGAGGATCTTGTTGGCCGCGACCTCGGCGGCGATTTCCGTTTTGAGTTGTTCCGACATCGTTGTTAGCCTTCGCTGACGAGCGTTTTGAGTTCGACCGCGTGCACGCGGCCATCTTTGAGAGCGGCGCGCAGCGCGCCGTACACGAGCTGATGTTGTTCGATGAGCGTGTGCCCCGCAAACGAGCGCGAACGAACGGTCACGTTGAAGTGATCCATCGTGCCGGTCCGGTCGACGATCTCGACCTGCGCATCGGGGAGGTCGCGGCGGATCAGGGCCGCGAGCGAATCGTTATCGATCATACGCTTTCATTTTACGGATTTAAGCGCGGCCGGTCGCCGCGTAACGTCTGTGCCAACCCTTTGGCCTCGCTGAGGGTTTCGGGAAGGCGCCGCGCGCTGCGCCCGAGGAACGCGGCCAGTCCCGCGGCAGCGACGATCGCCGCCGAGCCGAGGAGAATCGCGGGTACACCGGTTGCTCGCAGCGGCCCGATCTCGAGCGTATACTCACGCTGCATCCGCGCGAGGCCTTTGAAGACGGCCCGTATTTTGGTGCTTTTTGACATGGGTTACCTTTCGGGGTTTCCTATTATTCGAGCGAAGGCGGAAGCCCCCATGCACGCGACCCTACGTTGAGCAGGTAGGCGATGCGGCTGGAGCCGGTGACGGCGATGCGTACCCCATGTAGGTGCTGTAGTTCGATTGTATCGCCGAGATCACCGACGTATCGGTCGTGGGAATCGTCATGCCCCAATCGATGTAATCGTAGTCCGTCATGTTTGACGAACCGATCCACGCGTTCGTTACCGTTGAGCCGTTGAGGATCAGCAGGATCTTCTGGCTCCCGCTGTACGTTTGGACGTATACCTTAGCGCCGTTGTACGCGAGAATCGAGAGCGCGCAGGTTTCATAACTGCTCGTGATCGTCCCCTCGACGATGACGTTCACCGTTGCACCCGCCTTGGCCGCAGCGAGCAACGCGCTGAAGACGCCTTCTGGTGCCGAAGCGCCGTAATCCAAGAAGCTCTCGCTGATGAAGTCGACCGTGTAGCCGCTACTCACACCGGCGGCGTTGAGAACGGCCGCTTCTTCGTTGAGCGAGTTGTACTTATCCGTGGTAAAGAGGTAATTGCTACCGCTGACGGTTGGCGGTGAGGATGGGAATGTCGTCAGCTCCGTTTGCATCGCCGTGTAATCAGCAGCGTTGGCATCTTGCAGGATCACATCGGTCGGATTCGTCCCGAACCAGTTGTGCCCGTCCAAATATGCGACCCCGTCGACCAGCGCGAACTTCGCGTGGATCGGTAGGTATGAATCGGTTATATACTCAGCTGCGGGTGTCGCCGATATGACGTACTCCGGGGACTGGGTGTCTTGCAGCCAAATGACGTGGGCACCGTCGGCGGCAAGCGTCGACGCATCGGATTCGTCGCTCGTGTACTCTTCGGCCGGGAAGATCACCGTAACCGCGGAGCCGTGCGTTGCGGCATAGACGAGTGCGGTTTGGAGCTGGCTCGAGGGTTCGTACACGCTGACGCAGGCCTGCTTCGAGGCTTCCAGTGCAGAGAAGAACCCGGAGGGATTGTCTGAGACACCACCGGCTTGCGTTCCAGGCTGCGGGGTCTGTGAACAACTGTTGGCGGCCGCGCTTGGAGCGGTAGTCGGCGTTGCCGTCGCCGTTGGCGTTGCCGTCGGCGTCGATGTTGGCGTCGATGTGGGCGTCGGTGTTGGCGAAGGTGTCGGAAGTGCCGCGCCGGTGTACAGAGCGAAATAGACAGGAGCTGCGGCTCCCGGGTTGATGGAGTAGTCGAAGGAGACCGTCGACCCGCTGACCGTCACCGTCGCATCGGTGCCGGCCCACGCCCCGTTCTCCCACTGCGAAAGCGAGACCGTTCCGCTCGCCGCGCTCGCGAGCGTGAGCGACGCCTTGAACTCCGTAACGAACGCGCTTCCCGCGTTCGCCGCGATACTGAAATAGACTAGCGCCGTTTGCGAGTCGGTGGCGCGGTGACGCACAGCGACGCCGGTCGGACTCGAAGCCGACGCGCTGACGGTGACGGCCGCACTCGCGTAGGCGGTGGCCGAGCCGCTTGCAACACCGGACACGCCGGTGATCGTATTCAAGCTGTACGGCTGCGGAACACTGCTCGACGGCGTCGATTGCGGCGTGGTTGGCAGCGTCGCACCGCCGGCGCCTCCTCCACCACCGCAAGCGGCGAGGGCGGAGAACAACGCCAAAATGGCGAGCGCACGATGACGAACGTTCGGAAGATGCATCCGCTTCATGTTCGCCGTTCGAGCTTATGAACGCATTATCGACGGCGGCAAGATTTTGCCGGTTTTGAGCGCAATGTCGCCGCGATGAGTTCGATGATGAAGGCCGTCCGTTTGCACGAGGTCGGTGGCCCGCAAAATCTGCGGATCGAGGAGATTGCAAAGCCGTCTCCCGGACCGGGTGAAACGCTAGTCCGTATCCGCGCCGCCGCCTTGAACCGGCGCGACGTTTTTATAACGCAAGGACTCTATCCGGGCATATCGCTGCCGCGCACGCTCGGCTCCGATGGCGCGGGTTTCCACGAGGAGAGCGAAACCGAGGTCGTCATCGACCCGATGCTCGGTTGGGGAAGCAATCCCCATCTCTGGGCGAGCGATGCGTCGATCCTGGGCATGCCGCACGACGGGACGCTCGCGCAGTACGTCGCGGTGCCCACAGCCAACGTCTACCCCAAACCGGCGCACCTTACAATGGAAGAAGCAGGGGCTATTCCGCTCGCGGGGCTCACCGCCTATCGCGCGACGTTTACGCGCGGGCAGCTCCAGGCCGGCGAAACGGTGCTGATTCCCGGCATTGGCGGCGGCGTGCAAACCTTCGTGCTGCTTTTTGCCAAGGCCGTGGGAGCACGCACGATCGTGACCTCGGGAAGCGAAGCGAAACTTGAGCGAGCGCGTGCGCTCGGTGCCGACGTGACGATCAACTATTCGGATCCCGAATGGCACAAGCAGATCAAACGCGGCGAGGTCGATCTCGTCGTCGACTCATCGGGCGGCGACACGCTCAATAAGGCGCTGGGCCTCCTACGGCCCGGAGGGCGCGCGGTGCTTTATGGGGGAACGCGCCTCGAATCCACGATTCGGATCTTTCCGATTTTTTGGAATCATCTCGACATTCGCGGCACGTCGATGGGGAGCCCCGACGATTTTCGCGGGATGCTCGATTTCGTTACCAAGCACGACATTCGACCGGTCGTCGATCACGTTTATGCGATGGATGAGGTGGTCACTGCCGCGCAACGCATGGCCGCGGCGGAGCAATTCGGTAAAATCGTACTAACCATCACCTGACAGTTGGTATTCGTAGAGCGTGTCGAGCTTGAGCATCGCGCCGAGTTCGGCTCGGATGACGGGCGCGTGTTCGGCGCCGACGATCGACTCCCACGCCGGATTGAGAATCGTGTTCTCGTGCTCGTTCATCGGACGTCGCAGCGCGCTAGCGGTGACCGTGCCTTCGTCGGTGAGCGCGATTAAATAGGCCAGCAACTGGCGCGCCATCGCTGGCCAAAGCATCGGGCGCTGCGTACCATAGATCGCGATGACCAATTGCGGAATCGTCATCGGGCCCCCTCGCAGGGTCGCGAGAACCTCGGCTTCGCGCGCTTGCCGGTGCGCGATGTACTCATCGATCTTGGCGCGCGCATCTTCAACGATTGGGCCGTGTCCGCCGAAGATCCGCGCAGCGTCAGGGAACTCGTCTTTGAAGCGCGCCAGCGTGCGCTGATACGGGCGCATTGCGCCGCCCGGCGGCGCAACAACCACGGTACCTTCGCCCAAAATCACGTCGCCGGTAAAGAGCGCGCGCTCGCCGGGCTCGTACAACGCGACGTGCTCGAACGTGTGGCCGGGCGCATCAATGACCCGTAGGGCAAGATCAGCGACACGCAAGGCGCCGTCGAGTTCAAACGTTCGATCGTGCGGCACCTTTGAGTTGGGATGAACCCAAACGCTCGCGCCGGTGCGCTGCGCTAGCGGTGCCGCGGCGGGCGCGTGATCGGGATGTCCATGCGTGACCGCAATGGTTGAAATGCGCAGACCGCGTGTGCTCGCATTTGCCATCAGCGCGTCGAGATGGCGCTCGATCAACGGTCCCGGATCGATCACCAGCGCTTCACCGCCGCCTGCGTCGATAACATAGGAATTCGTCCCGGTTAAGGTCATCGGCGACGGATTGGGGGCGCGGACTAGCGCGATGCGGCTCACCATCGTCCCTCTAACTCTTGCGGCAGTCGGACCCCTGCCGAGGGCGGCAGATCGGGCATGATGGTGACGATCGGCTTCTCACGCGCGAACGCGAGCAGCGCGCTGACGCTGTCAAAGGCCGCAAGCCGCTCTAGATGCTTGATCGTCGGGAAGACGAGAAGCATCTCGTCGTTGCGGTGGGCGTCGAGCGCGCGCTGTGGGGAGAGCCACTGCGCGTCGTGCGTTTCGATGCTATCCGCGGTTCCAAGCGCACCCGCCGGCGCGGCAGCGACGAAGAAGTGGGTATTAAAGCGTCGAGGTTCGCCCGCGGGCGTGATCCAATGCGAGAAGAGCGTAAGCTGCGCCGGGTCGACCTGGATGCTCGCCTCTTCCTGTAACTCGCGCACCGCTGCGTGGACGAGCGCATGCGCATCACGAAGACCAACCGCCGGTTGATCGACCGGAAGTTCTTGCGGCGAGGTCGCTCGGAATTCCGCGGCAATGCGTTCGTCGGTCCAGCCCTCTGCCGGGCCGCGTTGGTAGTCGGCGTCATCAACTGCGCCCCCCGGAAACACGAAGGCGCCGGGCATAAACGGACTCGCGGCGCTTCGACGTAACATGAGCACCTCGCTCGTGCCGGGTGCGGGTCGCGCCAGGATCACCGTTGCAGCGAGGCGCATTGCAGAAACCATATGCGCGTCGCATTCGGCGACGATGACGCGACCCCATTGACCCGCGGCTAGGGAACCAGCACTGTGTCGACGACGTCGATGATGCCGTTTGACTGCAGAACATCGCGGACGGTTATCTTCGATCGGTCGGCGTGATCGTCGATTAAGATGATATCGTCGCCATCCATCTCCGCGGTGAGGTCGCCGCCCTCGACGGTCTTGAGCGTGGCCTTGCCACCGCCGTCTCTGATTTTCTGCTCGATGTCACCGGTCGTGAGTCGCCCGGCGATGACATGATACGTGAGGACTTTCGTCAGTAGCGTCTTGTCGCTGGTGACTTTGCCGACCGTTTCCGGCGGCAGCTTGGTGAAGGCCAGGTTCGTCGGCGCAAAGACCGTGAACGGGCCGGGGCCTTCGAGGGTGTCAACGAGTCCTGCCTTTTCGACCAACGCTACGAGCGTCGTGTGATCCTTCGACCGTACGGCGTTCTGTACGATATTTCTGGTCGCGTACATCCGCGCACCGCCGACGATTTGATCTGCTGCGAGCGCTGCCGTCGCGGTGGCGCCGATGACGAGTACTGCGGCTAGTGCCGCACGTCCGATGTTTTTCATAAATCTTTCCTCCTGCGACCCTAACGGGGCTAGCAGCAGATTGGATTTATGACGAGGACCGTAAGGGCAACGGCCAGAGCCCAGTTGACGACATGGGAGGTCCAGCAATAGACGCACGGCATTCGCGTGACAAAGAGCAGCGAGTAGGCGAGAACCACCGAAACGCCGGCAGCGGTCAGCGCCGCCAAGAATAGTATGAGCAACTCGCTTCGATCAGTCGCGAGCCAAATGGCTAGGCCGAGCGCCGGGTAGTAGTACGCACCGATCCACGCATTGGGGACGCCCCCGAACAGACGTGCCCGTGGCGTTTGGACCACGCTGGGCTCGGCCAGCTCGCCCCGGGCAGCTGCGGCGCCCTTGCGCAGCATGAATACCGAAGCGTAGAGACCAACTCCGCAAAGCATCGTGACTATCGCCCGTAACGCCATCCCCACCTCACCTCTCCCTTGAAATTCTTCGGCAAGCGCCTGGGAGCGATTGCGATGCTCGCCGCCTCGTTTACGCTGGCCGCGCTGGTCATTCGCTTTCAGCCGTTAGTCGAGCGTGAGATTCGCTCGCTCGGTCTCTCCGCCTACCCGCTTGCTATCGCGATTTTTACGGTCGTCGCCTCCGCACCGTTTTCCGTGACCGATGCGCTGGCGATCATGAACGGCGCGATCTTCGGTCCGGTCAAGGGCTCGATCGTTAATGCGATCGGTCTCGTGCTTGCGGCGTTGACCGGATACTGGATCAACCGCCGCGCTGCGGGTATGCTCGATTTGGACGCCTATCTCGAACGCGTGCCGGGCTGGGTGCGGCGCTTCCCGGTCGGTTCGCCCGCGTTCTTGATGGCCGTGCGCATTATTCCGGGATTTGGTGGAACGGTTGCGACGGCGAGTGCGGCAACGTTCCGCGTTCCGGTGTGGCGCCACGTCTGGACGATGTGCGCGATCGCCATACCGATTTGTACGATACTGGCGATCTTTGGAGACCGAGTAACCGTCGTCGTGCACAGCTACGAGCACCGGGCGCATGTGTACTGGGAAGCGCATCGCCCGCATTTGCATCTCCCGCACCGCGTGAAAGTGACACCGACACCGTGACGACCGATTCGATCGCGATGGTTGAAGAACCGGCCGAGCTAACCGAACTTTGCGAGCGTATCGCGCGCAGCGAGCACGTTGCCCTCGATACCGAGTTTCACACCGAGCGCACCTACGCGCCGCGGTTGATGGTGGTGCAACTCGCTTTCGACGACGGTGCCGTCATCGTCGATCCGCTGGCATTGCCGAATCTGCGGCCGCTGGTGGAATCGCTGGGGCAAACGACGGTCGTGGGTCACGCGCTTTCCTCGGATTTGAAGATCTTCGCCGACCGCTTCGATGTCGTGCCCCCGCATGTGTTCGACACGCAAGTTGCGGCCGCGTTTCTTGGCTTTGGCATGCAAATTTCGCTCGCCGATCTCGTGCGCGAGCTCGAAGACGTGCGTCTGGCCAAAACGCAAACGGTGAGCGATTGGTCCACGCGGCCCTTCACGCCCAAACAACTTGACTACCTTGTCGACGACGTGGCGCATCTGCTCCCGATGCAGCGAAAGGTGACCGCGCGGCTCGAAAAAGCCGGACGCCTCTCCTGGGCGCTCGAGGAGTGCGAGGCGCTCGGCGATATCGAGCGCTATCGCAGCGACGAACGCCGCGCATACCTGCGCATTCCCGGGGCGATGCGCATGAGCCGGCGCGAACTTGCCGTGCTCAACGAGATCGTCAAACTCCGCGACCAGCAGGCGCGCTCGCGCGATTTACCGCCCAAATACATCATCCCTGACGACGTGGTCTCGGGTCTGGCGACGTTACGGCCCAAGCGCGTCGAGGATCTCGAGCAGTTGCGCCGCTTCGATGCCGGGGCGCGCCGGTCGCTTGGGCGGGTCATTGTCGAGGCGGTCGCGCTGGCCGAGGCTCTCCCCGAAGACCAGCTCCCCGAGCGTCCCCAGCGACCGCTCGGGTCCAGCCGCGATACCCTGGCAGCGCTCATGGGGGTCGTCGTGGGCGAGATCGCGCGAGAAAACGAGCTGCCGCAGAGTCTGCTCGTGCCGCGTGCCTCGCTCGACCGGGTGGCGCGAGAAGTGCCGGACAACCGCCAGGAGTTTGAGACTGCGCTCGAGCTTTCGCACTGGCGCCTGACCTTAGTCGGCGAACCCCTCTGGCGACTTTTGTCCGGTGACGTACAAGTCGCAATCGAAGGCTACGCGCAGCACGATCCGAAAATACGTCTGTTGCCATGAATCAGCACGCAAACAGCCTGAGCGCGGCCGGCACGCTGAACGTCGGAGATCGCGCGTACACCTATTTCCGTCTCGACGCGGTCGAGAAAGCCGGACTCACCAAACTCGCGCGCCTTCCATATAGCTTAAAGATTCTGCTCGAGAATCTGCTGCGTTTTGAGGACGGACGTTCGGTCACGCGCGCTGATATCGAGGCGCTCGCGCGCTGGAGTCCGCGCGAAGCATCGGAAAAAGAGATCGCCTTTCGCCCGGCGCGCGTGTTGTTGCAAGATTTTACCGGCGTGCCGTGCGTCGTCGATTTGGCGGCCATGCGCGATGCGATGGCGGCGATGGGCGGCGATCCGAAAGCGATCAACCCGTTGCAGCCGGTTGAGCTGGTGATCGATCACTCGGTGCAGATCGATTTCTTCGGTTCGAACGATGCGTTGCAAAAGAATGCCGATCTCGAATTCCAGCGCAATCGCGAGCGTTACGCGTTTCTCAAGTGGGGTCAGTCGGCGCTGGACGGCTTTCGCGCCGTTCCGCCGGATACCGGGATTGTCCATCAGGTCAATATTGAATATCTCGCGCGAGTGATTTTCGGCGGCGGTGGCGCAGGCGTGGCTTTCGACGCCACGAGCTCGACGGCATATCCCGACACCGCGGTTGGTACCGATTCGCACACCACGATGGTCAACGGCGTCGGCGTCTTGGCGTGGGGCGTCGGCGGCATCGAAGCAGAGGCGGCCATGCTTGGGCAGCCGGTGACGATGCTGATCCCGGAGGTCATCGGATTCCGGCTTGAGGGCAAACTGCGCGAAGGCGTGACCGCCACCGATCTCGTGCTCAAGATCACCGAGATGCTGCGCAAGAAGGGCGTCGTCGGGAAGTTCGTCGAGTTCTTCGGTAAGGGACTGTCGTCGTTGCCGGTCGCGGATCGCACGACGATCGGAAATATGTCGCCGGAGTTCGGATCGACCTGCGCGATCTTCCCGATCGACGATCGCACGCTCGAATATCTGCGTTTGACCGGCCGCGCTCCCGAGCACATCGCTCTGGTCGAAGCCTATGCCAAAGCGCAGGGACTCTTTCGCACGGATGCCACGCCGGATGCAGAATACACCGATGTGATCCATCTCGACCTCGGCGAGGTAGAGCCGAATATTGCCGGTCCGCGGCGCCCGCAAGATCGCGTGAATCTACGCGATGTGAAGAACTCGTTCAACGCGGCTTTGAACGAATGGATGGAAGATCGCGACAGTAAAAACGGTGCGGTGGCGCGTTGGCAAGGCGAAGGCGGCAGCCAAACCGCGACGATCGCGCTGACCGAGAAGGACGTCAGCGACGGCGCAGTCGTGATCGCCGCCATCACCTCGTGCACCAACACTTCGAACCCATCGGTGCTCATGGGCGCGGGTTTGCTCGCCAAGAACGCCGTTGAACGCGGGCTGCGCAGCAAGCCGTGGGTCAAAACCTCACTGGCGCCGGGATCGAAAGTCGTCACCGATTATCTCGAAAAGGCCGGCCTAGCGCCGTACCTGGATGAGCTCGGCTTCAACCTGGTAGGCTACGGCTGTACCACGTGCATCGGTAACTCCGGCCCGCTGCCGGCCGACGTCGCTGAGACCGTCGCCGAACAAGACTTGATCGTTGCCGCGGTGCTCTCGGGCAATCGCAACTTCGAGGGGCGTATCCATCCTCAAGTGCGAGCGAATTACCTCGCCTCGCCGCCGCTCGTTGTCGCTTACGCGCTCGCCGGACGCATGGACATCGATCTGACCACTGAGCCCATCGGGACGGATCGCGCCGGCAATCCGGTTTTCCTCAAGGATATCTGGCCGAGCAACGAAGAGATCGCAAAGACCGTGACGGCGTGCGTGACCGACAGCATGTTCAAAGCGCGCTATTCGGACGTTTTCAAAGGCGATGAGAATTGGGCCAAGTTGCAGGTTGCGCCGAGCGAGCGCTACGCCTGGGACCCGAAATCGGAGTACGTCAAGCATCCGCCGTACTTTGAAAATATGCCGGCGGAACCGGCCCCGCTTGCGGATATCAAGAACGCGCGCGCGCTGGCCGTTTTTGGCGACTCGATTACAACCGATCACATCTCGCCCGCCGGAAACATCGCCAAGACCTCGCCTGCTGCGAAATACCTCATGGCACGCGGCATCGAACCCAAGGACTTCAACTCGTACGGAGCGCGGCGCGGGAATCACGAAGTGATGGTGCGCGGCACGTTTGCCAACGTGCGTCTGCGCAATCTGCTCGTCCCGGGCGTCGAAGGCGGCGTTACGCGGCACCTTCCCTCAAACGAGCAGATGTCGATCTTCGATGCCGCGATGAAATACAAAGCCGAAGGCACCCCGCTCGTCGTGCTTGCCGGCAAAGAGTACGGTTCGGGATCGTCACGCGACTGGGCGGCGAAGGGTCCATACCTTCTCGGTATCAAGGCCGTGATCGCCGAATCGTTCGAACGCATTCACCGCAGTAACCTGATCGGCATGGGCATTCTACCGCTTCAGTTCGAGGGTGGAGCGGATCGCTCGACCTACGCGCTGACCGGTGAAGAGGTCTACGAGATCACCGGCGTGGCGAACGGGATTACGCCGCGCATGAACGTTCACGTGCGTGCAAGCGATCCGAACACCGGGAAGTCGGTCGAGTTCAAGGTGCTGCTGCGCATCGATACGCCCGACGAGGCCGAGTACTATCGCCACGGCGGCATCTTACAATACGTCTTGCGTCAGCTGCACTCGAAAAACCCGAACTAGCGCGTGCGCCGTGAGGAACGCGATGAACGCTTGACCCGCCGGATCGAGTCGTTCTCGGATCTGGTGATCGGGTTTAGCCTCGCACTCCTCGCGCTCACGCTTTCGATTCCGCCGCACATCGTGGATCTGTGGACGAATCCATGGTGGCTGATTGCCTATTTTTGGACGTTTGCGATAGTCGCCAGCATCTGGTACAGCCACCAGCGTCTCTTCACGCTGTTCTTCTGGCCCGAAACCTTTTCGATTGTTCTAAACTTCGTATTGCTTTCAATGGTAGGGTTGCTGGTCTATTTCGTGCAGGTGTTCGTACACTACCATGCGGCGCTCGATCAGGTTTGGGCGTTCGTTGCTTATTTTGCCGTGTTAGGCATCGCTTTTATCGCGCTTGGTACGCTGTATCTGCATGGAGCGCGTCGCCGCTGGGCGGCGCTGGGTGGGGAAGACCGCTACGTTGGCTTCCGTCAAGCGCTGCGCGGCATCGTTGGGGGTGCTTTTATGCTGGTCGGTGCGCTCGTCGTTGCGCTGCGTTCGGTAAAGAGCCTGGATGAATTATGGCCGCTCGCGCTTTTCGTCTTCGCCGGGTTTCTCGTCGCGCGTTTCGCAGCCGGTCTTTTCAAAGCGCGCGTCGTCCAATGATAACGCTGCTCCTGGCTGTAGTAACATCGACCGCCGCGATCGACGCGGCCATCGCAAAACAGGTTACCGAGCAACAGGTCACGGGGGCGGCAGTCGGTGTCTACCAAGACGGCGCACTCCTCGTTCTCAAGACGTACGGACTGCGCGACGTTGCGAAGAACCTTCCCGTCGATGCTGACACTCGCTTTGAGATCGGTTCGGTGACCAAACAATTCACCGCCGCGGCAATTCTGCAGTTGCAAGAGCAAGGCAAACTCTCGATCGACGATCCGCTCGCAAAATATCTCCCCACCTTTCCCCACGCGAACGAGATCACGCTGCGTCAGTTGCTCAACCAAGTGTCGGGGCTGCCGAACTACACCAGTCTGCCCGATATCGCGACGGCGATGGCGACGATACCCGACGCAACCGGCAAGATCGTCGCCTACGTCAACAAACCACTCGACTTCACGCCTGGTACCAAGTGGGAATACAGCAACACCAACTACTGGGTTTTGGGCAAGGTGGTCTCGCACGTGTCGGGCATGAGCTACGAGGATTACGTTCGCGCGCACATTTTCAAGCCCGCCGGAATGAGACACTCGGGCTTCGTGAGCGACGAGTCGAGCTTGGATGACTTTGCGATCCCGTATTGGCAAGGGCCCAAAAACGACGGGCCGACACAACCGGCACCGACGATGCTGGAATCATGGCCCGGCGCCGCCGGCGCAATCGTTTCGACGGTCGGCGATCTCGCGGCTTGGGATATCGCGCTCGCGAACGGCAAAGTGATCAGCCGCGACAGTTTTGCGTTGATGTCGTCACTGGGGCGTCTCGCGGGCGGCAAGTTCACCGGTTACGGGATGGGCCTCGAAGTCGGATCGCACGAGGGCCATGCGCGCATCGCACACGGCGGCGGGACGCCGGGATCCCTCACCATGAACGCGACCTATCCCGACGACCGCCTGGACATCGTCGTGCTCGAGAACAGCCTACGCGGGCAACCCGGTGCGATCGAGTCCGCGGTGCTCGAGACGATGTACCCCGATGCGCTCGCCGCGGCGCGTAAGGCGGCACCCGGTGAGGACCTGTTGGTGCGGCCGCGCATCGTGCAATTGCTCGACCGACTTCTCAACGGAACGCTCGCACAAAGCGAGCTATCTCCGCAGATGCAAAAAGCTCTTACGCCCGATGCTCTCAAACAGAGCGCCGCGCACTTTAGCGCCTTCGGCGCTCCGACAGCGATCGTTTTCAAAAGCAAAGACGATACCAGTTTTGAAGCGACCTGGTACGTCTACCGGATCGAGTTTGCGCACGGCGAGGTCCGCAATTTCGAGGTCCAGCTCGACAACAAGACCGGCGTCGTCACGGGCATGCAACTCGCGCCCGCAGACTAGTTCTTGCGTTGATGTAAAACGAACGCGTTGCCGTCGGGATCGAGACACCACTGCTGAAAGCACGGCGGCAAGTCGCGTAAATCGCCGGTGAGTTTGCCGCCGAGTTCGGTCACGCGCGATGTCAACCCGGCAGCATCGGGAACGGCGAAGAGGACGGTTCCCGACGGCACATGCTCGGCACCCGGGATCTTGCCGATCCCGAACGCGCTGCCGTCGTCCAGAATCCATTCGGCGCCATGTTCGTTCTCCCAGGTCGTCTCCTTGACGTCGAGGAGCCCTTTGTAAAACGCTGCCGCACGCGGGACGTCATTCACCGAGAAGTAGATCGCATCGATGCCCGTCGCTTTGCTGTTCATACGTGCCTGCGTTTGTGCAACGCAAACGTATTGCCTTCAAGATCGCTGCACCACACCATCGTGCATACGGGTGTTTCAACCGCTTCGCCGTGAACGTGCGCGCCGATACCGCGAACGCGTTCGAGCGCAGCGTGAAGGTCGTGAACCGCAAACATCGCTCCGCCGGTTTGGTACCAGTCGCCGTTGGGCAGTTTGGAGAGCGCGAACGTGGATCCGTCGGTGAACTCGTACTCGACCCACGTGTCGCCTCGCGTCGCGGGGATCATGCCGAGCACGCCTTCATAGAAGCCGCGCGCCCGGGAGAGGTCCTTGGCCAGGTAACAAACGCAGTCCATACCCCGAACCGCGGTCGATTGATCGGTCGTCATGCGCACATCGTAGCAGCGCCTACTTGACATCCACTGTCAGGTTTGCGAGCCTGGGTCCATGAAATCCGACCGGCTGATTTCGCTGCTCTTGCTTTTGCAGTCCACCCAGCGGCGCACCGCCCGCGACTTGGCCCAAAAGCTCGAGGTCTCGGAGCGCACGATCTATCGCGACGTCGATGCGCTCTCCGCTTCGGGGGTGCCGGTCTACACCGAACGCGGTCCCGAGGGCGGCATTGCGCTCGCCGACGGGTACCGCAAAGCGCTCACGCATTTCGCCGAGGATGAGGTGCGCGCGCTCTTTATCTCGGGATCGGCGATTCTCGCCGATCTTGGCCTGGGCGCCAATTTGGACCGCGCGCTCGAGAAATTGCGCGGCGGATTCTCCGACGTGCAACGCAAGGCGGCAGAGAAGGCGCGCGGCCGGATTCACATCGATCAGCGGCGCTGGTATCAGAGCGATCCCCCGGTGGAGCGTCTCGCGCTCCTACGCCGGGCTGTGTGGGAAGATCGATGCTTGGACGTCGCGTATCAAGATCGCAATCGAGCGCACACGACGCGTGCCGTCGATCCTTACGGTCTCGTCTCGAAGGCCGGCGTTTGGTACTTGGTCGCGCGGACGGCCGACGGCTATCGAAGTTTCCGCGTCGATCGCATGCGCGACGTCAGCGAACGCCGCGAGCACTTTGAACGCGATCCCGCCTTCGATCTCGATGCGCATTGGCGCGAAAGCGCGACGAAACTTCGCGACGGACTTCCGCGCTTCGCGGTGGTTCTCCGTGCTAATGCCGACGCGGCCGAGATGATCGTGGGTTTTTGGCCCTCGGAGTGGATCGAGCGCGAGGGCGAACGTCTGCTGCGCGTGGAGTTCTCGAGCGAAGCCACCGCCATCAGCCAAATGGTCAGTTGGGGAATGCACGTCGATCTGATCGATCCGCTCTCGCTCTGCGAACCGATTCTTGCGCGCGCGCGAGCTCTGTGCGCGCGCTACGAGCCGCTGCTGAACCGGTAGCCGTTCTTTCCTGCGGCTTTTGCAGCGTAGACGGCGTCGTCGGCGCGGCGCATCAACGTCGTGGCATCGATCGAACCGATGGTAAACGCGACGCCGATCGACGCGGATAGGCCCTGTCCGCGCAGCCCCGTTACGATGCGTTCCATTACGGCCGTAGCCGATGCGCGATCGGTGCGCGGCAGAACCAGCGAGAATTCGTCGCCCGCGAAGCGCGCGGTGAGATCGATCTCGCGGGTGGACGACCGCAAGATCTGCGCGATCGCGACCAGCGCGGCGTCGCCGCCGGCGTGGCCACGCGTATCGTTGATCGCCTTGAAATCGTCGACGTCGAGCATCGCAAACGCCAGCATCTCGCCGGTACGGCGCACCGTTCGCATTTCGGCCTCGAGACGCTCCATGAGCGCGCGGCGATTGAAGAGCCCGGTGAGCGGATCGTGCATCGCGAGTCGCTCGAGGTCGATCGCGAGACGCATGCGTTCCAGCGCAAACGCAGCGTGCGTCGCGAGCTCTTGCATCGAGGAAAGCGTCCAGGGCGAGGCGCTGCGATCGTTCGATCCGTCAGCGTATAAGAGATAACCCTCGCCGCGTTGCGGGCGCACGGCGGCCGCAACATAGCGCCTGCGGGTGTCAAAGAGGGGCGCGTCCGCGTCGTCGGCCCAGCCGGTAGCCAAATCGCTATCGCGCGCGCTGATGCGGCGCAGACTCGAGTGTTCGGGAAGCGTGCCTCCGTACTCGGAATCGCTAACCTGCTCGCCGTCGAGTTCGTAGACGGCGCTCACTTCATGCGCGCTTGCGATGCGAAACCACAGCGTGCGCGCAAACCCTAAGCCCAGCCACGCGCCGCGCATCGCGGCAACGGCCAACGTCGCCTCATCGGGTGCAGCGATGATCTCCACGAATGAGCGCTGAAGCGTTTCGAGGCGCTGCGATTGTTCGAGCAACGCATCGCGCTCGCGCTCGACGCGATCGATACGCTCGGTCAGAAACGTGACCGCCTCCGAGGGCTCCTGCATCCCCTCTACAATAGCACGCGACGGAAATCTCGCAGAAGCGACGCGACGAAGACCAGGAAGCGCGCCGCTCCGGCGCCGTCGATCACGCGGTGATCGTAGCTCACGCTGATCGGTAGAATCAGCCGCGGAACGAACGCGTTTCCTTCCCACACCGGTTTGGTCGCGGCGCGGGTCGCCCCGAGGATCGCAACCTCGGGGGCGTTGACGATCTGCGTAAATTGCGTGCCGCCGATTCCGCCGATCGACGAGATCGTGAACGTGCCGCCCTGCATGTCGCTCATCCCAAGCTTCCCATCGCGCGCCTTGCCCGCGAGCTCGGCGGTCTCACGCGCGATGTCGAGCAGACCTTTTTTGTCCGCGTCTTTGAGCACGGGGACCACGAGACCGTTGGGCGTGTCGGCAGCGAAGCCGATGTGGTAGTACTGCTTGTAGACCAGTTCGTCGCCGTCGAGCGAGCTGTTGAAGTCGGGATATTTCTGGAGTGCCGCAACCGACGCTTTGATCAAGAACGCGAGCATCGTCAGTTTCGCAGCTTGCCCTGAGCTTGTCGAAGGGCTCTTGCTCTGCTCGGCGTTGACCTCGTTGCGGAACGCCTCGAGATCGGTGACGTCGGCCTCGTCGTAATTCGTAATGTGCGGAATCGCCAGCCAATTGCGGTGCAGGTTCGGCCCGGAGAACTTCTTGACGCGCGGCAGCGCTTTACGCTCGATCGGACCGTACTGCGCGAAGTCGACCTTCGGCCATGGCGGTAGGCCGGCAACCGATGCACCGGCCGGAGCGCCTTGTGAAAGCGCACGTTTGACATAGCCTTGGACGTCTTCACGGGTGACGCGTCCATGCGGTCCGCTACCGCTTACCCCGTGCAGATCCATGCCGAGTTCGCGCGCGAACCGCCGGATCGCGGGGCTCGCATGAACGATCCCACCGTCCGCAGCCGGAGCCGGCGTAGTCGAGGGAAGCGCCTCAGCAGGTTTCGCCGGCTCCTCGCCCTTCGACACGCTCGGCTGCGGCTTACTTGGCGGCGGCGCAGATTGCGTCTCGGCTTTCGCTTCTGCTTCGCTCTCGAGCGTAACTAACACTGAGCCCTTGTTGACTTTGTCGCCGACCTTGACGCCGATGCTTTTGACCACACCATCGACGTCGGAGGGCACTTCCATCGACGCCTTTTCGCTTTCGAGCGCAACCAACGCGTCGTTCTTCTTGACGCGATCCCCGGGCTTGACCAAGACTTCGATCACGGGCACGTCTTTGAAGTCGCCCAGATCGGGTACGCGAACGTCGATCGTGCTCATGCCTACACCGTCACCGGATTGGGCTTGCGGGGATCGATCCCGTACTTCGCGATGGCCTTGCTCACCACAGCCGGTTCGATCGTGCCGTCTTGCGCGAGCGCGTTCAACGCGGCGAGCGTGACGTAGAAGCGATCGACCTCGAAGAACTCGCGCAATTTTCGCCGGTAGTCGCTGCGCCCATAGCCGTCGGTTCCCAGCGTGACGTAGCGGCGGTCGGTGATATACGGGCGGATCGAGTCGGCGAAGAGGCGTACGTAGTCGGTCGAGGCGATGGCGGGACCGCTGTGCCCGGCAAGCGCGCTCGTAACATACGGAACCTTCGCCTTGGCCTCGGGATGGAAGAGATTCTCGCGCGCACACGCCACGCCGTCGCGCGCCAACTCGTTGAAGCTGGTAACACTCCAGACGTCGCTTGCCACATTCCAATCGTTGGCCAGTAAATCGGCTGCCGCGAGAACTTCGCGCAGGATCGCGCCGCAGCCCATCAACTGCACGCGCGGTTGATTTTTCGAGGCTTTCCCACCATCACGCAACAGATACATCCCGCGCAGGATACCGTCCGCCGCCCCCTCGGGCATCGCCGGATGTACGTAATTCTCGTTGAGAAGCGTGATGTAGTAATATCCGTCTTCTTGTTCGGTTAGCATCCGGCGCAAGCCGTCTTGAATGATAACGGCGACCTCGTAGCCATAGGTCGGATCGTAGCTGCGGCAGTTGGGAATGAAGGATGCGAAGACTTGGCTGTGGCCGTCTTCGTGCTGGAGCCCTTCGCCGTTGAGCGTCGTGCGGCCCGACGTTCCGCCCAGCAAAAAACCGCGGGTGCGCGAATCGCCCGCTGCCCATGCCAGATCGCCGACGCGTTGGAAACCGAACATCGAATAGAAGATGTAGAACGGCACCATGGGCAGATCGTGGTTGGAGTACGAGGTGCCGGCCGCGATCCACGAGGAGATTGCGCCCGCTTCATTGATGCCTTCCTGCAAAATCTGCCCGTGTTTGTCCTCGCGGTACCACATCAGCTGTTCGGCGTCTTGCGGATGATAGAGCTGTCCGACCGACGAGTAAATGCCCAGTTGGCGGAACATACCTTCCATGCCGAAGGTGCGCGATTCATCGGCGACGATCGGGACGACCCGCGATCCAATTGTCGCGTCCCGACTGATGGTATTGAGGACGCGCACGAAGGCCATCGTCGTCGAGATCTCGCGATCGCCCGTGCTCTGCAACTGCGCGTCGAACGCGGCGAGTTCGGGCACGGCCAGCGTCTCCGATTTGCGGCGACGCTGCGGCAGCGGGCCTTGCGCCTTCATGCGCTCCTTGAGATAGCGCATTTCCGGGCTGTCCTCGGGCGGCCGGTAGAAGGGAATCTTCGCGATGTCTTCATCGGCAATCGGCACCTGGAAGCGATCGCGAAAAGCGCGGATGTCTTCCATGTCCATCTTTTTCGCCTGATGCGCGATGTTCAGTCCTTCGCCCGCTTCGCCCATCCCGTAGCCTTTAACGGTTTTGGCGATGATCACGGTCGGCTCACCAGTGTGTTCGACGGCTGCCTTGTACGCGGCATAGACTTTGAGCGGATCGTGGCCACCCCGCATCAATGCCCAAATGCGATCGTCGCTCCACTCCGCGACCAAGGCCGCCGTCTCGGGATAGCGGCCGAAGAATTCATCGCGCACGTATTTTCCGTTGCGCGACTTATATGTTTGATAATCGCCGTCGACCGTTTCGTTCATCAATTGCACGAGCCGCCCGCTCTTGTCATTCTCGAGCAGTTCGTCCCATCCACTGCCCCAAATGACCTTGATGACGTTCCAGCCCGCGCCCTTGAAAACACGCTCGAGTTCCTGAATGATCTTGCCGTTGCCGCGCACCGGACCGTCGAGGCGTTGCAGATTGGCGTTGATCACCCAAATGAGGTTATCGAGTTTTTCGCGCCCGGCGAGCGAAATCGCACCGAGCGTCTCGGGTTCGTCGGTCTCGCCGTCGCCGACGAAGGCCCACACTTTTCGGCCGGTCGTGTCGCGAAAACCACGATCGTGCACATAGCGCATGAAGTGCGCTTGGTAGATCGACATGATCGGCCCCAGGCCCATCGAGACCGTCGGAAATTGCCAAAATTCGGGCATGAGCCAGGGATGCGGGTATGACGAGATGCCTTTGCCGTCGACTTCTTGGCGGAAGTTCTCGAGTTGCTCTTCGTCGATGCGTCCTTCGAGAAACGCGCGCGCGTAAATGCCGGGCGAACTGTGGCCTTGGAAAAAGACGAGGTCGCCGCCGAAATCGTCTGAAGGCGCGCGGAAGAAATGATTTTGTCCGACGTCGTACAGTGTCGCTGCGGACGCGAAGGTCGCGACGTGTCCACCAAGTTCGGAACTCTTCTTGTTCGCGCGCACGACGGTCGCCATCGCATTCCAGCGCACATAGTGGCGAAGTTGCGCTTCTAATTCGCGATCGCCGGGCATCGGTGGTTGCTTATCGCGCGGAATCGTATTGAGGTACGGCGTTTCGAAGCCAAGCGAGATGTGAGCGCCGCCGCGTCGCGCCTCATCGACCAGTTCTTCGAGCAAATCGCGCGCGCGATCCGGGCCCTCGACCGCGACCAGCGCACGCATCGACTCGAGCCACTCTTGGGTCTCTTGCGGATCCGGATCGTTTCTCATGAGCGACCCCATTCCGCGCGTATAATGAATCCCTTGCTATTGGACCGATCCGATTGTCAGTCCGGTGCGATCCAAAGAATGGCCCCGATCGACCCAAGTAAGAGTAGTGCGCCGGCTATGGCCGCGCCCGAAAGCGTCTCGCCAAACAGAACGAGTGCCAACGCGGCCGCAATCACCGGTTCCAGGAGCGTCGAGAACGACACAGCGGTCGGAGAGAACCAGCGCAACGCCGCGTTCATGCCGGTGTGCCCCAAGAGTTGCGAGATCAGCGCCATCGCAAGGATCCCACCCCACGCGCCATCGCTGCTCAAGGCGGGCGGCGGCTGATGTGCAACGAGGGCCGCGACCACCAGGACGATCGCTGCCGTGGTATATGTCGTCGTGACGATCGCGCGCGTGCTCAACGCCGCGCGCACGTCGCGCACGAGCAGCAGATACGCCGCAAATGCCGCGCTCCCGCCGAGCGCAAGTGCCGCCCCAAGCACGGCATGACCGGGATGCGGCGATGGGCTGTGGTTCGAGCTGGTCACCAGCGCAAGCCCGGCGATGCCGCCAATAAATGCAACTGGAACCACGAGCGGAAAACGCCGCCCGCGCGCCACCGCGTCGTACAGTGTCGTCCACAGCGGCGACGTCGAAACCAGCAGCGTCGAAACCGCGACGGTCGTGTATTCAAGCGAGGCGATCCAGGTTGCGAAATGCAGCGCCAGGGCGACGCCTGCAGCTATGAGGATGGAGCGATGCGTACGCGAGATCGGCGCCGCACGCTCGCGAAATATTGCGCCGATTCCAAGGAGCACGGCCGATGCGAGCGACAAGCGCAGTGCCGCAACCGCCAGCGGTCCTGCGCCAAGGAGCGCGTACCGGGCAAAAATAGCGGCGGCACCCACTGCAAGTTGGGCGCCGCCGAGGATCAGGTATCGAAGCAGCGTCGGTTAGTGAGCCGGAGGCGTGGGCCGTGCCCCGGGAAATGGAAGCGCTCGTATCGGTGGGGGCGAGGGCTTCGATACGGTGATCGGGACCGAGGTCGTGCTCGGCTGCGGCGTCGGCGTCGCGGTTTGCGTCGGGGTCGGCGTCGGTGGTGCCGACGGTGACGGCGACGGCGAGGCAGCCGTATTGCTTACGACCGCGGCGGTTACCGCCACGGCACCCGCGGCTCCCGCAGCGATGGCACCGGTCGCGGCGCCCGCGCCGGCACCCGCACCGGCGCCGGCCGCCGCGCCCGTGATGCCGAACGAGCTGGCGTTGACCGGAGCACCGAGTTCGCTAAACGGCGTGAACATCGACTGCGACACACCGGTCACGGAAGCGCTCACCGCACCGGCGGCAGCGGCGGTCGCAACCAGCGATTGACCGGCGGCGAGCGTGAAGACTTGCCCGTTCACCAACGTGACTTGCACGGGCAGCGCCGGATTGCTCAGCGCATAGACGTTGACTTGCAAACCGCCGGCCGGGTTCGCGAAGATGTCGCCGACGGTACCGCGTACGGCGATCTGCCCGGTCGATGTGGTGAAGTTATAGTCGGCCTTGGCGCCCGCCGGATGGTTGACCGTGAAGCGCATCTTTCCAACCACTACAAAGGTCGCGTGGGCGATGTCGGTTTGGCTAAAGGAAACCATCTGCACGCTTGCGTTGGAAGCCATCTCGATTTGCGAGCTATCCGGGAGGGTAATCGTCGCAAGCGAGTTGGGCCCGGTCGCCGCGTAGTCGTTGTTGTTCAGCGTCGTATTGGCCTTGGGCGGCAGTGCGGTTGTCGGCGTCTTCTGCGGACCGTACGTGACCGTACCCTTGACGTTTTGGAGCGTCTTGTCGGTGTCGGCCGGCGAGGCGATCACGGGGAGCAGCGCAAGAAGCGCGGTGAAAAACGAAGCGCACAGGGCCTTCATAAGGGTGCTCCTTGGGCAAGGCAAATTTATCTCTAATCACCCGTTCGATTGGCTGCTTTGTCCCCCTTCAGTCGTTCGGCCCACTTGACCGAGTTTGCCCAAATCGGCCTTCGGGGGAAGGCGGGGCGCAGTGTCGTAGCCTCCTTCCATTGCGGGAGCTCGCGAATCGCGGGCTGAGAGGGCATCTGCCGACCGCACGGGCTACGAAAAAGTGCGCAAAGCGTACTTTTTGTAGCCCTACTCCCCGGGTAATGCCGGGGTAGGAAGGGACGTTTTCATGAAGCGGTACATCCAAGGCAGCGATCCGACGATCCGTGTGCCCATGCGCGAAATTGCGCTAACCGACGGCACGTCGCACACCGTCTACGACACCAGCGGGCCCTACACCGATCCATCGGTGGAGGTCGACGTGCGCAACGGCTTGCGCCCGTTACGCGAACGCTGGATCGAGGCGCGAGGCGACACGGTATCGCTCGCGCGGCCGACGTCGCTCTTTCGTTTTGCGAACGCGCCGGGAATCCGTCGCGCGAAACCCGGCGCCAACGTGACGCAGATGCACTACGCGCGTCGCGGTGAGATCACGCCGGAGATGGAGTTCATCGCGATCCGCGAGGGCGTCGAGCCGGCTTTCGTGCGCGACGAAGTCGCGCGCGGTCGCGCGATCATTCCCTCGAATGTCAATCATCCCGAGAGCGAGCCGATGATCATCGGGCGCGGCTTCCACGTGAAGATCAATGCCAACATCGGCAACTCGGCGGTCACCTCGACGATCGAAGAAGAAGTCGAAAAAATGACCTGGGCAACGCGCTGGGGTGCCGACACCGTGATGGATCTCTCGACCGGAAAAAACATTCACGAAACGCGGGAATGGATTTTGCGCAACGCGCCCGTGCCGATCGGTACCGTCCCAATCTATCAAGCGCTGGAGAAAGTCAACGGAAAAGCCGAAGAGTTGACATGGGAACTCTATCGCGACACCTTGATCGAACAAGCGGAGCAAGGCGTCGATTATTTCACCATTCACGCCGGCGTTTTGTTGCGCTACGTGCCGCTCACCGCTAGTCGCATAACCGGTATCGTGTCGCGCGGGGGATCGATTCTCGCAAAGTGGTGCCTGTCGCATCATCAGGAGAACTTTCTCTACACGCACTTCGAAGAGATCTGCGAGATCATGAAGGCGTACGATGTCGCGTTTTCGCTCGGCGATGGGTTACGTCCGGGCTGCACCGCCGATGCCAACGACGCCGCGCAGTTCGGCGAGCTGGAAACACTCGGAGAGCTGACGCAGGTCGCGTGGAAGCATGACGTGCAGGTGATGATCGAAGGGCCCGGCCACGTGCCGATGCACCTGATCAAAGAGAACATGGACAAGCAGCTCGAGATCTGCCACGAGGCGCCGTTCTATACGCTCGGGCCGCTCGTGACCGATATCGCACCGGGATACGATCACATCACGAGCGCGATCGGCGCAGCCATGATCGGCTGGTTCGGAACAGCAATGCTGTGCTATGTCACGCCCAAAGAGCACCTTGGATTGCCCAACAAAAAGGACGTGAAAGACGGCGTGATCGCGTATAAGATCGCAGCCCACGCCGCCGACATGGCCAAAGGTCATCCGCGTGCTCGTCATTGGGACGACGTGCTCTCCAAGGCGCGATTTGAATTCCGCTGGGAAGATCAGTTCGAACTTGCGCTCGATCCGGAGACGGCGCGCGAGTTCCACGACGAAACGCTGCCGGCACCCGGGGCCAAGGTCGCCCATTTCTGCTCTATGTGCGGGCCGCATTTCTGTTCGATGAAGATCACGCAGGAAGTTCGTGCGTACGCCGAAGCCGGCATGGCCGAAAAGAGCAAAGAGTTTCTCGAAAAAGGCGCCGAGGTTTACGTCTCATCCTAAAGGGAGTGCTCTTCGATCGGGACGGTACGATCGTCGTCGACGTGCCATACAACGGGGATCCCGTGCTCGTGCAACCGGTCGCAGGCGCGAAAGCCGCGCTCGACCGCCTTCGCGCTGCTGGATTACGCGTGGGCGTGCTCACTAATCAGAGTGGCGTTGGCCGTGGGATGATCAGCGAAGCACAAATGCGCGCGGTGAATGCGCGAGTCGAGGAGTTGCTCGGGCCGTTCGACGGATGGTTCATCTGCCCGCACGCCCCGGACGAAGCGTGCGAGTGCCGCAAGCCCAAACCCAAACTACTTTTCGACGCGGCGCGTGCCTGGGGAGTCGATCCCCGGCAGATCGTCGTGGTTGGTGATAAAGAAAGCGACGTGGAGACCGCGCGCAACGCCGGCGCACCCGCGATAAAGATCGACGGCGCCTGCGATATCGCGAGCGCCGTCGAGAAAATTACGAACGGTCGTTAGTCCAATAGTCCAGATCGGGTGCGTGGTCGGGTCGCGCGGCTGCCGCCCATGCGCTGCTGGGAAGATGGACGGTGGAGCGCAGCACGTTCCATGCCCGTAACACCTTGAGCACGTAATGCTGTGTTTCGTAGTACGGCGGAACACCGCCATAGCGTTGCACGGCGAGCGGCCCCGCGTTGTACGCGGCAAAGACCAGTGCATAGCGGTTGGGATTCGATCCGAATTCCTGGAGCAGGCCGCGCAGATAGCGCGCCGCCCCTTGGAGATTTTCGGCTGGGTCGCGCGGGTTGACGCCCAACGTCGCCGCAGTGCCCGGCATCAATTGTCCAAGACCAATGGCTCCGGCGTATGAGACGGCGTGGGTATGCCAACTCGACTCAACGGTTACGATCGCGGCCAGCATGTTGGTGTCGACCTTCCAGCGCGCCGCTGTAAGCAGCAAGTGCCGGGCGAGGTCCTTGCTCTGCCACTCGGGCAATTCGGGATTGTATTGCCGCAGCACCGCGGCATATGCGGCGATGCTCGCCGGCGTCGCCGGGACCGGGCGGGTCGCGGCGTTTGCAACGACCGGCATCCCGAGTCCTAAAATGAAGCAGAGTCCCGCTAGGAGCGGGGCGCGGCAACGGCTCATGGACGAAAGCGTTTCCCTGGGGGGCGGCGTAATCCCCTCGCAGTGAAAAATCGGAAGGCTTGGGGCATCGGCGCGATCGCGCTCTTCCTCCTCTTATGTGCGGGCATCGCGATCTCGCAGTGGTACGCCATCAACGTCAACGTCCCGCGCTACCAGGCACAGCTCGACAAGCAAAAGCGCTGAAGTCGCCATTCTGATGGGACTTTGATGCGCGCAACGCAGGAGTTGGGCCGCTTTACTCGGACCGCATACCTCGCTATGTCGAATCGCACACTCGCTGCAGTTTTCTGTGGCCTTACCCTCGGCGTGTTCGCCGCGCTTCCCGCGGCGGCAACCGCGGCCGCGGCGGCGGCCACACCCTCGGCCTCGCCGACTCCGACCCCCTCGCCGACTCCTGGGCCGCCGTACGGCAACATGAACTGGCGCGAGATCGGCCCTGCGACGGCGGGCGGTCGCGTCGCCGCGGTGGCAGGTTCGGCGACGGATCCGAAACTGTATTACATCGGTAGCGGCGGGGGCGGCGTCTGGAAGAGCTCCAACAGCGGTCAGACCTGGGATGCGGTTTTCGCTAAGGAGGCGGTCGCGGCGATTGGTGCGGTGACCATCGATCCGACCGACAACAACACGGTCTGGGTCGGCACCGGTGAGGACAATCCGCGCAACGACGTCAGCTACGGCAACGGCATCTACAAGACCGTCGACGGCGGGGATCACTGGGTCAACATGGGTCTGGCCGCGACCAAACAGATTTCGCGTATCGCGGTCGATCCGCGCAATCACAATCACCTCGTCGTTGCAACCCAAGGCGATCTCTTCAACGACGGTCCCGACCGCGGCGTGTATGTGACCGACGACGGCGGGAAGACCTGGAAGAAGACGCTGTACACCGGTCCCGAGACCGGCGCGTCGGACCTCGCGATGGATCCGCAGAATTCCAATGTGATCTACGCGGGCATGTGGCAATTTCAGCGCCGTCCGTGGACGTTCGTCAGCGGTGGCGATACCGACGGCCTCTACAAATCGACCGACGGCGGTAACAGCTGGAAGCGGCTGACTGGCAACGGGCTTCCGACTGATACGACCGGACGCATCGGACTCGCGATCGCGCCGAGCAACGGCAACCGCGTTTACGCGCTGATCGAATCCAAGCAAGGTATCCTATGGCGCAGCGATGACGGCGGCGATCACTGGACGATGGTCTCGAAGAACACGCTGGTCGACCAGCGTCCGTTCTATTTCACCCACATCGCTGTCGATCCGAAGAATCCCGACATCGTCTACGGCGTGTCGGAAGCACTTTCGAAATCGACCGACGGCGGCAAGACGTTCAAAGCGATCGCCGACGGCGTGCACGTGGACTATCATGCGATTTGGATCGCGCCCAACGATCCCACCCGTATCATGGTCGGTGAAGACGGCGGCTATGCGCTCACGCTCGATGACGGCGACAACTGGTTCTTCTCGGCGAACCTGCCGATCGCGCAAATCTATCGCGTCGGCCTTTCCAATGAAAATCCGTATTGGGTGTGCGGTGGTCTGCAAGACAATAACGGCTGGTGCGGACCGAGCAACAGCCAAGACCCGTCAGGCATTCAAAACAAGGCGTGGATCGCTGTCGCAGGCGGCGACGGGGAGTGGACCGTTCCCGATCCGGTCGATCCCAATTACATTTGGGCCGACTCTGAAAACGGTGCGGTGACGGTCATCAACAAGGTCACCAAAGACGGGTGGTTCATCGAGCCCTACCTGCAAACGGCGATCGAAAGTTTCGACAACCGCGTCGCCAAGGTGCGTTGGAATTGGGAAACGCCGATCGCGTTTGCGCCGTGGGACGGGCACATCGGCTGGGTCGCCGGCAACGTGCTCTTTCAGACGACCGATCGCGGCCTGCATTGGAAAATCATCAGCCCCGATCTCACGCGTAACGTCAAAGAGCATCAGGCACCGTCGGGCGGTCCGATCACGCACGACGTCTCGGGCGCCGAAGAGAGCGACACGATTCTCGATATCGAGGGCTCGAAGCTGCACCAGGGCGAGATTTGGGTCGGCACCGATGACGGTCTGATCCAGCTCACGCTCGACGACGGCAAACACTGGCGGAACGTCACGCCGCCCAACGCGCCGGAGTACGGACGCTTCGCTTCGATTTCGCCGTCGCCGCTCCGTGATGGTACGGCGTATGCGATCAACGATGGACACTACACCGGCGACAGCAAGCCGTACGTCTTCGTCACGCACGATTTCGGCAAGACCTGGAGCTCGATCACCAGTGGTCTGCCCCAAGCGGAATGGGCACGTTCGATCGGAGCCGACATCCGTAATCCGAATCTCGTCTATCTAGGAACCGAAGAGGGCTTCTGGATCTCCTATGACGGCGGTGCCACTTGGAAGGCGTTCAAGAACAATCTGCCTACGGTGTCGGTGCACGACATCCGCATGCAGCAGCAATTCGACGATCTGGTAATCGCGACGCACGGGCGCTCGATCTACATCATGGATGACATGACGCCGATCCAGCAACTTCAAACCGCGACCGCGGCTGGAACGTACATGTTCCCGATAAGCGTCTCGTATCAATACAACACGCGTGAAGACGACGAGGGAACCTACACCAATTACGCCGCGCCGAACCCTCCGGCCGGCGCGATCATCGACTACTATCTCGACGCGGAGCAGAAGACGCCGCCAACGCTGAAGATCATCGATCAAACGGGCGCGGTCGTTCGCACCTACCAAGGCACGCATGAAGTCGAGAAAAAGCAAGTACCCTACGTGCCCAACAAAGTTGGGCTCAACCGATTCGTATGGGATTGGGCGATTGACGGTCCGGTCAAGTGGACCGGCGCGGCGAAAAAAGCCTACCAGGGACCCGAAGACGGACCGCTGGTTCCCCCGGGTCGGTACATCGCGCAGCTGACGCTGGGCAACAAGACGTTCACGCATAGCTTCATCGTCAAGCCCGATCCGCGCACGCTCTATACGCAAGCGCAGATCGTGGAGTCGTATCGGTTCGCGCGCGCCGGCGAGGCGATGTTCTCGCAGGTCGATACGATGCTCAACAACCTCGACACGGTGAAGAAGTCGGTCGACGACGGCATCGCCGCGGCCAAGAAAGCCGCCGATAGCGCGACGCAATCCAAGCTCGAGTCGATCGAGGCGGCGCGCACGACCGTGTTCGATCAACTCACGGCAAACTACCAAAACGACGAGGACTCGATCCAGATGCCCGGCAAGGTGCGCGAGGACGTCCAGACGATCATGTTCTTCGGCGGGGCGGTAATTACGCCGTCGATGCGTGACTATGCCCATCGCGTCGAAGGTGATCTCAAAAACGCGACCGCGAACTACAACGCATTCGTCGCGACGCAGCTTCCGGCATTGAATCAAGCACTTACTACACTCAAGCTCAAGGCGGTGACCATCCCGTGATCGCGGCATTAGTTCTCGCGGCAGCAACCTCGTTCGGCGACCTCTCGATGCGCGTCGTGGGTCCGGCGGTAGCCGGTGGCCGCATCGCGGCGGTGGCCGGTACAGCGCAGAACGACAAACTCTACTACCTTGGTACGGCCGGCGGCGGTGTCTGGAAATCGGAGAACGCCGGCGCGACATGGTCGCCGGTCTTCGATCAGCAAGACGTCTCCGCAATCGGCGCCGTCGCCATCGATCCGGCGAATCAACAACACGTGTGGGTCGGAACCGGCGAGACGAATCCGCGCAATGACGTCAGTTACGGTGATGGCCTCTACGAGACGATTGACGGCGGCAAGCACTGGAAGCGTGTTGGTCTGGAAAACGTGTGGAGTATCGCCCGCATCGCGGTCGATCCGAAGGACCCCAAGCACGTCGTCGTCGCCGGCTTCGGCGATCCGTTTAAGGACTCGAGCGATCGCGGCGTCTACGTGACGTTCGACGGCGGAAAGACCTGGGACAAGTCGCTCTACGTTGACGAGAAGACCGGCGCGAGTGACCTTGCAATGAACCCGAAGGATCCGAACGTCGTGTACGCCGGCATGTGGACGTTTCGTCGCCTGCCATGGACGTTCACCAGCGGCAGCGACGCCGGTGGGCTCTATAAGTCGACCGACGGCGGCAAGACCTGGAAAAAACTCACTGGTAACGGACTGCCGGCCGGCATGACCGGCCGTATCGGTCTTGCCATCGCAGCGAGCGAACCTTCGCGCGTCTACGCAGTAATCGAAGCCAAGGGCGGCGTGTTGTGGCGTAGCGACGACGCGGGCGCGCATTGGAAGATGACCTCAGATGATTCGATCGTCGATCAGCGGCCCTTCTACTTCTCGCACATTGAGGTGAATCCGCGTAATCCGGATGACGTCTTCGCCGTCTCGAACGAGATGGCCGAGAGCAAAGACGGCGGAAAGAAGTTCGAGCAGATCGCGAAACCCGTGCACGTCGATTTTCATGCGATGTGGATCGCGCCGAATGATCCCGACCGCCAGATCCTCGGTGCCGACGGCGGGTACGCGATCACTCTCGACGGCGGTAAGAATTGGTCGTTTGCGCAGAATCTACCGATCGGACAGATCTACCACGTCGGCTATAGCCTCGGGCAAAATCCGTACACGATCTGCGCCGCGCTGCAAGACAACGAAGCGTTCTGCGGACCGTCGAACTCGCTCTCGGGCGACGGCATCCTCAACAGCGATTGGTATAACGTCGTAGGCGGCGACGGCGAGTGGGCGTGGCCCGATCCGTCGGATCCACGCTACATTTGGGCCGACCTCGAGGACGGCGTCACGCTCGTCAACGACACCAAAACGCAGACCGCGATCTCGGTGCGCCCGTGGGATGCGATGGGCGGCACGCTTGGGCCGTTCGACTCGCGCGATGCGAAGTACCGCTACAACTGGGACTCGCCGATCAACTTCGCGCCATGGGATCCGCATATCGCGTGGCTCGGGGGTAACGTCGTTTTCCAGAGCACCGATCGCGGTTTGCATTGGACGGTAATCAGTCCTGATCTCACGCGCAACATCAAGGATCACCAATTGCCGGCAGGCGGACCGCTCGCGCAGGACGTCTCGGGCGCCGAGTACTCGGACAATCTGCTCGACATCGAAGGCTCGCCACTGACCAAGGGTGAGATTTGGACGGGCTCGGACGACGGCGTCATCTCGCTCACGCGTGACGGCGGTACGAATTGGACCACGGTTACGCCGAGCGGCGCGCCCGAATTTGCGCGCATGGCGAACATCTCGCCGTCTCCGTTCGATGCGGGTACGGCCTACGCGATCGCCGACAACCACATGCTCGGCGACTACAAGCCCTACATCTACGTCACGCATGACTACGGCAAGACGTGGGCGTCGATCGCCGCCGGCATTCCGGCAAATCAGTATGCCCGCTCGATTCACGCGGACTCGAGCAATGCCAACATTGTCTATGCCGGGACCGAGAACGGCTTATGGATCTCCTACGACAAGGGTGCGCACTGGCAGAACTTCCGCCTCAACATGCCGCCGGTTGCGGTCTACGACATCCGCATCCAGCCGGAGTTCAACGACCTTATCGTTGGTACGCATGGGCGCGACGTGTGGGTGCTCGACGACCTCACGCCGGTGCAGCAGCTTCCGCAAGCCGAAAAGGCCGGCGTGATGTTGTTCAAGCCGCGCACGGCCTATCAATATCATCAGCACTCGAACGGCGACTACGGCGCGTACACGAACTTCTCAGCCGAAAATCCACCGAGCGGCGCAATCATCAACTACTACCTCGCCGCGCCACAGAAGAAGAATCCGACGCTGCAGATTCTCGACGCAAACGGCAAGGTGGTGCGTTCGATCTCTGGTACGCACAAAGTCGACGGTAAGGACGTTCCCAACGTCCCGAACAAAACCGGCGTCAACCGCATGACGTGGGATCTGCACGAAGCCGGCCCGACACCGTGGAACGGCGCGGGCGCGGTGCAATTTCGCGGGCCGCGCACGGGACCGATGCTCTTGCCCGGCGTCTATACGGTGCGTTTGCAGCTTGACAGCACGACGCTCTCACAAACGGTGACGGTCAAGCCGGATCCTCGCGACTCCTGGACGGAGGCGGACCTGCAATCCGCCTACGGCTTCGCCGAGAAGTACAACGTGCGCTACGGCAAGATCGACGAAGCGCTCAACAACCTCGATGCGATCAAGAAATCGCTCGACAAGGCGAATGCGAGCGATCCCAAGATCGCCGCGGCGAAGACGCAGTGGCAAGACGTCTTCTCGACGTTTACCGCCAACTTCAAGAACGGCGAAGACTCGGTCGAACATCCGGGGTCGCTGCGCGAGCAGATTCCGCGGACGGGCTTCGGCGCAGAGACGCCTCCGACGGCGGCGCAGCTCGATTACGCCGCGCGCTGGGATTCGGCGTACGATGTGGCGTTTGCGAAGTACAACGACTACGTGAAGTCGCTTGCCGGACTGAAGCTCGACGGCGCTAAACCGGTAACGCCATAATCGTCTTGACCGTCGCCGGGTGGTTGGGTGATCCACTATCACACAACCGCACGGCGACGAGTTCTTGCGAGGGAATCACGTAGAGCGCTTGGCCCCCCGATCCGCTTGCATAGAAGAGATCCGGCGGAAGTTTCGGGCCGCTTAGCCACCAGGCCAGTCCGTACCGCGCGTTGCGCTCCGATCCGATGAATGCGTCGGCGTAGCGCTCGCGCTGCGCGAGCACGTATGTACCGTACGCGAGCCAATCATGCGCGCGTAGAAACGCGCCGGTGGGCAACGGGTGCGTTCCGTCCTTGAGGGTGCGCCAAGATGCGACGGTCACACCGGCCGGCTCGAGCACGCGCTCGCGCAGATAGTCGTGGGGCGTCATGTTTTGCGGACGCAGACGCTCGGCGAAGAACGCACCGAAAACCTGCAGCGGAATGCCGCCGTAGGTAAACGTACTGCCGGGGGAGTTTTTCGGGGCGATCTCGAGCGCGTGTTCAAAGGTCGGCACGGCACTCCCCAAGCCGCCGAAGCCATATCCGGCGGTGAGGTTCAAGAGCATACGCACGGTGATGCCGTCTTTGACTCGTTCATCGAGGTCGAGCAGACCCTCGGCACGCGCTTCGAGTGCGGCGATGCCCCAAAAACTCTTCGTTCCGCTATACAGCGCGTGCGGCATCGACGCATTAAAATCGGTGCTGTAGGATTCGTGGACGATGCTGCCGCCTCGGGATACAACCAGGGCTTGTTGCATGGCGGGGCCTTCGCCGCGACCCCGCGAAAGCGCTCGCGATGAGGCCGTTCGTTTTTCTGGTCGCATCTGTTGCCGCGCTGGGTGGATTGCTCTTCGGCTATGACACCGGAGTGATCTCGGGCGCGATTCTGTTCATCTCGCGTGATTTTGCGCTACCGACGCAACTGCAAGAACTGACGATCAGCGTCGTGCTGGTCGGCTGCATCGTCGGCTCGGCGGTGGCCGGGACGACCGCGGATCGTATCGGGAGACGCGTGACCTTACTGGCAGCCGGCGTTATCTTTGCCGCCGGCGCGCTCGGTTCGGCCTTTGCGCCGACGATCGACGCTCTGCTCGTCGCGCGGTTTGTCGTCGGAATCGCGATTGGATTCTGCTCCGTCGTCGCGCCGCTATATATTTCGGAAGTTGCGCCGGCCGACATTCGAGGCGCACTGGTGTCGCTGTATCAATTCGCGATCACCGTCGGTATTCTGGCCGCATTCTTGGTCGACTATGCGCTCGCGGGTTCGGGTGCATGGCGCTGGATGCTGGGCCTTGCGATCGTTCCGTCGTTGATTCTGATCGTCGGGATGCTGCCGCTCCCGGAAAGTCCGCGCTATCTCTTCAAGATCAACGATTTGGACGGCGGGCGAAAGGAATTGCGACGCATTGCCGGGCGCGATGAGGTCGGGGTTGAAGAAACGGCGATCGTTGACTCCCTCAAAGTGCATGGTTCCGGTTTCGCCGCGTTTGCGGCGCCGGGTGTTCGCTACGCGCTCTTGCTCGGCATTGCGCTAGCAATGTTGCAACAGTTCACCGGTATCAACACGGTGATCTACTACGGTCCGCACATCTTCCAGTTGGCCGGTATCGCCTCGAATGAGGCGGCAATTCTTGCTACGGCGCTTGTCGGCGTGGTGAACGTGCTGCTGACGTTGGTCGCAATCTTCTTTGTCGATCGAATCGGCCGCAAACCGCTGCTTTATGCCGGCTGCACCGGCATGTTCTTCGCCTTAACCGCACTCGCGTTCGCGTTCGCGCAGCCGCATCTAGGCGGTTCGCTCGCCACGATTGCGCTGGTAAGCTTGATGGTCTACGTCGGATCGTTTGCCTATAGTTTAGGGCCGATTCTTTGGATTCTGATCTCCGAGATTTTCCCATTACAAGCGCGCGGATTGGGTATGAGCATTTGTACTTTGAGTAATTGGGTCGCAAATCTGCTCGTCTCACTCTTCTTTCTCTCGATGGTGCAGGCGCTGGGCGCGTCGTTCACCTTCGCGATCTATGCCGCGCTGTGCATCGTGACCATCGTGGTAGTGGCGCGGGGAGTGCCCGAGACCAAACGCGAAATTCTAGAGCAGATCTCACTGGCGCGGGGCCCGAGCCCCGCCCGGCCGGAGGGAATTCCATGAGCCGCGCATTCGTGAAAGACGATAGCGACGGGCCGGAACCTCGTTTCGAACGCCGTCCCGTCAGCACGCTTCCTAACTACGTAACGCCTCGCGGGCTTGCGCTCCTGCGCGAGCAACTCGCCCATGCGCAAGCGGTCGACGACGCGCGCGAGACCGAGTACCTCGCGGAGCGCATCGATTCGGCGATCGTGATCGACCCCTCGGCGCATCCGCAAGGGGTGGTTGAATTCGGCGCCAGCGTCCGGGCCCACGACGGTGCCGGCCGTGAGTTGCACGTGCGGATCGTCGGTGAAGACGAGGCCGACCCCCTCCACGGAACCATCAGCTGGGAATCGCCGATCGCACGCGCCCTCACCGATCACCGGGTCGGGGAGCGGGTGGTCGTCCGGCGGCCGGCCGGACCGATCGAGTACACCATTGACGAGGTCCGGTACGAGTAGCACAGGGTAAAGATACCGTAAGCTTGAGGCCGGCCTTACGGGGGGCTGCGCGCTGAGGTCTGCTATAATCGGGGGGCCATGGCATCCATCACCAGCTTGAATAGCTCATTGGTCAACCAGACCGGGCAGACCCAAGAAAGCCTGCTCCAGCAGTTCAACCAACTTTCATCCGGAAAGCGCGTCAACAGCGCTGCAGACGACGCGGCCGGTTACGCGATCGCGACCTCGCTTAACACGCAAGCTGCCGCCGCGAGTACCGCCTCCGACAACATTCAAGACGCCTATAACGCGACGAACGTCGCGCAAGGTGCATTGCAGCAGCTGACCGGCGTGCTCCAGCAGGTGAACAACCTCGCCGTCCAAGGCGTCAACTCGTTCCTGAGCCCCGCCGACCGCGAAGATCTGCAAGCGGAGAGCAACCAGCTCATCCAACAGGCGAACACGATCGCTTCGTCGGTCAACTTCAACGGACAGCCGCTGCTCAACGGTTCGCTCGCCGGACCGCAAGCCGGAAGCCCCGCCACCGCCACGGTGACGAATAACGACATCGTGCAAAACGGCGGCACCGTCGTGACGCAAGTCGCGGCCGCCAACGCCAACTTCCAAGCGCCGCCAACCGGCGCCGCGCAAGGTTTCGGCGGAACGTCGACGACGAACTCGACGGTTCAAGTTCAGGTGGTTAACGACAACGGCGTTGCCGCTGCGGTTGCTACCGTGCTCAACAATGCCACCGGCCAAACCGTGACGACTGCGCCGGTCGCAGCCGGCGGCACGATTACCGGGGTTCAGAACGTCAACATCCAGGTCGGCAACATCTCGCTGGCCGATGTTGGACAGACGGCGACGATTCAGATCGCGCAAGCGACACCGGCAAATTCGCAGAACAGCGCGCTCACCGTGCAGACCGGCGCGAACGAAGGCCAAACGACGAATGTTGCGATTCCCGGCGTCAGCTCGTCGACGTTGCAAATCAATAACGTGAACCTGTCGAGTAGCCTAAGCTCAACGCAGGCGATCGGTCAGATTCAAAACGCGCTGAACTCGCTCACGACTTCGCAAGCGCAACTCGGCGCGCAGCAAGTTGCGTTGCAAACGGCCGCCCAGGCGAACGACACGTACGCGAACAATCTCACCAGCGCCGCGTCGAACATCACCGACGAGAACTATGGCCAAGGTGTGACGCAGTCGACGCTGTCGCAACTTCAGCAGCAGATTCAGTTCGCGTTGCAGGCAAAGAACAACGTCAATGCTTCGGCCGTTTTGGGCCTCTTTGGCTAACAGAGACTTTTAGATCTCGATGAGGCTCGCGCGCCCGCGCTTGGAGAGCCTCCTTTCCGCGCGTTCGCCGAAGATTCTCGCGGCGATTGCGACAGCGGGTTATGCCAAGAGCAGCGTCGTCCGCACCTACGCACGCACGCTGGGAGCATCGACCGTATGCGATTGCCGCGAAGCCCGCGACGTGATCGATTTTGCGCAGCGCACCGCCGGCGCGTTGGTCAGCGGTGACGCTCGCGGCGAAGCGAGCGTTGCCCAGCAGCGTATCGCCTCCGCCGGCGACGCCATGGCGTGGACTGAGTTTGTCACCAACCTGTGGGACCGTCCGTACGAGCATACCGCCTTCGTTTTCGAGAATCTGGAAGACACCGTCGACAACCCCGACGCAATGGAATTCCTGGCGCGGTTGCTCGCGCGAACGCCCGCGCAGCGCAGCATCGCCATTTGCTCGCGGCGCGGTCCTCCGCTGAGTCTGGGCCGGTTTGCGCCACCGCACGAAGTGCTCACCTTGCGAGAGGGCGAGCTCGCATTCGATGCCGGCGAAATACGCGATGCTTTTCGTGAGACAGGCGTGCCCAATCGCACGGTGGATCGCGTCGCTGAGATCACGCGCGGATGGCCCGTTGCCGTCCTGCTTTTTGAACGCCTTGCTCGTGCATCGCGTTTGAACGTTGCTCTCGAGCGCGCCGAATCACTGGATTTTTCAGATCTCTACGATTATTTGGCGCAGGAGGCGCTCGCCGCATTACAACCCGCGCAATTTCAACGATTGCTGGCAGTCGCCGCGATTCCCGGCGCAATGGGTGAGGAAGTTGAGCTCGTCCTCGACGATCCCGACGCCCCCGAAGCGCTGGTGGCCGCCGCGTCGGCGTCGGCGTTCGTCTATCGGCTGGCTGAAGGTTCGTACGAGGCTCATCCGCTCGTGCGGGCGATGCTTCGCGAGCGCTACGCTGCGCGCTGCTGCGAGTTGCTGTTGCTCGGTGCCCAACGGTTAGCGGCGAACGATCCGCTGCGTTCCGCCCGGCTCTATCAAATCGCGGGCGACAACGATCGAGCAGCCCACCTGCTCGAAGGCAAGCGCGTGCTCTTTGCCGATGAGGTCCCCTCCCGCTTTGCCGAGATCGTGAGCGGCTTCGACGTCCCGGTATTGCTGCGTCATCCCTCGATCTGGTCGAATGCGCTCATTCACCGTTCAATCGCGATATCCCAAAGGCAGTGGCTCTACGAGGCGCTCGCCGTGCGCGAGCGTCTCGACGAAGCTACGCCCCTCGAAACGCGCGTCAACGTTTTGACCGGTCTTGCGAACATCATGACCAATCTCGGCCGTCACGACGACGCCCTTGCGGTGCTCGAGAAGTTCACCTGGGGTGACGAAACGCTGCCTGAGCGGTACTACGCGGTGGCACAACTGATTCGCGCCGCGATCGCCGTGCGTCGCGGACAGTTCGTGCGCGCGATGGAAATGTGGGACACGATCGAGCCCTCCTTCGAAGGTGTGCTTTCGACGCGTGCGATCGGACTGGAAGAGATCGTTGCGCGCGTGCAGCATTTCAACGGTCAACGCGAAGAGGAGCGTGCGAGCTTCGACCGGTCGATCGCGCTCGCGAATGAGTCGGGGCTCGCGGTCGTGCGCGCGCTGGCGCTACAAGAAGCGCTCTTTGCCGCGTGGTTCGCGGGCGAGGATGCCCTCGTCGCGCAGTACGCGCGCGAACTCGAACGCGCCGTCGCGCCCAACACCGCGGTGGGCACGGAAGTTTTGCGCAACAGCATTCGTGGCGATATCACGCTTGCGTTACGCGAGGAAACGTTCGAACGATTCCGCTTCCGTCACTATGCGGCCCTCATGGCGTGCAGCCGAGCGCCGCGCCCGGAACGCGCGCGATTTGCGGAAGCGGCGCTCGAGGCCGCCAAGAGTTCCGATGAACCCGCCTGCTGCGCGGTCGCCGCGATCGCGCTTGCAGAATGCGATCCTGCGGTGCGTGATGAGATGGCGGCGCAGGCGTTCGCGTGGGCGCAGCGCACGGATTCGACGGTGTTGCGTCGCGCTGTCGATGCGTATTTCAATGGCTCGGGGAGCCTTGGCCTGATCGACCCCATGATTCGCCGGCTTCGAGATGAGCCGGGGCGCCGTCGCACGCGCGACGTCGAAGCACCGGCCGTCAAGGTTCTTGCCGGAACGGTCGCGATCGGTCTCTCGCCGGTGCGCCTGGCACCGCGCGAGCGGGAGCTGCTCTTCTATCTCGCCTTGGCGCAGCGTCCGTGCAGCCGCGCCGAGTTGGTGGAGGCGATCTGGCCGAAGAGCGCCGAGCGATCGCCCTCGGTTCTACGCGTGTACGTGAGCCGCATCCGAACGCGCATGCGCGACCCCGATATCATCACGCTTTTGGAATCCGGCGACTATCAGATCGCCCCCTATGTACGAGTCGATCTGGATGACATCGAAGAGATGCTGCGGATTGCTACGCGGCAGCACGCTCTTACGGGAGAGCTTCGCGAGCGCCTTTCCGGCCACGTGCGGACATACGGTTACGAAGTTCCGGCGTCAATGAGTGCCTGGGAGTGGTTCGCGCCCTTTGCGGGGCGCGCGCTCGAGCTCTCTCGCCGGGCAGCGCTGTTGCTAGCCGGCGACGCAATCGAGCGCGGTGCGCCTTCGGAGGCGCGTGAGCTCGCGGATCGTCTGATCACGCTGGATGCATTTGACGAAGCCGCGTGGGAGACGATGATTCGCGCATCCCTCGCAGCAGGGGATGTCATGTCGGCGCGTCGTTCCTATCGAAAGTTCGCAGAATTACTTGCCAATGAGCTCGGTTCCGATCCGTCGCCAAAGCTTCGCGAACTTGTCACGCGGCTGTAGCGCCCGGCTGCTACGATGCGCGCATGCAACAGACTCTTCATCGTTCGTTTATCCTCTATGGTAGTTTTGCACTAGTGCTCGCCGTCGCTGCCTGCGGAGGCAGCAGCACCTCCACGCCGAGCACGACCGCGCCGAGTAGCTCGCCTAGTGGCTCGCCTAGCACATCGCCAAGTGGCTCGCCCAGCACGTCGCCCAGCTCGAGCCCGAGCAGCGCGCCGACTCCAGCGTACAAGTTTCCTAGCCCTCAAGCGACTATGCCGTCCACCAATCCGACGGTGACGCTGACGCTGGGCGCCGTGACACTGACCGGAACGTTCTCTGCGAGTACGTCAGGCAGCGGAACCATCGACGTGAATCTCGGCTTCAACAACGGCGACATTACACCAGCGATTTCGCCGGTTGATAACGCGACCGCGAACACCCCCGTTATCTATGCATCGTTCTACAATCCAACGACGAGTGATCTCCAGTTTGGGACGTCGACCCCCAAAGTCGTCCTGACCGACACCAACGGTTTGGGCACTAGTCCTACCTCGTGCTCGCTCGATGTCTATTCGAACAACGGCGGTGGATTTGCGTGGAACAGTGTCGCTACCGGTACTCCCTCGGGGAACAGCGTTACGATACCGGCAGTGGCTCTCGGCGGAAGTAGCACGCTCGACCTTTCGCCCGGCCAGCAAATTGTCGCGGTCTCCTGCAACTAACGCAACTCAGTAGACAAATCACGCTGTCGAGGACAGCGTGATGCGCGAAACAATCTGGTTACTGCCCGGTCTACGCACGCCGTTCGCACGATCCGATAGCTCGCTCGCGTCTTATGATGCGATCGGGCTATCCGTGCCGGTGGTGCAGGCCATGATCGCACAACTCGACGGCGGCAAGCCCGACTTCGCCGTGTGGGGCACGGTGATGCCGAACCTCACCTGGAGCAACATCGCGCGCGAAGTGCTGCTCGATGCAAAAGTGGATCCGGCGATTCCCGCCTTTTCGACCGTGATGGCGTGCTCGACCAGTATGATCGGCGCGCTCGAAGCGGCCTCGATGCTCGACGGCGCGCATCGTTCGCTTGCGCTCGTGGGCGGCGTCGAAAGTTTGAGCCACGTGCAGATCGGGCTCACCCAATCGCTCTCGGATTGGCTGCGCGGATTTCTTGCGGCCAAGGACGCGGGGAAGAAGTTCGAGCGCCTCGGCGCGCTTGCGCGTACCAAGATCGGACTCTTTATTCCGAGCATCGCCAATCGTTCGACCGGCAAGAGCATGGGCGAGCACATGGAGATGACCGTTCGCGCGCTTGGGACGATCTCGCGCAACGATCAAGACGTATGGTCGCTCGAGAGCCACCGGCGTGCCGTGGGCGCGTGGAAGCAAGGCTTTTTCGACGATCTGGTGATGCCCTTAGGGGGTGTGACCCGCGACACGATCCCACGAGCCGATACGTCGCTCGAGAAGTTAGCTCGATTGGCGCCGGCCTTCGATCGTCGCGCCGGCACGATTACCGCGGGGAATTCCTCGCCGCTCACCGATGGCGCGGCCGGGATGTGGGTGGCCTCGGAGGCCGGGCTTGCGCGCGTGCCGGGTCATCTCCCGCGGGTCAAGCTGGTCGATTGGGAGATCGCTTCGATCGACTTGTGGAGCGAAGGGCTGTTGATGGCGCCGGCCTATGCGATCCCGCGGATACTGGCGCGCCACGGTCTGCGTTATTCGGATATTACGCTCTGGGAAATCCATGAGGCCTTCGCCGCGCAAGTGCTCGCCCACATTGCGCTGCTTGAGGATCGCGCGTTTTTACGCGACCGTGTGGGCGTGGACCTCGACTTTGGGCCGTTCCCGCGCGACCGCGTGAATCCCAATGGCGGCAGTATCGCGCTGGGCCACCCCTTCGGCGCGACGGGGGCGCGGATTCTCAGTCAGACGGTCAAGGAACTGGCGCACTATCCGCTCGGTTCGCGGGCGATCGTGAGCATTTGCGCCGACGGCGGGGAGGGTACGGTGGCACTACTCGAGGCGGTCTAGCGGTTTACGCTTACATGGCGTGCCAAGCGGGACTAAGCAAGCGTCGCCGCCCAAGCACGGATAACTGTGTAATTATCTCATGAGGTATCGCTGATGCATGCACGTATGTTGATGGCGACTTCCGCCATCATCTCAGCCCTGATGTTCGCGGGCTGCGGCAGTTCCAACACCTCGAGTACTTCCAGCCCAGAGAGCTCGGCAAGCGCAGCTAGTGCAACCGGCGCAGCCGGTTATTACAGCGCCGCGCAGGCTTCCGATGGTGCGACCGTTTATTCGGCGAGTTGCGCCACTTGTCACGGCGCGACTCTTCAAGGCCAGAGCGGACCTCCGCTCGCCGGTTCGGTTTTTGCGAAGTCGTTGGTTGCCTACGGCACGGGGCAGCAGATGTACGATTTCATCAGCAAACAAATGCCCGCAAATGCTCCGGGCAGTTTGTCTACTGCGCAATATCTTTCGGTAACCGCATATCTGCTTCAACAAAACGGATACCCGAGTGGGACACACCCGCTCGACGCAACCAATCTTGGAAGCGTCAACCTTTCGAACGCCGTTGCCCAGGCGTCGACCGGTGCGAATGCAAGCGGTGGCAACACCAACGAGATCGTTCGCGCGGCGCCGCCGGAGACCGTCGATTACGGCAAGGTTTCCGGCAACGTCAACGTCTCCGACGCGATGATGAGCAACGCCGACAGCGACGTTTCCGATTGGACGCTGCAAGGGCGCAGCTATTCCAACGACCGCTATTCACCACTCTCGCAGGTCAACGTCGGCTCGATCTCGACGCTCTCACCCGTTGCAGTCGTGCAGACTGGAATGACCGCGAGCTTTGAGACGACGCCGATCGTCGTCGGCGGCACGATGTTCATCACGACACCGGTCGTCAGCAACAAAATGAAGGTCATGGCGCTCAACGCCACAACGGGCGAGCGCTATTGGGAAACCACCTACAATCTCGGATCGTTCCAAATCTGCTGCGGACCGGTCAACCGTGGTGCAGCGGTCGGCTACGGCAAAGTGTACTTCGTCACGCTCGACGACAATCTCGTCGCGCTCGATGCCACCAACGGCAAACTGCTCTGGCAAGTCAATGTGGCCGATCCGACGCTGGGCTATTCCGAAACGATGGCGCCGCAACTCTATCAAGGCAAAGTGATCGTCGGCAGCGCCGGCGGTGAGTGGGCAATCCGCGGATTCGTCGCGGCCTTCGATGCGAACAGCGGCGCGAAGAAGTGGCAATGGTGGTCGACCGATCCCAAGACGTTTGGCGGCGACTCGTGGAAGACCGGCGGCGGCATGTCGTGGACAACGCCGGCGATCGATCCCAAGCTCGGGCTCGTGATCTTGAGTACCGGTAATCCCAATCCGGATCTCTACGGCACGTCGCGCCCGGGTGACAATCTCTACACCGATTCCATCGTTGCGCTCGACGTCAACACCGGCGCACTCAAGTGGTATCTGCAAGAGGTCAAGCACGACGTCTGGGATTACGACGCGGTCAGCAATCCGCTGCTCTTCGACGTGCACCAAAACGGACAGACGATTCCCGCCGCCGGCGAAGCCGGAAAGGTCGGCTGGATATTCATCGTCGATCGTCGCACCGGCAAGCTGATTCGTAAGTCCGCCCCGTATGTGATGATGTCGAAGAACATGTTCACGACGCCGACGGCGAAGGGCGTGGACATGCTTCCCGGCGCGAACGGTGGCGACGAATGGTCACCGCCGGCGTACTCGCCGCAGACGCACGACATGTACGTGCTGGCGATGAATCAGCTCATGACGTTCACGACCAACGAACCGACCGCGGGGAGCGGACAAATCCGTCTCGGCAGCGCGTTTGCCAACGTCAAAAAAGGCGCGATTCAGAACGGCCCGTTCGTCGCGGTCAACATGGATACCGGAAAGATCGCCTGGCAATACATCGCGCCGCAGCCATTGATCGGCGGCGCTCTGGCTACCGGCGGCAACCTGGTCTTCATGGGTGAAGGCAACGGCTGGTTCGATGCCTTCAACGCAACGACAGGGCAAAAGGTCTGGCGCTATAACCTCGGTGCGGGCGTCAATGCGCCACCGATTACGTATCAAGTCGACGGTGTGCAATACATCGCCGTGGCGGCCGGCGGAAACTTCCAGCTCGGCTTCCCCTATGGCGACGCGGTTGCGATCTTCCGCTTGAGATAGTCACCAGCTCTGCAACGCGCGCGCGTAGAGCTCGTGCAGTTGCTCGTGCGAGGTCTCGCGCGGCGCGTTGTGGATCAAGCCCTTCTGCGGAAACGCACCCTCGGTGAGCGCGTCGAGGTCGCTGCGGCTGTAGCCGACTGCGGCAAGTCCGTTTGGGATGCCGGTTGCCTTCATCAGTCCAACCAGCTGGCCGGCCAAGACTTCGCCGGCGTCATCGAAACTTGCATCGCGTGTATCGGCGCCAAGCTGTTTTGCCGCCTCGAGATGCCGCTGCGGACATGCCGGGGCGGTGAAGCGAAAGACAGCGGGTGCGTTCAATATCACGGACATACCGTGCGGCACCATGGCATCGCTCGTCGGATAATCCGGCGCGCGATAGTCTTTGACCAGTCCTGAGACCGCGTACGACATGGCGTGCGGCAAATGGCAGCCGGCATTACCGAAGGCAATGCCGGCGAGCATCGCTGCGAAGATCATGCGTTCGCGCGCGACGTCGTCGGTTGGATCTTTGACCGCGCGCACGATATGCTCACCCAAGATCGACAGCGCACTGATGCAGCCGACGTCGCTGTACGGGTTCGCGCCCTGGGAGAGCGGGCGCGCGACGCCTTTAGGCATGCGCGGGTGCTGCGTGTACGGAAGCGCGGTGTACGATTCGAGCGCGTGGCTGAGCAGATCGAAGGCGCTGCACGCGACGATCATGCCGGGCAGCGTGCGCGTTACGTCGGGGTCGATCACGCCGAGCGTCGGCCGCAGTTCGCGCGCGCGAATTCCGGTTTTCGCGTTCATCTCGAGATAGTCGAAGATCGCGATTCCGGTGCATTCGCTTCCGGTTCCCGATGTCGTGGGGCAGGCGATGTGCGGTTTGAGCGGACCGGGAATCGGTTTGCCGCTTCCGATCGGCGCATTGACGTAATCCATGAACGGCGCGGGGTAGGTGGAGTAGACGTCGGCTGCCTTGGCCGTGTCGATCGTCGACCCGCCGCCGATTGAAATGAATCCATCGAACTTACCGTCGACTGCAAACGCAGCTGCGCTCTTGAACGAAACGTCGGTCGGTTCGATAGCGATGTCGGTGTAAATCGTGCCGTCGATGCGAGCCTCGCGCAGCGAATCGAGCGCCGTCTGCACGAATTCGAAGTTTCGCAAGAACGGATCGACGAAGACCGCCGCGCGCTTGATTCCGAACATGGCGGCGGCATCGCCAAGTTCAGCCAGGACGCCTCGCCCGTACTTGATCCGGGCGCCGTCGACTTCAAAGCCGTAGTCGCAGAGCATGCAGTGCCCTTCGAAGCCGGCTTGGGGAGGGCCCGCCGGTCGCGGCCGCCGAAAATTTCGCCACGGAGGGTGTGCGCATGACACGGCTGAGTCGTCTTCTGGTCGGCGCTGCGCTTGCATCGGCCGGCGCTCTGTGTCTGCCGAGTTGCGGCGGAAACGGCGGATCCTCGGCGCCGATCTCGCCCGCGACTCCGGCGATCGTTCCCGCGTACGCAGTCGCGGTGACCAATCTCAATGATTCCGGAACAGGCTCGCTGCGCGCCGCGATCGCGGCCGTGAATGGCGAGCCGTCAGGCACCTCGACCGTCATCACCTTTTCGATAAGCGGGACGATCGTGTTGGCGAGTGCGCTGCCGCCAATCACGGCCGACGTAACGATCAACGGAACGAGCGCGCCGGCCTACGCCGGAGCCGGGCCGGTTGTCGAGATCAACGCCAATGGAAACGGCGGCCTCATTTTTGCAACCGGCTCGAATGGTTCCCAGCTTCTTGCCATCGCGGTTGACAATGCCGGCGGCAACGGCGTTACGCTCAACGCGTCCTCGATCACGCTCAACTTCGATTCCATCGGTGTGAACGTCGCCGGCGTGGCGTTTGGCAATAGCGGCGACGGCGTCTACGTGTCGGGCACTTCGTCAAATAATCTGATCGGCCTCAACCCATCGGGCGCGTCGGGGGTGGTGGGCAACGTCATCTCCGGCAATGCCGGCAACGGCATCAGCTTTCATGGTTCGTCCGGCAATGTCGTGGTCGCGAATCGCATCGGTACGAATCGAGCGGGTACATCGGCAGTCGCCAACAGCGGCAATGGCATCTGGCTCACCACCGCGGCAACCGGCAATGAAATCGGGGGTACGATCTACACCGATGCTGCAACCGGAGAGACCAACAATCCAACCGGAAATAAGGGCACTGTTCCCGCGGTCTTTATCGTGCCGCCGCTGGGCAATCTCATCTCCGGCAATGCGCGGAACGGCGTGCTGATCGACACGCTCTCAATCAACAACACGCTCAACGGTAATTTCATCGGCACGAACGCGAGCGGTGAAGCGGCGATCGGCAACGGCGCCGACGGCGTATTGATCACCGGTGCGGGGCTCAACGCGCTAATCGGCTGTCTAGCCAATCAGAATCCGTTCGTGTATTACAATGTTATCAGCGGTAACGTCGGCAACGGGCTGCATATCACCAGCTCCAACAACGTCACCGTACAGGGCAACTTCTTCGGCATCGACGCCGATAATTCGATGGCGCTCGCCAATAACGGCGACGGTATTTTGATCGACGGGTCTTCGCAAAACACCCAAGTCGGCGGCGTGATCCCGCTCGGCAACGTGTCGGCCGGCAACGCCAAGAACGGCATCGAGGTCGCCGGTACGGCCTCGGGCTTTACCACGTTCAATACCTTCGGCGGCCTGCTCGCGTTTAAGACCGCTGTCCCCAACGGGAACGACGGCGTGCTGATCACCGCGACCGGCGGAAATCAGCTTGTGCGCACCAACGTTCTTTCGGGCAATGCCGCCAACGGTTTGGAGATCGGCGGAAATGCGTCGGGTGTGACGGTGGATCCCAACATCATGGGCCTCGATACCATTGGGAACAGCCTCATGCCCAACGGCAATGACGGTCTGCTGATCGATGGTACGGCGAACAACAACACGATCGGCGGTTACAATGTCTCCGTGATTCCGCAGAATACGTTTTCGGGGAACAAGGGCTATGGCATTGCGATCGCGGGCCAGGCCTATGCCAACCAGATTTTCAACAGTTATGTCGGTACGAATGTGTTAGGTCTGACTGCGCTAGCCAATCAGCTCGGCGGCATCTACGTCGGCGGATCGGCAACGAACGATCTCATCGGCGGCACGAGCACCAGTCAAACCCAGCCCTCGAAGAACATCATCAGCGGCAACGGCGGCTACGGCGTGACGCTCGACGCGGGAACGAGCAACATCTCGGTGATCGGCAACTATATTGGCGTCAATCTGTATGCCTTGAGCCTGCCCAACGTGGCGGGCCCGATTTTGGTGAATCCCGGCAGCACCGGCGACACAGTTACCGGGAACTTGACGGCGCCGATCTAGGCCCTGTTTCGGCCTAGAGGCCGATCCTCCAGGAAAGAGAAGTTGACGCAGGTAGCCGCTAGCTTTCTTGCTGGAGGGCATTTATGCTCGGATTTTCTCGCCTGGTCACCGCGCTCTTCGTAGCCGTCTTGGCGCTTGCTGCCTGCGGCGGCGGAGGCTCGTCCGCCCTGCCGGCTGCCGGATCCGTTAAAGCGCCCTCCGGCTCTGCGGCACTGAGCATCTTTGTCCCCAACGCTTCCGCATCGACCAGCTCGCGCCGGCGCTATCAACTGCCCTCGACTACGCAGTCGGTGGTCATCGCCGTCGCTAGCGCGACCGGGACGGCGCTCAACCCGCCGGTCGCGCCGGTTATTGCCAACATAAGCGCGACGGCGGCCGGATGCTCGAGCATCAGCGGCGGGATCAGTTGCACGATCGATGTGACCGTTCCATATGGTTCGCTGCTCTTTGCGGTCGTCGGGTTTACGGGTCAAAACGGGACCGGCAACGCGATCGCCTGGGGCGAGACGGCCGCCACGATCAGCGCGACCGGTAGCAACGCGGTCAGCATTACGACAACCAGCGTCATCGAGTACGCGGTAATCGACCTTGACGGCGATTTCAGTCTTGCTGTCGTCGATCACAGCGGCAATACGGTGAACATCGTCAACGAGAACAACAGTACGACCTTCGCCGGCTCCATCGCCTATCTGCCCAACGGCGACGAAAAGATCGTCGTCACCTCATCGACAGAAGGGAATACCCCGGTCGGCTCCGTCGTGTACGTCCGCGAGTTGCCCGGCATCACATTCACGTTCCTAAGCACCAACACGAGCACGCCTGCGGTGACCGGCGCTGTAGCAAGCTCCGCGGATTGGGGTGTGGGAACCGAACTGACGACATGTCCGACGGCAGCCGCGTCATACGATGCGAGTATAGCCGTGATCGAGGGACCTGAATACCAAAGCAACCTTACAAACGGCCAAGCCTTCCAAAACGGCGCGGTAAGCATTTCGCTTAGCGGCGGCTTGGCATCGCTTAGCTTCAGCGGCAATTCATATACGGTTAACGGCACGCTCGCGCAAGCGGAAACGGGCAACACCGGTACGTGCAGCAGCGGTCAATTCGCCGCGAACACCGGACCAAACGGATCGGGCGGGGTCGCCTTTGATGCCGCCGGCGTGATCATCGGATCGAACGGCCCCAATGGCGGTCAATTGACGTCGTCGAGCGACGGCTTTGCGGGTTTCTCGGTCGCGAGCGGATCGACCGTGAATCTCACGGCAGTCACGACCCAAACATATGACGGCTTTTTCGGCGGCTACACGGTCAACGGCTCAACGGTCGACAAAGAGGGCTCCCCGATCAATGCTGTTCCTAGCGGATCGAATTCGATGCTCTCGTGCAGCTACACGAACTTCGAGGCCGGAACGGTCGCGACGTCCGGTTGCGCGACACTCACGTTCGGCGTTCAGCCGCAGCCGGGCGTGGTGCTTGGGACATTCGACACGCCGACCACAGGGTCGGTTCCGGCGGTGTTTGTTATCTCGCAGATCAGCGGCAAGTACGTGATATTCGGCCTGGCCGGTTCACTCAATGCCGCGCTGATCCAACACTAGTGCGTATCGCAAGCACATGGGTGATCTCCGCGCCGAATAGGAACATTTGCGCTGAGTAGTTGACCCAGATGAGGAACGCAATCAGTCCGCCGAACGCACCGTACCCCGAAGAAAGTGCCACGCTGCCGAGATACCAGCCTAAGAGAAGTTGACCGAATGCGAAGAGCAGCGCGGTCGTGACGGCGCCGAGCCACACGCTACGCCACGCGATGCGGCAATCGGGCAAGAAGGCAAAGAGAAGCCCGAACGCGGCCGCCATGAGCAGGAACGAAACGACGAAATTGGCGCCGCGCACGACAATCGGAAAGACCGACGGCGCGCTTAGGACGGCATCGACGCCGAGCAACAGCATCAGCATGAACGCGATGCCGAGCACCATTGCAAACGCGACGAGGCGGCTGCGAATGGCTTGCATGAGCGGCTGCTTTGCCGGCTCGACGTCCCAGACGGTATTGAGCGCCCCCTGCAGGGCGGTGAACAACCCAATCGCCGCCAAAGCGAAGATCGTCCAACTGATCATCTGGGCAAGCACCCCGGCGCTGTGCCGATCGAACGTCGACGTCACAATCGAGCGAACACCGGTCGCCGCGGATTGGCCCGCGTCTCGCGCGAGGTAACGATACAGTTCGTCGAGCACGCTCTGGTGCTGCCCGAGAAACGCGCCGGCGATTTCGACGACCACGATGATCAGCGGCGCGATCGACAGTATCGCAAAGTAGGCGATGGCGGCAGCAAGCCACGGGCCCTTGTGGCGCTGAAAATTCGCGAACGCTTCGGTTAAGAGCGACACGCGTCGAACGAGCTAGAGGAGCGCTTGGTTCAACAAACGCAGGCGCTCGGCCATCACGTTCATGACTTCGATTGAAAAAAACGGATGTGTGGCGAGCAGTGAAATGAAGCGCTCGCGATCGATGGCCACGGCTTCGGTGTCGGTCTTTGCGCGCGCGGTCGCGCTACGTTCGTGCCGATCGACCAGTGCCATCTCGCCGAACAGGCCGCCGGCGCGAACGGTTTCGACGACCTTGTCATTGATACGGATCTCGACGTCGCCACTCAGCACGACGTACATGACATCGCCGGGATCGCCGGCGTAGAAAAAGCAGTGGCCGGCGGGAAATTTGCGGACCTCGGTGCTCTCCCCGAACATCGATAGTTCAGCCATAATAGCGTCCAATACGCCTTCGCCGTCTAGCGACCTTCGAGCTGCGTTAGGATTGCGTAGGCGGCGGAAACACGAGCATCGATCGGATAGCTCTTGTTGGCCAACAACACGATGCCGATTTTCTTCGCGGGAGAGAACGCCACATACGCCGAGAAGCCGTTGGTCGATCCCGTCTTATTCAACACGACGTCATCCCGCGGTGGTGACGGAGGGTCGAGTGCGGTCACGGGATTCGCATCGAAAAGCAACGTTGGGGAGTTCCCCTCGCGCAGCTGCACGAGGGTGACAGGATAGCGGTACTGCTCCCAAATCAGATCCTGCGTCATCGCGCCGACCCGGTAGTATCCGGTATGCGTATCGGTCAATGCGCGCTGTACGGTCGCGTCAAGATCGAGCATACCCATATTGGCCGCAAGAAAGGAAAGCAAGTCGCCGGCGGTCGTTCGAATGCCGTAGGCCTCCGGGCCAAGAACGCCGGGCGCCATCCGGATGGGCAGATCCTTTGACGTGTAGCCTTGCGCGTAGTTGACGGTCTGCGCGGCGGGAACGTCAAGATAGGTATGTTTCAAACCGAGTGGCTGCAAGAGCGTCGCTTGCATCAGCGTGTCGAAGTTTTGATTCATACGGTGTGCGACGATCAAGCCGAGAAGTCCGATGCTCACATTGGAGTAGACGCGATACGTCCCGGGCTTATACGCTGGTTTCCAATGTTGGAGATAGGATATGAGTTGAGCATCGTTCGTAATCCCGTCGGGAACTTGCAGCGGAAGACCGCCCGCGGTGTGTGTCCCAAGATCGAGCAAACTCACGCGATCGAAGCTGCTGCCGCGCAGCGATGGTAGATCGTTGCCCACCCTATCCGAGAGCGAGATCTTGCCGCGGAGTTGCGCGTATGCGGCGAGGGTCGCGGTGAAGGTCTTCGTGACCGACCCGATCTCGAAGAGCGTCGCGCGGGTAACAGGCGCAGTGGTCGCTTTCGAAGCCACGCCGTAGTCGTAAACGTAGGTCTTTCCGTTTATGACGACGCCCACCGCCATCCCGGGAATACCGTAGCGCCGCATGAGCGGTTGGACCGTCCGGGTAACAACATTTCCGATTGCGACGTGGTGTCGATCTGCGGTAACGCCGTGCAGCGGCGATAGGGCGCACATGCACAGGACAAGGACCGCGCTCGTGAATCGGGTCATCGCAAGCGGGCTTCGAAGGGGCTGTGGCGATTCCTACGCGCGCTTTTGGTAGTTCAGATTGACGTCTTGGATCGTCAGGCTCTTGCTCTGTCCGTTAACCGTCGCTGTCGTGACATGACTCGTACCGTCTGGGAGTCGTGCGAACGACGCGGTGATTGTAACGGCATCGGACGGATCGGCCAAGTATGACGCGACGTGGATGTAGAGTACTTCTTTCTGTGCTCGATCGAACGTGATCGTGACCGCGTCGCCCGGTTTGACGTAGTTCCGAACGACCACGGCATCCAAGCCGGGTGCGCCCCCCGAACGCAGCGACACGTTGCCCTGTGCGTAGAGCTGCTTGAGCCGGCCGGGCTGCAGTTGCGTGTAACCGGCGGCAAGGCTGGCGATTTGTTGCCCGTATACTTGGTAATTCTCTTCGATCCGGTGCCGGATGCCGAATTTGCGCTGATTCGATGGCTGGGACTGACTGATGTCGGTCTTCACCGGCTTGCCGTTCGGCCCGAGCTGCACTTGATACAGCGCAGTCTTTTTCACGTCGCCGCGCACGCTGACGGTTTCTTGCTGCTGCCAGGTGTATTCACCTAACATCTGCGTGTTCTTGTAGAGCGCGGCTTCGACCGCAGCAACTTTTTGTTGCAGCGGCGAGGAAGCTTGAGCTACGACCAGCGACGTCGATAGAATGAATGCAAACATTACGGCGCCGGCTTCTCCGAGACGATCGTCAAGGTCTGGGAGTTCACGCTGTAGTTGCCGGCCGATACGAGATTGTTCGGATCCGCGCAGATCGCGCTATTGTTTGGGCCGTAGATGACGACCAGACCCGGGGGTCCGCACGCCGTTTGGGTCAAGTGATAACTCTGGAGGAGTTTGGCGCCGGGGCTATCCGGCTGGACTTGATACGATGTGATCGTTTGGTTGTTCGCAGCGACGATCGAGCCGTACACCGCGGCCGACGTTACGCCAATCGCGAACGGACCCCAGAATCCGCCACCGTAATAATACGGTGCGGCGTACCACGCGTACCCACCGTTCCATCCGTATACCGGGTAGCCTCCGTAGACCGGATTGACGACCGCCGCACCGTGATAGACCGTGCCGTTATTAGCGTAGGTGCTCGAGTGATACACCTGACCGTACGAGTTCACTCCCGTCGCGGAGCCGCTGTACGTGTGGTTATAGGTGTTGCCGCTGCCTGACGTTTGGTATGCACCGTTCGGACTGCTGCCGCTGCCGGTGTGGCTGTAGTTGCCGGTGTTCGTATTTCCGCTCGTATTTCTACTCTGGCTCGCGTAGCCGTTCGAACTGCTGCTTCCGTGGGTGTAATTCCCATTGCTGCTTGCCGCGCCGTAGCTGGTGCGGGTGGCGTTACCGTTGGTTGCGGTGGTGGTTCGCGCGTAGCCGTTGCTGCCGCTGGTCGCCGTCGTCGTGCGGCTCGTACCGGCCGGTCCGGTGCTCGAGTGACTGAAACTTTGCGGGCGCGAGGCCGGAGCGTCGTTGTGCATGTCAAAGCCACCGCCGCCGCGCGAAAAGCCGCCGCCGCCTCCGCGCGAGAAGCCACCGCCACCGCCAAAGCCGCGTGCGTTGCCGGCGACGGGAACGAGGAAGAGCAGCAGGGTGATGGCTGCGAGGCGTTTCGCGTTCATTTTTGAATCCGATCGATGACACCGGTTACTGATACGTACGTTCCGGCTTTGGTTCGAATCGACAGCAACACGCCGCGCGGCACAAGCTGCGTTGAAGAATAGGTGAGCTGCTGGGTTGTCGCGCTTGGATTGAGCCACACCGTTCCGTATTTGAGCGGAATGTGGGTCGACTGTCCGTGCTGCTCGAGCGTCGCATCGTAGGGAATGCAGCGCAGCAGCTCGCCGACCTTGGTGCACGCTGCCTTGCCGAAGACGAGCGTTCCCTGGCCGTCGCTCGAGGTTATTGCCATGCTTTCGGTCTGTACGACGATCCGGACGTTGGTGTAGGTTTTTGTCGCGCCGTCGCGCTGCGCAATGCGCGCTGTCCCCGTCGCGCGGGCCGGGCCGCATGGCGCCGCCACGACTGCAACCACGAAAAAACCAAGCACAAGGATTGGCCTAGAAATCCGAGCCTTCATAGACCCAGCCTACGCCCATCGTCCGTGCGGGCGTTATCCGGAAAAGGTATGCCCCAGGAACGATCGTGCCGACAATTGTTCTATGCGCGTCTCTGGTGTCGCGGAGTTAGCGGTCGGCGATGCTCTTGCCGACTGGTTGGATCGCTTGGTGCGCGAACGCGATTTCGGCCTGCCGCTTACGTTGCCCGAGGGATTAGAAGAAGCAGGGCCGGTTGCCGGGGCCTGCTTGCGCCTCGTTTATGCTTTTCGCTCGGATTTGCAGCGCTACGATACGATCATCGCCTCCGCCGGTGAAAGCATCAAGCGCAACCGAGAACAGATCAAGCAGGCGCTGGCGGATACCAAGGACTACACGAGCTCGATTCGGCACGCGCTTTCAACTTTGGAAGAAGCACGCGCGGCTTCCGGCCAGGTGGCATCGCAGACCGACGCGCTCGAGCGCGAGGCATTAGTCGTGCGCGAGGCCTCTGCCGGCGCCGTCGTCGAGGTTAACGGCGGCGGCATCGACGAGCTTCTCGAGTCGATCATTTCCGTCAAGACGGCCGGCGCGGCTCTGACCGAGACGTCGGGCGGACTTGCTGTGTTTGTCGACGGTATCGCACGCATATCGCGCCGCGCGGCGCTGCTAAGCCGAAGCGCGCTTATCGAAGCCGCGCACCTGGGGAGCGAGGGACAAGGCTTCGGTATCGTCGCGACCGAGGTTCGAACGCTCGCGGAATCAACCAAAGCGTCGGTGCGCGACGTCAATACCATCGCGGGGCGCCTTGCGGCGTCGACCCGTCAGGTCGTCGCCGCGACAGCGCAGGCGCTCGCCGCCGCGCAAAAACTTGGCGGCGATACCGCTTCGATCAGCGAAGGTGTGAAGCGTATCGACGCTTTGGTCCCGGCGTTCGCCGAGCCCGTCGACGCGATCGGCGCGATCGCCAACGAGCAAGAGGCCGCGCTTCCTGCGCTGGTTTTGAATTTCGAGCAAATTGCCGATCTTGCCGAGGCGACGGTTCGTGCCGCCGAGGACGCCTCGGCGATCGATCTCGACTCCATGTTTGCCTCGGTGCAATCGCTGCTTGGCTCGTATCGCACGGGTCGTTTCCATGCGCCGGCGCTTGGAACACGCGACGACGGCAGCACGCTGGCGCAGGCGATCGACCGCGTTGCCGAAGGTGACACCGGCGCGCTCGCTGACGTGCAATGCGAACCCGGCCAAGAGCGGGTCGTAGAGGCGGTCGAACGCTTTGTCAGCACGTTGATCGCGCTCGAACGCGAGACGCTTGCGTCGATAACGCGCATTGCCGTAGCCGTCGGGCGCAACAGCTTTGCGTGGAAGACGATTGCTGCAAATTTGGCGCGGCTCAAACAGCTTCTGAACGCAAGCCGTCTTGCACTGGGCGAATCCCGGGACGCCGCTTCGTCGCTCTCGGCGGCATCGCAGGCGATACAACGCGTGGCGAGCGATTTGCGCAGCACCGCGGAGTTGCCTTCCTCAGCGCTCGCCTCGTCGGTCGTTTCGCTTGGGCGCGTGCGCGATAACGTCAATCACGTCCACGAGTTCGTAACTGAAATGTCGTCCTCGCTCGAGCGTGTGGGTGCTATCTTGAGTCTGGTCGACGAGATTTCGTCCGAAACGAATTTGCTGGCGCTCAATGCGTCGATCGAAGCCGCACATGCGGGCAACGCGGGGTTAGGGTTCTCGGTTATTGCCGGTGAAATTCGAAAGCTCGCGGATCACACGCACGTCGCGACCAATGAGGTTGGCGGCGTTATCGAGACGATCTCGCGCGCAGGTGAGGGAATGCGCGTGGGAATGCTTGCTTCGGCCGAGCGCACCGAGGAAGTGGAGGGGCGCGCCCGCCAGGTCGAGAGCGTGGTCGACCGATTGCTCACGACGATCGCCAGTACCGTCGATCGTACCCAGGACCTCGCGGCGCTTGCCAATCAGCACATGACCGAGTTCGACGGATTGTTACGCGAGCTCGACACGACCGCAGCGGCGATCGATGTGAGCACGGCGGCAGCAACGGATTCGCGCCGGCTCGAACTTGCGAATATCGGACGCGGAGCGCACGAGTTTGCCGCGCAACGGCGCCTCGGGACCGTGGCCGAGCGCATTCGCGAACTGGGGATGACTCTGGCGGGCGAGATGGATGCGGTGTTCGATGCAGCGATTGACTCGGGTGCGGTGACGTTCACCGATTGTACCGACACCGACTACGTGCCGATTACCGGCGCGCGCATTGCCGACCTCTCGCGGCTTTTCAACGTTTCGAAGGTGCCGGCAAGCGGCTTCGATCCGCCCAAATTCGCCACGCGATACGATCGCGCGGTCGAGGCGGGCATCAACGCGATCATCGATCGCTGGGTTCCCGCCAATTCTTCGATCAAAGCAATGTTTGCCGTCGACCTCAACGGCTATTGCTTTGGGCACTATAAAGAGTGTCGCCACGATTGGACGGGCGACTATCTGACCGATTTGAACAACAATCGTATCAAACGCTTTTTCGAAGATGCGTTGAGTCTACGATGTTCACGTGTCGGCCTCGGCGCGGGCGCCGACAATCGGCCACCGCGAACGCCGTACGCCGAATTCCAACGTGATGGCTGCGTCTTGACGCGGGGCGGCAACCAACGTCCGTGGGCGATCTATACCTATGCGCGTGACACGGGCATCGTCTACAATGATCTTTCGCTCGCACTTTTTGCAACGGATCGTCGCGTCGGCACGATTCGTATTATCTACGATGCAGACGTCGTATAGGGAAGCACGCATGAATCAGACGACTGCGGGTTTTCGCTACCAGAAAAGCTGATTTGGCGAGTGCGGCTTGATCCAAACGATCAAGTCCCAGATCGTTGGGAATTCGAAGATCGTATTGATGTAGTCGGCGCTGGGAACACGGCCGGCCTTGACCACCGTGTCGGCCGACGGGTTCGACAGATTTCCGCCCGCAGCTAGGAAGTCGTTGTTCCAAATCCATTGGTCGTAGACCATTTTGTTGGAACCGGGCTCGCGCACGACGTAATGGACGTGGCCGTTGAATTCGAACCAGCGGCACGGATCGACGCCCCACAGTTGCGGCCGCGGCTGCCCGTTGGGCCGCGGTACCGAAAAGTCGGCGCCCATCAGATCTCCGTCGGTGTTGTACCAGAGCTGACTGGGATGTGTGGGATCCGAAACCCATTGCCGATTGGCGTAGCTAATTGCGCCCGTGTCGTCGGGCGCGGTGTATCGAACATAGCCTGCCGCCACGGCATCGCTCGCGTGCGGAAAGCGCGCCGTAAGGTCTTGCTGTACGCCTTGGACGAATGCTGTCTCGCTGGTTGAAAGCGGCCCGCGGCAGGTTGGCGTTTCGTCGGCAGAGACTGGCGTCGCAAGAGCCAACGCGCCGACGGTTGCAAGCAGGGCTGCCATAAATTTGGCCTTCATCAAAAATGCTCCCATGTAGGCATGGCCGTTGCAACGTGCAACCGTCCCGATCTGTGACTAGGCTTCGCGCGAGCTGCCTGCGAACGCCTTGCGCATGAGCCGCACGCCTGCATCGCGCTTCGGCGAACCCGCTGAAGTTGACCTCCCCGATGACATCCGGGACATTTACGAGTCCAATCGTCAAAAGATCGGCTTCGTGCCGAACGTCTTTCGCGCCTACGCAAAACGCCCCGAACATTTTCGCGCGTTCATGACGTATCACGACGTGCTGATGAAAGGCCCGAGCAATCTCACGCGTGCGGAGCGCGAAGCGATCGTCGTTGCCGTCTCCAGCGAAAACCGTTGCCAATATTGCATGACCGCGCACGGTGCTGCGCTGCGGATTCTGGGAAAAGACCCAATCCTAGCCGAACAGATCGCCAACAACTGGCAGACCGCGGATCTCACGCCGCGCCTACGAGCAATGCTGGCTTTTGCTTCGTACGTGAATGAACCGGGATTCGCGGCGACCGACGAGGACATCGCGGAGATGCACGAACAAGGATTCTCCGACGATGACATTTGGGATATCGCCGCGATCGCGGCGTTCTTTGGATTCTCGAATCGCATGGCCGGCCTTATGGATATGCGGCCAAACCCCGAGTTTTACTCGATGGGGCGATGACTAGATGGATCTATTCAGCTCGTTCTCGATCGCGTCAGCGAGCAGCGGATCGTCGGGCGAGATGTCAGATGTGAAGCGCCCGACAACCCTACCGTCGCGCGCGACGAGAAACTTCTCGAAATTCCAGAAGACATCGCTTGGGTCGTTGCGTGAGATTCCGTATGACGCCATCTGCTTAGCAAACGAGCCGTCGGGTTTCTCCGTTGCACGCGGCGCGGCCGCGATGAGCGCCCGATAGAGCTGGTGCCGCGTCTCTCCCTGCACCGAAATCTTTGAGAAAAGCGGAAAATCGACACCGTAGGACGTCGAACAGAACTGAGCGATCTCTTCGTTTGTTCCTGGTTCTTGAGCGCCGAAATCGTTCGTTGGAAATCCAAGCACGACCAAGCCGCGCTCTCGCTGATCGCGATAGAGACGCTCCAGACTCTCGTACTGCGGCGTGAAGCCGCATTTCGAGGCGACGTTCACGATGAGCAAGACCTTGCCCGCGAATTCACTCAGCTTGCTCGGCGAACCATCGTTCTTGGCCACGGGGATATCATAAATTGCACTCATGGCGCCTCTAACCCGCAGACCGCCGATGGGGATTCACAAGGTATGGTGGTGGAGCAGAGCGGAACAACGAGATTCGTGTGGCTTCAATACGCTTCTTACTTCTTTGGCGGCGCGTTCCTGACAAACGCGATTCCGCATTTTGTGAGTGGTTTGATGGGTCGGGCCTTTCAAAGCCCATTTGCGAAACCGCCGGGCAAAGGGCTGTCTTCCTCTACGGTCAACGTGGTGTGGGGATTCTTCAACTTGGTCGTCGGTTATGTGCTCATCTTTCGTGTCGGAAGCTTCGACATAGGTTCTTGGAATTGCGTGCTCGCGGCCGGATTGGGCGCTCTCGTGATGGGGTTGATGCTGGCGCGCACGTTTGGGCAGTTTCACGGCGGCAACTCGCCAGAACGTTAGTCCGATTCCTTTGGATAATCGGTGAAGGCGCTGCGATGTTGCGGGCACGGCCGGAGCGTCCAACCGTCTTTCGGCAATGGCGCTTTATCGAAGTGTTCTTGTTCCCACGCGGTGAGATCCGGCGGCATAGGTCTATCGCTCGCCTCCGCAGTAGCGAGGCACCCCGGACGAGCATTCGGTCCGTTACAGTACCACAGAATGTGGAACGCATGGCGGTTGAGCGCAGAACCGCTCATTCTGTTCCCTTGCATCCGTCCGAGTCGCTCCTCGAGCGTCTTAAGCGATAAGCCTGTGAATTTCGGCATTATCCTGTCATCATACGGGAAAACGTTGCCCGGTCGAACAAGCCTGCGAACTCTATGACCGAAGGCCAACTGCTCTGGACGCCGGATCCCGCGCAAGTCGCGCAGTCGCAGATCGTCCGGTTCATGGACTGGCTCGCGCGCGAACGAGGACGTCGCTTCAGCGACTACGAGGCGTTGCGTCGCTGGTCGATCGACGATTCCGAGGGCTTTTGGGGCGCGATCTGGACGTTTTACGACGTGCAATCCGATCGCCCGTACGACCAGGTGCTCGATGCCCGCGTGATGCCCGGCGCCCGATGGTTCATGGGTTCGCGCGTCAACTACGCTGAGCACTTGCTCCGCCGCGAGCGATCGGCCGGCCCCGACGAGGTCGTGTTCGTCCATGGCTCGGAGACGCGCGCAATTGCAACCATGACGTGGCATGAACTCGGCGCCGCCGTGCGCTCGTTCGCGACGGCGCTCCGCAATCTCGGGATTGGTCCGGGCGATCGCGTCGTAGCTTATATGCCGAACATCCCCGAGACGGCGATTGCGATGCTCGCGGCGACGGCCATCGGCGCGGTCTGGTCGTCGGCTGCGCCAGAGTTCGGCGCGCGCACCGTGATCGATCGGTTCGCCCAGATCGAACCAAAGTTGATCTTTGTTGCCGACGGCTATCGGTTCGCGGGCAAAGACTACGATCGCACGCCGGTCATCCGCGAAATTCTCGCGGAGCTTCCGACGGTGCAGCACGTGGTGTGGTTTCCGTATCTCATGCCCGAGCGGACCGAATCACCGATCGCAAACACGCTGCCGTGGTCGCAATTCGCGAGCGCGGCGCCGGTGGCGCGTGAGGATTTTGCATTTGAGCGGGTCGCCAGCGACCATCCGCTCTGGGTGCTCTTCTCGTCGGGAACGACGGGCCTGCCAAAAGCGATTGCGCATGCGCACGTTGGCGTGCTTCTCGAACATCTCAAATCGACGGGACTCGGCCAAAATCTCGGTCCCTCGAAGCGCATGTTCTTCTATTCCACGACCGGTTGGATGATGTGGAACGCGCTGCTCTCGGTGATGCTGCAAGGCGCTTCCGTTGTTTTGTATGACGGCCATCCCGCGTATCCCGATCCGTCGATGCTCTGGCAATTGGCCGCCGATGCCGGCGCGACGACGTTCGGAGCGAGCCCGACGTTCGTTGAAATGATGAAGAAGGCGGGCATTGTGCCGCGCGACCGCTTCGATCTCTCGAAACTCGATAGCGTGCTCTTGACCGGGTCGCCCGTTTCGCCGGAGACGACGGCTTGGTTTTACGAGAACGTCAAAAAAGATCTCTTGGTCAATACGCCGTCCGGTGGGACCGAAATCGTCGCGGCGTGGGTCGGCGGCACGCCGATTCATCCGGTCTACGCGGGCGAAATTGCGACGCGCGGGCTGGGCATGGACGTGCACGTATGGAACGACGCCGGCGAAGAAGTGGATGACGAAGTCGGTGAACTCGTTGTCACGAGCCCGTCGCCATCAATGCCGCTCTTTTTTTGGAACGATCCCGGCGGCGAACGCTATCGCGCAACGTACTTCGAGAAATTTCCGGGCGTTTGGTGTCACGGCGACTTTATTCGCATCAACGAGCGCGGTGGCGTATACATCTACGGTCGCTCCGATGCAACGCTCAACCGCCACGGCGTTCGAATCGGCTCCGCAGAAATCTATCGCGCAGTCGACGCCTTAGACGAAGTCGCAGACAGTCTCGTCGTTTGTCTCGAGTTGCCAGGAGGCGGCTTCTACATGCCGCTCTTCGTGAAGACGGCCGCGGGCGTCGAACTCGACGGCGCCCTGCGGTCGCGCATCGCGGAAAAATTGCGGGCGGATTGCAGTCCGCGCCACGTTCCCGACGAGATGCACGCAGTCGCTTCAATCCCGTATACGCTGACCGGCAAGAAAATGGAAGTGGCGGTACGCCGGATCCTCGGCGGTGCCGACCCCGATCGCGTCGCGAGCCGCGACGCGATGATGGATCCAAAGGCCCTCGATTGGTACGTGGCGTTCGCGCGCTCGTATCGAGCGGCGTCTACCGCGTTGTAACGCCTATTGGACGGCCAGGACCGGAACTTTGCCCTTGATGATTGAGATTTTGACCATGTCGTTCGGCTTGCATTTGCTGAAATCGGCACTTCCCGAAGCGACGAGCAACGTTTCGACGCCGTTCTGCATCATCACGAGCGCGTGCTGCGGATCCTGAACCTTTTCAACCTTGACGGTATAGGTGCCGTCAGGCATGAGCGACGCATCGATAACTGCGGCGGATGCCGACGCCGGAACCAGCGCGGCGAAGTATGAACGCGGAGACGAGGAGTGAGCGCACGAGAAGGACCTCCAAAATATTGTTGCGACCGCTAATATATCGTCGTACGGTCGCTCTGCCCTGCGACTAAAAGGGTACGCCCTCCCTGCGGCAGCTGATTCTTTACAAACGCATCAGCCTCGATGGATCGGGTCGATCCAAAGAACGGTCTCGGGCTTTTCGATGGGTTCGATATCGAGATTGATCGCGACGGCTTCACCGTCGCTGCGCACGAGCACGCACTCAAGTTCGTCGGTTGGGCTCGCGTTGATCTCTTGGTGCGGAACGTACGGCGGCACGTAGATGAAATCTCCCGGCCCCGCCTCCGCCGTGAACTCCAGATGTTCGCCCCAGCGCATGCGTGCTTTGCCTTTGACGACGTAGATGACGCTTTCGAGCGGGCCGTGATGGTGCGCGCCGGTCTTGGCGTCGGGGTGGATGTGCACCGTGCCCGCCCAGAGCTTCTGCGCGCCGACGCGAGCGAAATCGATCGCTGCCTTACGCTCCATACCCGGGGTCTGTGCCGTATTTGGATCGAGGTTCGTCCCGGGAATTACCTGTACGCCGTCATGCTTCCAATCGCTCAT